>DIAF01000049.1:0-8937 GCA_002414665.1 Halieaceae bacterium UBA5085
GCCGTGGTGCGTGATGTCCTCCGGGTAGGCGTGATTGCGCCGCAGGTCTGCGCCGCGGCTGATATGGAAGTAGAGGCCAAGGTTGCCACCGCCGTTGCGCTGCACCAGCTCATCGGCAATGGTTCGCCATTCCATCTCGTCCAGCGCCACTTTTAACTCTATGGCGTCAAGACCCTGCTGCATGCGCTGCATATGTGGACCAAAACCCACCAGCTTTCCGGCATAGGAGGGCACCACCTCGTAGATGCCGTCGCCGAAGAGGAAGCCCCTGTCCATGGGAGAAATACGGGCTTCGCTCATGGGCAGATAAGTGCCATTCAGATATACGATACTCATAACCGCACCTTAGCTGAAATAACTGAAATTACATTCATGCTGCTGCCTCAAGAAACCCCGTGAGCGTGCGTAGCTGGCGGATCACGGCCTCGCCTTCAGATGGCGGCAGTCCGTCTTCGGTCAGCGTGTTCTCCCGCGTCACGCCGTCTACGCTGCCGCGCTCTGACAGGTAGCGCAGGGTATCCAGGGCTGAAAATTCCGATAGCAGGTCGCGCTGTGCCCAGAGTCCCAGAAAGGCCAGCAGCCCGTAAGCGCCCCAGTTGGAGACGTCTGCCACCAGCAGCTCGTCGCAGGGCGTAACGGCCACGCGAATATCAAGGCCAGCAATAGCCTCGGCAATATTGCCCATGCCGATTTCGTTGCCCCCGTCACCGATAGCGATGGTGGGGCAGCCTGCAAGGGTCAGGAACGGGTCGAATACGCCGCACTGGGCGCTGATATCCTCCCCGCGCATATTGTAGTAGCGGCCATCAACAGCGAGCCCCGGTCGCTCGATGCTGATAACGGCGCTGGGCTGGTGATCTGCCAGCCAGCGCGCGGCGCTGGCCGAGCCATCATCCGCCGGGTCTCGCTCCAGGGGCAGGATGCGATAGCTGCCGGCCAGCACCTGTGCCAGTGGCGTCGCGCAGGCAATTACTGGCTGTGCACCGAGTGCCTGCAGGCCGTTATACAGGGCGATGGCTCCGACGGGACCATCGGTCTCGAAAGTGCCTGCGACGGGGAAGCCGGTGCCAATCAGTACCGTGCCCCGGATATCGTGCAGTCGACGTGCGGCGCGCAGGTAATAGCCCGGCGGGAGTGCCGCGCGAGCAACCTGCATTTGCCGTGGATTGCGGGCCACCAGCAGGGCTTCAATGGCTTCACTCAGGGCCTGTTCATTCACGGTTCTCACTCCTCGGGCAGGGGCTGCAGGGGCAGGTGTTGCAAACGCCAGTGGTGCATATGCAGGGCATTGTGTGCAGCATGAGGACTGACTGCCGCAAAGTGTACCGTGCCCCCGGGGCGCAGTTGGCTCATGCGGGACGCATCAATGGAGATGGCTGAACCGAGCTTGGGGTAGCCGCCAATCGTCTGCCGGTCGTTCAGCAGCACAATCGGTTGCCCGTCTGCCGGCACCTGAATGGCGCCGAGGCAGATGCCCTCGGACACGATGCCGGCGATATCGCAGCGAATCACCGGGCCCTCCAGACGATAGCCCATGCGATCAGCACGTTGCGATACGGACCAGGCCGCGCTGTAAAAACGTCGCTGTTGCAGTCGGTCAAAATGCTGCTGCTGGTAACCCGGCACTACGCGGACGGTAAGTTGTCCGGCGTAGTGGGGTCTCTCGGCGGGCGGCAAGCGCAGGCGTGGACGCTGGGTGTCGCTGCGACAGGGCAGGACGTCGTCGGGTGCCAGTTTCTCGCCGCGCAGCCCGCCGATTCCTTCTCGCAGCACGGTTGCCGTGCTGCCAAACTGCGGTGCCACCTGAAAGCCATCGACCACCCCCAGGTAATTTCGACAGCCTTGTTGCGGGTGGCCCAACTGCACCCGGTCGCCCTCGCGTACCCGGTGGGTGGTCCACAGGTCTGCGGGTTTTCCATTGATAAGGAGGGGGGCATCAGCGCCGGTTACGCAGAGCAGGGTGTCGATGTTCACCTCCACCTCCAGTCCACCAAAACTGCACTCGAGCAGAGTACAGTCGGCGCTGTTGCCGAGCAGCCGCTGGCAGAGCAGAAAGGCTTCAAGATCCATGGGGCCGCCGGTGGTGAGACCCAGGTGATGCTGGCCAAAGCGCCCGCGATCCTGCAGCAGGCTGAGCACGCCGGGTTGGCGGATTCGCAGGCTCATGGCAGTTCGCCGCCCAGCGCCAGGAAACGCTGCCGATCAATCGGCTCAAAGCGCACACGGTCGCCTACGGCAACCGGCATGGGCGGAGTCTGTTCCGGATCGAACAGGCGTTGCGGGCAGTTGCCAATCAGGTTCCAGCCGCCCGGCGACACGGCGGGGTAGACCGCTGTCTGGCGATCGGCGATGGCCACGGCACCGCGCGGCACGCGCTTTCGGGGTGTGGCCAGTCTTGGTGCTGCGATCCGGGGATCAACGTGGCCGAGGTAGGCGAAGCCGGGGGCAAAGCCAATGGCATAGACGGTGTACTCGGCGGCGCTGTGCAGCGCAATGACCTCCTCGATGGAAAGTCCGGACTCCCGGGCCAGTCGCTCTAGGTCCGCGCCGCTTTCTGCGCTGTAATACACCGGCAACACGATCTCCCGGCCGCCCTCAGCTGCGATGGCCTCGGCAATTGCAGGCTGCAGGGCGTGCAGTCGCCGCGAGACGCTGAAATGGTCTGTGCGCAGGCCATCGTAAATCACCAGCAGTGACGCGTAGGATGGTACAAGGTCAATCAGGTCATCCTGCAGGGCGATTCGTGCGCCCTCCACCGCAGCTCTTACCTGCGCCGCTTCGCGCGGTCCGGCAGGTTCGTCCCCGGCCTCATTGGCAAAGGAGATCAGTATCGCGTTTTCACCGGCGTGTCGCAGCTGCATGGCTGTCATGCGCCCCCTGCAATCAGCTGCCTTATCTCCTGAATGGCGTTTACGCCTTCCGGATTGTCGCCGTGTACACAGAGTGAGTCTACGGCCAGCGCCAGTGGTTTGCCGCCGTGGGTGGTGATGGTGCCCTGTTCGAGGAGCTGCCTCACCTGATCCAGCATGCGCTCCCGCGTGTGCACGGCACCGGGCAGACGCCGGGACAGCAGCCGGCCGTCGTCGGCATAGCAGCGATCGGCAAATGCTTCAAAGAACAGGGTCAGGGCATATGCCCCAGCTTCCTCGCGGTGGCTGTTCGCCTCCGGTGTCGCCTGCAGCATCAGCGCCAGTGGTCTGTGATAGTCCGCCACGCTGCGCATGACCGCCGTGCGCACGCGGCTGTCGGCCATCATGTCGTTGTACAGGGCACCGTGGGGTTTGACATAGGTGATCTGCAGGCCGTGGCAGGCCGCCATGCCGTCCAGCGCGGCGATCTGGTAGCGCAGGCTGCTGGCCAGCTCGTCTTCGCTGAGCGCCATGCTGCGACGGCCGAAGCCGACCAGATCCGGGTAGGCCGGGTGAGCGCCGACGCCGACACGGTGTCGCGCTGCCAGCGCCAATGTGCGGTCGATCGTCAGTGGGTCGCCGGCGTGGAAGCCGCAGGCGATGTTGGCCTGGTCGATATACGGCATGACCGCATCGTCCAGGCCCATGTGCCAGCTTCCATAGCTTTCGCCGAGATCACAGTTGAGCAACATACTGTCGACTCCTGTCAGGGGCACGGTCGGTCAGAGTACGGCCAGCTGGCTGTTGCGCAGGTCGGTGACCAGCATGCAGCCGGGGCTGTGGGTGATTGCCAGGGGTGGTTTCGCCTGTTCCAATGCCACCTGGGGGGTTACCCCGCAGGCCCAGAATACCGGAAGCTCGTCCTCGGCAATAGTCACCGCGTCGCCGTAGTCCGGGCGGTGCAGGTCGGCTATGCCGATCAGGGATGGATCACCCAGGTGAACCGGAGCGCCATGCACGGCGGGAAACCGGGTACAGATCTGGATCGCGCGAATCGCGTCCGCAGCGCGCATCGGGCGCATGCTCACCACCATGTTGCCGGCAAAGGGGCCGGCCGCTGTGCAGGGCAGGCTGCTGCGGTACATGGGCACGTTGACCCGCTCCGAGACATTGCGCACGTCCAGTCCGTCCGCGAGCAGGGCCTCTTCAAAGGAGAAGGAGCAGCCCAGGGCGAAGGTCACCAGATCCGGTTGCCAGAGGGCGTGCAGGTCGGCACGTTCCTCTTCGAAGACACCGTTGCGGAACACGCGGTAACGGGGTACGTCGCTGCGGATGTCGATGTCGCCCAGGGGCGGCAATGTTGTGTCGCCCGGTGCCGCGCTGACCGCCAGCAGGGGGCAGGGCTTGGGATTGGCCTGGCAAAAACGGAGGAAATCGTTCGCCCACTCCTGCGGCAGAATAACGATGTTGCACTGGACAAAGCCGGGCGCACAGCCCGATGTGTTGCCCGTATGCTCTCCGGCGCGAATGCGCCGACGCAGTACCGCAGGGGTCAGTGACGATTGCATTGAAGTCCTCGGTTGTGAAACGGGAAAGGCGTGTGGAGCGGGAGCGCTGTAACCCGGATAATGTCCACCCCGTCGGTAATATCATAGTGGATTCACCTCATGCTCGACCAGCTGTTACAGGTATTGACCCCCCGATCAGTCGGTGATGATGTCTTTGTCGCTGACAACATGCATCCGAAGGCGCCCCGCGTATTTGGCGGGCAAGTGTTGGCGCAGGCCCTGCAGGCGGCGGCCGCCACGGTGCGTACCGAACGCGCGGTGCACTCGCAACACGCCTATTTCCTGCGCCCGGGTGACCCCGCCGAGGACATCCGCCTGGAGGTGGATCGTGCTCTCGACGGCGGCAGCCTGAGTTCTCGGCGTGTAGTGGCACTGCAGCGTGGCAAGCCGATCCTGGTGTCTTCGGTATCCTTCCAGACACCCGGCGCCGGCGAAGACTTCCAGCGTTCGGCACCTGACGTGCCGCCGCCAGACAGCCTGCCCAGCGAACGGCAACGTGCGCTGGAATCCAACGATTTCGACGACGCGTTTCCGCTGGTGACCGGGGAGGACCTCGACGTGCGCATGCTGACGCCCGTGGACTGGCACAATCCGCGCCCGCTGCCGCCGTCACTGTCGCTCTGGGTCAGGGCCAATGGTCGGGTAGACCATCCGGACGCGGTCCACGCGAGCCTGCTCGCGTATTTCTCCGATACGCTGATGATCGATGTGTGCCTCGCCGCGACCGGTCGCTCCTTTCTGCAGCGGGACCTGCAAGTGGCAAGCCTCGACCATGCCCTCTGGTTCCACGCTCCGGTGCGTGCCGATGAGTGGCTGCTGCATACGGTAGAGGCGGAGCGCGTGACGGCGGGTCGCGGCCTTGCGCACGGTCGCTTCTACAACCGCGACGGTGTGCTGGTGGCATCCGTGTCCCAGCAGGGCTTGATGCGGCAGCGCTGATACGTTGCCACCTTGCATGCGGCATCTTATGATGGCCCGCCACATCGTCTAGACAGCAGCAAGGATCGTGACATGCCACACCCCGCCATCACTGCCGAAACCTATCCCCACAAGCCTGCCATCATCATGGGCGGCTCCGGCGAGGTGGTCACCTACGCCGACCTCGACGAGCGCAGCAATCAGGCGGCACAGTTGTTCCGCTCTCTCGGGCTGAAAAAGGGCGACCACATCGGCATGATGCTGGTGAACTGTCGCCAGTTTCTGGAAATCTGCTGGGGTGCGCAGCGAGCCGGCCTGATCTTCACGCCGATCAGCACCCACCTGAAGCGGGACGAAACCGCCTATATCCTGGAGAACTGCGGGGCAAAACTGTTCATTGCGTCTCATTCTCTGGCAGCAGTGGCCGGCGAGATCCTCGCACTGGGCTCATCGGCGATCCGGCACTTTTACATGGTGGATGGACTTGCCGACGGCTATGAGTCATGGGATGACAGCATTGGTCTGCAGCCGGCAGAGCGCATCGCGGACGAGGCCAACGGCGTTCCCATGCTCTACTCATCAGGCACAACCGGCAAACCCAAAGGCGTGTTCCTGCCGCCGCCCAGTGACGATGTCAATGCGCCGCATCCGCTGGCGGGCAGTCTTGGTGCCGCGTTCGGCTTTGGCGAGGAAACTGTCTATCTGTCGCCGGCGCCGCTGTATCACGCCGCACCGCTGCACTACAACATGATGACGCTGTACCAGGGCGGTACCACGGTGGTCATGGAAAAATTCGATGCGGAAGCTGCGCTGGCGCTCATTCAAGAACACCGTGCCACCCACAGCCAGTGGGTGCCGATCATGTTCGTGCGCATGCTGAAACTGCCCGAGGAGGTGCGCGAGCGCTATGACGTCAGCAGCATGCAGTTTGCGATCCACGCCGCGGCGCCCTGTCCGGTGGAGGTCAAGGAACAGATGATTGCGTGGTGGGGCGAGGTCATCGTCGAGTACTACGCGGCCAGCGAGGGCATTGGCATCACCATCATCGACTCTGCGAGCTGGCTTACGCACAAGGGCTCTGTGGGCCCCGCACTGGTGGGCGCGATACACATCGTGGATGATGAGGGCAACGAACTGCCGCCCGGGGAAATTGGTACCGTGTATTTCAGTGGTGACCAGGCCCAGTTCAATTATCACAAGGAGCCGGGCAAGACCGCCGAGGCCTTCAACGAGCGCGGCTGGGCGACAACGGGCGACGTGGGATATGTCGACAAGGATGGTTTCCTCTACCTCACGGACCGCAAGAATTTCATGATCATCAGCGGCGGTGTAAACATATACCCGCAAGAGATCGAGAATCTCCTTATCACCCACGAGAAGGTTGCGGATGTTGCGGTGTTTGGCATTCCCAACGAGGAGTTCGGTGAGGAGGTGAAAGCGGTTGTGCAACCAATGAACTGGGCGGACGCTACGGACGAGGTGGCCATCGAAATCATGGAGTGGCTGCGTGAGCGCATTTCCCATATCAAGCTGCCGCGCTCGCTGGATTTTCACCAACAGCTGCCGCGTATGGACAATGGCAAACTCTACAAGCGACACCTGGTCGAGGAATACCGCGGGGCGCACCGTGATCTGCCCAAAACCGGCGATGACGAGAAGCCTTCCTGATCGGGGGGTGGCCAGATTTAACCTGTAATGCGTGTGGTCTTTGCAGTATGCTTGGGGCAAGGTCTCCGGCAAAGAGGTAGCCCATGAGAACATCACGCAAACTTGCCCAGCTGGAACGCCAGATGGCGAGTTGCTCAACGTATGAAGAATGGCGTGAAGCCGCCATTGCCCACGACGAGCTGTCCGGCAAGCGCCGCTGGCGTGAGGTGGACCAGACCACGCAGTACGATTACAGCCAGATTCGCTTGCGCCTCGACCGTTTGCGCAGCCTGCGTTCCCGGCATGACTATCAGGGCCTGCTGTTTACCCTGAACGAAGGTATCCACGGCAATATGGGCGGCATGGGCCGTAGCTCGCTGTACCAGAATGCCAAGTTCGGCACGAAACACCTGATCGAGCAATATATCGACGAGGTCGCGGACTCGCTGCGTTATCTCGCTGAACTGGAGAGTGACGATGTCACGCTGCAGCAAAAGCTCGACTTCTTTTACCGCGCGAATATCTGTTTCGGCCGCTCGGCGTTGATGTTGAGCGGTGGAGGTGTGCTCGGGTTTTATCATCTCGGCGTGGTCAAGACGCTGCTTGAACAGGGCCTGTTGCCGCGGGTGATTTCCGGCTCCAGCGCCGGTTCATTGGTCGCCGGCGTGGTCGGCTCGCATACCGATGAGGAGCTGCGGCACTTTTTTGACCCCAGCAACGTCCATTTCGAGGCGGAACGTGAAGCCAGCGTGTTCTCACGCATGTTTTTCGGTCGCAACCCGCAAATTGACGTGCGGGATCTGGAAAATATCATAGCCCGGCTGATCCCCGAGATCACCTTCCAGGAGGCCTATGAAAAAACCGGGCGCCAGATCAGTATTACCGTTGCGCCGGCAGAAACCCACCAGCGCTCCCGGTTGCTGAATGCCATCACGTCGCCCAACGTCTACGTACGTTCGGCGGTGATGGCTTCCTGCGCAGTGCCGGGGGTGTTCCCACCCGTGATGCTGATGGCGAAGAACGTGCACGGAGAAGCGCAGCCCTACCTGCCTACGCGCAAGTGGGTGGACGGGTCCATTGCCGATGATTTGCCGGCAAAACGGCTGTCGCGGTTGTACAGCACGAACCACTACATTGTCAGCATGGTGAACCCCATTGCGACCCCCTTTCTGCGCGGCAATCGCAAGAGCAACGGCCTGAGTGCCGCCCTGGGCAGTCTCGGGGTGGGCATTGGCCGGGAGGTGCTGAACTTCTACCGTGGTATGGTGCAGAAAAACGGTGACAACTGGCCGCGTTTCAACCTGCTGATGAATGGTATTCACTCCCTGATCGATCAGGAATACAGCGGTGACATCAATATCGTGCCGAGCTTCCGCTGGTATAACCCGGCGAAGATTCTTTCCCACCTGTCAGAAAAGGAGCTGGTGGCTTTGATGGAGGGGGGTGCGCATTCCGCGTTTCCCAATATTGAGGCGATTCGCATCTGCACCAAGATCAGCCGGGTGATGGAAGAAATATTGAATCGTTTTGAGTACGGTGACCTGCGGCCGGGCAGCGGCCAGTATCACCGACCCCGCGCATCGCGGCGCCGGCCACCTCCAACTCGCGCGGATCGGGAAGCGCAGCGCGAGCAATTCACGGCGCTGGAGGCTGCTGCGTCGAAACCGCGGCGCAAAGTCGCCAAGGCTCGGGTCAAGTCACGGCGTAAAGGCCCTTCGGCGCCGGGCAAAAAAGACGCGACGGGAGAGCCTGGGCGTGCTGTGGCATGACCTCCCCGTTATGATCAGGACCGCGGGATGAAGCCCCTGGAGTTCTCCCGGGAACAGAAAGAGCGCATGGCGGCCAAGGTCAAGCGGTACCTGAACGAGGAACTGCAGCAGGACATCGGCAGTTTCGATGCCGAATTCCTGGTGGATTTCCTCGCCGAGGAGCTGGGCCCGTATTTCTACAACCGC
>DIAF01000049.1:9098-73192 GCA_002414665.1 Halieaceae bacterium UBA5085
AAGACTGAAACCTCAGTCTATCGCCCTCGGCGGCAGGTCGGGTTTGGCGTAGGCCATGCGCCGCAGGCGTTGGGTGCTGTAGTAGCTGTCCAGGCCGCTGAGTGCGACGCTGCCTGCCGCGCTGATGTCTACCGAACCGTCGTCGGCAATGCAGTCATCAGGCACCTCCACCAGCACCACCTCCCCGATCAGCAGGTGCGTATCGTTGATGCGCAATGGCTGATGCTCCCGCAGCTGCAGGCCCATGCGCACGCTGGCCTCCTGCACAAAGGGTGCGGCAAAGCCCTCCATCCAGTGCTCGTTCAGCCCTGTCGCTGCAAATTCCGACTGCTCCCGGGGATAGCGCGCTGCCGTTTGGTGTGCGGCTTCGATGAAGTGCTGCGCGACGTGGTTAATCGTGTAACAGCCGGTGTCCAAGATATTCTCCAGCGTATGGCGCTCAACCGGGCTGGGTCGCATGATCATCGCCAGCAGGGGTGGGTGAGCTCCCAGGTGCACGACCGAGCTGATAATGGCGAGATTGCTCCTGCCGGCAGTGTCAGCGGTGCCGACCAGGTTGGCCGGCTTGAAGCCGCTCAGCGAATTGATCAGGGCGGCGCGGTAGCGCGACGCCATGGTGGCGATGTCGTGTGCAGTGAAGTGCATGTGAACGTCCTAGTCGGGGTACAGTCGCCGGTAGCGGCGCCCTGCCCACAAGCGATAGATGCTGTCGGCCAGCGGGCGAATCAACGGCCAGCGCAGCCAGCGCCACAATGGCCCCAGCCGAGTGTGCTGCCAGGCCATGACGTTGGCATCAATACCAGTCAGCCATTCACCGTTCGCTGTTTTCAGGTGCAGGGTTCTCAGCAGCGTCTCCCGGTCCGGCAGGTCCTCCCCGGCGGTCAGGCTGTGGATGTCCCTGAGCTGCAGGTCGGCATCGCACAGTTGCCCGAGTTTCGCCATTTCCCGGTTGCAGAGTGGGCACTGCCCATCGTAGTAGAGTATGTCAGGCATACAGGGCACTCACCGTGTTGAAAGCGTATGCCGGGCAATACGCATGTTTGGCGTGGCTGGATGCCTGGACACCGTGGCGCCAGCGCGCGCCACGCCAGCCCCTAGTGGATCAGGTCAACCGCCAGCTGGGACAGTGGCCCCACCAGGTTGCCCCTGGCATCCGCTTCCTGACTGGAGGCGGTGCCTATCAGCGCCCGCTTCTTGATGCCCTGTACAATGGCAGCGAGGCGGAACAGTGAGAATACCAGGTAGAAATTCCAGTTTTCGATGCCTGCGCGTCCGGTACGCTCGCAGTAGCGTGCAATGTATTCCTCATCGCTGGGTATCCCCAATGCTGCACGGTCCACACCGCCCAGGCCCTTCATTGCGCTATCCCGCGGCAGCATCCAGGCCATGCACTGGTTGGCGAGATCGGCCAGAGGGTGGCCCAGAGTGGAAAGCTCCCAGTCCAGCAGGGCGATGACGCGCGGCTCGGTGGCGTGGAACATCATGTTGTCCAGCCGGTAATCACCGTGCACGAGGCTCACCGTGCCGTCATCCGCCGGCATGTTTGCAGACAGCCAGGTTATCAGGGTCTCCATGTTGGGCACCGTGCCGGTTTCCGAGGCACGGTACTGGCGGGTCCAGCGCGCCAGTTGACGTTCAAAGTAGTTGCCTGGCTTGCCGTAGTCGGAGAGTCCTACGGCATCCACATCGACCGAGTGCAGCGCGGCCATGGTCTTGTTCATGGCGTCATAGATTGCACCGCGCTCTTCATTGCTGGCAGCTTCTGGTAACAGTGGGTCCCAGAGTATCCGGCCGTCCATGTACTCCATGACGTAGAACATGGAGCCGATGACGGATTCGTCTTCACAGAGTACATGGGTTCGGGGCACCGGCACGTCGGTATCCTGCAGCGCGCTGATCACACGAAACTCACGGTCGACCGCGTGGGCTGAGGGCAGCAACTCACCCGGGGGCTTGCGGCGCAACACATAGGAACGGCCGTCAGCGGTCAGTTTGAACGTGGGATTCGACTGTCCGCCCGGAAACTTCTCCGCGGTAAGGCCGTTCTTTATGCCGGGCAGGTAATCGGCCAGGTAAGCGGCGAGGCGTTTGGTATCGAGTTGCTGCGAGCTCATGATGTTCCCTGTCGTGATCGGTTAACCGGCTAGTCTGGCGAGGGGCAGCGTCAGCTACAATGACGCGGAGCGACAAAAATCTTGACCCGCGCCGACACTCGGCCGGGAGCGTTGAGCGGGCTGTTCCCTCGGGGTATGCTGCCGCTTCCTCCCGCAAACAAGTCTAACAGAGGTTCAAGCGTGTACCAGCATTTGAAGCAGGCATGGCAGCAGTTGACAGCACCCGGTCAGCCGTTTGAAGTCGAGACCGTGACGGTTCGTGGGGTGCCAATCCGCAACTACCGCCATGCGCCACCCTCGCTGCGGGAAATCTGGTTGAGTACCGCAGGTCATGCGGACAGGGAGTATCTGGTGTACGGCGGCGAGCGCTGCACGTACAGCGAAGCACACACTTTTACCGCGAGCATCGCGCGCTGGATGCACGATGCGGGGGTGCGCCCGGGTGATCGTGTTGCGATTGCCATGCGCAATTTTCCCGAATGGATGCTCGCCTACTGGGCGGTGACCTCGATGGGGGCTGTGGTCGTTGGCATGAATGCCTGGTGGGTGGGGCAGGAAATGGCCTTTGCGTTGGAGGACTCGGCGCCTGTGCTGCTGATCTGTGACCGTGAGCGGCTGCAGCGCTTTTCCCAAATCCGCGACCACTTCCCCGCCCTCAAGGTGGTCGTCGTGCGCTTGCAGGATGAGGCGCCGGCCTGGGCCACCGACTGGACAGAGGTAATCAATGCGGCACCGGAACTACCCGCCGTGAGCATTGACCCGGACGATGACGCCTGTATTTTCTATACCTCCGGCACTACCGGGCGACCGAAGGGGGCACGCCTGACGCACCGGGGCTGTGTCGCCAATGTCATGAATGTGGCGTTTATCAACACGGTACAGCCCATGGCGGTTGCGCTGGCCAATGGCAAGCCACCGCCGGCGCCCGGCTCCACACCCGCGCCCAATTCCCTGCTGGCGACCCCGCTGTTTCACGTGACCGCCAACAACTGTGTTGCCCATGCCACCACACTGGCTGGTGGCAAGCTGGTTCATATGTACAAGTGGGATGCGGCCGAGGCGCTGCGGTTGATTGAGGAGGAAGCCATAAGCACCTTCAACGGGGTGCCGATGATGGCGCGAGAGATCCTGATGCACCCGGATTTCGCCCATCGGGATACCTCGTCGCTGCTGGTTTTGGGCGGCGGAGGTGCAGCGTTGCAGCCTGATCTGGTCGAGAAAATCCAGACCCGGTCGCGCGCCGCCCGCCCCAATACCGGCTATGGCATGACAGAAACCTCCGGCATTATTGCCGCGGTTTCCGCTGATTTCTTCGTCGACAAGCCGGCCAGTGTCGGGCCTGCCATGCCTACCCTGGAGGCCAGGTGTGTGGGGCCCTCGGGTGAGGACCTGGGCACCAATGCCATTGGTGAGCTGTGGGTACGCGGCGCACCGGTGATCAAGGGTTACCTGAATCGACCGGAGGCGACAGCGGAAACCATCACGGATGGCTGGCTGCACACCGGCGATATCGCGCGCATTGATGACGATGGCTTCATTTTCCTGGTCGACCGCGCCAAGGATATGGTGCTTCGTGGCGGTGAAAACGTCTATTGCGCGGAGGTTGAAAACGCCCTCTTCGCCCACGATGCGGTGGCGGAGTGCGTGGTGTTTGCCGTTGCGGATGAACGGCTGGGCGAGGAGGTGGGGGCCGCCATCTATCTTCACCCGGGTGCAGTGCTCGACGCGACGCAGCTGCGTGCCCACTGTGCCGGTCAGCTGGCTCCTTACAAGGTCCCCCGTCACATCTGGTTCCTGCCGGAGCCGCTGCCGAGAAACGCCAATGGCAAGTTCCTCAAGCGGGAGCTCCGCGAAACCCTGCGACTGGAAGACGCGCAGTGATCAGCTTTCCACGAAGGCGCGCTCGATAACGTAGTGCGCCGCCTTACCGTGGCGTGACTCGTGGAAGCCTCGTGCGTTGAGCAGGATCCCCATGTCTTTCAGCATGCTCGGGCTGCCGCACAGCATGAAGCGGTCGTTTTCCGGGTCAATGTCCTGCAGGCCCACGTCCGCGGGTAACTTGCCGTTGCTCAGCAGATCGGTCAGTCTCCCGGTATTGCGGTAGGGTTCCCGGGTGACGGTAGGGTAGTAGGTCAGCTTGCTGCGAATCTCCTCGCCGAGGTACTCATGTTCGGGCAAATCCCGGGTGATGGTATCCTGGTAGGCGAGTTCGCTGGCACTGCGACAGCCGTGGGCCAGAATGACACGGTCGAAACGCTCGTAAATGGCCGGGTCCTTGATGATGCTGAGGAAGGGGGCCAGCCCAGTGCCGGTACCCAGCAGGTACAGGTTGCGTCCGGGCAGAAGGTTATCAAGCACCAGGGTCCCGGTTGCTTTGCTGTTGACCAGCAGTTCGTCACCGACACGGATGTTCTGCAGGTGCGAGGTGAGGGGGCCATCCGCAACCTTGATGCTGAAGAACTCCAACTGGTCCTCATAGTTGGCGCTGGCCATGCTGTAGGCGCGCAGCAGTGGGCGACCCTCCCGCTCCAGACCGATCATGGTGAAATGGCCGTTCTCGAAGCGAAATCCGGCATTGCGCGTGGTCTTGAAGCTGAACAGGCGGTCCGTCCAATGATGTACGTCGGTGACCCGTTCCCGCAGTAGGGTGGCCATTGCTGATCTCCTGCCAGTGTTGGTGTGAGAGGCGATTTTAGGCATCATTCATATATTGGTAAAACGGGTTTTATGAATATATTATATTGATTTTTACGATATAGGGTCTCAGCATGCGCTACACCCTTAGGCAGCTCGAGGTCTTTGTTGCCACGGCACAACACGAGAATATCAGCCGCGCAGCCTCGTCCTTGGCGATGTCCCAGTCCGCAGCCAGTGGTTCACTGCGCGAGTTTGAGCAGCAATTTGATGTGCAGTTGTTTGACCGGGTGGGCAAGCGGCTGCGCCTGAGCGAACTGGGTCGCCAGTTGCGTCCGGCGGCAGAGGAATTACTTGCACGCGCGCGGGCTCTGGAGCAGGCGTTGTCGGGCGAGGAGGTCAGCGGTCGCTTGCAGGTGGGGGCCACGCTCACCATCGGCAATTATCTCGCGGTGCCCATGATCGCCGCTTTCCGCGCCCGCTATCCAGCAGCCGACGTGGCCCTGAGCGTTGCGAATACCGCAGCAATTGCCGATAGGGTGGCACATTATGCGCTGGATATCGGCCTGGTCGAGGGCGAACTGAGTCACCCGGACCTGAGCTGTGAACCCTGGCAAATGGATGAGCTGACAGTGTTCGCCGCCCCGGGTCACCCGCTGGCGCGGAAACCGGCGCTCTCGGATGCGGACCTGCTGGGGCTGGACTGGATTGTGCGTGAGCCCGGCTCAGGTACCCGACAAACCTTCGACCGCGCCATGCACGGAATTTTGCCCGCGCTGCGCATTGTTCTGGAGCTGCAGCATACCGAGGCTATCAAACGCGCCGTTGAAGCGGGTCTCGGGGTGGGCTGCCTGTCGCGAATCAGTCTGGCGGAGGCCTTCGCCCGGGGTTCCCTGGTCCCGTTGCACGTCCCCGGGCGCGATTTCACTCGGCGCCTGCAGATTGTCCTGCACCGGCAGAAGTTTCACACCGCCGCCCTGCGCCAGTGGCTGGCACTGTGCCGTGAACAGGCGCAGTGAACAGCCGCCGCGAAGGCAGGTACACTACGCGCATGTTGAATGTCGATAATAACGGGCAGGTGCCCATCGAACCGATTGACGCGCTGCAGCGCGCGCAGGTGCTACAGGCAACACAGTACTGGGTGGAGCAGGCTGAGCTGCTGCTGCAGCGTTCGCTGCCGCAGCCTGCGGTCCTGTTCGACCTGCGTGGCAGTACGGCCGGCATGTTCCGGGTGCAGCGTGGGCTGTGCAGCATTCGCTACAATCCGTGGATCTTTGCCAGGCATTTTCAGGAGAACCTGCAACACACGGTGCCTCACGAGGTGGCTCATTATGCGGTGCATGTGCACTACCCCAACCGTCGCCTGAAACCGCACGGGCCCCAGTGGCGGCGAATGATGCAGCTGTTCGGCGTGCCGCCCAGGGTGACTTTTGACCTGGCGTTGGACGGGGTGCCAATGCGTCGCCAGCAGCGCCACCCCTACCACTGCGGCTGTCGTGAGCACGCTGTATCCACCGTGCGCCACAACCGCATGCGCGAGGGTCGGGCCCGCTACCTGTGTCGTTACTGCAAGGGCGCGTTGGTACCGTTTGGCCAATAGCGCTGCGCTAGTCCACCGTGATGGCGAGTTCCACACCGCTGAACTGTTCCGCGGCCTCATCGTTCTCCGCCGGCGTGATGTCCAGTCGCGGCTCAGCAATACCTGCCTGCAGTAAAAAGTCCCGCGCAGTGGTAGCGCGCTGCTGCGCGAGTTGCGCAAGCGCTGCGTCAGGCACTGGCCACTGGTCGCGGATGATGCGCGCCTGTTGCAGCACGGACGGCGCCTCGGTCTCCTCCGCGGTCGAGGGAGGCAGGGCAAGCCCGCTGTACAGGTCGCTGATGACATTTTCCCAGGCCCGCGTCCGGTCGCGAACGTCGTCGGCAGCCAGGCCAGCTTCAAGCAGGGCGGCTTCGAAGCGCTGGCGCTGTAACTGCGTCCGGTCGCTGTCCCGTTCCAGGCGCCCGCTGATCTGCAATCTCAGTTCCGGCCTCTGCTGCATGGCAGCGGCGAGGTCGCGCAGCTTGCCCTGACCATGGGCGTCCAGTTCGCTGCTGCCAGCGGCGAAATCTACGGTGTCCAGTTCCTCGCTGCTGCCTACGAGGTTCGCGAGCAGGGCGAAGGGCGCAGTAACTGCCTTGGTCAACAGATTGATGAAGGCTCCGGCAATCACGCTACCCAGGCTGAACTGGGGATTGTTCACATCGCCGCTGACGGGGACGGCAATATCAATAACCCCGTTGCTGTCGGTGAGCAGGGCAATGCCCAGCCGCAGGGGCAGATCCACTGCCTTGCTGCTATCCACCCGCTCCCCCAGTTGCAATTGTTTGATGACGATCCGGTTGTTGCCTTGCAGGCGGTCATCTTCAAGGCCGTATTGCAGATCGGCGGTCATCACGCCATCTTCGATTGCGTAACCTGCATAAGTGCCGGAGTAGGGTGTCAGACGCGACATATCCAGACCCCGGAAGTGCAGGGCGAGGTCGAGAGCGGGTGGGCTCTGCAACGGGCTCGCCGTGCCCTTGAGCGTTACCGGTGCGTAGCCGTCCACTGAGCCCTTGAGGTCCACTGCCAGCGCCTGACCGGGGCGAGTGCTGAGGTTGCTGAGGGTGCCATCCAGGTCGCCGATCACCGCTCGGAAGCGAATGGGCAACGACTCGTCGAGGAAGTCCAGCGTGCTGTTGGATACAAAGATCGCGGGCAGGTCGACCGTCCAGGATGCTTCGGGCACGGCCTCGGCGACGGCGTCGGTTTCGGGCGCGGCTTCATCCGGTGCCTCTGTACTCTTTGCTGCATCCTCAGCGAGCAGCCGCTGCAGGTTGATCTGGCCATCCTCCTGAATGTGCAGGCGGCCCTCGTAGCCCTCGATGTGGAGTTCGGCGAGGCTGGCGCTGCGTGCCTCAGGCTGCACCATCAGACCGGTCCAGGAGATGCTGTCCCAGCGGGTCAGCGCATTCTCCGCGCCGCGCAGGCGCATGGAGAAATCGCTGACCGCCCCGTCTGCAGTAACGCTTCGGGGGAAGAAGTTCAGCAACTGCACGGTGCCGCTGGTGCGTGCCTCGCCACTGCTGATGCGTGCCTGCAAAACGGCGGGAAGATTGGGCGCAAACCAGGCCAGGGGGAGCGCGTCGAGGGCGAAGGCGATATCCCCCGAGCCATCTCCTGCGTGCAGTGCACCCGCGAGGTCGAAGCGGGCCGCATCATTGACCTTGAGCGACAACGACAGCGCCGAAGGCGCCGTTGCGGGCCAATGCAGGTCCCGCAGCTCGGCGGTGACGGGCGCAATGTGCAGTAGCCCCGGGTCGGTGAACTCACTGCGCCAGCGCAGTTCGCTGTGCTCCAGGGTGGCGAGGTTGAGGCGCACTGTCCAGCCGTTCCCTGCTGGTTCGCTGGGCGTTTGCGGCGTGTTGGCTGTCTCCTGCCCGGCAGCACCGGGCAGGAGCATCTCGGTCAGGCTGACGCGGTTGCCTTCGCTCCAGCCCTCGACGGTCAGACCGTTGATGCCCAGCCTGTCCAGATTGACGGTCTGCGGTGCGCTGTCCAGGGTCATTCCGCTCACTTGCAGGGTTTTCAACGCCACGCCGGTATCCGGCAGTTGCGCAACCTGCTCGGGGGCGAGAGTGATGTCGCGAAGCGTCAACGTGCCGTCTGCCACGGTATAGCGCAGGGCCTCCGACCAGTCCACTGTGTAATCGAGCCCCAGGTCAAGCTGGCCGCGTTGCAGCTCGAAGGCCACCCAGGGTCTGGCAAAGCGCAGCGCGGGCTGCAGGTCGATGTGGCTCAGTTGCAGGTGGCCGCTGCTCCGGCCGGCGGGGATAGACAACTCGCCCTCCCAGCGTAGTTGGCCACCTCCTTCGGTACCGGCGAGCAGTTGGTACGGCTGTCCCTCAGGTTTTACCGTCGACAGATCCGTTATCGTGAAGCTGAACCCGTCGAGGTGCGTGCTGTAGGTATCGGGATGCAGGTGATCGGTTACCGCGATGCGCGTGGCAGCCAGCGAAAGTTCCCCGATGGTGATGCCGGGCAGCGCAGCATCGTCTTCCGCCGGCTCGCTCTCGTGGTTCTGCGGCAGGAAGTCAGCGATGTTCAGCGCGCCACCTGCCTGCCGTCTCAGGTGCACTTCGAGGCCGTCCAGGATGACGCTGTCCAGCACCACGCCGCTCCTGGCCAGCGAGGCCAGAGACAGATTTACTCCGGCATGATTGAAGGCCAGGAACGGACTGCCGTCCGGCTCGCTCAGCGTTGCTTCGCGCACCTCGACAGCGAGCGTGAAGGGGTTGAAGAGAATCAGTTCGGTACCCAGCTGCCTGCCGTATTGATCCTGCAGGAAGCGGTGCGGCAGAATGTTCAGTGCCGGCAACACAATCAGTACGCTGCAGACCAAGTACACGGCATAGGCAAACAAAAGCCCTTTCACGACGCGGTACACGGGTTGACCTCCAAGAGTCATGGTCAGCTGCCTACTATACGGCAATTGCTGCTGTGATCGCAGGGCGCGTTCAGAGACCCTTGCGGTACGTGTAGGGTGTCAGGCCTGTCCAGCCCTTGAAAGCGCGGATAAACGCACTGGCCTCCGAGAAACCCGAGCGGTGGGCAATTTCCTCAATCGAGATGCCCTGTTTGCCGAGAAAATGCAGCGCGGTGTCGCGCCGCAACTGGTTCTTGATGTCTTTGAAGGTTGTGCCCTCGGCAGACAGCCGACGTCGCAGTGTCTGTGGGTGAATATCCAGGGTTTTGGCAACGGTGCCGAGCTCCGGCATTTCATGCAGGCTGTGGCGGATCTGGTCGCGAACCCGCGCGGTCCAGCTGTTGCGCGGGAAGTCCTGGGTCAGCATCATCAGGACAGGATGGCGCAGGTAGTGCCGCAGCCCCTGTTCCGACTGGGTGATGCGCTTTTCCATCAGGGCCGCGGAGAACACCAGTTCACAGTGTTCGGCCTCAAAGTGAACCGGATTGGCGAGGAACATGTGCCGATAGTCCTCTGGCCGCGCGGCGGGCGGGTAACTCAGGTTGACCGCCTGTATCGGCAGATGCTCTTGCACCAGCCAGCTGCAAAAACGGTGGGCGTTGAACAGCATGAGCTCTACGGGCCAGGCCTCCAGCGCGGTCATGCTCTGGGCTTGCAGGCGCAGCCGAACCTGGTCAGCCTCTTCAATAAATCCTGGCCAGGGTGACGAGTCGAACAGCTGAAAGAAGCGGCAGTAGCGATTCAGTGCCTGCCCCAGGGTTTCACAGCCGATCACCGCGTGGCACATCATCGACCATGTGCCTATGGGCAGTCGGCGCGAGGCGTAGCCGAGGGATTCGTCCTGCATGGCGAGCATGGTGCCCACCTGAAGGTCGGCGTAGCGCTCAATGGAAATGCGCGCTCCATCCTCCAGCAGCAGTCGCGGGGATATGCGGTTCTTGCGCAGCAGCTCCATCGGGTCGAGGCCAATCGCGACCGCATTGCGCAGCACCGCACGTGCAAAGTACACCGAGATCGACAGCTCACGCATCAGGTGCGCCTGCCATTGCGCGAGATCTGCACGGGCTTGTGTTCGACGGCCGCTACGCGATTACGCCCGGTGTGTTTGGCCAGTGTGAGTGCCCGTCGCGCGTCGGCGCAGAGTTGTTCCAGTGAGCCGTCGGCCCGCGTGTCGGCGACGCCCAGACTTACCGTCAGGGGAATGGGGTGGTCATCGATGTGCAGTCCTGAGGTGGCAAGGTGCTGCTGAATGCGCTCGGCGAGTTTGCGGGCCGAGTCGAGGGTGGAGTTGGGCAGTACAGCGAGGAAGGTATCATCGTCGTAACGGGCAATGGCGTCGCTGGCGCGACACTCTGTTTCAAGACAGCGCGCCACCTGCTGTAGTGCCCGGTCGCCTGCGCCGTCCCCAAAATTGTTGTTCAGTTGGCGCATGTGATCGACGTTCAGCATGATCGCCGCGGTGGGCTGGCCGTGCCGCGCGGCGTTGGCCAGGGTGACGTGTAATGCGCTTTCCAAACCGCGGCGATTGAGCAGGCGGGTTAACGGGTCCAGCGTATTCATACGCAGCAGTTGCGCTTGCTGCTCCAGCAGCACCGCAGCGAGATAGCCCAGGACAATGAGCACGTGTGCGGCCCCGAGCAGCGCCGCCGCGGCGCCGCCAAAGGGCTGCGATGTTCCGGCGTGCAGCTGGCGTAAAGACTCTAGCATCGCCAGGCACACGGTGAGCCCGGCCACCGCGACAAGCGCTTCTCCGGCATTGTGTTCGCGCCAGCTGCGCTGTGCATGCAGTATAGCCAGCGCGCCGCCAAGGAGGATGGTGCCGGCCGCGTAGACCTGCGCGGAACGCGGTGGCTCCAGCGTCAGTACGCCGAGGCTGGTGCCCACGAATACCAGTCCGAGCAACACACGGTTGGCGCCCGCAGCGCTGTGCGACATACCGGCGAGTAGCAGCAGGCTGCTGCTCAGCAGTGATGCGATGAAAGGTACGGACCGTGGCACAGAGAACTCTGTCAGCCCCGTAACTGCCGCTGTTGCACCCGCGAACAGTGCCAGCAAGAGGTACAGGGTGAACAGGCCCAGCCCCCTGGGGGGTGGCCGAACGCCACTCAGCAAGTGCAGAATGAACAACAGCGACCCGATGAGCGCAAACATCGCGCCGTAGTGCAGGGAGTTGATCGTATCGAACAGGCTACTCGTCATGTCGGGCTAGGGCTCGGCCGCAGAGGGCTGTCAGTTTAAGTCAATAAAATTGTTTGCACGGGTCATTGTTGCTCTGTTCCATGCTCACCATACTGCGGTGTTGTTCCTGTAACTACCAGAGGCAATTGATCATGTTGCAACGCGACTTTACGGACGAACAGATCATGTTCCGTGATGCCTACCGCAAGTTTCTCGCTGCGGAGATTGTGCCACATATGGAGGCTTGGCGAGAGGCGGGTATTGTCGATCGCTCTGCTTTCCGCAAGGCAGGTGACAAGGGCTTCCTGATGGTGTGGCCGGAAGAGAAGTATGGTGGCATGGGGGACCCGGATTTCCGCTTCGAGCAGATCATCATCGAAGAGGCGGCCTATGCGCGCGTCGGCGACTGGTACAGCACGCTGCACAGCCGCTTGGTCGGCCCCTACTTCACCCGTTTCGGCAATGAGGAGCAGTGCCAGCGTTTCCTGCCGCGCTGTGTGAGTGGAGAGTGCATTCTCGCCGTCGCCATGACCGAGCCCGATGCCGGTAGCGATCTGGCCGGTATGCGCTCTACCGCGGTAGAGCAGGGCGATCACTGGGTGCTGAACGGTTCCAAGACCTACATTTCCAATGGCATCAACGCCGATGTGGTGATTGTTGCGGCAAAAACCGACCCTGAAAACAACCCCCATCACATGACCCTGTTTCTGGTTGAGCGGGGCATGGAGGGCTTTGAGCGCGGTCGCAACCTGAAAAAGATGGGCCTCAAGGCGCAGGATACAGCGGAGCTGTTCTTCAACGACGTCAAGGTGCCAAAGGCTAATGTGCTGGGCGAGCCCGGCAAGGGATTCATCTATCTGATGGAGGGTTTGGCTGAGGAGCGCTTGATCGGGGCCTGCGGCTACCTTTCAGCGGCACAGCTCTCCTGGGACCTTACCGCAGAGTTCGTGCGCGAGCGGAAGGCCTTTGGCAAGCCGCTGGCGGCGTTCCAGAACACCCAGTTCAAGCTGGCGGAAATGCGTACCCAGCTCGATATTGCACAGATTTTTGTCGACCAGTGCGTGCGCGCGTTTAATAATGGCGCGCTGACGGCTGTGGATGCCGCCAAGGCCAAGCTGGTTACCAGTGAGTTACAGATTGCCGCAGCGGATCTCGGTGTGCAGCTGCACGGCGGTGCCGGGTATATGGATGAATACCCGATCAGCCGCCAGTGCACAGACGCCAAGATCGCGACGATTTACGCGGGCAGTTCCGAGGTGATGAAGATCATCATCAGCCGTGACTGTCTCTCGGACAACTACACGCCGTTCAATACGCGGAATTTCTGATCACAGCAACACTGACCATTTCGAGCAGGAGAACATCATGGATCTGAAAGGAAAAGTAGCCATCGTTACCGGCGGTGCTTCCGGCCTGGGCCGTGCCACGGTAGAAGCCTACGTGGGCAAGGGCGTCAAGGTCGCCATTTTTGACCTTAACGAAGCCAACGCACAGGAGGTCATCAGCGAGCTGGGAGCTGACAACGTTGCCTTCTGGAGTGTCAACGTCGCCGATGAAGACTCTGTGCGTGAGGCGGTGGCGGGCGTCGTCGACACGTTCGGCGCGGTGCACATCTGCAATAATTACGCCGGTATCGGCAGCGCCTGCAAGACCCTGGGCAAGAATGGTCCTTTCCCGCTCGACCAGTTCCTGCCGGTGATCAACGTTAATCTGGTGGGTACCTTCAATGTGGCCCGCTATGCCGCCGAGCAGATGGCGAAGAACGCGCCGGTAAACGGCGACGACGGCCGCGGTGTCATCATCAATACGGCGTCCATCGCGGCGATGGAGGGTCAGGTTGGCCAGCTGGCCTATAGCGCCAGCAAGGGTGGAATTGTCGGTATGACGCTGCCCATGGCGCGCGACCTGGCAAGCTACGGTATTCGGGTGAACACCATCGTGCCCGGCCTGATTCACACACCGTTGTTCGAAAGCCTGCCCGAAGCTGCCTACAATTCACTGGCCAGCAGCGTCTGCTATCCGCGTCGCCTTGGTCGCCCTGAGGAGATTGCGCATCTGTCGGTTTTCATTGCCGAGAACGACTACGTGAATGGCGAATGCATCCGGCTGGATGGCGCCATTCGCATGCAGCCGCGCTAGGAGGGTGTCACCATGGGACCTTTGAACGGATTTACCGTAATCGAACTGGCCGGCATCGGCCCTGCCCCGATGGGTGGCATGATGCTGGCCGACATGGGTGCCGAGGTGATTCGCATTGAGCGTGCCAATGGTGCCGATCTGAAGCAGTTGAAAGATGTCAGTGCCCGGGGCAAGAAGTCCGTTGTGCTGAACCTCAAGCACCCTGAAGGCGTCGAGACGCTGTTGCGCATGGTTGAGAATGCGGATGTCATCATTGATCCCTATCGCCCCGGAGTCTGCGAAAAACTCGGCATCGGGCCGGATGCGTGCATGGCGCGTAACCCGCGGCTGGTGTTCGCGCGCATGACCGGCTGGGGTCAGGACGGTCCACTGGCACGCGCCGCAGGGCACGACATCAATTACATCTCCCTAACCGGTGCGCTCTTTGCTACCGGGCGACGCAACCAAAAGCCGGTGCCGCCGCTGAATCTGGTGGGCGACATGGGTGGCGGCGGCATGCTGTTGGTGAACGGTGTGCTGGCGGCTTTGCTGGAAGCGGCCAACTCGGGCAAGGGTCAGGTGATTGATGTGGCAATGGTCGACGGTGCGGCGCAGCTGATGTGGATGTTCCACGGCTTTGAGGCGGTGGGCGCCTGGGATGCTTCCCAGCGTGAGGCCAACCTGTTGGATGGCGCAGCCCATTTCTATGACACCTACGAGTGCGCCGATGGTCGCTACATTTCCCTGGGTTCGATTGAGCCGCAGTTCTACGCATTGCTGATGCAGCTGGCCGGGCTTCCTGAAGCGGACTTCGCGAATCAGCACGACGCCGCGCGCTGGCCCGAGCTGACGGAAAAGCTGGCGGCGATCATCAAGCAGAAAACTCAAGCCGAGTGGTGCGAGCTCATGGAGGGCACTGACGTGTGCTTTGCGCCGGTACTGTCCTTTACCGAGGCGCCCAGCCACCCGGCCAATGTCGCTCGAAACACTTACATCGAGGTGGACGGCGTCACACAGCCGGCTCCGGCGCCGCGCTTCAGCCGCACCCCGTCGAGCGTGGCGCACGGGCCGCGCGCCCTGGGCGAGGACACAGCGGCTACACTGGCCGCCATGGGGTTCGCCGAGAGCGAGATTCACGCATTGCGTGACGCAGGCACCATTGGCTGAACCTGAGCGCAACGAGGAAAGGAACCATGGCGAATTACGAAACAGTGACGGTAGAACGCTTCGACCAGGTTGCCCTGGTCAGCCTGAACCGCCCGGATAACCTGAATGCGTTCAACGCTGCGCTGCGGCGCGACATTCTGCTGGCGGTCAATGAGGTGAATGCGGACCCCGGTATCCGCGTCGCCGTGCTGACCGGCTCCGGGCGGGCGTTCTCGGCGGGCGCAGACCTGGCCGAAGTGATCGGCGCTGATTTTGACGTGGAGAGCCAACTCAACGGCGAATACAAGCCTGTTCTGATGGCCATCCACGAAGCGCCGATGCCCTGGATCAGCGCCGTCAATGGCGCTGCGGCAGGCGTGGGCAGTGCCTTCGCCATGGGCTGCGACCTCACCGTGATGGCGGACGATGCCTACCTGTACCAGGCCTTCGCGGCTATCAGTCTGGTCCCCGATGGCGGTGCCACCTGGCACCTGGCCAGGACTCTGGGTCGCAAGCGTGCCTACGAGCTGATTGTCACCGGCGAGAAGCTACCTGCGCAGCGCTGTCAGGAACTCGGGCTGTGTAATCGGGTGGTTGCCGCGGATGCGTTGGTCGCGGAGTCGCTAGCCTGGGCACAGGAACTCGCGGCCAAGGCGCCGCTGGCCCTGCGGTATGCCAAGGAATCCTTGAACTTTGCCCTGGAGCAGGAGCTGCCGGCGACGATATCCGAGGAGGCCCGGTTGCAGAAGATCTGCATTGGCAGCGCTGACGCAAAAGAGGGTGTCGAAGCCTTCATCGGCAAGCGCGCACCTGTCTGGCAAGGCGAGTAGGCGGGGCCGCGTGCCTGTCGTCACCGCATGACAGAAAAGCTGCGCCCTGAGCTACAGGCGCTGCGCGAGCGCCTGCGACGCACCCAGGACGAAGACCGCGCCGAGGCGCGGATCCGACGGCATGCTGCAGGGTATCGCACGGCCCGTGAAAATCTCTATGATCTGGTCGACCAAGACAGCTTTCAGGAATATGGCCAGCTGGCGGTTGCGGCACAGCGCACGCGGCGCGACTATCTGGACCTGCAAAGCAGCACTGCCGGCGACGGCATCATAACCGGTACCGCAACCATTAACGCAGCCCGGGTCGGCGTACAGGCCGCTCGCGCTGCCGTGGTGATCAACGATTACGCGGTCCTGGCTGGAACACAGGGTTTCTTCCATCACCGCAAGCTGGACCGCCTGTGCGAGCTTGCCGAGCATCACCGTCTGCCGGTTGTCATGTTTACCGAGGGAGGTGGTGGCCGTCCCGGTGATACCGATGTGCTGACACACATCGCGGGACTGCATCTGGAGTCCTTCGCGACCTGGGCGCGACTGGCCGGCAGGGTGCCGCGTATAGCGGTCAACAACGGTTATTGTTTTGCCGGGAACGCGGCGCTTTTTGGCTGTGCCGACTTCACCATCGCCACGCGGACGTCGTGGATTGGCATGGCCGGTCCAGCGATGATCGAGGGCGGTGGGCTGGGCAAGGTCGCCGCCACCGACATCGGCCCACTGGAAGAGCAGCTAAAAAACGGCGTTGTGGATATTCCCGCCGATAACGAGGTGCATGCCACCGCCCTGGCCAGGCAGCTGCTGGGGTATTTCCAGGGGCCAGTCCAGGAGTGGTCCTGTGTCAGCCAGAACCCATTGCGCGATGCTGTACCGGAGGATCGGCGCTGGGCCTACCCGGTGCGCAAAGTTATCGAAACGCTCGCGGACAGTGGATCATTTCTGGAGCTGCGTCGGGTCTACGGGCGCAGCATCATCACCGGGTTCATTCGGCTGGAGGGTCTGCCGGTTGCGCTGATCGCAAACGATTGTCAGCAGCTGGGTGGCGCGGTCGATGCCGAATCGGCGGAAAAAGCTGCCCGTTTTCTTGGCCTGTGCGACGCCTTTGGCCTGCCGGTATTGTCGCTGACGGATACCCCGGGGTTCATGGTGGGGCCGGCGAGTGAGCGGCAGGCAGCGGTGCGCCGCATGTCCTCGCTGTTTATCACCGGGGCCCGTTTGCAGGTGCCCGTGGTGGCCGTTTTCCTGCGCAAGGGCTATGGTCTTGGCGCCATGGCCATGACCGGAGGCAGCTTCCTTGCGCCGGTCTATGCCGCTGCCTGGCCCACCGGCGAGTTCGGTGGCATGGGACTCGAGGGCGCAGTGCGGCTGGGCTACCGGAAAGAACTGGAGGCGGTGGAGGACCCCGCCGAGCGCGAGCAGCTGTTTGAGCAGCTGCTGGCGAAAATGTACGAGGCCGGGAAAGCCACGGAGGCCGCATCCTTTCTGGAGATTGACGCGGTTATTGACCCGGCGGATACCCGCGCCGAAGTGTTGCGTGCCCTCAGGGCGGCGGGCATTTGTCCGCCGCCTGCCGCCTCCGGGCCAGCGGCGCCATAACCCCTGTTTTCATACGAGTTGGAGAAATACCATGCAGAACCTGTTTAACGTCAGTGGAAAAGTGGCCGTAGTAACTGGCGGTTCGCGCGGTATCGGGGCGATGATTGCCGAGGGCTTTGTGGCCAGCGGCGTTAAAACCTATATCACGGCGCGCAAGGTGGAGGAGCTTGAAGCCACCGCAGAGCGTATTTCCGCGTACGGGGAGTGTATTGCCATCCCCTCGGACCTCTCCACCCTGTCGGGAATTACCGAGTTTGCCGCGGCGCTGCAGGAGCGGGAGCCTGCGGTACACATTCTGGTCAACAACGCCGGAGCAACCTGGGGCGCCCCCATCGACGAATTTCCGGAGAGTGGTTGGGACAAGGTGATGGACCTGAATGTCAAATCAATCTTCTTCATCACCCAGCAAATGCTGCCGCTGCTGCGCGCCGCGCGCCGTGAAGACGACCCGGCCCGCGTGATCAATATCGGTTCGGTAAACGGTATTACCAATGCTCACGGCAACAACTATGGCTACTGCGCAAGCAAGGCGGCGGTCCACCAGCTGACCCGGCAACTGGGTGCCGACCTGGCCAAAGAGGGGGTTAACGTCAATGCCATTGCCCCGGGGCTGTTCCCAAGCAAGATGACCGCGCATCTGCTACCGCATGAGGCGGAGCTGGTGAAGAGCTTTCCGATCAGCCGACTGGGGTCTCTGGAAGATGCGGCGGGCACTGCGATCTACCTCAGTTCACGCGCCGCTGCCTGGGTGACCGGCCACGTGCTGGTGCTGGATGGCGGGCTGGTTGCCGAAGCCTGAGGTGTTCGCCGCCGGTCCGCAGCGCGTTCCGGCGGCAGGCTTTGGAGCCTGGATTCACTCCGTAATCGTGTTCGCGTAGAGCGTCACCCACTCCGTCAGCAGGCGCACGCCATAGCCGGTCGCGCCGGTCAGCGGCGGTTTGCTGGTCGCGTCATAGCGGCCGTTTCCAGCCATGTCGATATGCACCCATGGCGTATCGCCGGCAAATTGCTGCAGAAAAACTGCGCCCGCCTGCGCGCCGGGGGTGCCCGTGTTGCGGATGTCAGCGACCGTGCTTTCGATGATTTTCTCATAGGGGCCGAGAGGCAGGCGCCACACCCGTTCACGGGTCAACTCTCCGGCTTGGGCCACACTGTCGACCAGCGCATCATCGGTGCTGAACACGGCAGCGTAGTCGCGGCCCAGGGCACGCACCTTGGAACCGGTCAGGGTGGCTATATCGGCAATGACTCGTGGCTTGAATTTTTCCCGTGCGTACCAGATGCCATCCGCGAGCACCAGACGCCCCTCGGCGTCGGTGTTGGCGATTTCAATGGTGATACCGCTGCCGGATTTCACCACATCTCCAGGCAACTGTGCTGTGCCAGACACTGCGTTCTGTGACAGTGGCATAATGCCGACCACGTTAACGGGCGCGCGTTGGCGCGCCAGCGCCTCCAGAGTACCCGCCACTGCCGCGGCACCAGCCTTGTCACCGGTCATGGCAAGCAGGGATTCGGCATCCAGCTTCAGGTTGTAGCCGCCGGTGTCGAACGTGATGCCCTTGCCGACCAGCGCGATTGGCGCTTCTTTGCTGCCACGCCACTGCGCGATCAGCAGGTGTGAGCCGTGCTGACTGCCGCGGCTGACGCCGTACAGTGCTTCCATGCCCTCCTGCAGAATCTGCTTGGGTGTCAGCACGGTGATTTTTATCCCGAGGGGCTCCAGACGTTGCCTGACATGGTCGACGAAGGCTGCGGGGTAGCCGTCACTGCCAGGGAGGTTGGTCAATTCCCGGGCGGTAAAGACGCCCTCTGCGAGGGCACGCAGCTGCGTATAGCGTGCCTCGGTCGCCTTGGGGTCAGGTACCAGCCAATGATAGGTCTGTGCCGGGCGCGACTCGGGGGCAGACTTGTAGCGGTCAAAGCGGTAGTTCGCCAGATCAGCACCGTGTGCTACGGCAGCGACCATGGCGCTGTGACTGGCATCCTGCGGCAGCAGCGCGGTGTTTACCGCCACGATGCTTGATGGTTGCGTCGCCAGGTGCAGTGCCAGGGCCGCGCCCACCGACTCTGCATCTGCCCGTTGCAGGGTCGCCCCGTCGCCCACCCCCAGCGCGATCAGTCGTTTCGCATCTATACCCGCGGGAGCGAGCACTTGGAACTGTTCACCAAGGGCACCAGTAAACGCCTGGGCGTCTATCGCGCGCTGAAACTGGGCTGCGGTCTCTTCTGGCCATGTGGCGGGCACAGCGGGGGTGCCGTCTGTAAACAGTGGCACCAGCACCACCACAGTGTCGGCCTCGGCAGGTGGTGTCTCGCTGAACAGATTCTGTGTTTCCAGGTAGTTGGCTTGTACAAAACTGCCGATGAGCAGCAGGCCGAGCGCTGCACAGTAGCGAAGCATTGTCTTCATGGTGGGAGAATCCTCCTTGGTGTCAGGTAGTGATGATCAGGCGCAGGGCCTGCAGTTGCAGGCTGGCATGGGCGATATGCAGTGCGGACTCTTCAATCCGGTAAGCGAGATGGTCCAGCTCCTCCTGCCGTATGGACGGGTTCACCGCTCTCAGGGCCTGCAGGCGCTCCAGCTCGGCACCCAGTTCGGCACGCATGCGATGCTCGGCATCGGCGAGCAGCGGAGCAAGCTGCTCTGCGGCAAGGCGGCTGGCGAGCAGCATCTTGTTGTCTACCTCCTGCTGTACCTGCTTGATGATGGCAAGGGCAGTGCTTTTGTTGACGCGTTCGACCAGGCCGTTGAGACGCTCGTGAGGAACCAGCGCAGCGAGGTCCTTGCCGCGTGCATCAACCAGCAAACGCAACGGCGACAGGGACAGGAAACGCTCCAGCTGCAGGTTGCGGGGTGCGACACAATTGATGGTAAATACACACTCCAGCAACATGGTGCCCGGGGCAATGCCCTTGAGCTTGATGGTGCCGAGGGCGGCGTTGCCCAGCTCGGTGGAGCGGACCATGTCCATCGCCTCGACCAACATCGGGTGCTCCCAGGTGAGGAAAGCCATATCCTCGCGTGCCAGGGCCTTGCTCCGTGAGAAGGTGACGGTGGTGCCGTCCTCCTGCAGATGCGGGAAGTGACCGGTCAGCATATGGTCCGTTGGGCGCAGCACCAGGGTCTGCTCCGAGTGATGCTCGTGTTCCACCCCATAGGCCTCACACAGCAGTTCGAGGTAGTGTTGCAGCTGGTCGCCGGCCTCCTCGCCGCTGATTTCGGCAATCAATTCCTCAGCCACCTCGGCCTTGCAGGAGTTACGCTCGAGCAGCCGGTCGCGCCCCTCCCGAAGTTCCCGTCGTGTTTCCAGGGTGAAGGCCGCGGTATCGGTGATCAGCGATTCCAGGCTTTCGTCCGGTTTCTGCAACAGCGGTAGCAGGCGCGATTCGAAACGGTCGAAAATCATGGTGCCCGCAGAGCAGCTTTCCCGGAACAGGTTCAGGCCTCTGTCATACCACTCCAGTAGCACCTCCTGTGCGCTGTCAGCCAGATACGGCACGTGAATTTGTACATCGTGGGCCTGTCCGATACGGTCTAGACGGCCGATACGCTGTTCGAGCAGGTCGGGGTTGAGCGGCAGGTCGAACAGGATCAGGTGGTGGGCAAACTGGAAATTGCGCCCCTCGCTGCCAATTTCCGAACAGACCAGGGTCTGTGCCCCGGCAGATTCGTCGGCGAAGTAGGCCGCGGCGCGGTCCCGCTCAATGATTGACAGGCCTTCGTAGAACGCCGCGGAGCGGATGCCCGCGCGCAGGTGCAGATAATGCTCCAGCGTCACCGCTGTTTGTGCCCGGGCGCAAATCACCAGCACCTTCGCCGGGCGCAGGGCTTTCAGGGTTTGCTCCAGCCAGACCACGCGGGGGTCGAACCCCAGCCAGCTGTCATCATGGTAGGGGGCTTCGGGGTGCAGTGCCTCGGCAAGGTCGCTGTTGGCATGGCGGTACGGGTCGGGTTGCTGCAGCGGATAGCGGTGCAGCACGCGTTGGGGAAAGCCGCTGATGGCAGCGCGGGTGTTGCGGAACATCACCCGCCCGGTGCCGTGGCGATCGAGAATCTGTTTGATCAGGGTGTCGGCGGGTGCATCCGGATCCAGCCCTGCGGGCAGGTCAGCCGGCCGCTCGCCGCGCTCCAGGGCCAGAGTGAGGTCGCTCCAGCGACGGTACTGCTGCTCCTCCTCGCGGAAAGCCTCGAGCGAGTGAAAGCGCTCCGGGTCCAGCAGTTGCAGGCGCGCGAAGTGGCTCTCCAGGCCGACTTGCTCAGGGGTGGCAGTGAGTAACAGAAGCCCCGGATTCTGGCGGGCCAGTGCGGCGACGAAGCGATAGTCCTCACCCGGTTCCTCCGGTGACCAGTGCAGGTGATGCGCTTCGTCCACGACCACCAGGTCCCAGTCCGCCTGCAAGGCCTGCAGCTGTCGTGCTTGCGAATCCCGGAACAGGTCGAGGCTGCACAGCACAAGCTGTTCCGCCTCGAAGGGATTTTCGCTATCGGCTCCCATGAGTGGATCTTCGTCCAGCAGCTCGAGTGGATCCGACGTGTCCAGCCGTTCCGCATCGAACAGTGAGAAGTGCAGGTTGAAGCGACGTAGCATCTCTACCAGCCACTGGTGCAGCAGCGTTTGTGGCACCAGCACCAGCACTCGCGAGGCTCTACCCGTAAGCAGCTGCTGGTGCAGAATCATGCCGGCTTCAATTGTTTTGCCCAGGCCGACCTCATCAGCCAGCAGTACCCGCGGAGAGTAGCGCTGGCCTACTTCGTTCGCGATATACACCTGGTGCGGCAGGAGGCTTGTGCGGGAGCCCATCAGCCCCCGTGCGCTGGAGCGCTGTAGCCGGTCGATGTGCGAGAGGGTGGCAACCCGCAGGGCAAAGTCGCTGGTCTTGTCAAAGTGGCCGTTCAACAGGCGCTGCTGCGGTGTCGTAATCTGTACGAAAGGGTCCAGCTCCAGCTCGGAGACAGTCACACTCGCATCGTGGTGATCGGTGCCGGTGTAGAGCAACAGTCCAGCGCTCTCGGTGACTGCCGTCACGGCCAGCTCGCTGCCGTGTACTGTCGAAATGTGGTCGCCTTCCTTGAAGCGCAACCGGGTCAGCGGTGCGCTGTCTGCGGCGTAGGTGCGCTCCTCGCCTACCGCCGGAAAGCTCAGTGTGACGCGTCGCGGCTCGACCTCGACGATGATCCCCAAACCCAGCTGCGCATCGGCATGGCTGACCCAGCGTTGACCTACGATGTATTCCATGGTGTCCCGTTTGCTGCCGGGCCCCAGCTTACGGCCCGCAAAAGTCGCCTAGTCTACCATCGACGGACGGCCGGGTTGAGACTTGCGGTGTTTCTGCGCTGAAATTGCTGCGTTTATACGCGTGACTCGGGGAAAAACAGCGCCAGACTGTTGCGATAGGCAGCCTGAAGCAGGCGCTCGACGGGTATGTCCAGCACGTCGGCTACACGTTCGGCAATAAAGGGCAGGTAGAACGGTGCGTTGGGCCTGCCCCGGTAAGGTACCGGCGTCAGGTAGGGTGCATCGGTTTCCAGCACCAGCTGGTCCAGCGGCGTCGCGGCGACCACTGCGCGCACGTTGTCGGCACTGTTGAAGGTGGTGATCCCGTTAAACCCCAGCATGAACCCCGCCTCCAGACAGAACTCAGCCAGGGGCAGGCCGGAGGTAAAACTGTGGATCACACCCTTGCGCCGCAGTTGCGGCGCGTACTCGGCGAGGATGGCGCGGGTATCCTCATCGGCGTCACGGGTATGTACAACGACCGGCAGGTCCAGATCCGCGGCCAAGGCAAGCTGTGCGGCAAACACCCGTCGCTGCACGCCCCGGTCGGCGTGGTCGTAGTAATAATCCAGGCCGATTTCCCCAATCGCCACGATCCTGGCGTCCTGTGCCTGCTCGCGAATCTTTGTTGCCACATCGGCATTGAAGCCCTCGGCCTCGTGAGGATGAATCCCCTGGGTGCCCCAGATATCGGGCGCCGTGCGGGTTAACGCGAGCACGCAGTCCAGGTTGGCGGCGGATACGGCAATGGTCACGATGCGCTCAACGCCGACGCTGCGGGCGCGGAGCAGGGTGTCCTGCAGTGCCTCCGGTTCGAGGTAGTCGAGGTGGCAGTGGGTCTCGATGAGCGGGGTGGCGAAAAGCGGAATGTCGCGACGCTTGCTGTTACTCATGCGGCCTCCGAGTGCGGGTTTGCGGCGCCCGTCCGGGCCGCCTGGAGAGAGCGGGACCGCTGCCGCTGCCGTCCGGCGCGCGTGTCTCCAGTTCGGTGATGGTGTCAGTGATCTGTTCCCATAGCCACTGGTGCAGGGGTGACTGATCCGTGCGACGGTGCGCCACCAGCGTGTAGTTCAACGTGTAATCGCTGCCCGGCGGTGTCGGCAGGGCAACGATGCCGCTGGTGATATGGGTGTTTTGTAGAACATACGCCGGGCCGGGCAGGAAATAGTCGGTGCTGCGCAACACTTCCATCGCGGTCATCAGGTGCGAGGTTTCCAGCGATCCCTGCGTTGGACTGCGCACGCGCATGAACGCATCCGAACTGCGGGCCAGCTCGGCCTGCTCCAGGTCGGGTATATAGACACGGATCAGCGGAAAACTGGCCAGCCGGTCCCAGCTGATCTCACCCCGGGTCAGCGGGTGTCCTGCGCGCACCAGAATCGCGGTGGGTGCGCTCACCAGTTGCTGCACCCGGTAGTCGGCAGGGTAGTGCGACTGAGCGATGTGAATTGCGAAATCCAGGCTGCCGGTCGCCAGCGCCTCAAGCTGGTGCTCAAGGCGTGTGATAGTACGTATGGAGAGCCGCGGGGCAAGTCGATGCAGCCGCGGGATGAATTCTGGCAGCAGCGCGATACCCACATACTCGGATAGAGCCACGGTAATCTCGCCGGTGTAGGTGTAGGGGTCAAAGCGCGAGCCGGACACCAGCCTGTTTATGTCGTCCAGTACGCCTCCGAGTTCTCCCGCGAGTTCCAGCGCGCGCGGAGTGGGCTGCATACCCCCGTTACTGCGTGTGAACAGAGGATCGCCAAACAGGGTGCGCAGGCGACTCAGGGTCTTGCTCATGGCCGGTTGTGTGATGTGCAGGCGTTCCGCCGCCCGCGATACACTGCGCTCCTCTAGCAGCGCGTGCAGGGCCACCAGCAGGTTCAGATCGGTTTTGTGCAGATTGAGGGTGTCCACCGCTCAATTATGAATCATTTTCATGACAAACATAAGAAAAATACATTGGATATATATCGGGAGGCCACCTAACCTGTTGTCATGTGATCAGCGTTTCCTTTTTCAGCGACGGAAACGCCCATCCAGGTCCAGCAAGTGACAGTTTCAAACCCGCCGCCTGGCGGGTTTTTTTTGCTTGCGTGGTGACGATTGGCGTCTCGTCGCAGGGACTACAGCGACGGCCAGTGCCTGATAGGCGTCCTCCAGACAATCACGATAGTGCTCCGGGTCTGGCAGCATGGCGCGGTCAGCGAGCACCGAGACGGTCACTTTGCCGCAATAGCTGAACACCATATGGAAGATGCCCATACCGGGTGTGAGTACACCCAGCCCGTAGTAGTCCATGAGGCGCGCCCCCGCACAGTACAGCGGCTGGTCGGGCCCGGCGACGTTGGAGACGACGGTCGACACGTTCACCGGCAGGTAGCTGGAGAGATGATTGCGTGCCCAGAAGTTCGCGACCGGGCGGGTCAGGGCCGGGGTCAACACGCCAGCCAGTTTCAGCATGTCGACCAGCGGGCTGACACTGCCGGCTTTTTGTGCATCCAGTGAACTGTGGTGAATGGCCTGTAATTGGGCTGCGGGGTCGGCGATGTCGGTGTGCAGGCAGGTGAACACCGAACCGACCTGATTGTGATCTTCGCTCGACGCCCGGCGGGCACGCATGTTGATGGGAAGCGCGGCGGATAGCGCGGCGTCCGGCGCCTCTCCACACTGTTCGAGATAGCGTTGCAGGGCACCGCCGACCACGGCCAGCGCGACGTCGTTGAGCTTGACGCCGGCGGCATCCTTGATCGCTTTGAAGTCCTGCAGCTTGAATTCAGCGGCGGTGAATACCCGGTGCGGACTCACCGGCGCGTTAAAGCGGGTTTTGGGGGCCTGCATGTCCGGACCGGGATAATCGCCCTTGACCACTCCCGCGGCGTAGCGCGCCAGTTTCAATGAGTTGCTCGCTGCGCCACTTATGACACCGGCAACATTCTTGATACCGTTGACGGTAGCGCGGGAGAGCAACTCCGCCATACCGGGAGTGATGTCCACCAGGCGGGGCAGCGGCTCGGGGCTGGCACCAGGATCCGGGGAGGGCACCAGGTCGTGTATCAGTGCCGCGATGCTGTTGCCGCCCATGCCGTCAACCAGCGAGTGATGGATCTTGATCATGACCGCGAAACTGCCCTTGGGGAGCCCCGGAATGCGATCCAGTCCCTCGATGATGTACGCTTCCCACAGCGGCTTGGACATGTCCAGCGGACGGGAGTGCAAGCGGGCAACCTGGATACAGAGCTGGCGCCAGTCTCCCGGGCTGGGTAAGGCAATATGCCGCAGGTGGAACTCGACATCGAAGCGTTCGTCCTTGACCCAGTAGGGACGATCCAGGCCGCCGGGTACCTGTACCAGCCGGGTGCGGAACAGCGGCTGGTTGTCCAGCCGGCGCTCAAAAGTGGCAATGACCTGTTTGAAGCGAACCTTGCCGCCCGGTGCTGTCGAAGGGTCGTAGATACCGAGGCTGGCAATATGCTGCGGCGTGTTGCCCCGTTCAAGGTTGATGAAGGCCGCGTCCAGAATACCTAGCTGTTTCATCGTGGTCTCCGGTGTGCCGGCTGAGAACGGATGGAAGATGTGTCTGCGTGGAAGCCGTTATATCATCATTGATTCGGATGCTCTAGCGAGATCCGTATGACGTGCGTGGCAGCGAGGTAGGTGATGAGGCAGGAAGGATCTGCAGTGGGCCGGGAATGGATAGGTGTGCTGTGTGGCGTGCTGATGCTGCTCGGGGCAGTGCCGTTCGCTGCGGTCAATGCCTCTCCCGGGGCGAGCTATGGCCATGATTTCATCCGCGCCGGCAAAAGCTGGCCGGAGGAGGCGCCGGTCGCGCACAGTGTGGATGTTAATGCGGTCACCAGTCCTGAGCCGGCGGCACTGCAGCGTCAGCGGCTGGATGCACTGGAGACGCAGCAGGGGCCTTATGCCCCGGGTTTGACGGAGCCACTCGCCGACCTGGGACGCAGCCTGTCCCGGTCCGGGGATATCGTCGGCGCGGCGCGTGCCTACAATCGCGCCCTGCATGTACTGCGTGTGAATGAGGGCCTGTACAGTGACAATCAGCTACCGTTGATTCGCGAGTTGTTTTCTGTGCATCGCAGCCTGGGAGACTGGCGCGCGCTGGATGCGCGCTATGACTACTACTTCCGCCTGCTGGGAGGGGCGGGCGAACAGCCCGACGCGCGTGCTGCGGCAGAGTATTTTCGCTGGCAGCGCGAGGCCCTGCGGCGCGGGCTGGATGCCAGCGACCACCGGCGCCTGGTGCAACTCTATGAGCGCAACGAGCAGCTGTTGAACGCCGCCCGCGACACGTCGCCTGCGGAGCAGCGTTGGCCACTTGTCGACAGCCAGCTGCGCAATCTGTACCTGATACAGGCCCAGGCACGTCCCGAGGCTTTTTCTACTCGCAGCGACAGCGCACTGAACTTCGGGTTTCGTCAGGAGCCGCTGCAGGAGTTGGACATTTACGAGCAGCGGCTGGCGACCATCCAGCGTCTGGCGGAGGGCCGTGGTACGGAACTGTTGGTTGAGTTCATTGCAGCGCAGGATGTGCGTGACGAGACGCTGCGTGCCCGCGCCTGGCTTGCACTGGCTGACTGGCGCCAGTGGAACGGTGCACAGGGCGATGCGCTGGAGGATTACCGTGCGGTGGCAGCGCACCTGCGGGCGACTGGTCAGCAGGCATTGCTTGAGGAGTGGTTCGGCAGTCCGGTGGAGTTGCCGGATAATGGCGCGTTTCTTCGCGACCCGGGCGAGGGCGGTGTGCTGGTCAGCGCCCGTTTCAGCATCAATGAGCGGGGTGTGGCACGGGATGTCGAAACTGAAGCCTACGACGAGGCCGACAAGGGCTTCGCCATGCGGCTTTACCGTGGCCTGCTGAGAACCCGATTTCGCCCGCGCCTGGAGGACGGTGCGCCGATTGCCAGTACCGGTGTCGAGCGGACCTACCGCTACCTCGACCCGGAAGCCATCAGGCGTTTTCGATCACCATAAGCGCACCGCGTGCTTCAACACTACCCCGGCAGCGCCAGGGCAGAAGTTCGGCACAGTGTCGATCCACGCAGCTTTGCGCCATGTCGAGGAACGTCGAACGCTCCGGGTCGGCAATAACAATGGTTTTTACGCCTGCCTTCACCGCGCGATTGACGAGATTGGTAACCGGGCGCACCAGTTCATCCCAGAAACACACATCGGCAGCCAGCAACAGGTCATAACGCGCCAGCTCACGGGTGCTGATCTGCTCGAAGCGTTTTACCTGGTGACGCGTGCTGACCCCGTTCAGGGCGGCAACTGCCTCAAGGTAGGGGAAGACTTCCGGGTCGGCATCCAGCGACGTGACGTCACTGCCCAGTCTGGAAGCGCACCAGATGCCGGCAATGCCCCAGCCGCAGCCGACGTCCAGCACCCGTGCGGCGTGCGCCGGCGGGTGTTTCTGTAGATAGTCCAGCAGCAGGCAGCTGGACTTCCACAGCTTGTTGCCATGAATACTTGGCAGGTTCCCGCGGCGGCGGACACGGCGTATTGCCGGGTGCGCCGCGGTGGGCATGATCATGCCGCGGAAGCGGCGCTCGGTGCGTGGGCCACGACTGTTTGCCACCACCTCAGTGCGACCGTTCCAGCAGTTCCACATCCTCAGCCTGGGGGCCCTTGTCGCTGGCGGCGGTGTGAAAGGCCACGCGCTCCCCGTCGCGCAGGCTCCGGCGGCCCTCGCCGCGAATTGACCGAAAGTGCACAAACACTTCGCGACCGTCGTCACAGGTGATGAAGCCGAAGCCCTTGGCGCTGTTGAACCATTTGACCGTGCCCTGTTCCCGGTTGCCGGTGGATTGCCTGGACGCTCGCGCTGGTTTTTGTTGCCTGCCGTTTGCGGCCTGCGGGCCTTGTGCTGCCGATACCGGCCACAGTGCGCCCAGCAGTGCGGAACTCGTGGTGGCCACCGCGAACAACACCAGCAGGGTGGGATCGGGGAAGGAAATACCTAGCAGGGAGCCCGCCAGCGCGGAGAGCGCCAGTGCAATGAGCAATGTGATGATCAATTGGGACATGAAGCGCATGGTGTTCCTCGTCAGTTAATGGGTTGACGCCTGTGATGGAGAGTCGGGCGCAATTGGACTGCCCTGCGGCGGCTGTCGCCGCGGGCGGTCAGTGTGGGACAGGTTAAACCGGAAGCATTGCGTTTGGCCGTGAGCGACAGCCCTTGCAATTCAGAGTTTCTGTACGTCCTCGGCCTGCAGGCCCTTGGGGCCCTCAACCAGGCTGAACTCTACAGTCTGACCTTCATTGAGAGTGCGGTACCCATCGCCCTGAATCGAGCGGAAGTGCACGAACACGTCTTCGCTGCCTTCCTCGCGGGTTATAAAGCCGAACCCCTTGGCGTTGTTAAACCACTTAACCGTGCCACTTACACGTTCATTCATACCCCTTTCCTCGGTATTTCCTGCCACTTTTTATTATTCCCGGCGCATGTCTGCGACGGGTTCTGAATGCTTGCACCGAGTATGTGCGTTATAGCTGCGCGATGTAATCGGCTTGCCCGCGCAGCTTGTGCAGCGCCTGATCCAGCGCTGCCAGTTTTTCCCGTTCCTTGTCGACCACGTCCTGCGGTGCCCGATCAACGAAGTTGCTGTTGGCCAGTTTGCCCTGCAGACGGCCGCGCTCCTTCTCCAGTTTCTCCACCTCGCGGCCCAGCCTGGCCAGTTCGGCATCGCGGTCGATAAGCCCGGCGAGAGGCACCAGAAGTTCCAGTTCCCCCACCAGTCCTGTGGCTGCAACCGGCGCCTGCGCATCGGTATCCAGCCATTCAATGCTGTCCAGCCGGGCGAGTTTCTTCAGATAACCGGCGTTGTCCTGCAGCCGCTCGCGGTCCTGCTCGCTCCCGTTGCGACACATCAGGGCCAAGCCCCGGCCCGGCGGTACGTTCATCTCTCCACGAATGTTTCGAATGCCAACAATAACCGCTTTGAGCCATTCTATATCCGCATTCGCGGCACTGTCCACGGCGCTGGCGTCGCTCTCTGGCCAGGGTTGCAGCATGATACTGGGGCCGGTAATGCCTGCCAGTGGCGCAGCGCGTTGCCATATCTCTTCAGTGATAAATGGCATGAAGGGGTGCAGCAATCGCAGCCAGGTCTCCAGCACGGTGATCAGGGTGTGGCGCGTCCCACGCAGCTGCTCGGGCGCCGCTTGCTCGTCCCAGAGCACGGGCTTCGACAGCTCCAGATACCAGTCGCAATACTCGTTCCAGATGAACTCGTAGAGCGCCTGGCTGGCGAGATCGAAGCGGTAATGGTTGATTGCGTTCGCTACCGCATCGGCTGTCTCCTGCAGGCGTGAGACAATCCAGCGATCTGCGAGGCTGAGCTGCAAGGGCAGGCTCGCGTCACTACCGCAGTCCTGCTCCTCGCAGTTCATCAGCACGTAGCGCGCTGCGTTCCAGATCTTGTTGCAGAAGTTGCGATAGCCCTCAATGCGGCCTATATCGAACTTGATGTCCCGGCCGGTGGAAGCCAGCGAGCAGAAGGTGAAACGCAGCGCATCAGTGCCGTAGGCGGCCAGGCCCTCGGGGAACTCGGCGCGCGTCTGCTGCTCAATCTTCCGCGCCAGCTGCGGTTGCATCATGCCCTGGGTGCGCTTGGCCACCAGCGGCTCGAGCTCAATGCCGTCGATCAGGTCGATCGGGTCCAGCACGTTGCCCTTGGACTTGGACATTTTCTGACCCTGGGAGTCGCGCACCAGGCCGTGTACATATACCGTCCTGAAGGGAACCTGGGGGCTGCCGTCCGGGTGTTTGATAAAATGCAGGGTGAGCATGATCATCCGCGCCACCCAGAAAAAGATGATATCGAATCCAGTCACCAGCACGTTGGTGGGGTGGAATGTGCGCAGTTCCTCGGTATCCTCCGGCCAGCCCAGCGTGGAGAAGGTCCACAGCGCCGAGCTGAACCAGGTATCCAACACGTCCTCGTCCTGCAACAGCTCGGTGTCTGCGTCCAGGGCGTATTTTTCCCGGACTTCGTCTTCATTGCGTCCAACGTAGACCTTGCCGTGTGTGTCGTACCAGGCCGGAATGCGGTGTCCCCACCAGAGCTGTCGGCTGATACACCAGTCCTGAATGTCGCGCATCCAGGCGAAGTACATGTTCTCGTATTGCTTGGGTACAAACTGAATGCGGCCGTCCTCAACGGCGGCGATGGCGGGCTTCGCCAGATCTGCCACCTTGACGTACCACTGGTCGGTAAGCCACGGTTCCACCACGGCACCAGAGCGGTCACCGCGAGGTACCTTGAGGGTATGTGGCTCGATTTTTTCCAGCAGTCCCAGCGCTTCGAACTCGGCTACGATGGCCTTGCGCGCCTCGAAACGCTCCATGCCTGCGTATGCTGCGGGTGCCTGCTCGCCGTGCTGGGCGGCGTAGCCCTCAAAGGTGAGTACGGTGAATTCGCCGAGCACGTGCGCGTTGCGGTCGAAAATATTGATCAGCGGCAGGTTGTGGCGCTTGCCGACTTCATAGTCATTGAAGTCGTGTGCTGGCGTGATTTTGACACACCCGGAGCCGAACGCCGGGTCCACATAGTCGTCGGCAATAATGGGAACCAGGCGCCCGGTCACGGGCAGACGTAACTGTTTACCGATCAGGTGCTGGTAGCGTGGGTCCTCGGGGTGCACGGCAACCGCACTGTCGCCAAGCATGGTTTCAGGTCGTGTGGTGGCGACGACCAGATGCCCTGCCTCGCCCTCCAGCGGATAGCGGAAATGCCAGAGTGAACCCTGTTCTTCTTCATTCAGCACCTCAAGATCGGAGATGGCGGTGTTGAAAACCGGATCCCAGTTCACCAGGCGTTTGCCGCGGTAGATGAGGCCCTGATCATACAGCTGTACAAAGACCTCGCCGACCGCGGCGGAGAGGCCGGGATCCATGGTGAACCGTTCTCGGCTCCAGTCGACCGAGGAGCCGAGGCGGCGGATCTGGCGGGTAATGTTGCCGCCGGACTCTCCCTTCCACTCCCAGACTTTACTCAGGAAGGCCTCACGGCCCAGATCGTGGCGCGATACACCGCTCGCTGCCAGCTGCCGCTCCACGACCATTTGCGTTGCGATACCGGCGTGGTCGGTGCCCACCTGCCACAGGGTGTTGTCGCCGCACATGCGGTGGTAGCGTACGAGGCAGTCCATGATGGCGTTGTTGAAGCCGTGACCCATATGCAGGCTGCCGGTGACATTCGGCGGAGGGATCATGATGCTGTAGCTGCGGTCGCCGCCACTGGGCTTGAAATACCCCTGTTGCTCCCAGTGGTCGTACCAGCGGGATTCTATTGCGGCAGGTTGGAAGGTCTTGTCCATCGCGTCAGCTGTCCGGGTGCGAAAAGCGCTGGATTATACGCCGCTGAGGTCGTGCTTTTCCAACTGGTAACCTCGTGCTTTGTAAAAGCGCCAGGATTCCCGCAGTGCCGCGAGACTGGCTTCGTCCTGGGTCACCACTTCGGCGACCCGGTGGAACCGGCCGAAAAATGCTGGTACCTGCAGCTGCAGGTTGATCAGCAGGTCATCGTGCCCCGCAGGCTCTTCGCCCCAGCCGATCCCCACGAGGTCGGAGCCGGGATCCCCGGCCAGCCCGTGTGGCAGGAAACTGCCTGGGCGAAATGTCCATAGCAGGTTATCCAGCGCCCGCGCCTGGTCCTGGTCGCGGGCGTGGATGTAGATGCGGTGTCCGCGCTGAAACGCCTTGTCGGCGAGGCGGGCGGCGACCTGCAGGCGACGTGCCTCGCCGGCCTGCTGGATCACGTAGAACCCGACCCGGGTCATGTCAGCCTGCGGCCCTGTCCTGCAGGTAGCGGGTGAGCATCGCCACCGGACGTCCGGTAGCACCCTTGGGCGCACTGTTCCAGGCAGAGCCGGCGATGTCCAGGTGCGCCCAGGGGTAGTCCTCGGCAAACGCGGCGAGGAAGCAGGCGGCGGTTATCGATCCGCCCTCAGGTCCGCCGATGTTGGCGAGGTCCGCGAAGTTGCTGTTGAGCTGCTTGCGGTAGTCCTCCCACAGTGGCATACGCCAGCCGCGGTCGTGGGTGACTGTCCCTGCATGCAGCAACTGCTCGGCCAACTCGTCGTTGTTGGCGTAGACAGCCGAGGCATGCGAACCCAGCGCCACGACACAGGCGCCCGTCAGTGTTGCGATGTCGATGACGGCGGCGGGCTTGAGACGGCGGGCAAAGGTGAGCGCGTCGCACAGGACCAGGCGGCCTTCGGCATCGGTATTGAGAATCTCGATGGTGGTCCCCGACATGCTCTTGACCACATCGCCGGGTTTGGTAGCCCGTCCGCTGGGCATGTTCTCCGCAGCTGCGATAATGCCCGTGACATTCAACGGCAGTGCCATATCGATCACTGCCTGCAGGGTGCCCAGCACACTTGCCGCCCCGCACATGTCGTACTTCATCTCATCCATCTTTGCCCCGGGTTTGATGGAAATGCCGCCTGAGTCGAAGGTGATTCCCTTGCCCACCAGTACCTGGGGCGCGCTGCCCGACTTGCCGCCACGGTACTCGATGACAATCAGCTTGGCGGGCTCGTCGCTGCCGGCCGATACCGAGAGCAGTGAGCCCATACCCAGCTCGCGCATTTTCTTTTCCTCCAACACCTGGGTGCGGACTTTACTGTTACCGCGGGACAGCTTGCGCGCCTCGCCGGCCAGATACGTCGGCGTACAGATGTTGCCCGGGAGGTTGCCCAGTTCGCGGGTATAGTTGATGCCCCGGCCCAGTGCTGCGCCCTGGTCCAGCGCTGCCTGCGCCCGCTGGCTGGACAGGCCCTTGCCGGGATTGACGGCCAGTTTTCTCAGCGCAAGGGGATCCTTGGGCTTGGACAGGGTACGTGTATAGCGGTAACTGCCAACGGTGATGGTGCGCGCGACCAGCTCCAGCAGCCAGGCGCCCTCTACGTTATCGCTCAGCATATCGGCGGCGTGCAGCAGCGCTTCGGTTGTGCTGCAGGCGTTCAATGCGCTGCTCAGCCCCTGCACAGTTTCACGCGCGACCGTTGGGTTGAACTTCGCGCGCTCGCCGCAGCCCAGCAGCATTACACGCTCGGCATTGCCGATTCCGGGCAGCAGCTGGGTCTCCCCCGGTTTGCCTTTGAAGTCGCCGAGTTTGAGAGCGGCGCGCAGCGTGCCGGCGCTGTCCAGGGCCTCCGCGGTGGCGGACAGCTCATTGCCGAACACCGCGACAATGGCGCAGCGGGTTTTGCTCTTGGCCGGGTCCGCGCTGGCGCGGGCGGTGGAAAAGGTGAGTGTGCTCATCGTCGTTGCCTGCTAGTTTTCGTGGGCGGGGAAAAGAGCGCTAGTGTATGATGTACAGCGAAGAAACTGAACCTTTGGTGGTGGCTCCGATCAGGTGCCTGCCAAGTTGCAACCTGGGCCCGCATGAAAATCCTGGCGTATTTGACCCGCGATGTTCTGCAACACACTGTTGCGGTGAGTTTTACACTGCTGGTGATCATTTTCAGTGGACGCTTCGTCAAGTATCTTGCCGAGGCAGCGGTGGGCAACCTCGCCGGCGATATTCTGTTGCCGGTGATGTTCTTTCGTCTGCCCGGTTTCCTTGAACTTATTCTCCCGCTGGGCCTGTTCCTCGGTATCTTGATGGCCTACGGCAGGCTGTATGTGGAAAGCGAAATGGTCGTGCTTTCGGCCTGTGGCGTCAGCCCCACGCGGCTGGCCGGCTACACGCTGGTGTCGGCCCTGCTGGTGATGATATTGGTCGCCCTGCTCAGCCTGTTGGTGACACCGCTGGGAGCGGCGCGCTCATCGGCGCTGCTGGACGACCCGGAAACCTCCCAGGGTTTGCAAACTCTCGCTGCAGGCCGGTTCCAGAACCGCAAGTCAAGCGGCGTGGTCAGCTATGCCGAACGCATCGACCCGGACAGCGGTGTGATGCATTCTGTTTTCCTATCGCAGCAGTCGGCGGCACCGGGTGGAGGGACCCGGTTGACGATCACTGTGGCCTCCGAGGGCGAAATTATCCTCGATGCCGAGACCGGCGCGCGCTATCTGGAATTGCGCGACGGTTACCGCTACAGCGGGCAGCCGGGCGAGCTAGACTATGAGGTGGTGGAGTTTCAGCGCTTCGGCGAGCGCATTCCCGAACCAGAGGGCGGTATTCGCAGCGTACCGCGGGTCGATGCCCGCCCCACACGGGCGCTGCTCGAATCGACTGTCGCGGAAGAGCGCGCTGCGCTGCACTGGCGCCTGTCACTGCCGGTTACCGTGCCCATCGTGGCCATCATCGCCCTGGCCCTAAGCCGCACGGACCACCGGCGCGGGCGTTATATCAAGATGGCACCGGCCTTCGCGCTGTACCTCATCTACCTTGTCTTGCTGACCAAGGCCCGCTCGGCCATGGAGGAGGGCGCGGGCCCGCTGGTGTTCTGGGCCGTGCATCTGCTCTACGCTACGCTCGCCCTGGTGCTGCTTTACGGTGACACCCTGCATCGACGCCTGCGCAGCCGTCGCCCCCGGGGAGGCGTCGATGCGCCTGCTTGACTGGTACATCGGGCGGACACTGCTCGCCTCCATTTTCATGGTGCTGCTGGTCATCGTGGGCATCGACGTGGTTTCCGTGTTTATCGACGAATCGGGTAGCCTCAGCGAAACCTACACCTTCCTGGAGATGTCGCGCTATGTCGTATTGACGATCCCCGGTCGCCTCTATGAGTTCATTCCCTCCGCGGCACTGATCGGCAGCCTGGTCGGCCTCGGGCAACTGGCAACGGCGAGTGAGCTCACTGTCATGCGTGGTGCAGGTGTGTCCATTGCGCGTCTGGTCGTGGTGGTCATGAAGTACGCCCTGTTGGTGGCGCTGGCGGGATTCACACTGGGAGAAGTGGTGGCGCCGCCAGCCGAGCAAATGGCAGAGAGCCGGCGTGCATTGGCGCAAAGTGCGCCCGGCGGGCTCGCGGGCCGCTACGGCATCTGGAACCGCGAAGGCGATTCCTACCTGTACTTCAATGCCGTGGAGAGTGAAACCTCCCTGCGCGGGGTGTTGCTGGTGCAACTGGATGAGCGTCGGCGCATGGTGTCGTCACTTGCCGCGCAGCGTGCCCGCTTCGCCGGCGACCACTGGGTAATGGAGGACGTGGTAAAAACGGATTTCAGCAGTTGGGCGACGACCCGCGCGCGCGCCGAGACCCTGCGTTGGGACACCGGCATCACACCTCAATTACTGACCATGGAAGTCGTTTCCCCGGAACGACTTCCACTGATTGATCTGCAGCGTTATAGCCGCTACCTGCAGCAGCAGGGCCTGGATGCCGATGACTTTGAACTCGCCATGTGGCGCAAGTTGTTGCAGCCCGCCTCCATTGCAGGGTTGGTTCTGGTAGCGATCGCGTTTATTTTCGGTCCGCTGCGAGATGGCACCCTGGGCTTGCGTATATTTGCTGGCGTGCTCGTTGGCGTGGCCTTCCAGATCGGCGAAGACCTGCTGGGCCCGGCCAGTCTGGTATTTGGCTTTTCGCCGCTCTATGCGGCGCTGGCACCTGTGCTGCTGTGTATTGGCGCGGGTGTGGTGCTGCTCCTGCGAACCCGTTGAGCCTGTTCTGACGCACTATTTTTTCGCCTTGGGCAGCAACTGCAGTCGGGTACCGCTGAGGTAGTCGTGCCAGTAGCGCCCCTGTTTGTCGAACAGGCACCACCAATAGCCCAGACCCGCAGGCAGCAGGGAGACCAGCGTGGCCGCGCAGCGCAGCAGGCAGCGACCGGTGCCGGGGGTTTGGCCCTGCTCATCAACCAGTTTAATGCGCCACGCCTGCATACCCAGCGTCTGTCCTCCCTTGCGCCAGAACAGCGTAAAGAAGACGGCCACGCAGCAGACGCTCAGCAGCTGCACGATGTGCGGATTCATCTGGTAGTAGTCGACGCCTTCCTCGATGCCGAGCACCCACATTTCCACGGCGCTGGCCACGGCAACGGTGACGCCTATCAGCGGAATGACCAGCAGGGTGTCATACAACAGGGCGGCGAGCCTGCGCAGTAGTGAAGGGGGGGCGATCGGTTCCTGTCCGGGCATGACGGCTCCTGCTGAATTGAAGGCGCGGAGAGTCTAGCACCGCGCGTGCATTACCGGATTGTAAATTGTTCCGCCGTGCCTGGCAGTGCTACATTGCCGAATCAATCAGGCAGGGGATGGGTGGATGAAGGTGCTGCTGGTGGAGGATGACCGCGCGGTGGCCGATTTTATCGTGTCGGAACTGCGGGAAGCGGGGCATGCCTGTACCCACTGCGCTGACGGTGAGTCAGGACTCGCGGCTGCGCGCAGCGGCGAGCACGATGTGCTGGTGGTCGACCGCATGTTGCCACGGCTCGACGGGCTGGGCCTGTTGCGCACGCTGCGTGAGGGAGGACAGCGCACACCGGTACTGCTCTTGAGTGCCCTGGGTAGTGTCGACGACCGGGTGCAGGGTCTGCACTGTGGAGCCGACGATTATCTCGTAAAGCCGTTTGCCATGGCCGAGTTGCTGGCACGACTGGAGATTCTGGCGCGACACGCGCGGGAAGTGGGTGCCGAAGTGGCGACGCGCCTGCAGGTCGCCGATCTGGAGATGGACCTGCTCAGCCAGGAGGTACGGCGCAAGGGCGAATTGATCAGTCTGCAGCCGCGCGAGTACAAGCTGCTGGAGTATCTCATGCGCCATGAAGGGCAGGTGGTGACCCGCGCCATGCTGCTGGAGCACGTGTGGGGATATCACTTCGATCCGCAGACCAATGTCATCGATGTACATGTGTCCCGCCTGCGGCAGAAAATCGACCGCGATTTCTCGCCCCAGCTGTTGACCACGGTACGCGGTGCCGGATACACCCTGGGCGCGAGCTAGCCGATCATGCGCTTCCTGGACGTCGTCAAGAGCCTGACATTCCGCTATATCGCCAAGTATGTCACTGCGCTCAGTGCAACGGTGTTTATGCTGCTGGCGGTACTTTACGCCTATTTCAGTTATGGCTACTTCAGTGAACTTCGGTCGTCCATTCTCGATGAACTTGAGACCCTGCAAGTTGTGTACGCGGGGCAACAGCTGCCGGGCGTAGAGCAGTATCTGGAGGATCAGCGCAACCTGCCGACCATAGGGCGTTTCAACTACCTGATTGTCGACAGGGAGGGTAACAAGATTGCCGGTGATCTGGCGCAGACTCCGCGCTACCGTGAATTTTCCGGTGGCTGGCTCGGCTTTCAGCTGGCGCTTCTGAACTGGGGAGAACCGGTAGATGTCGATTTCCTCGCCCGGCGGGCGCAGCTTGGTGGCGGGGTCGACGCGCTGGTCGCGCGTAATTATGCCGATGCGATCGCCAGCGGTGGCCTGGTCTTCAATACTCTTTTCAGAGCCATGATTGCCACCCTGCTGTTGGGTATTGTGGGCGGCTTTTTCAGCGCCGCGACCACGCTGCACCGCTTTGAGCGTCTGAACAGTGAACTCTCGAGCATTGTGCGCGGGAACTTTTCCCAGCGCCTTACGGTAGCGGGAAAGCACGGTTACCCGAGGGAGCTGGCTCGGGCGATGAACCAGATGCTGGATCAGATCGGATCATTGATGCAGGGTGTGCGCCTGGTCTCCGATAACATCGCGCACGATCTGCGCACGCCCCTGACGCGCATTCGCAATCAGTTGAGCCAGCTGCGGCAGCGGCTGGACACCACGGGGCAGGACGAGGTGGACCGTATCATCGAGGACTGCGACAGCCTGCTGTCATCCTTCAACGCGCTGCTGCGCATCTCGGCGCTGGAATCCGGCAGTCGTCCGCCGGTGCATGCCCGCGTGGACCTGTCGAGTGTGCTGGCTGATGTGGTCGAGCTGTATGAGCCGGTGGCCAACGAACGCGACATCCAGCTGCGGCTGTCGCTAGCGGCAGGTATATCCTGCCCGGGCGACACGGATCTGCTGTTCCAGATGTGCGCCAACCTGCTGGACAACGCCATCAAGTACACACCCAACGGCGGGCAGATCGAAGTCGGACTTTCGCGGCAGCCCGAGGGCAACGAGATTGTGGTGGCAGATTCCGGGCCGGGTATCGACCCGCTGGATCGCAAGAACGTATTCCGACGCTTTTTTCGTGTCGAGTCCAGTCGCGGAGAGCAGCCGGGGCATGGTTTGGGCCTGAGTCTGGTGCAGGCGATTGTGCACTATCATGCCGGGCGGATCGCGCTCGACGACAATGAGCCGGGACTGCGGGTCGAGGTTATTCTGCCGGCGGTGGATCAGCCAGACTGATGCCACTGGTATCGGGTGCCGCAGCAGTGTCTCGCTTGCGGTACTGCGATTCCAGGACGTCGGCGCCGGGCGGCGCGAGGCTGATGCCGGACACATCCACTTCGCGAGCCGCCGGGCGTGAGGATGACTCCAGCAGATCGCTGCCTGGCTCTGCCAGTGACAGACCCGAGTCGGGGATCGGCGCCACTGCGGAGTTGCGCTCCAGGGTGGGAATCGTCTCGCCAACTTCACCCAGTGTGAGGTGGCTGGTGTCGGGTGCTGGCGGCGCGGGTGCAGTCGGCGCCGCAAGGCGCGCACCCACCTCGGCCACATCCAGCGAGGGTGGCTCGGAAACCGCACTGGGCGTCGCTGACCGCTCTTCCGGGCGCAGTACATCGCTGCCCGGCGGTGCCAGGGTAAGGTCCGAGGGCGTATTCCGGGGTACTTGCCGGATGATCGGTTTACCGCCGGCGCGTTCGATGGCGTCCCGATACTTGCTCGCCACGTCGGCATCGCAATCCCGTTTCAACAGTTGCGGTTTGCCACTGAACAGCTTGTCGAGGGTCTGGTCGCCGGCCTTGAACAGGCGTCCCAGGTTGCGGCGCACGGTGGCCTCGTCCTGACCGTCGAGAAGTTCTCCTGCGAACATGACATCGTAGCGGGTATCCATGGGTCGTCCTGCCTGCCCTTGCTTCATCTGAGTATAGGCGTTGATGGCGGGCAGACCAAGCGCCCCCCGGGCGCGTCCTGCTCTGATAAGATATCCCGCCGCATACAGCCGGAAGCTGCCGATTCACCAATGCCAGAGTACTTGCCCAGCCGCTTTGTCTCCACCCTGTTACGCTCGGTGCGTGAACGTGGCCATGATCCCGTAGCGGTGCTCGCAGCCGCCGGGCTGGATTTCGATCCGATGGATGAAGCGGGAGCCGGCTATCGTGATCAGGTCACCGCCATGGAGTATTCGCGGGTCTACCAGCAGGCCCTGCGCTTGCTGCAGGATGCCGCCTTTGGTGTGGTGCGGAGTGAGCTTGCGGCGCCGGGTGTGTTTCGCATGATGTGCTACTGCGTGGTGTCCTGCCCCGATCTGGGTGCCGCCATGCACCGCGCCGCGGAGTTCTACCGCACGTTTTTTGACACGCCAAACCAGCTGTATACCGATTTCAGCGATGAGACGGCGCAGCTCGGCTACCCGCAAGTCGGTCCAGCAGCGAGGTCCGCGGTGGGCGCGGCGGAAGTGTACGGACTGTCCGTGTGGCATCGCTTTTTCGGTTGGCTATGCGGGCGACCCCTGCCACTGCAGCGTGTGGATTTTCGCGGCGGCGTGCCACACAACCCGGACAAGTACGCGAGCCTGTTCCGGTGCCCGCTCGCCTTCGGCCAGCCCAGGGATGTGCTGCATTTCGATACCGCATGTCTGGCCTGGCCCGTAGTGCACACGGAGCACTCCCTGGAGGACTTTCTGCGCACAGCGCCCTATCAATTGCTGGTCATGGACGATTCGGAGAGCCGTGGGTCCGTCTCGGCCCGGGTGCGTGCCTTGTTGGGCCACGATTTCCAGCAGGGTGTGCCGGCATTTGACAGCGTGAGCGCGGCCCTGGGGGTATCGGCGGCTACGCTGCGTCGCAAGCTGCGCGCTGAGGGCACCACCTTCCAGGCGCTGAAGGATCTGGCTCGCTGCGAAGCGGCATGTCTGGCACTGGATCGGCTGGATATGCCGATAGACGAGGTGGCATTGCACGTGGGGTTTACCGATCCGTCGGCGTTTCACCGCGCCTTTCGCAACTGGACGGGGCAAACGCCCGGTCAGTATCGCAGCGGCCGGGGGGTGTCGACTAGAGGCTGACCACGCGCTGCCGCAGGCGAGTACCGTCGTGCGCCGATCTCGGGTAAAATTGACCCCACAATTCTGGAGGTTTTATGTCCGTTGAAGAGCAGATTCGGGAACAGCTGGTCACCGGCCTGGCCCCTGCGCACCTTGAGGTGGTGAATGAAAGCCACATGCACAGCGTGCCTCCCAATTCCGAGACCCATTTCCGTGTGGTCCTGGTCAGCGATGACTTTACCGGTAAACGCCAGGTAGCCCGGCACCAGCAGGTGTATGGTTTGCTGGCGATGCAGATGCAGGGGCCAGTGCATGCGCTGGCCCTGCACACCTACTCACCCTCGGAGTGGCAGGCGCGGGAGCAACCTGCACCGGCTTCACCGGATTGCCGGGGCGGTAGCAAGGCGGAGTCACGAGGGGTGCAGTCATGACGGACACCGTGGTTGCCGCGCTCTATCGTTTCGTCACCCTGGACGACTACCGGGCTCTGCGTGAGCCCCTGTTGGATGTTTGCCTGGACGCGGGCGTCAAGGGCACACTGCTGCTCGCTGCAGAGGGCATCAACGGCACGATTGCGGGCTCCCGGGAGGGTATTGACCGCGTGCTCGGCTGGTTGCGCAGCGACCCCCGACTTGCCTTGCTGGAGCACAAGGAATCGCTCGATACCGCCATGCCGTTCTATCGCATGAAGGTCAAACTGAAACGGGAAATCGTCACCATGGGCATTGAGGGCATTGACCCCAATCGCGTGGTGGGCACCTATGTGGCTCCGGGCGACTGGAATGACCTGGTCAACGACCCCGACGTGCTGCTGCTGGATACGCGCAACCGCTATGAATACGGTATCGGGTCTTTTCGCGGTGCCATAGACCCGCAAACCACCTCATTTCGAGAGTTTCCCGCTTATGTGCGGGAAAACCTTGACCCCGCGAAGCATCGCAAGGTGGCGATGTTCTGTACCGGCGGGATCCGTTGTGAGAAGGCCTCCGCCTTTATGCTGCAGGAGGGCTTCGAGGAGGTCTACCACCTGCAGGGCGGCATCCTCAAATACCTCGAGGAAGTGCCAGAGGCTGAGAGCACCTGGGAAGGTGAGTGTTTCGTCTTCGATAACCGGGTGGCGGTTAATCACAGGCTGGAAAAAGGGCAGTATGACCAGTGCCACGGCTGTCGCCACCCGATCACGGAGGCCGACAAGGCCTCCGGGCGCTATCAGCGCGGAGTGTGCTGCCCGCAGTGCTACGACAGCCTGACCGAGGACCAGAAGGCCCGGTTTGCGGAGCGCCAGCGGCAGATAGAGCTGGCGGCACAACGCGGTGAGCAGCACGTGGGGGCGGCCCCGCCATTGCGGCAGCGGCGCACTGTGGCGGCTGCCGGGGAATCCTGATTCCGCAGCCTCACGGGCGTGGCGGGGGCGGAGGCGACATCCGGCCCGGCAGCGCGTCGCGCACCGCCGCTATGGGTACGAAGCGGCTGTCCTGCAGGCCGTCACCCTCCGAAATAATTCCGCTCAGGAGCGGTTCACCGTCATCATTCAGCTGTATCACGGCCCCGCCGGAGGCGCCTTTGTGTGCCCGGCAGTCGCTATAGCCGAGCGCAGCATTGCTGCGTGTGATGTGGCAGGCGGGGTCGTAGCTCAGAATACGGCCCCTGGCGCCGACGCCGGCATCCCTTGAATAACCCGCCATCAGCACGGTTTTCTCCGGGTCAGCCAGCCCCGGGTGCAGTGCCAGCGCTGGAATATCCGTGCGCGCTACCGCTTCCGTCAATCGCAGCAGTGCCCAGTCAGCCGCCATGCTGCCGCCGTCTGCGACCGGGCGTGCGCTGATGACACGAGGCTCCGGGGACCCGGGCAGGAGGGTGAAGGTAATGCGCTTGCTGAGGTCGCGGTACGCCTCGAGGCAGTGCCAGGCGGTCACAATGAGGTCAGCCTCAGGTGCTGTGTTCGCGGCGATCAGTGTGGCACTGCAACGTTCGGTGTGGTGCTCGGCATGCCCCTGTTCGGTTTTCAAGCCGGGCACGCTGAGTTGGCCTATGGCAGACAGCCAGCGCGGTGAGTGCTCGGAGAGTTGCTGGCGTGGGTCATCGCCCGCTGCACTGGCGACGATGGACAGCGCCAGCTGCAGGATGAGAGTGCTGGCCAGGGCTTTTTTTCCATAATGGCTCAACATGTTGGTCAGCCTTGTGCGGTGCATGCTTGGTCATCGCTATCGGGGTCAGTAGCATGGTCGGCGAATGCGGTCGGGCAAGCAAGCAGAGGTGAGTATGCAGCAGAGCAAGCAGTGTATTGCGGTGGTGACAGGGGCCAGTCGGGGCGCTGGCAAGGGGATTGCACTGGCCCTGGGGGCGACCGGTGCCACCGTGTACATTACCGGCCGCAGTTGGGCCGCCGGCGAGGCCGCGTTACCCGGCTCACTGACGGAGACGGCGCAGGCCATTGAAGCGGCGGGCGGGGTCGCAGTCCCGGTGCGTTGCGACCACAGCGTGGACGACGACGTTGCTGCACTGTTCGCACGGGTGCAGCAGGAGCAGGGACGGCTGGATATTCTCGTGAATAACGCCACCAGCCTGCACCCGGCGCTTACCGAGACCGGGCCTTTTTGGGAAAAGCCGCTGGATCTGACCACGCTCTGGGACGTGGGCATGCGCTCGCACTACACCGCAAGCTGGTACGCTGCGCCCCTGCTGCTGGCCAACGGTGAGGGGTTGATTGTCAATACGTCATCTTTCGGCGGACGCATCTATATGCACGGGCCGGCCTATGGCGCCGGCAAGGCAGCGATTGACAAGATGGCGCACGATATGGCGGTGGACTTTCGGCCGCACAATGTCGCGGTGATCTCCCTGTGGATGGGGTTGCTGCTCACCGAGCGCACACAACAGGTATTCGACGCCGAACCGGACAAGTACGCGGATCTGAAGGCGACGGCAGAGCACCCGGAATTCAGTGGCCGCGTGATCGCTGCCCTGTGGGCCGACCCGGAGAGAATGGCCCGCAGTGGCACAGTGTGCATCGGTGCCGAACTCGGGGAGGCTTACGGTGTGCAGGACATCAACGGCAATCAGCCACCATCACACCGCGCATTCTTCGGGCCGCCGACCACCTTCGGTGACGCGGTGGTCGAGTAGTCATACCTTAAACAGAGGATGCTGCTCGCCTGTGCCTCGCGTTTAATGGCGGTACGGGCGACACTCGTCAATCACAATAGCAATAACAGGTAGCAGGAGGTTCACATGGCCACTTCATCGGCCGGCGCGATATCCGCGGCGGATACCTACAGTCTGGGTTCGGCGCGCGCCGAAGCGCTTCTTGAGGCAGCCCGCGCGCTGGGCCCCGTGCTCCGGGAGCGCTCTGCACAGTGCCGCGCCGAGCGCAAGGTGCCGGCGGAAACCATCGCCGATTTCCACGCCGCAGGCTTTTTCAAGATGTTGCAGCCTGAGCAGTGGGGTGGCTATGCCATGGACCCGCAGGTGTTCTATTGCGTGGGGCTGGAGATTGCCCGGCACTGTATGTCCAGCGCCTGGGTGTTGGGCGTGGTCGCGGTGCACAATTGGCAGCTCGCCGTTTTTGATGACCGTGCCGCCGCTGATGTCTGGGGTGACGATCCCTCGGTGCTCATCTCTTCGTCCTACGCACCGGTAGGCAAGGTGACGCCGGTTGAGGGGGGTTACCGGCTCAGCGGCCGCTGGAGTTTCTCCTCGGGCAGTGAGCACTGCCAGTGGGCGTTTCTCGGGGCGGTGGTGCCCACAGCAGATGCGCCCTTCGACATGATGAATTACCGCACTTTCCTGGTGCCGGCGAGCGACTACCGGATTGTGGATAACTGGGATGTGGTGGGATTGCAGGGAACGGGCAGCCACGATGTGGTGGTGGAAGACGTTTTCGTGCCAGAGCACCGCACGCACCGCTCCATTGACGGCTACCTCTGCGACAATCCGGGCAACACGGTAAACGACGCTCCGCTGTACCGTCTCCCGTTCATGCAGGTGTTCGTGCGCGCTGTCTGCACGGCGAGCCTGGGTGCCCTGCAGGGCTCTCTTGACGATTTTGTGGAAGTGGCCAGAACGCGGCGTATCGGCCCCAATATCATGAGTGCAGACCCCGCCGTGCGCCGTCTGGCAGCGGAGGTGAAGGCGTCCATCGAGGAAATGAAACTCACGATGTTGCGCAATTTCGACGCCATGATGGCCTGCACACGTGCCGGTGAACCGATTCCGGTGGAAGATCGCGTTCGTTATCGCTACGATTCCGCGGTTGTGGCCGACCGCTGTCTTGAGCTCTCGGGGCGTATGTTGAAGGCGGCGGGTAGCGGTGGTATCCGCCTGGGAAGCGAACTGCTCGCGCGGCACCTTGATATACTGGCGAGCCAGGCGCATGTGGCCAACAATTCGCTGCCGTTCGCTGACAATATGGGCGGCGTGCTGTTTGGCGAGGAAAACCGCGACTACGCGATCTGATCTGTAACAGGGGTGAACAACATGGCATACAAAGGACTGCTACCCGAGGGCAATTACGCGGACTGCGCCAATGGCTATCGCATACACTACCTCGATGAGGGGCAGGGCGATGTGGTCGTGTTTCTACACGGCTCCGGTCCCGGCGCGAGCGGCCACAGCAATTTCAAGGGCAATTACCCGGCACTGGTCGAGGCAGGCTATCGCTGCATCGTCCCCGATCACATCGGCTACGGTTTCTCCGACAAGCCCGACGATGTCGATCACACACTCGACTTTTTCGTGGAGTGCATCAAACAGACGCTGGATACCGTGGGCGTAGAGCGCTGCACCGTAGTTGGCAACTCACTGGGTGGCGCGGTGGCTCTGGGGCTCGCGCTGCAGCACCCGCAACTGGTGGAAAAGCTGATCCTGATGGCGCCGGGTGGCCTGAGTGAGTTGCACGAATACCAGCAAATGCCGGGCATGCAGAAGGTGTTCAAGGTGTTTGGCTCCGGGGAGCCGGTAACCCACGAGGTGATGAAGGACCTGTTCGCAACGGGCCTGATGTACGATCCGCGCCATGCCACCGATGAGTTGGTGAAAGAGCGTATGCAGATCATGCAGATTATGAACGGGCATGTGATGGCGAGCATGAAGATTCCGGTGCTCACCCCGCGCCTGGCGGAAATCCAGTGCCCGGTGCTGGGCTTCTGGGGCATGAATGAAAAGATGATGCCTGAGAACGGGATTCTGGCGATGGCGAAAAACCTCAAGCACATGCGGCTCATTCTGATTTCCGAGTGTGGCCACTGGGTGATGGTGGAGCACGAGGACCTGTTCAATCGCGAATGTGTGGAGTTCCTGCGTCATGGATAACGCCGACCGCATGACTCTGGGCGATGAGCTCTACCGCGCACTGCGCGAACTCCGCACCCTGGCGCCGCTCACCGAGCGCGCTCCGGACATCACCATCGACGATGCCTACCACATCAGCCTGCACATGCTGAATCTGCGCCTGGAGCGGGACGGGGAGCGCGTCGTCGGCAAAAAAATCGGCGTCACCAGCAAGCCCGTGCAGGATATGCTGGGGGTGTTCCAGCCCGATTTCGGTTTTCTCACCGATGCCATGGAGTTCCCGGATGGCGCCGACATTCCCGTGGCGGGGCACCTGATTCAACCCCGCGCAGAGGGTGAGATCGCCTTTCGCCTGAAGAGGGACCTGCAGGGCCCCGGGGTGACCGAACAGGATGTCCTGGACGCCACCGAAGCGATCATGCCCTGTTTCGAGATCGTCGATTCGCGCATCCGCAACTGGGAGATCAAGATCCAGGACACGGTCGCGGACAACGCCTCCTGTGGGGTCTATGTGCTCGGCCAGAACGCGGTGGACCCGCGGGATTTCGACCTGCCCACGCTGAAGATGCGCATCTGGAAGAACGGCGAGTTTCACTCCGAGGGGCTCGGTAGTGCAGTGCAGGGTAACCCGCTGACGGCAGTGGCCTGGCTGGCGAACACGTTGGGCGAGTTTGGTATCCCGTTCAAGGCCGGTGAAGTGATCCTGTCTGGCTCCCTGGCACCGCTGATCCCTGTCGTGGCCGGTGACAGCATGCGCCTGGAACTCGAGGGAATCGGCGAATGCAGCTGCCGATTTGTGTGACCAACTGAACACTGATGTGGATGAAGAGCAATGAGTAATAAAATCAGGGCGGCCATTATTGGCCCCGGTAATATCGGCACCGATCTTTTGATGAAGGCGATGCGCAGTGACGTTATCGAACCGGTCTGGATGGTGGGTGTGGACCCGGAATCGCCCGGGCTGGCGCGGGCGCGTGACATGGGCATCAAGACCACCTGCGAGGGCGTCGACGGCCTGGTACCCCACATGCGCGAAGACAACATCCAGATCTGTTTTGACGCCACCAGCGCCTATGTCCATGCGGACAACAGCCGCAAGGTGAATGCCGAGGGTGCGGTGATGATCGACCTGACCCCGGCGGCCATCGGCCCGTTCTGTGTGCCCCCGGTCAATCTCAAGAATGCTGTGGCCGAGCGTGCCATGAATGTCAATATGGTGACCTGCGGCGGCCAGGCGACGATTCCGATGGTCGCCGCGGTGAGTCGTGTGCAGGCAGTGAGCTATGGTGAGATCGTGGCTACCGTGAGCTCGCGCTCGGTGGGTCCCGGAACGCGCAAGAACATCGACGAGTTCACGCGCACCACCGCCAAGGGCGTTGAATTGATCGGCGGCGCGCAGCAGGGCAAGGCAATCATTATCATCAACCCTGCAGAGCCGCCACTGATCATGCGCGATACTATCCACTGCCTCACGGTGGATGAGCCCGACCAGGAGGCGATCACCCGCTCAGTGCACGAGATGGTGGCAGAGGTACAGAAGTACGTGCCCGGTTACACCCTGAAGAACGGGCCCACCTTCGATGGCAAGCGGGTCAGCATCTATATGGAAGTGGCCGGCCTCGGTGACTTCCTGCCGCGCTATGCAGGTAACCTCGACATCATGACCGCGGCCGGCCTGCGCACTGCAGAAATGTATGCCGAAGAAATACTGGCTGGTCGCTTCGTGCCGACAGCGGCCTGAGGGAGAGAGACGCGATGAATTTACAGGGTAAGAAAATCCAGGTGCACGATATGTCGCTGCGCGATGGCATGCACCCCAAGCAGCACCAGATCACCGTACAGCAGATGGTGGAGATCGCGGTGGCTATGGACGAAGCGGGTATTCCGCTGATCGAGGTAACCCATGGCGACGGGCTGGGGGGCGCGTCAGTGAACTACGGTTTCCCGGCTGCCAGCGACCAGGAGTACCTCACCGCGGTATGCAAGGCGGTGAAGAAAACCCGTGTCTCCGCGCTTCTGCTGCCGGGCATCGGCACCGTGGACCACCTGAAGATGGCGGTGGACTGTGGCATTTCGACGATTCGCGTAGCGACACACTGCACCGAGGCGGACGTCTCTGAGCAGCATATCAGCATGGCGTCCCAGATCAGCGGCCTCGACACGGTGGGGTTCCTGATGATGGCCCACATGATTCCCGCAGAAGAGCTGGTCGTACAGTTGAAACTGATGGAGTCCTACGGTGCCAACTGTGTGTATATCACCGACTCCGCGGGCTACATGCTGCCTGACGACGTCACCTCGCGCGTTGCGCTGGCCCGCAAGGAGCTGAAGCCCGAGACCGAACTGGGGTTTCACGGCCACCACAACCTGGGCATGGGAATTGCCAACTCCCTTGCCGCGGTGGAGGCCGGTGCCACGCGCATTGACGGCTCCCTTGCCGGGCTGGGCGCAGGGGCGGGCAACACGCCACTGGAAGTGTTCCTGGCGGTGTGCGACCGCATGGGCGTGGAGACGGGTGTCGACCTGTTCAAGGCCATGGATGTGGCGGAAGACCTGATTGTCCCGCTGATGGATCACATGGTGCGCGTGGACCGCGATTCCCTGACTCTGGGATGGGCCGGCGTGTACTCCAGCTTCCTGTTGTTCGCCAAGCGCAGCGCCGCCAAGTACGGTCTCTCCGCAAGGGATATCCTGGTGGAACTGGGCCGCCGCCGTACGGTAGGTGGGCAGGAAGACATGATCGAGGATCTGGCCATGGACATGGCCCGGGCCCGCGACAGCGCCTGACATATCGCACGCAGGGCGGCGGCTGGATGCAGCCGCTGCCCGTCGGTCAACCCGTCAGCCGGTTCAACCCGTTCAGGGCCGCGATGCGATAGGCTTCTGCCATCGTTGGGTAATTGAATGTGGTGGAGATAAAGTAGCGCAGGGTATTGCCGTTCCCTGCCTGTTTCATGATGGCCTGGCCGATGTGAATGATCTCGGTCGCCTCTGCGCCAAAACAGTGGATGCCAAGGATTTTCAGGGTGTCCGGGCAGAACAGGATTTTCAGCATGCCCACGTCCTCCCCCGAAATCTGCCCGCGCGCGGTATCCTTGAAGAATGCGCGACCCACTTCGAAGGGCACCCGGCTGTCTGTGAGCTCGCGCTCCGTTTTTCCGACGGAACTGATCTCGGGGATGGTGTAGATGCCCGTGGGCACGTCATCCACGTACCGCGTGCTCGCCTTGCCGCGGGACACGGCGGCAGCGGAACGCCCCTGGTCGTAGGCAGCGCTGGCCAGGCTGGGCCAGCCGATCACGTCGCCCACGGCGTAGATGTTGGGTACCGCGGTCTGGTAATGCTTGTTCACCTGCAATTGCCCGCGCTGGTCCGCGGCAAGTCCGACGGCCTCCAGATTCAGTTCATCTGTGTTGCCTGTGCGTCCGTTACACCACAGCAGAGCATCGCCGCGCAGGTGCTTCCCCGATTTCAGGTGTAACACCACACCGCGGTCGCTCGCTTCCACGGCTTCATACTCTTCGCGATGCCTGACCATCACGCCCATGTCGCGCAAGTGGTAATTCAGTGCGACGGAAATCTCGTCGTCCAGGAAGGCCAGCAGGTTATCGAAGCTGTTGATGAGTTCAACCTTGACCCCCAGGCCGCTGAAAATCGACGCGTATTCACAGCCAATGACGCCGGCACCGTAAATGAGCAATTTACGTGGGGTGTGTTGCAGATCGAGAATGGTGTCGCTGTCATAGATGCGCGGGTGGCTGAAGTCCACGTTTTCTGGCTGGTAGGGGCGTGAGCCGCTGGCAATGACGATATCGGTTCCGGTGAGGCGCTCGGTGATGCCATCGGGGCGTCGCACGGCAAGCGTGTGTGAGTCGATGAAGCTGGCTTTGCCCAGGTGCAGTTCGATCGCGTTGCGCGCATAGAACTTGCTGCGCATATCGACCTGCCGCTCGATCACGCCGGTAGCGACGGACAGGGCCGTAGGGTAGGGGATCTGCCGGCTGTGACCAATCTCGCGAAACAGCTTTCCGGTGTTGAAGCGGATAAGCTGCTTGACGGCGTGGCGCAGCGCTTTTGAAGGAATAGTGCCACGATGCACACATCCGCCACCTACCAGCGGGCGGTCCTCGATCACTGCCGCGCGCTTGTCATGCTTGGCGGCGTTCAGTGCGGCGCTCTCGCCCGCCGGCCCGGAGCCAATCACCAGTACGTCGAACGTGTTTTTCCCCATACCCCTACCCTTGCTCCCGGCGGCCGCACCCGGGCCGTGAAGGTCGAGCATTCTAGCCTGAGCGTGGATTCAGGTAAATTCCGCAGGTGGCGGGGCTAGTGGGTCTTGTCCGTCGACTCGTCAGCCTCGGGGCTGCAATGGTTGTCCTGTCGGTCCAGTGTGCCCACGTCCAGCACCGGCGCGGCGTCGATGTGCTCGGCATCCATCATCTTGGCGATGCGCTGCAGTGAGGAGATGATCATGGTTTGCTCCCACTCCTGCAGTTCGTCGAACTGGCGCTTGAATTGTTCCTGCAGCGGGATGGGTGCGCTGATCAACACTTCCATGGCCCGGGGTGTGAGGTGTGCGTGCACCTTGCGCTTGTCAGTATCCGAGCGCTTGCGGTACACCAGGCCGCGCTTCTCCAGCCGATCGAGTATTGTGGTCACCGTCGCCTGGCTCAGGCTGATATCGGTAGCCAGCTCGCCGATGGTTACCTCGCCGCGTTGGCGGATGGTCTGCAGCAGCAGAATCTGGGGTGCAGTGAGTCCCGTGGTCTTGGCCAGATGTCGCGAATGCAGGTCAGTGGCTCGGATTACACGTCGCAGTGCGACCAGAACATCATCGATACGGGCCAACAGGAGGCTCCTCTCCGTTGCGTGAATCCACATAGTGTACCTCCGGAAGCCGCTGCGATGTTAGTGGCAGCCGCCTCGACTCTAGGAAAAATGGCAAACCTGCAGCTACACTGTAATTATTTAGTAAACAAAAAACAAAAAATTCATCAAAATTCCATAAAAAACGCCTAAAAGAGGTAAAAAGAAACTAACTGGATTTTAGTTGTGAGCCAATTGTTGTTATAATGTTTAGCGTACTAAATATTTGAGGGCAAAAAAGATCATGGCTAATGACCTGAGATTACGCGCGCCCACTGCGACAGATGGTATGGCAGTGCACGAACTCATCGCTGCCTGCCCGCCGCTGGACACCAACTCGGCCTACTGCAACCTGATCCAGTGCTCGCACTTCGCAGCGACATCAGTGATCGCGGAGGCCAACGGCAAAGTCGCCGGCTTTATCTCCGGGCACCGTATTCCCGAACGGCCCGACACCCTGTTCGTGTGGCAGGTGGCGGTCGGCGAGAGCGGCCGCGGTCGCGGACTGGCCGGGCGGATGCTCGACGCGATTGTAGATCGGCCTGGGAATGAGTGGATCCAGCATATGGAGACGACCATTACCGAAGACAACGCCGCCTCGTGGAAGCTGTTCGAAAGCTTCGCCGGGCGTCGGGGCGCAGGCCTGGAGCGCACAGTGTGGTTCGAACGGGATCGTCATTTCAAAGGCAGCCATGACAGCGAAATTCGCGCACGCATCGGTCCGCTCTCCAGCCCGGCTCTGCGCGCCGTAGGGCGCTGACCAGCTCGCGCCGCGGCGCGTCCACCGCAGAAGACCTTTTTCACAGTAACAGCACCCAGATTTAACGAGAGGATGACACATGAAAATTTTTGAAGAGATTGAATCCGAAGTTCGCAGCTACGCCCGTTCCTTCCCCCGCGTGTTCAACCGGGCCCAGGGCGAATACCTGTACGATGAGGATGGTACGCAGTACCTCGACTTCCTGGCCGGCGCCGGCACACTGAACTACGGCCACAACAACCCGGCCTTCAAGAAAGCGCTGCTGGATTACATCGAGGCCGACGGTATCAGTCATGGTCTCGACCTGCATACCAAGGCAAAGGCGGAGTTCCTCGAGACCTTCAACGAGAAAATCCTCAAGCCACGTGACCTCGAGTTCGTGGTCCAGTTCACGGGTCCCACGGGCACCAACGCGGTGGAAGCCGCACTGAAGCTGGCGCGCAATATTGCCGGCCGCGAGAACGTGATCTCCTTCACCAACGGTTTCCATGGCGTCAGCCTGGGGTCACTGGCGGCCACCGGTAATTCGCACCACCGCGGTGCTTCTGGCGTGAGTCTCAGTGGCAGTAGCCGGATGCCTTTTGACGGCTATCTTGGCGATGGCATTGACACCACAGCTTACCTGGACAAGGTGCTCTCGGATTCAAGCAGCGGCATTGATGCACCGGCCGCCGTCCTGGTAGAGACCGTGCAGGGCGAGGGCGGCATCAACGCTGCGAGTTTCGAGTGGCTGCGCAACCTGGAAGCCGTGTGCCGCAAGCACGACATGTTGCTGATTGTTGATGACATCCAGGCTGGCTGCGGGCGCACCGGCACCTTCTTCAGCTTCGAGGAAGCCGGTATCAAGCCGGATATCGTCACCCTGTCGAAATCGCTCAGTGGCTACGGATTGCCTTTCGCCGTTGTATTGATCAAGCCGGAGCTGGATCAATGGAAACCGGGCGAGCACAACGGCACGTTCCGCGGCAACAATCTTGCTTTTGTGACCGCTAAGGCCGCTATTGACCACTTCTGGTCTGACGACACCTTCGCCAAAGAGGTCCAGGCCAAGGGGCGCTACGTCTCGGAGCGGCTGGAAGCCATCGTGGCGCGCTATGGGGAAGGCAATTTCAGCACCCACGGCCGTGGCATGTTCCAGGGTATCAACTGTGTGAACGGCGAGATCGCCGGTCGCATCACCCGCAAGGCCTTTGCCAAGGGGCTGATGATTGAGACCAGCGGCGCAGACGATCAGGTTGTCAAGTTCCTGTGCCCGCTGACAATCTCCCGGGAAAACCTCAAGCGGGGCATTGATATTGTCGAGCAGGCGATAGCCGAAGTGTGTGCTTCCGAAGGCGAAATCCCTGAGGTCGTGGACTTTTTTGAAGACGATTACAGCGTCTCCGACGACGATCGCTTCCGCAAAGCGAGTTGATCGCGGGCGATCATCGCGGCTGCGCATAGCAGTCATGGACACGTACATGAGTTGGAGAATTGCAGGATGATTGTAAGAGATTTGGATACGGCGGCCCGGGAAGGCCGCATGATCAAGGACCCCGGTGGCAATTGGGATAGCACACGCCTGTTGTTGAAGGATGACAACATGGGCTTTTCCTTTCACATCACGACCATTTACGCGGGCGCGGATTTCCGCATGCACTACAAGAACCACCTCGAGTCGGTGTATTGCATCTCCGGAGAGGGTGAAGTGGAAACCCTTGCCGATGGCAAGGTGTACTCCATTGCGCCGGGCACGCTGTATGTGCTCGACAAGCACGATGAACACAAGTTGCGAGCCACCAGTGAAATGAAGATGGCCTGCGTGTTCAATCCGCCACTGCACGGCACGGAAGTGCACAACGCAGAGGGCGCCTACGAGTTGCACGCTGACCGTGTGGGGGCGTGAGTCTTATGGGTGAGGTAGCAAACATAGTACAAGCGGCTGGTCCCGGTGCGCGCAGTGCGAAACTGCGCTCCGGGGACATGACGGGGGGATCCGTGAACACGCATACCGTGGAAAAAATTGGCGGCACGTCCATGAGTGACTATGCCGCTGTTCGTGACAGCATTGTTTTCGGGCAGCGCAATGGCAATACACCCTACCAGCGCATTTTCGTGGTGTCCGCCTATGGTGGCATCACCAACAAGTTGCTGGAACACAAGAAGGACGGCAAGCCTGGCGTCTATGGCCTGTTTGCCAGCAGCTTCCAGGATCGCAGCTGGGAAGACGCGCTGGATGCCGTGCGCGAGAGCATGTTCGCTATCAACGCAGAATTGTTCTGCGATGCGCAGGGCCTGCAGGAAGCGAACGACTTCATTGGCGAGCGCCTGGAGAATGCGCGCAAGTGCCTGGAAGATCTGCACAGCCTTTGCGGTCACGGGCACTTCTCTGTGGAAGACCATCTGGTGACGGTGCGCGAGATGCTCTCCAGTGTGGGCGAGGTGCACAGCGCCTGGAATATGGCAACGCTGTTGCGCCGCGATGGTCTCAATACACGTTTCGTCGACCTGAGCGGCTGGCAAGGGACAGGCAGTCAGCCTCTGGACGCCTGTGTCCAGCAGGCCTTTGCGGATATCGACCTGGACACAGAACTGCCGATCGTGACAGGGTACGCGCACTGCAGCGAGGGTTTGATTACCCAGTTTGATCGCGGTTACAGCGAGATGACCTTCAGCCGTATCGCGGTATTGACCGGCGCCCGTGAGGCGGTCATTCACAAGGAGTTCCACCTGAGTAGCGCGGATCCGCGGCTGGTCGGGGAAGACAACGCGGTACCCATCGGGCGCACCAATTATGATGTAGCGGACCAGCTTGCCAATCTCGGGATGGAGGCCATTCATCCCAAGGCGGCCAAGGGGCTGCGTCAGAACGGCATTCCGCTGCGGGTCAAGAACACCTTTGAGCCTGAGCATACGGGCACCCTGATCACCGGCGATTATGTCAGTGACACCGCCTGCGTGGAGATTATTGCGGGCTGTCGCGGCGTGTATGCCCTGGAACTTTTCGATCAGGACATGGCGGGCATCATCGCCCACTACGACACTGAGATACTGCGCTACGTGCAGCGTTTCAAGGGCCACATCGTGGGCAAGGACATCAATGCCAACACGGTGACCCATTACCTGGATGTCAACCTGAAGACAGTGAAGCGGATCAAGAAAGCCCTGCAGGAAATGTTCCCTGAGGCCGAGATTCGCGAACAGAAAGTGGCGATCGTTTCGGCCATAGGCAGCGACATGCAGGTGCCCGGCCTGCTGGCACGCACTGTCGCCGCCCTGTCCAAGCACGACATCAGTGTGCTGGCGATTCACCAGTCGATGCGCCAGGTGGATATTCAGTTTATCGTCAACGACGATGACTACGAGCAGGCGATTCGCGGCCTGCACGCGACTCTTGTGGAGCCCCACGACCACGGTCGGGCCATCTGTCTGGCGTCTTGAAGCACTCCAACAGCCGCGCGCAATGCGCGCGGCGTTGACCGACATCAATGCCTGCAACCCGTCGCTGCCTTACCCTGCACACAGGGTGATGGACACCCTGGTCCATATTGAGGAGTGAACGATGAAACAGGTAACAAAATTCGCCCTGGCGGCGGTTGTCGCGGGCATGGCAGTGAATGCTGCCGCCTACGAGAAAGGTGACTGGATACTGCGCGCAGGTGCCGTGACCGTGGCGCCGGACGAAGACAGTGACAGCATCGTGTTGCCCACTGCTCCACCCACCGTGCTTCCCGGCGTGTCTGTCGATAACGACACCCAGCTGAGCATCATCCCGGTATACATGGTCACGGACAACTGGGCGATTGAAGTATTGGCGGCGACGCCGTTTGAGCACGACATCACTGTCAACGGTGTGGGTATCCCCGCTGGTTCAATCAAGCACCTGCCCCCTACAGTCAGCATGCAGTGGTATCCGCGCGGTGGCCAGACAGGCTGGCAGCCCTACGTGGGCGCGGGCGTGAACTACACACTCATTTTCGACGAGAAGGTTGATCCGGCACTCGCGGGTGCCTTGAATGGCCTGATCGGTGCTACCGAGGCTGATCTGTCGCTGGACGATTCCTTTGGCCTGGCGGCGCAGGTGGGTGTTGACATCCCCCTGTCGGACAACTGGGCCATCAACGCTGCCGTCTGGTACATCGACATCGACACCACGGCGAAGATCCGTACCGATGTTGGTACGGTTGCCTTTGATGTCGATATCGATCCCTGGGTCTACAACGTCGGTATCGCCTACCGCTTCTAGGTGGGTTCAGCGGAGGTGCCCGGCCCGTGCACCTCCGCTAATTATTCCGCTCCAGGCCTCAGTGATGGTGGCTGTGGTCCATGACCTCGGGAGCCGTCCCCTGCTGCATGGCGTGAGCGCCGTGCCCTGCATGTGCCGCAGTCAGGTAGACCGTCCAGCATCCCGAGGCGATCAGCAGCAGGGCCAGCGCCAGTTTCAGGCCCTTTTTCCGCAGTGCCGTTTGCACGGCTCCCGCCCCCAAGCTGGTGGCAAGCATGGCCGGCAGTGTGCCCAGGCCAAAAAACAGCATCATCAATGCCGACTGGCCGGCATCCTGCGCGGTGGCTGCCCAGGCCAGGCTGCTGTAGATCAGTCCGCAGGGCATCAGGCCCCAGCATAGCCCCAGTGCAGCCCCCTGGTACCAGTGGCGCAGCGGCAACAGGGACTGTGACCAGCGTTGCACCGGCCGCCACAGGAGCGCTCCGCCACGCTCCAGCCAGGTGAGCACGCGCCACCAGTCAGCGATATACAGCCCCATGGCAATCAGCAGGATACCGGCGAGGTAGCGCAGCGCCAGCGTCCAGCCGGCGATATCGATACTGCCCGCAGCAAAGCCCAGCGCTGCTCCCAGTGCCGTGTAGCTGGCAATACGGCCACCGTGGTAGGCGAGGGTCATGCCGGTGCTTTTTACGCCACCGAGTTGTAGAGCCGCAGCAATGCCACCACACATGCCGAGGCAATGTCCGGCACCCGCCAGTCCCAGCGCGAAAGCGCTGCCCAATTCAGCGATCATCGGCATCCTCTTTCTTGCGATGGTTCTGTTCCTCGTCCATCAGGATGCGTGAAGCTTCCTTGTCGAGGTCCTCATATTGCCCGCTGTCGATGGCCCAGATAAGGAGACGGATCACGATGACGCAAAACACCAGCGCAACTGGAATCAGCAGATACAGGCTTTCCATAGACGACGCTACCTCAGCGCTGCACCCGGTTCAGGCGCAGCGAGTTCATGACCACAATCAGCGAGCTGAGCGACATACCCAGCGCTGCCGCCCAGGGTGGAATATAGCCGAGTGCAGCCAGGGGTATACCGAGACCATTGTAGCTCAGTGCCCAGATAAAATTCTGGCGGATGACCCCGACACACTGCCGAGCCTTGGCCAGGCTGCGGGTAACGGCGTGGAGATTGTCATCGTCGACAACAAAGTCGGCCTGCGCGCGCGCCAGATCCGTGGCGCTGGCCACGGCAAACGAGGCATCGGCGAGGCTCAGCAGTGGTGCATCATTGAGTCCATCACCGACGGCCATGACCACTTCACCGGCCTCCTGCCAGCGCCGCACTTGCTGCATTTTGTCCTCGGGCGACAGCCCTGTAGCAACGAAGTCGAACCCGAGCTGGCTGCCCAGGCGGCGACCCGCGGCGGAGCTGTCGCCGGTCAGTAGCGCCAGTGACAGGCCGGCTTCACGCGCGGCCACGACGACCGTAGCGGCTTCTGGTCGCAGCGGGTCGAATAGCCCGAACCAGGCCAGCGGCCTGTCACCGGCGCAGAGCGCGACCCAATACAGCTCTTCGTCGGGGGGCGGCGGCAGTCCGGGTGCGAGCTCCCGGCAGAAACGTTCGCTGCCCATACGATAGCGCGCACCGCGCCAGACTGCTTCCACACCGGCGCCGGTCACGTAGCGCGGTGCGCTGAGCCCCGCAACAGCATCCCCGTTGAACGCACTGGCGATAGGGTGGTTGGAGTGCTGTTGCAGCGCTGTCGCTAAGGCGATCAGGTCCGCTTCGCTCTCGCCCGCTGCGCAGGGATTGACGGATTCCAGCTGCAAACTGCCCTGGGTGAGTGTCCCGGTTTTATCGAATACCAGGCGCTGTGCATGCGCCAGCGCTTCAATGGCGTTTTCGCCATGCACGATAATGCCCTGCGCACGCAGTGCACTGGCTGCAGCGGTGAGGGCGGCAGGTGTGGCCAGCGCGAGGGCACAGGGACAGCTGACCACCAGCACCGCAAGGCAGATCCACAGCACCTGGTCGGGGGCTATCTGGCTCCAGACCACACCGGTCACTGCGGTGATGATCAGGATGGCGCCCACGAACCAGGCGGAGAGGCGGTCTGCCATACGGGCGAGAGCCGGCTTGGCTCGCTGTGCCCGGTCCACACTGTTCTGCAGTGCTGCCAGGCGGCTGTTTTCATAGAGCTGGTCGACGCGCAGGTCGATGCTTCCCTCGAGGTTCAGCGTGCCGGCAAACACCGAATCCCCGGGTTCAATAGTGCGCGGTACATGCTCGCCATTGAAGGTATCCTCGCGTACGGCGCTGTTGCCTGTCACCACCGTGCCGTCTATCGCGATGATTTCGCCGGCGCGCACTCTCACCGTGTCGCCGCTCTGTAGCTGCCGTCGCGACTGTCGCAGCCAGCGGCCGTCCTGCTGCTGTACCAGTACTGCCAGTGGCAGATGGCTCTCTGCGTCCTGGCAGGCGATCGCATGACGACGCCGGACACGCTTTTCAAAGAAGCGGCCGAGTAACAGGAAAAACGTGAACATCACTACGGAATCGAAATACACCTCACCACTGCCGGTGAACGTTGCCCATACGCTGGCAACGAACGCCAGCCCGATGGCCAGCGCGACCGGGAGGTCCATCACCAGGGCCCCCTGCCGGAGGTGGCGCCACGCGGTCACGAAGAAAGGCCGGGCAGAGTAGGCGACAACAAAACTCGCGACCAGCAGGCTGACGCTGCGCAAGAGAGTCTGGTATTCCTGCGCGATACCCTGCAGGTCGCCCGCGTGCAGGGCAATGCCAAACATGCCCACCTGCATCATACCGATGCCGGCTACGGCAACCCGTCGCAGGTCAGCACGGTATTCCTGCTCCAGTTGAGCACGCTGCGCACTGGCCTGGAAGGGACGCACACGGTAGCCGAGCGACTCCAATACGGCGAAAAGCCGGCTGGGTTGCAGCTGTTGCGGGTCGTAGCGCACGCTGAGGCGCTGCTGCTGCAGGTTCACTTGCGCGTCGAGCAGGCCGGCTTCACGCTGCAGGGTTTGCTCAATCAGCCAGGTACAGGCGGCGCAGGTCACACCGCCGAGCAGCAGGCTGGCGTATTCGCTATGTTCATTTTCGCGCTGGCAGTATTGCGCGCGCAGCGCAGGGTCATCGTAAAGCAGGTATTCATCAGGTGTCGCCGCCGGGGCATCGCTGGCTGGCTTTTCACTGTAGGCGGTGCGCTGGCGGTAGAAGCCGCCCATGCCGCTGCCGGCTATCAGGCTGGCAACGGCGCTGCAGCCAGGACAGCACATCGGTTGGCGGATGCCGTCAATATCGACGGCAAAGTCGGCGCCCGGTGGCACCGGCTCGCCGCAATGAAAGCAGGGTTGCGCGCCCGTCATGACAGGCTCACAGCGTATCCTGAACGCCCTGTTGCAGCAGGTCGGAGGCTTCCACGATGCCGTCCAGTCGCCATGTACCCTCGGTACCATCCCGGAGTATCCAGTGCCAGCGTTCGGCCACCGGCGCGGGCAGGGCAGCGTTATAGACGCCCGGCCCAACCCGTTGCAGGCTGACGGTGAAATCACGGTCCGACTCGATGGGGTGTGAGAGGACCAGTTCCAGGGTTGCGTCGGACACTGCACCCTCGGGCGTGTGCACGGTCACCTGTCCCGGTGTCAGCATCAGGTTTGCGGCAATGCCCAGCGCTCTGGCCCGTTGCTGCCGGTCCAGTTGCTGGTTGATCGCCAGGCCGACCTTGTAGTACTCGTCCACGACCAGGTCGTCGGCGTGGTTATAGGCGGTGTAGATCAGGTGCATGCTGACCACAACGACAGTGGCGGGCAGCGCAATCAGGAACCAGGGCCAGAACTGGCGGTACCAGGGCTGGATGTCATCGTCGGCATACCGGGGTCTGTTCATAAGGGTCTCATGAAGCGTGATTCGGAGCTGACTTGCAGGGACTCGCGGTCCGTCGCGCGCGCCGTGAATTCGATTTCCGTGCTCGGGCGAGACAGCCGCTCCGGTGCAACACGTACCCGCAGATTGATACTGCGTACTTCCCCGCCGTCCAGCGTGTGCAATGTTTCACCGATGATCTCGGCGCCATCAATGCCGCTGACAACAATCTCGAATTCATGCATCGACTGTTCCATATTTACCAGGCTCAGCGTGTAGATGTTCTCGATATCGCCGTCCATGGTGGTCACGTACAATTCGTTGCGATCGCGGATCACTGTCATCTCCAGCGGCACGCGGCTGATCACGCGGTAACTGAACAGGCTCACCATCACCGTCAGCACGAGCACGTAGCCGATCATACGTGGGCGCAGCCAGTGTGTCTTGCCGCCCTGTAGCTGATGTTCGCTGGTGTAGCTGATCAACCCTCTGGGATAGGACATCTTGTCCATGACAGAGTTGCATGCGTCAATGCACAGTGCGCAGCCGATACATTCGTACTGGAGCCCGTTGCGAATGTCGATACCAGTGGGGCAGACCTGCACACAGAGGTTGCAGTCGATGCAGTCGCCCAGTCCCTGCGCTTTGTGGTCGGCATCGCGCTTGCGTGAGCCACGGGGCTCTCCGCGGCCCGGGTCATAGGAGACGATCAGGGTATCCTGGTCGAACATCACGGACTGGAACCGCGCATAGGGGCACATGTACTTGCAGACCTGTTCGCGCATCCAGCCTGCGTTGATGTAGGTGGCGCAGGTGAAGAAAATCGTCCAGAGCACGCCCCACTGCCCGGCCGATAGGGTCAGCAGGTCCGGAAGCAGTTCGCGAATGGGGTAGAAGTAGCCGACAAAGGTCATGCCGGTCAGGAATGCCATAAACAGCCAGCCGCCATGCTTGAGTACCTTGCGGACAACTTTCTCCAGCGACCACGGTGCCTTGTCGAGGCGCATGCGCTGGTTGCGGCTGCCCTCGAAGCGCTGCTCGATCCACATGAAAATGCTGGTCCACACGGTTTGCGGGCAGGTGTAGCCACACCAGACGCGGCCGGCAAATACGGTCACGGCAAACAGTCCGAAAGCGGCAATAATCAGCATGAAAGCGAGCAGGGGGAAGTCCTGGGGCCAGAATACCAGACCCAGGATATGGAACTTGCGCTCGGGCAGGTCGAACCATACGGCCTGACGGCCATCCCAGGACAGCCAGGGCAGCAGAAAATAACCCAGCAGCAGGGGCCAGCCGGTGTATAGCCGGATGCGCTGGAAAAAGCCCTCGATCTTCCGCGTGTAGATTTTTTCACGGCGCTGGTAGAGGTCGATTTCGCTGACTTCCGCCGGCGCGACTTCCTGCACGTCAATAAGCTGTTTGTCGTTCATACCGCTTTACCGAAGAGACATGACGCGAAGCGTCGTGATGCCGGCCCCCCCGAACGGAAGGCCGGCGGAGGTGCCTAGTTGCTGAGGCTGTACACGTACGCAGTGAGGATGTGGATCTTGTCCTCGGTCAGGCTGTCGCCGAAGGCGGGCATGACGCCGTTGCGGCCGGCACGCAGGCTGTGTGCGATCTGCTCGCGTGTGCCACCGTACAGCCAGATGCCGTTGGTCAGGTTGGGGGCGCCGAAAATGGCATTGCCCTTGCCCTCCGGGCCGTGGCAGGCCGCACAGTACATCTGGAAGTGCTTCTCACCCGCTGCCGCAAGCTCCGGGTCCGCGGTGCGTCCATTCAGTGACACCACATACTCGGTGGCTTCTGCGATACCGTCATCGCCCAACACACTGGCCCAGGCGGGCATGGCGGCGCGACGCCCCTGGAGGAGGGCGGTCTTGATGGCGTCCGCTGAACCGCCCCACAGCCAGTCGTCGTCAGTCAGGTTGGGGAAACCGTAGCGCCCCTTGCCGTCCGCACCGTGACACTGCGCGCAGTTGTTGCCAAACAGGCGTGCCCCCATTTTCACCACGGCCGGATCCTTGGCGATCTCCTCCACGGACATGGCCAGGTAGCGGCTGCGCATCTCACTGTAGCGCGCGTCCGCAGCGGCGACCTCCTCGCGATGCTGCTCCAGCTGGGTCCAGCCGATCAGGCCGGGGTAGTTGCCCATGCCGGGGTAAACGATGAGGTAGCCGATGGCCCAGACGATGGTGATCACGAACATGTAGAACCACCAGGCGGGGAGCGGGTTGTCATACTCCTCGATGCCGTCGTGGGCGTGGCCTGTGGTCTGTTCGGTAGTGCCTTCGCCACGCTTGCGGTTGGCAAGCAGGATCCAGGTAATGCCGACGATGGTGACGGTGGTCAGGATGATGATCCACCAGTGCCAGAAACTAGCCATTCCTTGCTTCCTCCTGCGTGCTACGTTGACTCAGTTCCTCATCTGCGAAGGGCAGGTTGGCAGCCTCGTCAAAAGATTTCTTGCGCTTGCTGCTCCAGGCCCAGATACACAGGCCGATAAAGGCGAACAGCAGCATGGCAGTGCTCAGACCCCGAAGGTCGTTGATATCCATAATCCCTAGCGCCTCGTCTGCAGCAGCGTGCCGAGCTGTTGCACGTAGGCAATCAGGGCATCGATTTCCAGCTTGCCCGCGACCGCCGCTTCTGCACCGGCGATGTCGTCATCCGTGTAGGGCACACCCACGGTGCGCAGGGCGCTCATCTTCTTGCCGGTGACCGTGCCGTCGACTTCACGTTCGAACAGCCAGGGGTAGGCAGGCATATTGGATTCCGGTACCACGTCACGGGGGTTGTAGAAGTGGGCGCGGTGCCAGTCATCGCTGTAGCGCTGACCGACCCGGGCCAGGTCCGGTCCGGTGCGCTTGGAGCCCCAGAGGAAGGGGTGGTCGTATACGAACTCACCGGCAACCGAGTAGTGACCGTAGCGCTCGGTTTCCGCACGCAATGGGCGAATCATCTGGGAGTGGCAGTTATTGCAGCCCTCGCGAATGTAGATGTCGCGCCCCTCCAGCTCAAGCGCAGGCAGTGGCTTGAGGCCCGCGATCGGCTCGTTGGTCTGCTTGATGAACATCAGCGGGACCAACTCGACCAAGGTGCCGAAGCTGATGGCCACGACGATCAGGATCATCATCAGGCCAACGTTCTTCTCTACGACTTCATGCTTCATGCGTGACTCCCCTGTGCGGCACCAGCGGGCAGGGGCTGTGCGGCGACATCCTTGCGCGTGGTCATGTAGACGTTGTAGGCCATGATCAACATACCGCCGAAGAAGATGGCTCCACCGGCGAGGCGAACCAGGTAGCCCGGGTAGCTGGCGGCGACTGACTCGACAAAGGTGTAGGTGAGCGTGCCGTCATCGTTGTAGGCGCGCCACATCAGGCCCTGCAGGATGCCGTTGACCCACATGGACGCGATATACAGTACCGTGCCGATGGTCGACATCCAGAAATGGGTGTTGATCAACGCCGTGCTGTACATGCGCTCCTTGCCGAACAGGACCGGGATCAGGTGATAGATACAGCCAATCGAGATCATGGCGACCCAGCCGAGAGCACCGGAGTGCACGTGGCCGATGGTCCAGTCGGTGTAGTGGGACAGTGCGTTTACCGTCTTGATCGACATCATCGGGCCTTCAAAGGTAGACATGCCGTAGAAGGACAGGCTGACCACCATGAAGCGCAGGATCGGATCCGTGCGCAGTTTGTGCCAGGCGCCGGAGAGCGTCATCATGCCGTTGATCATGCCGCCCCAGGAGGGAGCGAGCAGGATAATGGACATGACCATGCCCAGGCTCTGGGCCCAGTCGGGCAGGGCGGTGTAGTGAAGGTGGTGAGGGCCGGCCCAGATGTAGACGGCGACCAGGGCCCAGAAGTGCACGATACTCAGGCGGTAGGAGTACACGGGGCGCTCTGCCTGCTTGGGCACGAAGTAGTACATCATGCCCAGGAAGCCGGCGGTCAGGAAGAAGCCTACCGCGTTGTGCCCGTACCACCACTGCACCATGGCATCCACGGTGCCGGAGTAGGCCGAGTAGGACTTGGTGAGGCCGACCGGAATCGCCGCACTGTTGATGATGTGCAGGACCGCCACGGTGAGGATGAACCCGCCGAAGAACCAGTTGGCGACGTAGATGTGGCTCACCTTGCGCTTGGCGATGGTACCGAAGAACACGATGGCGTAGCTGACCCAGACCACGGCGATCAGCAGGTCGATGGGCCATTCCAGCTCGGCGTATTCCTTGGAAGAGGTCATCCCCAGTGGCAGCGTCACCGCCGCCAGCACGATCACCGCCTGCCAGCCCCAGAACGTGAAGGCCGCCAGCTTGTCGGAAATCAGCCGCGCCTGGGTGGTGCGCTGAACCACGTAGTACGATGTCGCGAACAGCGCGCTGCCGCCAAACGCGAAGATCACCGCGTTGGTGTGCAGCGGGCGCAGGCGCCCGAAGCTGGTCCAGGGCAGGTCGAAGTTGAGGATGGGGAAGGCGAGCTGGGCGGCGATCAGGACGCCAACCAGCATCCCCACGATACCCCACACCACCGTCATGATGGCAAACTGGCGAACGACCTTGTAATTGTAGGTCGAGTGCTCCAGTGCAGCGTTGAGTTCACTCATGTCTTGTTTCCACTGTCAGTAATGTCAGGCAGATCGCCCGCTCGATA
>DIAF01000049.1:73336-132039 GCA_002414665.1 Halieaceae bacterium UBA5085
ACACCAGAATAACCAGGCCGACGCCGATCACAGCGGTGGAAAACAGGAAACCCCGCTCCTCCGGAATGTTCATCATGATGGGGATGCCCAGGTAGAGCAGGTACACAGACCAGCTCACCGCTACCACCCCAATCAGCAGGTCGACCCAGAGCAGGGGGTAGAACCCCGCCGCACCGAAGACGAACATCGGTGTGGCGGTGAGGCCCGCGACCACGATGCCCTTGGCGAAGGACGTTTCCGCGCCGTAGGTGCCGGCCATCCAGTGAATGAAGTAACCCACTGCGACGACGCAGCCGACCATGGCGAAGTAGAACAGGATGCAGAGCTGCAGGGCGCTGTCATAGGTCAGGCGTATCGCGGGCCCGTTGCCCACTGTCCAGCCCACATCGGTGGTGCCGAAATACCAGGCGACGGCTGGAATCAGGGCGAGCACCCAGGGGTATAGCACCAGGATGTTCTGGCTGCTGGTTGGCAGGCCGGCAACGCTGCGCCACTGGGCGCCGGGTTTGGTCAGAAGACCGATCGTGTGCTGGATCATGTGTTTTTTTTCTCCCCAAAGAATGACTGGTGCCGGGCACAGGCGAAGTGTACCGGGCCGCGGGCGCGCGGCCATGATGCAGATCAAGAATCGGCGGTGTCGCCCCGCCCGAGGTGTCAGTTGGCGATATTGGCTGCCAGCTGCAGTGCTTCCTGATCCAGGATTTCGATTTCCTTATTGTCAACGCGCAGGACCCCGGTTTTCTGCATCCGGCTGAAAACCCGGCTGATCGTCTCCACGGTCAGGCCCAGGTAGTTGCCGATATCCACCCGCGACATGGGCAGGCGGAACTGGCTGGCACTCAGGTTGCGCCGCGCGTTGCGGCTGGCGATGCTGAGCAACAGGGTGGCGACGCGCTCGTCAGCGGAGTTTTTGCTGAGCAGTGTAATCAGCAGCTGGTCCTCGGTGATTTCACGGCTCATGAGCTGAAACAGGTGGCGCTGCAGGCTGGGCATGGAGGCGCTCAGGCGCTCCAGGGAATCAAAGGGGATGGCACAGATGGCCGAAGTCTCCAGCGCCCGCGCCGAGGAGGCGTGGCTGTTGTTGCTGATGCCGTCCATGCCGAGGATTTCGCCGGGGAAGTAGAAGCCGGTGACCTGCTCGCGACCGTCGCTGGTGGTGCGATAGCCCTTTACGGCACCCGAGCGCACGGCGTAGATGGACTGGAACGGGGAACCCTCATGGTAGAGCAGCTCGTTCTTCTGCAGCGGCTTGCTGCGCTGGATGATGTTTTCCAGCTGTTCCAGGTCCTTGTGGTTGATGGCCAGTGGCAGGCAGATTCTGCTCAGGCGGCAGGTTTCGCAGTTGACCTTGTACTCGTGGGTGCACGAGCGCAAGGGTGCGGTTTCACTGACATCTTGCAGGCGCATGGACATGCGTAACTCCCCTGGTTTGTAACGCCTAGTATAGAGTATTTGACGTGGCTACTGAACCACTGTGGGGCGGCTTGAAAAACGATTTCCTAGCCCAGTGAGGCCACGCTTTTCAGCACCAGTCGCACCAGTTCCGCCTGCCTTGAGACGCCGGTTTTGGCGAAGATGGACTTGAGCTGGGCGCGGGCGGTGTGCTGGGAGATATTTTGCGCCTCAGACACTTCAGCCAGGCTCAGTCCTCGCGAAAGCAGGATGGCAAGGTTGGCTTCGGCCGGGGTGAGGTCGAACAGCTGGCCGAGGGTGCCCTGAGAGCTGGGCTCATTCAGGTCGGGGTCGGAAATGAACACGGCAACGCAGGGGCTGGACTGGCCCTCGCCCCACTCTGAAACCGGAACCGGGCGCAGTACCAGCCCGAGTTGTGCCCGATCACCGCCCCGTGGTACGCGCAGGGCGCGGATCACGGAGGCCTCGCCCCGGTGCAGGGCCTTGATGATGGTTTCCAGTGCGGTCTGAAGCTCGCGATTCTTGTCCCGCCCTTCAATGACCAGGTGTTGTCCACGTATGCTGAGGCCGTTGTCGCCCTCCAGCAACGCGCGTGCGACGGTATTGGCGCTGAGCACGCGCCCCTGCTCGTCGAGAACGATGGTGGCCACGGCCAGCTGTTCCACGGCGCCGGCATACAGGTTGCGTTCCGAGGCGGTGCGGCCCAGGGTGGCATACAGCTGGATGGAGAGACGCAGGTGGGGCGCAATGCGGGCGATGGCAGCGCGCTCGTCGTCGTTGAAGGGGGGTTCGGTGTGGCGCCGGGAGAAGCGCAGTCGTGCCAGCATCCCGCCGGGCTCCACTGTGTCCAGGCCGAGAATGCGAAACAGTCCCGCGGATTTCAGGTAGTGCTCGTAGTATTCCGAGGCGACCAGCTCGTCGTCGCTGAGAATGTCCTCCAGTGCCACCACCTTGTCGGGCGGCAGATTGACGAACGGGTCCAACGCAAAAAACTGCTCGCGGTACGCGGTAACCTCCCAATCCGCCGGGTCGGAAATCGGCCTGGCTGCCGTGCTGTCTGCCTCTGGCCGCACACTGTTCAGGATGACACCGCGATCGTCTTCTGCAGGTGGCCGCAGGACCAGTGAGACGACCTGGCACTCAACCAGGCTGCGCAGGAGGGGGAGCGCAGAGGACCAGGGCGGGTTTTCCAGTGGTCCGCGGTACAGGGCAGCGACCAGTTCATCATAGGCAGCGGGCACACCGCCGATCATTGCGACGTCCAGCGGATCGCTCCGCGGGCTCATTTTTCGATACTCGACAGATCCATGGTGACCTCCGCAAGTGGTTTCGGTCGTCCAATACCCCAGCCCTGCAGGTAGTCAACGCCAATTTCCTGGAGTTTGCGAATGATGTTCTCGTTCTCCACGGATTCGGCAATGGTTTCCTGTCCGAGGAAGTGGGCGAGGTCGTTGATCGAGCGCGCCATGGCGTAATCGTTGCTGTCCTGATCGATGCTGGTGATGAAACTGCCGTCGATCTTGACGTAGTCCACGGGCAACTCGCGCAGGTAATTGTGGCTGGCAAGCCCGGTGCCAAAGTCATCGATGGAGAACTTGCAGCCGATATTGCGGAAAGCCCGAACGAAATCCGCCGCTTTCACCAGATTGGAAATGGTGCCGGTTTCAGTGATTTCGAAGCACAGGCGGTTGGTGCCTACGCCGAACTCCGATATCTGCTCAAACAGGAAGTCGAGGAAGGCATCGTCGGTGACGCTGGCGCCAGACAGGTTGATCGCGACACTGGGGACGACCTTCTGGGCATCCATCAATGAGTTGATCCACATGAAGGCTTCGCGCACCACCCAGCGATCCACCAGGGTCATGATGCCGTGGCGTTCGGCCGAGGTGATGAAATTCTGCGGCGAGCTGAGCTTGCCGTTTTTGTCACGCATGGCCAGCAACAGCTCGTAGTGGCGCGTTGTGGGGCTCTCGCCGGTCATTGCAGTCTTCACAATAGGCTGGGCGCGCAACATGAAGCGCTCGCTGGAGAGTTCGTCCTCCAGCGCCTTGCGCGAGCGGCGCTGCTCGCTGCGCAGGTTGCGAACCGTATCCTCGCTGGGCTGGTAGAGGTGCACACAGTTGCGGCCCAGCTGCTTCGCCTGGGTGACCGCCGCCTGGGCATTGGCCATTACCGCATCGACATCCGGGCTATAGTCCTGAATCGGGGCTATGCCCACAGAGACGGTGAAACTGACCTTTTCGCCATCGATATCCACACTGCCATTGGCGATATCGCTGCGTACCTGTTCCGCCAGTGCCTGGGCCTTTTCGGTGTCACCATCGACTAGCAGAATCGCGAAAGTGTCCTCTTCCAGGCGGGCGGAGGAGGTTTTGCGTCCATGCAACTGCGCCAGCAGGCGCGAGAACTCAAGCAATACCTGATCGCCGCTGATGCGATCGTAGATCTCGTTCACCAGGCCGAAGCGGTCAATATTGAGCAGCAGGATGGCGTGCTGCGAGTGATGCGCATGGGCATGGCGCAGCGCGCGGCCCACCTGGTCAAGAAAGGTATCACGGTTGATCAGGCGGGTGAGGGGGTCGTGGTTGCGGGCAAAACTCAGGGTGCGCTGCACGTCCTCCAGCGTGTTGTACATGCTCTGGTCGACGACTGACAGGCGGTCGGCCGGCGCGGGAGGTTGCGCCCCGCGACTGAGCTGGCGCGCCAGTTGCACCTGGTTGAGCTCGGCAACCTTTTGACCGCGATCATTGACGAACAGGAAGCGTTCCCGGTCGTCGCTGATCCAGGCCAGCTGGATGCGGTGCTTGACGCCGGCCTTGTCGCGATAATTCAGCCACATGCCTTTGCCCAGGCTGTCTACCCGCTGCACCCATCGGCGCAGGCGCCGGGTTTTCGCCAGACGTTCCTCGCGCGTGGGTTCGGGCTGATCGCCGGCCCCGGAATCCGCCTCGCCTTCGCGCTGCAGCAGTTCGACGGGTATGTCGCCGGCCAGTACGCCGCGCAGTTCATCGAATACCGACTGAATGGACACGTTGCCGGGCAGCGCGCTGCTGATCTGCTGCTCCATCAGGTCGATGAAGGGTTCTGCCTCCAGGCTGCGCTCGACGCACTGGTCCTCGCTGACCTCACCGCGTTGCTGCTCCAGCAACCAGGTGGTCAGCAACTGCAGGGTGCGCCGCTGCTCCTCCCACTCGTCGCTGTCCACGCCCTGCTTGACGTGCGTCAGCACCATCAGGTCGCGCCAGCCCTGATCAATCAGGTCCTGCAGTATCCGGGGGATCTGCCCGGGTGGCAGGCAATCCCGCACTGCGGTTTCCACCGCATCGCGAGCGCGACGCAGTTTCTCTTTGCCCTCCTGGGTTTTGACCACCCGCTCGATGTTGCGCGCATGCGCCTGGGATTGCTGTCGTGACAGGCGTTCAACATGCTCCAGCGCTGCGGCGAAAACCGCGGAGTCGCCGTCATAGTCGCGCACAATGGTTGCGACAATTTCGGCCACGCGGCTCTCCAGCATACGGTTCGGGAAGTTCGCAGAACTGCCCAGTGCCGCCAGCTTGTCCACCAGCGTGCGCGCCGGGTGGTCCGCTTGCAGGAAAAACTGCGGTTCGGTCAGCGCCAGCCGGGCGAGGGGCAACTGCAGGTTGCTCAGCACAGGCTGCAATTCGCCGCTGACATCCAGCTGTGAGCGGATGGTCTCGAACAGGCTGTCGATCATCTCCAGCTGGTTGCGGTTGTCCGCGCTCAGCGCGACTTCGCCTGCAAGTTCGGGTGTCTGCCCGAGCAGAAAATCCGCGACGCCGGTTTCACCACGCGCCGCCTGCGGCGATTCACCCCGCTGTTGCAGCAGGGCCAGTGCGTTGATCAATTTCTCCGTGTCGATGACGGCACCGGTCTGTGGCGGCGGCTGCTCAACCTTGCGCTTGAAGTTCAGGGCATTGATCACAGAGGAATACAGCCTTTCAGGACGCTGCTCAGCGCTGCCGCCGCCTCCCGCGCCAGCCGTGACTGCGCCCGTGTGTTGCCGCCGCCGGCTGCGATCGGGACGCTCGTCGGCCTTGCGCAGCAGGGAGCCATTGGCGAGTATCTGGCCCTCCAGGTCAGGGCGTATCCCGGCCTGCTCCAGAATCTCGTTCAGGTGCCGGTACAGGCTGTCGAGATTGCGTACGAACAGGCGGGCGAAGAGATCGTAGATACGCTGGGTGAGCTGCTGCGGTATGCGGTACTCCTCCAGTACCAGCTGTAGCGCACGTGCGAGCTGGGCGACGTGTTCTGGCAGTCGCAGGGTCAGCGGATCGACCTGCACCAATTCCGCCACGCGTATCTGCAGGGCTTCCATGCCGATGCGGTGCAAGTCCTCGCCGACGTGGGCGAGGCGATCGACGGCCAGGTAGTTTTCGAAAGTGTGGAGATCCACCAGGTCCATGGTTCCACTCTCGTCCATGACATCCCACCAGTGGTTCAGCTCGGCAGCCGGTGGTGTCAGCTTATCGTGGAAGCTGCGGTAGTGCGCCAGGAAACTGCCGACCATGCTGCGCTGGTGGATTTGCAGAATGCCGATGGCGTCGGTGACCTGGGTGCGCGATATCTGGCCCTGTCGCGGCGAGGGCGCTGAGCGCAGCAGGTTTTCGGTGAGCTCTTCAAGGAAGCGCGCGAAGCGGCGCTCAAGTTCCCGCTCGCTGATCTGGCGGTAGGTGTCAAACGCGTTCACGCCGATTTCTCCGTGACGGGTGGGCAACCGCGCCGGGCAGTACAGCGGCAGCCCCTAAGGGACGAACGGAGACGGATCGCGGAAAGGGGGACAGGTGACATGTCGGCTCTGTATCGGATGGGGAAGCTCCCGCCGCGGCGAACGAATGCTCGCAGTATACCTGCACCAAATCCGGCGACAAGCGCCGGTGTTGTGTGCAGGTCACAAGGTCTAGGGTGCGGCGGCGGCTTTTTCCGGCAGCGCAAAGGCCAGAATCGCGTCACCGGCAGCGGACCAGCCGTGGCCCCCGGCAGCCAGCACGACGAACTGCCTGCCACCGGCTTTGGCCCGGTAGCTCAGTGGCGTGGCGTTCCCGGTATAAGGCAGATCGTATTGCCAGAGCAACTCGCCGCTGGCACTGGAAAACGCGCGCAGGTAGGCATCGGTGGTGGCAGCGATGAAAGTCAGGCCGGATGCGGTGCTCAGCGGACCGCCCGCATTGGGGGAGCCCGTCTCGAACCAGAACGGCCAGGGCGCCTGCCCGCGGGTCGTGCCCAGGGGGCGTGTCCAGACGACGTCCCCGGAGAGCAGGTCAACGGCTGTCAGGCTGCCCCAGGGACGCGGGTTGCAGGGGGCGCCCAGCGGCGAGAAGAGCGGGAACCGGCGTACCCCGTAGGGACTGCCCTGCATGGGGTAGTGTTCGATCGGGTAGCCCGCCGTCGGGTTGAGTGCATCGTATTCAGCCCGCGGTATGAGCTGCACCACCGTCGCCAGGTGCATCTGGTTGACGATAAGCAGGCCGCGCCGGGGGTCGATGCTGGCGCCCCCCCAGTTGATGCCGCCCGTGGTGCTGGGGTAGAGCACGCTGCCTTCCAGACTCGGCGGTGTGAACATGCCCTCCGACCGGTAGCGCGCGAGTGTTCTGCGGCAGGCGAGTTTGTCCAGCCAGACCAGCCCATCCATGTCTTCCGGTCCCAGTCGGGCGGGCAGGTGCAACGGTGCCGGGTGTGTCGGGAACGGTTGGGTGGGGGAGAGGGTCTCGCCGGCTACACCGCCCTGCGGCACCGGCCGCTCCTCGACGGGGTACAATGGCTCGCCGGTTTCCCGATCCAGCAGGAACACATGTCCCATTTTGGTGGCTTGCGCCAGCCCGGCGCGGCCGGCACCCACGCCGGGAATGCGAAACAGTGTAGGCTGGGACGCGACGTCGTAATCCCAGACGTCGTGATGCACGGTCTGGAAATGCCAGCGCACCTCGCCGGTGTTGGCATCCAGCGCGACCACCGAGGAGCCGTAGGCGTCGATGCCATCGCGCTCTCCCCCAAACAGGTCCGGGGCGGGGTTCCCGGTAGGGACATAGATCAGCCCGCGCTCCGGGTCGCCGGCGATGGGCGCCCACACGTTGGGGCTGCCCTGGTGATAGCGGTCGCGACCCAGGCTGTCGCGATGCCGCGCCCGGTAGGCCTCCGTGACGGGCTCCCAGGCCCATACCAGCTCCCCGCTGCGCACGCTGAAGGCGCGCACCACACCCGAGGGCACATCCTTGCGTTCATTGTCTGGTACCAGCGCACCGATAACCGCCAGGTCGTTCTGTATCCACGGTGGTGAAGTGGGGTAGTACACCAGCGGTTCGCCGCCGTGTATATCCTCTTTCAGCGAGACGCGACCTGCATTGCCGAAGTCCTCGCAGGGTTGCCCGCTGCGCGCATCCAGGGCGATCAACTCGGCGTCGCGGGTGCCATAGAGAATACGCGTGCCGCAGCGGGCGGCTGCCTCGTCGGACTCTGCTGCCCGCCACAGTGCCACGCCGCGACAGACGGCGGGGTAGAGGCCGCTGCGCCGGTTCTGCACGTCGGGATCAAACACCCAGCGCTCCTTGCCCGTCTCTGCATCGAGTGCAAAAACCCGGCCAAAGGGTGTGCAGTAGTACAGACTGTCGCCATCAACGATCGGCGTTACCTGCAGTGAGGTCAGCCCCCAGTCACCGCTGCCGTCGCTGAAATCGCCGGAGTGGTGGCTCCAGGCAAGCTCCAGCTGGTCGACGTTCTCGGGCGTAATGTCGGTCAGGTCAGCATACTGTGCTGCATCCCTGCCACCGTAATGCGGCCAGCCCTGGGCCGCAGCACTGGTTGCTGCAGTGTCTGCCGGTGCGGTGTCGGTATCGGTGGCGGCATGACAGCCAGCGGCCACGGCAAGGGCAGCGAGCAACACGGCGAGGCCGCGAGGGCGATTCACGAGCCGGTCGACGTGTTGGCGGCCTGCAGGAAGGCGGGTTTCTCGCCGCCGCCGTGCACTGCAATGCTGGTACCGCTGATGTAGGAGGCAAGGGGGGACGCCAGGAACAGGCAGGCATCGCCGATATCTTCCGGTACCGCCATGCGGCCCAGCGGTATGGTGCGGCCCACTGCAGCCACCCCCGCCGCATCGCCGTAGTGCAGGTGGGATTGTTCGGTTTCTACCAGGCCGGCGATGATGGCATTGATGCGCACCAGAGGCCCCCATTCCACGGCCAGCGAGTGGCCCAGGTTGACCAGGCCCGCCTTGGCCGCGCCGTAGGCGGCTGTGCCGGGAGAGGGCCTGATCGTGCTGACGCTGGCAATATTGATGATGCTGCCACCTGACGCCTGCCCCTGCATGACCCGGTTGGCCAGTTGGGCGGCATGCAGCGCCGAGGTGAGATTGAGGGCAATGATGGATTCGTGGAAGCGCGGCGAGACCGTCGCCGCATCCGCATACGGCGCGCCGCCGGCGTTATTGACCAGCACATCCAGCCGTCCGCAACGCGCGACCACGGTGTCGATCAGCGCCTCCAGTTCGTCGTATTTGCGCACGTCGCAGGCGACGAAAAAGGCCTCGCGTCCGCTCGCGGCGGGCAGGTGTTCGGGAGGATTGCGGCCACAGATGGCAACCTCGGCGCCCGCCGCGAGGAATCGCTCGCTGATGCCGCGGCCAACGCCTTTGCCGCCGCCTGTCACCAGGACCACGCGGCCGCTGAAATCCATCGGGTTGTGCATAATGTCGTGCTCCTTGTCAGGGATGGCTGGCAACTTGTGATCGGCGTGTGAATTGCCTAATATGCCCCGGCCTCGCGCATCCTAACCCGGTCCACAGAAAACCGGAAACAGCGACGCTCAAGCGGTCATTTTCGGGCGAACAGAGACGCGGTCGGTAGACTTTGCTGAACTGCTCGCCTCTCCATCAAGCAATCAGGACGTAGACAGTTATGACAACAGAATCTCTTCCTGTACTCGCCATTCTGGGCGGTACCGGCGATCTCGGCACGGGTTTGGCGCGGCGTTGGGCGCAGGCGGGATATCGGGTCATCATCGGCTCGCGCACTCAGGAGAAAGCGGAGCAGGCCGCCAGCGACCTGCGCCAGGTGATGGCCGCTCGCGGTGCCACGGCCAGCGTGGAGTCCATGGAGAACCTGGCGGCTGCCGAGGCGGCAGATATCGTTGCGCTCACGGTGCCCTTCAGTCACCAGAAGAGCACCCTGGAGCTGGTCGCCCCGGCCCTGCAGGGTAAAATACTGATCGACGTCACCGTCCCGCTGGTACCGCCACGCGTAGCCCGTGTGCAGCTGCCTCCTGAGGGCAGCGCGGGCCAGATCGCCCAGGATCTTCTGGGTGAGGGTGTGGATGTGGTGTCCGCATTCCAGAATGTGGCGGCAGCGCACCTGCAGGATGAGGGCGCGGTGGATTGCGATGTGCTGGTTTGCGGCAATAAAAAGGAAGCCCGCGCCGCGGTCATTACCCTGGTCGAGGCGGCGGGTTTGCGCGGCTTCCACGCCGGCATGATCGCCAATGCCGCTGCGGCCGAAGCGCTGACCTCGGTACTGATCACGATTAATAAACAGTACAGCTGCCACGCCGGCATCCGCATCTCCGGCCTGGATAGCCATGGATGAGTGCACGGCTTGAACTGATTCCCTTGGAGGGCTTTCCCGAAGTCGTACCGGGGGATGACCTTGCCGCACTGATTTACGCCAGCCTCCAGCACAACCGCCTGCAGTTGCAGGACGGTGACGTGCTGGTGGTGGCGCAAAAAATTGTCTCCAAGGCGGAGAACCGCTACCGCCGGCTCGCCGATGTCGTACCCGGCGAGCGCGCACGCGATCTTGCCCGCGAGGCGGACAAGGATCCCAGGCTGGTACAGTTGATTCTTGACGAATCACGAGACGTTTTGCGCGTGCGCAAAGGCGTTATCATTGTCGAGCACCGTGAAGGGTACGTACATGCCAATGCCGGCATCGACCGCTCGAACATCCAGAACGCCGCAGACGACCCCCGGGTGTTGCTGCTGCCGGAGGACAGCAATGCGTCAGCTGCGCGCCTGCGCGAAAAGCTGGGTGCGCTCTGCGGGCTGCCTCCCCAGGTGATCATCAACGACAGCGCTGGCAGGGCCTGGCGGGTTGGCACGGTGGGGCTTGCACTCGGCACGGCGGGCCTTGACCCCTTGTTCAACCAGATTGGGGATTGCGACCGGTTTGGTAACCGGTTGGAAGTGACGGAGCCGGCTGTGGCTGATGAACTGGCCGCTGCGGCCTCGCTGGTGCAAGGCCAGGCGGCTGAGGGCCTGCCGGTGGTTCTGGCCCGCGGTGCGCGCCTGCGCGAGTCGCCGCGGGATGCGCGAGCGCTGCTGCGCCCGCGTGAGCAGGACATGTTCCGGTGACGACGGCTGCGGCGGGCCCGGTGCTGGCGCTGTCCGGGGGTGTAGGCGGTGCGAAGCTGTGCCTGGGCCTGAGTGACTGCCTGCCGGCTGAGCGCCTGCATATCGCCTGCAATACCGGTGACGATTTTCAGCATCTCGGTTTGACCATTTGCCCGGACATCGACACGGTGCTGTACACACTGTCCGGGCGCAACGATACGGCCCGGGGCTGGGGGCTGGCCGGGGAAACCTGGGAGGTGCTGCAGGGGCTGCAGGCACTGGAAGCGGACACCTGGTTTCGTCTGGGCGACCGGGACCTGGCGACACACCTCTGGCGCGCCGGTGAACTGGCCCGCGGCCGGTCCCTGTCTGCAGTTACGACAGAACTGGCCCGCCGCCTGGGCGTGCGGGCGCAGGTCTACCCCATGAGCGATGATCCGGTGCCTACCCTGGTGCACACTGATGCGGGGGAACTGGCATTCCAGGAATATTTCGTACGTGAACAGTGTCGTCCCCGGGTCAGCGGTTTCCGCTTTCGTGGCATTGATGCGGCCCGATTGCAGCCCTCACTGGCCACACTCTGCAGGTCGGCCGATCTGGCTGGCGTGATTATTTGTCCTTCCAATCCCTTTGTGAGTATCGACCCGATACTGCGGCTGGACAATTTCTGGCAGACCCTGAGACAGTGCAACACCCGTGTCGTGGCGGTTGCTCCTATCGTTGCCGGGCAGGCGCTGAAAGGGCCCGCGGCGAAGATGATGGCGGAACTCGGGATGCCGGTAACCGCCTGCGGCGTGGCAGAACACTACGCGCATCATTACCCCGGCCTGGTCACGACGTTTGTTATCGACCACAGTGACGCTACACTGGCGCCGGAGATTGAGGCGCTTGGGATGGAGGTGCAGGTGAGATCAACAGTCATGCAGGAGCGCGCGAGCAAACAGGCGCTGGCAAAGACCTGCCTGGAGCTGCTGTGACGTCGCCGCTGCATGTGGTGCTGCCATTGAAGCAGCTGGAAACGGCAAAGACCCGACTGGCCGACGCGTTGTCAACGGCGCAGCGACGAGCGCTGGTGCTGGCGATGGCCGGCGATGTCGTGGGTGTGCTGTCATCGCATCCGGCGGTGGCCTCAATAACCCTCATTTCCGACGCCCCGGAGGCGGATACCCTGGTCTCCGGCGGCAAAGTCCGTCTCTGGCCGGAATCCTCCCTGCTCGCGACCCCTGCTGCAGGAGAGGCGCCGTTGCAGGCGCTCAACCAGGCGCTGGAGGCGGCCTGCGAGCGGATGCGTGCCGACCTCGCGCCCGCAGATGCCCTGCTGATGGTCATGCACGCCGACCTGCCATTTCTCACGGCCGAAGATATTGACGCTGCACTCGCCCGTACAGAAGCGGACAGTGGTGTGCTGGTAGCCTGCGATGAGGCGGGCACCGGAACCAATATGTTGCTGTTCAACGCGAACCTGCGGCCAGCCTTTTCGTTTGGCAGCGACTCCTGCACGCGACACCTTGAGTGGGCCCGTGAGCAGCGGCTTGCGACGGGGTCGCTGTTGCGCCCCGGACTGGCGCGCGATATCGATACCCCGGTCGACCTGGAGCGCCTGCGAGCCGCACCCGAGGCCATCCCCGGTGCCCTGACCCGAGCCTGGTCCGGACAGTTTGCCAGGGAGCAACAACTGGCGGGTGCGACGGCACCTGGGGCCGGCGGTGCTGACCTGGCCGCGCTGCGTGCGGGCTTGATGAGCGGTGTGCTGCCCTCCGAAGCGGCGTGCCTGTCCCTCGCAGAGCGCACCGACACTCCCGATCTGGTGGCACTCGCCGGTGAGCTTCGCGACCGTGGTCACGGCCAGGTGGTGACCTATTCGCGCAAGGTGTTTGTGCCGCTCACGCGCCTGTGTCGCGATGTCTGCCATTACTGCACTTTCGCCACGACGCCGAAGCAGGTCGCGGCACCCTACCTCAGTGTTGACGAGGTTCTGGCGCTGTGCCGGGCCGGAGCAGCGCAGGGTTGTCAGGAAGCACTGCTGACGCTGGGTGAAAAGCCCGAGTTGCGTTACCGGGCTGCGCGTGAGGCGCTGGCTGACATGGGTTTCGCCACGACGCTTGAGTACGTGGCGCATGTCGCTGGGCGTATTCTCGAAGAGACCGGTCTGCTGCCGCATATCAACGCGGGTTGCATGACGGCAGAGGAGATAGCCGCGTTGCGACCGGTCAGTGCGTCCATGGGCATCATGCTGGAATCTGCCTCTGAACGCCTGTGTGCAAAGGGCATGCCGCACTACGGGTCACCGGATAAGCAGCCTGCAGAGCGCCTGCGCACCCTGCAGTTGGCCGGCGAGGCCGCGGTACCCTTCACCTCGGGTATCCTCATTGGTATTGGTGAGACCCGCCGTGAGCGCATCGAGTCCCTGCTGGCGCTGCGCCGGCTGCACGAGCGGCACGGGCATTTGCAGGAAGTCATTGTGCAGAATTTCCGGGCCAAGCCCGGTACCCTGATGGCCGGCGCGCCGGAACCCGATCTTGAGGACCTGCTCTGGACCCTGGCCGTGGCACGCATCATTTTCGGCCCCGCGATGAACCTGCAGGCGCCGCCCAATCTCAGTCCCGGTGTTCTGCCGCAATTGCTTGCCGCAGGCATCAATGACTGGGGCGGCGTGTCGCCGGTAACGCCGGACCACGTCAATCCCGAAGCCCCGTGGCCGCATCTGGACCACCTTGCCCGGGAGACGGCAGCGGCAGGTAAATTCCTGGAGCAGCGGCTGACGATCTACCCCGCCTATGTGCAGCGGGCATCACGTTGGCTTGACCCCGCCCTGCAGACCCCGGTGCTCAGGCTGCAGGATGCCGCCGGGTTTGCTCGGCGTGACAGCTGGGTTCCGGGAGAGGAGGCGCCAGTCCCGGCGGTTGAGGCAGCACTGCTATCGTCACCGCTCAACGCCTTTGCGGTCTCGTCCGATCTGCGCGCCGTCGTGGAGCGATGCGAACGCGCCGAGCCCCTTGGCGAGGGTGATGTGGTGCGGCTGTTCGCGGCCCGAGGTCCCGAGTTCCGCTTCGTCGTTGAGGCAGCGGATCGCCTGCGCCGGGCGCGCTGCGGTGATGCGGTGAGCTATGTCATCAACCGCAATATCAACTACACCAACGTGTGCTACTTCAAGTGCCAGTTTTGCGCATTTTCCAAGGGCAAGCACAACGAGGAACTGCGTGGCAGGCCCTACGATATCAGCGCCACCGAGATCGCGCGGCGCTGCCGCGAAGCCTGGGCGCGGGGTGCCACAGAGGTCTGCATGCAGGGTGGCATTCACCCGGATTATACGGGCCAGACCTATCTGGACATTCTGGCCACGGTGCGGGCAGCGACCCCCGATATGCATATTCATGCATTCTCACCGCTGGAAGTGTGGCAGGGCGCCGCAACACTGGGCCTGCCGCTGGCGGATTACCTGCGCCAGCTCAAGGCTGCAGGTCTCGGGACCTTGCCGGGAACCGCGGCTGAAATCCTCGATGACGAGGTGCGAGCCACGCTGTGCCCGGACAAACTGAACACGGCGGAGTGGCTGGAGGTGATGGAAACGGCCCACAGTATTGGCTTCCATACCACCGCAACCATCATGTACGGGCATATCGAACAGCCTCATCACTGGGCGCGACACCTGCTGCAGCTGCGCGCACTGCAGGCGCGCACCGGCGGTTTTACTGAACTGGTGCCGTTGCCCTTCGTGCACATGGAAGCCCCGATGTTTCTGCGCGGCAGGGCCCGGCGGGGCCCAACCTTCCGCGAGGCGGTGCTGATGCACGCGGTATCGCGGCTGGTGCTGAACGGTTTTATCGACAACATCCAGACCTCGTGGGTCAAAATGGGTGAGGCGGGCGTGGATGTGTGCCTGAACGCCGGCGCCAATGATCTCGGCGGTACCCTGATGAACGAGAGTATCACCCGGGCTGCCGGCGCGGCCCACGGCCAGGAATGGGCGCCCGCGGTGATGGAGGCGCGAATCCATGCCCTCGGCCGCAGCCCACGGTTGCGCACCACACTGTATGGTGATGCAGCCACGGAGCGCCGCATCGCTGCGGATGCCGCCATTCCCCTGGTGGCGATCGAAAACGCCGATGCCGGGAAACTGGCCCGCGACAAGCGGCTGTTGCCGCACTCCGACCTGCCCGCCGCCACACCGCCAGAACAGGTGGTACTGATGGCGGCCTGCAACTGAGTCGTGGCCTCGCGCGTGCAGCTTGAAGCAAGCTGGCTCAGGCATCTGGCCCCGGAGTTTGAAAAACCTTACATGCGTGAACTTCGCGCTTTTCTGCAGGCGGAAAAGGCTGCCGGTGTACAGGTATTCCCTCCGGGCGCCGAGATATTCAACGCCTTTGCGCACACCCCGCTGGAGCGCACGCGGGTCGTGATATTGGGACAGGATCCCTACCATGGCCCTGGCCAGGCCCACGGCCTGTGCTTTTCTGTGCGCCCCGGTGTCGCGCTGCCACCGTCCCTGCAGAATATCTTCAAGGAACTCGAGCGTGACCTGGGCATACCCCGTCCGCAGCAGGGCTGTCTCATCCCCTGGGCCGACCAGGGTGTTCTGCTGCTGAACAGCGTGTTGACCGTCGCTGCAGGCCGCGCGGCCTCACATCAGGGCAAGGGTTGGGAGACCTTCACCGACTGCGTGGTGGAACTGGTCAACCGTGAATGCCGTGGCGTTGTCTTCATGCTCTGGGGCAGCTACGCCCAGCGCAAGGGCGCCGCAATTGATCGCGATCGCCACTGCGTACTTACCGCACCCCATCCCTCGCCACTCAGTGCGCACCGTGGCTTTATCGGCTGCGGGCATTTCAGCGCGGCCAACACCTGGCTGGCCCGCCAAGGACAGCCTCCGATCGACTGGGGGCTGCCACCTCAGCCGAAAGGCACTGCATAGGGGAGTTGCAGAAGCTCCAGTGCGGTGCCGTTTTTGGCGTCGGTGAGCAGCCCTTCCTCCACTGCGGCCTCGGTCGTGGAGACGAGGGCCAGCTGTGCATCCCTGTCCGGGAGCGCGGCGTTGATGACGGTGCCGGCTGCCTGCGCCTGGCCGGCCCGGAACAGTGAATCACCCGCGTGCAGCGTGGTGCCCGCGGGTGCTGCCATAAGCAGCATGCGGCGTTTCGCCTTGCCCTTGTAATGCATGCGTGCGATCACTTCCTGTCCGGGATAGCAGCCCTTGCGAAAGTTGATGTGGCCGATGAGGTCGTAATTCAGCTGTTGCGGCAGGAACTCGCCGCTGGTTGCCGCGGACAGCCGCGCGACACCCCGCCGCAGGGTGGCGGCCTGCCAGACAGTTTCGTCCGCCTGCAGGGCAGACTGTGCCCTGAGTGAGCTGAGCAAGTCGCTCGCGGCGCTGCTGCGCACCCAGAGTTCCACAGCTTCTGTATCGTCTGTGCTCCGCAAGGCGATGGCGTCTGCTGTGTGCGTCCAGGTCAGCGGGGCTGAGGGGAGTTCCGGAAGCCGCCCGCCCAGCGCGTCGCTCAGCACCCGTCCCTGCAGCCCCAGCAACTGCCAGTCATCGCTTGCATTGCGCAGCTGTACCTTGGAAAACACGGCGAACCTGCGCAGGTTGTCCAGTGTGCGCTCGAGTATCTCCCCGCGCAGGCGCAGCAACAGCGTATCGGGTGCTGCAGCGAGGGCGACGAAATCGGCGAGCACGCGCCCTTGCGGGTTGCAGAGGGTGCCGTAACAGGCCTTGTCCGACGCGAGTTGCCGAATGTCGCAGCTGGCCTGGTTATGCAGGAAACTCACGGCATCAGGGCCGCTGACCTCCAGCAGTGCTTCGGAAACCAGCGGCGTCAGTAGCAGCTTTGGTTGCGGGCAGTCGGGGCTCTGGTGGTCTGTCACGGTATGCTTTGCACCTCCTGTGTGTAGTGGGGTCACGGCTTGGCCGCGCGTGGCGACGAGGGGCTATAATAGCGGCTTTTGATGTTTGCGTACCCAATGGGGGCTGTCATGCTCGACACAGAAGATCACAATCGCATGCGCTGGGCCAGCCGTCGCGGAATGCTGGAGCTCGACCTTGTGCTGGAACCGTTCGTCGACCAGTGCTACCCGCAGCTCGATGCCGTCGATCGGGAACGCTATCGTCAGCTGATGCTCTGTGAGGATCAGGAGTTGTTTGGCTGGTTCCTGCGCCGGGAGATGCCCGAGAACCCGGAGCTGGCCGCCATTGTTCGCAGCATACTCACCTTCACTCGTCCTGACCTGGACTGACTGTCGCCCACAACCCTGCTGGTGTCTGTTCTGTCTGCTGCTTCTGCTGGCCATCACCGAGGTGGCCGCGCGCGGCTACCCGGGGTATGCACTGGCCGCATTACCCGCCTGGGTGCTCATTGCCCGGGTTGGCATGCCGCGGCGCCGCTACCGCTGGCATCTGGAGATCCATGCGCACCAGTGTTGGCTGAGCGGCCCCACTTCCAGTCGTTTGGCACCGGTGGCCTTTGAACCTGATGCCGTCCTGCTGCCGCGTGTCTGCGTACTGGCCTGGGTGCCCCTGGGCAGCCGCCGGCGGCACTACCTGTGGCTCTGGGCGACAGATTTTGATGACGCCGACTACCGCGCACTGCGCCGCTGGTGGCTTGTCTACCGCCCTCGCGAGGAGCGTTTCCGCTAACGGATGAAGTGTGCGAGATCGGTCTTGAAGCTGGCCATGGAAGGAGGGTGCAGGTACATCATGTGACCCGCTTCGTAGTACGCTTCGCTGATATTGCCGCGCAGTTTCTCCGGCAGATCCATATGCCGCAGGAAGTGGCGGGTGGCGCCGAGTGGGGTGGCCAGATCGTAGTAGCCCTGCTGCACCAGAACGCGCATATTGGGGTTCTGGGTCATTGCAAAAGCCAGGTCCACAGCCGTGTTGGCCACGGGCTGCGTGCCCACGGGGCCGGGGTGGGTGTGTTCCTGGCTCCACGCCTCCCAGAGTCCTGCCGACGTGATGTAGGTGAGGTCGGTCTTCACCCCGATCACCTCGCGATAATAGTCGTTGAACGTGGCGACAAAGGCCGGGCCGACGGCAGGGAAGAAGGGGTCATACATGAAGTCCTCGGCTACATGATTGATCCCGTCGCCGACAAAGCGGGAGTCGATGCGACCAACTGTTTTGCGCTGGTTGCGCAGCAACTCCTTGGCGAAGCGCGCTTCATCGATTCGCAGGTTGGCGCGCTCCCAGTAATCCGCGCTGATGCCGGTGAGTCGCTGCAGGCCACGCAGCACCTCCTGGCGCGCCGCGGCGCTGGCGGCGCTGCCCTGCAACAGCAGCGGGGCGTACTGCTCCAGCGCGAAGCGCTCGGCCTCTTCAACCATCGTGTCCAGCGACTCGGGACGGAATTCGCTGACGCCGTGGTACCAGGCCGTGGCGGCAAACGTGGACAGGTAGTTCACATAGGGCAGGTCGTTCGGGGTGCCCGCGCTGCCGGCGATGTAGTCCATGTAGGGGGAGACCAGCACCACCCCGTCCAGCGCAATACTGTGGCGGTTAAGCAGGTCCCATGCCACACCGCCGCTGCGTATGCCGCCGTAGCTCTCCCCAAGCAGATACTTGGGAGACGTCCAGCGGCCGTTTGCCGTAATGTAGCGCGCGATAAAATCTGAGACTGTCTGGATATCCTTGCTGACGCCCCAGAAGTCTTCACCTTTGCCTTTGCCGACGGCGCGTGAGAATCCGGTGCCGACGGGGTCGATCATGACCAGGTCGGCCTTGTCGAGAATGCTGTATTCATTGTTGGTGTAGCGAAAGGGGCCTCGGGTGCTGAATGCGGTGTCCTCAACCACGGTGCGCTGTGGCCCGAGTATGCCCATGTGCAGCCACATTGAGGCGGAGCCGGGCCCGCCGTTGTAGGCGAAAAGCAGCGGGCGGCTGCGTTTGTCTGTGTCTGCCCTCACGTAGGCGGTGTAGCCGTAATGGGCGATCACCTCGCCGTCATCATTTTTCATCTCCAGCGTGCCGGCAGTCGCGCGATAATCGATGTGCTTGCCGTCGATTCGCACCCGTCCGCTGCTTTCGGCGTGCAGCGGTGGCGGGACAGGCAGTGCTTCTTCGGCCGTGTCGTCGCTGTCACCGGCGGTGACAGGCGGTGGGGTCAGCAGCAGGACGGCACCAAAGCACAGCGGTGCCAGCAGCGATCGCAGCGTCATGTAACTGGAGGGCATGTGGTCTTCCTCGGAAATGGGCGGGCGTAGGGTATCAAGTCCTGTGCCGCACGCAAGGGTGACCCCGCTGGCCTTGAAGGCGCTGCGTGGGCGGGCAGGGGGGCGTTGCGGGTTTGGGTATTTGTGCCTGGCCGGGGTCATTGCCCCGGCGCAGTGGCGTGGCGAAGGGCTGTCGTGCGCTAATACGGGTCCAGTTTTTGACAGGACAATAATCATGACAATGCGTAATCCGCTTCGTGTCTGGCTTTATCTGCTTGCGACACTGTTCCTGCTGAGCGCGGGCTCTGCAGACGCGGCCGGCCAAAAACCCAATATTCTGGTGATCTGGGGGGACGATATTGGCTGGTCCAATCTCAGTGCCTACCATCAGGGTATGCTGGGCGGAAGTACGCCGAATATTGACCGGATTGCCCAGCAGGGTGCGCGTTTTACCGATTATTACGGGGAGCAGAGCTGCACCGCGGGGCGCTCCGCATTCATCACCGGCCAGCATCCCCTGCGGACCGGACTGCTCAAGGTGGGAATGCCGGGCGCAGAAATCGGCCTGCGGCCTGAGGACCCCACCATTGCTGAACTGCTCAAGCCCCACGGCTATGCAACCGGTCAGTTTGGCAAGAACCACCTTGGAGACAAAGACGAGTTCCTCCCCAGCAATCACGGCTTCGACGAGTTCTTCGGCAACCTCTATCACCTGAATGCCGAGGAGGAACCGGAAACCTATTTCTATCCGAAGGATCCGGAGTTCCGTAAACGCTTTGCCCCGCGCGGTGTGATTCGGTCCTATGCCGATGGCCGCATCGAGGACACAGGTCCTTTGAGCCGCAAGCGCATGGAAACGGTGGACCAGGAGTTTACCGATGCGGCGATTGATTTCATGAGCCGTGCGCAGCGCGACGAGAAACCCTTCTTTGTCTGGTTCAATGCCACGCGCATGCACAACTGGACGCGGCTGGCACCGAAGTGGGACGGCGCGTCGGGCTACGGTCTGTACGCGGATGGCCTGATGGAACACGACGACCACGTCGGGCAACTGCTGGACACGTTGGACGCTATGGGCATTGCTGACAACACGATCGTGATCTACTCGACTGATAACGGTGCGCAAACCAATACCTACCCGGACGGGGGCGTTGAGCCGTTTCGTGGTGAGAAGGGTTCTACCTGGGAGGGGGGGTTCCGGGTGCCGGCGATGATCCGCTGGCCCGGTGTGGTCGAGCCGGGAACGATCATCAACGACATTTTTTCCCACCTCGACTGGCTGCCCACGCTGCTGACAGCGGTGGGTGAACCGGATATCAAAGATAAATTGCTGCGCGGACATCGTGTAGGCAACAAGACCTTCAAGGTGTATCTCGATGGCTATGACCAGACTGAACTGCTGGCTGGCAAGGGCGCCGGCAAGCGTAACAATCTGTTCTACTTTGATGACAACGCCAACTTCAACGCCTTGCGCTGGGGCGACTGGAAGCTGCATTTCGCCTGGGCAATGCAGGGCTGGAGCGGCCCGCGCGAGGCATTGAATTTCCCGCGGATCATCAACCTGCGCAGCGACCCCTATGAAACGTCCATCGATTCGGGCCTGTATTCGCGTTTCTTTGCCGATCAGCTGTGGTTGTTCGTGCCGGTGCAGCAGGAAGTCGGCAAGTGGCTGGCGACATTCCGCGAGTTCCCGCCGCGGCAGCCGACGGCGAGTTTCACGATTGACCGTATCATGCAACAGATGCAGCAAATGCAGCAGATGCGTGCCACCGCGGCGCAGGCGGCAGGCGGCTGAGCAGGCGCTGAACCCGGGCTTGTCCCTGCGCTGGCCTTCGCGGCGAGCCCGAGCCGCGCTTGCGCTTCGGGCCCGCACTGTCTGGAGCTAGTGCAACAGCGCTTCGCAGATGTCGGCGAAGGTGCGTGCCTGGATACGATCCTGGTAGTCAACCTGCAGGCGACGGGCAATCTGTCGCGCATCCAGCAGGCCGCGCAGGCTCACGCCATCATTGGCAATCACCATCAGATAGTCCTGGCCGAGGTGCTGCATGGTCTGCAGAATCCTGCCGACGTTGGCGTGCAATACCTGGTCGTGACGTACGCCCTGCAGTGTTGAGCACGGCGTCATCACGTCGCCGACCGTCAGGTCCTGACGCACCTTGCCGGTGGCGACAGCCACCTGCATGAGCCGGGATGAGACCAGGTCACGGCGCGTGATGATGCCTTTCAACTGTTCATCCATGTTGATGACCAGTTTCAGGCTGGCGTGCTCGCGGTCCAGTAGCATGAGGGCTTCGGCAATGCCGGTATTGCTTTCCAGCAGCGGCGGCGCGGTGAAGTCAAAATCCAGCAGGGCTTTACTGGCCGGACTGGAAAGCTGCAAGTCCCGCGGCAGCTCGGGCTGGTGAATGCGCTTGACCTCGGTCAGCGGCAGTGTGTGCAGTGATTTGTAAGCGTCCATTGAACTACTCCCGGGGCACACGCCTGGCGCGGCCCTTTGTCGTGTCAGAAAGAAAGGGTGACGAGGAGATTCAGCGGACCGGTGGTGCTCTTGGGTTGTGCGACGGATAGGGTTGTGCGGTTGCAAGACGGCCTGGTTCGCCGATGGCGGCAAGGTGGCGAATGGCTGCGGCAGTTACCGCTAACGGGCCTGTTGCCGCTGCAGCTTCACTGTTGTTGTCTTCGGCGACCGGGTTTTCTGTTGCATCAATACTGTCGGCAAAGCCGCTGGCGAGGTCGTCGTGGGCACCAAGCGGGAGGGAAGCAGTACCCAGAAGACAGGCAAACAGCAAGGCGGGTACCAACCCGAATTGCCAAAGTCCTGTTACGCTGCGCATGCTCTTCATTGCGTGAGCCTCTTGCCTGCTTTAAACGATACACCCACAAGCGGGCCTCTCGTCAACTGGTATTCCGGCAATATTACAGCTTCGGCGCGGGTCCGCGCCCGACCCCGCTTGCAGGTTCAGTCAATATGGTCAGCCAGGAAGCCCAACAGCGCCTGGTAGAGCGTTTTTCTTCCGGCTTCGTCAAATACGCCATGACCAGAGCGGCCGAAGCTGAGGTAAATGGGCTTGTTCCCCGCCAGGGTCAGCTGCTCTACCATCTTTTCCGCGTTGATCACCGGCACCCGCGTGTCCTGCTCACCATGAATGATCATGACCTTCGCGGAAATCTTCGCGGCATGGTTTACGGGTGAGTAGGCGCTGAGCTGGGCGTCGTCGGTGCCCAGCGCTCTTTTCAGGTAGGCCAGTCCGCCGAAGGAATCCGTCGTATCGCTCTCTGAAAAGGCATAGTGCAGGTTGTACACCCCGATGTAGCCGATAACGCACTGGAACATGTCCGGTGCACGGACCGCGGACATCATGGCCGCATACCCACCGTAGCTGGCGCCGTAGACACAGCCTCTGTCCGGGTTCAGTGAGAACCTGTCGACCGCCTCTGTGGTGCCCTGGAGGATGTCATCAATCATGGCACCGCCCCATTGGCGATAGCCGAGTCGCCGGAATGCGTCGCCGTAGCCGCCGCTGCCGCGGAAGTTGATGCGCACAACGGCGTAGCCCCGATTCGCCAGAAGTTGCACTTCGCTGTCGAAGTTCGCGTAGTCGCGGACGTAATGCGGGCCTCCATGAATCATGGTCACAAACGGGAGTGTTTCCCCGTCTTTGCGATCTTTTGGCAGCGTCACATAGCCGTGCACCTGTACCCCGTCGTTTGCGGTGAACGCAAACGGTGTTGTGGGGGCCAGCGAGCGTGGGTCCAGCCACGATCGATTTGCCCACAGGAATGATGCGCGTTTGCTCTGCGTATCGAACAGGTAGTATTCACCGGGATTGGTGTCGCTAGAAACGTGCAGCAGGATACGTTTGCGGTCTTTGCTATGGCTTTCCAGAATAACGTTTTGCCCGTCGAAACTCGCTGCCAGCATGCGGTGCCATCGCGCGGTGTCGCTGTCTCCCGGCGCGTAGTGGTATTGGTGTCTCGCCGGATAGGACACGCCCACCACCGGGCGCTCGAGTTGAGGGTCCCACAGGAATTCCTCAATGTCAGCCTGCATGCCCTCGAAGAGCGTTGTCAGCGCCCGTGTCTCAAGGTTGAATTCCACCATGGTGGTAAGCTGCGCAACCCCTGCGTTCGCCTGGAGAAAAACCCGTTTGCCATCGTTGCTCAAAGCCAGAGGCACATACTCGCCACCCAGCTCTTCCGAGAGATCCTGCCAGTCGCTGTCCCGATCGGTTCTGAAGGCCGCACGCAAACGCGCGTTTTCATCCCGGTAGCGGACGAAATTGACTTCCCCCGTATCGGATGCCAGTGGCACGGCCACCCGATACGGTAGGGTCTCAAGCGTTTTTTTGTGGCCTTTATACACGTCCAGCAGAACAATGTTGGGGGGCCTTTCCCTGGTGGCGTAGTAGTAATTACCCCGGCGTTCCCAAGGGTACTCGGCAATGAGTATGCGTCGGTCGTCTCCCGGCAGATAGCTGATGATTTCCGCTGAAGCGACAGAGTCTTCACGCTTGTTCAGTCGCGAGGCCTTGAACGCCTGTCCTGCGCCATAGCCGAACAGAACCGTGTGCTGCGTGTTGTCGTAGTTGATGGCGAAGAGCTCCCCCGTTGCCACGGGGTGGTCATATTTGACGTGTTCGTCGGCATGTTGATACACAAGACGCTCGTCGTTGATCCACTCTACCGAATGGATCTCTTCGCCCGCTTTCGAGGTAACGCCACCCACCACCTGCATGTTGCCGGTCTCAAGGACGAGAAACCCGACTTTGCCCTCGTTTCGCACGCGCGCGGCGATATGCCTGCCGTCGGGTGACAGCTTCATGTCCAGGAAGTCACCGTGGCGGGTAAAGTCCTCCAGGGGGAGTTGCTGTGCCGCCGCGGGGATGCAGCAGGCGCCCAATAGTACTAACAGCAGGCCACTGATCTTCATAGACACTCCTGTGGTTCCGAAAATCGCAGGTATTGCGATTGGCTACGTTATTCTTATCCAGCGCACTGTGCAGACATCAGCGCCGTTCTTGATCTTCGGTTTGCGCAGGCGTGAGTACAGTGTCCCTCGCCTGCTCCAGTAGCTCGGGGTAGTCCAGAGTGTAGTGCAGGCCACGGCTCTCCTTTCTCGCCTGTGCACAGCGGATCATCAGCTCCGCGACCATGGCCAGATTGCGCAGTTCGAGCAGGTCGTTGCTCACCTTGTAGTTGCTGTAGTACTCGTTGATCTCGTCCTGTAACAGCCGGATGCGATGCTCGGCACGGGCCAGGCGTTTGTTGGTGCGCACGATGCCCACGTAATCCCACATGAACCGCCGGAGTTCGTCCCAGTTGTGTGAGATCACGACATCCTCGTCGGAGTCCGTGACCTGGCTCTCGTCCCAGGGTGGGGCAGGCTGGGGAGGTGGGCACTGTGCAATGCTGGCGGCGATATCGTTGGCGGCGGACTCGGCAAACACAATGCACTCCAGCAATGAATTACTGGCCATGCGGTTGGCACCGTGCAGGCCAGTGCACGACGCCTCGCCAATCACGTAAAGCCCGCTGACGTCGCTGCGACCTGCGGTGTCCACAACAACGCCGCCACAGGTGTAGTGGGCGGCAGGTACCACCGGAATGGGCTCGCGTGCGATGTCGATACCCAGCTCCATGCAGCGGGCGGTGATGGTCGGGAAGTGCTCTTCGAGGAAGGCGCGAGGCTTGTGTGATATGTCGAGAAACACACAGTCCACGCCCAGTCGCTTCATCTCGTGGTCAATGGCCCGGGCCACAATATCCCGAGGCGCCAGCTCCTCGCGGGGATCGAAGTTGTGCATGAACTGGCTGCCGTCCGGCAGACGCAGTTTCCCACCCTCGCCGCGAATCGCCTCGGTGATCAGAAACGACTTCGCTTTGGGGTGATACAGACAGGTGGGGTGGAACTGGTTGAATTCAAGGTTTGCGACGCGACAGCCCGCGCGCCAGGCCATGGCAATACCGTCGCCGCTGGCGCCGTCCGGATTGCTGGTATACAGGTAGGCCTTGCTTGCACCCCCGGTGGCCAGCACCACGGCCCGGGCCTGGAAGAGGTCGACACGGTCGCGCTCGCGGTCGAGGATGTAGGCTCCCCCGCAGCGTCCCTCATGGATGACCAGGTCAACGGCGACGCGGTGGGGGAACACGTCGATGTTGCCCGCGGCAAGTACACGCTCGGTCAGTACTTCAGAAATTGCTCGACCGGTGCGATCGGCTGCGTGGATAATGCGGCGGTGACTGTGTCCGCCCTCCATGGCGAGGTGAAACTCGCTCGACGCCCCGTGGCGCAGGTCGAAGTCCACGCCCTGTTCCACCAGCCACTCGACACAGCGGCGACTGTGGCTGACGGTGAAGTGCACGGCTTCAGGGTTGCACAGGCCAGCCCCCGCAACCAGAGTATCGGCGACGTGTGAGTCCACGGTATCCGACGAATCCAGCACGGCGGCCATGCCGCCCTGGGCCCAGTAGGTCGAGCCCTCATTGAGGTCGCCTTTGCAGATGAGGGCGATACGCAAGTGTTGTGGCAGGCGCAGCGCGGCGCTGAGCCCGGCAGCGCCGCCGCCAATGACCAGGACATCGTGTTGCAGGGAAGTGGCGGACATGAGTGGGTGCTTGCTGCCTCAGGATGTGAAATATATTATGTTGCTCAATAACTTACGTAACACAGCTTATAGCAGGTCACCGGGATGGCGAGTATAAACGAGGTATCCCGTGTTAAGGAAATACACCATTGTGGAACTTTTTCGGCAACAGCCCCTCTTACAGGCATCGTGGCGTGAGTGTGATTGTCCAGATAGTGGTCGCTACCGGGCCGCCGGTTCGCAGCAGTGAAGTGCTGGCATTGAGCAGGAAAGGAGTCACGGAGTGACAGCGGCAGAGACCGACCAGCAACTCGTGGCGCGAGTACAGAAGGGCGATCTACGGGCATTCGATGTGTTGGTGTTGAAATACCAGCACAAGATCTTCAGCCTGATCAGCCGCTATGTGCACGACGCCGATGAAGTGCAGGACGTGGCGCAGGAAGCGTTTATCAAGGCCTACAGGGCGCTGCCGCGGTTTCGTGGCGACAGCGCGTTTTACACCTGGCTGTACAGGATAGCGATCAACACGGCGAAGAATTATCTTGTGGCGCGTTCAAGGCGGCCACCGGGTTCCGATGTCGAGATCGATGATGCGGAGTATTTTGAAGGTGGTGCGGCGCTGCGCGAGATCGAGACACCTGAGAGCGCACTCTTCGGAGAGGAGCTCAAGCAGGTTGTCGATCGGGCCATTGCGGAATTACCAGATGATTTGCGAACCGCGGTAACTTTGCGCGAGTTTGATGGTCTCAGCTACGAGGACATCGCGGAGATCATGGACTGTCCTGTCGGTACGGTACGATCACGCATCTTCCGTGCCCGGGAGGCGATAGACAGGCAGGTCCGGCAACAGATTGATGGTGTTGCGTGACAGCAAGCGGCGCTAGCGCAACACAGGCAAGTTGGGCAGGGCAATGTGCGAACTGCTCCGTGTATGTGAAGTAACTGGCAGAGCCGGTACAACAGGCAGAGGATGTGGGTAATGACAGAACAACTGCGTGAGTCTCTCTCGGCATTGATGGACGACGAAGCAACCGAACTGGAACTGCATCGCGTACTCGGCGAGCTTGAGCACAACGTCGAGTTGCGCCAGACCTGGGTGCGCTATCAGGTTACCCGATCGGTCATGGCAGGGCAGCCTGTCAGCCACGCCGGGCTGGATATATCCCGCAGTGTCAGCGCAGCCCTCGCGGCCGAAGCGGGCGCAGGACAGCGCCGCCCCGGCCTGCGCGAGCGTTGGCTGCGGCCGCTTGCCAGTCTCGCGGTAGCCGCCTCGGTGACGGCAGTGGTTGTGTTGGGTGGACAGCAACTGTACCAGGCAGGAAACCCCGACGCCGCCGTCACGCCGGTGGCAGCCAGTGGCGTTTCGGCGGTGGGCTTTGTCAACAGCCTCGGCGCCGTGCCCATGCGCGCGAGCTACGGCGCGCAGGCAGTTCCCCAGCTGGAGCCCGCGGCACGCACAGCCTATCGCGAGCTGGCGCGTCAGCGCATGTACCAGTACATGCAGGAGCACGCGGAGCACGCAGCGCTCAATTCCCCGCAGGGCCTTATTCCGTTTGCGCGCGTTCCCCAGATCGAGGAGTAAGCCCGCGTGAAGTACGTGAGCTGGTTGCTTGCTTCCGGTCTTCTGTGCGGTCTGGTACTTGGTGTGTCCAGTGCCTCCGCGCAGCGCGCGGCCTGCTCTGAGGCCGATGCCGAGGCGCTTGATTGGCTGGCCCGCATGGCCCGAAGCCACAGCGAGGTGGCCTACCAGGGCGTTGTTACCCTGCAGCGCGGCGACGATATGCAGGTGGTGCAGGTGGCGCGGTCAATTGCCGGTGGGTACTCGTTTGAACATCTGACGCGGCTCACCGGTCAGGGCGCCCAGGTGATCCGCTCCCATCATCCAGTCAACTGTACGCACCCGGGGGAGCGCCTGCTTAGCCTGGGAGACCGGGTAGACCCGGGTGACTGCGGCCTCGCCGGCTATTACCGCTTCCAGCTCAGCCCGGGGGAGCGCATCGCGGGGCGCCAGTCGGTCAAGCTGGAAATCCAGCCGCGCGACATGTACCGCTACGGGTTCCTGCTCGAACTGGACAAGGAAACGGCATTGATGCTGCGCGCCAGTACCCTGGGCCGCGGCGACAAGGTGCTGGAACGCTTCCAGTTCGCGGATTTGAGCTACGGTGAGCCGCTTGAGCCGCGACAGGGCATGGAGACGGTTCACCCCGCCGCGCATCCGCATCCCGATTATCCCCCCGCCGGCGCGCGCCTCACGGTGCCCTGGACTGTGAGCTGGCTGCCCGGCGGATTTACCGCTACGGATAGTGTCGATCCGGCGGGCCCTCGCCGAACCTACACCGACGGGCTCGCGGTTTTCTCCGTATTTCTCGAGCAGCTGCCGCGAGAGCTGCGCCCCGGCGAAGGGCTGGCGAGGCTCGGCAGTTCGCTGTCCTACACGCGCGGTATGCACCTGGCAGACCAGCCGGTGCTGGTGACCGTGATTGGCGAGGTGCCGGTGAACACCGCACGCATGGTCGCCGACTCGATCCGGGTGGTGCGCTGAATGTTGACCGAAACTGGCCGAGTCGTCGCGCTCGAGGCAGACAGCCTCTGGGTGGAGACCATTCGCCGCAGCACCTGTGGCAGCTGTGCTGCGCAAAAGGGCTGCGGCCACGGGCTGCTGAATCGTATCCGTGACGGTCAGCGTGGCCTGGTGCGTGTGCTGCCCGGCGGCTTTTCCCCCGCGGAGTACCAGATTGACGATGAAGTCGAGATCGGTATCCCTGACGAGGTCATTGTGCGCGGCTCCCTGGTCGTCTACATGTTGCCCCTGCTGACACTGCTGGCGGGGGCCGCACTGGCGGCCCGCTGGCTGCCTCTGGCCCCCGATCTGGCCGCGGGGCTGGGCATGCTGGGAGGCTTTGCCATCGGCCTTCTGCTTGTGCGCTGGCACGCCTGGCGCCACCGCAATGACCGCCGCCTGCAGCCTGTACTGATGGGCGCTCCGCTGCGCCGCTCCGGAGTTGCGCAAGCGCTGCACGTGACCTGAAAAGCGTTTTTACTGACCAAGGATTGAATGAATGATCTCAAGTAGAAGCTTGTCGACCGCCTTTTTTCTGTGCCTCGCGCTGGTAGTGCCGGGTGTGTCTGCGCAGTCACTGCCGGACTTCAGCCGCATTGTGGACACCGGTTCCCCGGCCGTCGTCAAGATTATCGTCGAGCATTCCGCTGGCCGTGCGGCCAGTGGGCAACCCGATATGGAGCAGATTCCCGAGTATTTGCGGCGCTTTTTCGAGTACCGTGGCGACGCCCCACCGCAACGGCAGAGGATGTCGATGGGGTCAGGCTTTATCATTTCTGAAGATGGCTTCATTGTTACCAACAACCACGTTGTCGATGGGGCGGAAAGCGTCCTGGTGCGCATGATTGACCGCCGCGAGTTCGAGGCCGAGGTGGTTGGCACCGATCCCAGGTCCGATCTCGCCCTGCTGCGGGTGGCTGCCGAGGGTTTGCCTTTCCTGCGCCTGGAAACGGGCGACGCCCTGAAGGTGGGCGAGTGGGTGCTGGCAATCGGCTCTCCCTTTGGTCTGGACTACTCGGTCACGGCGGGCATTGTCAGCGCCATGGGTCGCAGCCTGCCCACGGAGGAGGGCGAGAACTACGTCCCCTTCATTCAGACCGATGTGGCCATCAACCCGGGCAATTCCGGCGGGCCATTGTTCAACCTGAAGGGCGAGGTGGTCGGCGTCAATTCGCAGATATTCACCCGCAGCGGCGGATCCATCGGCCTCTCCTTTGCCATCCCCTCCAGCGTAGTGCGCAACGTCGTTGCCCAGCTGCAGGAGAAAGGCCGTGTGACGCGCGGCTGGCTGGGGGTAACGATTCAGGATGTGGACAAAACGCTGGCTGAGTCGTTTGGCCTTGACCGGCCTCAGGGCGCTCTCGTGGCGCAGATTGCCGAGGACGGGCCGGCTGCCAAGTCCGGACTGCAGCCTGGGGATGTGATCTTGCGTTTTGACGGCAAGGATATACCCACGTCATCGGACCTGCCGCACGTGGTTGGCCTGGTCGCACCGGGCGAGAAGGTGCCGGTAGAAGTGATGCGCGATCGCAAACGCAAGACCCTGCGGGTGACCGTGGGTGGTTTGGACGCCGATGACAGTTTCGCCCTGCGCAGCGAGCGCGGCGGCGACGCCGGGGCAGGGCGGCTGGGGCTGGTGGTAGACGATGCCAGTCCGGAAGCGCTGGACCGATTGGGGCTTTCCGGGGGCGTGGTGGTTCGTCAGGTGGCGCCCGATTCGGTGGCGGCGGACGCCGGCGTAATCCCCGGTGACGTGATCACCATGCTCGGCGCCAGCCCGGTAAAGGACGTGGACAGTTTCCAGCGCGCAGAGAAGCGGCTCTCCGCCGGCGATTCTGTCCCCCTGCGGCTGATCCGTCGTGGCTCACCGCTGTTCATCGGTCTGAAACTTCGCGACTGAGGCAACTGCCGCCATGCCCTCGGCTTTCCGCCGATGGCATGGCGGCAGGGAGGGCATTGGGTTACAATCTCGCGTCTTTTCGCCAGCACCCAATGACCCTGACCGAGCAACGTGAGTGAGTGAACTCAGCCACATCCGCAATTTTTCCATTATTGCCCACATCGACCACGGCAAATCCACCCTCGCAGACCGCTTTATCCAGCACTGCGGCGGGTTGAGTGCCCGTGAAATGGGCGCCCAGGTGCTCGATTCCATGGACATCGAGCGCGAACGCGGCATTACCATCAAGGCGCAGAGCGTCACCCTGAATTACACCGCGCGCGACGGCCAGGTTTATCAGCTCAATTTCATCGACACGCCCGGGCATGTGGATTTTTCCTATGAAGTGTCCCGCTCCCTGTCTGCCTGCGAGGGCGCATTGCTGGTTGTCGACGCCGGGCAGGGGGTGGAAGCGCAGTCGGTGGCGAACTGCTACACCGCGATTGAGCAGGGCCTTGAGGTTCTGCCGATTCTCAACAAGATGGATCTCCCCCAGGCGGACCCGGACAAGGTGCGCAAGGAAATCGAGGAAATCATCGGTATAGACGCCACCGAAGCCTGCCTGGTCAGCGCCAAATCCGGTATGGGTATCGAAGACGCGCTGGAATATCTGGTGGAAAAAATCCCGCCGCCGGAGGGTGACCGGGAGGCGCCGCTGCAGGCCTTGATCATTGACTCCTGGTTCGACAACTACCTCGGCGTGGTGTCTCTGGTTCGGGTCAAGCAGGGTGTGCTGCGCAAGCGCGACAAGATCATGCCCAAGTCCACCCGCAAGGTACATCAGGTGGATGGGGTCGGCATATTCACGCCCAAGCGGCTGGAGACGGATATCCTGCAGGCGGGGGAAGTGGGCTTTGTGGTGGCCGGTATCAAGGAGATCCAGGGCGCACCGGTCGGTGACACACTGGTCAACGCCCAGCATCCCGATGTGCCTGCCTTGCCCGGCTTCAAGAAAATCAAGCCGCAGGTTTATGCCGGCATCTTCACCATCTCCTCTGATGACTATGAGGATTTCCGCGACGCGCTGGCCAAGCTGACCCTGAATGACGCCTCGCTGTTTTATGAGCCAGAGACCTCCGACGCCCTGGGTTTTGGCTTTCGCTGCGGCTTTCTGGGCATGCTGCACATGGAAATCATCCAGGAGCGGCTGGAGCGGGAATACGACCTCGACCTGATTACCACTGCACCGACGGTGATCTACGAGGTGATCAAGAAGAACGGCGAAGTCGTGCAAGTGGACAACCCCTCGCGGCTGCCCGAAGCGGGTGAAATCCAGGAAATGCGCGAGCCTATCGCGCGCTGCAACATCCTCGTTCCCCAGGATTACCTCGGGAATGTCATTACCCTGTGTGTCGAAAAACGGGGCACGCAGAAGGACATGCTGTTCCTGGGAAGCCAGGTGTCGGTGGTCTACGACATTCCGTTGGCGGAGGTGGTGCTGGACTTCTTTGACCGGCTGAAGTCGGTAAGTCGCGGATACGCTTCACTCGACTACAGCTTCGACCGCTTCGAGGCGGCCAGCCTGGCGCGACTGGACGTGCTGATCAACGGCGAGCGTGTGGATGCCCTGGCAGTCATTGTGCACCGTGACCATATCCTGCACCGGGGCCGGGTGCTGACCGAGAAAATGAAGGAACTGATCCCACGGCAGATGTTTGATGTGGCGATCCAGGCGGCGGTTGGCGGCAAGGTGGTTGCCCGTCAGACGGTGAAAGCGCTGCGCAAGAATGTCACGGCCAAGTGTTACGGCGGAGATGCCAGCCGCAAGAAAAAGCTGCTCGAGAAGCAGAAGGCGGGTAAAAAACGCATGAAGCAGGTGGGTAATGTAGAGATACCGCAGTCAGCGTTCCTGGCTGTGCTCAAGGTGGACGGATAGCACGATGACCATAGATTTCCCATTGATCCTCGTGATTCTGGTGTTTGGCAGTGGCGGCATCTGGCTGCTGGACGCGTTGCTTTTTGCACCAAAGCGCCGACAGCAGCGGGATGCACTGCGTGCCACCTTTCCGGCCTGGGCGCAGGAAGGCAGTCGCGATGCGCTGGCCTATGACGCACAGCTTGCCAGCAAGGCAGCGGAACCGGCGCTCGTGGAGTACTCCCGCTCCTTTTTTCCGGTCCTGTTCGTGGTTTTTGTGCTGCGCTCGTTTATTGTCGAGCCGTTTCAAATCCCGTCCTCTTCAATGGTGCCGACACTGGAAGTGGGCGACTATATTCTGGTCAACAAGTTCACCTACGGCCTGCGGCTGCCGGTAATCAGAACCAAGGTTATGGACCTGAACGAGCCCCAGCGCGGGGACGTCATGGTGTTCTTCCCGCCGCATATGAACGACACCTACTACATCAAACGCGTGATAGGCCTGCCGGGGGACACCGTCAGCTATCGCAACAAGCGCCTCTCGGTCAACGGTGAGTCCATCGCGATTGAGAATCTCGCCGTGTTGCCCGGTGCCGGAGCGCGCTATCAGATGAGCCAGGAGTCACTGGGTGAGAAATCGCACCTGATGCAGGTAGATCAGCTGCGCCCCGCGCGTGACTTCAGCGTTGTCGTCAAACCGGGCCACTACTTCATGATGGGCGACAATCGTGACAACAGCAGTGACAGCCGGGTCTGGGGTCAAGTCCCGGAACGGGATATAGTAGGCAAGGCCTTCGCTATCTGGATGCATTGGGACTCTCTGTTCAGTGTTCCCAGCTTCAGCCGCGTAGGGTCTATCCAATAAGTCAGCCAGCTCGCGGGGGTGGGTATGAAATTGCGTCACAAGCAATCGGGAATGTCTTTTCTGGGAATGCTCACGGTGGCCATCATGGTGGGGTTCTTCGTCATGTGTGGCCTGAAGATGGGTCCGAGTTACTTTGAATACTTGACGGTCAAGGATGTTGTGACGCGGGTGGCAAGTGAACATAACTCTGACGTCGACACCATAGCCGACATACGCCGCAAGCTCGACAATCTGTTCAACACCAACCAGATCTACGGTCTCAAGCCGAGCGAAGTCGATGTGTTTCGCAAGGACGGCAAGACCTGGATAGACGCCAACTACGAAGCACGTATACCCCTGTTTGGCAAAATCGACGCGGTGATCCGCTTTGATGACCTGGAACTGCAGGCGGGCGCCGGGGACGGCTCCTGATTTTGCATGGATAAGCTGGCCCACCTGCAACGCCTGCTGGGATATACCTTCAGCGATCCGGCGTTGTTGCAGCTGGCCCTCACCCATCGCAGCGCATCGGGCACCAACAACGAGCGCCTGGAATTTCTCGGCGACTCCATCCTCAACCACGTCATTGCCGAAGCGCTGTATCGACGTCTGCCGAAGGCCCGGGAGGGCGACCTGAGTCGGTTGCGCGCCAGTCTGGTGAAAGGCGATACGCTTGCCGAGGTGGGCCGGGAGCTGGAACTGGGCGAATACCTCCGGTTGGGGCTGGGCGAGCGCAAAAGCGGTGGGCACCAGCGCGGGTCCATCATTGCCGATGTACTGGAGGCGGTAACCGGCGCTATTTTGCTTGACGGTGGGGTGGACGCCTGTCGTGAATGCCTGCTGCGCTGGTTTGACAGCCGTCTGCAGGGGGTGCAGCCGGGGGCGGCGCGCAAGGATCACAAAACGCGGTTGCAGGAATTTTTGCAGGGGCGGGGGTTGGCATTGCCCGCCTACGAACTGGTGGCCGTCGAAGGCGAAGACCACAACCAGCGGTTTCACATTCAATGTCGGCTGCCGGCGCCCGCTGGCGCATTTCCGGGTACCGGGAGCAGCCGCCGCAAGGCCGAGCAGGCCGCCGCACAAGCCGCGCTGGAGGCGCTGTCTGATGCCTGATACAACGCAGACTGCTTTGCGCTGTGGCTATGTGGCGATTGTGGGGCGGCCCAATGTGGGCAAGTCCACGCTGCTGAATCATCTCCTGGGGCAAAAGATCAGCATCACGTCGCGCAAGCCCCAGACAACCCGCAACCAGGTGTTGGGGATCAAGACTGAAGACGACTGCCAGATCATTTTTGTGGATACCCCGGGCCTGCACCAGGCAGAGGCGAGGGCGATCAACCGCTACATGAACCGAGCGGCGAGCAGCGCCATCCGCGATGTCGATGTGATTGTCATGGTAGTAGACCGCACCGCGTGGACAGATGAGGATGAGTGGGTGCTGCAGCGCGTCAAGCAGGCAGCGGTGCCCACCCTGCTGGTGGTGAACAAGGTTGACCTGCTGGAGAACAAACAGGTGCTGTTGCCTCACCTGCAGGCCCTCGCGGAAAAAATGCCGGAGGCCACGATTGTGCCACTGTCTGCGCTGCGCGGGCAGAACCTCGACGCGCTGGAAGGCGAGATCCGCCAGCGATTGCCGCAATCGACGCACTTTTTTCCCGAGGACCAGATCACAGACCGCAGCCAGCGCTTTCTGGCTGCCGAGATGGTGCGCGAGAAGATCATGCGGCAGCTTGGTGACGAATTGCCCTATGCAGTGGCAGTCGAGATTGAGGAGTTTCGCCAGGAGGGTGCGATTCTCAATATCTCGGCCCTGATCCTGGTCGAGCGCGACGGGCAGAAGCGTATTCTGATCGGGGAAGGCGGCAGTCGCCTGCGCAGCATTGGCACGGATGCACGTCGCGACATGGAGCGCCTGTTCGACAGCAAAGTGATGTTGCGGCTGTGGGTGAAAGTGAAGTCGGGCTGGTCCGACGATGAGCGCGCCTTGCGCAGCCTCGGTTACGACGACCGCTGACAGGCGCTGCCAGCCTTATGCGCGTCTCCCTCCAGCCTGCCTACCTGTTGCACAGTCGCCCTTACCGCGACAGCAGTCTCCTGCTGGATATGTTCACCGCAGAGTATGGCCGCGTGGCGCTGATCGGACGCGGAGCACAGCGCCGCAGTCGCGGGGGCAGTCAGGCCTCCCTGCTGCAGCCATTCAGGCCGTTGCTGGTGAGTTTTTCCGGTCGCGCGGAGCAGAAGCCGCTACTGGCAGTGGAGGCCGCGGGCGCTTTGCCCGCGCTGCGCGCTGAACGCCTGTTCAGCGGTCTTTATCTCAATGAATTGCTGGTGCGGCTGCTGCAGCGACACGACCCGCAACCCGAACTGTTCGCGCTGTACGGCGCGACCCTCGGCGGTCTGGCCTGCAACCCCTCGACGGAAGCCGACCTGCGCCGCTTCGAGTTTGGCTTGCTGGAGGCCCTGGGGTACGGTTTCGATCCCGCCCATGACGGTCACAGCGGCTTGCCGGTAGAGCCGGAGGGCCGGTACCAGTACCAGGCCGAATTTGGCCTGGTCGCCTGTAGCGGCGCAGTCACCGCACCGGGGGCCAGCTTTGCCGGCGCCGACCTGCTGGGTATCGCCGCAGGGCAGTATGATGGTGAATACAGCGTGGCGGCCAAGCGTCTCCTGCGGCAGGCCCTGGCCAGCCATTTGGGCGAGCGGCCGCTGCACAGCCGTGAGTTGTTCCGCCAGTTTCGCTATGCAGGGCGTCAACAGTGATCGCATTAGGCACGGACATTCTCGAAATCGAGCGCATTGCTGCCGTGGTGGAGCGGCTCGGAGAGCGTTTTGTGCGTCGTATCCTTACCCCCGCTGAGCGCGTGGAGTATCAGGCCAGCCAGCAGCCGGTGCGCCTGCTGGCCAAGCGGTTTGCGGCGAAGGAGGCGATCGCCAAGGCGCTGGGCACGGGGATCGGTCGCGGGGTAAGCTGGCAGGATATCGAGATACAGCACGATGCACAGGGCGCTCCGCTGGTGGTGCTCAATGGCGGGGCAGCCGAGGTCGTCGAGCGCCGCGGCGGCCACGGCGTGTTGCTCTCGCTGGCGGACGAGCAGGCCTATGTGGTGGCGTTTGCCGCGCTGCGGTGATTTGCCGGTCCGAAGCACCGCAGGGCATGCCCGCGGGCGGGAAAATCGCTATACTGGCCCGCCACCCGGGTTACGGTGAATCATGTCCGACTATCCCACAATTGAGCAGTGTATCGGCAACACGCCGCTGGTAAGGCTGCAGCGCCTCCCCGGCGCGACCTCGAATACTCTCCTGGCCAAGCTGGAGGGCAATAACCCTGCGGGTTCCGTGAAAGACCGTCCGGCACTGAGCATGATCGCCGAGGCCGAGGCCCGCGGCGACATACGCCCCGGTGATACGCTGATTGAAGCGACCAGCGGCAACACCGGCATCGCGCTGGCAATGGCCGCCGCCATTCGCGGTTACCGTTTGCTGCTCATCATGCCCGCGCACATGAGCAGCGAGCGCAAGCAGGCCATGTCAGCCTACGGTGCGGAGTTGATCGAGGTGACCCAGGCTGAGGGCATGGAAGGTGCGCGAGACCTTGCCCTGAAGATGGAAGCAGAGGGCAAGGGTCGGGTGCTGAACCAGTTTGGCAACCCGGACAACCCACTGGCGCACTACCGTGGCACCGGACCGGAAATCTGGCAGCAGACCGCGGGCACGGTCACGCACTTTATCGCGTCCATGGGCACCACCGGCACCATCATGGGTGTCTCCGCATTTCTCAAGGCGCAGAACCCGAAAATCCAGATTATCGGCCTGCAGCCCGTCGAGGGGTCTAGCATCCCCGGCATCCGCCGCTGGCCGCAGGCCTACCTGCCGGCAATTTTTGACGCGGCCCGTGTCGACCGGGTGCTGGATATTTCGCAGGAGGAATCCGAGCACCATATGCGCCTGATGGCGCGGGAGGAAGGCATATTCTGCGGCGTATCCTCCGGTGGTGCTATTGCTGCGGCGCTGAAAATCTCCGCCGAAGTCGATAACGCGGTCATCGTTGCCATCGTCTGCGACCGCGGTGATCGCTACCTGTCCACAGGCGTTTTCGCCGCCTCCTGAGGCACGCTGCAGCATGGTTCGAGTCCGGGAGCAATCACACCTTACGCCGACCGGCGAGATAGATCTTGAGCGCTGGCTGGCACAGTTGCCCATACTGCACCGCGAGGATGACGAGCAGCGCCTGCTCGAGGCCTGTCGCCTGGTGCGCAGCGCCAGTACCCGGCCCGGGCGCGATCTGCCGGACTGGGCCCAGAACCCGGACTGTTTTGCCGCAGGCCTGGATATCGCGCTGATTCTCGCGGAGCTGCATGTGGGCACAGATTGCCTGGTGGCCGGCATCCTGTACCGCGCCGTACGCGAAGAACGTCTCGCGCTTGAGGATGTGGAACAGCGTTTTGGGACCGGCGTCAGTCACCTGGTCAGCGGTGTGCTGCGCATGGCGGCCATCAGCGACCTGAAAACACAGATTGACTCGCCGGTACTCGGTCAGCCGCATGGCCAGAAAGACAATATTCGCAAGATGCTGGTAGCACTTGTGGACGATTTTCGCGTGGCATTGATCAAACTTGCAGAGCGCACCTGCGCGATCCGCGCGGTGAAGAACGATGACGAAGAACGGCGCTGGCCGATCGCACGCGAAGTATTCGATGTCTATGCCCCGTTGGCACACAGGCTGGGTATCGGCCATCTGAAGTGGGAGCTGGAGGATCTGTCCTTCCGCTACATCTACGGCGATGCCTACCGCAAGATTGCTCGCCTGCTGGACGGCAAGCGCCTCGAACGTGATCGCTATATTGCCCGGGTGACGGAGGAGCTGACGCGCGTGCTCGGCGAGGCCGGGCTGCAGTTCAATATCAGCGGCCGCGCCAAACACATATACAGTATCTGGCGCAAAATGCAGCGCAAGGGTATCGGCTTCTCACAGGTCTACGACATTCGTGCCGTGCGTATTCTGGTGCCCGAAATCAAGGACTGTTATGCGACCCTGGGGCTGGTGCACGGGCTGTGGCGCAATATTCCCAACGAGTTTGATGACTACATCGCAAACCCCAAGGAAAATGGCTATCGCTCGTTGCATACCGCCGTTATCGGGCCCGAAGGGAAGATACTGGAAGTACAGATTCGCACCACCCAGATGCATGAAGAGTCCGAGCTGGGCGTCTGTGCGCACTGGCGCTACAAGAAATCGGATGTGCCGACGAACCTCGCGAGCAGCTATGAAGAGAAAATTGCCTGGCTGCGTCAGGTGCTGGACTGGAACGAAGTCATCGGCGACAGCGGCGACATGGTTGAGCAGTTCAGCTCGGACCTGGCACAGGACCGCGTCTACGTATTCACACCTAATGGCGACGTGGTAAACCTCGCGCACGGAGCCACACCGCTGGATTTCGCCTATCACGTGCACACTGAAATCGGCCACCGCTGTCGCGGTGCCAAGGTGAACGGTACCATTGTGCCCCTGACTTACACGCTGCAAACCGGGGAGCGGGTAGAGATTCTCACCAGCCGCCAGGGTGTGCCCAAGCGTGACTGGTTACAGTCTGGCCTGGGCTACCTGCGTACCTCGCGGGCGCGGGCCAAGGTGCAGCAGTGGTTCAAGGCGCAAGCCCGCGAAGATAACGTGGATGCGGGCAGGCACCTGCTGGAACGCGAGTTTCGTCGCCTGGCCCTGACCAGCGTGGATTACCGTCGCGTGGCCGACAAAGTGCATATGCCAACCGTTGACGATATGTACGCGGCGGTGGGCGCCGGTGACCTCGCTTATTCCACTGTGCTGAATGCGGCGCAGTCGCTGGTGGAGAAACGCGCGGAGCCGCAGCTGCAGGTAGCGCGGCCGGGCAGCGATCCGGTCTCCCGCGGACAGATCCGTGTGCAGGGTGTTGGCAATCTGCTGACACATATGGCCGGCTGCTGTAAACCGCTGCCCGGGGATGCCATTACCGGCTTTATCACGCGCATTCGCGGCGTCAGCATCCATCGCAGCGACTGTGCGCGCCTGCTCGGTCTGCAGGAGAGCGCGCCCGAGCGGGTGATCGAAGTCGCATGGGGTGAGTCGCCGCGAGAAAACTACGAAGTGGATGTCGCCATCGAGGCCTATGACAGGCAGGGCCTGCTGCGTGATATCACCAACCTGTTCGCCAATGCGCGGATCAACGTCCTCGCCATTTCCACCCAGACCAACAAGAAAAAACACACCGCGACCATGCGCCTCACCGTGGAAGTGCCCGACCTTGGTGCCTTGTCCAAGCTGCTTGAGCGCATCAGCCGCCTGAGCAACGTGGTGTCCGTTGTCAGGGTTTCCGAGTGAGTCACGCCATCCCCGATACGCATTACACCATTGCTGACCTGCTGCGTGTGATGCAGCGCCTGCGGGATCCCGATGGTGGCTGCCCCTGGGATTTGCGGCAGGATTTTCGCAGTATCGTCCCCTCGACGCTGGAGGAGTGTTACGAACTCGCCGCCGCCATCGAGCACGGCGACTATCCTCACGTTGCGGAAGAACTGGGCGACGTGCTGTTCCAAGTGGTTTTTTATGCGCAATTGGGTCGGGAGCAGAACCTGTTCTCTTTCGAGGAGATTGTGCATACCTTGGTAGACAAGCTGCTGCGGCGCCACCCGCACGTCTTTGCCGACGGCGACATCGAAGGCCGGGTGGACGCGCAGTGTGAGGTCGCCGATGTGAAGCGCAGCTGGGAAGCGATCAAGCGTGAGGAGCGTGCGGCGCGCTCGCAACGTGGTGTGCTGGATGATGTTCCGGTGGCGCTGCCGGCCTTGCCCCGCGCACAGAAGCTGCAGAAGCGTGCTGCGCTGGTGGGCTTCGACTGGCCGGATGCTCGCGCAGTGCTGGAAAAGCTCGACGAGGAGCGCAACGAACTGCAGGAGGCCATGGCGACAGGTGACTCAGCAGCGATTGCGGACGAGATGGGCGACCTGCTGTTTACCTGCGTGAACCTGGCACGCCAGCTCGGCCTTGACGCCGAGAGCACGCTGCGCCACGCATCTTCCAAATTCGAACGGCGCTTTCGTGTGATGGAGGCTGCACTGGCCGAAGCGGATGGGCGCGGGCTTGCAGCACTGACTGCCCATGAGCTCGAGGCCCTGTGGGTGGCGGCCAAGGCGCGCGAGTAGGGGGGCTGCGCAATCCCGGCTGTCCAAGCAGGGCTTGTGCAAAAACCTGCCCCTGTGTATGGTTAGGCCCCCCGTTTGTATGGCCATATTGCTACGCTGCGCAGCGGCACGGGCCAGAGCTGCACGATAACCTCGAGGATTCACCTGCATGCGATTAATACTCCTTGGCGCTCCTGGCGCCGGTAAAGGCACCCAGGCACAGTTCATTACTGAAACCTGGGGCATCCCCCAAATCTCCACAGGGGATATGCTGCGAGCTGCGGTTAAAGCCCAAACCGAACTGGGAATTGCGGCGAAGGAAGTGATGGATGCAGGTGGACTGGTGTCGGACGACATCATCATCGGTCTGGTCAAGGAGCGCATCAAGCAACCGGACTGTGCGAACGGTTTCCTGTTTGATGGCTTCCCGCGCACAATCCCGCAGGCAGAGGCCATGGTCGACGCAGGCGTTGATATTGATCACGTGGTGGAAATCGCAGTAGAAGACGAGGAAATTGTGGCGCGCCTGAGCGGGCGCCGCGTGCACCCTGCATCCGGTCGTGTGTATCACGTGCTGCACAATCCGCCGCAGCGCGAGGGCCTGGATGATGAAAGTGGTGAGCCGCTGGTGCAGCGTGATGATGACAAGGAAGATACTATCCGCAAGCGTTTGCAGGTTTACCAGGAGCAGACGCGTCCATTGGTGCAGTTCTACCAGTCCATGACGGGGCCGCGCGCACCCGCCTGCCATCGTGTGGAGGGTGTGGGTAGCGTGGAAGACATTCGTCGCAAGGTGTTCGCGGCACTGGGCCGCTGAGCATTTTCAGCCGCAGCCCTCTCATCTCAGGCGCAACTCAAGCGCGCTTACTGTGCTTCTTCTACAGGCCCTGGCAGCATTGCGTTTGCCGGGGTGCGCCTGCGTTACAAATGTGCAGTTGTAAGCGCAGTTGAATATTGCTATTTTGCGAGCAACATTGGCAACACCAACAGTTGGAGAGATCGCGTATGGCAACGGCCAAAGGCAAGGCGAAAGCAAAAACCGGTACACGCAAGGCGCCGGCGAAAAAGGCGCCACGCAAGTCGGCGGCTGCTGCCTCCGCAAAGAAGGCATCAACCGCAGCCGTTGCAGAGAAGCGCGCTCGGGATGCGCTGGCAAAACTGCAGGCGACTGTTGAGTCGGAGAAGAAGGCCCTGGCCGATGCGCGCGCAAAACTCAAAGCCGCGCGCAGCGAGGCGGACGCACGCGCACACAAAGCCGCAAGCAAAACGGTGGACCGGGTTAACTCCCGCCTCGACAGTGCTCGCGCCAAGCTCGATGGCATGCGCCAGCGCGTGAAGGAACTGATTGCTGAAGCGCAGTTGGCCGCGCACCGTGTCGCAGCCGAGGAGCGCGTTCTGGCGAAGAAGGCAGAACTCGCCGCCAAGGCTGAAGCCGACAAGGCGCGCGCGCTGGCCAAGCACGCACGTCAGTGGAGCAAAGAGCGCGCCAAGGCCGATGCCGAGAAGCTGTCGGCGTTGGAAAAGAAAGTGTTGGCGCAGTTGCGTGCAGCGGAGAAAAAGGTGGAGGCTGCTGCCAAGTCTGCGTTCGGCAAAGCCCGCAGTGGGCGCAAGTCCGTAGCATCCAGCGTGGATTCAGCGCTGTCCCGCGCGGGTAAGCCCGGCGCCAAAAAGGCGGCGGCAAAGTCCAGCGCGAAAAAGTCTGCCGGGGCCAGCGCCAAACCCAGGAAGGCCAAGGCTGCGGCGAGCAAGCCAAAGGCCGCCAAAGCCCAAGCCAAGACCAGGGCCAAGGCTGCCCCCAAAAAAGCGGCAGCCACGAAGCGTAAGGCAGCGGCCAAAAAAACGGCCTGACGCATCTTCGCACACCAGACCCGCAGCGGTAGCCCGCTGCGGGTTTTTTTTGCTTGCAACCTGCTTGCGTCAGTCGAAGGCGTCGGGGGTGTTGCAGTTGAGAAAGTCAGGGCCGCTGAATTCAACCGTGACAGTATGCTGTAATGCGTACCACCCCTGCACCGAGCGACCTCCTGACCCCAAATAGTCCGAGAGCCCGGCCAGTACACGAGGGCGCAGGACGGCATGCAGGTAGTGTGCGCACCCGGCGGCTGACGCGTAGGCGATGTCAGCCTCGGGAGAGGCGTCCAGCGCATGCAGCAGACGCTCGCCCAGGTTCAGGGGCAGTAAGGGTGTGTCGCAAGGTGTCACGAGCAGCAGCGATGACCTGATCTCGGGCAGTGAGCGCAAACCCGCGAGAGGTCCGCCAGCGTCTGTAAGGTCGCTGAAAACCCGGTCCGCGTAGCCTCTGTAGTCATCCCTGTTGCGATTACAGTTGATCCACAGTTCACCCACCTGCGGGCGCAAGCGTGCGGCGACCTGTGCGATCAGTGGTTTTCCGCGCCAGTGCTGCAGTCCCTTGTCCCGGCCGCCCAAGCGCAGTCCTGCACCACCCGCCAGTATCACGCCGGTGAGACGTGTATCGCCCTGCATATTATTCAACGGTTTCAGACCCTCTCAGGTTCAGGCTGCTGGCTGGCTGTGAGATAATCGTACATTACAGTGGCTTCGCGTGCGCGCGGCCGGTGCTGTCACATGTCTCGTGTAGCGAACCCATGACAAGTATTCTCGCCATTGATACCTCTACCGACGCCTGCTCCGTTGCACTGTGGGATAGCGACACCGTGCGTGTTCTGCTGGAGCATGCGCCGCGCCGCCACAACCAGCTCCTGTTGGGTATGCTGCGTGAACTGTTGCCGCAAGGCCCCGGTGGTCTCGATGCCGTAGCCTATGGTTGTGGCCCCGGTTCCTTCACCGGCCTGCGCATTACGGCCAGCGCCGCGCAGGGCATTTGTTACGCTGCACAATTGCCCGCTCTGCCAGTATCCACGCTCGCCGCGCAGGTTCAGTCTGCAATTCGCCTCGGGCTGGCAGGTGAGGGCGACTGGGTGTTGAGCACCCTGGACGCACATATCAACGAGCTGTACTGGGCCCTGTACCAGGTCGTTGATGGCCTGCCCCATGCGGCGTCTGCAGCGTCAGCCTGTCGCCCGGGGGAACTGGTTCTTCCGGTGGAGGAGCCGCTGGTCGCGGTGGGCAGTGGCCTGCACTATCTCGAACAGCTGCCAGGCAGCTGTCAGGCCCGCTTCAGCGCCGTCCACGGTGAGTTACTGCCGAGTGCCGAGGATATCCTGCCGCTTGCCCAGCGAGCCTTTCTGGCAGGGGAGTGGCAGTCCGCCGAAGCGATTTGCCCGGTCTATGTGCGCGATGAGGTGCGCTGGAAGAAGCTCGCCGAACAGGGGCCGCGCAGCTGATGGATGTGCTACAGGCCATGTTCCTCGCTTTCCTGCAGGGCGTTACAGAGTTCCTGCCCATCTCCAGTTCCGCACATTTGGTCATTCCCTCGCTGGTGCTGGGCTGGCAGGATGAGGGCCTGACCTTTGACGTTGCCGTGCACGTGGGCACCCTGCTTGCCGTAGTACTCTATTACCGGCGCGATCTCTGTGCCATGGCGGGTAGCTGTCTCGGGCTGCTGCAGGGCCGGGGAACGAATGCGGACACGCGCCTGGTGCTGTATCTGGCCCTGGCCACCGTGCCCGTCTGCGTGGTTGGCTTCCTCGCAGACGAATTCATCGAATCGCAGCTGCGCACATTGCCCGTCATTGCGACGACCACGCTGCTGTTCGGCCTGCTTCTGGGGCTGGCGGATCGACATGCCCGGCACGCCTCGTCCTTCGCGACGCTCACCTTGGGTATCGCCCTGGCGATCGGGCTTGCTCAGGCCCTGGCGCCTGTGCCGGGTGTCTCTCGCTCGGGTGTGACGTTGACGGCGGGCCTGCTGCTGGGTCTGGATCGCAGCACAGCGGCGCGCTTTGCCTTTCTCCTGTCAATACCGGTTATTGCCGGTGCAGGGTTGTTGAAGGGCGTCCAACTGGTGCAGGCGAGTGCGCCGGTGGATTGGGTGCTGATGCTCTCTGCTGCCCTGTTGGCGGCAGTCACCGCCTATGCCTGTATCGGCCTGTTCCTGCGGTTGCTGGAACGGGTTGGCCTTATGCCCTTCGTGTACTACCGCATCGCACTGGCTGCGGTGTTGTATGCGTTGTGGCTGTTTTAATGTTGTTTCAAGGAGACGCAGCATCCATGGATGTCGATCAGTTCAACCGCGAGTTGCTGGCCTTTCTCGCCGCCGCCAGTACGCCGTTCCACGCGGTTAGCGCCTTGGCGAGCCGGTTGCAGACCGCGGGGTTCAGCCCGCTGCAATCAGACCAGGTCTGGTCGCTGGAGCCGGGTGGGCGCTACTACCTGACGCGCAACGACAGCTCTATTGTCGCATTTACCCTCGGTTCCGAGGCTGCTCCCGAGCACGGCATGCGTATGGTGGGCGCGCATACCGACAGTCCCTGCCTGATGGTCAAGCCCACACCGGAGAAGCGGCGCGCGGGTTATTTCCAGCTGGGTGTGGAGGTCTACGGCGGTGCGTTGCTCAACCCCTGGTTCGACCGTGATCTGTCGCTCGCGGGGCGCGTCAGCTATGCCGATCAGGCCGGTGCACTGCGCACCGCCACAGTGGATTTCCGTCGCCCGCTGGCGGTCATCCCCAGCCTTGCCATCCACCTCGACCGCGAGGCCAACCAGTCGCGCAGCATCAACCCGCAAACAGACATCCTGCCGGTGCTGGCGCTGCGGGCTGAGCCGGGCACGCCGTCATTCCGGGAACTGCTGCGCGATCGCCTGCTGGTGGAGCATCCGGACTGCGGTGTGCGGGAAGTACTGGACTACGAGCTCTGCTTCTACGATACGCAGCCCCCGGCGCTGGTGGGGTTACACGAGGAGTTCATCGCCTCGGCCCGCCTCGATAATCTGCTGAGTTGTTTCACCGGGCTGCAGTCACTGCTCGCGGCAGACGGACGGCAGAGCTGTCTCCTGGTCTGCAATGATCACGAGGAGGTGGGCAGCCTGTCCACCTCGGGTGCCCAGGGCCCCATGCTGCTTTCCACCCTGCGGCGGCTGGTGCCGGATGAGGTGACGCTGGCGCAACTGGTGTCTAACTCACTGATGATTTCCGCAGACAACGCCCACGGCATTCACCCGAACTACGCCGACAAGCACGATGATAACCACGGCCCGCTGCTGAATGCCGGTCCGGTCATCAAGATCAACGCCAATCAGCGCTACGCCACCAATGCGGAGACCGCGGGCCTGTTCCGACTGCTGGCGAAGGAGGAGGGCGTGGCAGTGCAGAGTTTTGTGGTCCGCTCTGACATGGGCTGCGGCAGTACGATTGGCCCGATTACCGCCGGTGGCACGGGTATCCGCACACTGGATGTCGGTGTCCCCACGTTCGCCATGCACTCGGTTCGTGAGTTGGCCGGACGCGACGATGCCGCACAGCTGTCACGGGTTTTGCAGCGTTTTTACAATCACCCCGGCAGGCTGACGCCAGCGTAAGCTCGCCCCTGATGCGCCGCGCGCACGTAGCCACTGCCGGGTGCACAGGATAAACTTGCGGCCGCAGCTGTTTGGCCGTCAATGGACAGGATATTCATGACAACACAACGAGTTCTCACCGGCATCACCACCACCGGTACGCCGCATCTGGGCAACTTTGTCGGGGCCATTCGTCCGGCGATTGCGGCCTCGCAGGACCCGGCGACAGAGTCCTTTCTGTTTCTTGCTGACTACCATGCCCTGATCAAGTGCCAGGACCCGGCCCAGGTGCGCCAGTCCAGCAAGGAAATTGCCGCCACCTGGCTGGCCCTGGGGCTTGATACCGAGCGGGCTGTGTTCTATCGCCAGTCGGATATTCCGGAGATTACCGAGCTGACCTGGATTCTGTGCTGCAACGCCGCCAAAGGGCTGATGAACCGGGCGCATGCCTACAAAGCGGCGACCCAGGCTAACGAGGAGGCGGGGGAGGACCCGGATTTCGGCGTTACCATGGGGCTGTTCAGCTACCCCGTGTTGATGGCGGCGGATATCCTCATGTTCGGCGCGCAACGGGTGCCGGTCGGTCGCGACCAGATCCAGCACGTGGAGATGGCGCGGGACATCGCGCAGCGCTTTAACCACCATTTTGCCCCACTGTTCACCCTGCCCGAGGCCGTGGTTGAAGACCATGTTGCGGTCCTGCAGGGACTGGACGGTCGCAAGATGAGCAAAAGTTACCACAACACGATTCCGCTGTTTCTCCCGGAAAAACAGCTGCGCAAGGCGATCAACAAGATCAAGACCAACCTGTTGGAGCCGGGTGAGCCGAAGGACCCTGATGACTCAACGGTGTTTCAGATCTGGTCCGCTTTTGCCTCACCCGAGGAGACGGCACGCATGCGGGCCGACTTCGAGGAAGGTATCGCCTGGGGCGAAGCCAAGCGACAGTTGTTCGAACTGGTGAATGCAACTCTGGCGCCGGCGCGCGAGCGGTATTACGCGCTGCTCGACGACCCTGGCCATATCGAGTCTGTACTGCAGCGGGGTGCAGAGCGTGCTCGGGCCTTCAGCACACCGTTGCTGGCCCAGGTGCGCGAGGCCGTAGGCATCAGCGCAATGCGCTGATGCGCGCTATACGCCCCAGTTGTAGCGCAGTTCCATGAATACCCCCCGTGGCCGGCCGACGAAGTAGCGGTAGTTGCCGAAACCGACATCGGCGCGTTCCGCGTATTCTTCATCCAGCAGGTTGGTCACCCGCAACGTGGCGCCCAGGTTGCGGGTGAGCGGGGCGCTCAAGCGCAGGTTGAGTAGTGAGTGCCCCTCGTATTTGAACTGGTTTTCCGGATCGAGGTAATACTCGTCCATATACACCCATTCCACTTCCGCCACCGGTGTGCCGCCGTGTCGCCCTGCGAACTCCCAGCCAACCCTTGCGCTGCCGAACAGGCGCGGCGCGGTGTCGATATCGTTGCCGTCAATGGATTCATTCACGCCCAGCGGCAGCGCATCGTTGGCGTAGCGGTGGCGAGCGGCCGTGGCGTCGAAGCGCGCGTACCACGCATCCTGGCTGCGGTAGTCGAGGCTGACTTCCAGTCCCGTGTGTTCGGTGCGGGCACCGCTGACATTACGGCGGTCCGCGTCCTGGAAAATCACCTCGTCCTTGTTCATGTGATACAGCGACAGGTCGTAGCCGAAACCGGCGCCGTTGTCGCCGCGCAGACCAATTTCCAAGTTGTCCATGACCTCCGAGTCGAGGTCGGCAACCGACTGGCCTGACTGCAGGCGGTAGAGCTCGCTGGTATCCGGTGCCCGGAAGCCATTGGCGGCACGCAGGTAAAGGCTGTGGCCGGGGCTCAGGAGGTAGCTGGCTCCCGCGTTGACGGACCAGTCAGTGAAACTGTCGGTGCGGTCGGCAACCCTGAAGAACCGGCAGGCGGTTGCTTCCGGGGCACAGACGGAGCCGGCGGGGCCACGATTGTCGTAGTCGTAATGCGTGTACTCCACGCGCAGGCCGCCATCCAGTGTCCAGCGTTCGGACAGCGCATAATTCAGCTGGCTCCAGGCGGCCCCGACACTGGCATCCACGGTGTAGTCGTAGTGGACGCCCTGCGGCTGGTTGGGGCTAAAGGGCTGCTCCTGCACTTCCTGCAGGGAGCCCTCGGTCATCTCCAGGTCCACGCCGCCCACCCAGCTCAGGTCACCCTGCTCGCCATGCAGCGCGGTTCTCAGGCCGAGGGATTCGTGAGCGTTGGTCTCTACAGGCTGCCAGGGGAGGAAATGCTGCAGGAACTGCATCCGGTTGCGTCGCAGGTAAGGGGTGATGCTGAGCTGCATGCCAGGTCCGATGTCTCTGCTGGCCTCGCTGTAGAGACGCAGAGACCAGGCGTCCCGGTAGGCTTCCGGGTTGGGGTTGCTGCGGCGCAGATCATCGTCCTTGTAGACCTCGAAACCCTGGATGAACCCCGCCGTCTCCTGGTTCAGGTTGGCCCCATCCAGCACCGTACGGATGCTCCAGATGTCACCCGCATAGTCGTGACGCAGTGTGAGTTTCTCCTGGTCGTAACCCGAGTCGTCCTGGTAGCCACCGTCAGTCGAGACGTTGCCGCGCAGGCTGAAGGCATGTCGGCCCTCGCCGTGGTTGAGGCTGAGCTTTGTCCGGTAGTAGTCATCCGGCCCGGCTTCCACGGCAAGTTGCTGTCCTGCCGCAGGGTTGGGTGCCGCGCTGAGCACGTTTATGACACCGTGCATGGCGTTGGAGCCGTAGCTGGCGCCCGCCGGCCCCTTGATCACCTCAATGCGGCCGGCCTGCTCAATGTTCGCGTCGAACAACTGGTTCACGTTGCAGAAACCGGGCGCGCGCAGGCTGATGCCATCCGCGGCCATAAAGAACGAACCGCAGCCGCCGGCTCCGGTCAGCACCGGAGAGCGCAGGGCAGTGAGGCTTTCCTGGCCATTACCCCGGCTGATCCAGGCGCCGGGCACCTGCTGCATGATCTCGTTGGGATGGGTGTGTCCGATCAGGGTCAGCGCTTCATCGTTGATGACCGACCAGGCCAGCGGCAATCGGCTGGCCTCTTCGCTGATGCGCTTGGCGCTGACGATGACCTGTTCCAGGACGGGTTCGCTGCTGGCGGTTGCTGCGTAAAGGGCGGCGACCAGGGCGCCCGCCAGTGTTCTGTTGACGTGCATGGCTTATCCTGCGGCGATAATGTTGGGGTTGTTGCGCGGCGAGTCGTCGTTGTCGCGGTTCTGCACGGCCTGCGCAATGCGCTGGAAGGGCACCCGCAGCATGTTTTTCAGCTCCTCGCTGGCGCCGCCTTCCTCCAGAGCCTGTTCCATGCACCAGAGCCATTGCTCAGTCATTTTCGGGCCGATATGGAAAGGGGCGTGGGGCTCGGTCAGGCAGACACCGCCGTGTTTTTCCGCATAGCGAGGCGGGCCCCCCATCCAGCCTGTCAGGTAGTCGGTGAGCCGCTCGGTGACAGGGCCGAGATCATCGGCATGCATGGCCCGGAGCTCGCGCACTTCGGGGCGGCTGTCCATGATTCGGTAGAAATCCTCACACAGGCGCCGGATGCCGGCCTCGCCGAGGATCGCGTAGGGTGTGTTGGGTGTGCTCATAATCGCGCCGTGGGTAGTGGCTTTGTGAGGGAGGCAGTTTACTCGTCGGGGCGCTGAAAGTCCTCCCCGCGGGGGCGGCTGGCTGAACCATCAGCGGTGGCGAATTATAACAAATCGGTCATCGATACGCCGAAACCTATGCGACTCTGGTGCAGGTTGTAATCGATCAGGCTCTCGCCGTAGCCGTTGAAATACTGCACGTAGCCCTTGAAACGACGGTTTACCGGGAACGTCCACTCCAATTGGACCGAGCCACGATTGTCTGCCTGCAGGTTGTTGCGCACCTGCACCGCGAACTCATGCTGCTCCCACTTCCAGATGCCGGTGAGGTCGCCATAGCCGAGGTAGTCCTCGATATCGGGGTTGTCGTCGCTGTTGTCGCTTTCCGGGATCCGGTACCAGCCGCGCACGTTCAATGTCATGCGGCGACGTTCAAAGGCGGCGCCCGCGACGATGCGGTTCCAGCTGCGTGACAGATCACCACCCTGCCCATTGGACTCGTGAACGAAGCCGACGTCCCAGAGCGTGTTGGTAAAACCCCAGAAACGCCAGTTGTTGGCGAAGGACAGCGAAACCTCCGGCTGGTAGTTGGTTTCGCGAAACGGTGATGACTCGTTGTAGACCTGCCACCAGTTGCGTTGCGTGTAGCCCACCCAAAGGTGGTTGTTGCGCCCCAGGATGTTCTCCCAGGCGATGGTTTTCAGGCTCAGCTGGAATTTGGCTTCCAGTCGGTCCATCGGCTCGTCGGGCTGCTGCAGGGCCCAGGCGTCACGGTTCAGCGTATCGGCGTAGGTGAGTGGCAGCAGGTAATTGCGGTGATGGGGGGTAATCACCCAGGCGTTGCCAGTGAGCTCAGCCTCCTCCGCGATGCGTTTGCCGAACAGCAGTTCCTCTTCGGCCAGGTTGACCGGTTCCACGGCTTCTTCACCGAGCGCGTCATCCTCGTCAGCTCCCCATCCCAGTGACGACTGGGGTGTGTTGGGTTCGCCCGGGGCGCTGCGCCCGGCCGCAGTGTCGTAACAGGCGAGGCGAGCCTGGTCGTCGCTGATGGTGACGCAATTCTCCGCCAGTGCGGGAGGAATGGCTGACACGCTGAGCAGCAGAAGGAGGCGGTGGCAATGCAGTTTCATGAGAGTTTGGGCAGCCTGTTTGTCATCGCTCAGTGTAACGGAACCGTTTCCGCAGTGACAGGCAAGGTGCCCCGGCCCGCCCAGCTCTGCTAGAATCGCCGCTCACTTCGGGCCGCCAGCACGGCGGGTCTATCAATGCATCGCTCTCTGTAGGAGCGCAACACGGGAATCTGCCATGAGCCTTGCCCACACTGTGCTGGCGGTGAACAACGACCTTCCACTGCGGGTGGGTGCTCCCGTGCATTCCGGCAAGGTGCGTTCCGTGTACTGGCTGACCGCCACAGACAGCGCACGGCTGATCCGCGAGCGGGCTTACCCGGTTGCCACGGACACGCCGTTGGCCGTGATGGTCATCAGCGACCGTATTTCGGCCTTCGAGTGCATCTGGGAAGGAGAGGAGGGCCTCGCCGGTGTGCCGGGCAAGGGTGCGGCGCTGAATGCGATCTCCAACCACTGGTTTCAGCGCTTCCGAGAGCATGGGCTGGCGCCCAGCCACATTCTTGAAACGCCGCATCCACTGGTCTGGATCGTGCAGAAGGCGCGGCCGGTGATGATTGAAGCGATTGCCCGCCAGTACATCACCGGATCCATGTGGCGCGCCTACAGCAAAGGCGAGCGAGAATTCTGCGGCCTGCGCCTGCCCGATGGTCTGCAGCGCGACCAGAAACTGCCCGATCTGCTGATTACCCCGTCCAGCAAAGGCATTCTGCGTGGCATACCCGGTGTTCCCGAACAGGACGATGTGAACATCGCCAGGACGGCACTGGTAGACCACTTCGGCGCGTTCGGATTTCGCTCAGCGGCCGATGTCGGTCACTACGAGTCGCTGTTGCGGGCCGGCTTTCACGTCATCAGCAGTGAGCTGGCCGCGCTCGACCAGATTTTCGTGGATACAAAATTCGAGTTCGGCTACGTGACCAACGCCGCCGGCGAGCAGCAGATGATTTACATGGATGAAGTGGGAACCCCGGATTCCTCGCGCATCTGGGATGGTCCCGCCTGGCGCGAAGGGCGGGTTGTGGAGAACTCCAAGGAGGGGTTCCGCCAGTTGTTGCTGAATCACTTCCCCGACCCCGACATTCTGTTGAACAAGGACCGCATGCCGGAACGCCTGGCACTGGCCCGCGACACGCTCCTGCCTGCTGACGTATTCCAGCAGGTTTCCGCCACCTATACCGGGCTTGCGGAGAAAATCACCGGTCAGCCTTTGCCCCGTAGTGATGATCCCCGCCGCGAGATCCTGGACATTCTCGGTGGTGAATTCGGACTGCTGGCCTGAGCCGACCGCGTGCTCACCGATCCAGCGTTTTATCTTGTCAGTATTCCCGCGGTGATGCTGTACGGCATCGCCAAAGGCGGCTTTGGCGGGGCCGTAGCGATCCTTGCAGTGCCGTTGATGGCGCTGGTGATGCCGCCGACCCAGGCGGCGGCGATCCTGCTGCCCATTCTGGTGGTAATGGACGCTGTTGTGGTGCGGACTTACTGGGGCGTTTTCGATGGTCGCGCGCTGAAGCTGCTGCTGCCCGGTGCGCTGGTGGGAATTGGCCTGGGTTTTCTCACCGCGGGCGCCATGGACGACAACTATATGCGGGTACTGGTGGGCCTGATTTCCACACTGTTCGGTCTACAGCAGCTACTGGGCTTTGCCGGGCGAGCCAGCCAACGCCATCGCGCCGCTCCCGCCGCGGTGTTCGGCACCCTCGCGGGTTTCACCAGCTTCAGCATCCATGCGGGTGGTCCGCCGCTGACCATGTACCTGCTACCCAAGGGTTTGCCACCGCTGGTGTTCGCCGGTACGGCCGGCCTGTTTTTCGCCGTAGTCAATCTGGTGAAACTGCTGCCCTACTACTGGTTGGGGCAATTCACCCTCGACAATCTGCTGTACTCACTCATTCTGGTGCCGCTGGCTCCCCTCGGAGTCCGACTGGGACACGCGCTGGTGAAGCGCTCTCCTGCGAAATTCTACTACCGGGTGATCAGTTTTTTCCTCGTGGTACTGGGGGTGAAGCTCCTGTGGGACGGGGTGGCGGGGCTGCTCGCCTGAGCGACGAAACGGTGGTATACCGCTTGCGGATTGCCTATAGTTCGTGCAGCGCTCGATGATTGAAAGGGAGATACCCATGTCTCAACGTATGACTTCTGTGATCCTGCTGGCCTGCGCTGTTGTTGCCGGCTGTGCGACGTCGCCCGAGGTGACCGACGATGGCCTGGCCCGTGTGGACGGCTACCGGTTTGCCGATGTGTACGTGCGACCGGGCGCCGACCTGGCGCACTACCAACACGTGGAAGTGGACGATTGTGAGGTGGCCTTCCGCAGGAACTGGCTGCGTGACCAGAATCAGAGCAGCCGCAGCGTGACCACGCGCATCAGCCAGGACGATGCAGACCGCATTCGCGGCGACGTCGCCGCCGCCTGCGACCAGGAGTTCCGCGCTGCCTTGAGCAAGCCGCCGGCCTACGCGCTGGTCGATACGCCACCGGAAGGCGAGGATACCCTCGTGCTGAAGCCGGCGATTGTGAACCTGGATATCAATGCGCCGGATGTGCAGTCCGCCGCCCGGACCCGCACCTACACCACTTCCGCCGGAGAAATGACGCTGGTACTCGAGATGGTGGACGGCGTGACCGGAGAAGTGCAGGCGCGTGTTGTCGACCGCCGCCGCGGTATCGATCAAGGGACACTGCAGTGGACCAGCAGCGTGACCAACCGGGCGGAGTTCAACCGCATTTTGCGCCGCTGGGCCGACCTGCTGCGTGACGGTCTCGACCGTGTGCGCGACGGGTCTGGTGCGGCTGGATAAGGGGTAGAGAGCATGAGGATTGTTGAGGTGACGCCGCAGCTTGCAGTGTCCGAGCAGCTCAACCTGGAGGATGTGCCGGCGATCGCGGCAGCGGGGTACACGGTGTTGGTGAATAATCGCCCCGACGGCGAGGCCCCCGGTCAGCCAAGCTCGGCAGAGTTTGCCGCCGCCGCCGCAGCGAATGGCCTCGACTACGTTTACTACCCGGTTAACGGGATGAACTTTCCCGGCCCCGACCTGGCGCGGCTGGCGGCGACGTTCAACAGCGCCAGCGGTCCTGTGCTGGCTTTCTGCCGCAGTGGCACGCGCTCCATCAACCTGTGGCTGGCGACACGCCCTGCGGAAGATTTTCCGCAGGCGATGCAGCGCGCCCGCAGCCTGGGCTACGACCTGTCCATGGTCGGGCAGCGCTGAACACGGTGAGCCCGGGTAACGAGCAGGCGTCGCCAGCGCCTGTGGCACCCGCTCGCCCCGCGAGCACCGTGGTGCTGCTGCGCGACGGTCCTGATGGACTGGAGACACTGCTGCTCAAGCGCAACAAGGCACTGTTGTTCGCCGGTGGCTACTGGGTCTTTCCCGGTGGGGCGCTGGAAGCCGGTGACCTGGAACAGGCAGACGGCGATGAGGAGCGCGCCACGCGCATCGCGGCGGCCCGGGAAGCGGAAGAAGAGGCCGGTCTGCGGCCGTCACCGGATGATATGGTGCTCATCAGCCACTGGACTACGCCGGTGATTGAGCCCAAACGGTTCTCCACCTGGATCTACGCCGCACCGGTTGCGGCTGATGTTGAGGTGAGGATCGATGGCAGCGAGATTCACGCGGCGCGCTGGGTGGCTGTGGCGCAGGCAGTGCGGGAGCACGATGCCGGTGAGCTTGGCGTATTGCCGCCGACCTATATCACCCTCTGTGACCTGGCGCGCTATGCCAGCGTTGAGGAACTGTTGCGCATTGAGCGCTCGCGGCCCCCGCAGTCCGTCTTTCCGCGCTTCTGCCATGCTGACGGGCAGGTCTTTGTCATGTTCCGCGGCGACGCGGGCTACGAGAGCGGTGATGGCAGCTGCCCTGGTGCCCGGCACCGGGCGGTGCTTGAAGACAAGCGCTGGCGCTACGTCTACCAGGGCGTGCCCGCCGAGTTTCCCTGCCTGATTGGTCCCTGAATTGTCGTGAGTGACATCCTGAACAACGGCAAACGCGGCGGTGCGGGACACCCGCTCTGGGACTGGCCCACGCGCCTGTTTCACTGGTCGCTCCCTGTGCTCCTGCCGCTGGCGTGGTGGACCGCGGAAGAAGGCCAGATGGAGTGGCACCAGTGGGTAGGTTACACCTTGCTGGTGCTGGTGGTGTTTCGCATTGGCTGGGGCCTGATAGGCAGCCGCCACTCCCGCTTCACGGATTTCCTGCGCGGGCCACGCACGGTGCTGGGGTATCTCCGTGGCCAGGTACCGGCGGGCCCGGGTCACAACCCGCTGGGCGGTTGGTCGGTAATCGTGCTGCTCACGCTGTTACTGGCCCAGGCGGTTAGCGGGCTGTTCAACAGTGACCGGATTCTGTTCGACGGACCGCTGTATTACGCGGTGGATAGCAGCACCCGCGATTTTCTGGGTGTGGTGCATGAATGGGCATTCAATGCCTTGCTGGCGATGGTCGCGGTGCACCTGCTGGCCGTGGCCTGGCACCAGTGGCGGCTGGGTGAAAAGCTGCTGCAGGCCATGTGGCTGGGACGCGCGGTCGGGCGGGAAGGGGAGGCGCCCGTGGTCGGCTGGTGGCGGGCGCTGCTGTTGCTTGCTGCGGTCAGCGGCCTGTTCTGGTGGATACTGCAACAGGCACCGCCGCCGCCGCGGATGTGGTAGGGCCAGAGCCCGATCAGTACAGGTAGTCTTTCGCCTTGTACTCGTCGTGACAGGCCTTGCAGGTCTGGCCGACAGCGCCTACCTGCTGCGCGATTGCCGCACGATCACCCCCTTTCACGGCAACGCCCAGGTCTTTCGCGGCGGCCTGCATGTCGCTGTACTTCTGCGCGAAATCATCGCGGTTTTCCCAGATTTCCGGTTTTGCACGGGTGGTGCCCTTGTCGGAGCCATCGGGGAAGCCGCGCAGCAGGTTGAGTGAAACAACCGCATTGAAGTCATCGGCGAAGCCCTGCAGCTGCTCCTGGTTCCAGGGCATTTCTCCCTTCACCATGGCCCCAATGGGCCCGAAGTTGGCGCCCAGCAGCGCAAAATAGGACTGCCGGTAGGACTGGTGAAATTCGTTCTCGTCGAGGTGCGACAACGCCAGGGGAGACAGTGCCAGGGCGGCAACCGAGACCAGTGTGGCAACAGGCTTCAGGACAGATTTGCTCATGGTGCGCTCTCTTGTTTGCAGGACGTCAGGCCATGCTATAGGGCCTTGCCCCCTGCTGGCAAGCAGGCACTGATGTCCATTCCGGCGCCGGGGCCAAGGCCGCCGACCAACTTTTTGAACCTGCCTTGTGTTACGGGGCCGACCACTGCGGAAAAGGCCGCGCAGTGGGCTACCATGGGCGATGCATTGGTATGAGGTTTGGCATGAGCGCGCAGCAGTGGGATTACAGTTTTGATGTGGTTGTGGTGGGGTCCGGAAATGGCGGCCTCACGGCAGCGCTTTGCAGTTACGAAATGGGCACGCGCGACGTGCTGGTGGTGGAGAAGTCCGACCTGTATGGCGGCACCAGCTCCATCTCCGGGGGCGGTGTGTGGATTCCCTGCAACCGCTACGCGCGGGATGCGGGCGCCGAGGACTCGCTGGAAAAAGCGCGCACCTACCTGCGCCAGCTGATTACCGAGGAGGAGGTGCCGGATTACCAGCTGGATGCCTTCCTCGAGAATGGCCCGAAAATGGTGGATTTCCTCCACGAACGCACACGAGTGCGCTACGTGACGCTCGAGCATTACCCGGATTACTACACCAACCTCGAGGGCGCGATGGTGGGTCACCGCTCCATGGAACCGGAAACCTTTCCGGCCAGCGAGCTGGGTGAAGAATGGCGCCGTCTGCGGCGCACCCACCCGATGATGCACCTCGGTGGCCTGATCGGCTTTACCCAGGTGGAAGCCGCGTTGCTGATTGGCCAGCAGCCCGGCTGGTGGAAAACTGCGCTGAAGCTGGTGGCTGCCTACGTCGCCGATATTCCCTGGCGCCTGAAAGACAAGTATCACCGACGCCTGGCCACTGGTTGTGCCGGTGTCGCGCGTCTGCGGGCCTCAATGCAGGACCGGGATATCCCGCTCTGGCTGAGCACGCCCATGCGCCGGGTTATCGATGAGGACGGCGTGGTCACGGGTATCGAAGTCACCCGCAATGGCGAAACCCTGCGCATACAGGCGCGCAAGGGGGTGATACTGGCTGCCGGTGGGTTCGAGCACAATCAGGCCATGCGTGAACAGTACCTGCCCAAGCCCACGGACCACCGCTGGAGCGCCGGTACCCTCGACAACACCGGTGATGCCATTCTTGAAGGCCAGCGGCTGGGTGCGAAAATGCACCGCCTTGATGAGGCCTGGTGGTGCAACACCATCTCAGTGCCCGGTGAAACCATCCCGCGCCTGAGTATCATGGAAAAGTCCTACCCCGGATCTATCGTGGTCAATCCGGCCGGTGAGCGTTTCAGTAACGAATCGCAAAACTACATGGCGTTCCAGCAGGAGACCTTCGCCAAGCACAGCGAGGAGAATCCCTGTAACCCCAGCTGGCAGATTTTCGATGCCAACTTCCGCGCGCGCTACTTCGTCGGCCCGCTGTACAACAGCACCTTCCGCCCTGACTGGGCGGTGCCAAAACGCTATGAGACCGAGGGCTTTTATGCCAAGGCAGATACCATCCCCGAACTGGCACGCAAGATAGGCGTAAACCCCGAGGGCCTGGCGGCCACCGTGGCGAAAATTAACGAGTACGCTGTTACCGGTGTCGATCCGGACTGCCATCGCGGCGACTCGGCCTATGACCGCTACTACGGCGACCCGCGCGTCACGCCCAACCCCTGCTTGGCGCCTATCGACAAGCCGCCGTACTACGCCATGAAGGTTGACCCGGGTGACTTCGGTACCCAGGGAGGCATGGTGTGTAATGCGCATGCGCAGGTGCTGCGTGAAGACGGCTCCGTGATCCCCGGCCTGTATGCCATCGGTAACTGCAGTGCACCCACGCTGCCCTGTTACCCCGGTCCCGGCTCAACCCTCGGGCCGGCCATGACCTTTGCCTATCAGGCAGCCAAGGCCATCACCGGGTTCCAGGACACCTGACACCTCAGGGCACCAGCCAGCGCATCGCATAGACCAGCGTCGCGCTGGCGGCACCCCATGAGCCCAGCACGCGCAGCCCGATACGCTGCCAACCTGCCGAGGCGCGTTCACTGAGGTCCGCCACCAGTAGCAGGCAGGCAAAGGCCCCCAGAGCTGTCCCGGCCAGTGTCGCCACATAAGGGCCTGGCGCCAGCCCCGGCCCCTCGGGCGCAGAATCCAGACCCAGCAGCAATGCCACGGTAGCTCCCACGGCGGGAAACAGTCCAGCGGGCAGAACACGCCATTGCAATACGACCAGTAAACCCATGACGGCCGATGCCAGCAGCAACAGCGGTTCCGGATCGTCGACAAAACCTGTACCCGAGAGCGCCAGGCCCGCGACCAGTGCCGGCAGGAAGCCCAGATACGTCCTGCGCACTGCCGCCATCCCCCTTTGCCCGGCCAGGAGGCCCAGCATCACCAGGGCAAGCACATGGGCTGGTACCACCAGAGGGTGCAGTATGCCGCCATAAAAGTCGCCAACGCCCTGCATGGGCGCATGTGACCAGGCGGGAAACGATGCACAGCAAAAGGCGCCGCCCCCTGCCAGACGTGGCAGAGAGGAACGTTTCAAACGGCCTGCCAGAGAAACACGCCGCCGGCCATTGCAATGACCCCACCGGCCGCGCGCACCGCGCTGCGCCCCAGCGGCCAGCGCACCAGCAGGCCGAGGCTGATGCCTGACAGGTGCAGCAGCCCGGTGGCGATCACAAATCCCAGACTGTAGGCCAGCGGGCTTGCCGCATCCGGCAACTCCGTCCCGTGGGCGTGGCCGTGAAAGATGGCAAAGCCGGCTACCAGCACACCGGCGACCCATAACGGCGGGCGAGCGGCGAGCAGGATCATGGCGCCCAGCACCAGGGCCGATGCCGCGATGCCGACTTCCACACCAGGCAGATCCACCCCGGCGAGGCCCAGCGCGCCGCCCACCGCCATCACCAGGGGAAACACCACCGGCAGCAACCACAGGGCCGGCGAGCCCAGAAAGGCGCCCCACAGGCCAACCGCGACCATCGCCGCCACGTGATCCCAGCCCAGCACCGGATGCAGCAGGCCACTGACAAACCCGCCTCCAATATCCGCCGCCGAATGCGCCTGGGCATTGGTGGCGAGTAACACGCCAAGAGCGGCGACCCAGAGTAGTCTACTTATCTGCATGGTGTTTCTCCTGAATTTTTACCGGCAGGATAGCTTGTCTGGCGTGGAAGATGAATGCTCTGCGAAGCGGTAGGCGCGAATCAGGACGCGCTGAATCCGCCCTGGGCATGGCGCTCCAATGAGTGGTGACCTGGCTGGGCGCATGGCGTGTTTTGGTTGCCGAGGTGTGCGTGGTATAAGCGTTAATGTGGTTTTTCAGCGGCACGCGGCTGGATTGCGGCGCAGAGGTGTGTAATGCCTTGAACTCCTTAGGGATTTTTGGTGGGGGGTTTTATGGTGGCGCGGATTGTTTTGGGCTCGCTAACTGCTGGTGCCAGGGGATGTGGGGTTCTATGTGCATGAAATGCCGGGGTTTTTCGTGGGAAAAGGTCGTTCAATTATGGAATTAGCAAGCCGGGAGTTAGTCGGCTTGGTCTTGCTAATACGCTGTTAAGCATTTATGAAATTGAAT
>DIAF01000021.1:0-6777 GCA_002414665.1 Halieaceae bacterium UBA5085
GGCTTGCCGGTGGCGCCCTTGCGCAGCACGCCGTGGCAGCCCGCGCAGCGCTCAAAGTACAGTTTTGTGGCCAGGTCAAATTCGGCCTGAGTCATGTCCGGGGCACCGGGCGAGATCACGCGCTTCATCTCGCCGGCGGGCACCGGGGCACCCTTGTAGGCCATTTCACCCGGCGTCACACCCGGGTGATCGGTCTTGTCCTGGCCCAACGCCGCCGCGCTCAAGCCCAGTGTCACGGAGAACAGGCCTGCGCCTGCACGTTGCTTCCAGCTGCTTGCTTTGCTTTTCATCATCCTTCCCCTTAATGGCGCTCAGGTTCAATGCGCCTCTTAATATGCATTTTATCTGCATGTTCTAGTCGACAATATGACACAGGTCAACTTTCCCTCCGACTGCCGGCCGCATCGGTCGCAATCACCGCGTGCTCCGGCAACTGGCCCTGAAAGCGCTTCTTGCGCTTGCGCACCAGTGGCGGGCAGCGATGCTCATCCCAGTAGGTCACCTGACAGTCCAGGCAGTAGTGGCACTCGTTGTCGATAATCTCCCCGGTGGGGCGTATGGCGCCGATCTGGCATTCCCGGGCGCAGGTCTGGCAGGGATGGCCGCACTCCACACGCCGACGCAGCCAGTCAAACACCTTGAAGCGGGTGACAAAGCTCAGGGCCGCACCCAGCGGGCACAAATACTTGCAGTAGAACTTGCTGTTGAACACCGTGATCACCAGTAACAGCACCGCGTAGAGCACGTAAGCGGGTGGGCGGTCGAACTGCATCACGAACACTGTCTTGAAGGGCTCAACCTCCGCCAGACGCGCGGCATTGGCCATGGAGTCCAGTGCCAGCCCGAGAATCGCCAGCAGGATCAGATATTTGATGGCCCACAGGCGCTCATGGACCGCATGCGGGAACTGCCAACCGGCAAACCCCAGCGCACGCGACGCCTTCGATAAGAGCTCCTGCGCCGCACCAAAGGGGCAGAGCCAGCCACAGTACACGCCGCGCCCCCAGAGCAGGATACTCAAGGCGACAAACGCCCAGAGCAGGAACACTACCGGGTCCAGCAGCAGGCTTTCCCAGGAAAAGCCGCCCGCCAGGTTGCGGGCAAAACCCAGCAGGTTGACGACCGACAGCTGGGCGTGACACACCCAGCCGATAAAAACCACCGTGAACACCAGCCAGGCGAGGCGAAAACGCTGGAACAACCGCTTGTGCTGCACCAGCCAGTCCTGCAGAAAGAGCACCAGCAACAGGACAAAAAGGGCAACCACCAGTACCGACACCTGCACACGGTGCTGCTGCCAGCTCCAGTGCCACTCCGGCTCAGTCGGCACAGCCACGGTGGACACCTCTGCGCCCACCACCGGCGCGGCCGTCGCGGCCGCAGCTGCGTAGACCGCCAGCACCTGCTCCGCGGCGCGCGTAATGGTGCGGGTAATCACCATGGCTGTGATAGTCGCGCCACTCAGCCCGTCAATACCGACATAGCCCTCGCGGCCCTGGGCACCCACGCGGATGGCATCAGACGCGCGCTTGCCGACAAACTGGTTCACAAAGGCCTGCAGGTCACTATCGGTGATACCCACGACCAGTATCGGCTCCGCATGCGCCTGCACGCTGGCCGCCAGAAACTCGCCCGTTGCGGTCAGGCCCACCAGCAGGTTGACCGGTGATCCCGAATACGCGGGGATATGCACGAAATCACTGGTTTCAAAGAACAGCACCCGGCCCACTCCCGGGGCGTCCGCGCTGAACAGGCCCGGAACTGAAGGCACGGGCGCTGCGGCACTGACCCCCGGCAACAGCTGCTGTACGGCAGTTTCATCGACAGCCCGGGCGCTGACGGGGGCCAGCGCAAGGCCAACGGCCAGCCAGAGCATGGCAGGCAGCACTAACCGGTAGCTCAACACAGCACTCGACCTCGCAACATGATGGCAACCAGCATAGACTGCTGATTATAAGACGCAAATGATCTGCATCATTTTATTCCCGTGCAGAATGCGGTTTACTGTGTGCATGAAACGCTGGATGAGCTGCTTGATGTTCTTCGCGGGCGTCGTCAACGGCGCGAGCAGCGTCGACACTGACCTCGTGAACGAGCGCTTTACAACCAGGGGCCACGACATGGAAACGCATTGGCGTGTCGACTGCATTGCCACGCTGGGAGCGCTGCGCACAACGAATAGGCCGCTATCAGCGCAGCAACGCTCAGCACTGGCTTCCGACCTGCGCAAATGCAGTTTCATATATCAGCCCCCCGGCACCGGCAGGGATGCACACTGCCCCGATTACGCAAAACTGTGGCGGGCCCTCGAGGCCGAAGAGGATCCGGCGCTGGACCATTCGCTCAAGAAGGCGGCAGCCTGCCCGGGCCCACAGCAATAACCCAGTGGATATCTCATGATCTATCGCAGACCGACATTCCGCCCACGGCCCAACCCCGCAGCGCGCGCAATGGCCCGCAGCCTGCTGTTTTGCGCGATGCCGGGGCTTGCCGCCACCAGTGCCGACATGCCCCTGGAAGAAGTGGTGGTGACAGCCAGCCGCGTCGAGGAGCGCCTTCTCGACAGCAGCGCCAGTCTCAGCGTGATGACGCGCGAAGATCTGGCACGCATGACCGCCAGCGGTGTGGCCGACTTCCTGCGCGACGTACCCGGGCTCCAGGTGTCCGATTCAGGCCAAGCCGGGCTGAAACGCATCCGTATCCGCGGTGAAGATTCCCGGCGCAGCGCCATTCTGGTGGATAGCCACGAACTGGCGGACCACAGCGAAGTGGGTACGCCACTGACCATACACCCCGATATGCTCGGCCGGATTGAAGTGCTGCGCGGCTCCGGGTCGGTACTCTATGGCTCCAAGGCCCTGAGTGGCGTCACCAACCTGATGACACTGAAGGGCGGCTCGGCGCCGCTGCAAGCCACCGTGAAAGGCAGCTATGACGGCACCACCGACGGCGACACACTGTTCGCCAGCGTGCACGGCTTACAGGACGGCTGGAGCTATCGACTGGCGGCCGCCGACAGTGACCACGGCCTGCGCCGCACACCCGAGGGCCGCGCCGAGAACACCGCATTCGAGAATCAGGGCTACTACGGTTTCCTGGAAAAAGTGGCCGGCAATCATGCCCTGGGACTGACCTGGGATCGCTACGAATCGCGATCAGACATCTTTGTGGAAGAGACCGCACGCAGCACCTTTCCGCTGGTCGATCTGGCACTCAGCACACCGCAGCGCGACCGGGAGCGCTTCGCGCTGGATTACAGCTGGGAACCGGCCTCCGCCGCGCTGGACCGACTGGTGATCTCCGGTTTCACCCAGGACAGCCTGCGCCACTTCGTCAGCAACACGGAAACCGTATGGTATCACCGCGATATCGACACCCGTAGCACATTGCGCAGCGATGGCCTGCTTCTGCAGGCGGACTGGCTGCCCTGGGGCGAGCATCGCGTGATCAGCGGCCTGCAATACAGCAATGACGAAGTGGATCAAGGCCGCGAGGTGGATACGCGCGCTTGGACTCCGGTCGCTACCACCGGTATTGAGCGGATCGATGACCAAGCCAGCATTCGCACCCTGGCTGCCTTTGTGCAGGACCACTGGGCATTGGGCGACACCCTCACCGCCATGGTGGGCGCCCGCTTCTACCAGGTCGATGGCGAACTGGATCGCAGCAACCGGCCCGGGTTACGCGCCGCGTCGCTGGATTCTGACAGCCACCTGATCGCTTCAGCGGGGCTCAACTGGTCCACTGGGCTCGGCAGTGCCCTGCGTGCCAACGTGTCTGAGGGCTATCTTTATCCCTCGCTGATGCAGCTGGCCACGGGCGCCTACGCCGGCTCCAGCTTTGTCAATCCGAACAGCGAGCTCACTCCCGAGACCAGTATCAACTACGAGCTGGGCTGGCGTTTGATGCAGGGGCCGTGGACGGTTGATGCCGCTCTATTCTTTGCCGATTCCAGCGACTACATCGACCACATCTTCTGCACCGCTACCGACCGCTGCCTGAGTCCGACGGATAAACTGTACCGCAACATCGGGTCCTCCAATGCACACGGTCTGGAGCTGTACCTGGCCTGGGCGACAGCCGATAAGGCACTGCAGCCCTACTTGAATGTGACCTGGATGCAGCGCAACAACGATTTCGGCAGCTTCGACACCTGGGACACGGGCATCCCGGCCCTGGCGGGACGCGCGGGGATCATGCTGGAACCCCGGTTCGCGGGGCTCTGGAACTCACTGTGGGCAGATGTGTACCTGCGTGGTGAAAGCGGGTCCCTGCTGGTGGAGCCCGGTGCCAGGGGCCTGATTGAAACCCGGCGCAGCGGCTGGGCGACAGTGAATGCGGCGTTGGGTGTCAGCCTGGGCGAGAGCCTGCGGCTTGCTGTGGAACTGCAGAACCTGTTCGACCGCGACTATCGGGAAGCCACCGAGAACCTGCTCGCGCCCGGACGCAGTGCGTCCATGAAGCTCACCTGGAACATCAACTGACGGGAGGTTGGAGTGTCGGGGACGGATACACAGGAGACGCGGGATGCGCCTGCACAGACCGGCAAGGATTCGCCGGGCCGGGGCACCGCCATTATCGTCTATGGCCTGTATCTCGGGGCCATCATGAGTCTGGTGACTTTGCCCCTGGGGGCGCTGCTTGCACACTACCGGCTGGGGCACAGCGCCCCCTGGGTACGCAGTCACCTGCGTTTCCAGGTGCGTACATTCTGGTGGATGGTGGCAGCGTCCGCTTCTGCCGTGGGGCTATGGCAACTGCTGGGCATACTCGACATGGCGCCGCTGGCAGCCTGGACCTTCGGCTACCTGTACATCACCGCCTTGCTGGTCTGGTTCGTGGCGCGCTGCGGCGTGGGCATTCATCGGCTCACATCCAATCTACCCATTGAGCGGCCGGGCAGCGCGTTGTTCGGTTAGCGCTCTACTGGGCAACAATCTGGCGGTAGATCGCGGGCAGCGCTGTGGACAGGTGCTCGGGCCGATACACCACCGAGTAGCCACCGCGACCAAAAATACGCGGGAAATAGCCCTGTAACTCCCGGTCCATGGTCACCGCAAACACCCGCACACCGGCGCGGCGCGCCTCACGTACCGCGTGGCGCGTGTCTTCCAGCGCGTAGCGGCCTTCATAGTAGTCGCTGTCGTTGGGCTTGCCATCGGTCAGCAGCAGTAACAGCCGGTGACGTTGGCCGAGCTCGGCCAGACCGCTGGTGAGGTGACGAATCGCGGCGCCCATGCGGGTGTAATGTCCCGGTTTCAATGCGCCTATGCGTTGCTCCACGCTGTGGCTCATGGTCTCACGGAAATCCTTCACCGTTTGCAACCATACCTTGTGCCGACGCCGCGACGTGAAGCTGTGTATCGCGAACTGATCACCGCAGGCCTGCAAACCGTGCCCCAGCACCAGCAGGGCCTCTTTCTCGAGGTCAATAACCCGCCGGTCATCCACCCAGGCTTCCGTGGACAGCGATACGTCAACCAGTATGGAGACGGCGAGGTCGCGCTCCACGGTACGGGCATCGGCATACAGGCGATCGCCGCTACTGCCAGACGCGCGCTGGTCTGCCTGGGCGCGCACCACCGCGTCGATATCGAGCTCATTGCCGTCGAGCTGCCCACGCAGCAGCATGCGCTTCGGCCGCAACGCCTCAAACTGCCGTCGCACACGGCGCACACGCTGTTGCATCGCCACGTCCGGCTGCCAGAGCTCGCCATCTGCCGCCTGCTCGCCGGGCAAGACGGTGCAATGTGCCGGTAGCATGACCCCCTTGCGATAGTTCCATTCCGGATAGCTGACCTGCGCTAGCGACGGCGCTCCCAGCGCCTCTCCCGGCGGCAGATCGAGATCCATACGCATACGGGCCGCGGCCTGCTGCTGATGCGGGCTCAGGGTGATCTCCTCCAGCTGCTCAGCGGCCTTGCCCGCGTCCTCATCCTCTTCATCGTCGACCATGCGATTGACGTTGACCATCTCCGCAAAGGAGAGCATTTTCTCGAAACGGTTGAAAATCAGCGAGTCCTCGCGCTCAGCCTGATCCTGCTGCTGACGACGCGCCTTGCGCTTGCCGCCCTCCCGCTGGTCCCGCAGCGGCATCTGGTCGTCCTCTTCTTCGGCGTCGGGGCACTCCACATTGTGGGTACCCAGGCTGAAACGGGTGGCCCACAGGGGTACCGGTAGCGGCGGATGGTAGTTGGCTGGCGCCTGTACGCTATCGACGGGAACCCCGGGGCTGGACACCAATGCCACCAGCTGTTCGGCAAAGGCCGATGCCGGCGTTTCCTCACCCAGCGCGTGGCGGATCACCACCTCCAGCGCCTGTTCCAGCGGCGGCAGATTCCGGTAGGGTCGCAGTGGCAACAAGGCGCTGCAGAGCCGTTGGTAGCGGTCGCGGAACCCGGGGAGCTCGCTGCACACCCGCTCTGCCGCGGTGAGCGCAGCGCGCAGGGCCAGCAGGTCGGCCTGAACCGCATTCTCGGCTGTGGGCGGCGACTGCAGGGCAGCGGCGTGCGCGGCGAGCCAGAAATACAGATCGCGGTTCAGGGCCCGATCGGGAAAGAGGTCTATCCGGGGCGGCAGGAGCAGAGACTCCTCATCGATACGTGCCTGATCCATCACTTCGCGGTCAAAGCCCAGGCGCTGGCGCAGGCGCAGGCGGTGCCCGGACTCTCGTGCGGCAATGGCGCCAACGGCAGCACCACGCTCTCCCCCCACCGCGCGGAAAAACACGGCGAGGACCGGGGCGATATCATCGAGGTGTACAGCGGCTTGCGGATG
>DIAF01000021.1:6943-7601 GCA_002414665.1 Halieaceae bacterium UBA5085
GGATAACTGCTGGTGGCCGAGGCCCAACGGTGCCAGTAACGGCCGACCAGTTCCTCGAATTCCAGCAGGTGCAGCATGTCGCAAGCTCCGCTATGCGGCCGAATCAGTCCGAGCCAAAGGCCATTGCGATCACTTCCAGCAGGGCCTCCTGGACATCGGGCTCATCCGTCAACGGCTCCACCAGCGTCGCCCGGGTTGCCTGCATGATGGGCATACCCGAGGCGATCAGCGTGGCACAGTAAATCAGCAGACGTGTGGAAACGCCCTCCTCCAGGTCCTGTCCCTTCATCGCACGCAGGCGCTGCGCCAGTGTCACCAGTGCGCGGCAGCGCTCCGGCGCGAGGCCACTCTCGCGGGACACAATGCTGACTTCCTGATCGGCCGGCGGGAAGTCGAAGGTACGGGAGACAAACCGTTGCCGGGTGCTGGGTTTCAGTGCCTTCAGCACATTCTGGTAGCCGGGGTTGTAAGACACCACCAGCATGAACTCCGGCGGTGCCTGCAACAGCTCGCCGGTCCGCTCCAGCGGCAACAGCCGCCGGTCGTCGGTCAATGGGTGGAGTATGACAGTCACGTCCTTGCGCGCCTCCACCACCTCGTCGAGATAGCAGATACCGCCTTCGCGCACCGCCCGCGTCAGCGGTCCATCGACCCAGCG
>DIAF01000021.1:7837-23191 GCA_002414665.1 Halieaceae bacterium UBA5085
GTCAGGTCATCGTGGCAGGAGACGGTAAACAACGGCCGCCCCAGACGCGCGGCCATGTGCGCCACGAAGCGTGTCTTGCCACAGCCGGTGGGCCCTTTCAGCAGCAGGGGCAGGCCGTGCTGCCAGGCCTGCTCGAACAGCGCACACTCGTCGCCCACCGGTTCGTAATAAGGAACCTCATCGCGCGGGACCGGTTTCGGTTCAGGCATGCTCACGCGTTGGCCACACCCGTCTCACCAGCGGGCAGCTCTTCACGCGCCGGGCCGAACACCGCCCAGAGGAACACGACCGCCGCCACAGCAACCACACAACCGGCGCCCAGGCGCATCATGTAGAACAGACTCAGTTGTTCCTGTACCTCCATGTAATTGATGCCCATGACGCGCTGCAGGTGGGTTTGCACCACACCGGCAAAGGTCAGGGTAAAGGTCATGAAGCACATGGACGCCGTCATCAGCCAGAAGCTCCACATATTTATGATCTGGTTGAATGGCTGTATGCGCCGCAGCTGCGGCATGGCATAAGTGACCACCGCCAGTACCATCATCACGTAGGCGCCGTAGAAGGCGAGGTGGCCATGGGCTGCCGTCACCTGGGTGCCGTGCGTGTAGTAGTTTACCCAGTGCAAGGTGTGCATGAAGCCCCAGACGCCCGCACCGAAAAATGCCACGGTTGCGCTGCCCAGAGTCCAGAGCATGGCTGCCTTGTTGGGGTGATTGCGGCGCCCTTTCCAGAACATGTAGAAGGCGAACATCACCATGGCGAAAAACGGCGCCACTTCCAACGTGGAGAAGAAACTGCCGATAGGCTGCCAGTATCCCGGTGCGCCAATCCAGTAGTAGTGGTGGCCGGTACCGAGCAGACCGGAGAACAGCGCCAGGCCGATAATCACGTACAGCCACTTCTCGATGATTTCGCGATCCACACCGGTCAGCTTGATCAGCAGGTAGGCGAGCAGCGATGCCATGATCAGTTCCCACACACCCTCAACCCAGACGTGGACGATCCACCACCAGTACAACTTGTCCAATGCCAGATTGGACGGGTTGTAGAAGGCGAACAACCAGAAGATCGCCGCCAGCCACAAACCGAGCATGAGGATGGAGTTGATCGCCGTCTTGCGCCCGCGCAGCAGCGTCATGCTGGTGTTGTACAGGAACATGAGGAAGGAAATGGTGATCAGTATCTTGGACCACAGGGGCTGTTCGAGAAACTCGCGGCCCTCATGAATCCCGAACTGGTAACTCAGTAGCGCCCCCGCACCGGCCACCGCGAAGATGGCCAACTGAATATAGGCGATCATTGGACTGTGGATCTCGGTTTCTGCCTCCTCGGGCATGAGGAAATAGGTGCAGCCCATGAACCCCATTAGCAACCACACAATCAGCAGATTGGTATGGCTCATGCGCATGATGTGGAAGGGCACCAGATCCACCATGAACTCGGGCAGAACGTATACCGTAGCGGCCAGAATGCCGAAAATGACCTGTAGCGCAAAAAGCGCCATGGCAACTGCGAAAAAGGGCAGTGCGACCCGTTGCGTTTCGTATTTCATTGCGTTCTCCTGCCTGCGTGTGCGCCGGACTCTATTCTGCGCAGGGCTCAACCGACCGGATGCGGCGGCCAGCCCTGAGTGTTGATCGAATCTGCCCAGCGGAAGAAATCCACCAGGTTGTCCAGTTCCTGTTCGCTGAGGTCGAATTTCGGCATCTGCCGGCGCCCCGGAACATTCAGCGGCTGTGCCCTGATCCAGCCCTTGATCCCGGCCCGCGCCGCGTCCGGATTCTCCCGGCCGCCATAGCGGGTCCATACGTTACCCAGCTCCGGTGCAAAATAGGCGCCCTCGCCGATCAGGCTGTGACAATTGATACAGCTGTGCTTCTCCCAGACATGCTTGCCTGCCGCGACACTCTCAGTCAGGCCCTCCTTGTCCGTCGAGACATTCACCATGTACCAGTGGCTGTGCGCGGTGAGCCCTGCAAACACAAGAAAAAAGAACAGCGAGCCGCCGAAGAAGATATTGCGCGCCGCTGAACGTGAGAGTGATTCCATCATGACTGCTGCCCCCTTGCGTATACTGCAGCACCACCGCAGACACGCTCGTTATAAAACGCATATACTATGCATGTTTTGATTCTCACACCGCGCCGACCGGGCCGTCAACCGTTGCAACGCCACGATTTGCCGGTGATGCGAGTGAAAACACGTTCTATTCGCAGAAACCTGACACAGATCAAGCAGGCCGCCCATGCACAGCGCGACATCGCAACCCCCTGTCCCGTTTCGCTACCCGTTTCGGATATTTTTCCTGTCGACGGCGGTCAGCGCACTGCTGCTGATCCCGCTGTGGCTGTTCTTCCTGCTCAGCGGCAGCGCGGCTCAGCCAGCCCTGCCCGCACTGGACTGGCACCAGCATGAAATGCTCGGCGCCTTCGTCAACAGTGCCATCGCCGGCTTCCTGCTCACCGCCGTGTGCGCCTGGACCGGCGCCCGGCCTGTCGCTGGCTGGACACTGGCCACACTCTGGCTGTTGTGGCTGGCGGGGCGCGGGGTGATGCTGTTCGGCACCCATCCCGTCCTGGCAATGCTTGTGGAGCTGGCATTCCTACCCGCTGTCGCGCTGCTGGCCGCCCGCCCGATCGTCGCTACCCGGCAGTGGCGGCAATTGCCGATACTGGCGGTGTTGACCCTGCTCTGGCTGTGCGACGTCGCGTACCATCTCTCCGGCGAAACGCACTGGCTGCGCGCCGCAATGCTGCTCACCAGCGGCCTGATTCTGGTAGTCGGCGGACGCATCACGTCGGCGTTTTCGCGCAACTGGCTGCAACGCCAGGGGCAACAGGCGCCCGCCATCACCAGCTACCCCTGGCTGGAGGGTCTGACGCTGGCCAGCACACTGCTGTTGGTATTGGCAGAGGCCAGTCGAGGCCTGGCGGAACCGCTCGTGGCCTGTGTTGCCCTGCTTGCCGGCCTGTCCGCTGGTCTGCGCACCCTGCTCTGGCGCGGCTGGCAGGTGCGCGCCGAGCCGCTGCTGCTCATCCTGCACATCGGGTTGCTGTGGGTAGCGGTTGGCTTTCTGTTGCGGGGTCTGGCAGGTTTTGCCCTGGTCAGCGACGCCGTGTGGCTGCATGCCCTGAGCGCGGGCGCGATGGGTACCATGATCCTCGGCGTGATGGCACGAGTGGCGCTGGGCCATACCGGCAGGCCCCTGGCGCTGCCCAGTGGTATTTCCTGGGCATTCGGGCTTATAATTCTCGCCGGCCTGTTACGCGTCATCGCGGGGACAGGTTGGCTGCCCTGGGCCTTTGGAATCCACGCAGCGTCGCTGTGTTGGGTCGCGGCCTTTTCGCTGTTTACCTGGCGCTACTTCCCGATACTCACACGCCCGCGAATCGACGGGAAGGCCGGTTGATGCGACTGACCCAATACACGGACTACGCCCTGCGCACACTCATTTACCTGGGCGTAAGCCCGGGTGGACGCCACACCATCCGCGACATCGCGGAGGCCTACGACGTATCCCGCCACCACCTCACCAAGGTCGTGCAATACCTGCACAAACATGGCTTTGTCGAAGCCACGCGGGGCAAGGGCGGCGGCCTGGCGCTGGCCCGCCCGGCGAGCGACATTGTGGTCGGCGATGTCGTGCGGCGCATGGAGCCTTCCACGGTGCTGGTGGAATGTTTTGACAAGGGCGGACAATGCGCCATACAGGGCCACTGCAAACTGACCCGTGCACTCCGCGAGGCCTTCAACGCATTTATCGCCGCCCTCGATGAATACACCCTGGCGGATCTGCTCGATGAGCGCGAGGACCGACTGCGCCACGTACTGGGGATCCCTGCAGTCAGGGTTTCCGACTGAACAGGCCACAGCACAGGCCTTTGCCATGCGCCAGATCAATACACATGCCGGACGGCCTGGGTTACCCTGCCGCGACCGAGCTAGCGACCGTGTTGGAGCGTCGACATGTCCACATTGCACAGTATGCCACCGCTGATTGCCACACTGCGTGCGGAGCACGTGCACCTCACACGCATCTCCGGACTGATGACCGAGCAACTGGACGCGATAGAAAGCGGTGAACCGGTCGACAGCCATGTGCTGTACGAGATCATGGGGTACATGGTCGGGTGGGCAGATCGCCATCATCACCCACGCGAAGACCTTATTTATGGCCGCGCGGCAGAGCTCGACGAGCAGATTGCCGACGACGTTGACAGCCTGCAGCGGCAACACGATGCCATGGCGAAGAACGCCGTCGCCCTGCAGGGACTTATCGGTCGCTGGCGCGCTGGAAAGGCCAGCGGCGAAGAGGTCGTGCGCGCAGGGCGTGAATACGTTGCCAACAGCGATCGCCACATGCAGAGCGAAGAATTGCTGGTATTCCCCCGCATTGAAGCGGTGCTGACGCCGGCTGACTGGCAGGAACTGGAACTTGACGATCGTCTGCAGGCCACGGGCGACCCGGTTTTTGGCCCGCGTGTAGACCGCGAGTTCAGAAATCTCGCGCGCAAACTGCGGCGCAGCGCCCGGCGCACCATTGAGCGCGGCGTGGTAGCGGAGTGGGCCGGGCTGGAATCGACGCTGGAATCACTGGAGATTCTCGGGAATGCCAACCGTATGGCATTGCAGGCCACTGGGGATACGCTGCGCTGCGCGATGCGCGAGTCACTCGACATTGTGCGCGCAACACCGTTCACCGCAGCGCCGCGTTGTGCGCTGAACAATATGCGCCTGGGTGGCCGCTGGCTCGGGGTCATCGCCTCAATCGCCGGGGACACGGTGAACGACCTGACCCGCATCCGGCGCGAAATGCGCCGGCAAATGGACGCACTGGACGCGCTCTGAAGCGCTAGGACAGCACTGGCTGGCCGGCCTTCTCGGCGGCAGCGGCAACCACCCTGTTACGTCCGCTGTCCTTGGCCCGGTAAAGCGCCGCATCTGCGGCGGCCAGCAGTGTCTCCGCCGTCATGCCGGCGCTGAATTCCGCGACGCCCACACTGCAGCTGACCGCCAGCCCGGAAAACGTGCCCGAAAACTGCAGCGCAGCAATGCGCTGGCGCAGACGCTCGGCGATAGCCAGCGCAGCGGCGTTCCCGGTCATCGGCAGCTGCACGCCGAACTCCTCACCACCCAGACGGCCCACGTCGTCAGACCGTCGAAGCTGTTCCTGCAAGGCACTGGCAATCGCCTTCAGCACCACGTCGCCACCGCCATGGCCGAAGCGATCGTTGACCGATTTAAACAGGTCGATATCCAGCATCAGCAGGCATAGCGACTCTCCATAGCGCTCCGCGCGGGCGACATTGCTTGCAAGCTGCTCCAGGAAATAGCGTCGATTGGGTATCTGGGTAAGGTAATCAGTCCGTGACTCCGCAAGCAGCATCGCAGTCAGGCGGCGTTGATTGCGATACAGCACCAGAACAACCGCGAGTGTGAATGCCATGGCCGCCAACAGGGCGGTGAGCGTCACCTCGGTGACCGTGGTACCGAGCAACTCCTGGGCAGCCAGGGGCAGCGACTGCAGCGCCGCAGTGACCAGCAGCGCACTTCGCAGTGCGCCGAGGCCGGCCGACCGCGACCCGTTGCGGCCGCTACAGCTGAATGCCACCTGTCAGGCGGCCTCGAGCGCTGACGTGCAATGGCCGCAGCGCGTCGCCTTGATGGGAATACTGGAGAGGCAGAACGGGCATTCCTTCTCCGTGGGCTCCGCGGGCGCTGGCTCCTCGTCCCGCTTCAGGCGGTTGACGCTGCGAATCAGCAGGAATACCGCAAAGGCGACGATCACGAAACTGATCACCGCATTGATAAACAGACCATAGCTGATGGTCACCGCACCGGCTTCCTGGGCACTGGCCAGCGTCGTATAGGGCCCGGCCACCGCACCTTCCTTCAGGGTGATGAACAGGTCAGAAAAGTCGACACCGCCCAGTAAAAGCCCGATAGGCGGCATGATGACGTCATTGACCAGACTCTTGACGATCGTGCCGAAAGCACCGCCGATGATTATGCCTACCGCCATGTCGATGACGTTGCCGCGCATGGCAAATTCTTTGAATTCTTTTAGCATAAAGGTTTCCTCACAGCGTGTATGGGTGCACCGGCAGCAGCGTACAAACTCCCCCGATCTGCGCCGATACGACAATTTCGCACCACCGGGAAGGAAACACAAGACCACAAACTGCCAATGGTGATTCGCCGCCGGCGTCGGCACCGCTATTTCCGCCCGCTGCCGCAGGCAAATCTGCTAGACTGACGCCTCACTTGCTATCTGCCGGTACGCTGCTTTGCCCCGCACCAACTACCCTCAACGCCACCGATTGACCTTCGCACCGGGACTCGCGCTCGGACTGCTGTGGAGTGGGTTGGCGATAGCACAAAGCCCGGTCGCAACGCCGCTCGGGCAGCCACCGGAACAGCCCACGGCGCTGACCAGCACAGCGCCCTCGCCAGTACAGGCACCAGAGTCAGCGCCCGCGCCGGCACCCATGCCCGAGGTGGCGGAGGAAAGTGGCCTCGGTGCTGAACAGGTCAACGATACCGCCACCCCCTCCACGACAGGATTACCCCGAGCGCCCAATCTGCCACTGGATGAACCGGTCGAAACGGAAGCGCCAGCCACCGCGCCCAACCCGGCGCCGGTAGCCCTGCAAGAGCTGGTACTGCTGGGGCGTGAGGTGCCACCCAAAACGTCAACCCGCCTCGCCTGGGCGCCCACGCAGTCCTTCGAGGGCATTTACGTGGATACACCTGTGCTGGTGGTGAATGGTGTAGAGCCAGGCCCTACGCTCTGCCTCACGGCCGCCATGCACGGCGATGAACTCAACGGCATAGAAACCGTACGCCGGGTGCTTTACAACCTGGATCCCGGCAAGCTCAAGGGTGCGGTGATCGGCGTTCCCATCGTCAACCTGCAGGGCTTCCATGCCGGTTCACGCTACCTCACGGATCGGCGTGACCTCAACCGCTACTTCCCGGGCGATCCGAAAGGTAGCTCCGCTTCACGCCTGGCCTATTCATTTTTCCATGAAGTCATCGCGCATTGCGATGCACTGGTCGATTTGCATACCGGTTCTTTCTACCGCACCAACCTGCCACAGCTGCGCGGCGACCTGCGCAACCCCCGTGTAGTGCAGCTGACCAAGGGCTTTGGCTCCACCGTGGTAGTGCACAGCGAAGGCACCGCGGGCACTCTGCGGCGCGCAGCGGTCGAAGTAGGCATTCCGGCGGTAACCCTGGAAGCAGGTGGCCCTTCGGTACTCGACGAGGATGCTGTCAGCCACAGCGTAAAGGCGATTCGCACACTGCTGAATCACCTCGGCATGACCATCCGTTTCAGCCTCTGGGGCGACCCCGAGCCGGTGTACTACAACTCCGTGTGGGAACGCGCCCCGGTGGGCGGCATCGTGTTCAGCCGGGTGAGCCTCGGGCAGAGCGTGAAACGGGGGGACGTACTGGGCACGGTGACCAACCCCATCACCAATGTGCGCACCCGCATCATATCCAATCACAACGGCCGCATTATCGGCATGGCGCTGAACCAGGTCGTTCAGCCAGGTTTCGCCACCCACCATATCGGCATCACCCCACCCAAGGGGCAGATCAGCCCGCCGGAAGACGTGGTGGCGACCGATCCGGGCACCGCGCGACAGCTCTCCGATGCCACAACCGAAACCGCTGCGGTCAGTGATGAAGAAGCCGCGGAATCCGGGCAGCCGGACGCCTCAACGGTCGAAGAAAACCACACCCCCGCGGTGGAAGACAGCGCCGATGATGTCGGCGATGAAGACCTGGAAGAGGACTGAGCCGCCGTCAGCCGCGCCGGTGCTCCCGGGTGACGAAGCACCCTGTATCGTCGACATCCAGCACGCGCTGCCGACCTGCCAGCAGGGCCAGCGCCATGGCCAGCACCACCACGGCAGTAAGCGCCAGCCAGATGCCCGTCAGTGACACGTTGAACTGTAACAACAGGCCAACGGCGAGGGGCCCAAGCGCCGCGAGGCAGTAGCCGAAACCCTGGCTCATACCCGAGAGCTCACCGGCGACCGCCGGGTTCGCACTGCGCAGCACCAACAGGGCCAGGGCCAGGCTGAAACTCCCGCCCTGCCCCAGGCCCAGTGCCACGACACCGGGCCAGCGCAACGCGGCAGGCCCCTGCAGCAGGCAGTAGAATCCTGCGGCGACGAGTGCCAGGGCACACAGCAGCGCCGGCCGTTGATCGCGCCCCAGGCGTGCCAGCCAGGGCGCCGCGAGTGCGGCGAACAGCTGCACAAACACCGACGCGCCCAGCAGCAGCCCGGCTTCCGCCTCTCCCAGCCCGCGCCGCTGTAACAATACCGGCAGCCAGCCAAACACAATGTAAGCGAGCGCCGACTGCGATGCCATCAGCAAGGTAATTTGCCAGGCCAGGGGCGAACGCAACAGGCCGGTGCCCACCCGGGCTCGGCTGCGAGCGTTAGACTGTGGCCAGGGGTGGGCTGCCAACAGGCGCCAGCAGCACAGCGCCAGAAACGCCAGTAACGACCAGCTTGCCAGACTGAGCTGCCAACTCCCAAAGAGATCCGCCAGCGGTATGCTGAGCCCCGCACCCAGGGCGCCCCCCAGACACAGTGCCATGGTATACACACCGGTCATCAGATCGGCACCGCGGGGCAGGTCGCGCTTCACCAGCACGGGAAGCACCGTGCCGCCAATGCCGATGGCGGCGCCGGCCAGCGCTGTACCCAGAAACAACCACAGGATACCGGGCCCGCTGCGCAGCATGAGGGCAACGGCCAACAGCAGCAGGGCCAGGGAGAGCGTCCGTTCCGTACCGATCCGCCTCGACAGCCAGGGCGCCAGTGGCGCAAACAGCCCAAGACACAACACCGGCATCGTGGTCAGGGCACCGATCGCGGCGGCGCTCAGGCCGGTGTCCGCCTGCACACGGCTCAACAGCGGCGCGAGCGACGCCAGTGCCGGACGCAGGTTGAGTGCCACCAGCACCATGAGCAGCACCAGACCGAACTGCATGGAGGCGAATCCCTACCAGTGCACTCCGCGCATGACCTGGGAGAACAGACGTCGCGCCAGGGCCAGTTTTGAAGAGGGAATCTCGGCCAGTTCAGCCGCCGCCTCTTCGTCACTCAGGCCGCGGGCCGCCGGCGAATCCGGAAACAGGTCGTAGGCCTGGCTGAGAAAGGCTTCGGTAAAGCTGGGCATAGTGGCCTGCGCCACGGCACCGGCGACCCCGAGGGAGGTGGACACCTTCTTCGGGCGCGACACGATGGCTTTCATCACCAGGTCCCTGGCCTGCTCGGGCGACAACGTCGGGAATGCCTTGTACAAGCCCGTGGGTGCAATCATGGGCGTGCGCACCAGCGGCATGTGAATCGTGGTGAACTCGATATTGCAGCGCGCGAACTCGGGCGCCGCACACAGGCTGAAGGCATCCAGCGCCGCCTTGGATGCCACATAGGCAGAGAAACGCGGGGGACTGGTCAGCACTCCGATGGAGGAAATATTGATGATCTGCCCTTGCTCACGTTCTTCCATCCCGGGCAGGAAACCCATGATCAGGCGCAGGGCACCGAAGTAATTCAGCTGCATCGTGCGCTCGAAGTCATGAAAGCGGTCGTAGCTGTAACGCACGGAGCGGCGGATGGAGCGACCAGCATTGTTAATCAGTATGTCGGCGCCGCCAAAGTCGGCGATCACATCGGCGACCAGTTTGTCACAGGCGGCGAGGTCCGCGACGTCGCAGGCATAGGCGTGCGCAATACCGCCCATCGCCTCAATTTCGGCCATGGTTTCATCCAGCTTTTCCACGGTGCGCGCCACCAGCACCACGCGGGCATCGGCGCGCGCCAGGCGCAGGGCACACTCGCGACCGATACCGGAGGTGGCACCTGTCACCACCACCACCTTGCCTTTTACCCGCTTGCGCAGCGCGGCCAGCGTGGGGCGGCCCACCAGCCGACCAAACAGCGTATCGACCTCTTTTTCGAGTGTGCCCGCATCCCTGCGCAGGAAATGCAACCAGTAGTCCCAGATGACCGCTGCATAGTCCTCAAAGGGTGGGCACTGGATCCCGGCGGGCTCCAGCAGCGCACGGGTGCGGCTGGAGTCAAAGCGCGTGGGGTAATTGATGTAGGCCACCACCTGGGGCGGAATCCCCATCTGGCTGATCAGGCGTTCACCCAGCTTGCGCACCGGCCCCAGCCGACCGATACCCTTGCCCGCCAGGCGGGTCGCGGAGTCCAGCAGCGACGCATCTACCGCGCGCAGCCTCGGCCCGTGTGAGACGCGCATCATGGTCTTCAACAGGTCACCCACACGGATGCCGTCCGGGTCGGTCAGGAAAAAACACTCGCGGTCGTGGCCTGGCAGGTGGGCGAGGTGGTCCATCGCGGCCACCACATAGTCGACCGGCACGATGTTCAGCAGCCCCGCCTTGTTCATCAGCAGCGGCAATCCCTCGGGCACCACCTTGCTCAGGCTGCGCAGGGTCTCGAAAAAGTAGTAGGGACCGTCGACCTTGTCCATTTCGCCGGTGACCGAGTGCCCGACCACCATGCCGGGACGATAGATGCGCCACTTGAGCCGCTTCTCGGCACGCACAATGCCCTCGGACTCGTGCTTGGTCTGGAAGTACGGGTGCTCCAGCGCGCCCGCCTCCTCGAACATGTCCTCGGTAAAGGTTCCCTCATACAAGCCGGCGGCGGCGATTGAGCTCACCTGGTGAAAACAGCCGGTCTTCAACGATTTTGCCAGCGCCAGGGCCTGGCGCGTGCCCTCGACATTGCTCTTGCGCTGGCTCTCCGCACTGGCCTGCATGTCATAGATGGCCGCGAGGTGGAAGAAGTGGTCTATCTTGCCCGCGTGCTGCCGTACCCAGGCCGGTTTCACGCCCAGCCGCGGCTCGCTGAGGTCACCCTCCACTGCGACCACCTGACGCCGGTTGGCGCCCCAGAGCTCACGTAGCCCGTCGACCTTGGACAGGGAACCCGGCCGCACCAGGAGATACACACGGCCACCCCGGTCCAGCAAACGGGGCACAAGAAAACGGCCAATGAAACCGGTCCCGCCGGTGACGAAATAGTTCATGAGGCTCTCCGTACTCTATCGTTATGCCGATACAGTACTGAGAAAGTGCGCCGATGTCACCGCGGCATGCCATGTGGATGCAGGCGGCAGAGAACCCTGTCCAGCCCTAGATGACCCAGTCGTGGGGTCGGTCGGTGCGGGCGGCGTCAACTTCTGCCATGACATGCTGCACCGCGTGGTGCTGGGAGAGAAATACCTTGCCCGTGAGATCCTGCAGGAAGTGCGTGTGGCGCAGCACATCCATCACCGGCCCCTTGACCTCGGACAGGTGAAGCGTGATATCTCGCTCGGCCAGCTGCCGGTTGATCGACTCCAGCGCCTCCAGTGCACTGAGGTCGATCTCATTCACCGCCGTGCACATGAGAATCACATGGCGAACCTCCGGACGCTTCTCCAGCAGAGCGTAGAGACTGGACTCCACGAAGCTGGCGTTGGCGAAATACAGACTTTCGTCAATACGCAGGGACAGGATGTCACTGCGAGTGATGACCTCGTGCCGATCCACATTGCGGTAGTGCTCCGTGCCGGGCACCTCCCCCACGACGGCCATGTGCGGCCGCGATGTCTTGTACAGATGCAGCGCCAGCGAGGCCAGTACGCCGCAGGCGACCCCGGTCTCGACACCCACCGCGAGGGTCACGAACAGGGTAATGGCCACCGCCGCGAAGTCGGATATCCCGTACTCCCAGGTGCGGCGAAGGATAGAGAAATCCACCAGCGACAACACCGCGACAATGATGGTGGCCGCCAGCGTCGCCTTCGGCAGATAAGCGAGGTAAGGGGTAAAGAACAGCGCGGTCAGGCCAATACCCAGCGCTGTCAACATACCGGCAGCCGGGGTGGCGGCACCGGCATCGAAGTTGACGATGGAGCGAGCGAAGCCCCCCGTCACCGGATAACCACCGGACACCGCGGCGGCAATATTCGACGCCCCCAGGCCAATCAGCTCCTGGTCAGGCACGATGCGCTGGCGACGACGTGCCGCGAGCGTATGCCCCACGGACACTGACTCGACAAAACCGATGATGGAGATCAGCAAGGCAGATACCGCGAGTTCGCGCCAGGCAGGGTTGAGCAAGGGGGGCAGATCAAAGCCCGGCAGCCCCGCCGGGACGTGTCCGACCAGGGCGACGCCCCGGGCCCCGAGGTCCAGCTGCCAGGCCACGACGCTGGTCCCGATCACCGCAAAAACCGGCCCGGTGCGGGTCAACATACTTGCCCAGTAGTCCGGAACCCCGACTTTCAACAGCAGGGGCTTGAGTCCACTGCGCACCCAGAACAGAAACAACAGCGTGGAGCCGCCCACCACCAGGGTTGGAATATGTACCTGGGGCAACTGTTCCCAAAGCTGTTGCGCAAGGTGTGGCAGGTTTTCACCCCGTCCACGAATACCCAGGACGTGCCCCAGCTGGGAAACCGCAATAATGACGCCGGAGGCCGTGATGAAACCGGCAATCACCGGGTGCGAGAGAAAACTGGCGAGAAAGCCCATGCGCAGCAGGCCGAACAGCAGCAACATCGCGCCGGACATCAAGGCGAGCAGGATCGCGGCATCCACGTAGGCAACGCTGCCCGCCTCTGCCACCTGGCTGACCGCCGTCGCGGTCATCAGGGACACCACCGCCACAGGACCCACCGAGAGCGTGGTGCTCGTGCCAAACAGTCCATAGGCGATGAGGGGCAGCATGCTGGCGTAGAGGCCCATCTCGGCGGGCAGGCCGGCCAGCATGGCATAGGCGAGCGACTGCGGGATCAGCATGATGGTGACGATAACCGCAGCGAGGCCGTCGCTGGCGAAACTCTCGCGATTGTAGCGTCGCCCCCACTCCAGCAGCGGCAGATAGCGCTTGAGTCCCTGCAATGCGTTAACCCTCGCCGATCACCGGCTTTGCCAACCATTCCCTGCCACGCAGCATTGCCTTCCAGTAGATCGGCGGCAACAAACGCTCCTTGAGAAACCAGGCGGCCCGACTGGGCTTGCGCCCGTCCAGCAACCAGGCCGGCATACTCGGCAGCAGCTTGCCACCGTAGCCAAACTCCGCCAGCACAATCTTGCCCCGTTCCACGGTCAGGGGGCAAGAACCGTAGCCATTGTAGTGTGCCACACCCGCAGCATGCCCGCTGTCCACCAGCAGGTTATTGGCGACAATCGGCGCCTGCATGCGGGCCGCCGCCGCGGTCTTGGCGTTGGGCGCGTTCATCACGTCACCCAGGGCCCAGATGTTCTCGAACCGCTTGTGGCGGAGGGTTGTCTGATCCACATCCACCCAACCGGCCTCGTCTGCCAGGGCGCTGGCGCGAATGAAGTCCGGCGCGGTCTGCGGCGGCACCACATGGATCATATCGAAGTCACGCTCGACCTCCCGCTTGGCCCCGTCACTGTCCGTTGCCTCGAACACGGCGCGGCGCGCCTCGCCGTCGATACGCACCAACCGGTGACTGAAGTTGAGCCGCGCATCGTAGCGCTTGACGTACTCCATCAGTGCCGGGACGTAATCCGGTACGCCGAACAATACGGCTCCCGCGTTGTAGAATTCCACGTCAATATTCTGCAGACACTTCTGGCGCAGCCAATGGTCTGCTGACAGGTACATTGCCTTCTGTGGCGCGCCGGCACACTTGATCGGCATCGGCGGCTGGGTGAACAGCGCACGCCCGGATTTGAGCTTCTGCACCAGTTGCCAGGTGTAGGGAGCGAGGTCAAAGCGGTAATTGGAGGTGACGCCGTTGCGCCCCAGGCTCTCCGCCAAGCCCGGAATCGCGTCCCAGTCGAGCTTGATGCCCGCCGCCACCACCAGCCGGCGATAGCGAATGACACGACAGCCTTCCAACACCACCGAATTATGTACGGGGTCGAAAGCCGCCACTGCTGCCTTGATCCAGTCCGCACCCCGGGGAATCAGTGAGGCCATGGTGCGCGCGGTCGTTGCCGGCTGGAAGATGCCCGCCCCGACAAAGGTCCAGCCCGGCTGGTAATAGTGAATGTCCGCAGGATCGATGATGGCCACTGACTGTGTGCTGTCGCGGCTCAACAGGCTGGATGCGCACGCTATACCGCCCGCTCCCGCTCCCACAACCACGACGTCATACTCCGCCAGCACCAGGCCCCCGTGGTTCTGGCCCTCACCCGCCACGCGCGCCACAACGCTGCTCATGTCGTAGCCCGCTTCGCGTCCCCGGCGAATAATCTCTGTTGGTGCCAGACCACTGCGCCCGCGAGACAGGGCCCACAGGGTGGTGGAGCGCATGCCGGTGCGGCAGTAGGCATGCACCGGACCCTCAATGGCATCGAGCAGCTGCCCGAAATCACGCGCCTCAGCATCCGAGACCTTACCCGCGACCACCGGCAGATAGTGAGCCTGGATACCCGCCGCTTCGGCGGCCCGCTGCACTTCAGCGTAGGCGGGCTGATCCGCACCCTCGCCGTCAGGCCGGTTACAAATGATGTGCCGCACGCCGCGCGCGGCCAGGGCGGCAAGTTCCTCGGGCGTGACCTGCCCGGAAACGCTGAGTTGATCGTCCAGTGTACGAATCTCCATGGGCCTGTCCTCGTGTGCAGTTATCAGAGCGCGTTAATGGGCAGTTTCAGGTAAACCGTGGCGTTGTCCTCTGCTGTTGGCAGATGGCCAGCACGCATGTTGACCTGCAGCGATGGCAGTATCAGGCGCGGCATGCCGAGGGTTGCATCCCGGGCCTCGCGCATGCGCACGAAGTCGTCCTCACTGACGCCGGTGTGGACATGGATGTTGTCAGCAAGCTCGGCGGCGACGCTGGTCTCGTACTCCAGCTCGCGCCCATTGGGCATATAGTCGTGGCACATGAACAGGCGTGTCTCGCCCGGCAGCGACAACACGCGCTGGATGGAGCGGTACAGGGTCCGCGCATCGCCGCCGGGGAAATCGGCCCGCGCCGTGCCGCCGTCGGGCATAAACAGGGTGTCGCCCACAAAGGCGGCATCACCCATGACGTGCACCATGCAGGCCGGTGTGTGTCCGGGGGTATGCATGGCATGGCAGGTCATGCTGCCCACCTGATAGCTGTCGCCGTCGGCAAACAGGCGATCAAACTGGGAACCGTCGCGGGCAAAGTCCGTTCCGGCATTGAACACTTTACCGAAGGTCTCCTGCACCGTCACGATGTGCTCGCCGATGCCGATCTTGCCGCCCAGGGCATCCTGCAGATATGGCGCGGCAGAGAGGTGATCCGCATGCACATGGGTTTCGATAATCCACTCCAGCGACAGGCAACCAGATCACCAGGCCGGCC
>DIAF01000021.1:23273-23842 GCA_002414665.1 Halieaceae bacterium UBA5085
CGGATGTAGTCGAGAATGCGATCCGCACTGACCGTGCTGATCCTACCGGCGGCGTAGTCGATATCCAGCACGGAATCGACCACGGCGCAGGACTTGCTGTCCGGATCCCGCACCACATAGGAAAAGGTATTGGTATCGGCATCAAAGAAGGGCACGACCTCGGGCCGACACTGCAGATTCACCTCAAAATTGACCGGGGTTTGCATAACATCCACCTCACGACTTCCTGGAATTGAGCGTTACGAAGATAGAGCAACGGTTGTGCCAGAACGTTCAAACAGGTTGCAGAATAAACTTAACTACTTGTTTATATTGATTATTTCTGAAACCCTGGGGCCGCCAACAAAGAAAATGGTAGCCCCCGGCACAGCATTTCTGCCAATATTGTCAAAAGACTTTGCCGGAAATGACATGAGCGAGTTGATCGCCACCGATACCGACCGCACCCTCGCCCGGATGCTGGAAGGCTACGACTGCCCCGCGATCCTGGTCAGCCCGGACTACCGCATCCTCGCCACCAACAGCGCCTACCGCGACAGTTTCGGTGAACTGGACGCCGCCACCGAGGC
>DIAF01000021.1:23961-24533 GCA_002414665.1 Halieaceae bacterium UBA5085
GAACTGGACGCCGCCACCGAGGCACACTGCTTTGAGGTCTCCCACGGCTACCGCGTGCCCTGCGACCAGGCCGGCGAGAGTTGCCCACTGTCTGCCGCGCGCAGCAGCGGCCAGAAGGAGCGGGTACTGCATGTGCATCTCTCTCCCGAGGGTCGTCAGCACGTGGATGTGGCCATGCTGCCCATCCACGACGATGCCGGTGAGTTACTGTATTTCGTCGAGCTGCTGACCCCGGTGACCGTCGCCAGCGCAGAGCTCAGCACCCGCCAGATGGTGGGGCGTAGCGCGGCGTTCAATGAACTGGTGAACCTGGTGAACCTGGTGGCGCCGCACGAAACGTCCATACTGCTGCTGGGCGAGTCCGGAACAGGCAAGGAGCTGGCGGCCAGTGCAATACACCAGGCCAGTGCGCGGCGCGACCGCCCGCTGGTGGCCGTAGAGTGCGCCGGCCTCACCGAGACCCTGTTCGAGAGCGAGCTGTTCGGGCATGTGAAAGGCGCCTTCACCGGCGCCACGCAGGACAAACCCGGACTCCTCGAATCAGCGCAGGGTGGCACACTGTTCCTGGATGA
>DIAF01000021.1:24717-25502 GCA_002414665.1 Halieaceae bacterium UBA5085
GTCAAGCTGCTGCGCCTGCTGGAGACCGGCACCTGGCGGCCCGTGGGTAGCACGACACTGCGCCACGCTGACTTTCGCCTGATTTGCGCCACCCACAAAGACCTGTCAGCCATGGTGGATTCAGGGGATTTCCGCCGCGACCTCTTCTACCGTATCAACGCCTTTCCCATTCACCTGCCTGCACTGCGCGAACGCCGCGAGGACCTTGCGCTGCTCGCCAACTCCATCCTCGGCAAACTGCGGGAAGGTCGCCCTGCACGGCTCACCGAATCTGCCGTACAGCGGCTGCAGCAGGAACCTTTCCCCGGCAATATCCGCGAACTGCGCAACATCCTGGAACGGGCGCTGGTATTTGCCCAGGGCGACATGATCGACCACCACATTATCGAGCGCTGTCTCGAACAACCTCTCACCGCACCGCAGCCGCCTGCGGCCACGTGGACCGATCTGCGCACACGCGAAATTCAGTACCTGAAAAGCCTCCTGGCCCACTGTGAAGGCGACAAGGCCCGCGCCGCCGCAATTGCGGGAATCAGTGTGCGCAGCCTGTACCGCAAACTCGGGGCCACGCTGGCCGATCACTGAAGCGCCGCAGCCGCATAAGGGTCGGGACCGCCCGCGGCGACCCAGCGATCCAGTTCCTGCTCCAGCACGGTCAAGGGCACGGAGCGCAGGCCGAGGATCGTGTCGTGGAAATAGCGCTTGTCGAACGCCTCACCCAGCGCCGCCTCGGCTTCTGCGCGTTTCCGCCGAATCAGCATTTCACCCAACTTGTAGGACAGGGC
>DIAF01000035.1:0-14161 GCA_002414665.1 Halieaceae bacterium UBA5085
CCCTAACAAAGCTGCTGCCCATTTCGTTTACACCTCGTCGTCCGTTGAAATACAGGGCGGAGCCGTGAGCAGCGGACGAAGCTCGTCAACCAGCTGTTCAACCGCAAAGGCGGGCGTATCGCGATCCACCTGTACCACAATGTTCGCCTGTGGCGCCTCTTTCTTGGCACCCTCTGCCAGGCGTGCCGCGCGATCCAAGGACACGCGGTTCTTGTCGTAGTAAATTTCCCCACGGTCGTCGACCGCGAAGATAATCGTGCCTCGCTCACAGGCCTCCGTTGTTGTCGCCTGTGGCTTGAACAACTCTACGCCCGGCTCCTTCACGAAGGAGGACGTCACGATAAAGAAGATGAGCATAATAAACACGACGTCCAACATGGGCGTCAGGTCGATATTGCCCTCGTCCGCCGCAGTCTTTCTGGCTGCGTTATCTCGAATGCTCATGGATCCTATTTCCCTTCGCTGGCCCAGTTGACCGCGCCAGCACCGGCTTCACGTGCAGCGTCCGCCACATCCACGACCGCTCCGGCCTTGGCACCTTTTTCGACCTTGATTGTGACCGCTTGTTCCGGGTCATTGGCGAGCAGACGCTGGATATTCGCCCGCACCGCCCGGGCGTCAACCCGCCGGTTTTCCATCCAGATCTGGTTGTCGCTGCGAATGTTCACCAGAATACTGGTGGCATCGCTGGGGTCTGACTTCGCGCTGTCCGGCCGGCTTACTTCAATGCCGGCTTCCTTGATAAACGAAGCGACAACGATGAAGAAGATCAGCATGATGAACACGACGTCCAGCATCGGCGTCAGGTCGATTTCTGCCCCTTCTTCTTCCTGCTGTTTTGCAAGTCTGCGCATCTGATTGTTACCTGTCAGCGCCCGATCAGTGATCGGACGTCAAGTTATCCTGTAGGAATTCCTGCTCCCGCGCAGCCACGCGGTTCAGATAGGTGTTCGCGAACAGCCCGGACAGTGCAGCCACCATGCCTGCCATGGTGGGGATGGTGGAACGCTCCACCCCGCCCGCCATGGACTTGGCGTCGCCACCACCCGTCACTGCCATCACGTTGAACACCTCGATCATGCCGGTCACCGTGCCCAGCAGACCCAGCAGCGGGCAAAGTGCGACCATGGTGGTGATAACCGGGAGGTTGGCGTTGATGGCCTCGCGACTCTGGGACAACAGCCGGGCGCGGATCTGCTTGGCATTCCACGACTTGCGCTCGCCGCGACCCTCCCAGGTGTTGATGATAGCGCGAGCTTCCTTGCGCCAGGCGAACGTGAAATACCACAGCCGCTCGAAAATCAGCGTCCACATCACGAACACCAGGATGGCGATGAGCCAGAGCACATCCCCACCCTTGTCCATAAAGGCGAGAATGCCCTCAAAAATTCCTCCCGACATGGTCGAACCTCTGCTTATTTGCCGCTGGATTCAGAGTGCTCGGCAACAATCCCCGTCGCCTGCTCGTTCAACACGTGGATGATGCGCTGGGCGCGGCCATTCACGATGGTGTGCAGCAGAACGGTGGGAATAGCAACCAGCAGACCCAGTACGGTGGTGACCAGTGCGGAGGAGATACCGCCGGCCATCGCCTTGGGATCACCCGCGCCGAAGATAGTGATCGCCTGGAAGGTGATGATCATACCCGTCACCGTACCGAGCAGACCCATCAGCGGTGCCACCGCGGCGATAATCTTCAGCAGGGTAAGGCCGGATTCCAGCTTCGGCGTTTCACGCATGACACCCTCGGACATCTTGAGCTCGAGTGTTTCTGCATCCATGCCCGGGTTGTCCTCGTGGATTTTCAACACGCGGCCCAGCGGGTTGTTGGTGTTGGCGGTTTTGTTCTTCAACTGGCTGCTCACCTTGGCGCCGACCGCAGACAAAACGATCAGGCGGAAGATGGCGAGGATGAAGGCGAATACGCCCACCGCGGTGATCGCGTAGCCGACATAGCCACCCTGGTGCCAGCGCTCTTCCAGCGTCGGGCTGTCGATGATGGCGGCGAGGAACGAACCGCCCGTGGGACCGGTGGGATCGATGCCGAACTGGTGAATCCCGCTGTCTGCGTTAGCCAGCTCTTGCGCCCAGGCGTTGTAACGTCCGGCCGGCTGGCGCGGCAGCACACTCAGGTTGCCGTTGTTGAAGGCCAGGTAATTGCCATCGGTGTCGATCACGTTGAATGCACCGATCCGTACCACTTCGCGTTCGGCACGTTCGCCGGTTGCCGTGGCCACTTCGGTGTTGAACCGTACCACATTGCCGGTTTCGGTGATTTCACGCAGCATTTCGTACCATACGCGCTCGATTTCTTCGATGCGCGGCAGCTTGTCGGAGCCGCTCATCTTGGCGATCAGTTCTTTCAGGAACACTTCGCGATCGGGGTATTGCGAGGATACGAGCGACACCTCGATGTTGGAGGACAGGTCGCCTGCCGCCGCGGTCAGGTGACCGAACAGCTCAGTCAGTGACCCCAGGCGCTCACGCAGCTGTTCCTGCTTGGCGGCGACCAGCAGTTCGTTTTCCTCGAACTTGGTTTCCAGCGTACTGGACAGTTGCTCCTGACGTGTGCGCTCCGCTTTCGCGTCCTGCAGGGCCTTGGCCTGGTTGGCCTTGTCAGCGGCGAAGCGACGCTCGCGCTCGGCATTTTCACGGGCTTCCTGTGCCTGGCCCTGTTTTACCAGGCCCAGCAGCTCTTCGAGGCTGGCAGCGTCGCGCGCGGGCGCATCCTGAGCCATGGCAACGCCGGATACTGCCAGCGCTCCGCCCAGCACCAGGGCGGAAAAAATCGTGTTAAGCGCTTTCATTATTGAGCCTCCGGTGCAGCAACGGGCATGTTAAGAAGTTCGATGGTCGCCTGACGCTTGGCAATGCGGACGCCTTTGCGGATGGCGTTGGCGTAGTCGCCAGAGTCCAGCGGCTCCCAGCTCCGGGTTTCGTTGTTCCAGACGCCGCTCTCGGTGCCGTCAGTGGTCTGGTACACCAGGGCGAGACGCCCGATACGCAGGAAGTCCACATCGCGCGTGGTGCCATTGATGTCGATGGCGTCGCTGTAGCTGTCGAAGCCGCGGCCATACTGCAGCTCAATGTTGTAGGCTTCCAGCACCTGGCGGAATTTCTCGGCAACCGTCAGGTCAGAGCGATCCACGTTGCTGCGCAGGAAGGCGATGCGCTCACGACGCTCTTCGAGGTTGAAGGGTACGTCCAGCTCGATGAACTGCTCGAGTCCGTCAATCATGCGAATGACCAGCGGGGTCATCTGCCGCTGGATCACCGTCACTTCATTGATCGACTCCTCGATATCCGCAATGCGCGCCATCTGGTTGTCGATCTGGCGCTGCAGCCGGGCATTGTAGACCTTGAGGCCGTCCACCTGCTTCATGACTGACTTGTAGTCGGACAGGAGGTCGCGCGTCTCATCGGCCAGGCGGTCGATTTTCTGCTGCGACTTGCGCGCCGCCTCGTTGCGGGCTTCCCCCACCTCCAGAACGGAGTCGAGGGTATTGGCTTGCACTGCCGCTACGCCACCCGCAAGGGCGCCGGTCGCAACAAGCGCAGCGATCAATACGTTCTTCAATCGATGCATAGTCATGGGAATTGTGCTTCCTATTTCCGACAAGAGTGATTCAGTGCTGATATAGCATGGTTCGTTACTATTCAGGCTGCTGTTACGTTTATAGTGAATAATTAACTAACGGTAAACCGAGGCGGAGACTTTAAACCCAATACCCCGGTATTTTCAATCAATCAACAGCGCACCCGCAGGCATTTTTCTAAAACGTGTAGATCGGTGACAATCTCGGTGGCGCAAAACGCCCAAAGTAACACTTGTTCGGGTCTACTAACTATCCGAGGACGTGCCACGGCGCTCAAAACAGACGAATGCATAGGCGTATGGGTTATCTTCAGACGCGGGAAGCTCTTGGCGCTGTATTTCCTGCCAGTCATCCCGATCAACGGGAGGAAACCAGGTATCACCCTCCACGTCCGCGTGCACTTCCGTAACATAAAGCCGCTGGGCCAGCGGCAGCGCGGCGGCGTAAATCATCGCTCCGCCGATCACCACCAGCTCATCTGCGCCTTCCGCGCGCGCCAGCTCACGCGCCAGCTTCAAGGCAGCGGGAACCGAATCGGCCACTGTCACACCCTCGGCGCGCCAGCCGGGCGTGCCAGTGACCACAATGTTCGGCCTGCCGGGCAATGGCCGGCCGATGGATTCGAAGGTCTTGCGGCCCATCACCACCGGTTTGCCGAGTGTGGTGCGCCGAAAATGCCGAAGGTCTTCGGGCAGGTGCCAGGGCAGGCCGTTATCGCGGCCAATCACGCCGTTGGCGGCCACCGCCACCATCAGTGCCACGCGTATGGCCACCGCTACACCGCCACCGGTGCCGGAATATGCGGATGCGGGTCGTAGCCCAGCAGACGGAAATCCTCAAAGCAGTAGTCGTAAATAGTGGGTGGCCGGCGCAGGATCTCCAGCTGCGGCAGAGCACGCGGTTCGCGCGCCAGCTGCTCACGCACCTGCTGCAGGTGATTGCTGTACAGGTGCGAATCTCCTGTAGAAATGATGATTTCACCGGGCACAAGGTCACACTGCTGCGCCAGCATCATGGTCAACAGGGCGACGCTGGCCATGTTGTAGGGCAATCCCAGGAAAGAGTCGCTGGAGCGAATGTACAGCTGCGCCGACAGGCGCCCCTCGGCGACATAGAACTGGTACAGCAGGTGACACGGCGGCAGCGCCATGCGTCCGGCGCGGGCGTTGTCCTGCGGGCTCAGGGTTTCATCGGGCAGGAACTCCACATTCCAGCCGTGGAACAGAATACGCCGGCTATCCGGGTTGTGCCGCAGGCACTGCAGCACGTAGTCGATCTGGTTGATAGTGCCGCCGTCCCGGGTTGGCCAGGCAGTCCATTGGGCGCCGTAAATCGGGCCGAGGTCGCCGCTCTCCGTTGCCCATTCATCCCAGATACTGACACCGTTTTCCTTCAGCCACGCGATATTGGTATCACCGCGCAGAAACCATAGCAGTTCGTTGACGATGCTCTTCAGGTGCAGTTTCTTGGTCGTCAGCAGTGGAAACCCGTCCGCCAGGTTGTGCCGGAGCTGACGACCGAACACGGACAGCGTACCGGTGCCGGTGCGGTCGCCCTTGGCGACACCGTTGTCGAGAATATCCTGTAGCAGCGCGTGGTACTGCTTCATGCGACTTTCCTCCCACTGCCCGCAGGCGTCTGACGATGATAGGCCCACCACAACAGGAACAGGCCCAGCGCAATCATCGGCAGGCAGAGCAACTGGCCGCGGGTCAGCCAGCCAAAGGCCTGGAAGCCGATGTGCGCGTCCGGCTGGCGAAAAAACTCAGCCAGGAACCGCAGGCAGCCATAGCCGAGCGCGAACAGTCCTGAGGTTGCCCACATGGGCCGGGGCCGGGCGCTGAACAGCAGCAGGATGACAAACAGCAAGACCCCTTCCAGGGCAAACTGATACAGCTGCGAGGGATGCCGGGCCAGCTGCAGGGGGTCCGCCGGGAACACCATGGCCCAGGGAACGTCCGTCGGGCGACCCCAGAGCTCCTGGCCAATAAAATTACCGAGGCGACCCAGAGCCAGGCCCATCGGGGTCAGCAGTGCGGCGAGGTCCAACACCGCGCCAAAAGCGAGGCCGCGACTGCGGGCGAACCAGGCGACCGCAACAATCACCCCGATCATCCCACCGTGAAACGACATACCACCCTGCCAGACCCGCAGCAACCAGAGTGGATCTTCCATCAGGCGCTCGCCGCCGTAGAACAGGGCGTAGCCAATCCGCCCACCCAGAACCACACCCATGGCGCTGAAGAAAATCAGATCGTCCACCTGCGCCCGTGACAGGGGCACGTCCGGACGCGGGCTGCGCCGGACGCCCAGCCACCACGCAAAAGCCAGGCCGGCGAGATACGCCAGCCCGTACCAGTGCACCTGGATCGGTCCCAGAGAAACGGCTACAGGGTCGATATCAGGGTAAGGCAACATGGCGTTGTTCCAGAGTAAAGGACGCAGCGTATGGCGACGGGCCATCACTGTCGCTCGCCGGGGGAGCGAGCGGGCATTATCCGGTACACGCGCGCGATTCACAATTCTCCCTGCAGGTGGCACGATGATCAGCAGGATTAGGGAGGACACGGCATGTGCCTGATTGCTTTTGGCTGGAAAGTCCTCACTGATGCGCCGCTGGTGCTCGCGGCCAATCGGGACGAATTCTACCGCCGGCCCACCGCCGCAGCCGGATTCTGGCAGGAGCACCCGGCCATGCTGGCAGGGCGCGATCTGGAGGCTGGCGGCACCTGGATGGGCGTAACGCGGAGCGGGCGCTTTGCCGCGGTCACCAACTTCCGCGACCCCGCGCAAACCGCACCGGCCGCGCGCTCCCGCGGAGAACTCGCGGTCAATTTCCTCACGGGGGAAACCACGCCGGAGGACTATCTGCGCAGTCTGGCCGCTGCCGGGGACGACTACGCGGGGTTCAATCTGCTGGTCGGGACCGTGGAGGAACTCTGGTACTACAGCAATCGCCTGGGCGACGAGCCCGCAAGACCCCTGCCACCCGGCGTTTACGGGTTGAGCAATGAACGCCTGGACACGCCCTGGCCCAAGCTGTTGCGCGCACGCTCACGGTTGGCGGCGCTGATCGATGCCGGCACCCTGGACCACGACGCCCTGCAGGCCGCCGTCGCAGACCGCAGCCTCGCGCCCGAGCACGCCCTGCATCCGTCGGAGCACGGGGCGCGCATGGACCGCAGACTTTCTGCGCAATTCATCGTCACCCCCGATTACGGCACCCGGGCCACCACGTCACTGACGATACAGCGTGCGGGCAAAGGGGCCGAGACCACTATCGCCTGGCGGGAAACCCGGTTTGACCACGGCGGGCAAGAGGCCGGGCGCAATGACTACCGGTTCGCCGCGGCACTCAGCCCAGGGGGGCGTGGATAAACTGTTGCAGGCCGTGCGCGGCCATGAAGGCGTGCAGACGCAACTGCACCGCCTCGGCGTGCTCCAGCAACATGATCTCTGCCAGCAATTCGCGCGCCTCGGCGTGGGTCAGGCTGCGCAGGGACTTCTTGACCCGCGGCAGGGCCGTGGCATTCATCGACAGCACTTCGTAGCCCATGGCCATCAGCAGCACCGCTGCCAGGGGGTCGCCGGCGAGCTCACCGCAGATGCTCACCGGCTTGCCCTCTGCGGCGCCGGCATCCGCGACCATACACAGCGCCTGCAGCACCGCCGGGTGATACGCGTGATAAAGGCCGGCAACGCGGGCGTTGTTGCGATCGACAGCGAGCAGGTACTGAGTCAGGTCGTTACTGCCCACCGAGAGGAAATCGGCGCGCCGCGCCAAGGCCCGTGCCTGATACACGGCGGACGGCACCTCCACCATCACACCGATGGGCGGCAGGGCCACCTCCGTACCCTCCTGCACGATCTCCCGGTGACCGCGATGGATCAGCGCCAGGGCTTCTTCGAATTCCGCGATATTGCTGATCATGGGCAACATGATGCGCAGGTTGCCGTAGCCGGCATTGGCCTTGAGCATGGCGCGCACCTGTGCCAGGAAAATCTCCGGGTGGTCCAGCGTGACGCGGATGCCGCGCCAGCCCAGAAAGGGGTTGTCTTCCGCTATCGGGAAATACGGCAGCGCCTTGTCGCCACCGATGTCCAGGGTGCGCATGGTGACCGGACGCGGGGCAAAGGCGGCGAGCTGCTCCCGGTAGATCTGCCGCTGCTCTTCCTCGCTGGGGAAACGGTCCCGCAGCAGAAACGGTACTTCGGTGCGGTACAGGCCGACACCCTCCGCGCCCTGCTCCAGGGAACGCGTTACATCGGCCATCAGCCCGGTGTTGACCCACAGCGGCAGGCGGTGACCGTCCAGGGTCTCGCAGGGCAGGTCGCGCAGGGACTCCAGATCGCGGGAGACGGCGCGGTCCTGGTCCACCACTTCCTGAAACCGCGCTCGCACCTCCGGCAGTGGGTTCAGGTGCACGATGCCGTTGTAGCCATCGACCACCAGCTCCCGGTCCTGCAGGCGGGTGTAGGGCAGGTCGACCGCGCCCATCACGGTGGGCACGCCCATGGCCCGCGCGAGAATGGCGACGTGAGAATTGCCTGAGCCGCGCACCGAAATCAGCCCTGCCAACTGCTCCCGGGGCACCTCGCCGAGGGAGGACGCGGTCAGCTCCTCGCCCACCAGGATCGTCTGCGGCGGATAAACCACCTGCTCAGAGCGAGCAGCGTCTTGCAGGTAAGCAAGCACTCGCGTACCCAGGTCCTTGACATCCACCGCACGCTCGCGCAGGTAACTGTGCTCCATGCGCTCGAAATGGCGAATGTGGCGAATCATCACTTCGCTCAAGGCGCCCTGCGCCCATTGCCCGGCCTTGATCAGGCTCGCCACCTCGCCGCCGATGGCCGAGTCGTCGAGGATGCCGAGGTATACGTCGAACAGGGCGTGGTCCTCGGCGCTCATCTCCCCGCGCAGGTTGTCGGAGACACCCTGGATATCGGCGCGAACACTGGCCAGCGCCGCTTTAAAAGCACGCAGTTCCTGGCGCCGATCGCTGGCGGTCTTGCGCGGCACCGCATAGAGATCAGCAACCGGCGAGACCACCACCGCAGTGCCAATCGCCACACCCGGCGCGCCGGGTATGCCGTTGATACGCGCCGGGGCCGCGGCGCCCCCGAGCAATTCCTCCTGCACCGCACCGGTGACCCGGGCGTGGGCAATGACGGCCGCCAGCTGCGCTGACATGGTCACCAGAAAGGCTTCCTCGCTTTCGTCGAAACGACGCCGTTTGGCCTGTTGTATGATCAACACCCCCAGCACGTCGCGCTGGTGAATGATGGGCACGCCCAGAAAGGCGTGGAAAGGCTCCTCGCCGAGACCTTCCAGCAGCTGGAAACTGGGGTGGCTCTCTGCGTCCTCGAGGTTGACCGGTTCTTCCCGCTGGGCGACGAGGCCGACCAGGCCCTCACTCGGCGCCAGGCTGGCCTCCCCCACCTGCAGAGGGTTCAGGCCTTCCGTGGCGCGAAAGACAAACCGTCCGCTGGCCTCATCGCGCATGTAGACGCTGCAGACCTCGGTACCCATGGCGTCCCGGACGCGCTTGACGATGATCTGCAAGGCATCATTGAGTCCCTCGGCGGCGTTCACCTCCTGCACAATGTTGCGGAGCGTCTCGAGCATCATGGCTGCCATCAGCTGTGCGCATCCGTGAGACGTGCAAGCGGCGGCGCCAGTTCCTTGAGTGCGCGGCGATAGACTTCACGCTTGAACGACACCACCTGGTTCAGGGGGTACCAGTAGCTCACCCATTGCCAGTGGTCGAACTCGGGTTTGTGGTTCGCCGTGAGGCACACGGCCTCGTCGGCAGCACGCAGGTGGAGCAAAAACCATTTCTGTTTCTGGCCAATGCACACCGGGTTCTGGTCCTTGCGCACAAAGCGCCGCGGCAGGCGGTAGCGCAGCCAGCCACGGGTCGCTGCGACCACATTGACCGCCTCGGGGCCGAGGCCGACTTCCTCGTGCAACTCGCGGTACAGCGCTTCTTCAGGCGTTTCGCCAGGGTTGATACCCCCCTGGGGAAATTGCCAGGCATCGCGGCCGCCAATACGGCGCGCCCACAGAAGCTGGCCCGCGTCATTGGCCAGTATGATCCCGACGTTGGGCCTGAATCCCTCTGAATCGATCACCGGATACCATCCTTATTATGCGACCGACTATTGTTCCACACTTTCCTGTGTCTGAGAAATTTACTCTGCCGGCACAGCACGCTATTCTCGCGCCCTGCCTGGAGCGCGCCATGACACTTGCCATTTTCGACCTCGACAACACGCTCATAAAGGGTGATAGCGACCACCTCTGGGGTCAGTTCGTCTGTGAACAGGGCCTGGTGGACAGCAGCCGCTTCGCCGAGGACAACGAGCGCTTCTACCGCGATTACCAGGCCGGCACGCTGGATATCGAAGCCTACCTGCGCTTCGCACTGGGTCCACTACGCGGGCGCTCACCCGAGGAGCTGGCGCCCCTGCACCGGCAATTCATGCGTGAGAAAATCGAGCCCATCATGCTGCCCCGCGCGCGCGGCCTGATCGCCAACCACCGCGAACAGGGACACCATCTGCTGGTGATTACGGCGACCAACCATTTCATCACACGGCCCATTGTGGATGCACTGGGCATCAGCGATCTGCTGGCCTGTGAAGCCGAACTGGTGGAGGGTCGCTACACCGGCGAACCCACGGGTATTCCGTCCTATCACCAGGGCAAGGTACTGCGCCTGCAAGCCTGGCTGGAAAGCAGGCAGCTGGACCTCGCTGGCAGCTGGTTCTACAGCGACTCGCACAACGACCTGCCCCTGCTGGAGTGCGTCGACTTCGCAGTCGCCGTGGACCCCGACGCGACTCTCAGGGCCCACGCGATAGCCGCCGGCTGGCCGGTTATATCCCTGCGGGACTGAGCCGCCGGCAGAATACCGACTTCAGGTACTCGGTTTCGGGAATCAGCGGGTGCACGGGATGATCCGGCCCCTGACCGCCCTGCTCCAGCACGCGCACGTCACAATCATTGCGCCGCGCAGCACCCTGTATGGCCAGCAACAGGTCTGCCCGTGACAGGTGCATCGAGCAGGAGGCGGACACCAGCACGCCGCCAGGGCTGAGCAGACCCAGGCCGAGCTCGTTGATCCGCTGGTACGCCTTGATGCCTTTCTTGATATCCCTGCGCCTCTGGATAAACGCCGGCGGATCAACGATTACCAGATCGAACTGCCGGCCCTCGTCGCGCAGGGCCTGCAGCACACCGGCAGCCTGCCCCTGGCGCACCGCCACCCTGCTTTCCAGGCCGTTAAGCCGGGCATTCGCCTCCACGCCGGCCAGGGCCGTTGCCGAACTGTCGACACAAAGTACGGCGCTGGCGCCACAGGCCGCTGCCTGAATGCCCCAGCCGCCTATGTAGCTGTAGACGTCCAGCACGCGCTGACCGGGTGCATAGTCCCGCAGGCGGGCCCGGGCCAGGCGGTGATCGTAGAACCAGCCGGTCTTCTGCCCCTGCAACACCGGTGCTGCAAACGCCACACCGTTTTCCTGCAGGGGCAGCACCTCGGGCACATCACCGAATACCACCTCCACCCGATCTGCAAGGCCCTGCTCGCGACGACTGCGGCTGTCTGCCCGCAGCAGGATGCCGGCAGGCCGCAGCACACTGACCAGCGCCTCGATAACTGCGGCCTCATGCTGCTCTATGCCTGCATTGTGGAACTGCATGACCAGGTACTCGCCGAAACGATCGACCACAAGGCCGGGGATACCGTCGCTGTCGCCGTAGATCAGGCGGTAGCATTGACCGGGCAGCAACGCCTCACGACTGGCCAGTGCCCGCGCCACCAGGGAGGAGAGCCACTGGCTGGACAGTGCCTGCTCAATGCCCTGGGCATACAGGCGGGCGCAAATCAGGGATTGCGGCTCCATGTAGGCAGAGCCGAGCAGGGCGCCGTTGGCACGCCGCACCTGCACCAGGTCACCCGCGGCAAAGGACTGCAACGGGCTGCGCTGTACATCGACTTCGTTGGAGAATACCCAGAGGTGCCCCGCGGCCAGGCGCCGATCGGCCCCGGGGCGCAGGAACAGGTCCGTGTTCACTCGTCGGCGCAGTGGTTGGCGTAGTCCTCGGCACTCAGCAGTTTCTCGAGTTCACTGGTGTCATCGGGCTGCAGGCGGAAAAACCAGCCGTCGTTATACGGGTCCGAGTTGACCGTCTCGGGCTCGTCTTCCAGTGCCTCGTTCACCGCGATGACTTCACCGCTGATGGGCGCGTAGATATCCGATGCCGCCTTGACCGACTCCACGACGCCGGCCTCGTCGCCGGCCGCCAGTCGATCGCCAACACCGGGCACTTCGACAAACACCACATCGCCCAAAGCTTCCTGCGCGTGGTCGGTGATGCCGATCGTGACCGTGCCGTCCTCTTCCAGACGCGCCCATTCATGGCTGCTCGCGTACTTCAATTCACTCGGGGTCATGCTCATGGTGCGTCCTCTCGTACGGTGATCGGCGTCGGCCGACAGGGGAAACGCGCATTCTACCGGGAGACCTCTGAAAAACAATCTGTCCCCGCGTCGGGGACAACCGGCAGTACGCTACTCGAGGGTGACTGATTCCGTCAGCCCCATGGCCTGGCGCATCAGCTGGTGTTTCAGCGGTCCGGCGCGATCGACACCGCGCATGCCGGCATTGCGCAGCCAGCGCAGGGGCAGCGCCGGCTGCTCGAACAGGCGTTTGAACCCCTCCATCGCTGCCATCATCGCCAGGTTCTCGCCCTTGCGCCGGCGCTGGTAGCGGCGCAATACCTCAATGCTGCCCGGATGCTCGCCGCGCTCCCGCGCACGCAGGACTTCCTCCGCCAGTACGGCCACATCCTGCAAACCGAGGTTGATACCCTGTCCCGCCAGCGGGTGAATGGTGTGCGCGGCATCGGCCACCAGCGCGGCGCCGGGCTGCACGTAGTCCACCGCGTGGCGTTGTCGCAGGGGGAAAGCGAAGCGCCGGGAACAGCCCAGCACCCGCCCGAGACGTCCTTCAAACGCGCGCTCCAGCGCGACGCAGAAATCCGCTGCCTCCAACGCCTGGATACTCTCCACACGTGAGGAGTCCAGCGACCACACAATCGAGCAGTACGATGCGTCGGGGGTAGACGGCAAGGGCAGGAACGCCAGCGGACCGGTGGGCAGGAAGCGCTGCCAGGCGGTGGTCTGGTGCGGCTGCTCGACCTGCACGGTCGCTACCACGGCATGGTGGCCGTAGTCCCACTCCCGGGTGCGGAAGGCGAGCAGCTCCCGCAGACGCGAATGCGCCCCATCCGCGGCCACCACGAGTTCAGGACGCAACTGCGCCCCCGACGCCAGCGTCAGGGCGAGGGCGCCATCGGCGGCGCGCTCGCAGCCGGCGAGGGATTCGGGGGCCAGCAGACGGACATCGGGGCAGGCCGCCAACCTGCCCAACAGCGCGCGCACCAGGGCGCGGTTCTCCACAATGTAACCGAGCGCTGCAGCACCAACATCGGCGCTGTCGAAATCGATGGATCCGGTGCCCTCGGCATCCCAGACCGTCATGTGATCATAGGCACAGAGCCGGTAATCAGCCACCGCCTGCCACGCCCCGAGCTCACCGAGCAGGCGGCGGGAGCGGGGGTTCAGCGCGACCACGCGAGGGTCAAAACTCTCCAGTGCCAGCGTATCCGGCAACACCGCGCGCTCATCGCCCTGAGCCTCAATCACCACGATCTGCAGCCCGCGGCCAGAGAGCGCCGCAGCCAGCGCCGAGCCGGCGATTCCAGCGCCGACTATCGCCACATGGCAGGGCGGCAGCTCAGTCATGCGCGGCCTCCAGTGCCTGCAGGCCGGCGGCTTGGGCCACAAAAGCGCGTTTCAGTGGTGCCACCCAGTCCAACCCCGACAGGGCGAGGTCGCGGGCCAGGGCCAGCATCGGGTCGTTGTGCATGAACAGCGCCGGCAAGCGATCGCTGAATTCGATCGTGCGTCGCTGATCGGCCTGCTGCCGCGCACGGTACTGCTGTAGCACGGCCAGATCGCCGGGGCTCTGGCCGCGCGCCACACCCGCCGCCAGCACATCACAGAGCGCCCAGATGTCGCGCAAGGCCAGGTTGAATCCCTGCCCCGCCACCGGATGCAGGGCGTGGGCAGCATTACCCATGACCGCGATACCGGCACGCACCTGCTCGTCGCAGTGACGCAGGGTGAGCGGGTAGGCGTGGCGTGTCCCTACCTGCTGCAGGCGTCCCAGCCGGTAGCCAAACCGCTGCTGGAGGGCGCTGAGAAACGCGTCCTGCGGACACTCCAGTAGCTGCGCCGCGCGCTCCGGTGGCAAGGTCCAGACCAGCGCGCTGCGATGCTGGGCACCCGCCGCGGGCAGCAGTGGTAACAGGGCCAGCGGCCCTTCATCCGTGAAGCGCTCGAAAGCGCAACCGGCATGGGGCTCCGCGGTCGCAACGTTGCAGATCAGGGCGTGCTGGCGATAGGACTTTTCCGATGCGGCGACGCCCAGACCTTCCCGCAGGCCCGAATCGGCGCCGTCGGCAACCACCAGCAGCGCAGTCGTCAGCGTGGCGG
>DIAF01000035.1:14292-43980 GCA_002414665.1 Halieaceae bacterium UBA5085
CGCAGTCGTCAGCGTGGCGGGTGCCTCTCCGTCCAGCGACAGCACCACACCCTCACGCGTCGGCCTGGCTGCGGTCACACGCGCCGGATTCAACAGCTCCACGCGCTTCTTGCTGCGCAGCGCATGCAACAAGGCCTGCCCCAACCATGCGTTCTCGACCACATGGCCCAGGGCGCCCCAGCCATAATCCGACCCGCGCAGAATGCTGCTGCCAAAATGGCCTCGACTGGAAACATGAATGGTTTCTATCGGACACAGCCAACGCTGCAACAGGGGCCACAGTCCCAGGGACCGGTAGATGCGCTCGGAGCTGTAGCTCAGAGCCGTGGAGCGCGCGTCAAAGGCGGGGTGATAGTCGGGCGCTGCAGCGGCCGGCGGTGGCAGCGTAAAACCCTCAACCAGCGTGATACGCACCTGCCCGGGCAGCCTTCGGGCAAGGGCCAGAGCCAGGCTGATGCCCACCATGCCGCCGCCCGCAATGACGACATCCCGGGCGCTCATCGCCGCCCCGCCGCCATCAGTTCCTCAATCGCGTCCGGCTCTCGTGGCACCAGCCCGGTGAGCAGCTCACAGCCGTCCTCCGTGACCACAACATCGTCTTCGATGCGCACACCGATCCCGCGCCAGCGCGGTGCCACGTCGGTATTGTCCGGCGCAATGTAAATACCGGGCTCAACCGTGAGCACCATCCCGGGTTCCAGCTGCCGCCAGGTGCCGGCCACGCGATAATCACCCACATCGTGCACATCCAGCCCGAGCCAGTGACCCGCACGGTGCATGTAGAAGGGGCGGTAGGCCCCGGCGGCCACCAGGTCGGCGACATGGCCGGCGAGCAGCCCCAGGTCGCGCAGGCCGCGGGTAATCACCTCCACCGTGGCCTCGTGCGGTGCGTTCCAGTGGTTGCCGGGGCGCACCGCGGCAATGGCGGCCTGCTGCGCTTCCAGCACAATGTTGTAGATCGCCCGCTGCTGCCGCGAAAACCGGCCGTCCACCGGGAACGTGCGCGTGACATCGGCGGCGTAGCCCTGATATTCACAGCCCGCGTCGATCAGCACCAGCTCCCCTTTGCGCATCGCACGCGCGTTCTGGGTGTAATGCAGAATGCAACTGTTTGGCCCGCTGCCGACAATGGACGGATAGGCCGGAAAGCGGGCACCGCCCTGAGCGAATTCATGCAGTAATTCAGCCTCCAACTGGTACTCATACACACCGGGCGCTGCACTGCACATGGCGCGACGATGGGCCCTGGCGGTGATCTCCCCCGCGTGGGCCATCAGGCGCAGCTCAGCGGCGCTTTTTTTCAGGCGCAGGTCGTGCAGCATGTGGTCGAGGTCGGTGAATTCACCCGGTGGCACCGAGCCGCTGGCCTCTTTGCTGCGGATGAGGTTGACCCAGGCCATGATGCGACGGTCGAAATCCGCGCTGCGGCCCATGGAGTAGTACACGCGCTCACGGCCCTCGATCAAACCGGGCAGGATGTCGTCGATATCGCCAATGGGAAAGGCATCGTCGGCAGCGTATTCACTGCAGGCGCCTTCAGGGCCCGCGCGATAGCCGTGCCAGAGCTCCAGCGTCGGGTCCCGCTCACGGCAGAACAGCACGTATTCGCCATGTCCGCGGCCCGGAATCAGCACCAGCACCGCCTCCGGTTCAGGAAACCCACACAGGTAGTGGAAATCGCTGTCCTGACGGAAGGGATACTCGGTATCGCGGCTGCGCAACTGCTCGCGCGCGGCGGGTATGATCGCGATACTGTTCGGCTCCATCAAGGCCATCAGGCGCTGGCGCCGCCGTGCGAATTCCTGTCGACTGATTTTCACGCCGTGATCCCCACACCGCGGCGCTTCGCCGCGGTCCATTCAGTGCAGCGCATCGGGCTTGCCCTGGAGTGCGCGCTCGCGGTCCTCCTGCCGGGCGCGCGTGTCGAGAAACACATTCACCGCCGCCACGCGCAGGTACTCGACCAGCGCGAAATAGGCATTCTCCGCTTCCTCATCCTCTTCATCCTGTTCCTCCGCACTGGCCTGGGCCATGGCGGCGAAGTCGCGCAGTATTTCCGTGCTGTCACCGGGCAGTGTTTCGCCCCCGGTGCCGCTGGCGGCCACCGTGCGGGCGAAGCCGGTGAGAAAGCCCCGGCACCAGTCAGCGAGGGATTCCGTGCGCACCGCGAGATCGTGGCTTTCATCCGCCAACAGCGGCGTGAAATCGAACAGGTCTTCCCCCAGCGCCTCGCTGCACTGCGCGTAAAGCTGCATGACCTCATCCGCCAGGGCACCGTGCAAATCGAGGTCCAGGGCCTGGTTCAATGCGTTGAGCCCGGCACCCGGTTCCGCGCTGTGGCCCGCGGCGAGCAGCCCGACCAGGCAGCCGTGTACCTCTGCCGGCGACAGGGACACCCCCTGCTCCAACAGCTGGTCGGCGACGTCGTCGAAGTCAAACAGCCCGGTATCGCCGGGTAGCCTGTCGAACATCCAAGTTACTCCCTGTAGTGCCTGTTTTTGGCGTAAACCGCCGCCGCAGTTCCACCGGATACTACGAAAAGGTCGGCAGGCCATTGAAATTTAATAACTTTTGCTGCGTTGACCTGTCACACAGCCAGCTCTATAGTAAGCGCTATATCCAGACAGCCCAAGTAGCACGTGATGGCAGATACCCAGCTCCAGACTCTGGAGACCAGAATCGATGAACTGATCGCCCTGTGCCGGGATCTTAACCGGGAAAATCAGCGCCTGAAACGCGAGAACGACAGCTGGCGCCTGGAGCGTGAGGACCTCATCAGTAAAAACAACCTGGCGCGCAACAAAGTCGAAGCAATGATCGCCCGCCTGCGGTCCATGGAGCAACGCCAGTGAGTACGGTCAACACCGTTTCGGTGCACATTCTGGACAAGGAATACCAGGTCGCCTGCCCCGAAGACCAGCAGGCTGAACTGATCATTTCAGCGCGCTACCTCGACAAGCAGATGCGCGCCATACGTGACACCGGCAAGGTCATCGGCCTGGAGCGCATCGCGGTCATGGCGGCACTGAATATCAGCCACGAGCTGCTCAAGGCCTCGGGGCAGGGGTCGGTGCCTGCGGTGGGGGATGAAGCGGTCGACACGACGGCGGTCGCCAGCCTGCAGCGCAAGGTGGATGAGGCACTCTACCAGCTGCGGCAGCTGGAAATCGGCTGAGCGCAACCAGCCCGCCCTCCAGATCGTGTATACTGGTGACTGGATCCCTGGCATGGGCGCCAGGCAGACAGTCCTCGAGCCGATAAGTCTATACCCGGAGGTTCCTCGTTGCTGTTGGTGTGCATGTCCGGCGTTGTCCGGAAAGCCTGATACCGTACAGGGCCCTCCTCCTTGAACCGTCGGGTTCAGGGCAACTCTGTCAACGTCATGCCGGGAATCCACCTCTCTCATGCCATCTGAACCGGACGCGCGCAACGCCCTGCGACGCCAGCTTCGCGAGCGACGCAAGACGGTCCCAGCCGAACAGCAGGCTGCAGCTGCACGCGCCGTTGCCGAGCACATCCGCACGTTGCCCGACTGGGAGGCTGTGCGGCACATCGGCCTGTACTGGCCCAACGATGGCGAACTCGACACGGGGCCCCTTGCGCAGGCCTGCCGGAAGCAGGGCAAGCGAACCTACCTCCCGGTTCTGACGCAACAGCGCACGCTGGTTTTTCGCGAATGGCTGGACGACCAACCGATGGAGACCAACCGTTACGGCATCCCCGAACCCGACAGCAGCCAGCGCAGCTGCGAAGCGGCGGAACTGGACGTGCTGGTTATGCCACTGGTGGGTTGGCAGCGCGACGGCTACCGCCTGGGCATGGGAGGTGGCTTTTACGATCGCACCCTGGCTGGCGCCGGGGGTCTACTGCGTGTGGGCCTCGCCTATGCATGCCAGCAGATTACCGGCTTGGAGGGAGCGAACTGGGATGTCCCGATACACTGGGTTTTGACTGAGTCCGGCCTGACAGCCTGCGCCGTGCAGGATCGGGCATCTCTTATTCGATGATAACCCCGGCCTGCAACTCCGAGGCAGGTGAGGCAACCGAGTCGCTCGCGGACAGGGGCAACAGCATGGTAACCAACACGCCAATGCCGAAGGCGGCAGCAATCAACAGGAAGAAATCGGGCTTATTCTTCACAACGACACTCTTTATACACAGTTCTCGCAATCCAAGACGGCAGATGGCTTCGCACTCGGCACGCCACCAAACCGCACCCCCGGGATGACACAGCCACAGATCGCTGACGCCCTCCACTTTTTTAGGGCTCTTTTCGGCCCTGCACTGAATCTTTTTGGCAATTTTTCACAATTTTTTCAAGTTTAGCTTAGCATTTATCGAAAGAAAACCCCGAAACTATTGAAATCTCGACATTTTCCTGATCAACGGGCCCTTACTGCCCCATTTGGGGTTGGCCGAGGTACAGCTGGTAGGCGCGATTGTCGGATTCATCCCACCAGGGATAGCCTACGGCATCGAGCACGTCGCGAAACGCCTTGCGCTCCGCACGCGGCACCTGCACACCGAGCAGGATGCGGCCGTAGGCGGCGCCGTGGTTGCGGTAGTGGAACAGGGAAATATTCCAGCGCTGGCCGAGGCCCGACAGGAACTTCAGCAGCGCCCCCGGCCGCTCGGGGAATTCCACGCGAAACACGACCTCATCCGCCAGGTCCACGGGCGCCCTGCCGCCCACCATGTGCCTGATATGCAACTTGGCCATCTCGTTGTTGGTCATGTCTTCTGTGGCGTAACCCTGCGCGTCCAGGTCCTGCAGCAGGTCGCCCAGGTCACTGCCGCCGGGAATGACAGAGAGGCCCAGGAATACCAGCGCAGACCCGGCATCGGAATAGCGGTAGTTGAATTCGGTGATATTGCGCCGGCCGAGGGCACTGCAGAAAGTGCGGAAACTGCCAGGGCGCTCGGGGATCGTCACGCTGATTACCGCTTCGCGGTGCTCGCCAACTTCGGTGCGCTCGGAAATATAGCGCAGCCGGTCAAAGTTGGTGTTCGCCCCGCTGACAATCGCCAGCAGATCCTGGTCCCGTACACCCGTCGTTTCGACATATTTTTTCAGGCCTGCCAGCGCCAGCGCGCCCGCGGGTTCGGCAATGCCGCGGGTATCCTCGAATATATCCTTGATAGCGGCGCAGATCTCATCGGTGGTGGCGGTAATCACCTCATCGACCGTGCTGCGGATAACGCGGAAGGTCTCCTTGCCGATCTGCGCCACAGCACAGCCGTCCGCGAACAGGCCGACTTCCGGCAGTATGGCGCGTCGCCCCTTGCGCAGCGCCAGCTGCAGGCAGGCGGCGTCTTCCGGCTCCACGCCGATCAACCGGGTTTCCGGCCAGACGTACTTGATATAGGCGGCGACGCCGGCAAGCAGGCCACCGCCACCCACCGGCACGAAGATCGCATCCAGCGGCCGCTGCAGCTGACGCACAATCTCCATGCCGACGGTACCCTGCCCGGCAATCACATCCGGGTCGTCGAAAGGGTGCACGTACACCATGGATTTTTCCGCCACCAGCTTCTGCGCGTACACGGATGCCTCGTCGAAGGTGTCGCCGTGCAGGACCACCCTCGCGCCCCGGTTGCGCACCGCATCGACCTTGATCTGCGGCGTGGTGCGCGGCATCACGATGGTGGCCTTGACGCCCATATGCTGTGCCGCCATGGCCAGGCCCTGGGCATGGTTGCCTGCAGACGCGGCCACCACGCCACAGGCGCGCTGCTCGGCGGACAGCTTCTGCATCTTGTTGTAGGCGCCACGCAGTTTGAAGGAAAACACGGGTTGCAAGTCCTCGCGCTTGAACAGCACGCGGTTGCCGAGGCGGCGCGACATCAACATGGCTTCGTCGACCGGGGTCTCGCGCGCGACGTCGTACACGCGAGCATCGAGAATGCGCTTGATATACGAGGAGGGCATATGCGTGATCCAGTAAAAAGCCAGCCCGCCATGGTAATGGAGCTTGGGCGGATTTTCAGCACTGATTGCGGGCGCACTGCGGGTTTTTTCGATATCCGACGGACGCTCCCCGTTATGCTTTATACTTTCTGTTTTAGCATCAAGCGGGCAGGCGAACATGACACAGGACGCGCTCAAGCAGGCGGTAGCACAGGCCGCGCTGGACTATATCAAACCCCATCTGGAGCGCGACACCGTGCTCGGCATCGGCACAGGCTCCACCGCCAACCTGTTCATCGACTTGCTCGCCAGCCTGCGGGGCGACTTCAATACCGCCGTCGCCAGCTCCGAGGCCTCCGCTGCGCGGCTGCGCCAACACGGCATTCAGGTGAGTGACCTGAACAACGTCAACCAGGTCGACTTCTACATTGACGGTGCGGATGAGGCCAACGCCGCGCTGCAACTGATCAAGGGCGGCGGTGCCGCGCTGACGCGTGAGAAAATCGTCGCCGCCGTGGCGCGCACCTTTATCTGCATCGCGGACGAAAGCAAGCGCGTGCACACACTGGGGCGGTTTCCGCTGCCCGTGGAGGTTATCCCCATGGCCCGCAGCCACGTCGCGAGAGAGCTGGTGAAGCTGGGGGGCGACCCGGTCTACCGGGAAGGTGTGGTCACTGACAACGGCAACGTCATCCTTGACGTCCACAACTTCTCCATCCCGCAACCGCTGGCCATGGAGGCAAAAATCAACAATATCACCGGCGTGGTCACCAACGGCCTGTTTGCCCTGCGGCCGGCAGATATCCTGCTGCTGGGCACAGCGAACGGCGTGGAAACCCTGCGCGCCAGCTGAGGCCGGCGCCTACAGGTCGAAAATTTTGCCCGGATTCATAATGCCCTGGGGGTCAAAGACCTGTTTGATCTGTTTCATGATGGCGATTTCCGCTTCCGAGCGGCTGTAGTGCAGGTAGTCCTTTTTCAGCAGCCCGACGCCATGCTCTGCTGACACGCTGCCCTCGTGGCGCTGGACGATCTCAAACACCCAGCGACTCACCTCTCCACAGCGCTGCTGGAACTCGGCCATGGGCAAGCCATCGGGCTTGAGCACGTTCAGGTGCACATTGCCGTCGCCGATGTGCCCGAACCAGACGATCTCGAAGTCTGGATAGGCCTGGTTGACCACGGCCTCGACCTCTGCGAGGAAATCGGGCACGCGCACGATCGTTGTGGCAATGTCGTTTTTGTAGGGCGTCCAGCGGGAGATGGTTTCCGAGATATCCTCGCGCAGTCGCCACAACGCCTGCGCCTGGGCGACACTCTGGCTGACCACGCCATCCACCACCCAGCCCTGTTCCATACAGTGCTCAAACAGCGCCATGGCTTGATCGAGTTCCGCCCCGGTGTGCTGCTCGAACTCCAGCAGGGCATAAAACCCGCTGACGGTCTCGAATGGCCGCTGCAGACCCTGGTGCGCCACGACCTTCTGCAGCGCCAGTTCAGAGAAGAATTCGAAGGCCTGCAAATCCATGGCGCCCTGCCAGGTTTCCAGCACCTGCATCACGGCGGCCATATCCGGCACCCCCAGCACCATCACCGTCAGGTTCTGCGGGGGCCGCGCCAGCTGCATGGTCGCCTCTACAACGATACCGAGAGTGCCCTCGGCGCCGATGATCAGCTGGCGCAGGTCGTAACCGGCATTGTTCTTGACCAGGCCGCGATTCAGGTCCAGCAGCTCGCCACGACCGGTCACTACCTTCAGGCCCGCCACCCAGTCCCGCGTCATGCCGTGACGTATGACCTTGATACCACCGGCATTGGTGGAAATATTGCCGCCGATCTGGCTGGACCCGCTGGAGGCAAAATCCACCGGGTAAAACAAACCCTGCTCCGCAGCGAAAGCCTGCAGCTGGGCCGTCACCACCCCGGCCCCACAGCGCACCGTGCGGTCAACCGGGTTGAAATCTCCGATCCGGTTCAGACGGTCGAGCGCGATGACCACCTCTCCCTGGCAGGCCACCGCACCGGCACTGAGCCCGGTGCGACCACCGGAAGGCACCAGCGCCAGCTGCCGGGTCAGCGCCACCTTGACCAGGGCCTGCACCTCCTCGGCGCTGCTGGGTAGCACCACGGCGGAGGGCGCGGGGGTGTGCACACGCGTCCAGTCGCGGCCGTAGCGCTCCAGGGAGTCTGCGTCCGTCAGGACACGAGACTCGCCAACACAGGCTTGCAACGCCTGCAACACTTCCGGGCTGATGGTGGACACAGGGATACTCCGCAGTCGAGTTGGTCGGGGGACGCAAACAGGGCACAGTATGGTAGCATACGCGCCCGCTTATTCCCGCCCACTGCACACCGTCCAGGGAGCACCACCGCGTATGGCGCCCAAGTCGCTCGAAAAAAGCAAAATCCGCTTTCTGCTGTTGGAGGGCGTCCACCCCTCCGCAGTCGACACCCTGCGCAATGCCGGCTATGACAACATAGAACTGCACCAGAAGGCGCTGGCGCCCGCCGACCTGAAGAAGGCCATCGCCGATGCACACTTCGTCGGCATTCGCTCGCGCACGCAGCTTACCGAGGATGTGCTGGATGCGGCGCGCAAACTGGTCGCTATCGGCTGCTTCTGCATTGGCACCAACCAGGTTGACCTCCCGGCCGCCACACGTCGCGGTATCGCCGTGTTCAATGCCCCTTTCAGCAACACCCGCAGCGTGGCAGAGCTGGTAATCGCCGAGGCCATTCTGCTGTTGCGCGGTGTGGCAGCCCGCAATGCCGCTGCGCACCGCGGCGAATGGCAGAAAAGCGCCACCAACGCCTATGAAATCCGGGGCAAGCGGCTGGGCATCGTTGGCTACGGCAACATCGGCATGCAGCTGGGTGTGATCGCAGAGGGCCTGGGCATGCAGGTACAGTTCTGTGACGTGGTGAGCAAACTGCCCCTGGGGAACGCTCGCCAGCTACCCTCCCTGGAGCAACTGCTGGCGCAATCGGATGTGGTCAGCCTGCACGTTCCGGAGACCCGCGGCACGCGCAACATGATCGGCGCCGCGCAGCTGGCACAGATGCCCAGGGGCAGTATCCTGCTCAACGCGTCGCGGGGCACCGTGGTGGATATCGACGCCCTGGCCGCCAGCCTGGAATCCGGCCACCTCGGCGGTGCGGGTATCGATGTGTTCCCGGTTGAGCCGCGCGCCAATGACGAGGAGTTCATCTCTCCGCTGAGAGCTTTCGACAACGTCATCCTCACCCCGCACATTGGCGGCAGCACCGTGGAGGCACAGGCCAACATCGGCGTTGAAGTCGCCGAGAAACTGGCTCGTTACAGTGATACAGGGGCCACCACGTCGTCCGTCAACTTCCCTGAAGTGTCTCTGCCGGAGCACGAGGGCAGCCATCGCCTGCTGCACATCCACCACAACGTCCCCGGGGTCATGAGCGCGATCAACCGGGTATTTTCCGAGTACGACATCAACGTCTCGGCCCAGTTTCTGCAAACCAACGAGGCCGTCGGCTACGTGGTGATCGATGTCGATGCCGAATACTCGGACGTTGCGCTGGCGAAGCTGGCCAGCATAGACGGTACAATCCGCAGTCGCGTACTATTCTAGGCCACACCCGCCGGCACACCGCGCTACCACGAGGGATTCGCCATCACTGTCGTAGCAAACCGCAAGAATGCGTTCCTCGCGCGCCTGGTCAACGACCATGGCGGCGCCCTGGAACGCTATCTCGCCCGAAAACTGGACAGCCCGGAAGACGCCGCCGAGGTCGCCCAGGAAGCGTTTCTGCGCCTGCACCGGCTGGATTCGCCGGAAACCCTGGACAACGCCCGCGCCTTTCTGTTCCAGGTGGCCACCAACCTGGCCGTCGACCAGTTACGGCGGCGCAAGCTGCATTTGCAGTTCATGCATGGCGAACGGCAGCAATCCGAAGATGGCGAGGCACCGGACATCAATGGCAGCGCAGCGTCCCCCGAGCATATCCTTGGCGCGCGGGAGAAACTCGGCCTTATCATGGCGGCCGTAGACGAGTTGCCGGTCAATGTGCGCCAGGCCTTTCTGCTGCACCGGCGCAACGGACTGTCCTACGGGGAAATCGCCGATGCCATGCAGGTTTCCGTGTCCAGCGTGGAGAAATACATCCTGCAGGCGCTGCAGCACTGCCGCAAGCGCCTCGCCGCGTTGTATCCGCCGGGCGAAAATGGTTGATTGGGACAAATTTACTTGAGGGAACTTTGCGTTTCCTCGTTACACTAACAGGACATAAGACAGGCAAGCGCCCCCCTGAGGGGCAGCGCCGCACCCCGGGAAACTACAACCGGCGGGCGTTGGGGACACGATGAGCCAGACGTTTACACAAGAATTCGAGCGACATTGCGACACCGCACTGGCGTGGATCGCTCGTTTCCGTGGCGAGGCAACCGACCAGGATCACCGTGAATTCGCCCTCTGGCTGGCTGCCGATGCGGGTCACCGCCAGGCCATGGACCTGATGCTGGAACTCTGGGACGACCTGGGCAGTGTGCGGCACCTGCCGCTCGATGCGGAGCAGCCTGAACCCATTCCCCTGCGCAGCGGACCAACCCGCCGCCAGTGGCTGGCCGGGGCCACGGCGCTTGCCGCAGGACTGGCCCTGGCCTTCGTGCTGCTGCCGCTGGATCGAGGTCCGGATGCCATTGAATCGCTGCGTACGGCACAGGGGGAGCGGGCCACCTACACACTGAGCGACACTTCGCGCGTCACCCTGAATACCGACAGCCAGCTGGATGTGGCGTTCAGCCGTGGTGAGCGCCAGCTCACCCTGGTGAAAGGCGAGGCATTTTTTGACGTTGCCCACGATCCGCAGAGGCCCTTTGCGGTGAGTACCGGTGACGCGACGGTCACCGCCATCGGTACGGCCTTCAACGTGTATCGCCGCGCGGAGTCCACCGAGATCACGGTGACCGAAGGCAGGGTGCGGGTGAGCAACCCGGCCGCTGTTGGCAACAACGCGCTGACCAGCGTACTGCTGGGCGCCGACGAGCACCTGGAAACCTCACGCAGCGGCGGCCTCGGTACCAGCGAAACCGTGGATACCTCACGCTACACCGCGTGGCAGCGCGGGGAGATCGTAGCCGAGGCCCTGACCCTCGCCGAGCTCGCCGGCGAGCTGGCCCGCTACTCGGATACCCGCATTCTTATCAGTGAGCGCGAGGTCGCCAACCTCACCGTGTCCGGCGTATTCAGTCTCGACCACCCGGAGACCGTCATACAGGCCCTCGAGCGCAGCCTGGGACTGCGTGTGGTACGCCTCAACAACGGTTCCGTGCAGTTGCTGAAAGCCCCGCAGTAGGATATAACGATCCCTTGCCTGGCCAGCTCCCCTGGCCGACAAACTCTCCTGAATTATCAGTGCGTTGCGACCATCAATCTGGCAGGGTGAGAGAATGCTTGCCGCGTCCCGGGCGACAGGGTTTTTCGCGCGGGGAATCGTTTCGGCATGGCTGGCGATTTCCATCGTATTCGGCTGGCCACCGGAAACCGCCGCAGCAGAACCCCTCAACCATTACGACATCCGCGAGAGCTCCCTGTCCGCCGCGCTGATCCAGTTCAGCCGCCAGAGCAACACCCCGATTGTTTTTTCCGACCGGCTCACCGGACACCTCTCGGCACCTGCGCTGGTCGGCGACATGGCACGGGACGACGCCCTCAGCCGCCTGCTGGCAGAGAGCGGACTGGGCTGGGAACTCATTGATGACCGCATCGTGGCGATCTACGCCGTAAACTGCCCCCGTGAACGCTGCGATGACCCGCTACAGACCGAGGCTTTGCCCCCTGTCTATGAGCCGGGCATGGAGCAAACCTACGTCTATGGCAGCCGGATGACCGGTTCGCGCATACGCCGGGACCCCAATCGCTTCAGCGCCCCGGTGGAGGTGTATGCGCGCTCCGACATTGAGCGCAGCGGTGCTCAAACGCTCGGCGAACTGCTGCGTTTCGTCCCGGCGGTCATCGGCAACTCGACCAGCACCGCCATCTCCAATGGCGGTGATGGCACGGCTACCGTCACGCTGCGCGGACTTCCGGCCAGCAACACACTCATCCTGATCAACGGGCGCCGCATCGCCAACGACGGGCTGGCCGGCGAATCCGTAGACCTGAACAGCATTTCCCCGGCCGCCGTCGAGCGCGTGGAGATACTCAAGGACGGCGCATCCGCGATCTATGGTTCGGATGCAATCGCGGGCGTGGTCAATATCATTATGAAGCGCGACTTCCACGGGTTTCTGGCGGAATCATACGTTGGGGAAAGCAGCCGCGGCGACCTCACCACCACGGCACAGACGCTGCAGTACGGCACCAGTTTCCAGGGTGGCGGGCTGTTTGTCAGCGCCTCGCACTACGAGCAGGAGCCGCTGTTCAGCCGCGACCGGGCGGTATCACGCAGCGCGGATACGCGGCGGTTGGGAGGCACCGATCTGCGCTCCAGCGCCACCCCGGACGCGCGCGTGGTCCTCCCGGATGGCAGCTCGCTGATCGCCGACGGCGCCGGCTACCGACCCGCAGGCAGTGAAGACCTGTTCGACTACCAGGCATTTACTTCCGCCGTTGTCCCGCTGCGCCGCAGCAGCGTGTATGCGAGCGTGACCCGGGACCTTAGCGAACAGGTGACCGCCCAGCTCGAGGCCACCTACCTGCAAACCAACGCCCGTGCCACCCTGGCACCTACCCCCTTGTTCACCGGCTTCGAGCAGGATCCGATCAGCGTTGCCGCAGACAACATCTACAACGACTTTGACCAGGAAATAACAGATGTCAGGCGCAGATTGCTCGAGTTTCCCGGAAGATTGCAGCTGAACGAATCACGCGTCGGCCGCCTGAGCGCCATTGTGGAGGGCCTTTACGCCGATTGGCACTGGGATATCGGCGTGAACTGGAGTCGCAGCCAGGCTCGGGAAACCGCCACCAACCTGGTCGATGCCAACCGCCTGCGGCGGGCACTGGGACCGGCCGCCGGCTGCCAGGGGGCCGATATCGATGGCTGTGTGCCCGTGGATATCATGGGGCCGGCGGGGAGCATCGGCGCCGAGCAGGTGGACTACCTGCGGCTCGATGGGCATACCCGGGGAGACACCACCCTGTCCAGCGCGGCACTCAACCTCAGCAACGCGCTGCTGAATCTGCCAGCGGGCCGGGGTGACCTCGCGCTGGGCCTGGAATTCCGCCACGAATCGACCTCCAAAGTGCCGGACGAGCGGCTGGCCTCGATCGGGACCATTGGCGCCACCAATTTCCAGCCCACGCGGGGGGAACGCAAGATACTGGAACTGTACGCGGAGAGCCGCGTGCCGCTGTGGAGTAACGCCAGCGGTGGGCGCAACCTGCAGCTGGAAGCTGCCATCCGTCACTCCGCCTACAGCGACTTCGGCAGCAGCACCAACCCCAAGGTCGGATTGAAATGGCAGCTCGGGCCCTCGCTGACGCTGCGTGGCGGCTATGCCTTCGGCTTCCGTGCACCCAGCCTGAGCGAGCTCTACGAGGGCAACAGCGAGCAACAGGCCTTTATCGCCGACCCCTGCACTATCGCCGCCAACGTGGGCCAGCTACCGGGCTGCACGCAACTGGCTGACGCTACCCGCAACCAGTTTCTCACCGTCAAGGGTGGCAACCCGGACCTGAACCCGGAAACCTCCGAATCCGTAAGCGCCGGGGCCATCTGGACACCGGTCGTGATACCCGGGCTGCGGGCATCACTCGACTACTTCGAAATCCGCCAGGAAGACGTGGTCAGCTCCAGCGCGCAGTCACTTGTCGACCGCAATGCGGCCACCGGCGCCTTCGCCGACCAGGTCACCCGCGACGCGCTGGGGAATCTCGTCCGGGTCACCGCAAACAACATCAATTTCGGCAAGCGCCGGGTACGCGGTGCCGATTTAAGCCTGGCCTACTACTTCCCGGACCAGCCCTGGGGTCAGGTCTCGGTCACCGGCAGCGGTGCCTGGATTCACGAGTACCTCTCCCAGCCCGGCGATGGCGGGCCACAGATAGACCTCGCCGGCACCTTCCGCGACGAGGCGTCCGAGGGCCTCGGCGGCATACCCGAGTGGAAGGGCCAGCTCGGCCTGCGCTGGAAACGCGATCGCTGGCTCGCGAGCTACGATATTCACCACGTGAGTGCCATGGACGAGGTCCTCCCCGGAACCACGCAGACCCGGGAAATTGACAGCTGGACCGTGCACGACATACAGGTCAGCTACGTCTTTGATGTGCTGTCGGGACTGCGTGTGACACTCGGTATCGACAATCTGTTCGATGCTGCGGCGCCTTTGGCGGCATCCGCATTTAACGATAACATCGACGCCCGTACCCACGAACTGAAGGGGCGCTTCTGGTACACCCGTATCAGCCAGCGCTTCTGATCCCGGAGTAGAACCCATGCGCAGTGCCCTCCTTTCCCTCCTGTTCCTCACCGTTGCCTGCAGCGTGCCCGCCCTGGCGACTGGACCGGAGGGTGAATTTCCCGGCGTCGAGAAACTCATGTCCAGCGAGGAGTACCAGGCCGCCGGCCTCGACAAACTCAGCGACGCCGAGCGCGCCGCCCTGAACCGCTGGCTGGTCACTTACACCGCCGCGGAAGCGCCCACCCTGCTGCGCAGCAACCCGGAAGTGATCGCTGCCGACGAGTCCATCCGTATCGAGGCCAACATCAAGCCGCCCTTCGACGGCTGGTCGGGGGAAACCCTCTTTTACCTCGATAACGGGCAGGTCTGGCGCCAGCGGCTGCCCGGGCGCTATATGCACCGGGGCGAGGACACCGCGGTGGTCATCGACAAGAACTTCCTCGGCTTTTATCGGATGACGGTGACCTCCACCGACAAGACCGTAGGGGTGAGCCGCGTACGCTAGGACGTCACCCGGCTACCGCCGCTGAAATTGCTTGGATTTCAGCCACCTGCTTGCATTTGGTCAGGTCATTTCTGGTAATTTGCCGAGTTCCCGGCATTTTTCGTAAATAAGTCACAAAAGTGACATGGAACTCTGAGGAACCGGCCGCTGAATTCGTTTAATGTTCGTCTCCAGTGGCATCGGCCACCGGATTAGCATGCTTACAGTCAAGTACAGGGGTATTGATATGTTAAGGAAAAATCGTCTGACCATGGCAGTTTCAGCTGCCCTGGGCATGAGCGCAGCGGCGGTAATGCCGACTGTAGCCAACGCCCAGGACGACCAGCTGATGCTGGAAGAAGTGGTTGTCACCGGTTCACGTATTCAGCGGGCAAACCTGGTTTCCGCCAGCCCGGTCACGCAGGTCGATGCCGAGGAATTCAAGTTCCAGGGCACCACCCGTGTTGAAGACCTGATGAAGAACCTGCCACAGGTTTACTCCAACCAGAACTCATCCACCTCAAACGGCGCAACGGGTACCGCTACCCTGAACCTGCGCAACCTGGGTGACGAGCGTACCCTGGTACTGGTCAACGGCCGTCGCCTGCCCGCCGGCTCACCGCTGCAGGGCGGTACCGGCGCCGACATCAACCAGATCCCGGCAGCCCTGATCCAGCGCGTTGAAGTACTGACCGGTGGTGCCTCCGCTACCTACGGTTCTGACGCGGTCGCGGGTGTTGTCAACTTCGTGATGGTTGACGACTTCGAAGGCGTGCAGTTCGACTACCAGTTCAGCCAGTACCAGCACGACAACGACAACGGCGGCATCCAGCAGATCGTTGGCGATGCGGGCTTCCCCTTCCCCGATGGCAGCAACACCGACGGCGAAATCCAGAACTGGTCGCTGGTCATGGGTGGCAACTTCGACAACGGCCGCGGCAACGTAACGGCTTACGCTACTTACCGTGAAATCGACGCCGTGCTACAGAGCGCGCGCGATTACAGCGCCTGCGCCCTGAACAACGATGCCAGCGGCTGTTTCGGTTCCGGCACCAGCGCCGCAGGTACCTTTATTGTTGGCACCGCCGATCCCTACCGTGTTGTCGGCAACGAACTGGTACAGCCCAGCGAGGTGTACAACTACGGCCCGCTGAACTACTACCAGCGCCCCGACGAGCGTTACACAGCCGGTGCCTTTGGTCGCTACCAGATCAACGAACACGTAGAGACCTACACCGAACTGATGTTCATGGACAACCAGAGCAACGCTCAGATCGCGCCCTCTGGCGCGTTCGGCCTGAACGTGCCGATCTCCTGTGACAACCCGTTCCTGTCCGACCAGCAGGTTGGCGTGATCTGCGGCGCCAACGGTCTCGGCCCGGGCGACACGCAGGATGTGGTTGTTCTGCGTCGTAACGTTGAAGGCGGCCCGCGTAACCAGGACCTGCGTCACACCTCTTTCCGCGGTGTGCTCGGCTTCCGTGGCGACATCAACGAGACCTGGCGTTATGACGTGTCTGGCCTCTACTCAGAAGTCAGCATGGAAAACACCTACAACAACGACCTGTCCAACGCCAAAATCCGCAACGCTCTGGATGCGGTACTGGACGACGACGGCAATATCACCTGTCAGTCTGTGGTTGACGGCAGCGATACGAACTGTGTGCCCTGGAACATCTGGGAAACTGGTGCGGTTGACCCCGCAGCTGCAGAATACCTGACACTGCCGCTGTTTGCTCGCGGCACCACCACGCAGAAAGTGTTCAACGCGTTCGTTGCAGGTAGCCTGGGCGACTACGGCCTCAAGCTGCCTTCCGCCAACAACGGCGTGGAAGTGGTCATCGGTACCGAGTACCGCAAGGAAACGCTGGACTTCAACCCGGACGAAGGCTTCCGCCTCGGCCTGGGTGCTGGCCAGGGTGGCGCGACCAATGCAGTTAACGGTGAGTACGACGTCACTGAATACTTCATGGAAGCCAGCATTCCGCTGGTGGAAGGCGCTGCCTTCGCCGAGGAAATCACCCTGGACCTGGGTTACCGCTACTCCGATTACTCTACCGGCGTGACCACGGATACCTACGGTGTGCGCGGCGGCTGGGCAATCAACCAGGACGTGAAGCTGCGTGCCAGCTACCAGCGCGCCGTGCGTGCTGCCAACATCCGCGAACTGTTCCTGCCCCAGGGCCTGAACCTGTTCGACATGGACGTGGACCCCTGTGGCGGCCCCACCCCCGAGCGTAGCCTGGAAGATTGCGCCCGCACCGGGGTGACTGCTGCCCAGTACGGCAACATCCTGAACTCCTTCGCGGGCCAGTACAACTACCTGCAGGGCGGTAACACCGAACTGGCGCCGGAAGAGTCCGATACCTACTCGGTAGGCTTTATCTGGTCGCCCGAGTTCGTTGACGGCCTGGTGCTGAGCGTTGACTACTACTCAATCGAAATCGAGAAGGGCATCAACAACCTGGGCCCCGAGTTCATCCTCAACCAGTGTCTGGATGGCAACGACGCGCTCTGCGAGAACGTGAAGCGTAACGCCACGCGCGGTGACCTGTGGATTGGCTCCGAAGTCGGTTCCAGTGGTCAGATCGTGGCCCTGCTGGACAACCTCGCCATTGAGGAAGTGACCGGTTGGGACGTGATCGTTGACTACGATGTGACCATCGGTGATATGGGTAGCCTGTCATTCAACAACACCATGTCCATCATCGACACCTGGGACCAGCAGGAGCTCGAAGGTGCACCGGTTGTTGACTGCAAAGGTAACTGGGGCGGCGAGTGTGGATACCCCACACCTGACTTCCGCAACAACCTGCGCGCGACGTGGATGACTCCCTGGGACGTGGCGGTAAGTGCCTACTGGCGCCACATCAGCTCAGTGACCGACCTGAACGGTAACCTGGACCTGCCTTCCGTCAACTACCTTGACCTGGCCGGTACCTGGGATGTTACCGAGAACGCCTCTGTGCGCCTTGGTATCAACAACATCACTGACAAAGAGCCGCCGATCGCGGGCAACGCTGCCGGACCGTCTATCAACGGTAACGGTAACGTCTTCCCCGGCATGTACGACGCACTCGGTCGCTACATGTTCGTCGGCGTCAGCGTCAGCTTCTAAGCGACTCCCCTTCTGCGGCCGGCAACGGCCGCACAAGGGTGCAAGACCCAGCCCGGCCTCGTGCCGGGCTTTTTCTTTATAACGTTTTCAGGCAAGTCCGCAGGAGGCGGATTGACCTGCAGAACGACACAGTGGAGACTGAACAGTCACTCAGGAGACAAATATGAAACGTTCCCTCACATTCTGCGCAGCCGGCGCCGCATTGGCCCTGCTCGCGGCCTGCTCGAGCACCAGCCCCTCAGCCACCGCCGATGCCAGCGCGCCGGCCGAGGCCGTTGCCAGCACTGACAACCTGACCTGCCGCACCATCATCAAAACCGGTACTCGGCTGGGCACGCGGGTCTGCAAGACCGACGCACAATGGAAACAGGAATCCATGGACAGTCGCGACGCGACCAACGCCATCCAGAACAACAGTGCGCAGAGCGCCAGCCCCAGCGGCGGTTGATACGCCCCTGCAACGTATTTGACGCCGCTGCGCCCGTGCGCTCAGCGGCGTTGCGCCACCAGCACCCAGGCTGCCGCCTGCGCCTGTTCCGACACCCGCAGCTGCGATAGCTCGCGCAGGCTGAAACCTGTTGCGCTCAGGCGCTGCGCCAGGGCATCCATGTCGGCGCGGGTAAAGCCTGCGTCCAGCATCGACTGCATCCTGCCGACATAGGCTGTGAGCTCTCCCTCCATCCCGCCCAGCCAGTTGCGCACATCCTCGGGCGCATAGGCCGACATGCGCCGGTACATGTGTGCAATATCGGCATAAAGCTGCTGCAAAAGGCCCCCGGCCGCCTGCGCGCCGCGAGTTTGTAACAGCTGCTCCAGCCCTCTCACGGCGGGTGTGAACGCCCGTTCCGCCGCCTTGAAAGCCTCGGGAGTACCGGTACCCGCATTCAGAGCAAAGCCCGCATCAAACGCCGCCCGCGCCAGACCAAGAATGTTCAGCGCTCGCAGGGCCAGCACCGTATCACGGTTGTCCGCGCACTCGCGGTAAATCGCCCCGCCTTCCACGTGCACCAGCAAGGCCAGCGTGCCGCCTGGAGCGACCAGCCGGGCCGCCTCGTACGGTGCCTCCGGCCCCGCATACTCGACGCCAAACTGGCTGACCACCAGATCGAAGGTGGCGTCCGCAAACGGCGTATGACCCGCATCGGCCACCACACAGCGCGCACCCGGGTAGCGCTGTTGCAGCCCTTGCAGGGCGCTGAGCGAGTAATCACTGCAACAGGGTGCCAGGGACGGTGACACCTGCAGGGCATGACCGGTGACCGCGCCGTGGCCGCAGGCGAGGTCAAGCAGCGCCGGCTGTTTGCTTGCGGCCAATGCAGTCTGGAAGAAGGTAGCCCAGAACGCCTCGAGCACTGGCTCCTGGGGGCCGCCTTCGCGGTGTGCTGCATTCTCCCGGGTACCGCGCCAGTAGGTATCCCAGGCACCGGCATGACTGGCAGGGCCCCGCGCCGTCACAGGGCTTCGTAGGCCTTCACGGCCTGCAGCATGGCCGACACCCAGTGCCGCTCGGCTTCGCTGAGCTCGGGCCGCCAGATGTCGAACAACAGGACCACACGCTCATCCCGGCTCTCGTTCCAGGCCTCGTGCTCCATGGTGTCATCAAACACCAGCAACTCGCCCTCCTGCCAGCTGCGCCGGTCGTTGCCCACCCGCAGTTCGCCGCACTGGGGGGGCACCACCAGCGGCAAGTGGCAGATGAGCCGTGTGTTGACGGCACCGTGGTGCGGCTCAATACGTGCACCCGGCGCCAGACGCGAAAACAGCGCCGAGGGCATCTGCCCTGGCACGCGGCACAGGGGCACAGCGTCCAGTGCGGCGAAGGTCACCGGGCAGTGCTCCGCCAGCGCCTCGACACGCAATCCGTCGCGCCACAGGTAACAGGCACTCCAATCCATTTTGTCCAGATTGCGGCTGGTATTCAGCCGTGGCTGGTCGGGGCTGGACTCCAGGTAGGGCTGAAAGTAACCGTCGCCGCTCATGACGGCCAGCAGCTCGTCGCGGATCTGCGCGGTCTGGGCTTCCAGCGCCGCCGCCCAGGGAAACATCTCGCGAGGATAGAAGGTGCGTTGCGGCAGGCCGGGGAAATAGTAGCGGGTGGGCTGCTGCAGCTGCACGGGCGCTTTGCCACAGGCGATATCCAGGGATTCCGCAAAGCGCGGAAATTCTGAGCGGGTAAACCCCGCCTGCTCCAGATTCTCCAACAGGTAGTTCTCGTAGTGCGCGGCCCAGCGGTCGCAGACCTCTTCCGCGCGCGCCAGCCCGCGCCTCACATCCTCAGGTACTTGCGCCATACTGGCGGCAACGCGCAAGGCACCCTGATAGAAGCTCAGCGCTATCCGCTCACGGCCCAGTCGATCCAGATGATCAGCCTTGAACAGCAGGGCGCGAATATTGCGCGGCTCCAGCTGCAGGGCGCGGTCTACGGCCAGCAGTGCATCCTCTGCCCGGTCCAGGTTGACGCGGGCGAAGGCCAGTGCCAGCCAGGTTGAGGCCGCTGCCTCACCGCCACGGGTCAGCTCATCGAGCAGTGCTTCCGCCTCAGCGGCGCGCCCGGCACGCAGTGCTTCCAGGGCCGACTGCAGGCGTTGCTGGGGTGCGCCGCTCATGCGCACACACCGACGCAGGGAGACTCCGCGCTGCCGCACACCCCCGATTGCACTAGCTTCATTAACACCCCCAACGCCGACCCGACTCCTGAAGCGCCAAGTTTACCAGAGGGTCCAACGCAATTCTGCGCAACCTGTGCAGATCACTGCCCTGCCAGCAGCTCCAGCTTGTGCCGGTAACGTGCCCCGGCCTCGGCATCGGCGTGCGCGAGCGCAGCGGCGAAGTGATCCGCAGCGGCACGCAGATCGCCCTGCTGCAGGTCGGTGAGACCCAGCAGGCGATAGAATTCATGCTCATCGGGTTGTTTGCGAATGGCTCGCTGCAACAAGCGCTGCGCCGCGGGATAGTCGCCTGTCGCATAGGCTCCCTGCGCAAGGTGCAACAGATAATAGGGGTTCTGCTGCCGGAACAGCTGCACGCGGTTCCGATACCAGTCACTCAATGCCTGCTCACCGAGCTGGGCGTAAAGGCGCGCAAGATTACTGTTGGCGGCGGCATCGTCGGCGAGATCGACGGCGCGCAAATAGCTCGATTCCGCAGCGGCCAGGTCACCGGCGCGCCGGTAGAGGGTACCGAGATTGGTCCACACATGAGCAGTGCGTGGGCGCAGGGAGAGCGCCTCCCGAAAGTGCAGGAAGGCCCGCTGGCGCTCTCCCTCGGTCATCCAGTGCACACCCATGTTGTTGTGATAGCGCACCAGCGCCTCCTCGTCACTCAGGACGCGCCGGTGCAGCTCGGGATCGTAATCTCCCAGGTTGAAGTCCACCACCTGCTCGGCGCCCGGCAGCTTGACCAGCGCATTGATGTGCAGATTGTAGCGCCAGGTGTCGCCCTCCGCAGTCCACGACGGCGGGATCTCCACCTCCTGGTAATGCACCTTCACGCCTGCCTCGCGCGCCAGGGCGATAAACAGGTTGGTAAAGGACATACAGTTCCCCTCTCGGCTGTAGAAAGCCTCCTGGGCCGTGAGGGTGCGGAAATTGTCGTAGCGCAACTGCAGGCCGTCATCCAGAATCGCCTGCAGTATCCGCTCGATGGTCTGGGTGGGGCCAAGCCCGGAGGGTACATGCTGGCGCAGAAATACACGCATCTCATCGTTAACCGCCGTCAGCGCGGCCGTCGGCGGGCGGGCGGTCGCGGCCACGCCAAGTCGCGCGCCGGAAAGCAGCTCGCCCTGTGCTACCGCCACTGCTCGCTCCACCGGTGGCTGCGCTGCACAGGCGCTGAGCAGCGCCGCGGCGGCGAGCGCTGTGCCACGCAAAAGCGCATTTATAGACTGTCCCACGTCACATCCCTCCCGCGTTACATGGTTTCAGCATAGCACCGGGACTCAGGTGATGCGCCCCTACTGCCTGGCGCCCCACACGGGTTACACTGGACGCTGCTTTTTCGGAGTTCACATGGATACCATTTCTGCTTTTGTCACCCTCGCCTTCGTGATGGATCCCCTGGGCAACGTGCCCATCTTCCTCTCGGTGCTGAAGGATGTTGAGCCGCGACGCCGTCAGTGGGTGATCTTCCGCGAACTGGTCATCGCCCTGGTCGTGCTGCTGCTCTTCCTCTACGCCGGCTCCGCCATGCTCGACATGCTGAACCTGCGACAGGAGTCGATCAGCATTGCCGGTGCCATCATCCTGTTCCTGATCGCACTGCGCATGATATTCCCGTCGCCCTATGGCCTGATGGGGGACACGCCGGATGGCGAACCGTTTATCGTACCGCTGGCGATTCCCATGGTCGCCGGGCCCTCCGCGCTGGCGATTACCATGCTGTTGGTACACAAGGATCCGGACCGGATGATGGACTGGACCATTGCGGTTGTCGGGGCCTGGGGCGTGTGTGCGGCGCTGCTGATGATGGCGCCGCTACTGCTCAAGGCCCTGGGCGCCCGCGGCCTGCTCGCCATGGAGCGCTTGATGGGGATGATCCTGGTGATCATTTCGGTGCAGATGTTCTTTGACGGGGTGCAGAAGTTTCTCAATCTCGCGGGGGGGTGATGGCGAGAACATTCAACCCCACCCCAAGTACCGATCCACCTGCCTCAAGTAGCGCGCCCGCAACGCAGCGGACTCGTTCGCCAGCTGGTGCCCGGCCCCGTGCAGCAGCTCGATCCGCAACCCCGGAAACAGCTGGCCGTAACGCGGCAGGTTGAAGCGCCAGTCCACCGTACCGTCGGCATCGCCCTGCACCAGCAGCGCCGGACCGACGCCGAGATCGGCAATGGGCAGCTCCGCCAGCCAGCGGCGCAGGGCACCAACCCAGCTCACGTGAATGCGCCGCGACTGCAGCGGATCAGCGCGTACAAAGGCGAGAAACGCTGCGTCAGAGGAATTCTGTGCAAAGCCACGTGGGACGCTGTCAACAAAGCGGTGGATGAGCGCGTGGGCCGCGCGCACGCGCTGCCAGCCAGCGGGACGCAACAGCGGTGCCAGCAGAACCGTACCGGTGAACGGCCAGGCAGCACACTGCCGGGCGTAGGCGACCAGCGCGGCGCCTCCGGTGCTCTGGGCCACCACCTGCAGCGGCAGCGGTGGCAGGTCGACAGCATTGAGTACAGCCTGGATGGCATCGGCGTATTCGCTGAAATCATTGATCGCCGTCGGAGTCCCTGTCGACAGACCATGCCCGGGCAGGTCGAAGGCGATGACATTACACTGACGCTCCAGGGCATGCCCGATGATATGACGGTAAAGGCCAACGTGGTCGAGAAAACCGTGCACAAGCAGCACGGTGTGGCGGGCACCGGGCAATTCCCAACACTGGGTGGCGAGTGCGTAGGGACCGGAGGCAACACGGCCCACACGGTGTCGGCAGACGCCGTGCTGGCGGCTGAACTCCAGCCCGTAGAACGCCAGGTAGCGGTCCAGTCCGGGAACCGCGGCCTCGTCCCCGAAGCGCGGCAAGGCAGCGCGCAGGGCCTGCAGGCTTGCGGCATCCGGCGCCACGTCGCGGAAGGGCATCTACCGCGGCTGCGGCCCCAACTCGCCGGCGTCGTAAGCCTCCTGCATGGCAATCAATGAGCGCACTTTGATCTTGTCGGCGTGGCCGGCGGTACCGAAGGCTTCGTAGCGCGCCACGCAGATCTCTTTCATTGCCGTGGTGGTCACCGCGAGGAATTTGCGCGGGTCAAATTCAGCGGGGTTCTGGGCCAGGAAACGGCGCACGGCGCCAGTCGATGCCAGCCGCAGGTCGGTGTCGATGTTGATCTTGCGCACGCCGTGGCGGATGCCTTCCTGAATCTGCTCCACGGGAACGCCATAGGTTTCCGGGATATTGCCACCGAACTCATTGATGATTGCCAGCCACTCCTGCGGCACCGAAGACGAGCCGTGCATCACCAGGTGGGTGTTGGGGATGCGTGCATTGATTTCCTTGATCCGGTCGATGGCGAGGATATCACCGGTGGGCGGCCGGCTGAACTTGTAGGCACCGTGGCTGGTACCGCAGGCGATCGCCAGTGCATCGACACTCGTGGCGGCAACAAACGCTGCCGCTTCTTCGGGATCGGTGAGCATCTGCTCATGGCTCAGGGTGCCCTCCGCGCCGACACCGTCTTCTTCGCCGGCCTGCCCCGTTTCCAGCGAACCGAGGCAACCCAGCTCACCTTCGACCGATACGCCGCAGGCGTGCGCCATCTCAACCACGCGACGGGTTACATCGACATTGTAGTCGTAATCCATCGGCGTCTTGCCGTCGGTGCCCAGCGAACCGTCCATCATCACCGAGCTGAAACCCAGCTGGATGGAGCGCTGGCAAACGGCGGGAGACACACCGTGGTCCTGGTGCATCACCACGGGAATATGCGGAAACTCCTCGATGGCCGCCTGAATGAGGTGGCGCAGAAACGGCGCGCCGGCATATTTGCGCGCGCCCGCACTGGCCTGCATGATCACCGGCGAGTTGGTGGCGTCAGCGGCCTCCATGATGGCGCGGGTCTGCTCCAGGTTGTTGACGTTGAACGCGGGCACGCCATAGCCATACTCTGCGGCGTGGTCCAGCAGTTGACGCATACTGATAAGTGCCATAGCTCTATCCTCGATGGGTTCTGGTGCAGGTGCGCCCTCAGGCGTCTTTCCCGCGCTGTTGTAAAATGGCCACCGCCGGCAGCGTTTTGCCTTCGACATATTCAAGGAACGCGCCACCACCGGTAGAAATGTAGGACACCTGGTCGGCGATACCGTACTTGTCGATTGCCGCCAGCGTGTCGCCGCCACCGGCCAGCGAGAATGCCGGGCTTGCGGCGATGGCGCGGGCCAGTGCTTCTGTGCCCCCGCCGAACTGGTCGAATTCGAAGACGCCCACCGGGCCGTTCCAGAGGATAGTACCCGCCTGGGCTAAAATGTCACTGACGGCTGCCGCGGCCAGCGGGCCAATATCGAAAATCATGTCATCGTCGGCCACCGCACCGGCCAGTTTGGTTTCTGCGACAGCGGATTCGGAAAAGGCTTTCCCGGTGACCACATCTGCAGGCAGCGGGATATGCGTTTTGCGCATCAGCGCCTGTGCCGCAGGGATCAAATCGTGCTCGCACAGCGACTTGCCCACGGGTAGCCCACTGGCAGCGAGGAAGGTGTTGGCAATGCCGCCGCCCACCACCAGTTGGTCCACCTTGTCGGCCAGAGTTTCCAGGACCGTCAGCTTGGTAGAGACCTTGGAGCCACCGACAATCGCCACCAGGGGACGGGCAGGATTGGCCAGCGCCTTGTCCAGCGCTTCCAGTTCCGCGGCGAGCAGGGGGCCAGCACAGGCGACGGGGGCAAACCGGGCCACACCATGGGTTGATGCCTGGGCGCGATGGGCGGTGCCGAAGGCGTCCATGACAAAGACATCACACAGCGCCGCGTAGGCGCGCGACAGCGCTTCGTCGTCTTTCTTCTCGCCCGGGTTGAAGCGCACGTTTTCCAGCAGTGCGATCTCACCGTCGGCGAGGGTCACGCCCTGCTGCCAATCCTGCAGCAGGGATACCGGCTGGCCCAGCAGTTGCGACAGCCGCTGCGCTACCGGAGCCAGGGAGAACTCATCGGCAAACACGCCTTCCTCGGGGCGCCCGAGATGCGACATGACCAGTACTTTCGCACCCGCCGCCTGTGCCTGCTGCAGAGTCGGCAGTGCCGCGCGTATGCGCGCATCGCTGCTCACCTCACCGTCTTTCAGCGGCACGTTGAGATCCTCGCGAATCAGCACGCGCTTGCCGGCGAGGTCGATATCGGTCATCCGCTTCATGTCTGCTCTCCTGCGCAATCAGTCAAGTCGCAGCCGCCCCAGCAGGCAGCCACATCCAGCATACGGTTGGCATAGGCCCATTCGTTGTCGAACCAGGTGAGCACCTTCACCAGGCGCCGACCGCTGACCCGGGTCTGGCTGGCATCTACGATACTTGAGCGCGGGTCGTGGTTGAAGTCACAGGACGCCAGCGGCTCCGTGGTGAACCCCAGCACCCCGTGGTAGGCACTCGCCGCGGCATCGCGCAGGATCCGGTTCACCTCCTGCTCGGTGGTGTCGCGCGTGACCTGGACAGTCAGGTCCATCGCCGACACGTTCTGCGTGGGCACGCGCAGGGCCTGCGCCGTGAAGCGCCCGGCCAGCTCCGGCAGTATCCGCTCGATGCCCCGCGCCAGTGCGGTATCCACGGGAATAATCGACTGTGATGCGGCGCGGGTTTTACGCAGGTCGGTATGGTGGTAGGCATCCAGTACGGGCTGATCGTTCATCGCCGAGTGGATGGTGGTGATGGTGCCGCTTTCCACGCCGAGGGCCCGGTGCAACGCGTCAATCACCGGCACAATGCCGTTGGTGGTACAGGATGCCGCCGAGGCGATGCGGTGCTCCGGCAGCAAGGTCTGGTGGTTAACACCGAAAACCACGGTAGCATCCACGTCCATCTGCGCGGGCTGCGAAAACAGCACCCGACCGGCGCCGCCCCGCAGGTGCAACTCCGCCGTCGCCCGGTCGCTGAAGGCGCCGGTGCATTCCAGCACCAGGTCCACGCCCTGTTCCGCCCAGGGCAGGCGTGCGACTTCCGGTTGACTGAGCAGGGCGATGCGATCGCCATCGATATTCATTTCGCCCACAGCGCCGGTCAGCGGCAGGGTGAATCGACCGTGTGTGCTGTCGTAGCGCGTCAGGTGCAGCACGGTGCGCGCATCGGCCAGTTCATTGATGGCCACGATCTGCATGCGCTGCCGAAGCTGCCCCTCGTACAGCGCACGCAGGATACTGCGCCCGATACGGCCATAGCCATTGATGGCGAGACGCAACACGGCCTCAGTCCCCCAGCAGGACCTCGTCTGCCGCAGCAACCACGGCATCCACCGTGAAGCCGAAATACGCCATGAGATCCGCGGCCGGCGCAGACTCACCAAAACCGGTCATGCCGACGACGCGCCCATCGAGGCCGACAAACTTGTACCAGTAGTCGGCGTGGGCAGCCTCTACGGCGACCCGTGCCAGCACATCGCTGGGCAGTACCGCCTCCCGGTAGGCGGCGTCCTGCTCCATGAACAGCTCCGCACAGGGCAGCGACACCACGCGCACACCACGTCCTGCCGCAGCGAGGCGCTCGGCGGCATCCACCGCAAGTTGCACTTCCGATCCGGTGCCGATAAGGATCAGCTCGGGGTGCCCCTCACAGTCCACCAGGGTATAGCCACCACGGGCGATATCCGCCACCTGGGCAGGCGTTCGCGCCTGGTGGGCCAGGTTCTGGCGGGAGAAGACCAGGGCGGTGGGGCCCGCTGTGCGCTGCAGGGCAGCGCTCCAGGACACGGCGGACTCCACGGTATCGCAGGGCCGCCAGGTGTGCAGGTTCGGTGTCGCACGCAGGGCGGTAAGCTGTTCCACAGGCTGGTGTGTCGGGCCATCCTCGCCGAGGCCGATGGAGTCGTGGGTGTAGACGAAGATGCTGCGCAGCTTCATCAGGGCCGCCATGCGCACGGCGTTGCGCGCGTATTCCATGAACATGAGGAAAGTGGCGCCGTAGGGCACGAACCCGCCGTGCAGGGCAATACCGTTCATGATGGCGGACATGCCAAACTCGCGTACGCCGTAATACACGTAATTTCCAGACGCATCCTCCCGGGTGATGCCCTGCGCGCCTGGCCACAGTGTCAGATTGGAGCCGGCGAGGTCCGCCGAACCGCCGAGCAGCTCGGGCAGCAGGGGGCCGAACGCGCCCAGGCAATTCTGTGACGCCTTGCGCGAGGCGATGCTCTGACCCTCGGCCTGGCACTGCTCTATCCACGCCTGGGCCCGGGCAGCGAAATCCTCCGGCAGCTCTCCCGCCAGTCGGCGGCGGAGTTGCGCGGCCTCCTCGGGGAACGCCGCTGCGTAGGCTGCCATGCCCGCCTCCCAGGCCTGCTCCCGCGTCGCACCCGCAGCACGCGCGTCCCAGCCACCGTAGATCGCCTCAGGAATTTCGAAGGGGCCATAGGGCCAACCCAGGGCCTCGCGCGCCGCGGCAATTTCATCAGCGCCCAGGGGAGCACCGTGGCAGGATTCCGTGCCCTGTTTGTTGGGTGCGCCCTTGCCGATAATGGTCTTGCAGCAGATCAGTGTCGGCATACCCTGTTCAGCGCGTGCCGTTTCAATCGCCTGGCGCACCTCCTCGGGGTCGTGGCCGTCAACACGCGGAATCACCTGCCAGCCGTAGGCCCGGAACCGCGCAGGCGTGTCATCGGTGAACCAGCCCTCCACCTCGCCGTCAATGGAGATGCCATTGTCGTCATAAAACGCAATCAGTTTGCCCAGGCCCAGCGTGCCGGCCAGGGAGCAGGCCTCATGGGAAATACCCTCCATCAGGCAGCCGTCACCCAGAAACGCATAGGTGTAGTGATCAACCACGGTGTGTCCGGGACGGTTAAACTGCGCCGCCAGCACTTTCTCGGCAAGCGCCATACCCACCGCGTTGCTGATGCCCTGGCCCAGCGGCCCGGTGGTCGTTTCCACCCCGGGGGCATAACCGTACTCGGGGTGTCCCGGCGTGCGGCTGTGCAGCTGGCGGAAATTCTGCAATTCCTCCATGGGCAGCTCGTACCCACTCAGGTGCAGCAGCGAGTAGATCAGCATGGAGCCGTGGCCGTTGGACAAGACAAAGCGATCGCGGTTGGGCCAGTGCGGGTTTGCCGGATTGTGCTGCAGGAAGTCGTTCCAGAGGACCTCGGCGATATCCGCCATACCCATCGGCGCACCGGGGTGACCACTGTTGGCGCGCTGGACAGCATCCATACTGAGGGCACGAATGGCGTTGGCGAGTTCAAGGCGGGATGGCATTGGCATGCTCCGTGGGCTGGGCGCTGGGGCCGGTGAACAAAGGGGCGCTATTTTCGCGTAAGCGGCGGCCCACGGCAAACAAATCGCCAATATATCGCGCGCCCAGACCTGCTGCGGCACCGGATTCCAATCTATATCAAATTTTTTTGATATAGATTGCGGGGCCTGCTACACTCCGCCGCCATGCTACTTGCAAGCACACAACCCAGCCCGCGTGATACCAGCCCCGATGCGCGCATTGAATCCCTGGCCAACCTGTGCAAGGCCAGCGCCGACCCCCTGCGCCTGCAGATCCTGCGCGTACTGCGCAGCGACTCCTTTGCCGTGTCCGAACTCTGTGCCCTGTTCGCCACCCGGCAGCCTGCGCTGAGCCATCATCTCAAGGTACTCGCCGGCATGGGGCTGGTGGCGTCACGACGCGAAGGCAACTCCATTTTCTACCGGCGCAGCGAACTCGGCCAGCAACCCGGCCTGGAGGCGCTACAGCAACAGCTCTTCGACGCTCTGGATGCGGTTCCCCTGCCCCCGCTGCTCGAAGAGCGGCTACAGCAGGTACAGTGCCAACGGGAGGCCAACTCACGCCATTTTTTCCGTGACAACGCACACAAATTCCGCCAGCAGCAGGACCTCATCGCCAGCTACGAACAGTATGCCGACACCGTTGCCCAGGTGCTGCGCGACGCGCCGCTGCCCCGTTTCGACACGGCGCTGGAGGTGGGTCCCGGTGACGGCAGTTTCCTGCTCACCCTGGCCCCCCGGTTCCGCCGTGTCATCGCGCTGGACAATACCGCCGCCATGCTGGAGCGGGCACGTGCTACGACGGAGGGGCTGGACAATATCGAATTTGTACATGGCGACACCGGCCACGAGCGTCTGGCCAGCCTGCAGGCGGACTGCGTCGTCATCAATATGGTGCTGCACCACAC
>DIAF01000035.1:44236-109171 GCA_002414665.1 Halieaceae bacterium UBA5085
CAGCGCAACGGATTTCAGATACAGGTGCGCCTCTTCGGCCACCCACACACAGCAACAGGAACCACGGTATGAGCGAGTACGCGATTTTCACCTCCGAATCAGTGTCCGAAGGGCACCCCGACAAAATGGCCGACCAGATCTCCGATGCCATTCTGGACAAGATACTCGTCGACGATGCCGATGCGCGTGTCGCCGTGGAGACCCTGGTCAAGACCGGCATGGTCGTGATTGCCGGCGAAGTGACCACCAAGACCTACGTTGACCTGGAAGATGTGGTGCGCAACGTGGTGCTGGATATTGGCTACAACAGCTCAAAGGTCGGCTTCGACGGCGCGTCCTGCGCGGTGCTCAACGCCATCGGCAAGCAGAGCCCGGACATCGCCCAGGGCGTTGATGCCAGCGATGAAAAGGAACAGGGCGCGGGTGACCAGGGCCTGATGTTCGGCTACGCCACCAACGAAACCGACACGCTGATGCCCGCCCCGATCTACTATGCCCATCGCCTCGTCGAGCGGCAGGCCGAGTTGCGCAAGCACGGAACACTGCCCTGGCTGCGACCCGATGCCAAGAGCCAGGTGACCCTGCGCTATGAGAATGGCAGGCCCGTCGGCATCGATGCGGTCGTACTGTCTACCCAGCACGATGAAAGCATCAGCCAGGCCGACATTCACCAGGCGGTCATGGATCTGATCATCAAGGAAGTGCTGCCCGCCGAGTGGCTCGGCGCCGACACCCGCTACCACATCAACCCCACCGGGGTGTTTATCATCGGTGGTCCGGTCGGCGACTGCGGGCTGACCGGGCGCAAGATCATCGTCGACACCTACGGCGGCATGGCGCGCCACGGCGGCGGCGCCTTCTCCGGCAAGGATCCGTCAAAAGTCGACCGCTCCGCCGCCTATGCCGGTCGCTACGTTGCCAAGAACATCGTTGCAGCCGGGCTGGCGGATCGCTGCGAGATCCAGGTCTCCTACGCGATCGGCGTCGCAGAACCCACCTCAATCTCGATCAACACCTTCGGTACCGGCAGGCTGTCCGATGCCACTATTGTGAAGCTGGTGCGCGAGCATTTCGACCTGCGCCCCAAGGGCATTATCGACATGCTGGATCTGAAGCGCCCGATTTATCGTAAAACTGCTGCCTACGGGCACTTTGGCCGCGAGGATGCGGATTTCACCTGGGAGAAAACCGACAAGGCCGAGACTTTGCGCGCAGCGCTGTAACACACCGCGCAGGGCGCCCGGTTCGGCAAACACACCAAGACGCCCTGCGATGCACACAACACGGCACACAATCCGTCATCGAAGCAACCAGCAAGAAGGACATCAACATGAGCACAGTGACCAAACTGGACAACAAGCCCGACTACAAAGTCGCCGATATTTCCCTCGCCGACTGGGGCCGCCGCGAGCTCGAAATCGCCGAAACCGAAATGCCGGCCCTCATGGCCATGCGCGAGAAATACCGCGCCAGCCAACCGCTGGCCGGTGCCAGGATCCTCGGCTGCATCCACATGACCATCCAGACCGGGGTACTCATCGAAACCCTGATCGAACTGGGTGCCGAAGTACGCTGGTCCTCCTGTAACATCTTCTCTACGCAGGACCACGCTGCTGCCGCGATCGCCGCTGCCGGCATACCGGTATTCGCCTGGAAAGGCGAAACCGAGGAAGAGTATGAATGGTGCCTCGAACAGACAATCCTCAAGGACGGCAAGCCCTGGGAGGCCAACATGGTGCTGGACGACGGCGGCGACCTGACCGCCATGCTGCACCAGAAATACCCTGCCATGCTGGACCACATCCACGGGGTCACCGAGGAAACCACTACCGGCGTGCACCGCCTGCAGGAGATGCTGGCGCGTGGCGAGCTGAAAATTCCTGCGGTCAACGTCAATGACTCCATCACCAAGTCCAAGAACGACAACAAGTACGGCTGTCGCCACAGCCTGAACGATGCTGTAAAGCGCGGCACCGACCACCTGCTGGCCGGCAAGAAGGCCCTGGTCATCGGTTACGGCGACGTGGGCAAGGGTTCCGCCCAGTCGCTGCGCCAGGAGGGCATGATTGTGCGCGTCACGGAAATCGACCCGATTTGTGCGATGCAGGCCTGCATGGATGGCTACGAAGTAGTGTCGCCCTTCATCGACGGCGTGAACACCGGCACGGCTGATTGCATCGACGCGAATGTGCTGGGCAACGTCGATCTGCTGGTTACCACTACTGGCAACTACAACGTCTGTGACGAAAACATGCTGCGCGCGCTGAAGAGCGGCACGGTGGTGTGCAACATCGGCCACTTTGACAATGAAATCGACACCGCCTTCATGCGCCGCAACTGGCAGTGGGAAGAAGTGAAACCGCAGGTGCACAAGGTGTACCGGGACGATACTCACAGTGACTACCTGATTCTGCTGTCTGAGGGCCGTCTGGTGAACCTGGGTAATGCGACCGGCCACCCCTCGCGCATCATGGATGGCTCCTTCGCCAACCAGGTACTGGCGCAGATTTATCTCTACGAACGCCGCTTCGCCAATCTGGAGCCGGAAATGAAACCCGCGGCGCTGCGTGTGGAAGTCCTGCCGAAAAAACTCGACGAGGAAGTGGCTGCGCACATGGTGGCCGGCTTTGGGGGCGTCATCACCAAGCTGACCAAGGCGCAGGCGGAGTACATCAACGTCAAGCAGGAAGGCCCCTTCAAGCCTGACAGCTACAAGTACTAGGCTCGCCATGCCCACGATCAGCTTCGAGTACTTCCCGCCCAAGACGGCGGACGGAAAAACAGCCCTGCTGGAGCGGACAACCCCCGCTCTGCAGGCGCTGGACCCCAGTTTCTTTTCGGTCACCTACGGTGCCGGGGGATCGACCCGCGACAGCACCTTCGGCGTGGTATCGGCACTGCGCGAGCGCGACATCGACGTTGCGCCACACCTGAGCTTTGGTGGCGACGGTGAAGACACCATCCGCGACCTGCTGCAGCGCTACCGGGCAATGGGTGTGCGCCGCCTCGTGGCCCTGCGCGGCGACATGCCCTCCGGCATGGGGGGTGCCAGCCAGCTGGTATACGCCAGCCAACTGGTGTCGTTCATCAGGGAGCACACAGGGGACCATTTTCACATTGAAGTGGCGGCGTATCCGGAAATCCACCCGCAGGCTGAGAGTTACGACAGCGACCTGCGGTTTCTCAAGGAGAAACTGGATGCCGGTGCCAACAGCGCCATCACCCAGTACTTCTACAATGTCGAGTCCTACTTCTACTTCCTCGACCAGTGTGCCGCTATCGGTATCGATAAACCCATCGTCGCCGGCATCATGCCCATCACCAATTTTGCCAATCTGGCGCGTTTTTCACGCAACTGCGGCGCTGAAATCCCGCGCTGGATATGCCAGCGCATAGAGGGCTTCGGCAACGACCAGGAGAGCATTCGCCAGTTCGGCATCGACGTGGTCACCCAGCTGTGCCAGACACTGCTCGAAAGCGGTGCACCGGGCCTGCACTTCTACACCATGAATCAGGTAGAACCGACACGGCAGATTCGCAACAACCTGGGACTGTAAGGCGCAGCGATGCGGATTCCACGCATTTTCACGGCCCAGGCGCTTGCCGGCGTCAGCAGCCTGACCCTTGAAGCCGGGCCCAGCCAGCACCTGGCCAAGGTGCTGCGTCTGGCCGCCGGAGCACCCGTCTGCCTGTTCGACGGCAGCGGCAATGATTTTCCAGCCACCATACTGACAGCGGACAAACGCGCCGTAACGGTGGCGCTGGAACAGGGTCAGCCCGGTCTGGCGGAATCGCCGCTGCGCATTCATCTGGGTATCGGCGTCTCGCGCGGAGAGCGCATGGACTGGGTGGTGCAGAAAGCCACTGAGCTGGGCGTGGCCGCCATCACGCCCCTGTACACCGAGCGCACCGAGGTGCGCCTGCGCGGGGAACGGGAAACACGCAAGCTGCAACACTGGCAGCAGATAGCCATCAGTGCCTGCGAACAGTCCGGCCGCAGTCACCTGCCGCAGGTGTTCTCGCCAGAGACTCTGCCCTCCTGGCTCGGCAACTGCACAGATGACCAGCGACTGGTACTGCACCATCGCGCCGTCCCATTGCCCACCGCAGCGACCCCTCCCGCTTCACTGAGCCTGCTGGTCGGGCCTGAAGGCGGGCTCAGCGCAGCCGAAATCGAGGCCGCGGAAGGCGCCGGCTTCAAGCCCCTGGCGTTGGGGCCACGCGTGCTGCGCACGGAGACAGCGCCGCTGGCTGCATTGGCCATACTGCAGGCCCGCTGGGGCGATATGCCACTGCGCGACTAGCCCGATGTCGCAAGCGCAGGCCACTGCGCTTGCGCACGACACACCCATTGCGTACTTTACGGCAACACTATTCGCGGAAAGCAGTGATGACCACCAAGATCGGCGTTGTAATGGATCCCATCTCCCGGGTGCAGTTCAAGAAGGACAGCACCCTGGCCATGCTTTGGGCCGCACAGGCCCGTGACTGGCAGCTCTACTACATGGAGCCCGGCGACCTGTTTCTGGAGCAGGGGAAGGCCCGCGCCAGCGTCTCGCACCTGACCGTGTTCCGCGATCCGGACAGCTGGTACACGCTGGGCGACGCACATGTCCAGGACCTTGCCGAACTCGATGCCATTCTCATGCGCAAGGACCCGCCCTTCGACAACGAGTACGTATACGCCACGTACATACTCGAGGCGGCAGAGCAGGCAGGTACGCTCATCGTCAACCGCTGCCACAGTCTGCGCGACTGTAACGAGAAGGTGTTTGCCACCCAGTTCCCCCAGTGCTGCCCGCCCGTGCTGGTGAGCAGCAATACCCGACGCCTGAAAGCCTTCCAGACAGAGCACGGCGATGTCATCTTCAAGCCGCTGGACGGCATGGGGGGATCGTCCATTTTCCGGGTAAAACCCGGCGACCCGAACCTGAACGTGATTCTGGAAACACTGACGGATTTCGGCAGGCGCACGATCATGGCCCAGCGCTTCATTCCCGAAATCACGGAGGGCGACAAGCGCATTCTGATGATCAACGGTGAGCCCATACCCTACTGCCTGGCGCGAGTCCCCTCGGTGGGTGAAACCCGCGGCAACCTCGCCGCCGGGGGCACCGGACGGCCGCAACCGCTGTCCGCGAGAGATCGCTGGATTGCCGAGCAGGTGGGTCCCAGCCTGCGCCAGCGCGGCCTGTATTTTGTCGGCCTGGACGTCATCGGCGACTACCTGACCGAAATCAACGTGACCAGCCCCACCGGGATCCAGGAAATCGAGCGTGCCTACGATGTCGACATCGGCGGCCAGCTCATGGACTGCATTGCCGCGGAGCTGGCCTCCCGCTAGGGCACGCTATAGATGTCCACGACAACCGCTCCGCCGGTGGACAACCGTTTCACCATAGCGCTGTTCCTGGCGGGGACCCTGCATCTCATTCTACTGCTAGGCCTCGGCTTCGACTTCGAACCGGCGACGCCGCCGGCTCCTCAACTGGCGATCACCCTCGCCCAGCAGCGCAGTGCACTGACCCCGGAAGACATCACCCACCTCGCCCAGTTCAGCCAGGTGGGCAGTGGCGATGCGGCCAACGAGGACCGCATGGGAGGGCGTACCTCCGGTGCGCCCGAGCAGGCGCAGGTGCGGGAAGCGAGTGATGCGTCGGAAGCGACCCGCGCCGACACCACCCTGAGCGCGCGCAACACTCCTGAGCAGGCCGCCACAGAGCGCGAGCGGCAACGCGAAGCCACACCGATGTCGGCCCCTCAACCCGTTGGCCTGACCGCGCGCTTGCAGGACGAGCGCGCCGAACTGGAGATCGATGAAGACCTGGACACCCGGTCCAGCGCGCCCCGAGTGCGTCGCCTCAGCGCTGTTTCAGCCAAAGAGGCCATCGATGCCGCCTACCTGCACGACTGGCGCCGGCGCGTGGAGGCGGTGGGCAACCAGTACTACCCGGAGGCCTCCATCCGCTACGGTCTGTATGGCAGTCTGCAGTTGCTGGTGGTGATCAACTACGAAGGGCAACTGGAGGCCATTCGTATCCTCAGCTCCTCGGGCTACGCGGTGCTCGATGAAGCCGCGATGAAAATCGTCCGTATGGCGGCGCCTTTCGCTCCGTTTCCCGCCGAGTTGAGGGCAACCACCGACAAGCTGGAAATCGTCCGGACGTGGCAATTTGAAGAAAACCGGCTAAGCTCAGGGTGAGCGCACCGCCACAACGGCGCTGCGGGTTGTCATGAGGTCAACACCCACTCACATGCCGGTTTCCAGCAACGTCAGCAACAGCGGCGCCTGCCTTCGCGATCACTTCCTGCTGGCCATGCCCAGCCTCAACGAGGGCTTGTTTTCGCACAGCGTCACCTACCTCTGCGAGCACGGTGAAAGCGGCGCCATGGGCCTGGTAATCAACCAGCCCCTCGACCTGAGCGTCGCCGAGATCTTCGAGCACCTGAAAATCCGGCCCAGCCGCGACTTCAGTGACGAGCCGGTCATGGCCGGTGGCCCGGTGCAGCTGGATCACGGTTTTGTGCTGCACCGCGGCGCCAGCAAGCACTGGGACGCAAGTCTCAAGGTCACCGACGACATCACCCTCACCACATCGCGCGATATTCTCGTGGCGATCGCGGACGGCAGCGGCCCGCAGGAGTACCTGATCGCACTGGGTTACGCGGGCTGGTCTGCAGGTCAGCTGGAGGACGAGCTGTCGCGCAACAGCTGGCTCACGGTACCCGCCAACAGCAATATCCTGTTCGCGACGCCCTGGCAGCGCCGCATGTCGGCGGCGGCGGGCGCGCTGGGCATCGACATGAACCTGATCAGTGCGCAGGCAGGGCATGCCTGAGCCACCGCCCGGCGCCCGGGCGGGCAGCAGTACCCTGCTGGCCTTCGACTATGGCCTGCGCCAGATCGGCGTGGCGGTGGGCAACTCCCTGCTCGGCACCTGCCAGCCGCTTTGCGTGTTGCGAGCCCGAGATGGCATACCGGACTGGGAACAGGTCAACGCCCTGGTGGTCGAGTGGCAGCCCGGGCTGATCGTGGTGGGTGATCCGCTGAACATGGACGGTAGCGTGAGCCCGCTGGCACTGCGGGCGCGCAAATTTGCCAGGCGCCTGCACGGACGCCTGGGAATACCTGTGGAAATGAGTGACGAGCGCCTGACAAGCTACGCGGTGAAGTCCGAGCAGCGCGAGCGGGGACATCGGGGCGACTACCGCGCGGTGCCCGTCGACAGTCACGCAGCGGAATTGATCCTGCAAGCCTGGCTGAACCGGCAGACCGCCTGAACGACGCCGCAGGCGCTACTTGCGACCCATATGCTTGCCGCGGTCCGATTCGTCGAAACTCAGATCGAGGTCATCACCACCCGCAGCCTGCCCTTTGTCGAACATCTTGATCATCAGCCGCACGTCGTTGGCCGAGTCGGCATAGCGAATCGCGTCCTCGCGGCTTATCAGCTTGTTCTTGTAGGCCTGGATCAACGACTGGTCCATGGTCTGCATGCCCTGCTCCGTGGACTTTGCCATCACGTCCTTGATCAGGTGCACGTCGCCCTTGCGGATGTAGTCCTGAATCAGCGGTGAGTTCAGGAGCACCTCCACCACCGGCGTACGCCCCTTGCCCTCCTTGTGCGGCAACAATTGCTGGGCCACCATGGCTTTCAGGTTCAGTGACAGGTCCATCCAGACTTGGGAGTGCAGGTCGGCGGGAAAAAAGCTCTGGATGCGATCCAGTGCCTGGTTGGCGTTGTTGGCGTGCAGGGTGCAGAGGCACAGGTGGCCGGTTTCAGCGAAGGTCAGCGCCTGGGCCATGGTATCGGCGGAACGCACCTCACCGATCATGATCACGTCCGGCGCCTGGCGCAGGGTATTCTTCAGAGCCACGTCAAAAGACTCGGTGTCGATACCCACCTCGCGCTGGGTGACCAGGCAGTTGCCGTGGTCGTGCATGAATTCGATCGGGTCTTCGATGCTGATGATATGCCCGCGGCTGTTCTGGTTGCGGTAGCCCACCATCGCGGCGAGAGACGTGGACTTACCAGTGCCTGTAGCACCAACAAAGATCACCAGGCCACGCTTGGTCATGGCCAGTTCCTTAATGATCGGTGGCAGGCCCAGCGCTTCAATCTCGGGAATTTCTGTGTGGATGCGGCGAACGACCAGGCCCATGCTGCCGCGTTGCACCAGGGCATTGACCCGGAAGCGCCCCAGCTCCGGCACAGCCAGCGCAAAATTGCACTCGTGGGTGCGGAGGAACTCTTCTTTCTGCCGCTCGCTCATGGTCGACAGCACGATCTCGCGGGTCTGCTCATCGGTATAGCGGGTCTTGCTGATCGGGTAGATCTGGCCGTCAATCTTGATACTGGGCGGCGCACCCGCCGTGATGAAGCCGTCGGAAGCCTGTTCCTTGACGACCCGTTGCAACAACTCATCAATCAACATGATCCACTCTCCAATCCCTGAGTCCTAGAAGTTTTCCGGCATGCGCGCCTTTTCCCGGGCCACATCGCGGGTAATGACACGGCGCTCCACAAGGTCCTTGAGGCACTGGTCCATGGTCTGCATGCCCAGCGCCTGCCCGGTCTGGATCGCGGAATACATCTGGGCCACTTTGTCCTCGCGGATCAGGTTGCGGATCGCCGAGGTGCCACGCATGATTTCGTGCGCCGCCACGCGGCCCCCGGTCGCGCGCTTGAGCAGGGTCTGCGACACAACCGCCTGCAGCGATTCGGACAACATGGAGCGCACCATGGACTTCTCCGCCGCCGGGAACACATCAACAATGCGGTCGATGGTTTTCGCAGCGGAGGTCGTGTGCAGGGTGCCGAACACCAGGTGGCCGGTTTCAGCGGCGGTCAGCGCCAAACGGATGGTTTCCAGGTCGCGCATCTCACCCACAAGGATAATATCCGGGTCCTCCCGCAACGCCGAGCGCAACGCCTCGGAGAAACCGAGTGTATCGCGGTGCACCTCGCGCTGGTTGACGAGGCACTTTTTGCTCTCGTGCACGAATTCGATAGGGTCCTCGATGGTGAGGATGTGCTCGTACTTGTTGTCGTTGATATGGTCGACCATGGCCGCCAGTGTGGTTGACTTGCCGGAACCGGTGGGTCCGGTCACCAGCACCAGCCCCCGCGGCATCATGGAGATATCGCGGAATACCGGGCCCATGCCAAGATCTTCCATCGTCAGCACTTTCGAGGGAATGGTACGGAATACCGCCCCCGCGCCGCGGTTCTGGTTGAAGGCATTAACCCGGAAACGCGCAACGCCCGGCACCTCGAACGAGAAGTCGGTCTCCAGAAACTCCTCGTAGTCCTTGCGCTGCTTGTCGTTCATGATGTCGTAGATGAGATCGTGTACCTGCTTGTGATCCATCGGCGGCAGGTTGATGCGGCGCACATCGCCATCGACACGGATCATGGGCGGCAGGCCGGCAGAAAGGTGCAAATCCGATGCACCCTGTTTGGCACTGAACGCAAGAAGTTCTGTAATATCCACCGTTCCACTCCCTCTGGGCCGCTCCGGCGCGCGCGCCGGCGTCTGCTGTGCACGGCACGCCGCAGGGCGGCACATGATTCTCAACTCGCCTGGGGGTAGCGTAATCCGCTACCATCTACAGCATGCAGAATGAACAACTCGCTCAACGCATTTCCAGACTCCTCGAAAGAGTACGACTCAGCGCGGAAAAAAGCCAGCGCGCGCCGGAGGGGATACGCGTGCTCGCTGTCAGCAAAACCCGCGGCGCAGAGGAGGTGCGGGCCGCTGCCGCGCTCGGACTGCGGGATTTCGGTGAAAACTATATGCAAGAGGGGTTGGCGAAGATCGAGTCGCTGACCGGTCTCAATCTTTGCTGGCACTTCATCGGCCCCATACAATCCAACAAGACGCGCGCCATCGCCGAGCATTTTGACTGGGTGCACAGTGTCGACCGGCTCAAGATCGCCCAGCGCCTGAGTGCGCAACGCCCGGCACAGCTGCCCGACCTGCAGGTCTGCCTGCAGGTGAACATTTCCGGGGAAGACAGCAAGTCGGGTGTCGATCCCACCGAGCTGACAGCGCTGGCCACAGCTGTAGCGCAACTGCCCCGGCTGCAGCTGCGCGGCCTGATGGCGATTCCAGCACCCTCTGACACGCTGGCCCGGCAGCGCGAGCCCTTTGCCCGCCTGCGCAACGCCCTGGTGGAGCTACAGGCGACGCTGCCCATGCTGGACACCCTTTCCATGGGCATGTCCGGCGACCTAGAGGCGGCCATTGCCGAAGGCGCGACCATTGTGCGTGTGGGCACCGACCTGTTTGGGCCCCGTGCGACGCCCCAGGGCGGATGATTTCGGCCAGCTGCGGCGTGTATACTGCGGCCTTTCCCTGAGCAACCGACACACAGACTATGACCAACGCGGTTATCGCTTTTATCGGCGCCGGCAACATGGCCTCAAGCATTATCGGAGGCTTGCTCGAGAGCGGTCATCCCGCCGCCTGCCTGCACGCTGCCGACCCCTCCGCAGAGAGCCTGTCGAACCTGCGCAAGCTGGGCCCAGTGCACACCTACCAGGACAATGCCGAAGCCTGCGCCCAGGCTGATGTGGTCATTGTGGCGGTGAAGCCGCAGGTCATGCGCGCAGCGCTGGAGAGCATTGCGGCACCTGTCTGCAACCGCGGGGCACTGGTCATTTCCATTGCAGCGGGCACCACCATTGCCAGCATGGAGCAGTTGCTCGGCAAAGGTGCCGCCATTGTGCGCTGTATGCCGAACACGCCGGCCCTTCTGGGTGTAGGCGCCAGTGGGGTTTACGCCAACGCGCAGGTGGCGCCGGGCCAGCGCGAGCTCGCCGACCGCATCCTCTGCGCCGTCGGGCTGGTGGAGTGGGTCGACGCTGAACCATTGCTGGATGCCATCACCGCCCTCTCCGGCAGTGGCCCAGCCTACTTTTTCCTGTTCATGGAAGCGATGATCAACGCCGGCTGCAATATGGGGCTGTCCCGCGAATGCGCAACAGCACTCACCCGGCAGACAGCCCTGGGCGCCGCACGCATGGCGCTGGAGAGCGATGTCGACCTGGTGGAACTGCGGCGGCGAGTGACCAGCCCGGGTGGCACAACGGAGCGCGCCGTGGAGTGTTTTGAGCACGAGGGGCTGCGGGACCTGGTGGCCCATGCGATGACGGCTGCGCAACAGCGCGCCGCAGACATGGCTGCGGAATCGGAACAGGAGACGCCATGAACGCGCTCAGCGACATCCTTGCCTATCTGCTGCAGACGGTGCTCAATCTGGCGCTCCTGGCCATGCTGCTGCGGTTCCTGCTGCAGCTGGTCAGGGCAGACTACTACAATCCGGTAAGCCAGTTCCTGGCGAAGGTGACCAATCCCCTGGTACTGCCCCTGCGCCGCGTGATCCCCAGTGTCAGGGGCCTGGACCTGTCGACGCTGCTACTCGCGTTGCTGCTGCAAATGGCGGCCATCGTGGCGCTGCTGGCCCTGAACGGCTTCGGTCCTCCGGGGGTGCTGACCCTGCTCGTCTGGTCGGTGCTGGGGCTTGTGGGCCTGCTGGTGAATATCTACTTCTTCGCCCTGTTGGCGATGATCATTCTCAGCTGGGTGGCCCCCGGCAGCCGACACCCGGCACTGTTGCTGCTCTTGCAGCTGACGGAACCGGTGATGGCGCCCTTCAGGCGCATGCTGCCGGACATGGGTGGAATCGACTTCTCACCCATTCTGGTCTTCATCCTGATCAACGTCATCCAGATCGCGCTGGGGCACATGGCAGCGGCCGTGGGCCTGCCGGCAGCACTGGTTATCGGGCTTTGAACGCAGCCACGTGAAAACCTCGAGCGTTGGTATCGTCACCCCGCAGCGCGCGCGCTTCGACGAACCGCTGGCGCTGGCCTGCGGCCGCGTTCTTACAGCCTATGAGCTGGTTTACGAGACCTATGGAACGCTGAACAGCGCACGATCCAATGCCGTGCTGGTGTGTCACGCGCTCTCCGGTCATCACCACGCCGCCGGCTACCACAGTGCTGAAGATCGCAAACCCGGCTGGTGGGATGAGTGCATTGGCCCGGGCAAGCCGATCGATACCAACCACTTCTTCGTGGTCAGTCTTAACAATCTCGGCGGCTGCCACGGCTCCACCGGTCCAACCAGCATCAACCCCGCAACCGGGGCGCCCTGGGGCCCGGACTTCCCCTCCCTGCGGGTGCGCGACTGGGTGCACAGCCAGGCCCGTCTCGCAGACCGGCTGGGTATCGACTGCTGGGCGGCTGTGGTGGGCGGCAGCCTCGGCGGCATGCAGGCCATGCGCTGGGCGCTGCTCTATCCGACACGCCTGCGCCATTGCGTGGTGATTGCCTCGGCCATGCGCCTGAGCGCCCAGAACATCGCTTTCAATGAAATAGCCCGCCAGGCCATTCAGGCAGACCCGGGGTTTGCCGACGGTCACTACCTCGCGCGCAACACCGTGCCCGCGAAGGGACTGGCGCTGGCGCGCATGGTGGGACACATCACCTACCTGTCGGACGATGCCATGGCCGACAAGTTCGGCCGTGACCTGCGCTCCGGCAGCCTTGAACTGGGGGGTGAAGAACCTGCCGAATTTCAGGTGCAGAGCTATCTGCGCTACCAGGGGAACCAGTTCTCCGGCAGCTTTGATGCCAACACTTACATCCTCATGACGCAGGCCCTGGACTTTTTCGACCTCGCCCGCGAATACGGCGACGACCCGGTGGCAGCATTCCGCGAGGCGAGCTGCGCCTTCCTGGTGTTGTCCTTTTCTACCGACTGGCGCTTTTCACCCAGCCGCTCCCGGGAAATTGTTGACGCGCTGATTGCGGCCGACCGGCCGGTTACCTATGCGGAAATCGAGGCCAACGAGGGGCATGACGCGTTCCTCATGCCGATTCCCCGTTACCTGGCCCTGTTCGGGGCCTATATGCAGCGCGTGCGGGGAGCCTGTTGATGCGCCTGGACCTGACCCACATCCAGCGCTGGATAGCACCGGGCTCCAAGGTCCTGGACCTGGGCTGCGGCAACGGCGAGTTCCTGCAGCGGCTGGCGGTAGAGCGCCAGGTGCGCGGCCTGGGACTGGAAATCGACCCGGAAAAAATCACCAGCGCCGTTGCCCGCGGGCTGAACATTGTTGAACAGGACATGGACGCGGGCCTGGGTAATTTCCCGGACCAGAGTTTTGATACCGTGGTGATGGCGCACGCCCTGCAGGCCGTGCACTTTCCCGACCGGGTGCTGGATGACATGCTGCGCATTGGGCGCCAGGGCATTGTCACATTTCCGAACTTTGCCCATTGGCGCTGCCGACTGTACCTCGGATCCCGGGGACGTATGCCCGTTTCCCGGTTTATGCCGTATAACTGGTATGACACACCCAATATCCATTTTTGTACGGTGAAGGATTTCGAGGCCCTGTGCGAAGAACGCGGCATTCGCATACTCGCCAGGGACATGGTGGGCAACACGCAGCGGCGCCCACTGTTGGCGAACGCCTGGCCCAACCTGTTCGCCGTCACCGCGATCTATCTCATCAGCCGCTGAGGAGAGACCAATGATCAGGACACTATGGCTTGCGCTGGCGGCGCTGCTGTTCGCAGCTTCCGCCGCGGCCCAGCAGTCGGAAATGTTCGGCCGCTACGAGCTGCATTACAGCGTGGTCAATACGACCTTCCTGGAACCGCGTGTCGCCGCCAGCTACGGCATCACCCGTGGCAAGAACCGGGGCATTCTCAACCTTGCCGTGCGCGAACACGTCGATGGCGGCACCGAGGCTCGTCCCATGCTGCTCCAGGGCTATACCCGCGACCTGATCACCGGCCAGCCGCTGGACTTCCTGGAAGTGCGGGAGAGCGGCGCGATCTACTACATCGCCGAGTTCGATTTCATCAACGAGGAGTGGCGTTTTTTCGATATCGATTTCCGGCCGGAGGGTTCCGACACCACGTTCCGGTTTGAACATCGCCACCAGTTGTATATCAACTGATGACTGACACGCGCCTGCCGCAAGCTGTGGTGCTCGCCAGCGGCAATGCCGGCAAGCTGGCGGAACTGTCACGGATTCTCGCTCCGCTGGGCTTAACCCTGCGGGCGCAGTCCGAGTTTGGCGTGGTGGAGGTTGCAGAAACCGGCCTCACCTTTGTCGAGAACGCGATTCTCAAAGCGCGCGCCGCCGCCGAGCACACCGGTCTGCCCGCCATCGCAGACGACTCCGGACTGGAGGTGGACTGGCTGCAGGGCGCGCCGGGCATTCACTCAGCGCGCTATTCCGGTGAAGGCGATGAGGGCAACAATCGCAAACTGCTGGAGGCCCTGCAGGGGGTGCCCCGGGAACAGCGCAGCGCGCGTTACCAGTGCGTGATTGTCTACCTGCGCCACGCCACAGATCCCACGCCGATTATCTGCCAGGGCAGCTGGGAGGGGCATATTCTCGAAACGCCACAGGGCGACGGCGGCTTTGGCTATGACCCGTTGTTTCATGTGGCGGCGTTCAGCTGCAGTGCCGCACAGCTGGCGCCGCGCACCAAAAACCGGGTTAGCCATCGCGCAGTGGCCTGCGCGCAGCTGGCTGCGGCACTGGAACGCAGCCTGCCACTGCCCCCTGGCTGATGGACGCACTGCAAGTACCCCCGCTGAGCCTCTACGTGCACCTGCCCTGGTGCGAGCGCAAATGCCCCTATTGCGACTTCAATTCCCACGAGACGCGCAACCTGCCGGAAGCGGACTATATTTCCGGTCTGCTGGCTGACCTGGAGGCGGATCTGCCCTTCGTGCAGGACCGCGTCGTGCAGACCCTGTTCATCGGGGGCGGCACACCCAGCCTGTTCAGCGCAGCGGGGATCAACCGCCTGATGCGCGGGATCGCCGATCGGGTGGCGTTGGCCGACGACCTCGAAGCAACACTGGAAGCCAATCCCGGCAGTGCAGAGGCCGCAAAGTTTGCCGGTTTTCGCGCCGCCGGGATCAACCGCCTGTCACTGGGGATACAGTCTTTCCAGGACGCGCAGCTGACTGCACTGGGACGGGTACACGACAGCGACCAGGCCCACGCCGCCGTGGCCGCGGCGCGCAGCGCGGGCTTTACCCGGATCAATCTCGATCTGATGCATGGACTGCCGGGGCAGAGCACCGCCGCGGCTATGGCCGATCTGGACGTCGCCCGAGCCTACCGCACAGGACACCTGTCCTGGTACCAGCTCACCATCGAGCAGAACACGGTGTTCTACAAACACCCTCCCATCCTGCCCGTGGAGGACCTACTGGCGGATATCCAGGACGCGGGCGAGGACCGACTTCAGGCGGCGGGCCTCCATCAGTATGAGGTCTCCGCCTGGGCCGCGGACGGTGAACACTGCCGGCACAATAGGAATTACTGGGAGTTCGGCGACTATCTCGGCATCGGCGCCGGTGCACACGGCAAAGTGAGCTTTCCCGACGGGCGCATCCTGCGCTACGCCAAACGCCGTCAGCCCGACGCCTACCTGGCCGCTGATGGTGACTGGCGCGTACAGCCGCAGTGGCTGGGCGAGGAGGAAAGGCCGGGGGAGTACATGCTCAATGCACTGCGTCTGAATGCCGGCTTTGCACTGCCGGACTATACGGCGCGCACCGGTCTCCCACTGTCCACGCTGCAACCGGCGCTGGACTCCCTGCTGGCGCGCGGCCTGTTAGTGCAGGAGGGCAGTCGGCTGCGCGCCAGCGCCTTGGGGCGGCGCTTTCTCGATTCGGTGGTCACGGAGTTTCTCGGCTGAACATGAGGTCCCAGACGCCGTGCCCGAGACGCTCGCCGCGCTGCTCAAACTTGGTCAAGGGCCGCTGTGCGGGCCTCGGCACATAGGTGCCATCGGGCGCCAGATTACGCAACCCCGGCGTGGCCCCCAGCACCTCCAGCATCTGCTCTGCATAGTTTTCCCAGTCGGTCGCCAGATGCAGCACACCCCCGGGTTTCAGGTACCTGACCAACTCCGCCGTAAAGTCGGGCTGGATCAGGCGCCGCTTGTGATGGCGCTTCTTGTGCCACGGATCGGGGAAGAAAATCTGGATAGTGTCCAGGGACGCTGGCGCAATACAGTCACGCAACACTTCCACCGCATCGTGGCAGTACACCCGGATGTTCTCCACGCCACACTCCGCCATGCTGTGCAGCATTTTCCCCACCCCGGGGCGATGCACCTCAATGCCGATAAAGTCGGTGTCCGGTGCGGCTGCGGCCATTTCAACAAAGGATTGCCCCATGCCGAAGCCGATTTCCAGCACACGCGGCGCTTCGCGGCCAAAGGTTTCACGGTAGTCCAATGGGCCATCGCTGTGCAGCAGCCCATAGCGCGGCCAGTACTGATCCCAGGCCCGCTGCTGGCCGCTCGTGAGTCGCCCCATCCGCAGCACATAGCTGCGAATGGGGCGGTGCCCGGTATCGCTCATCAGACAGCCAGTTTCCAGCTCGCAGCCGCCAGACAACCCCAGGCCGCGATAAATGACAGGCCGCCGAGTGGCGCAATGGCGCCCAGCCAGCGCAGCCCCGACAGGCTGAGCACGTAAAGGCTACCGGAAAACAACAGCATACCCAGCAGGAACAGCCAGCCACTGCTGCGCAGCAACGCCAGCTCGCTGTTCTGCAGCAACAGGATCCCGACGCCCAGCAGGGCCAGCGAGTGAATGAAGTGATACTGGACGGCAGTCTGGAAGACGTCCAGGGAGTAGCTATCCAGCCGGGCCTTCAGCGCGTGGGCGCCAAAGGCACCGAAACTGACCGCGAGGGCACCACTGATCGCCGCGCTGGCAATAAAAAACTGCGCCATGGGGGAACTCCGGAAAACACGGGAGTGCAGTGTAGCACTCCCGGGATGCGTCAGGCTGCGATTGCGCTGCGCAGTTTCTTCATGGCGTTCTGCTCAAGCTGGCGAATGCGCTCCGCCGATACCTCGTACTTGGCTGCCAATTCATGCAGGGTGGCTTTTTTCTCCGCCAGCCAGCGCTGGGCGAGAATATCCCGACTGCGTTCGTCCAGCTCGCCCAGTGCCTGGTAAAGCTGCTCCTCGCTGTTTTCCTGCCAGTTGTCGGACTCGACAGACAGGGCAGGATCGCTGCGCTGGTCTTCGAGGTAGTATTGCGGGGCCTGCCAGGCCTCGTCATCGTCCTGACCCACTGGAGAATCGAAGGCAACATCGCGACTGCTGAGCCGGCCTTCCATACGCTGGACTTCAGCGATATCGACGCCGAGGTCGTCCGCAACCGCCTGTGCTTCCTCCCGGCTCAGCCAGGAGAGGTCCTTTTTTGCACCGCGCAGGTTGAAGAACAGCTTGCGTTGCGCCTTGGTTGTCGCAACCTTGACGATACGCCAGTTACGCAGGATAAACTCGTGCATCTCGGCTTTGATCCAGTGCACGGCAAAGGACACCAGTCGCACGCCTTTTTCCGGATTGAAGCGCTTTACCGCCTTCATCAGGCCAACGTTGCCTTCCTGGATAAGATCCGCCTCGGGAAGACCGTAACCGGAGTAGCTGCGGGCAATGTGCACGACAAAGCGCAAGTGCGACATCACCAGCTCACGCGCCGCCTCCAGATTGCTGTTGAAATACAGATCCTCCGCCAGCGCCTTTTCGCGCTCCGGAGTCAGTAGCGGGATGCTGCTTACCGCCTGTACATAGGCCGCAAGATTGGCGCCTGGCACCATCTGGTCTACCGGCAGCAACGCTTTGCTCATGCGAATATCCCCCTGTGTCATGTGCCCGATTTTAGCACTCTTTTCCTTAGAGTGCTAACAGCGGAAAAGTTCCCTGGAAAGCCCGCGAAACCGCTATCGTGGGGCGATCAGGCGCAGGTGCCTGGCGACTGCCAGCCAGGCGCCTGCAAGCCCCAGCAAGCCGCCGATGAGCACCAGATTGAGACTGCCCATAATGCCCAGGCCACCGAGCCGGAAGTTGCTCTGGTAGAGTTCGGCGAGACGGGTCACCGGGGCACCGAGAAACCACAGCGCCGCAGCGACCAACAACGCGGCGAAGGCGCCGCCCCCCACGCCGTACCAGAGCCCCGTGTACAGGAAGGGACGTCGCACGAAGGCATTGCTTCCGCCCACCAGCTTGATCACCACAATTTCCTCCCGCCGACTTTCGATGGCCAGGCGAATGGTGTTGCCCAGGATGAGCACGACACCGGCCACCAGTACACTGCCCAGCGCCAGTACCACGCGTCGACTGAGTTGCATGAGAGTGTTCAGGCGTTCGAGCCAGGCCATGTCCAACACCACTTCGGCAATCCGGGGGTCACCCTTGAGCTCTGTGTACAATGCCGCCGACACATCCGATCCCGGCAGCGGGGTGACCAGCAACACATCCGGCAGCGGGTTGCGCTCCAGCGTATCGAGCACATCGGCGAAACCTGAGAGGACGCTAAATTCGGCCAGCGCGGCGTCGCGCGAGACAAATACAACCTGCTCGATATCATTGCGCTGCTGCAGTGCGGCCTGCAGCGCCTGTACCTCATCGGCGCTCACTGAGCCGCTGAGGAACAACGACAGCTGCGCCGGACTGTCCCAGCGGTCACTCAGGGCACGCGCATTGTCCAGGGCCACGGTGAGGGCAGCCGGTAACGCCAACGCGATACCCAGAACCAGCCAGGTCAAGGCGCTGGAAAACGGGTGGTCCAGCACGCGGGCCAAACTGTCCGCGGCTGACAGGCGATGGTGCGCAAGCCAGCCCTGCAGCAGATGGCGCAGACGTGTTCGGCGCGCGCTGGCGCCATCCCGACGCGGCTTATTCGCTGCAGCACTCATGACCCGGCCCCCACAAGGCGGCCGTTGCGCAGGGTAAGAATGCGGTGACGCAGCCGTGAAATCAGCGCCAGGTCGTGGCTGGCGATCAGTACCGTGACGCCCACCTGGCTGAAGGCCTCGAACAGTTGCATGATCTCCGCCGAGAGCAGCGGATCGAGGTTGCCCGTGGGCTCGTCAGCCAAGAGAATGCGCGGGCGTGCCACCACCGCACGGGCAATACCCACACGCTGCTGCTCGCCGCCTGAGAGCGTCACCGGTAGCGCCCGCTCCTTTGACAGCAGACCCACCTTGTCCAGCGCGGCGCGCACGCGACGGCCGATTTCCCTGTGCTCATAACCGGCGATTACCAGCGGCAGGGCCACGTTATCGAACACGTTGCGGTCGAACAGCAGTTGGTGATTCTGGAACACAACACCGATATTCCGCCGATGGCGCGGAATACCGCCCTCACCCACCTTGGCCAGATTGACGCCGTCGACAATCACCTGGCCGCGCGTGGGCCGCTCAATGAGCATGATCAAACGCAGCAGCGTACTCTTGCCGGCACCGGAATGGCCGGTGAGGAACACCATTTCATCCTGGCGGATATCGACACTGACTTCACTCAGTGCCTCATGGCCTTCAGCGTAACGCTTGCTGACCCGATCAAAGGTGATCATGGCTCGGCGTCGGCACCCGCAAACAAGGCATCAATGAAAGGCTCCGCGGCGAAGGGGCGCAGATCCTCTGCGGTTTCTCCTACACCGATGAACCTGATGGGCAGGCCGAGCTTGCGCGCGATGGCAAAAATGACGCCGCCCTTGGCGGTGCCGTCGAGCTTGGTCAGGGTGAGCCCGGTCACACCGACAACCTGCTGGAACTGGCTGGCCTGAGCGAGGGCGTTCTGTCCGGTGCCCGCATCCAGCACCAGCATCACCTCGTGCGGTGCGGCGGCGTCGAGCTTGCCCATCACGCGCACCACCTTGCGCAGCTCTTCCATCAGGTTGTCCTTGTTGTGCAGGCGACCGGCCGTGTCGGCGATCAGCACATCGACCTTGCGCGCCTGAGCCGCCTGCAGCGCATCATAAATAACCGAGGCACTGTCGGCGCCGGTATGCTGGGCGATGACCGGCACATTGTGGCGCTGGCCCCACACCTGCAGTTGCTCGACCGCCGCGGCGCGGAAGGTATCCCCCGCCGCCAGCATGACGGAGCGCCCCTCCGCCTGGAAGCGGCGCGCAAGCTTGCCGATGGTCGTGGTTTTGCCCACGCCGTTCACGCCCACCATCAGAATCACATAAGGCTTGTGGCCGCTCACATCGAGTGGCACCTCGCAGGGCTGCAGCAGGCTCAGCAGCTCTTCCTGCAGGGCCCGCTGGAGGGCGTCGGGCCGGGTCAGCTCCCTGCGTGACACGCGCTGCGTCAGGCGCCCGATGATGTCGACGGTTGCGTCGACGCCTGCATCCGCGAGCAGCAGCCGCGACTCCAGTTCCTCCATCAGCTCCGCATCGATCTCCTTGCGCCCGAGAAACAGGGTTCCCAGCCCCTCCACCAGCGTGCTGCTGGTCTTGCCCAGGCCGCGCCTGAGACGAGCAAAAAATCCGGCCTCTGACGCAGCCACTGGACGCTCCACCGGTTGCTGCACCGGCGCCGCCGCGGGCTGCTCAGCCGCGGGCGTCGGTACCAGCGCATCGGCGGCGGGCACCGGGGTGGACACCGCCTTCGCCGCGCTATCCGACTCGCCACCCGCTGGTGATGCAGATTCTGCTGACGATTGAACCTCAGCGTCCGCTTCAGGCGCGGCCGGCTTCGGTGCGGCCGGCTCAGGCGCGGCCGGCTCAGGTGCGGCCGGCTCAAGTCCGGCGGGCGTCTGCACGCCCGGCGCAGGCGTCTTTTTACTGCGTTTGAAAAACTTCATGGGTCTCGTGATAAAGTTCGCGGGAGGCATCCGCAGGACTGCGTATCCTAACACTCCTGAAGGGGGCGACGAAATGACAGCACCGCGCGGGCGGTCAGCCAGGCGGGCAGCTTCGGCGCGGCCGGCGTCGGCCAGCAGCAGCCTGCGCATCATCGGGGGTCGCTGGCGCGGCCGCAAGCTGCGCTTCAATGCGGCACAAGGGCTGCGCCCCACCGGTGACCGCATTCGCGAGACCCTGTTCAACTGGCTGGCGGCTGAGCTGCCGGGGGCACGTTGTGCCGATTTATTCAGCGGGTCCGGTGCCCTGGGCCTGGAGGCCCTGTCCCGGGGCGCGGCACACTGCGATTTCATCGACAACAACCCGGATAGTCTGGCCCAGATCCGCCACCATCTGAACGCACTCGGTGCCACCAGCCAGGCCCGCTGCCACGCCGGTAACGCCCTTGACCTGCTCGCCGCCGGCGCCGGGCCCTGGGACATCGTCTTTATAGACCCTCCCTTTGGCCTGCAGCTGGTAGAACCCAGCTGCGCCCTGCTGGCGCAGGGCGGCGCGCTGGCCCCGGGGGCCAGCATCTATGTCGAAACCGGAGCCGACGAAGCCGAAGGGGCACTGCCTGGGGATTGGCTGCTGCACCGCGACAAAATCACCGGCGCCGTTCGCTACCGTCTGTTCCACGCGGCGGCATGACGCTGTCCCCGTTTGCACCCGCAACAGTGAGTGTTTACCATCCGCAGCTTGTTCTCAGGCACTGAGCAGCTGGCATGAATTCACACACGGTCATTTACCCGGGTACCTTCGACCCGATCACCAACGGTCATGTCGATCTCACCGAGCGGGCGGCGCGCCTGTTTGGCAAAGTCGTTGTGGCCATTGCGCACAGCGAGAAGAAAACACCGTTGTTCAATCTGGAAGAGCGGGTAGCCCTGTGCAGGGCTTCACTGCAACACCTGGACAACGTCGAGGTAGTTGGCTTCAGCAATCTGCTGATCGACTTCGTGCACAGCCAGGGGTCGCGCTGTGTGCTGCGCGGCCTGCGTGCCGTTGCGGATTTCGAATACGAGTTTCAGCTCGCCAATATGAACCGGGCGCTGGACCGCGAGTTCGAGAGCATCTTCCTGACACCCTCGGAACACCTGTCCTATATCTCTTCCTCGCTGGTACGGGAAATCGCCGCGCTCAAGGGCGACATCACACCTTTTGTGCCCGCGCCGGTAGCCCGGGCACTGCAGGAGCGGTTCCGCTAGTCTTCTGCGGCAGCCGCTGCGGCCTTGCGTGCCCGATTCCGATCGACATCCTTGTTGGTATAACCGGTTTCACGGCAACCAAGGCAGCGCATGAAGGTGGCCTCTGCAGGGCCGATCATCAGGGTTTCAGCGGCTTCTCCCGCATGACCCGCGAGCAGCGTGAAGGGCAGGCTGACCAGCCACGCGGCCGTTCCACCCACTGTCATCACGGCCCCAATGGGCCGCGCAATCAGCAGATCCCCCACCATGGCGCCGGCGGACGGGCTCTCATCGACCGCGCTCTGGGCAGCAGCCCACTGTGGCATGGTCAGGCATGTGGCCAGCACAGCAAACGCGAGCCGGCGATTAAGGCAATTGCTTTTCATTGTTCACTCCCCCGCGGGACAAAGCCCCTCCCATACAAACGCTGAGTGTAGCCTGTTCAGCGCTGGCAGGCCACGCAATACACCGTACTGCGTTGCCCCAGCCGCACTTCGCGCAATGGCTTCGCGCAACGGCTACAGGGCTGGCCGCCACGGCCGTACACGGACAGCTGCTGAGCGAAATAACCCGGCTTGCCATCGCCGCCGACAAAGTCACGTAATGTAGTTCCACCCTGCCCTATAGCGAAAGTAAGCACTCGCTTCACCTCATCCGCGAGGCGCTCATAGCGGGCCAGACCGATCTTCCCTGCAGGGCGGTCCGGACGGATACCAGCCAGAAACAGCGCTTCGTTGGCGTAAATATTACCCACACCGACAACCACCCGACCATCCATCAGAAAGGGCTTTACCGGCCCGCGACGGCCGCGGGACCGCTGGTGAAGCAGTTCCCCCGTGAACGCCTCCGACAGCGGTTCCGGCCCGAGACCGGCAAGCAGCGGGTGGCATTCACCGGGTGCCAGCCAGAGCATACAGCCAAACCGCCGGGGGTCGTTGTAGCGCAGCCGATCGCCGCTGGAGAGAAGGATCTGCACGTGATCGTGGCGCAACAGGGGGCTATCGTCGCGAATCACCCGCAGGGAACCGGACATGCCGAGGTGCACCAGCAGGCTGCCAGACGCGGTGTGGAACAGCAGATACTTGGCGCGGCGTTCCACCGCGGTGATCTCCTGACCCTGCAGGCGCTGTGCAAGATCCGCTGGTACCGGCCAGCGCAGGCGTGGTTCCCGCACCTCCACGGTCAGCACGCGCCGTCCCTCCGTCCAGGGCGCAACGCCGCGGCGAGTAGTTTCAACTTCAGGCAGTTCAGGCATGCTGCGTGGCCATAAAAAACCCCGACACGGGCCGGGGTTCCAAGCGTACCAAAAGACGAGATCCTTTTACTTGATCTTGCCTTCCTTATACATGACGTGCTTGCGCACAACCGGATCGTACTTCTTCATTTCCAGCTTGTCGGGGGTGGTGCGCTTGTTCTTGTCAGTGGTATAGAAATGGCCCGTACCTGCTGACGAAATCATTCTGATCTTGTCTCTCATGACTGCTCTCCTTCAGATTCCGCCGCTCAGACCTTGACGCCGCTGGCACGAATGTCGCTCAGCACCTGGTCAATGCCCTTCTTGTCGATGATGCGCATACCTTTGCTGGACACACGCAGGGACACGAAACGCTTCTCGGACTCAACCCAGAAACGGTGGTGGTGCAGGTTCGGCAAAAAACGGCGGCGAGTGCGATTTTTTGCGTGTGATACGTTATTCCCTGTGACCGGACGCTTGCCGGTGACCTGACATACTCTTGCCATGATTGCCTCTCCCATATACCACGGGACTTGTCGAATTTGTGTGGCCAAACGGGTCTGAAAGGGTACCCCGGCCGCGCGGAGCGCGACTTTATACCAGAACAGCAGGGGCATCGCAAGCAAAACCCGCGCTACAGCAAACCGCTCTCCGCGAAGGAGTAGCTCTGTCCGCGGCCCACGATGATATGGTCCAGCACCCGGATATCCAGCAGTCCCAGCGCCGCCTGCAAGCGCTCTGTGATGCGCCGGTCCGCATGACTGGGTTCTGCAACGCCCGAAGGGTGGTTGTGGGCGAGAATTACCGCCGCCGCATGGTACTGCAGAGCGCGAACAGCCACCTCGCGGGGGTACACAGCAGCGCCATCCAGCGTACCGAAGAACAGATCCTCGCAGCGCAGAATACGGTGCTGGTTATCAAGAAACAGGCAGGTGAACACCTCCCGCGCCTGACTGCCGAGGTGATGCTGCAGAAACTGCCGCGTAGCCTGGGGGCTGCACAGTGCACTCCCGGCGCGCGCCTGCTCCAGCGCATGGCGCCGGGCCAGCTCCAGCCCGGCCCTGAGCACGGCGTACTTGCCGGCACCCAGGCCGGGGTACGCCAGCAACGTCTCCTGACTGGCCCGCAGCAGGCCGTCCAGGCTACCGAAACGCTGCAGCAAATCGCGGCCGAGATCGAGCGCCGAATAACCCCGGCGACCAGTACGCATCAGCACGGCCAACAGCTCCGCATCGGAGAGTGTCATCGCCCCCCGCTGCAGCAGCTTGTCGCGGGGCCCCTCCCCCGCAGCCCATTCCCTGATCGACATGGCGACGCCCTCCCTGGCTGTGGCCCTGCGGTGTCCAAACACTCGGTGTAATGGTATTGTTCTGCATCTGTATTCATCTATTGTCCCAATTGGGTAGCCGCAGTGGCACATCTTTTCAATCGCAATGTTGTGCTCGGCGTCAGCGGCGGCATCGCCGCGTACAAATCGGCAGAGCTCATTCGCCAGCTCAAGGAACTCGGTGCCGATGTGCGGGTCATCATGACGCGCGGCGCCCAGGAATTCATTACGCCGCTGACCCTGCAGGCCCTGTCCGGCCATCCGGTGCACACCGACCTTCTGGACGCCGAAGCCGAACTCGGCATGGGACACATCGAGCTCGCGCGCTGGGCCGACCTGCTGCTCATCGCGCCTGCCACCGCTGACCTGATCGCCCGTCTTGCGGGCGGACGCGCCGACGACCTGCTCACCACCGTGACCCTTGCGACCGCGGCACAAAAGCTGATCGCGCCGGCGATGAACCAGCAGATGTGGCGCGACCCGGCAACTGCAGCAAATATTGCAACGCTCCAGGACCGGGGCATGTCGCTGGTGGGGCCAGCTTCCGGCGAGCAAGCCTGCGGTGATGTCGGCCCGGGGCGCATGGAACAACCGCTGAGTATCGCACTCGCCGCCGCCGGTCTTTTTGCCAGCGGTGCACTGGCAGGGCGCCGGGTCATGATCACTGCGGGCCCGACACGCGAAGCGCTGGACCCGGTGCGCTACCTGTCCAACCACAGCTCCGGCAAAATGGGCTACGCGCTGGCCAGAGCCGCTGTCGATGCAGGAGCGCAGGTCACGCTAATCAGCGGCCCGGTACAGCTGGCGACCCCGGACCATGTCACACGGGTTGACGTAGTCAGCGCCGCGGACATGCTGGAAGCCTGTATGGCGAGGGTAGCCGACTGTGACCTGTTCATTGCCTGTGCCGCGGTTGCTGATTACCGGCCAGTCAGGGTCGCCGAACAAAAAATCAAGAAAGATGCTGCAGGTATCACCCTCGAGCTGGAGCGCAATGCGGATATCCTGGCCACAGTTAGCGCCCACCCACAGGCACCCTTCACCGTCGGTTTTGCGGCGGAAACTCAGGATGTGGAACGCTACGCACGCGACAAGCTTGAGCGCAAACACCTGGACATGATCGTCGCCAACGATGTCTCCGATACCGCGATTGGCTTCAACAGCGACCACAACGCCGTCACGGTCCTCTGGCACAATGGCAGCCATGCGCTTGCCGAGGCCAGTAAGGCCACGATCGCACGCGAGCTGGTTTCACTTATCGCCCAGCGCATGGAGGCAGCTGATGGCTAAACGTATCAAGAACACCGCCGCTGGCGTCGTCGCCAGCAAGGCGACGCTATACCGTATTCTCCTGATAGCCGTGCTGGTTATCCTGTTGCCTGTACTGCTTGGCTTCGCTTACCTCGCGCTGCTGCGCGATGCCGGCTTGCAGGACCGGCACACGCGCGCAGCGGTCAACATTATCGCCAGCGAACAGGCACGCGCCCTGGCGCAGGTCGCCGGCGACCTGCGCATGCGTCTGCAACAGGTGGCGGACAGCGCTCTGGGGCAACAACTGCTGGTCGCCGATGAAGCCGCGGCTGAACCGTTGGAACGGCAGATCCTGCGGCTGTTCCCGGAGTTCAACGAGGTGCGCGCCCTGCTGCTGAGTGACCTCGGGACCGCCAGTCTGACTGGATCCAGTCACCAGTTGCGCAACCATATTGAACTTGACCTGGTGCGCCGCGCCACAGCAGGGGACCCAAGCCAGCCGGAAACCTACCGGGCCGATGGCCAGATTTACACCTCCATGGCGCAGCTGGTGCGCTCGGACGAAAGCCCCGGGCGCCAGACCGTGATTCTGGGCACCTTCGACAACGCCCTCATCCCCCGCTGGCTGGAACTGGCCGACCCCGCCAATGGCCAGGTCACACTGACCCAGAGTCATATACAGAACGGTGTCGAGCTGATCACCGTGGGCAGCGCCAACGCCGAGGGTGAGCGCTACCGCGTGGTGTACACCGTGCCGGATACCAGCTGGCAGCTCGAGTTCACACCATCGGATGCCCTGATTGCACAATTCCAGGTCAACCGCCTGCCGTTGCTGCTGATACTGGCCGTGGTCCTGCTGGGCCTGGTCGGGGGACTGCTGTTGCTGGTTTCACGAATACCCGGGTTGCTGGCCAGCGATGTGGCCCAGATCATTCGCGGCGCCGGGTTGCGGGGCCAGGTCCAATTGCACCTGCCGCACCTGGTGCCCCTCGGGGAACACCTGCGCAAGTTACTCACTGAACACCGGGGCCACAGCGCTGTCGATGACGAAGATCCTGACACCGTGGTTGCTGAGGAGCCCAGGAACAGTCAGGCAGATAACCACCTGATGCACCCGCTGTTTCAACGCACGCCGCTGGTTGAAGAACACTCGGCAGAAGACACCCGCGACGATGACGACATGGAAACCATGGATGTCACGCAGGAGCCGGTGCTCAACGCCGAGGAGTTCCTGCCCGCACAGATCTTTCGCGCTTACGATATTCGAGGCGACGCCGAGCGCGAGCTGGGCGACACCACGGTCAGCCTGATCGGACGCGCTCTAGGCACCATTGCTGCGCAGAATGGCGAGAATACGCTGATCGTCGGCGCTGATGGGCGCACCTCCAGCCCGCGCATCAAATCCGCCCTGATCAAGGCGCTGCTCAGTACGGGCCGGGACGTCATTGACATCGGTGTCGTACCGACACCGCTGCTGTACTACGCCACTTGCACCCTGCAAACACGTTCCGGCGTGATGATTACGGGCAGCCACAACCCCGCCTCCGCCAACGGACTCAAGATCGTATTGAAGAACGCACCCAGCGCGGCAGGCCTGATGCAGCGCATACGGGAAAGCGCCCTGGGCGGCGATTTCCGTGAGGGCCGCGGCACGTTGTCGAAGGCCAACCCTCTCGCCGCGTACCTTGAAGAAATCATCAGCGATATCACGCTGCCGGTGCCCTTGAAAGTCGTCGTCGACGCCGGCAACGGGGCCACCAGTGATATCGCACCGCAGCTGTTTGCCGAGCTGGGCTGCGACGTCATGCAGCTCTACTGTGAGATGGACGGTCGCTTTCCCAACCGCTCGCCAGACACCAGCCGCGAGGAAAACCTCGCCGACCTTGCAGCGGCGGTGCGTCACAACCGCGCCGACCTGGGGGTCGCGTTCGACGGTGACGGGGATCGGGTTGCCGTGGTGACAGGCTCTGGCCGAATACTGCGCACGGATCAGCTGATGATGCTCTATGTAGAGGATGTGGTCTCGAGGAATCCCGGTACCGACGTCGTGTTTGACGTGAAATGCAGCCGCAACCTCGGCCAGCTGATTGTCGAGCACGGCGGCAGGCCCGTACTGTCGAAAACAGGCCATGCGTTCATGCGGGAGAAAATGCTGGAGACCCATGCGCTGCTCGGCGGCGAGTTCTCCGGGCACATATTCTTCGGTGAACGCTGGCACGGTTTCGACGATGGCATGTACGCCGCGGTGCGCCTGGCCGAGATACTCAGCAACCAGAACCAGACCCTCGACGAATTGCTCGACGCACTGCCCCAGTCAGCCAATACGCCCGAGATCCTGATCCCCGTCCCCGATGCCGACAAGTTCGCCCTGGTGCAGCAACTGATAGACGGCGCCTACTTCCCCGAAGGCAAGGTCAACACCCTGGACGGCCTGCGTGTAGACTTCAACGACGGCTGGGGCCTGGTGCGAGCCTCAAACACCTCAGCGGCGCTCACCGCGCGCTTCGAGGCCTCCACAGCCGAGCGCTTGCGCGCTATCATGACCGACTTCCGAGATCAGATGGCTGTGGTGTCACCGCAACTGACGCTGCCCGAATAACCCGATTTACAGCGGCCCCCTGTGGGCCACCCCAGGAAACCCTATGTCACTCGATCGCGAATCCGCCCTGAATATCGCCAGGGTTTTGACCGAAGCACTGCCCTATATCCAGCACTTCACCGGCAAAACCATTGTCGTGAAGTTTGGCGGCAACGCGATGGTCGATCCCCTGCTACACGAAAGCTTTGCCCGCGATATCGTATTGATGAAGCTGGTAGGCATGAACCCGGTGGTGGTGCACGGTGGCGGCCCGCAGATCGGTGAGCTGCTGAAGAAGCTCAACATCCACACCGAGTTCGTCAACGGCATGCGCGTCACTGACAGCGAAACCATGGATGTGGTGGAGATGGTGCTGGGCGGCAGCGTCAACAAGGAAATTGTCTCGTCGATCAGCCGCGCGGGGGGCAAGGCGATTGGCGTCACCGGCAAGGACGGGCAGCTGATTCGCGCGCGCAAACTCACAGTGAACCGCTACAGCCCGGAACTTGGTGCCTCGGAGATCGTCGATATCGGCCATGTGGGGGAAGTCGACCAGATCGATACGGAGGTGCTGAACGTCATCCTCGGCAGCCATTTCATCCCGGTCATTGCGCCCATTGGGGTGGACCATGCCGGCAACACCTACAACATAAACGCCGATCTGGTCGCCAGCAAGATTGCCCAGGTGATGCGGGCCGAAAAACTGATGTTGCTGACCAATGTCTCGGGCCTTCTGGACAAGCAGGGAAACATCCTCACGGGCCTCAGCACTCGCCAGGTGGACGCGCTGATCGAGGACGGCACCATCAGCGGGGGCATGTTGCCAAAAATCGGCTGTGCCCTTGATGCAGTGAAATCCGGTGTGGCAAGCGCCCATATCATCGACGGCCGGGTGCCCCATGCGGTCTTGCTGGAAATCTTCACCGACACCGGCATAGGTACACTGATCACCGGCCGCTCGAGCTAAACCCGCTCGCCAATCCGGTTAGCGTGTTGCAGCGGCCCCGGCGAGCCGATAGCATTAGAGCACCCGCCAATGATCGTGAGCGACATGCCGCCGAAAAAATCCCAACGCCGTCAGCAGATCCTGGAAGCCCTCGCCCAGATGCTGGAGGCAAGCCCCGGCAACCGCATCACCACCGCTGGGCTGGCCCGCGAGGTTGGCGTTTCCGAAGCGGCGCTCTATCGTCATTTCCCCAGCAAGGGGAAAATGTTCGAGGGCCTGATCGAGTTTATAGAAGACACCCTGTTTTCCCGCATCAACATCATTCTCAGTGAGGAACCCGGCGTAGCCAGGCGCTGCGAAAAAATGTTGCTGCTGTTGCTGGCCTTTACCGAACGCAACCCGGGTATCACCCGCATACTCACCGGCGATGCCCTCGCCGGAGAAAATGATCGGCTGCACCAGCGCGTGGCACAGCTGTTCGACCGCTATGAGACCCAGCTCAAACAGGTGCTGCGCGAAGCCGAGCTGCGGGAAGGCCTGCGACCGGTGATCCCGCTGCCCGCGGCCGCCAATCTGTTGATGGCCACGGCGGAAGGGCGCATTGCACAGTTTGTGCGCAGCGGCTTCAGCCGTTCCCCGACGGAAAACTGGCAGGAGCAGTGGTCCCTCTTGCTGAACGGCTTCTTTCGCCAGGCGGTGACCTCTCCCCTGGTGGATCCGGCCGGTTCTGCGGCTCGCTGACGCCGGTTTCGTCGCGCCCACGCCTGGCGCGCGCCCACAATCGACTCCCCATAAAAAAGCCCCGCAGGCTTTTCACCTGCGGGGCTGTGGGTAAATCGCCTCAGGGCGTGCCGGCGGGTGTTGTCAGCTTCTCCATCACCTGGTCCAGCGAGAAGCTGGCGGCCTTCTGCCGGGGTGGGTACTCCTTGAAGGTCGCCAGGAACTGGGCAACGTAGTCCTGAGCCGGTACCAGCAGGTACGCCCGGTCAATCATCCAGTCGTAGTAGGTATTGGACGTGATCTGGGCGCGCTCGTAGGGGTCGCGGCGCAGGTTGAAGATGTAGGGGAGACGCAGCTCCACAAACGGCTCCTGCCAGGCCTGCAGTGTTTGCGCAACCCGCTGCTCCAGGAACACCAGCTTCCAGGCGTCGTAACGCAGGGCGGTGAGGTCGCCATCATCCGAGAAGTAGAAAATCTCGCGACGCGGCCCGGTATCCACTTCCCCGGTGAGGAAGGGCAGGAAGTTGTAACCGTCCAGGTGCACCTTGTACCGGCGGTTGATCGCACGGTGGCCCTTGAGCAGCTTTTCCTTGACGTCCGGCTCGCCAGCCACCGCCAGGAACGTGGGCAGCCAGTCCATGTGGTGCATTATGTCGTTGGACACACTGCCGGCGGGAATCTTGCCCGGCCAGCGCACTGCTGCGGGAACACGCCACCCGCCTTCCCAGTTGGTGTTCTTCTCACCGCGGAAAGGTGTCATGGCGGCGTCAGGCCAGGTGTTCATGTGCGGGCCGTTGTCGGTGGAGTAAAACACCAGCGTGTTGTCCGCAACTCCCAGTTCGTCGAGCAGGGTGAGGAACTCGCCGATGTGCATGTCGTGCTCGATCATCCCGGCAGTGTACTCGTCGGCGTGCGGGTACTGCTTCTTCACCATCGCCATTTTTTCATCGCTGACGTGGGTGCGGAAGTGCATGCGCGTGCCACTCCACCAGACAAAGAACGGTGTGTCGGCTTTGACCGCACGGGTGATAAAGTCCTTGGCCGCGGCCACGGTTTCGTCATCGACGGTTTCCATGCGGCGCTTGGTCAGCGGGCCGGTGTCCTCAATGCGTCCGTCTGCATAGGAACGAATGACGCCGCGCGGGCCGTATTTCTCACGGAAGGCCGGATCGGTGGGGTAGTCTTCGTTCTCTGGCTCCTCCTCCGCGTTCAGGTGGTACAGGTTGCCGAAGAACTCATCGAAGCCGTGGTTGGTGGGGAGATGCTCATCCTTGTCGCCAAGGTGGTTCTTGCCGAACTGCCCGGTCATGTAGCCGTGATTCTTCAGCAGGCCCGCGATCGTCGGGTCTTCCTCCTGCATGCCGAGCTCTGCGCCGGGCAAGCCCACCTTCGACAGCCCCGTGCGGAACACCGACTGCCCCATGATGAATGAGGCGCGGCCAGCGGTACAGCTCTGTTCACCGTAGTAGTCCGTAAACAACATGCCCTCGTTGGCAATACGGTCGATGTTCGGCGTGTGATAGCCCATCAGGCCCCGGGTGTAGGCGCTGATATTGGACTGGCCCACATCGTCACCCCATATCACCAGGATGTTCGGTTTGTCGGCCGCCAGCGCCGAACCGGCCGATAGCGCCACAAAGAACGCCAGGCAGCGCCCGAAGCGCCGGATAATCGCATGCATACTCTACCCCTCACTGTTTTTCTTGATTTCTCACTTAAGAGTTGCACATTGTGGCAAAAGTGCAAGGAAAAATGCGGGATGCTGTTATGACAGCGCCACCCGACAGCAGCGCTAGTCCGCCCTTGCGGCTTTTGAGCTCAGCTCGCGGCGCAGGCGCACCGCCTCCTCCAGCATCCTGAAGCGCTCGATGTCGGCTTCGAAACTGGCCCGCACTTCCTCAACTTCTCCATTGCGGTCGGCTATTTGGCGATCGGTGGCGGCAAGCTCCTTTTGCAGGCTGACGATCGCCTTGAGCAGGGCTTCATCCACAGTCTGGCCGCGGCGCTCAAGATCGGCGGCCTGGGACTGGTAGGTTTCGATCTGTTGCTTGTAATTGCGCCGGTTGCTTTTCAGGATACCCACCCGCAACCTCAGGTCCGCCAGCGCCCGGTCGCGGTGTGCCTCGATATCCTCGATAGAGCTGTAGCGCAACAGCAGGGTCTGGTCCCATTTGCGCAGGCGCTGCTCCTCCAGTGCCGCGGCTTCCTCCAGCCTCAGCTGCGAGTTCGCGTCCGCGAGCTCTTCGGGGGTGAGCACCCTCGGCACCACACGAATGACTACGCCACGCTCGTTCAGCACTTCGTAGCCGCGGGCAACGTATTCGGGCGGCACACTGTCGTCGACCACCACCACATCCTGGTCGTTGCGATAGCGATACAGCTCGTTGCCCTGTGCAATCGCCTGCGCCGCCAGGCAGGTGCACAACGCCGCGCTGATAACATGTATGACCGCCAGTCTTTTCATGGCGTCCAATATAGAGGTTGCCAGCCGGGGCAACAAGTCATACCCCGTAGCGCTTTCGGTAATCGCGCATGGCGGCCAGCACATCCGTATAGGCCTCTCCCGCAGCCTGCAGGTAATCGATGATGTGGCCCATGTTGATAATGCTGAGCACCGGAATACCCTGCTCACGCTCGAGCTCCTGTATCGCAGAGGCGGAGCCGGCACCGCGCTCCTGGCGGTCGAGGCCGATGGCAACGCCGGCAAGCCGCGCGCCTGCTGCCTCTATCATGCCGATGACTTCGCGTACTGCGGTGCCCGCGGTGATCACGTCGTCGATGACCAGCACGCGGCCCTGCAGCGGCGCCCCTACCAGGGTACCCCCTTCGCCGTGAGTCTTGGCTTCCTTGCGGTTATAGGCGAAGGGCACGTCACGCCCGTGGTGGTCGGCGAGAGCCACGGCGGTCGCAGCTGCGAGCGGAATGCCCTTGTAGGCCGGCCCGAGCAGAACATCGAAGTCGATTCCTGACTCTACGATGCTCTGCGCATAGCAGCGCCCGAGGGTTGCCAGCGCCGCCCCGCTGGAGAACGCCCCTGCATTGAAGAAATAGGGGCTGACGCGTCCGGACTTCAGCGTGAACTCGCCAAACTTGAGAACATCGTGACGGCGTGCGAGTTCTATGAACTCCTGCTGGTATGCGTTCATATGGGACTCCGAAGGGGAGTAAGAGCTGCGAATTGGCCGGTTTGGGGTTATGCTTTTCCAGTGACGCCGGTATCATAGGCAGCGTGGAGCCAGAAGCGTTCCACTTCTACCGGGATTGGACATTCGACACATTGCCGCCGCCCGGCGAACCCGAACTCGGCATGATACACGCTCTCTCAGCAAGGGGCCAAGAATGAGGATCATCAGCTTCAGTGCCGACGGCATCCAGAACGCCGCTGGTAACGGATTTTATGACTGGCTGAGCGAGCAGGATGCTGACTTTATCTGTATCCAGGACCTGCGCTGCACCGAGTACGACCTTCGGGACGATCTTTACTTTCCGCCCGAATACAACGCCTATTTTTATGACGATGTGGACGGCAAGTCCAACGGCGTGGCCATTTACTGCCGCAAGCTGCCAAAGGCCATCATGACCGGTCTCGGGTTCACCGATTTCGATATGGAAGGTCGCTATATCCAGGCTGACTACGAAAACCTCAGTGTAGGCTGCCTGCTGGCCCCCTATGCGGCGCCCGGCAACGCAGAACAGCTGGCGCGAAAAAACGAGTTTTACAGCCTGCTGCAGAACCACCTGCAGAAAATTCGCAACAAACGCCGCGAGTTCATCATCTGCGGCAACTGGCACCTGGCCCACACCGCAGCCGATGTCCAGGACACGGAGCGCAACAGTACGGTTCCCGGTTTCCTCGCTGAAGAGCGGCAGTGGATGGACGAACTCATCGACGGCGGCTATGTCGATGCATTCCGGGAAATCAACTCCGACCGTGATGAGTTCAGCTGGTGGCCGGACGGTGAGCCGGGCAGCAACGGCTGGCGTACCGACTTCCAGATTATTTCGAAGGGCCTGAAGTACGCGGTGGACTACGGCGCCATCTACAAGGCGCGAGTGTTCTCCACCCACGCCCCGGTCATCATGGATTACGACATCGAAGTCTGAGCCGGTTCAACCCGCCAGCGCCCGCCTCTGGGCCTCGAAAAGCTGGCGTATGCCGGTTTCTGCCAGGTCCAGCATGGCGTTCATTTCATCGCGCTGGAAGGGCTGTCCCTCGGCGGTGCCCTGTACCTCGATGAAGCCGCCGTCCTCACCCATCACGACATTCATGTCTGTATCGGCCCGGGAATCCTCACGGTAATCCAGGTCCAGCACGGGTACGCCCTGGAATACACCGACGGACACCGACGCCACCATCTGCAACAGCGGGTCGGTGGTGATCAGCTTCTTGCGCTGCAGGTGATTCAGGGCATCCACCAGCGCCACGCAGGCACCGGTAATGGCCGCAGTCCGGGTGCCACCGTCAGCCTGAATCACATCGCAGTCAACGGTGATGGTAAATTCACCCAGCTTTTTCAGATCCACCGCCGAGCGCAGCGAGCGACCGATCAGGCGCTGTATCTCCAGCGTGCGACCGCCTTGTTTGCCGCGACTGGCCTCACGATCCATGCGCGAACCGGTAGAGCGCGGCAGCATGCCGTACTCGGCAGTGACCCAGCCGCTGCCCGTACCGCGCAGGAAGCGGGGTACGCCGGGCTCAACCGACGCTGTGCAGATGACCCGCGTGGCGCCGAACTCGACCAGCACAGAACCCTCCGCGTGGCAGGTGAAATCCCGGGTGAGGGTGACAGTTCTCAGGTCTTCGGGCGCGCGGCCGCTGGGTCGTTGCATGGGGAGTCTCCGGTCAATGGGTGGCGCAGTATACGCGAGCCGGGAGCCGGCTGCAGTGCGCCACCGGCCGGCCACCCGTGCCGGGCGGCACCAGGCACTCAGGTCGGCGCGCGCAATACCCCCTGCAGCCAGCGACTGATGTCCTGAATCTCCGCCATGCACACCTCATGGGCCATGGGATACTCCTGCCATTCGACTGAATAACCAGCGCTCTCAAGAGTAGTAAGTGCTGACTTCCCCAAGGAAATCGGCAAGACGCTGTCGCTCTGGCCGTGGCACAGCAATATGGGAATCTGCGCGTTGGCCTGCGCGCTCGCGCCACCCAGGCTGGCGCCGTCAGCCAGAAAGGTCGACAGGGCGAGGATGCCGGCAAGGCGCCTGGGGTAAAACAGGGCCGTGTGAAAAGCCAGCACACCACCCTGTGAAAAGCCCGCCAGCAGAATGCGCTCGGCCGGTGTTCCGCTGTCGATCTCATTCTGAATCAGGTCACGCACCTGCCGCGCAGATTTCTCCAGGCCGGGCAGGTCGAGGCCCGCGCCGGGGTCAAAATCGAACCACGCCCGGGCCCGCTGCCCGCCAAACGCCGTGACCGCTCGCTCGGGCGCATGCGGAAACACAAAGCGAACCGGCAGGTCAGTCGGCAGCTGCAGCTGCGGGACAATGGGTTCGAAATCGTGGCCGTCCGCCCCCAGGCCATGCAACCAGATCACGACCGCAGCCGGTGTGGTTGCAGGATTTACCTCGACGGTTGGCAACGGTGCAGACAACATAGATGATTTCCTGGCAGCTCGCGGACCCCGGACCGCTTATGGTGGAAGCATAACAGACACCAGACGCGCCGCGACGGGTGTGAGCCGACGATACAGGCTGCTAGACTCTGTGGGTACTTTCAGCAGAGGCAAGAGGCTTGACGACACCTATCTACAGCATGACGGCCTTCGCAAGGGAGAGCACCAGCAGCAGTGGCGGCGACCTTACCGTGGAGCTTCGCACCGTCAACCATCGCTACCTGGATTGCAGTTTCAAACTGCCCGATGTACTGCGCAGCGCAGAAACCTCTCTGCGCGCCCGCGCCGCGACACGCCTGTCCCGTGGCAAGCTCGATTGCCTTGTGCGCTTTCAGGCCAGCGCGACAGAGGCGTCGGCGCTGCAGGTCAATCGCGAACACCTGCAAAAGGTCATTGATACCATCCTGGACATCGGTGCAACACTGCCGGCGTCGCAGCCGATCAACCCGCTTGAGCTGTTGCAGTTTCCCGGTGTGTGCAGCGCGACGCAAGCCGACGAAACCACACTGCTGCAACGCGCCAATGCGCTTTTCGACACAGCCCTGGACACCCTGATGGAAAACCGGGCTCGCGAGGGCGCCCAGCTGGGGGCGCTCATTCGCGACCGACTGGCCCAGGTCGAGGCCGCCACCGCAGCGGCCCGCGCACAGATACCTGCGCTGCGCGAGCAACAGCAGGCACGGCTGCGGGCGCGCCTGGCGGAATTGCAGGTCGAGATCGATCAGGAGCGGCTGGAGCAGGAGCTGGTCTACCTGGCGCAGAAAGCCGATGTGGAAGAAGAGCTGGACCGACTGCAGGCCCATATTCACGAAGTCCGTCACACGCTGGACAACGGTGGCCCCTGCGGGCGGCGCCTGGATTTTCTCATGCAGGAGCTGAACCGGGAGGCGAACACCCTGTCCTCGAAGTCGATCGCCAGTAGCACCACGCACAATGCGGTTGAACTGAAAGTGCTGATTGAGCAGATGAGGGAACAGATCCAGAACATTGAATAATGTGAACAGCCGAAGCTGCGTAACACAAATCGCAGACGTTGCCAGTGGCCCGCGGATGGATCCGCGCTTCGACATTTCGTGATACGCGTGTATGAGGGCTCGCCTGCCATGAGTCAAATAATGCTGGCAGGTTCTTCTCAAGCCTTGGTTTAGGCGAGTCACTGAAGCACTCGGGCCACTCTATCAACCCTACAATAGATGGAGTAAACGCGGCAGAGGCCAGTTGCATCCAATGCCATGACAGAAGTGAACACAGGGAAAGTCCGTATGAAGAATTGGGAGGAACGCGTTTGCGTTATTACGGGGGCCGGCAGTGGCATTGGGTCCGGACTGGCGCGCCACGCGCTGCAACATGGCATGCATGTGGTTGGCGCTGATGTGGACGCAAAGGGGCTACAGCAACTGTCCGACAGCGCCGGAGAAAGGCGAGCGCGCCTGACTACGCGTGTCGTGGATGTCACGAATGCAGAGGCCATGGCTGATTTCGCGGAGTGCGTGTATGCCATGCATGGCAAAGTGCATCTTCTGTTTAACAATGCCGGCGTACTGGTCGATGGCAAGTGCTGGGAGCGGCCGCTACGGGACTGGCGCTGGATCATTGACGTAAACCTGATGGGCGTTGTGCACGGCTTGCATTACTTTGTGCCCCGAATGCTGACGCAGGGGGAAGCCGCCAGAATAATCAACACGGCATCAATTGGCGGGCTACTGGGTGGAGGAACATTCATGAGCCCTTATCAGACAACGAAGCACGCTGTCGCCGTGTTAACTGAGAGCCTCTACAAGGAATTGGCCCAAGAGCCGGGTGACGTCACGGCATCTGTACTCTGCCCGGCAGAGGTCGCTACGAGAATATGGCAATCAGATCGGCTGCGCCCGGACGACCAGAAGGTCAGTCTCGGCGAAGCAGAACAGGCGTTCCACGATGCGGTCGCCAATAACGTGGCGATGGGGCCGAGTCCCGACGAGTTTGCGGCGCAGGTATTCCAGGGCATTGAGGAGGGCCTGTTCTGGCTGATACCTGATACGGCTTTTATGCCAATGCTGGAAGCGCGATTCGCGGACATTGCCCAGCAACGCAACCCGGACATCAACACCAAGGTCAATTTCGAACGCTGAACCGGCCTGGCGAAACGGCAGGACGTGTATGTCCGTCACGTCCTCGCCACGTCTTGAAGCCTGCTCATCAGTGTTCACAATGCCTCCAGCGAATTATGGAATTGCGCTTCCGAACTCCCGCCCTTCAATATCTCCGCGCGCACGAACTCACCCTGATTCAACTGAATATCGGATAGCGCGCAAGCAAAGCGCTAGCGCTTGCCTGCAAGCAGCGCGCGCATACGCTGCGCTGTTTCCTCTATCGTCAGGCCATAGTGTGCATACAGCTCTTCAGGCATCCCTACGGTGAGGGTTTCATCCGGTATCCCGTGAATTGAGAACTGCACCCCCAGGCCGTTGCGCGCCAATATCTCACCGACGGCACTGCCCAGGCCGCCGGTCACCAAATGCTCCTCAACCGTTAGGATCGCCCCGGTCTCGCGCGCCGCGTCAACAACCGCTGCCTCATCCAACGGTTTCAGGCTATAGGCGTCCAGTACCCGAATGGACAGGCCTTCCCGGGCGAGGAGCGCCGCGGCTCCCGCAGCGAGCTGGGCGCCAAGCCCCGTGCCTATAATGGTCCCGTCACTACCTTCACGCACACACCCGAAACGGCCCAGGATAATCTCTGGGGGCGAGTCGTATACCGGATTGACGTTGGCATCGGTCAGCCGAATGAAGACCGGACCGCGCACCTGCTCAGACGCTGACAACATCGCCGTCGCGGCGTTGTCATCGGCAGGCGCCAGGACAGTGAGACCGGGGATGGCCCGGGTAATCGCAATGTCTTCTACCGCGTGATGTGTAGTACCAAAGAATCCCATGGCCAGACCGCTCCATGCGGACAGAATACGCACGGGAACTTGTGTGAACGCGATGTCAGCGCGGATCTGTTCTGCGCACTTCAAAGCGCCAAATGCACCCATTTGCAGGACGAAAACCTTATAACCATAGGTCGCCATCCCCGCAGCCATCGACATGGCGTTACATTCCGCAATACCGGCATCGATAAAGCGCTCGGGAAACTGCTGAACGAAGGCCCCGGTAACCGGCCCGGCGCCCAGGTCGGGGGAAATCAGCAGTACGTCGTCATTCTGTTCCCCGTAGCGACGAAACGCTTCACCCAGATTACCAACGTAGCTGCTCTCGACCGCACCGGCGGTGAAACTGAAAGGATCACTCATGGTGCTCATTGCTTTGCCTCCCTGATTTCGCTTCGGGCCCGTTCCAGGTCCGCACCATTCAAGGCCCCGAGATGCCACTCACGGGGAGACTCTTCCATGAAGGAGATACCCTTGCCCTTCAGCGTGCGAGCCACCACACACACTGGTTGTTCAGCAAACTGCATTGCCTCCGCAAAGGCACGCATCAGGGCACCCGAATCATGCCCGTCCACTTCGATACAGTGCCAGCCGAAACTGGAGAACCGGTCCGTTAACGGCTCGATGCCCATCACAGACTGGGTGGGGCCATCGGCACAGGAGCCGTTGGCATCGACAATCGCCACCAGATTTCCAGCCTTGTAATGTGCCGCAGCCATAACGGCCTCCCAAACCTGGCCCTCGTGGATTTCGCCGTCACCCAGCAAGACATATATCCGGTGGTCTTTGCCGCGTCTGCGAGCGGCGAGCGCCATGCCCAGTCCGACAGAAAGGTTGTGCCCCAGCGAACCCGAACTGAAGTCGACGCCCGGCGCACGATGCATGTCGGGGTGATCCGTCAGTCTGCTGCCCAATTGACCAAATGTCTGCAGCCAGCTTTGCGGAAAAAACTCCAACTCTGCAAAAAGAGGCCACAGAGCGACTGCCACGTGGCCTTTTCCTAACAGGAAGCGATCGCGATCCTCCCACCCCGGATCACCCTTACGCAAACGCAGCACGTGGTGATACAGGGTGACCAGAATCTCTGCGCAAGAGAGGCTACTGGAAAAATGACCCATTGGAGCATGACTGATGACATCCAGAATATCGAGACGTAACTGTCGGGCTCTTTCCTGCAGAGCACCGGCGGCAATCGGCCTCAAGCGAGGCAGTTCATTATGCGCGCTGTTGTTGTCAGCGGGCTTTGCTCTACTCTGGCTCACAGCAGTCACCTTTATTAGTTCGTTAATGGGTCAATCCCGGCTGAAGTTTAGCAAGTCAAAACTCTGCTATCGAAAAAGACACTGTGCACCAGCCAGAGATTACTCCTGCATATGTGTTGGTAACAAGAACTCCATTGCTGATATTTTTATAGGCCAATTGGCTTGCATTCAGGAACCGGCTGACGCAGACTTCAGGCAATCAAGGATACGCTGTGTCTATGCCCAAGAAAGTAGACCATGAACAACGCCGGTCCATGATTGCTTCAGCCGCGGCTCACTGCATCGCCGAACAGGGCCTGCAGGGAGCGACCATGCGCGCCATTGCGCTGCGCTCGGGCGTGTCCAAAGGCATTGTTGAACACTACTTTGCCGACAAAGACGCCGTTATCGCCGCTGCTCTGGACCAGATGAACGTGCGCTACATACGCCGCGAGCAACGCCTTACAGCCGGGCTCACGGGCCTGAAAGCACTGCGCGCGCGTCTCAACGCCATTCTTCCACTGAATACGGAATCTCGAGAGGAGTGGAAAATCCGCCTGTGTTTCTGGAGTGTCGCAGCTATCGAGCCCAGCCACCGGCGGGAGCAGCAGAAGCGTCTGGCACTGACCCGCAAGCGCTATCAAGGCGACCTGGAGGCGGCCGTAAAGACCGGTGAGATCCGCACGGAAGCGGATCTGACAAGACTTGCCGGCGACCTCACGGTGTTCATGGCCGGCGCCTGCTGTGGCGCCCTGCTGGACTCACGGTACTACTCCGCGCGCCACCTCCGCGAACTCATTGAACGCACTCTGCACACACTGACCCGGGAGCCCATCGCATGACCATCGAAAGCCTACGCAGCGAGGACCAGAAACTCACCCAGGCCTGGGATCAATTTTGTGATCAGCTCAAAGCGGCGGGGCGACTCCCGTTCGGCGAGGGCGTGCCCAGCGGCGACCTGAGCCGTGCCGCTGGCTTTCGCTGCCTGGCGCAGAATATTGGGCTTGGCATGCAGTTCTTTCTGGAGAACGATGATCCACTGCACCCGGAGCTTCTGCACTACTTCGACCCCATTCGCAAACAGGGTGGCGACAACCCCGACGCTGTATATGTCGGTGGACCCATCAACGGTACCGACACCTACCGCATTCACGGTAACCGCGGCAGCGCACGCTACTTCGCGGTCACCGCGGTAGAGCACGGCAATACGCCCTGGGGCGGAGCCGCCGTACACACGCTGTTCGGCCAGGATCTGGAGGTCGCCGAGGACGGCAGCTTCGAATTGATCTGCAGCCCCGACCCACACCCGGGCAACTGGCTGCAAACCTCCCCCAACACCTTCCGCGTCACCTTCCGTCAATTCTTCGCGGACTGGGAAAACGAGCGTCCAATGCACGCCAGTATCGACCGTATCAGTGGCGCGCCAGCGCCCGCCCCGGTAATGGATGCCGCACGGCTGGAGCGGGGTCTGGCCGCGGTTTCGCAGTGGGTGGGCGACTCCCTGGCCTACTGGGCGGACATGATCGAGCGCTGGAAAGCCCGACCCAATACCTTTCTGTCCTATCGCCAACTGGACGATAACGCGATCGACGCCACACCCGGCGGCGAACCCTTGATCGCCTACTGGCAACTGCCGGCAGACGAAGCGCTCATCGTGCGGGTGAAGCCACCCACCGCGCATTACTGGGCGGTGGAATTTGGCAACTACTGGTGGTGCTCCATGGACTACCGCAGCGTCCTCAGCAACACCAACTGCCACTATGCGCAGCTACAGGATGACGGCGAGCTGATCCTCGTGATCGCTCACGTTGATACCGGCCACGCCAACTGGCTGGACCCCGCCGGCTTCAACGAAGGCTACATCACTGTGCGCTGGATGCAGGCAGATCATTACCCGACGCCAAGAGCGCAGCAGGTAAAACTGAGCGCGCTGGATGCCGCGCTGCCGGCCAATGTGCGCCGCGTGGATGCAGCCGGGCGGGCGGCGCAAATCGCGGCGCGACGGCGCGGTGTTATCCAGCGCTTCGGAGTCTGACCCACGCCACCTGATAACCGTTGATAAGAGGACAAGAGCATGGACTTACAGCTGCAGGGCAAGACCGCCATCATCACCGGCGGCAGCGGGGGCATCGGGCGCGGCCTGGTGCTGGAATTTGCCCGTGAGGGACTGAACGTGGTCAGCGCCTCGCGCGATGTCACCACCGGCGAAAAGCTCGCCGCAGAAGCGGAAACCCTGGGACTGCCGGGCAAGGTATTGGCGGTGGCGACCGATGTCACCGATCGCGCCAGTGTCGATGCGATGGTCGCACGCGCCCACGAGGCCTTCGGCCCCGTGGATGTACTGGTCAATAATGCGGGCGGAGTGGCACACCCCGCCAACCTTGAGGACCTCGATGCGGACGCGCGACGCTGGGAGATCGCGCTTAATATCGATGGCGTGGTGAACTGCTGTCAGGCGGTTGCGCAGGACATGCTGTCACGCAAGACCGGCAGCATCATCAATATTTCTTCCAACTCCTCCCTGCTGGGTGAAGCCGCAGCCAATGTGGTGCATTACGGCGGCGTAAAAGGCTTTGTCAACAGCTTCTCCAAGGGCCTCGCCTGGGAATGGGCAGGCAAGGGGGTACGCGTCAACAATATCTGCCCGGGCTGGATCGTGCCCTATGAGGCCGACCAGGTGGGCGAAGGCAGTTTCTGGAACCGCTTTGGTTTCGAGACCATGGGCACGCCCGATGCGATGGAGAAAGCCCTGCAGGAGGGCAGCCTCTACAATATGAGCGGCCTGCCCATCCCCAAACTGGGCCGCCCTGAGGATATCGCCTGGATGGCGCTGTTCCTCGCATCGGAACGCTCAGGCTATGTCACAGGCCAGCTGATTTCAGTCAGCGGCGGCGCCTACATGCCCTGAAGCCGTCAGGCGCAACTGCCCCGGAGAGCACAGATGAGTGAATGGACACCGCCGGCACGCCCCGAGTGGGTACAGCGCGTGATCGATGAAGGCCGGCACATGGATATCAAGAGCCTGGTGCCCCTGCGCGCCGAGGAGCTGATGGACACCGCCCGACGCAATACCGGATACACGGATTTTGGCAGCGATGACTGGCTGGAGGGATTTCACGTATTCCTGCAGGCCCTGGAAAGTGAGGCAGACCTGCACCTGCTCGGCAGGCTGATGACCCGCTCCGATATCCTGCGCTGGCTGGAAGCGCGGCTGGGCATCGAAGCCGCCTATGCACAACACCCGGAGATAGACGACGAAGTGATTGACCAGCCGGTCATCATCACCGGCCTGCCGCGCTCGGGCACGTCAATTCTGTTTGAGTTGCTGGCGCAGGACGCCCGTTTTGGCTCCCCGCGCAACTGGGAAATAATGTTTCCCTACCCACCACCGGAGGCCGCGAACTACCACAACGACCCACGGATAGAACGCTGCGAACACCTCGTGACACAGTGGAACCGCGTGGTGCCCAGCTACGCCACCATGCACGAGATGGGCGCGGAAATTCCCAACGAATGCATCGTCGCCATGAGCTGCACATTCCGCAGTGAGAATCTGCCGGGGCAATATCAGATACCAAGCTACAACGACTGGTATTACCGGCAGGATCTGGCACCGGCCTACCACTACTACAAGCGCATGCTGAAAGTGTTGCAGTGGAAAAATCCGCGTCAGCACTGGCTGCTGAAGGCACCCTCGCACCTCGGCAACCTGCCCGTGCTGTTTCAGGTATTCCCGGATGCACGAGTGGTCATCACCCACCGCGACCCGATTGTAGCGCAGGCCTCCGTGACCAACCTGCTCGGCACCCTGTACTGGATGCGCAGCAGCAAGCCCTTTGACGCACGCGCCTTCGAGAACCTGATGACGCCCGAGGCTGGCGCCGCGCGGCTCAACGCCGTGGTTGATCTGCTGGAGAGCGATCTGCTACCCGCCGGCCAGTTGCACAGCTTCCTCTATCACGACCTGATCCAGGAACCCCTGGCGGCACTGGAGAAACTCTACCGGGCCATGGGCACACCGCTGGACAAAAACGGGCGCGATGCCATGCAGGCCTATCTGGCGCTGAAACCCCAGGGCAAGTTCGGCAAGCATGAGTACAGCCTGACTCAAACCCAGCGTCAGCTCTATCGACGCTATCAGGATTTCTTCGGCGTACCCAACGAAGCCTGACACCGTAGCTACCGGAGACAACGACATGCCTTCCGTCATGGTCAAGTACGAATGCCGGGCACCAGCGGCCACCACAGGGCTGTCTTTTGCAGACACCTACGATCTGACACTGGAGCAGATTGCCTGGATTGACGCACAGGGCTACCCCGTAACCATCAATTTCTGTGAACACCACGGCAGTGAGGACGGTTATCTGCCGAGTCCGGTGATCCTCGCCGCGGCGGCTGCCCGTACCACCCGCAACGTGCGTCTGCAGGTCAACGTCATCATGCCCTTCAGCGACCCACTCCGCGTGGCGGAAGACGTTGCAGTGCTTGACCATCTCAGCCGAGGGCGCGCGGAGGTGCTGCTGCTGGGAGGCTATGTCGGACGCGAGCTGGAGATGTTCGGCGTCGACCCGAAGCAACGCGGAGCACGGATGGAAGAGGGCGTGCAGGCGCTGAAGGACGCCTGGAGCGGCGAGGCATTCCGATACCGTGGGCGCTCCGCACGGGTAACACCCAAACCGCTGCAAACACCGCATCCCACACTGTTCATGGGTGGCAGTTCGGCCGCAGCTGCGCGCCGCGCTGCACGGCAGGGTGACGGGTTCATCGGCGGCATGCCCCAGCTCAACGCCGTGTATGCCACCGAGTGCGAACGCTTGGGTAAACGCCCGCGCTTTCAGGCCGAAATGCCCTTTTCATTTCTGTATGTCTCGGATGCGCCAGAGGAAGACTGGGCGGCTCTGGCCCCCTACGCCCTCTACGAAACGAACTGTTATGCTCAATGGCAGCAAGACAGCGACCAGGACATGATGTTCAGCAGCGCCCTGGATGCGGACGCGCTCAAGGCACTGGGTACCTACCAGGTAACAACTGCTGCGGAGGTGCTGCGCAGCGCCCCGAATATGGCCGATAATGACGCACTGGTCCTGCACCCCTTGGTGGGCGCCCTGGAGACGGACCTGAGCTGGAAGCTGCTGCGCAATTTCTTCCGGCAGGTGGCTCCGAACATTACCATCACCCCACTCTAATCCGCGGCCGCGGCAGGGAACGTGCCCACTTGTATCGCGCAACGTGTAAAATGCCGGTGAGACTGCACGACGCCACAAGGACAGCTGCCGCCCATGAACGCCACCGGAACCCTGTACACCGTCTCCGCGCCCAGCGGCGCCGGCAAGACCAGCCTGGTCAATGCCCTGCTGGAGCGCCGCCCGTCCCTGCAGGTCTCGGTATCCCACACCACCCGCCCCCAGCGCCCGGGTGAACAGGATGGCGTAAACTATCATTTTGTCGACGAAGCCACCTTCATCGGGATGCTGGAGCAAGCCGCATTCCTCGAGCACGCCCGGGTTTTCGGCAACCTCTATGGCACATCCCAGGGCTGGGTTGAGGCACAACTCGCCACCGGTACCGACGTTATTCTCGAAATCGACTGGCAGGGCGCTGCCCAGGTCAAACGCCTGCTGCCCGACACCTGTGGCATCTTCATTCTGCCACCCTCGCGCGAGGCTCTGGAGCAGCGCCTGACCGGCCGCGGCCAGGACGATCCCGCCGTGATCGCCAGCCGCCTCGCGGAGGCGGTTGAAGAGATGTCTCACTACGTGCAGTCAGACTACCTCGTGGTCAACAATGACTTTGAGGTGGCGCTGGCGGAGCTGGAGGCGATCGTGATCGGCCAACGCCTGCGGACCGCGCGCCAGCAACAGGCGCTCAGTGGTCTGCTGCAGGACCTGTTGAAGCCCTGAAGCACGCACCGGGCGTATTATTCACACAGCTGCTGCGCTATACACTAAGGGGCTGGATGCGGGTATAATTGAGGGTTCGTTAACCCTGACAGGAATCACCAGCACATGGCACGCGTAACCGTAGAAGACTGCCTTGAAAATGTCGACAACCGCTTCGAACTGGTCATGGTCGCCAGCAAGCGCGCCCGCCAGATCGCCACCGGCGGCAAGGATCCCCTGGTCGAAGAAGAGTCGGACAAGCCCACGGTTATCGCGCTGCGCGAAATTGCTGAAGGGCTGATCAATTCCTCTATTCTCTCGCGCGACGAAGAGCGCGATGCGGAAGAGGAGCTCGCCGAGGTCATGGGGGCCCACGAGCCGCTCTAACGGTTCAGGGCTGCTGTGGTAAGCGGGTAAGCTATCATGCAAACCATTGACGCCCTCGACTCCACCCTGCGCAGCTACCTGAACCCTGCGCAGGCGCAACAGGTCCGCCGCGCCTACTACTTCGCAGAGCAGGCGCACTTCGGTCAGATCCGCCGCACCGGTGAGCCCTACGTCACGCACCCACTGGCCGTGGCAGGAATCCTCGCCGACATGCACATGGACCATCAGAGCCTGATGGCCGCCATGTTGCACGACGTCATCGAAGACACCGGCATCGAGAAAGATTCCATCGGCAGCCAGTTCGGCCCCGCCGTCGCCGAGCTGGTCGATGGCGTGAGCAAGCTCACCCAGATGGAATTCAGTTCACTGGCGGAAAAACAGGCAGAAAACTTCCAGAAAATGGCGCTGGCCATGGCGCGCGACATTCGCGTCATTCTGGTGAAACTGGCCGACCGACTGCACAACATGCGCACGCTGGGTGTGCTGCCCCAGGACAAGGCGCGGCGCATTGCCCGCGAAACGCTGGAAATCTACGCGCCCATCGCCATGCGCCTGGGCATGAATGCCGTGCGCATGGAGTTCGAGGATCTCGGCTTCAGCGCCCTCTATCCGATGCGCGCGTCACGCATCAAGGCGGCAATCCGCGCCAGCAGCGGTTACCGCAAGGAGCTGGTGGACAAAATTCGCCACCAGATTGAATCCACACTGGAGCAGGAAGGCCACGATGTCGAGGTGATAGGCCGCGAGAAGCACCTCTACAGCATTTACAGCAAGATGAAATCCAAGAAGAAGTCCTTCTCGGAGATCATGGATATCTACGCCTTCCGCATCATCGTGGACTCGGTCGATACCTGCTACCGGGTACTCGGCTCGGTGCACAGTCTGTACAAGCCGGTCCCCGGCGAATTCAGCGACTACATTGCAATTCCCAAGGCCAACGGGTACCAGTCACTGCACACCGTGCTGATGGGCATGCACGGCGTGCCCATCGAAATCCAGATTCGCACGCGCGAAATGGAGGAAATGGCCAATAACGGCATCGCGGCACACTGGCTGTACAAGAGCGACAGCCACTCCGCAAACGGCAGCCACGCCCGCGCCCGGGAGTGGGTACAGGGCCTGCTGGAAATGCAGCAGCGGGCCGGCAACTCGCTGGAGTTTATCGAGAGCGTCAAGATCGACCTCTTTCCCGACGAGATCTACGTATTCACGCCCAAGGGACGTATTCTCGAGCTGCCCCGCGGTGCCACGGCGGTAGACTTTGCCTTCGCGGTGCACACCGATGTCGGTAACAGCTGCGTCGCCTGCCGCATCAACCGGCGCCTGGCGCCATTGTCGGAGCCGCTGCAAAGCGGCCAGACCGTGGAAATCCTCACCGCTCCGGGCGCCCGTCCAAACCCGTCCTGGTTCAACTACGCGGTGACCGCCAAGGCACGCACCAATATCCGTCACTTCCTCAAGCACCAGACACGGGAAGACTCGGTGGCATTGGGCAAGCGCCTCCTCGACAAGGCCCTGCAAGCCTTCGACAGCACCCTTGAGCAGCTGCCTGAAGACCGCCTGCAGGATTACCTCGCTAACAATGACTACAGCGCGCTGGAGGACCTGCTGGAGGACATTGCCCGCGGCAACCGGCTGCCACCGATCACCGCGCAACAGATCCTCGGGGAATTTGTAGAACCCTCCGAGTCTGCGGAACGCAAGCTGCAACCGGTGGCGATTCGCGGTACCGAAGGCTTCATGGTCACCTATGCACGCTGCTGCCACCCCATCCCGGGCGACCCCATCGAAGGCTATCTGAGCTCCGAAAAGGGCGTTGTGGTGCACCGCGAGCGCTGCAAGAACCTGATGGAAATGCGGGAGAACCGCGAGCGCCTGGTGGCCCTGCGCTGGGACGACCAGGTGCAGGGTGAGTACCTGACAGAGCTGCGCATCGAGGTAGAAAACCGCCGCGGGATGATCGCGGTGCTCGCCACCCGCATCAACAGCATGGGCGTGAATATCGAGAAAATCTCCACCGAGGACAAGGACTACCAGTTCACCTTCGTGGACCTGGCGATGCAGGTGACCAATCGCGTGCACCTTGCCAACATCATGAAACGGCTGCGCACGGTAAACTCCGTGCGCCGCGTGTCCCGACTGAAAAACGAAGCGCCGGCACGGCGCGTGAAACCCGGAGCAAACCGTTGACCAATCGAGCCATTATCTCCACCCCAGACGCCCCCGAAGCCATCGGGCCCTATTCTCAGGCTGTGAAAGTGGGTAACACCGTGTGGCTGTCCGGTCAGATTCCGCTGGTGCCGGGCACCATGGAACTGGTTACGGGTGACATTCAGGCCCAGGCCCGGCAGGTGTTCAGTAATCTCGCCGCGGTGGCCGAGGCCGCGGGCGGCAGTCTGGCCAGCGCAGTGAAGATCAACATCTCGCTGACTGATATGGCGGACTTTGCGGCGGTCAACGAGGTGATGGCGGAGTTTCTGCAGCCGCCGTTTCCGGCGCGCGCCTGTGTCCAGGTCGCCGGCCTGCCCAAGGGTGTCGCCATTGAAGTTGAGGCGATTCTGGTCGTCTAGCGCGTCGTTCCCATCGGCGACAGGGTATGCAGGCCATGTACAGTACCCGAAGGATTCACTGAAATATACCGCTCCCCGTGCCGGTAAATCGGGGTGCACTCCTCTGCCCCTTCACGCTCGGGCAGGCCGCTATCGATGACGATGCAGCGCATATCTTCCGCGGCACGCCAGCGGCCGGTAACAATACCCGTGCCCGCTGCGCTGTGCCATTCGCTGCGGAAACGGCCATCTGCAAACCAGTGGTTCACGGCAACACCACCGCTGCCATCCTGCACTTCGCCCTCATCCCGTGCATCGGAGAATGCCGCCACGATTTCGCTGGACGTCAGCCGCAGTGCGTCTGCGGGGAGGGCGGGCTGCGCCACGGCAACAGCCACAGGAAACCCATACACACCCGCCACCATGGCCGCTCGCAACGTGATTGCCCAGATACTCAACCTGTGTGATCTCATGTCTTTGCCGATGTAACACGCGCCTGCAGCACCGCGCTGTAGCCGCTGCGGTAGTCGGGATAGCGCAGCCGATAGCCGCTCGCGGTCAGCGCCCTGTTGCGGCAGCGCTTGTGTGCCACACTGCGCGGCGTTGAGGCGCCAGTCTGCCAGGCATCCAGCCCCAGCGCCCTGGCCAGCCAGGCCTCTACCTCGAACTGCGGCGCAGGATCGTTGTCCACGGCAATGATGCGCGGCGCAGGTGCGATACCCTGTGCCCAGCGCTGCAGCAGCCAGGCCAGCAGGCCACCCACATCCTCCCGGTGTATACGGTTGCTGTAGCGAACCGGCGATGCTGCACACAGCTCACCGCGCGCGACACGGCGCAGCAGGAATCCCTCCGGGTCGCCATAAATACCGGCACTGCGCACCGTGCAGGCAGGGTGGGGTGAGTCAAACAACTGCTGTTCAGCGTCGATAATCGCCCCCGCAGCAGGATCGGTCGTCACGAGAGGGCTGTCATCCTCCACCCAGCCGCCATCTGCTTCCGCGTAGACCCGCGTGCTGGAGACCATGAGTATGCCCGCCGGACGGTGGCTACCCAGCCCCCGCAACACGGCGCCCACGGCATCGCTGAAGCCCGCCCTGTAGCCTGCTTCGCCACTGCCGGCAGGTTTCAGCGTGAGCAACACGAAATCCGGAGCCAGCGCCTGCAGCGCCGACAGGTCAGCGTTTGCGGCTGCGTAGTTCGCAGCAAGGCCTTTGAACGCCACAGGCAACTGCCCAATGTCCCGGCGCAGGCCGGTCACCGCCCAGCCGGCGCTCGCCAGGCGCAGCCCCGCCCGGGTACCCAGGTCACCGCAACCGACAATCAGCACACTTTTGTTCTTCATATCGCCTTCCCTGACTGGTTACACTAACGGGCATTCACCTGAATGGGCGCCGCGCAGTGATCCCGGGCTACTTCCGTCTGCATTATACCCCTGAATACACGCCGCACGGCGCCGGCCATTCTCAATCCGGCACGGGAGCTGACCGTGGCGGTACTTGAACCCGTGCCAGTGACCGCGTTGCGCGGGGTGGGCCCGCGTCTGGCGACACAACTGGCGGATTACGGCATCACCCAGGTTGAGGACTTGCTGTTTCACCTGCCGCTGCGCTACCAGGACCGCACACGGATCACACCCATCGCTGGCCTGCAGGAAGGTAGCGAAGTCACGGTTGAAGGGGAAGTGCGCCTCGCGGATATCGTTTTCGGCCGCCGCCGCAGCCTGGTGGCCCGCATCCAGGACGGCACCGGCACACTTACCCTGCGCTTTTTCCACTTCAGCGCGGCGCAGAAAAGCAGCCTGCAGCCGGGGACGCGCTTGCGCTGCTTTGGACAGGTGCGTCGGGGCGCCAACGGCTTCGAGATTTTCCACCCGGAGTACCGGGCCCTGGAAACGGGGGAGACGAGTGGCGTATCACGCAGCACGGGGGAAGAAGCGCTTACGCCCGTGTATCCGACCACCACGGGCATAGGACAGACGCAGTGGCGCAAGCTGTGCAGCCAGGCACTGGGTTTTCTGCAACGGGCGCAACCCCGCGACCTGCTGCCCGCCGACAGTGGCCAGGCCTTCACCCTCGTGCAGGCCCTGCAATACCTGCATGCACCCCCACCGGATGCACCCCTCGACGCGCTGCTGGAGGGCCGCCATCCCGCCCAGCTGCGTCTGGCGCTGGAAGAGCTGGTGGCACATCACCTGTCACTGCTGCGCTTGCGGGCGCGTCAGCAAGCCACAGCCGCACCCGCTTTGCACGTCGACAGGGGGCAGCCCCTGCAACAGGCCTTGCTGCAAAGCCTGCCGTTTACACCCACCGTCGCCCAGCAGCGGGTGATGATGGAGATTGGCAATGACCTGGCACGGCCCGTGCCCATGCTGCGCCTGGTGCAGGGTGATGTGGGTTCAGGCAAAACCCTGGTGGCCGCCCACGCGGCACTGCAGGCCATCGCCAATGGCTATCAGGTGGCGCTGATGGCGCCCACGGAGATCCTCGCCGAGCAACACCGGCTGAATTTCGAACACTGGTTCGCGCCGCTCGGCATCACTGTCGAATGGCTGAGTGGACGGGTCAAGGGTAAAGCTCGACAGGTGGCGACAGAGCGCCTCGCAACAGGCGAGGCGGCCCTGGCGGTCGGCACGCATGCCCTGTTTCAGGAGACGGTGACGTTTCACCGGCTGGGGCTGGTAATGGTCGACGAGCAACACAAGTTCGGGGTACACCAGCGCCTGGCCCTGAGCCAGAAAGCGGGAAGCGAGAGTCGGCCGCACCAGCTGGTACTGACCGCGACACCGATCCCTCGCACACTCTCCATGGTCGCCTACGCCGACCTCGACTTCTCGGTGATTGATGAGCTACCTCCGGGCCGCGAGCCGGTCACCACGGTGCTGATCGACAGCCAGCGTCGGGACCAGGTGATCGCCCGGGTCGCCCACGCCTGCGCCAGCGGACGACAGGCCTACTGGGTGTGCACGTTGATCGAAGAGAGTGATTCCCTGCAGGCGCAGGCGGCGGAGGCGACCGCCGAACTGCTGCAGGAGGCACTGCCGGGACTGCAGATTGGCCTGGTGCACGGGCGCATGAAACCCGTGGAGAAGGCCTCGGTGATGGACGCCTTCAAGCGCGGCGAGCTTGCCCTGCTGGTAGCGACCACAGTGATTGAGGTGGGCGTGGACGTGCCCAACGCCAGTCTGATGGTGATCGAAAACCCCGAACGCCTTGGGCTGGCACAGCTGCACCAGCTGCGCGGCCGCGTGGGCCGTGGCGGGGGTGCCAGTCACTGCGTGCTGCTGTACCAATCACCCCTGTCACGCAGTGGACAGCAGCGCCTGCTGGCGCTACGGGAAAGCAACGACGGCTTCTATATCGCGGAAAAGGACCTGGAGCTGCGCGGACCCGGCGAGGTGCTGGGCACCCGGCAGACCGGGCTGCTCGCCTTTCGCATCGCCGAGCTACCCGCACACAATCACCTGCTGGACGCGGTTCACAGCATCGCCCACACCCTGCAGCAGGGGGACCCCGCGGTCATCGAAGCGCTGATTCAGCGCTGGACCGCGCAGCGGGAGAAGTTCGCAGAGGTGTGACCGCGCTACAGTGCCTGCCACTCCGCCAGCTTCGCCGCCAGCGTGGCGCGTCCGATACTGTTCAAACGGGCAATATTCGCCTCCGGAATACGCTCCGGGTTGGGCCAGCGAGCCAGCACCGCTTCCAGCATGTTTTCACGCAGCAGGTGAATGACTGGCAGCGGCGCGCGGTTACTGTAGTGACTGGCCGCGAGGGCCGGCTCACCCGCGAACTGGTACTCCGGGTGAAAACTCGCCAGCTGCACAATGCCTTCGAGACCGGCAGCCTGCAGCAGCGTGTTCGCATGATCAAGATAATCCAGGTACGCGTCGAAGGAAGCCAGCGCCCCGGTGAAGGCCAGCAGCGTGGTCGCCACCTCATCCTCTGCGCTGTTCAGCAGCAGGTCAAACTCAGCGAGCAGGCAAGCGTCCATCTCGCGCTGGCCGGCAGCGCTCCCGTTGGCCCCACACACCACAATACGCAGCGCTGGCGAACCCAGCAGCGGACGCGCAAAGGGGCACAGGTTCAGGCCGACAACGGCACCTTCCAGCCAGGCCTCCAGTTGCCGCCGGGCGCGCTGGGGATCCAGCGGGCCGCTGCTCAGGGCAGTATGGCCGGCAGGGCTTTCTGCAGTTCGATTTTTGCCTTGGTCGCGTCACCGGTCAGGGCAAAGCCCAGCAGCTCACCCGCAGCGTTGCGGAACTCTGCACGCACATCGCTACCGCTGGCATCGATCTGCCACTCTCCGTCGGCGCCAGCCGGTGGCGGGGCCACGACGACCGGACAGGCCGGCGTCTTGATTGTCACCGGCATGGGCGGGTAAACCACCTCGGAGGGCTCACCGGCGAGGGTCTTGCCCAGCGCGCGGGAACTGGCCACCAGCGGCGCCACATAGACCAGTACATGACCTGCCACCTCGGCGCAGTCACCCAGGGCATAGACATTGGGCGCACTGGTCTCCAGCAGACGGTTGGTGACGATCCCGCGATTCACTTCCAGACCGGCGGCCTTCGCCAGATCTACCCGGGGCCGTACGCCCACTGCGGACACCACGATGTCGGCACTGATACGTTCGCCATTGTTCAGGCTCACCACCACGCCCTGTTCCGCCCGGTTGACCGCGGTGACCAGCGGACCAAAGTGGAAGCGGGCACCCTTGGCCTCCAGTGCCGCCTGCACCGCCTTGCCTGCCGGCTCCGGCAGCAGCGTAGGCAGGCAGTAGCCGAGGGGATCCACCGCCTCAACCTCGTAGCCACCGTTGAGCAGGTCATTGGTGAACTCACAGCCGATGAGGCCGCCACCAATGATGCACACCTTGCGCACGGCATTCTTCTCCATCGCCGTGCGGAAGTCATCGTAGTCGAGGAGATCGTTCACCGAATAGACCAGTTCCAGACCATCGCCCTCTATCGGCGGCTGTATAGTCTGCGCACCCAGCGCCAGCACCAGCTTGCCGTAGTGAATCGCGGTTTCCGCATCGCCGACCTTGATCACCTGGTTGGCGGTATCAATACCCGCAACGCGGGTCATGGTCCACACGCTGGCTTTCAACTGCTTGCCCATGGACCCGGCGTCCATCTGCGCGAGGTCATCGGCGCTGGTGCCCTTGGTATAGCCCGTGGAGAGCATGGGCTTCGAGTAGGAGCGACCATCGTCCGACGTGATGAGGATCAACGGGGTTTCGCTGTCATGCTTGCGGAATTCCTTGGCCACGCCGTAACCGGCCAGGCCCGTGCCGATAATGACCACCGGGGGATGTACCTTGTCGGTCACCGGCTCCTCATGGTGCGGAGTTTCGTCGACCGGTGTCTCCTCGATCAGCTCAAAGTCTTCCTTGCCCACGCCACAATCCGGGCACAGCCAGTCCTCGGGTACATCTTCCCATTTTGTGCCAGGTGCAATGCCGTCGTCAGGCCAGCCTTCCTTTTCGTCGTAGACCAGGCCACAGACTATGCATTCCCACTTGCTCATAATGCCACTCGCTCTCAGTCGTTTACGCGGGTCGCCCGCAACAGCGCCGCGCGATGCAAGCAGCGGCGGGTGACGACCTGATTTGAAGCGAAACACTATAGAGTTACAGGAAAATTGTGCAAGCGCTTTGCGGGCGCGGCATGGACAGAACTTAGCCGCGGTTTAACACCCTTGCATGCCCGCGGCAGCTGGCGCATGCTCGCGCCTTTGCACTTCCGGAGACCCTGTTATCGTGCCTGCTTACCTGCCGGCAGACTCGGGCCGCGACCCCCGATGGCGCCCCGAGCAACGGTTCACCAGCGCAGAGCTCGCTGCGCCCTGCCGCCGCTGGCTGCTCGACGACGGTTCGCTCACCGCGCGCCTTATCGCTCTCGAGGCAGGCACCTTCAGCGTACGCAGGCTCTACCAGGGCTGGCAGGTGCCTCTGCCCTCGGAGCAGCATCTGCTGCAGGTACCCGCGCGGCAGCGCGCACTGGTGCGCGAGGTGCTGCTGCAGCTGGACTCGCAGGCCGTGGTGTTCGCGCGCAGCGTGTTCCCCATCAGCAGCCTGAGCGGAGAACTGGCTCACCTGCGCAAACTGCAGAACCGCTCTCTCGGTGCGATTCTGTTTCGGTATCCCGGCATGCAGCGAAGCCCCTTTGAGCTCGCACGACTGGGCGGTGACAGCGCCTACATCGCGCCCTGGGTGAAACAGACCGTGCCCGCCTGGGCGCGCCGCTCATGCTTCAGTATCGGCGGCAGGCGCCTGCTCGTCAGTGAGGTGTTTTTGCAGGGATTCACCCCCTGGGAGGCGTCATTGGCAGTGCACCGAAGCCAGCGAGGCACAGTGAACGCTGCAATCCACAGCGTAAAGCAGTAAGCTTGCCGCTGGTTTCGTCACAGCTCCCGAAGCATGCCCGTACTGACTTCCGTGTCCGCTCTGCTAAAGCTCGTGCGTTTCGACCGGCCCATTGGCACCCTGCTGCTGCTCTGGCCGACCCTCGGGGCGCTCTGGATCGCGGCAGAGGGCAAGCCAGAACCGCGTCTGGTGGTGATCTTCTGCCTTGGCACCCTGCTCATGCGCTCCGCGGGTTGTATTGTCAACGATCTGGCGGACCGCCACTGGGACGGCAGTGTGGCACGCACCCGGGAGCGCCCCCTGGTCACCGGTGAAGTCTCCGTCACCCAGGCACGCATTCTCTTCCTGCTGCTGTGCCTGGCAGCGTTTGGCCTGGTCTTGTTGACCAACACGCTGACCACGCTGCTCTCGGTCGTCGGCCTGTTGCTGGCCTCCACCTATCCCTTCATGAAACGCTACACCTATTGGCCGCAGGTCGTGCTTGGGGCGGCATTTTCCTGGGCCGTCCCCATGGCGTTTGCCGCGCAACAGAACGCGCTGCCCTCGGCGCTCTGGCTGCTGTACATCGCCAATCTGCTGTGGACGATGGTGTATGACACCCAGTACGCCATGGTCGATCGCGATGATGATATCAAGGTGGGTATCAAATCCACGGCCGTGCTCTTCGGCGATGCCGACCGCCTGGTACTGGGCGCCCTGCAGGCCCTCTGCCTGCTGGCCTGGCTGCTGGCCGGGCAGCGCTTTGAGCTCGGCGGAGCCTATTATCTGGGCCTACTTGTTGCCGGACTGCTATTCGGTTATCACCAGTACCTGATACGGGAGCGCGACCGGGCCGCCTGCTTCCGTGCCTTTCGTCACAACAACTGGGTGGGGCTGGCAATATTCATGGGCATCGCACTGCATTATCTGCTCGACAACGCTGCGTGAGCGACAGCACGGTACAGCGTGGGGCAGCCTCGGTGCCGAATGCGGAGTTCATCGACAGTCTTGCGCAGGTCAGCGCCGCCGACTGGGACGCGGTGGCCGGCGTAGACTATCCGTTTCTGCAGCACCGCTTCCTGCACGGCCTGGAGATCACCGGCTGTACAACGGCTGACACCGGCTGGCAACCCTGCCACCTGCTGCTGCGTCGTGGGGACCGCCTGATCGGGCTGCTGCCGCTCTACCTGAAAGCACACTCCTATGGAGAATACGTTTTCGACTGGTCATGGGCAGACGCCTGGCAGCGAGCAGGGCTGACCTACTACCCCAAGCTGGTATCCGCGGTGCCGTTTACGCCCGCCACGGGGCCGCGCCTGTGCGTTGCCGACGGAGAAGACAGTGCCAGCCTGTGGCCCTGTGTGCTGGCCGCGATAGAGCAGTTTGCCCGCGCACGCGGGCTGTCGTCCTGGCATCTGCTGTTTCCTGACAAGGCAGTATCCGGGCAGCTGCTGGCAGCGGGGCTGCCACAGCGCATAACCACGCAGTTCCACTGGTTCAACGACGGCTACCAGAGCTTCGAGGACTTCCTTGGCGCGTTTGCCAGTCGCAAACGCAAGAACCTGCGCCGCGAGCGAGAGCGCGTGACACAGCAGGGCCTGAGCCTGCAGCTGTTGCGCGGCGCGGAGATTACCGCCGCCGACTGGCGACAGTTTCACCGCTTCTATCAGACCACTTACGCGCGGCGCAGTGGCCACGGCGGCTACCTGACGCGGGACTTCTTTCTGCAAACCGCACCCTCACTGGGCGACCAGACGATCATGGTGGTCGCCCGGCACAGTGGTCAGGCGGTGGCTGCGGCGCTCTATTTTCGCTCATCGACCACGCTGTACGGACGCTACTGGGGCTGCAGCGCAGATTTCGACTGCCTGCACTTCGAGGCCTGTTATTACCAGGGGATTGAGTACTGCATTGCCGAGGGGCTACAGCGCTTTGACCCCGGGGCCCAGGGCGAACACAAGATCCAGCGCGGCTTCCGCCCGATACTCACCTACTCTAACCACTGGATTGCAGACCCGCGACTGGCCGAGGCGGTTGCCGACTTCACCCGGAGAGAGCGCCCGCACATTGAAGCCTACCGGGACGAGGCGGCGAGCCTCCTGCCGTTTCGTCGCGAAGGCTGATGCAGCTCTCAGCGCATGTCGAAGTCGGCGAAGTCCGGCGAACGCATGTGCCACCAGTAATAGAGTGTTGAGTTCGGCCAGTTATTCACTACCTTGCCGGCAGCGTTCTTGTACCAGCTGTCGCAGTTGGCCACCCACACCGTACCCGCCAGTTCGCCCTGCATGTGATCATTGTAGGCGCGCATGGCCGCGGGGTTTACAGCCAGTGCGCGCAGGTCGTGCGTTAACAGCTTTTCGATGCAGGCGGCCACGTAGTCCACCTGGCGTTCCACCATGAAGATGATGGAGTTGCTGCCGAGGTTGGTGTTGGGGCCGTACAACATGAACAGGTTCGGGAAGCCCGCCACACAGACACCTCGGTAGGCTTCGGCGCCCTGCTGCCAGGCCTCGGCAAGGCTGCGCCCGTCACTGCCGACAAAATTAACACCGGAAAGCATGGCCGAGGTATTAAAGCCGGTGCCGTAGATAATCACATCAACAGGCCTGGCGACGCCGTCTGCCGACAGCACCCCGGCATCATCCACGCCGGTGATCGCTGCGGTCACAAGTTCGACGTTATCGCGCGCGAAGGCCTGGTAGTAATCGTCCGCGACCAGAATGCGCTTGCAGCCGACCGGATAGTCCGGCGTCAGTTGTCGACGCAGGACAGGGTCGTCAATGTGTTCTTCAAGGTGCTCCCGGGCCCATTTCTCCCAGAGGGGGCGCAGCAGGCGGCTATTGCGCAGCACCGGGTAGAACAACAGCTCACCACGCAGGTAAACCGCCGCACGGTGCAGTTTCTGCAGCCATGGCCAGCGCGCAAAGCGCCGCTTTTCGCCTGCCGTATAGTCGCGGTCGTTGCGCTTGACAACGTAGTTGGCACTGCGCTGGTAAACATGCAACTGCGCAGCCTCACGCGCAATGTGCGGAATAAACTGCAGCGCACTGGCCGCGTTGCCGATCACTGCCACGCGCTTGCCCTTGAGATCGATATCGTGCCGCCAGCGGGCAGAGTGGAACTGCTCGCCGGTAAACGTGTCGGCTCCGGCAAAGGCCGGTGTCCGGGGAATGTTCAGCTGGCCCAGGCCGCTGACCACCGCCCTGGCACGCAGCTGTTCGCCGTTCTCCAGGGTAACCAACCACTCACCGCTGGCCTCGTCAAACTCGGCGCTGCTGACCGCGGTGGACAGACGCAGCCTCTCACGCAGGCCGTACTTGTCGGCACAGTGCTCGAAATAGGCACGGATTTCACCCTGCGGTGAATACTTGCGCGACCAGTTGGGGTTGGGCTCGAAAGAGTAGCTGTAGAGGACCGAGGGCACATCGCAGCAGGCGCCGGGGTAGGTATTGTCGTGCCACGTGCCGCCCACGCCCGCCGATTTTTCCAGGATCAGGAAATCCTCGATGCCCAGTGCTTTCAGGCGCACGCCCATGCAGAGGCCGGACATGCCAGCGCCGATAATGATGACCTGGTGCGTCGTGGAGTGATTCATAGGCTGTTCCTGTTATGGTTATGTCCCAGCGGCTGACAGCTGTCAGCCCGGTGGCGCCTGGCGCGTGAATACCGGCTCCCGCGGCCCCGACTCAGCAGGGTTGTAGCGGTAGCCGTCAACGCTGAACGCCTTCAGCGCCTCGGGGTCGTTCAGGCTGTGCTCGATAATAAAGCGCGCCATCTGACCGCGGGCCTTCTTGGCGTAAAAGCTGATGACCTTGTATTTGCCGTTTCTGAGCTCCTTGAACTGGGGGGTAATGACGTCCCCATCCAGGGCCCGGGGCTGCACTGCCTTGAAGTATTCGTTAGAGGCCAGATTGACCAGCACACGGCTGCCACTCTTGCCCAGCTGACTGTTCAGACTGCGCGTCAGGTCATCACCCCAGAACTGGTAGAGATTCGCACCGCGACGATTGGCAAAGCGCAGGCCCATTTCCAGCCGGTAGGGCTGCATCAGGTCCAGCGGGCGCAACAGGCCATACAAGCCTGACAGGATGCGCAGGTGTTTCTGGGCAAAAGCGAGCTGCGCACTGCTCAGGGTGTCGGCATCAAGGCCGGTGTAGACATCACCGCGAAATGCCAACAGCGCCTGCTTGGCGTTGTCCAGCGTAAAAGGCAGCGCCCAGTTGTGGAACCGGGCGACGTTGAGCTGGGCAATCTTGTCACTGACGCCCATCAGCTCGCGGATGTCATCCGGCGCCAGCCGGCGCGCATCCTCCACCAGGGCCTGCGCCTCCTGCAGAAACTGCGGCTGGGTGCTCTTGCGGGTGTTCGGGGGCGTGTCGAAATCCAGCGTTTTAGCCGGGGATATGAGTGTCAGCATGGAATTCTGTCCGTAGGTGGCGCGCGCCGGATACACAGCTTTCGCCTGAGTCTGCAGCCTATGATACCCTGCACCGGTTTGTTCAAAAAGACCAATAACAGATGCGTCTGCTCGCCCTTGTGGCCCAAGTCATTGATCGGTTTACCGAAGCCTCGGGGCGCTTGCTTGCCTGGCTGGTGCTGGCCATGGCCCTGGTCACCACCGCCGTTGTGGTGCTGCGCTACGGCTTCAATTCCGGCTCTATCATGGCTCAGGAAGCCATCATGTACCTGCACGGGTGCCTGTTCATGCTGGGCGCCGCGTACACGATGAAACACGATGCCCACGTGCGCGTGGACATTTTCTACCGCCGTTTTTCACCCCGCGGCAAAGCGTGGATCAACAGCGTTGGCTGCATCACCTGCCTGATGCCCCTGTGCGGTTTTATTCTGTTTTCCAGCTGGGAATACGTGGTGGCCTCCTGGGCAATCCGCGAAACATCCCCCGAGCCCGGCGGTATCCCGGCGGTGTTCCTGCTGAAAACCCTGCTGCCGCTGCTCGCAGTCAACCTGTTTCTGCAGGCGCTGGCGGAAACCGTGCGCAACGCCCGGCTGCTGATCGGGGAGCCTGGCTAGTGGACGGCACTATCGCGCTGTACCTGTTTGCCTGCATCTGCCTGCTGCTCATGCTCGGTTTTCCCGTGGCTTTCACCCTGGCCGGCACCTCGCTGGCCTTCGCCGCCATCGGCGTGATTGCCGGCCACTTCGACCCGGCGTTTCTTGCCGCACTGCCGGCGCGCATGTTTGGCACCATCAACAACGACACCCTGATCGCTGTGCCGCTGTTTATTCTCATGGGCGTTATCCTGGAAAAATCACGCATTGCAGAGCAATTGCTGGGCACCATGTCACGCAGTTTCGGGGCGTTTCCGGGCGGGCTGGGCATTGCAGTGGTGCTGGTGGGCATGCTGCTCGCCGCCAGCACCGGCATCGTTGGCGCCACCGTGGTCACCATGGGGTTGCTCTCGTTGCCGAGCATGCTCAAGGGAGGTTACGACCCCGCCCTGGCGGCCGGCACCATCTGCGCAACGGGAACGCTGGGGCAGATCATTCCGCCTTCCATCGCGCTCGTGCTGCTCGGCGATGTGCTGTCCAATGCCTATCAGCAGGCGCAGCTGAACGTGGGTATTTTCAACCCGAAAACCGTCTCGGTCGGCGACCTGTTCGTCGGAGCACTGCTTCCGGGGCTGTTGCTGGTGGCCCTGTACCTGGCCTATATCATTGCGGTCGCGCACCTGAGCCCGCGCCGCGCGCCCAACGTCCAGACCGAACCGGTGTCAGCGGCTGAGATACTGGGTAGCCTGGCGCCGCCGCTGCTGTTGATCAGCCTGGTGCTGGGATCCATTCTGGCCGGCGCCGCGACGCCCACAGAGGCCGCCGGCGTCGGCGCAACCGGCGCGTTGCTGCTTGCCTGGTACAAGCGCGAGATGCCGCTGCCCCGGTTGCGGGAAGCCGTTATCGACAGCATGAAAGTCACCTGTATGGTGTTCATGATCCTGATCGGCGCCGCCGTGTTTTCACTGGTGTTTCGCGGTTTTGGGGGCGAAGATCTCATACACCACTGGTTTGACCGCATGCCCGGGGGCGTCTTCGGCGCCACACTGATCGTGATGCTGGTGATTTTTCTGCTGGGCTTCATTCTCGACTTTATCGAGATCACCTTTGTCGTGGTGCCCATTGTCGGCCCGGTGCTGCTGATGATGGGGCTGGACCCGATCTGGCTGGGTATCATGATAGCCATCAACCTGCAGACCTCCTTCCTCACGCCGCCCTTCGGCTTCGCCCTGTTCTATCTGCGCGGCGTGGCCCCGGCGGCGCTGCACACCAGTGCTATCTACCGCGGCGTTATTCCTTTTATACTCATCCAGCTGCTGGTGCTGGCAGCCCTGTGGGTCTGGCCACCGCTGGCAACCTGGTTGCCGGCTGCACTGAAATAGCATCGGCTGCGTATACACTTCTCTCGCAAACGGATTCGGGCGACACATGAACGACATCGACGACACACCGGTACCCCAGGGCGAACTGTCCATCCAGACCGTGGCCATGCCGAGGGACACCAACGCCAACGGCGACATTTTCGGCGGATGGTTGCTGTCGCAGATGGATATGGCAGGTGCCATCACCGCGAGTGATGTTGCCGGCGGGCGGGTGGCCACCGTCGCCATTGAGGGCATGGCGTTCCTGACCCCGGTGCATGTGGGCGCCGTGGTGAGCTGCTACTGCGATGTACTGGAAGTCGGGCGCAGCTCGGTGCGTATCGTGGTCGAGGTCTGGATCAATTCGAAACACGACGGTGAGCCGATCAAGGTGACCGAGGGTGAGTTCGTCTTCGTTGCGATTGACGAGAAGGGCCGCACCCGCGCCATCAAGCGCTGATTAATCACTTTCCAGCACGGCATCGCGCGCATTGATGTAGGCCTGCTCTGAAATGTGGTGATAGGCTCTGACCCCCTCATAGAACTCCCTGAATGAGGCATGTATCCGCGCCGCCAGGGGGTCGCTCGCCACCAGCTCCTGCAGGGTTTGCTCACTGGCCCGGTACAGGGCCTGCATCACATCATCCGGCAACTGCCGCAACTGTACACCGTGTTTCTCCACCAGCTCCCGGAGTGCAGCATTGTTGCGTGCCGTGAACTCGTCCAGCATCATCTGGTTGGCGGCGCGGGCCGCCGCGGTCACAATGGCCTGCAGGTCGGGAGGCAGCGCCGCATAGGAGTCCTTGTTGATGATCAGTTCCAGCATGGCGCCGGGCTCGTGCCAGCCCGGATAGTAGTAGTACTTGGCCACCTCATGCAGGCCCAGGGCCAGGTCGTTATAGGGGCCGACCCACTCGGCAGCATCGATCACCCCGGTCTGTAACGATGTGTAGAGCTCCCCACCGGAAATGCGGACAGACGTCCCGCCGGCCGCGGTGAACACGTCGCCGGCGAGGCCGGGGATGCGCATTTTCAGGCCCTGCAAGTCATCCAGAGAATTGATTTCCTTGCGAAACCATCCCGCCATCTGCACACCGGAATTGCCGCCGGCGAAGGGAATGATATTGGCAGGCGCGTAGGCCTCTCGCCACAGCTCAAGGCCGCCACCGTAGTGCAACCAGGCGTTGATCTCCTGCGCCGTCATCCCGAAAGGAATGGCCGTGAAGAACACCGAAGACGGTATCTTGCCCTTCCAGTAGTACGCAGCGCCGTGACCGGCATCGGCCACGCCCTGGCTGACGGCGTCGAACACTTCGAATGCCGGCACCATTTCGCCCGCACCGTAGACACGCGCGGTGAGGCGTCCGTTACTCATTTCGCCCACCATGCGGGCGAAGTTCTCGGCGCCGGCGCCCAGGCCGGGAAAATTCTTCGGCCAGGTAGTAACGATTTTCCAGCTGTAGTGCGCCTGCGCGCCTCCGCTGTCGGCCTGGGTGCCATCCCGCCCCGCCAGTGCATTGATACCACCGGCGCGCTCCGCCGCCCACAGCCCCACTACCAGCACCAACGCCGCCAGTAACAACAGTATGATCGCAGGGGTGAAGCGTCGTTCGAAGGTGTGCTCTGGCATATTGTTCTGCTTATCGGCGAAAAATCAGGCGCTTGGGGCTCCGGAGCATAGCACTGCCGGGCGCCCGAACAAACCGCCCGACACGCCGGTCACAACAGCTGCAGCTTGGCGTACTGCACCACCAGCCACTTGCTACCCTCGTCATCGAAATTGACCTGTACCCGCGCATTCCCGCCGCTTCCCTCAAAATTCAGCACCGTGCCTTCACCGAATACCGGGTGATGGACGCGCTGCCCCAGACTCAACCCGGTATCCGGCACGCTGGCCTGGGTCAGGCTGCTCACTGGCCGACTGATGCTGGTATGCAGGCGGACCTCCTGCAGCAATTCAACGGGAATCTCACGAATGAAGCGCGATGGCGTATTGTAGCTTTCGCTACCGTGGATGCGCCGGGACTCGGCATAGGTAATCACCAGCCGCTGCATGGCCCGGGTGATCCCCACGTAGGCGAGTCGGCGCTCTTCCTCCAACCGACCCGGCTCCTCCAGCGACATGCGGTGGGGGAACAGGTTTTCCTCCATACCGGCCAGAAACACCAGCGGGAACTCGAGACCTTTGGCAGAGTGCAGGGTCATCAGCTGCACACTGTCTTCAAAATCATCCGCCTGAGCATCGCCGGCATCCAGTGCTGCACTGTCCAGAAACTGCTGCAGAGGTGAGAGCTCATCGCCCTCGGGGGCAAACTGCTTCGCAGCACTCACCAGCTCTTCCAGGTTTTCCACCCTGGCCTGTCCCTTCTCGCCTTTCTCGTTGCGGTGAAAGTCCGCCAGGCCGGAGCCCTCGATGACCTGTTCCGCCAGCTCATCGAGGGTGAGCTCGTCCGTGCCGGAGTCCAGTTCGTTGATCAACACCTGGAAGCCCTCCAGGGCGCTGAGGGCGCGCGGCGGCAGACGCTTCTCCGCATGCGCCACATCGATAGCCCGCCACATCGGTATGCCCTGCTCACGGGCGATTTCACGCACCGTTTCCAGGGTTTTACTGCCGATGCCCCGAGGTGGGGTATTTATCACACGCTCAAGCGCGGCGTCGTCTCCCCGGTTAGTAAGTAATCGCATATAGGCCAGGGCATTGCGGATTTCCAGGCGCTCATAGAAGCGCTGGCCACCGTAAATGCGGTAGGGGATAGCGCTGCGAATCAGGGCTTCTTCAAGCACCCGGGACTGCGCATTGGAGCGATACAGGATCGCTACCGAGGCACGCTCACGACCTTCACTGATCCACGCCTCTGCCTGCTCGACGATGAAGCGCGCCTCATCCTGCTCATTGAAACCCGCGTACAGGGAGATGGGGTCGCCTGCCTCGCCATCCGTCCACAGCTCCTTTCCCAGCCGGCCCGCGTTGTGGGCGATGACGCCGTTGGCGGCGCGCAGGATCGTCTGGGTCGAACGGTAGTTCTGCTCCAGCCTCACGGTATGCGTGTGTGCGAAATCGTCTCCGAAGCGCTGGATATTCTCGATCTTTGCACCGCGCCAGCCGTAGATCGACTGGTCGTCGTCGCCCACCGCCACCACCGGGATGCGATCGCCCGCCAACACCCGCAGCCAGGCGTACTGGATGGTGTTGGTATCCTGGAACTCATCGACAAGGATCTGGCGGAAGCGGTCCCGATAATGATTGAGCACCCCCGGATTGTGCAGCCACAGCTCATGTGCGCGCAACAGCAGCTCGGCAAAGTCCACCAGGCCGGCGCGCTCGCAGGCGGTCTCGTAGGCGCGATACACCTGCAACATGGTCTGCCCGAACAGATCCCCGACCGGCACATCCACATGCGCGGCGCGCAGCCCCTCATCCTTCTGGGCATTGATGTACCACTGTGCCTGACGCGGGGGCCAGCGCGACTCGTCCAGGTTGAGCTCTCTACAAACCCGCTTCACCAGTCGCAACTGGTCGTCGCTGTCGAGTATCTGGAAGTTCTGTGGCAGGCGCGCCTCCTTCCAGTGCGCCTTGAGCAGGCGGTGCGCCAGACCGTGGAACGTGCCCACCCACATCCCGTGGGCGGGAAGCGTGAGAATCTCCTCGATGCGCGAGCGCATCTCGCGCGCGGCCTTGTTGGTGAAGGTGACG
>DIAF01000035.1:109384-109743 GCA_002414665.1 Halieaceae bacterium UBA5085
ACCAGCACGCGGGTCTTGCCGCTACCTGCGCCCGCCAGCACCAGCAGGTTGGGGCTTTCATCGGCGACGGCTTCTCGCTGGGCGGCGTTGAGGGGGGAGAGAATGTCAGATACGTCCATCGGCCCATTCTACCGAAATTCGACCGCAGGCGAACGCTCCGATATCAGGGGATTGCGTCGCGAGAGGCACTGCCAAGCGCAATGCGGACGGGGCTCTGGTACTATTCGCCGAGGCCACAGGGCACACCGGAGTGAACAGATGAACGACGACAGGCGCGACGATCCCAATCAGGAGGACTCCGCAGACCAGGACTGGACCCCCTGGATGGATGATGACGCCAGCGATGACGACCTGCCCAG
>DIAF01000035.1:109930-110626 GCA_002414665.1 Halieaceae bacterium UBA5085
AGCGATGACGACCTGCCCAGCTTTTCTCACGACAGCGAGGAAGACGCCCCGAGCGCAGGGCGCGATGACGATGCAGGGGAAGACTCACTGGACGACGGTGTCGACTTCGATGATGAAGAACGCGGTGTGCCGCCGATACCTCCGGTACTACCGGTCACCGGGCTGGCACGGAGTCAGCAGCCCCAGCGCCCAAGGGACGATGTACGGGATGACACCAGCGTTGACAGCGGTGAGTATGACGATGGCTGGGAAGACGATGAGTTCGAGGAAGACGTGCGCTACGCCACTGAGCCCGCGCGCTTCACCGACACCTGGCCCATCGGCCTTATCGCGGTGGCGGCACTGGCCCTGGTATTGCTGGCAGCCGGTGGCTACGGCGTGATGAAACAGCGCGCGGCAATGGAGCAGCAGATTCGCGAACTACAGGCGCAGTTGGCGGTGGCAGCGAAACCGGATGATGTCAGCGATGCCCGCGCCAGTCTGGAAACCCTGCAGGCCGAGAACAGCCAGTTGTCGGATAACCTGGCGGCCCTGCGCGATGAAAACCGCCAGCTCAGCGATACCCTGGCGGGCCTGGAGCAGCAGCTCACTGCCCAGCGTGCCGCCACGGCACGTGCCACGCCGCCTGCGGCAAGCAAGCCCGCCAGCGCACCAGCGCCGGCGAAGCCGGCAGCCCCCGCCGCAAGCGGCGGGGGG
>DIAF01000035.1:110802-151864 GCA_002414665.1 Halieaceae bacterium UBA5085
TAGCCCCCGCCGCAAGCGGCGGGTGGTTTGTCAATTTTGGCAGCTACAGTGAGCGCAGCGTGGCGGAACGCTGGTCCACCCGTCTCAAGCCGGGGGCGGGGAGAGTCACCGTGACCAGCGCGCAGCGCAATGGCGAGACCCTGTACCGCGTGCGGGTGGTGGGGCTGGCCTCCGACAGCAGCGCTCAGGCAGTCGCCCGACAGCTGGAACGAGAATACGACCTGTCGAAACTCTGGGTCGGCAAGGAATGAACAGGGCGCCATCTTGGCAGTCACCCGCGGGACTGCTAAGGTTTGCCTACCATCCAATAAGGAGTACAAGCATGAACACTGCAAAATCCCTGCTGGCCCTGCTGGCGCTGGGCAGTTCCATGGCCATGGCGGAATGTGTGCAGCCGGAATCCCCCACACTGCCCGATGGCAGCTCTGCGACCATGGACGACATGATTGCCGGGCAGCAGGCAGTGAAAGCTTTCCAGGCCGCCAACCTCGAGTACATGGGGTGCCTCGAAACGCAGTTTACCGCGGCCAAGAAAACCATTGAAGAAGGCAAGGCCAGCGATGCCGAGGCACTGAAGGCCGCCTACGAAAAAGACGTGGAAGCCTACAATGAGGCCGTGTCCGCTGAAGAGGCACTGGCTGGGCAGTTCAACACCGAAATTCGCGAGTTCCGCGCCGCCAATCCCGACTGATTCGCACCCGGGCGCTGCCCGCCGTCACGCGGCAGCGCCCTCTATCCCCGCAAACCTTACCCCGGCATGGCAGCCGCATGCGCCATCAATGCCTTCCGGAACAGAACCCGCAGCGACATGATGTTGCTCACGCCACCAAAATTGGGTCGGGCCAGAAATGCAATGCTTCGATGGGGACCAGGCTCCTCCAGCGGAATTGCAGTGAGTTCGGAGCTGTCTGACAACAACTGATCCAGCGCCATTTCCGGCACCAGCGTGGAGCCCATATGCCCCGCCACCATCTGAATCAGCGTATAAAGACTGGCTCCTTCCAGCGTTTCATCAAGGCTTGAAGCCTGCAGATGACAGGCAGCCAGCGCGTGATCGCGCAGGCAGTGCCCGTCCTTCAACAACATCAGACGCGCCTCCCGCAGGTCCGCAGCGCGCACCGGAGAGGGCAATTGCTGGGGGTTGTCACGGTGTGTGACGACCACCAGGTTTTCATCCCAGAACGGAAACTCCAGCAAGCCCTCATGCGCATAGGGCAGGGCGAGCACGGCCGTATCCAGTTCACCGCTGCGCACCTTGTCGACCAGCACATGGGACTGCTCCTCCGCGATAGTAAGGCGAAAGTCCGGGTATTCACGGCGCACCGCTGGCAGGACTTTCGGCAACAGGTAGGGCCCGATGGTGGGGATGACCCCCATGGTCATGGGGAAACTCAGCGGCTCCCTGGCGACCGTGGCCAGCCGGTAGATGTCGTCGATCTCCAGGGAAATCGCGGTGGCGCGCGCGAGGATCTGTTCACCCACCGGTGTCAGCAGCACCTTCTTGTTGTCGCGCTCAAACAGCTGCACACCCAGCTGTGACTCCAACTCGGCAATGGCCGTACTCAACGCTGACTGCGAAATGGCGCACTGCTCCGCCGCCTTTTTGAAATGCAGGGTGCGGGCAACGGCGAGCGCATAGCGAAGCTGCTTGAAGGAAATCATCGGCGCTGCATGCTCCTCGCGACTAGAACCACTCTGCCGGCATACTCAGGGCTTCATCATACTGCTGCAACAGGATCTGTGCCTCATGCTGATATTTTGGCAGCTCCCAGCGCGCGAAAAATCGCGCGGCCTGCAGCTTCCCGCGATAAAAGTGCTCCTCTTCTGTTGCCAGGGCACTTGAGCGCAAGCTGCCGGCCGCCGCCAGCGCTTGCTTCAACCACATCCATGCCGCGAATACCCGCCCAAAAAGATCGAGGTACACCGCGGCGTTGGCCAATGCGGCGGTCCGGTCCCGGGCAATGTCGGGCAGCAGCGCTTCGGTGACATGGGTCAGTGCGGCCACCGCATCCTGCAGCGCCGCGGTGACTTCACCAACCACCGCATCCGCGTCCTGCGCACCGCGCTCCAGATCGGCCTTGATCACGGCCATCAGGCGCGCGAACACGGCGCCTCCCTCAGCACCGACCTTGCGCCCCAGCAGGTCGATGGCCTGTATGCCCTCTGTACCCTCGTGTATCGGGTTGAGCCGGTTGTCCCTGTAGTACTGCTCGACCAGATGGTCCCGGGTATAACCCGCCCCGCCGAGCACCTGTATGGCCAGGTCGTTGGCGGCCAGGCAATATTTCGAGGGCCAGGACTTGATCACCGGTGTGACCAGGTCGAGCAGGGACCCGGCGGCCTCGCGGTCAGCGGCAGTGCGTGCGGAGCGACTGTCCTCAAACAGCACACTGGCGTAGAACGTCATCGCCAGAGAGGCCTCCGCATAGGCCTTCTGGGCCAGCAGCATGCGACGCACATCCGCGTGCTCGATAATCTCGACCTGGGCGCCGCGCGGCTGCGCCTTCGCGGGCCGCGCCGTCCGCCCCTGTTTGCGCTGTTTCGCGTAGAGTAGCGAGTAGTTGTAGCCCTGATACCCCAGCGCCGTGGCAAACAGGCCCACCGCGATCCGCGCATCGTTCATCATCTGGAACATGTGTGCGAGGCCGCGGTTCAGGTCGCCCAGCAGGTAGGCGACCGCGCCATCCTTTTCGCCGAAATTCAGCACCGTCGAGGTCGCGTTGCGGAAGCCCATCTTGTGCAGCAGACCGGCCAGCGCCACGTCATTGCGCTCGCCCAGCGAGCCATCAGCATTCACCAGCACTTTGGGGCAGATAAACAGGGAGATGCCTTCCCTGCCCGTTTCCGGGCACAGGGTCTTGGCCAACACCATGTGGATAATATTTTCCGTCAGGTCGTGGTCACCACCGGAGATATACATCTTCTGCCCGAACAAGCGGTAGGTGCCATCGTCCGCCGGCCTGGCCCTGGTTGAAATATCCTGCAGTGAGGACCCCTGCGCCGGTTCGGTGAGGGCCATGGTGCCCGTGAACCGCCCGCAGCGCATGTGCGCGAGATAAGCCGCTTTCTGGGCATCACTGCCGAAGGTTTCGAGCAGGTCAGCCGCCGCGATACACAGCAGGCAGTAGCCGGCGGTAGCCGGGTTGGCCGCGTAGAAATAGGCATTGGCCGCGCGCATCACGATGTAGGGCAGCTGCATGCCGCCCTCCTCAAAGTCACAGGTGGCGGCAAAGAAGCCGGCGTCGGCAAACGCAGACCAGGCCTGTCGGGTTTCCGCTACCGTTGTCACCATCGTGCCATCGAACACCGGTTCCTGCGCATCGCCTTTGGCATAATGATTGAAGAAATACTTCTCCGCTACATTCCTCGCAGTTTGCAGCGTCATGCTGACCGTTTCCCGCGTGTGCTCGCGATAGCGCTCACGTGTCAGGACCTCTGAAGTATCGAATACCTGGAACAACAGGAACTCGATGTCGCGCTCATTCAGCAGAGGGACTTGCATAGTACATCCTTGACTTGAAGCTACAGACTGCCGTTACGTGCCGCGCAGCTCCCGCCGCAGAATCTTGCCCGTGGGCGTCATCGGCAGGCTGTCGGCATACTCGATAATGTGTGGCACCTCGTGCTTCGCCAGTTTCTTTCTCACCAGCTCCTGCAGTGAGGCGGTGAGTTCCTCTGAGGGCTGCGCGCCTTCAGCGAGCACCACCACGGCCTTGATAAGTTCGGTGCGGCGCTCATCCGGCACACCCACCACAGCCACAATCTTTACCGCCGGCGAGGACAGCAGTACATCCTCGATTTCAGTGGGGCCGATGCGGTAACCCGAGCTGGTGATGACATCGTCGGAACGGCCGTGGAACCAGAAGTAACCTTCCGCATCGCGGCTGCCGATGTCGCCGGTGACCATCCAGTCTCCGCGAAACTTGTTCGCGGTTGCCGCCGGGTCATCGAGATAGTGCAGGAACATGGCCGGGTGAGGCCGCTGGATCGCAATCTCGCCGCGCTCTCCATCGGGCACTTCGTTGCCCTGCTCATCCACAATGGCGCACACCGCTCCGGGTGTCGGCTTGCCGAGAGAACCGTGGCGCACCGGCATCAGCTTCGGATTGCTGCCAATCATGCCGTTGCACTCGGACTGCCCGAAGCCCTCGTTGATCGTCAGGTTGAAGTGTTCATCCGCCCAGTGGGCAAGCTCGGCGCCCACCGCTTCCCCGCCGGACAGCACTACACGCAACTGCACCTGGTCTGTTTCGACACGGGCACTGGCTTCGCGCATCAACTTGAGCATGGTGGGCGTGAGCAGCGACACGGTGACCTTGTGTTCCGCGAGAATGCGGAAGGCCTCGACCGGGTCGAACCCCTTCATGCTGGTGGATACAATTCTGCAGCCATGGAAGGTGCCTACCAGAAAGATATCGGCAAAGCCGGCGACCCAGGCCCAGTCTGCCTGGGACCACAGCACATCCCCGGGCTGCGGGTAATAGTCAAACAGGTACTCGAAAATGGACACGTTGCCGAGCACCGCCCGGTGCGGCATCACCACTCCTTTGGGCAGGCCAGTGGTGCCCGAGGTATAGTTGATCCAGGCTGGTTCCTCGGCGCGCGTGGCCACATTCACCCACTGGTCCGACAGCTCACGCGTGGCCGCGTAGAATTCCAACGGCGCGGCGACATCCACCTCGCCCACCACCAGGATATGCTCCAGCGATGGGCAATCGTCGAAGATGCTCTCGATCTTGGCGTAATTGTCAGCGTCCACAATGCACAACCGCGAGCGGCTGCCATTGATACGGTGTTTCAGGGCCTCCTCACCAAACAGTACAGAGGCCAGGCAGGACACAATGCCAGACTTGAAACAGGCAATGTGCGATATCGCGCATTCAGGGCGCTGCGGCAGACAGACCGTGATCCGGTCTCCGCGCACAATCCCCAGCGAGGCAAACAGGTTTGCCAGGCGGTTGGCGTCCTGTTGCAGGCTGCGGTAGGTCACCTGGCGCACTTGCCGGTCGGCATCCTCGAACGTGATGGCGACGCGCTGCCCATCGGCGGCCCAGCGATCGCAGATCGCATCCGCAATATTGAACATGTCCGGTATTGACCAGGAGAACTGTGCGCAGAGCTCGTCGTAGCTGCTGCATATCGGCAGACTGCCATTCTTGGTGTGGCTCATGGTGCCTGCCCTCAGCTGTACAGGCGCGCGCGCTTGGCAAACGCTTCCCGCATACCTTCCTCTTCCAGGGTTTTGAAGAAATCCGTATAGCTGCGGTTCTGGTGGTAGATGGCGTCGATGTCAGCACCGGTGCGTATGGATTGCTGCATACCCATATTTTCGAACCAGGTGTTGGAGATACTCTTCAGGAGAATCGAATTATCCGAGGGTGCCTTGGCAATCTTCGCGGCGACCGCCTGCACACGTGCTTCCAGCTCATCGTGGGGCACCACTTCGTTGACCAGGCCGATGCTCAGCGCTTCCTGCGCGTCGATCAGCCTGGAGGTCAACAGCAACTCCTTTGTCTTGCGCAGGCCAATGAGGATAGGCCAGAACATGATCGAGGGCGGAATGCCCAGGTCACAGGCGGCCGGGTGACCAAACCGCGCCCGTTCGCTGACGATGGCAAGGTCACAGACCGCGAGCAGTTCTCCGGCCCCCGACAGGCAGTCTCCCTGCACCTGCGCCACAATGGGTTTGGGATAGCGCCAGATCCGCATCCAGTAATCCACGAGGTCGTGGATATCGCGGCGATCGGCCTGGATATCAATATTGTCGGTGTGTCCCGGGTACTGCGATGTGACCCAGTGCTCGCTGCCAAGCTCGTAACCTGAGGAAAAGGCACGGCCCTTTGACCTGATAACGATCACCGAAACAGCCGGGTCCGAGCGAACCGAGTTGAGCGCGTATTCCAGTTCCTCCAACACCTGTGAGGACAGCGCATTCAGGTTCTTTTCCCGGTTCAGCGTGATGGTGAATATCTTGTCCGAGATCTCGGTCAGCAGGGTTTCCAGGGTCTTCATTGCTCAACTCCCGTTCAGGCTAATTAACAGTTGTTAGTTGGCCTGATACAGTACCTGCGAGACGCTGCGAAGGCCAGCCTTGCTGACCGCATGCCGCCTCTGGAGCTCCGTCGGAACATTCCCGCTAGGGGGTGCGGCTGTCTCTCAGGCAAATGATCCACAGCTGCGCAATGATGATAAACATCGCCGCCGCCGAGAGCAGAAACGCATCGAGATAGAATGGTTCGTACCAGCTGAACTCACCCTTGTGGATTCTCACCCAGCCGCGAAAGTGCTGCATCATCGCCACGCCAGCACCAAAAAACCCGATGACCGAGGCGAAATACTTGACGATGAAATTGCTGGAGGCGAGGAGCATGATTGCGCCGAGCAGGCCGATCACGGTGCGTTGGACCTGGCAAAACGGGCAAGCATAGACCACGTCCAACCAGTCCATGGCCCATGCGCCCAGACTGACGAGAATGGCGATGATGCCGAGTACGCGAATATTGTTCTGATAAAAGTCGTAGTGAAACATGACAAGCCCTCCTGCGGAGGGTGCAGTGTAGCTCGCCGCGGGCGCAGGAGTACAACCCATGCCGCGCTGCAGGAATCGCGTGTACCCGGGCGGTTGCGATGAATCAGAACAGCAGGACCACACTCCACAACAGGCCCACCGCGATACCGCAGATCAACACCGCCGCGGATCCCATGTCCTTCGCCGCACCACTCAAGGGGTGATATTCCAGACCAATGCGGTCTACTACCGCTTCAATCGCAGAATTCAGTAGCTCCACAACTATCCACAACAGCAGGCTGGCAAGCAACAGGCCGGCCTCCAGCGCGGGGACCTGCAACAACCAGACGAGGACTACACCGCCACAGAGCACGGCAGACTCCTGGCGAATCGCAGCTTCATGTCGAAAGGCGTGGCGCAGACCTCGCCAGGAATGCACGAATGCCTTCAGCACCCTTGCGATGCCCCGGCGCGGTGGTGTTTCGGGATTATAGTCAGACATTCCGCAACTCCGGCAGCCAGGGCACTAGCGCGACTGCTCAATGGTCGGTGGGTAGAGCCCGCGCCGGTACGCGAGGCTGCCCCAGAGCGCGTGCGCGAGGGCTTCTCGCTCCAGTTCGGGGTTGGCGAGTGACTGCCCAAAGGTGAAACCCTGCCGCTCGAAGCGAAAGGTTTGCGGTGCCTTCTCGGGTTGCAGAACCACCACCTGATCGCCGCGCCAGTAAGCCTGGTTGGCACCGTACTGCATGATTGCGCGTCCTTCATAAGAGGGCGTCAGCTGCGTGATATCCTGGCCCACCATCGGGTGCTCTGCCTCAATGCCCAACAGGGACAGTAGCGTGGGCGGCAGGTCGATCTGGCTGTGCACCCTTGCATCACGCTGCACCGGAATGCCGTTGCCGATCAGCAGACCGGGGATTCTGAAGTGTTCCACGGGCACCAGCTGGCGACCAAAAACCCGATCGTCGTGGTCAGCCACCACCAAAAACAGGGTGTCATCCCAGTAGTGGCTCGCGCGAGCGAGCGAAAAGAATTCTCCGACAGCGTGATCGGCATAGCGAATGGCATTGCGCTTGCTGTTTGGCGGTTGCTCGACCGGGGTAATGGCGTCCAGCGGATAGTCATAGGGCGTATGATTGGATGAACTGAACACCAGGCTGAAAAAGGGCACACCCGTTGCGTGCAAACGGCTGAACTCCTCGTGCGCCTTGCGCAGCAAGTCGCCGTCAGACACCCCCCAGGAACCCATGAATTCGGGGTTTTCGTAGTGCCTTCGGTCCACCACGCGCTCAAAGCCGTTGCCAAGAAAGAAGCTCGCCATATTATCGAAATGGCCCTCGCCGCCGTAGATGAATGAGGTGTCGTAACCGCGCTCGCGCAACAGCGAGGCCAGGGTGAAGAAACCCTGCTGTGACCGCGGCAGCTTCACCACGCTGCGCGCCGGGGTCGGCACAAACCCGGTAAGCACAGCCTCGATGCCACGGACGGAGCGTGTACCAGTGGCGTACAGTTCCTCCAGCAACCAGCCCTGCTCAGCCAGCGCGTCGAACGCCGGCGTGAGGTCGTCGCCGCCCAGTGTGCCGACGTACTGCGCACCCAGGCTTTCCTCCAGCACAATGACCAGGTTGCGCAGGCGTGGTGCGGTCACTGACGGCTTTTGCAGGTGCCAGGTGGGGTAGTCGGCAGACAAAAACTGCGCTTCAGGCACGCCCATGGCGCGACGCACCTCGGCAAACACCACCGCGTCCGGCAGCGGCGGATAGAGCCGGGACGCATCCACCTCATTGCGCATGGCGTGCACGGCATAGGCCACTGAATACAGCGAGTTGAGTGTGAGGTCATTCACCAGCGCATCACTGCTGAACGCGGTATATCCCGGATTGATCGGCCGGTGCCGCAGCGTGCCGCGCGCACCCAGAACCAGCAGAGGCAACAGCAGTACCAGCACCAGTAACCTGAGCCACCAGGTTGAGGCCGCATCGGGGTCCGGTGCAGCGCGGCGCAGTGTGCGCAGGGCCAGCCACGGTGCCAGCAACAGCACAGCGAGTCCACAGAGCGTTTCAAGCAGAAAACCACCGAGCAGCATCCCGAACACTTCCTGCGGATACTGAAGGTATTCAACGAACAACCGATTGGGGCGCAGATCGTACTGGGTTACAAACCCCGGCGTTATCGCTTCCATGAAGGCCAGCAGCGCCCAACCGAAGGATAGCCACGTTGCAACGGTCCCTGCCCGCCAGCGGGAGGGAAGGACCAGCAGCATCAGCAGCGCGGGTATCATCCAATAGCAGAGCATTACGAGGTCTATACGCAGGCCGAACCCGAAGACCCTCAGTACATCGGCAACACCGTCAAACCGGTCTGCCTGCCACAGCACAAGGCCCGCGCGACTGGTGGTGGTGAGCAGCAGGCCGGCGAAAAGAAACAGCCATAATGGCCGCAGCGTGCGCTCAACCACATTGAGAAGGGCAATGGACATAGCAAGAATACTCGGGGTTTGAACGCGACGCGAGCGACTCAGCCCTCGCGGACTGGGGCGCCTTCGGGCGGCATCACTTCTCGGGACTCATGCGCCAGCAGCTCAGGCACCCGACAGGGCCGAAGCATGTCCTGCTGTGCCCGGTAGAGACTGGTTTCTACCTGCATCAGGCCAAGGACGGCATCAAACACGTTGTCGTGGGATAGCGTTTCCTGCTCTGCGGTGCGCGCAATGCAGCGCGCGTCGTAGCCGGGCGAGGCGGCAAATTCGGGCGACATCCACAGCAGCATGGGGACGTGGGTCTGTTCCTCCGGTGCCAGAGCATAGGGCATACCGTGCAGGTACAGGCCGTTTTCGCCCAGGGATTCGCCGTGATCCGAAACATAGAGCAAGCCTGTCTGCCACTGGGTCTGCTCGCTGAGCAGTGCAATGACACGGCTCATTACATAGTCGTCGTAATACAGCGTGTTGTCGTAACTATTGACGATTTGCAGGTCCGAACAGTTCTGGATGTCGCTGCGCGGACAGTCCGGCGTGAAGCGCCGGTATGCATCCGGATAACGCTGGTTGTAGGTTGGCCCATGGCTGCCAGCCAGATGCAGTACCACCAGTGCATCCTTGTCACCCAGTGCGGCCAGTTGTGCATTGAGGCCCTCCAACAGTACTTCGTCACGACAGTATTCCCCTTCACAGAGCGGCACCCCGGGACTGGGTTCAAAGGCCTGGGTTGGCACCCGGGCACACACGCCCTTGCAACCACCGTCGTTTTCCAGCCAGCGTACGGCCACCCCTGAACGCTGAATGACGTCAAGCAGGTTATCCTGGGTCTTCGCCAACCCGGGGTCGTAATCCGTGCGATTGAGCCGCGAAAAAAGGCAGGGCACTGACACCGCTGTCGCCGTACCGCAGGACGACACATGCCTGAAGAAGACCATTCCAAGATCACGGGTGAACTGATTAGTGGGCCGCGGATAACCATTCAGCTCAAAATTGCGCGCTCGCGCCGTCTCCCCCAGAACCAGCACCAGCAGGCGTTTTTTGCGCTCCGGGTGGGCATCCGCGATCATGGCGTCCTCACCCATCGCCTGGTGGGCTCGGGGTGGAGCAAGGTAGGTGCGGCTGACAAACTTGCCAGCACTGTACAGGTAGTGTGTGGGGATAATCAGCTTGTTCAGTTCGTGGTTGTTGCGTCCCAGTGAGGCGTAATCCTTGTAATACAGCGCGGCAATACCGACGATCACCAATAACGCCATCGACATGGTCACCAGCTTTTGCGCCACCTCGCGCAGCGGGGTTCGGCTGCGCAGAGGCATGGCGATGAGCAAGCCAGCGGGCAATACACCGGTCAGCAGCCACCACAGGGCCAGATTGCGATTGAGATAGGCATGTACCTCACCCGGATTGGTTTCCACCAGGTTGCGGATCATTTCCATATCGAACACGGTGCCGTAGTAGTACATCGCGTAACTGACCAGCGAGGATGCCAGCAAGATGAGGACGGCAAAGGGCTTGGCGAGATAGCGAAAGGTCCACAAGCTGAATAACAGGTAGAAAACCGAACCAAAGAACAGCGGCAGCGAGAGGACCATACCCAGGCTCAAACCTTCCGTATGCTGCAGTATGGTGACCAGACGCACGCTCAGAGGGATGTTGATAACCAGTACGAAATAGAGGGCGAGCAGCAGGGTAAACCGGCTCATTCCCATAGGTTTCAATGTCATGCCTAGGCTCCTGAAGCTGCGGTTCGCTGCCAGAAAGACGCAGCGGTCAACGCGCTAATGGCAGGAGACTAGGGGGTGACAGGTGACAAAAAAGTCACAGCAGGGAAAATGCGCCGCGGGTGGGCGTTAAGACACGGTCACGGTGAAGGTGGTGCCCCGCGGCTGGTTGGGTTGCACGTTGATCTGCCAGCCCTGGTGGTCGCAGATGCGTTTGGAAATGGACAACCCCAGGCCATAACGTGAACCCGGGCCCTGCGGGGAACGGACACCGCGTTCGAAAATGTGCGCCGCAACGGCGGGATCGATACCGCTGCCGGTGTCGCGAACGGCAACCGAATGCTCGCCTACTTCAATGGTGATGGTACCCTCCACGGTGTGGTTAAGGGCGTTGTGCAGCAAGTTATTCAGCACCGCGCCGATAAGAAACTGCGGCACGCGGGCGGCTGCCCGCTCAATTTTTTGCTCGTACACGAGCGCAATACCCTTTTCCTCCGCGCGCCCGCGCCAGAGCTCGAGTGCCTCCTGGGCAGCATCTGCCAGCGTGCAGCTTGCCTCACGGCGGCATTCATCAGGGTCTCGCGCAAGCTGCAGATACAGCGCAATCTGCTGCTGCATATCACTGATCGCCCGCTGGATACGTGCCGCCACTTTCTGCTGTGCCGGGTCTTTCCCGGTGATCTCCTGCAGCAGGTCGCTGGCGGCTTGAATCGACATCATCGGAGTGCGCAATTCATGGCTGACATCGCCCGTAAACTGTCTTTCACGCTCCAGCAGATCCGCCACACGGTCGGCGTAGCCCTGCACAGCGCGGGCCAAAGCGCCCACCTCGTCATTCGGATAGGCCTCCGGCGGGAAAGCCGCCAGACCACCCTCTGATGTGGTGTCGTCTGTCACCGATGCGGCAAGCGTCATCACCGGCAGTAAAACCTGTGTGGCAATATAGCGAGACAGCAGGTAGCCAAACCCGGATATCAGCAGGAATCCGACAACAATACCTGCAATGGCCAGCACTTCGTAGCGCTCGAACTCGCTCTGGTCTTGCGCCAGCACGTACACCCAGGGAGCCTCATGACGCACAATCAGGCTGTAGGCGCGCGTGCCTTCGAGCACCTCGAAATTCCCCTCCGGGTAGTTGTGAAATGCCTCGGGCAATAGCGGGTGATCGGTACGTGGAAGCTTGTAGAACGTGCTGTCACCGTGCGGCACACTGATCGGAGTTTGCATGGCCTGATGCTGGACAATGTCGCTGTTCAGGTCACCCACCAGATGGTTGTAGAACAGCGTGCGTTCAAACCAGGATACCAGCAAGACCATGCACACCCCGCTAAGCGCGGTGAGCGACACGATAAGCGCCATGACACTCCATTGCAGGCGCGCACGAATGGAATAGCGAAATCTACTGGGCATCGGTCACCAGTGTATAACCGGTGCCCGCCACATTCCGAATCATGGGGCTGTCAAAAGGCCCGTCTACCGCCTGACGCAGGCGGTAAATATGCGACTTCAGCGCCGCACTGTCCGGTGGCTCATCACCCCACAAAGCATGATTGAGGTCTTCATGTGACACGATATTGGGCCACTGCTTCATCAGCAGCTCGAGCAACGTAAAGCCCTTGCGGTCCAGCTTGATGGGGTGCGCACCACGGTGAACCTGGCGCGAGGCAGTGTCCAGTGAGAGTTCACCCACCCGCAAAACCCGCTCGAAATTGCGCTGGGAACGCTTCAGGACGGCCTTGATGCGCTGGTACAGCTCAGGCAGGGCAAAGGGTTTTACCAGATAGTCATCTGCACCGGCCTCAAAACCCAACACGCGGTCTGCCACCGCGTCGCGTGCGGTCAACATAATCACCGGCAACGGGTTGCGGTCGCGCTCGCGCAGCTCTTTGCACAAGGTAAAACCATCCATGCCGGGCAGGCCGATATCCAGCACCACCAGATCATACGGGTGTGCCTGAATGAGACCACGTGCGGCCTGGCCGTTTTCAATGGCATCGACCTCAAAGCCCTTGATTTCCAGGTAGTCAACGACGCTGGCGAGAATGTCGCGGTTGTCTTCAACGATGAGTAGCCGATCGGCCATGCATGCCTCTCAATGGAGCGATCTGTTCTGCAGCGTTGCCGAAACACGGAACAAGGTCAAGCTGCAGCTCGCGCGCTGTCTGGCCTTGATGGTTTACTCCACCGTCACCGACTTCGCCAGGTTCCGCGGTTTGTCCACATCGGTGCCCTTCTGCACGGCCACATGATAGGCCAGCAGCTGCAGGGCGACGGTGTACACAATGGGCTTCAGCACCTCCGGGCAACTCGGCAGCGCAATCACATGTACACGGGACTCCTCAGCAAAATGCGCGGCATTGTCAGCGAAGACATACAGCTCGGCGCCGCGTGATCGAACTTCTTCCAGGTTGGACTTGAGCTTTTCCATCAGAGCGTCACCCGGCGCCACGGCAATGACCGGCATATCGGCGTCCACCAGCGCCAGGGGGCCATGCTTGAGCTCTCCGGCCGGGTAGGCTTCGGCGTGAATGTAGGAGATCTCCTTGAGCTTCAGCGCACCCTCCAGGGCAATGGGGTACTGAATGCCCCGGCCCAGGAACAGCGCGTGGTGCTTCATGATCAGGGCCGTTGCCATGTGCTTGATGACGGGGTCCAGACGCAGGGTTTGCTCCACATAGTCGGGCAGCTTGTGCAGGGCGGACACCAGCTCGCTGGCCGCCTCAGCGGACAGGGCATGACGCTTGCCCAGCACCAGCGTCAACATCAGGAAGGCCGCCAGCTGTGTGGTAAAAGCCTTGGTGGAAGCCACACCGATTTCAGCACCGGCGCGGGTGAGAAACACCAGGTCGGATTCACGCACCAGGGAGCTGTGGTCCACATTGGCGATGACCAGACTGCCGAGATAGGCGTCCTCCGTGGCGTCGCGCAGGGCGGCGAGGGTATCCGCCGTTTCGCCGGATTGCGACACGGTCACCAGCAGGGTGCCCGGCAGGGGAACCCGCTTGCGGTACCGGAACTCGGAGGCCACCTCCACGGTACAGGGAAGCCCGGCGAGCTCTTCCAGCCAGTAGCGGGCGACCATCCCCGCGTGGTAACTGGTGCCACAGGCGACAATCTGTACTGCCCGCACCTGGTCGAACAGTGCGGCCGCGTCCGCGCCGAAAACGCTGTCGTCGATATCGCGGGTACCCGCCACGGGAATGGTATTGGCCAGTGCACGCGGTTGCTCGTAGATTTCCTTGAGCATGTAGTGCTCGTAGTCACCCAGCCCGATGCTCTCTTCCAGTGCCGAAATCTGCGTCATGCGGCGCTCAACCGGCTCCCCCGCTGAGGTAAAGATCTGCAGGGAGGTTGGGGTGATGCGCACGATGTCGCCTTCTTCGAGGTACACGAAGCGGTCGGTGACCTGGCGCAGGGCCAATTGGTCTGACGCCAGGAAGTACTCACCGATCCCCACGCCGACCACCAGCGGGCTGCCCTCCCGGGTGCCGACAACCTCATCGGGATGCTGGGTATCCACCGCGGCGAGGGCATAAGCACCCTGCAGCCGGGGTACGACCGCGTGAAAGGCCTCCAGCAAGGTACGGCCCTGGCTGAGCTGCTGGTGCAGGAGATGGACTATCACTTCGGTGTCGGTGCCCGACTGGAAACTGTACCCCTGCGCCTGCAGTTCCTTGCGCAGGGCTTCGTGATTCTCAATGATGCCGTTGTGCACCACCGCTACACGCTCCCCGGAAATATGCGGGTGCGCGTTGGCCGCCGAGGGAACCCCGTGCGTTGCCCAGCGCGTGTGGGCGATGCCGACACAGCCGTATTTCGGGTCCATGGCCTGGGCCTGCTCAAGCTCGGCCACCTTGCCCTGGCGCTTGTGCAGCAACAGGTTGTGCTCGTTGTCCACCAGCGCCATGCCGGCGGAATCGTAGCCGCGGTACTCAAGCCGCCGCAGTCCTTCGAGCAAGATCTCCGACACTTCACGCCGCGCCGCCGCTGCTACTATTCCACACATGATTCAGTCCTTGTTCACTTTGCCAGGCCGTTTCCAGCCGGGAATATTACGCTGTTTGCCGCGTGCCACCGCCAGTTCCGCATCGGGTACCGCGCGAGTAATGGTCGAGCCAGCCGCCACAAAACCACCGGAACCAATCTCCACAGGCGCAACCAGTGTCGCGTTGGAACCGACAAAGGCGCCATCGCCGATCCGGGTAATATGCTTGTTGACGCCGTCGTAATTGCAGGTGATGGTGCCCGCGCCAATATTGGCGCCCTCACCCATTTCACAATCGCCAATATAGGAGAGGTGATTCACCTTGCTGCCGGCGCCGATGCGCGCTTTCTTGGTTTCCACAAAGTTGCCCACCCGTGCGCCCTGCGCCAGCGCGGTGCCCGGGCGCAGCCTTGCGTAAGGGCCGATGGTGCAGTCTTGAGCAACCGCGGCTTTTTCCAGGTGACTCATGGCACGTACCTCCGAGCCAGACCCGATGTGACTGGCGGTAATCACACAGTTGGGGCCGATGTGTACACCATCCTCCAGAATCACATCGCCGACAAACACACAGTTCACGTCAATAAAGACATCGCGCCCACAGCGCAGCTCACCACGAATGTCGATGCGTGCGGGGTCAGCGAGATGCACACCGTCTTTCATCAAAGCCTCCGCACGTTGCCGCTGCAGCTCACGCTCCAGGCGGCCAAGCTGCAGCTGGTCGTTGACGCCCAGCACCGCCAGTGGATCGGCCACGGTCGCCGTGCGCACGGCGATGCCGTCTGCAACCGAGAGTGACAGCACATCGGGCAGGTAGTATTCCCGTTGCTGGTTGCTGTTACCAACCTGCGGCAGAAAGCGCCTGAAGAGGCTGGCGGGGGCGGCCAGAATGCCTGTGTTGACTTCCTGAACCGCGAGCTCTTCGGGGTCGGCGTCCTTGTGTTCGACCACGGCGCGAAACGCGTTGTGCGCATCGCGCAGAATGCGGCCGTAGCCTGCGGGGTCATCCAGCACCGCGGTCAGCAGCGCGGGGGTGTCCTGCGCAGCCTGCACCAGCGTCCGTAATACATCGGGCGAAACCAGCGGCACATCGCCGTACAGCACCAGCACCGTGCTCTCGTCGCGCAAACCCGGTAAGGCCTGCAGCACCGCATGCCCGGTACCGAGCTGCTCGGTCTGCTCGACCCAGCGCAGGCCGTTGCCGTCCATCGCCTTGCGTACCGCCTCCGCACCGTGACCGATCACCACGTGGATTGCGCTGGGTTCCAGGCTGCGCGCGGCGTCCACCACGTGCTGCAGCAGCGGCTTGCCCCCCAACGGGTGCAAGACCTTGGGCGTACTGGAGCGCATGCGCGACCCCTGGCCGGCCGCCAGAATGATTACTTCCAGAGTCATAGCGGAGTCCCTTTGTTATTGCCGGCGCAGCCAACGACGAGCGTGGGTGCGCTTCACTGTCAAACAGCTAGCATGTTAACGCGGGGGAAAATGGAAACAACCGGATTATTCAGGCTGTAGCGAAAAGTGTGACATGGAACAAAGAGGCCCTGGTGAACAGGGCCCTGATGGGTCGTTCAGCCGCGTCCGGCGCGGTTGCGCATCTTGCGCAGTACGGCCAGCTGCGCGGCGGCTTCTGCGAGCTGCGCTGATGCGCGGCCGTAGTCGAAATCGCCCGACTGATTGGTGAGGGTATGCAGCGCTTCCCGACGCGCTTCCTCGGCGGCAGCCTCGTCAACGTCGCCGGCGCGCAGCGCCGTGTCGGCCAGGATGGACACAACGCCCGGCTGCACTTCGATAAAACCGCCTGAAACGTAGTAGACCTCCTCGTCTCCGCCCTGCTTTACGATGCGGATCGGCCCGGGGATCAGCGAGGACAGCAGCGGCGCGTGGCCGTAGGTCACGCCCATCTCACCGAGCTCGGCGGTCGCCACCAGCATTTCCACCAGCCCGGAGAAGATTTCTTCCTCCGCGCTGACGATGTCGCAGTGAATTGTCATTGCCATCTCCAGCCCCCCGTTCGCAAACCTTACAGCTTGTTCGCTTTCTCAATCGCTTCGTCGATGCTGCCGACCATATAGAAGGCCTGCTCCGGGAGGTGATCGTACTCACCCGCCAGAATCCCCTTGAAGCCCGCAATGGTATCCTTCAGGGAGACGTACTTGCCGGGTGCACCGGTAAACACTTCCGCCACGTGGAAGGGCTGCGACAGGAAGCGTTCGATTTTCCGCGCCCGGGCAACGGTCTGCTTGTCCTCTTCAGACAGCTCGTCCATACCGAGGATGGCGATAATGTCTTTCAGTTCCTTGTACCGCTGCAATACCGTCTGCACACCGCGCGCAACATCGTAGTGCTCCTGACCGATCACCAGCGGGTCGAGCTGGCGGCTGGTGGAGTCCAGCGGGTCTACCGCCGGGTAAATACCCTTGGCAGCGATATCCCGTGACAGTACCACGGTGGAGTCAAGGTGGGCGAAAGTGGTCGCCGGTGAGGGGTCGGTCAGGTCGTCCGCAGGCACGTATACGGCCTGGATCGAGGTGATCGAGCCGGTTTTGGTGGAGGTAATGCGCTCCTGCAGCACGCCCATTTCCTCGGCCAGCGTGGGCTGGTAACCCACCGCAGAGGGCATACGGCCAAGCAGCGCCGACACCTCGGTTCCCGCCAGTGTGTAGCGGTAGATGTTGTCGACGAACAGCAGTACGTCACGCCCTTCGTCACGGAATTTTTCCGCCATGGTCAGGCCGGTCAGGGCCACACGCAGACGGTTGCCGGGCGGCTCATTCATCTGGCCGTAGACCATCGCCACCTTGGACTTGGGGAAGTCCTTGACGTTGACCACGCCCGCTTCCTGCATTTCGTGGTAGAAGTCGTTACCTTCCCGGGTACGTTCCCCCACACCGGCAAACACGGACAGGCCGGAGTGTTCGGTGGCGATGTTGTTGATCAGCTCCATCATGTTCACGGTCTTGCCCACGCCGGCGCCGCCGAACAGGCCAACCTTGCCGCCTTTCGCGAAGGGGCAGACCAGGTCGATAACCTTGATGCCGGTTTCGAGGAGCTCCTCTGAGGCCGCCAGCTCATCGTAGGCAGGCGCTTTGCGGTGGATGGAGGCGCGCTCCTGTTCACCGATGGGACCGCATTCGTCAATCGGGTTGCCGAGTACGTCCATGATCCGCCCGAGCGTTTCAACGCCAACCGGCACCGCGATGGGGCCACCGGTATTTTCCACCGCCAGATCGCGGCTCACACCTTCGGAGGAGCCCATGGCAATGGTGCGCACAACGCCGTCGCCCAGCTGCTGCTGGACTTCCAGGGTCAGGCCTTTTTCGGTAACCAACAGTGCATCGTAGACCTTGGGTACGTCTTCACGTGGGAACTCCACGTCGATGACGGCACCGATAATTTGTACGATTCGTCCGCTGCTCATGTCCGGATCCTCTGCATCAAAGTTCAATTCTGGGTGGCAGCGCAGGAACATCCCGGCGCTGCCGAATAGGTTAGGTCCTAGCCGATTGCCGCCGCACCGCTAACGATTTCCGACAGCTCCTGGGTAATCGCCGCCTGTCGTGCCTTGTTGTAGATCAACTGCAGGTCATCGATCAGTTCGCCGGCGTTGTCAGTCGCGTTCTTCATGGCCAGCATCCGCGCGGCCTGCTCGCAGGCACCGTTTTCCACCACGGCCTGGTACACCTGCGATTCGATATAGCGCGTCAACAGGCTTTCCAGCAGCTGCATCGCATCGGGCTCGTAGATGTAGTCCCAGTGGTGCTTCATTTCCGCGCTGTCTTCCGCCAGCAGGGGCAGCAACTGCTCGACACTCGGGCTCTGGGTCATGGTGTTGACGAACTCGTTGCTCACCAGGAACAGGCGGTCGATGTGCCCTTCCTCGTAGGCGTCCAGCATGGTCTTCACACTGCCGATGAGATCACCCAGGGTGGGCTCCTCGCCGATATCACGCACAGCCGCCGTGACGTTACCGCCGTAGCTTTTGAAGAACGCCGCTGCCTTGGCGCCGATCAGGCACAGGTCTATGCCCACGCCCTGATCGGCCCAGCCTTTCATGGCCTTGACGGTGGCCTTGAACAGGTTGATGTTCAAACCACCGCACAGGCCGCGATCGGTTGACACCACCACAAAACCGACGCGCTTGACCTCGCGCTCGACCATGTAGGCGTGCCGGTACTCCGGGGCGGAGTTGGCAATATGCCCGACCACTGCGCGCATACGCCGTGCATAGGGCTTGCCCAGCGCCATACGCTCCTGGGCTTTGCGCATTTTGCTCGCCGCGACCATTTCCATGGCGCTGGTGATCTTCTGCGTACTCCGGATACTGTGGATCTTGGTCCGGATTTCTTTTCCGACTGCCATCTGCTGTCCTCGGGGTTACCAGGTTTGCGTGGCCTTGAACTTCTCGATCGCCGTTTTGAAGGCAGACTCGATCTCGTCGTTGTAATCGCCGGTGTCGACAATCTTCTTCATCAGGTCGCCGTACTCACTGTGCATGAACGACAGCAGGGAGGCTTCGAAATCGCGAATCTTGTTCACTTCAACGCTACGCAGGTGGCCTTCGTTGGCGGCGTAAAGCACGATACCCATGTCGGCGATGGAGCGCGGAGCGTATTGCCCCTGCTTCATCAGCTCGGTGACCCGCTCACCCTGGTCCAGCTGGGCCTTGGTGGCCTCGTCAAGGTCCGATGCAAACTGGGAGAAGGCCGCGAGTTCGCGGTACTGGGCCAGAGCGGTACGGATACCGCCGGACAACTTCTTGATGATCTTGGTCTGTGCAGCACCACCCACACGGGATACCGAGATACCGGCGTTCATTGCCGGGCGCACGCCCGCGTTGAACATGTCGGCTTCCAGGAAGATCTGTCCGTCGGTAATGGAGATCACGTTGGTCGGTACGAACGCCGAAACGTCACCGGCCTGGGTTTCAATCACCGGCAGTGCGGTCAGCGAGCCGGTCTTGCCTTTGACTTCGCCTTTAGTCATCTGCTCGACATAGTCAGCATTGACACGAGCCGCGCGCTCCAGCAGACGCGAGTGCAAATAGAACACGTCACCAGGGTAGGCTTCACGGCCTGGCGGACGACGCAGCAGCAGGGAGATCTGGCGATACGCCCAGGCCTGCTTGGTCAGATCGTCGTAGATGATCAGCGCGTCTTCACCGCGGTCGCGGTAGTACTCGCCCATGGTGCAACCGGCAAAGGGCGCCAGGAACTGCATGGCGGCAGGATCCGACGCCGTCGCGGCCACCACAATGGTGTGCTCCATGGCACCGTGCTCTTCCAGCTTGCGCACTACCGAAGCGACGGAGGAGGCCTTCTGGCCAATCGCCACGTAGATACACTTAATGCCGGTACCTTTCTGGTTGATGATCGCGTCGACAGCAATAGCGGTCTTACCCACCTGGCGGTCGCCGATAATCAGCTCGCGCTGGCCACGACCGATCGGCACCATGGCGTCGATGGCCTTGAGGCCGATCTGCACGGGCTGGTCCACCGACTGGCGGGCGATAACGCCGGGCGCCACCTTTTCCAGGGCGTCGGTCAACTTGGCATTGATCGGGCCCTTGCCGTCGATGGGGTTACCCAGTGCATCGACCACGCGGCCCTGCAGCTCGGGGCCCACAGGCACTTCGAGAATACGGCCGGTGCAACGGCAGGACTGGCCCTCGGCCAGATTCTTGTAATCGCCGAGGATCACCGCGCCCACGGAGTCGCGCTCCAGGTTCAGCGCCATTCCGAAAATGCCGCCTTCGAACTCGATCATTTCACCGTACATCACATCGGTGAGACCGTAGATACGGATAATGCCGTCGGTCACCGATACCACGGTGCCTTCGTTGCGCGCCTCGGATGACACATCAAGCTGGTCGATGCGCTGCTTGATCATCTCGCTAATTTCTGACGGATTCAGTTGCTGCATGCTCTGTTCCTCAATCCTACAAATTCATTGCCGCGGCGAGCTTGTTCAGCCGACCGCGTACGGAACCATCGATCACCAGATCGCCGGCCCTGATCAACACACCGCCCAACAGGTTGGGATCTGTCGAGGTGTGCACGTTTACTTTCCGCTCCAGACGCTTGCTCAGGGCGGAGGCCAGCTTGTCAGTCATATCGTCCGCCAGATCAAACGCAGACACGACCTCGACATCCACTGACTTTTCGTGATTCGCCTTGTAACCGGCAAACAACACGGTGATCTGTGGCAACAGGAGCAGACGCTTGTTCTGCGCCAGAATGTTCAGGAAGTTGCGCAGGGCGGGACCGAGATCCTCGCCACACACGTCGGCCAGCAGGGTTGCCAGCTGCGCACCGTCCTTCTCCGGATCGCGCAACAGCGCCTGCATGCGACTGTCGCGGCTGACGGCAGCAGCAAGCTGCAGCTGCGGCAACCACTCGGCCAGACTCTGGCTGTCGCGGGCGTACTCGAATGCCGCCTTCGCGTAGGGGCGGGCCAGCGTGGTCAGTTCGGCCATAACGTCCTCACCATCAAAGCTCTGCAGCCAGTTTATTCACCAGGTCCGCGTGGGCGTCCTGGTCAATCGTTGCTCCGAGCACTTTCTCTGCACCCGCCAGCGTCAGCGCGGCAACCTGCGCGCGCAGGGCCTCGCGGGCGCGGTTGGTTTCCTGCTCGATTTCCGCGTGCGCAGCAGTTTTCACCCGCTCCGCTTCCGTTATCGCCGCAGTTTTCGCTTCTTCCACAATTTGGCTGGCACGCTTGTTGGCGGAATCGACAATGCCGGCCGCTTCGTGCTTGGCTTCTTTCAACCGCTCAAGCGCTTTTTCCTGCGCCAGTTCCAGATCGTGACTGGCACGATCAGCGGCTGCCAGGCCATCCGCAATCTTCTTTTCGCGCTCCTGCATGGCCGCAATGATGGGCGGCCAGACAAACTTCATGCAGAACCAGACGAAGCCGAAAAAGGCGATGACCTGTCCGATAAGCGTAAGGTTGATATTCACGCCATACTCCTCACAGATATGGTGGGGCAGCCGGTACGGCCGCCCCGCTCACGGTTGCGTTGTTGGTCGTGCTCAGGCCATACCAGGGGCGACAACGAAGATCAGGTACATCGCCAGACCCACGCCGATAATCGGAATAGCGTCCACCAGGCCAGCGCCCAGGAAGAAGGTCACCTGCAGCTTGGGAGCCAGTTCAGGCTGACGCGCAGAACCTTCGATGAGTTTGCCGCCCAGCATGCCAATACCGATAGCCGCACCCAGACCACCGAGGCTGATCATAATTGCAGCAGCAATAAGAACTAATTCCATGATTTTCTCCTAGCGTTAATAACCAAAGTTAAAGGTGAATCAGTGGTCTTCGTGGGCCATGCTGAGATAAACGATCGTCAGCACCATGAAGATGAAAGCCTGCAGGGTGATCACCAGAATGTGGAAGATCGCCCAGCCGATCTGCAGCAGGCCTGCCGGCACCATCCAGGCCAGGCCGGCACTGAACAGGGCTGCAATCAGGATAAATATCATTTCGCCGGCGTACATATTGCCGAACAGTCGCAGTGCCAGCGAGAAGGGCTTGGCCAGCAGACCGACAATCTCCATGAACAGGTTCACGGGGATGAACAGCGGATGGTTGAACGGGTTCATGGCCAGCTCCCGGGCAAACCCGAACCCTTTGACCTTGATGGAGTAATACAGAATGAGGATCAGCACGCCGATGGCCATGCCGAAGGTGATATTGGGATCGGTAGAGGGCACGATTTTGTGGTATTCCACACCCAGCGCCATCATCAATTCAGGCACGACGTCGACGGGCACCAGGTCCATCAGGTTCATCAGGAAAATCCAGACGAATATGGTAAGGGATAGCGGGGCAATCAGCGGGTTGCGGCCATGGAAGGTATCGCGCACGGTGTTGTCGACGAACTGGACGATCATTTCCACCGCGCTGGTGAGGCCGCTGGGAACACCTGAGGAAGCTTTCTTGGCGACGCGATAAAACAGCCAGCTAAACAGAATACCGAGACCGATCGACCAGGCCATTGAATCGACGTGGATTGCGGTAAACCCCATGGCAGCGGCCTCGGCACCGCCGTGCGCCATCACCCAGGCGCCGCCATCGCCCACGATGGAACCGTCGTAGCGCTCATAACCGGCAGGCAGCTTGCCATAGGTCAGGTTGGTCAGGTGGTGGACAATGTACTCTGAAACCGTCTGGTTCTCGCCTGCCATCGATCACAACTCTTGTTTCGGTGTTTCGGTTTGTTTCTGCTGGCGGCGCATCAGGAACCACCAGCTTCCAATCGTTTGTACTATCAGCATCGCCACGTATCCGGCGAATACCGCGGACGCTTCTAGCGGCCGCAACAAAACGAACACAGCGGCAAACCCCGCCGCGCTCAAGAGGAACTTTCCGATCTCGCCGCTCAGTGCCGACCGGGTAATCTCGGAGGCTGAACGAGCCCCGCGCGCGCGAAACAGCTTTGCAGCGAACCAGGCCTGCGGTAACACCGCCACCGCACCACCACACAGTGTTGACAGTGCTGTCGTTTCATCCAGTGCCAGCCAGACCAGCAGGCACAAAGGAACGAGCGTGGCCAACTGCAGCAGAGCTACGCGGTGGACCGGGGGGGAGGGAATGCTGTTCGCGCTCACGCGAAACTCCTGCCGAACCCCTTGCCAACTGCCACACGATTGTTCCTCGTTTTGGGCGCCCGCATTATAGGGGCATTGCTTGGCGGGTTCAACCAAATCCGGCGCTTACAGGTACGAAATATCCCTGACGTTGGCAGCAGGTTGGCGCCTGTTTGCCCCGTTTTGCCGCGAATAGGGGGTGACATACTCTATCTGGTAGCGCGCATATTGGCAGCCACTAGATGCTGTGGTGGCATTCGCTGCCGCAGCTAGTGGATATGGCTCAGAATACCGTCGAGTTCATCCAGGCTGTTATAGGTCAGCACCAGCTTGCCCTTGCCCTTGGTACCGTGCTGGATTTGCACACGAGCGCCGATTTTCTGCGACAGGTCGTCCTGCAGCTGGCGGATGTTCGGGTCCATACGCGGTGTCTCTTCCCGCGGCGCATCTTTGCGCGCCAACAAACTGCGTACCAGCGCTTCGGTCTGGCGCACGGAAAGGCCTTTGCCGACCACCGTTCTCGCGGCCTGGGATTGCGCTGCACCCTCCATACCCAACAGCGCGCGGGCGTGCCCCATCTCCAGGTCACCGCGCTCGAGCAGCAGGCGCACATCGCTTTGCAGTGACATCAGCCGCAGCAGATTGGTGACGGTTGAACGGGACTTGCCGACCGCATCCGCGACTTCCTGCTGAGTCAGCTGAAATTCCTGCTGCAGACGCTGCAGTGCTATAGCTTCCTCAATCGGATTAAGGTCCTCGCGCTGGATGTTCTCTATCAATGCCATGGCAATGGCGGCTTCGTCGCTCACGTCACGGATAACAGCGGGAACCTGGTCCAGGCCCGCCAACTGGGCAGCACGCCAGCGACGCTCACCAGCGATGATCTCGTATTTACGCTCTCCGATCGGGCGCACCACGATCGGTTGCATGATGCCCTGGGCACGAATGCTGTCCGCCAGTTCCTGCAGCGATTCCGGGTCGATGTCACGACGGGGCTGGTATTTGCCGCGTTGTATCAGGTCTACCGGTAAATCCTTGAGCACCTGCTGCTGGCCCTGGTCATCACCTGGGACCGGGGCGTCACCGTCTCCCACATCACGGGGTTGTGTGCCGGCACCCAGCAGCGCATCCAGACCGCGCCCCAAACCCCGTTTTCTGGCTGACATTGTGCTCTCCTATTCCTTGACCACGGTGCCTGCAGCGGCTGCGCGGCGCTTTTCCTCTCGGCGAATGACTTCTCCCGCGAGGGCCATATAGGCCCGGGACCCGCGGGAATGCCGGTCGTAATACATAACGGGCAGGCCGTGGCTGGGCGCCTCGGCGAGGCGCACATTGCGCGGAATAACCGTGCGATAAACCGCCTCGCCGAAGTGTTGGTGTAACTGGTTGGAGACCTGGTTGGTCAGGCTGTTGCGCGGGTCATAAAGCGTACGCAGGATCCCCTCGATACGCAGCAGCGGGTTTACGGACTCGGCGACGCGCTCAATCGTGTTCACCAGTGCCGACAGTCCCTCCAGGGCGAAGTACTCACACTGCATCGCAATCAGCACCCCGTCGGCGGCTACCAGCCCGTTGAGGGTGAGCATATTGAGGGAGGGCGGGCAGTCGATGAGGATGTAGTCGTACACGGAGGAGACTTCGCGCAGTGCCGTATTCAGTCGGCGCTCACGCTGCTCTACCCCCATCAGTTCCACCTCGGCGGCTGTGAGATCGTCGTTGGAGGGGAGCACATCGTAGCCACCCTCCGGTACCCGCTGGGTGATCAGGTGCACCGGGGCACGGTGGACCAGCACATCATAGATACTGCGCTCAACGCTGTGCTTGTCCACCCCACTGCCCATCGTCGCGTTGCCCTGGGGATCCAGATCGACCAGCAACAGGCGCTGCTTCATCGCTGCAAGGGACGCCGCCAGGTTGACGGAGGTGGTAGTTTTGCCCACACCGCCTTTCTGGTTTGCAATTGCAAGAACTCGTGCCAAGGCGCACTCCCGTATATTTTGGCTAGGGCCGATGCAGATTATCGATCGTCGGCAACAGGGCAAGTTCTACCAAGTGACGCTGCTCGTCAAGCCCCGGCACAGACAGGGGCCTGATGTGGCGCACAGCGCAGTGTTGCGTGATCGCTTGCAGTTCATCATCGGGGCGCACGCCCTTCATGGCAAGCAAAACACCATCCGGAGCAAGTAAATGCCGGGTTACAGCCAGCATGTCCTGCAGAGAGGCAAAGGCCCGGGATAGCACCACGTCGAAGCCCTGTTCTGGCCGGAAGGCTTCTGCCCGACTGTGATGTACCGTCACGTTGTCGAGCCCGAGCGCGGTTCTGGCCTGAAACAGGAACCGGGTTTTCTTGCCATTGCTGTCCAGCAGGTGAAACTCGCGCTCCGGGAACGCGATCGCCAGGGGAATACCGGGCAACCCGGCACCTGTGCCGACATCAATGCAGCGACTGCCTGCCAGCCATGGCGCTACCGCCAGGCTGTCCAGCAGGTGCCGGGTCACCATTGCGCCGGGGTCGCGGATGGCTGTGAGGTTATAGGCGCGGTTCCATTTCAGCAACAACGCCAGGTAATCAAGCAGCAGCTGTTGTTGGAAAGCGGTCGTCGCCACGCCCAGAGCGTTGAGCCCGGCGCCCAGCTGCCGCGCAAGTGCCGCGTCCAATTCAGGCGCTTATGCGTTCGCTGCCACGCTCGAGAGCGCCGCGCTTTTTGAGATAGATCAGCAGCAGGGAGACCGCCGCGGGCGTCACCCCGGGAATTCTGCCAGCACGCGCCAGGGTCGCCGGACGCGCCTCACTGAGTTTCTGGCGCACCTCGTGGGACAGACCGTCGACGGTGCTGTAATCCAGTGAGTCGGGCAGCGGGGTCTGCTCGTAGCGGCGCAGCCGGGCAATCTCATCCTGCTGCCGGTCAATATAGCCCGCGTACTTGGCCTGGATTTCCACTTGCTCCGCAGCCTGTTCATCGGCCAGCGGCTCCCCTTTCAACGCGGCCACGTCGGCGTAACCGATGCCGGGCCGCTTCAGCAGGTCGGCGAGGCTGTACTCACGGGTGAGGGGGCCCTTCAGTTTGGGCTCGAGCGTTGCCGCCGCAGCCGTTCCCGGATGTATCCAGGTGGTCGCGAGACGTTGCGTTTCGGCGGCAATGGCATCGCGTTTACGCGCAAACCGGGACCAGCGGGCGTCGTCGATCAAACCGAGGCGGTGAGCGGTTTCGGTGAGACGCAGGTCGGCGTTGTCCTCGCGCAACAGCAGGCGATACTCCGCGCGGGAGGTAAACATCCGGTAGGGCTCCAGCGTACCCAGGGTAATCAGATCATCCACCAGCACACCGATATAGGCTTCGTCGCGCCTCGGGCACCAGGGTTCCTTGCCCTGTACCGACAGCGCTGCGTTAAGACCGGCCAACAGGCCCTGAGCCGCCGCCTCTTCGTACCCCGTGGTGCCGTTGATCTGTCCTGCAAAATACAGGCCGGGTAGCGCACGCGTCTCCAGCGAATACTGCAGATCGCGGGGATCGAAGTAATCGTATTCGATGGCGTACCCCGGCCGCGTGATGTGGGCGCCTTCAAACCCCTTGATGGAACGGACCAGTGCAAGCTGCACATCGAAGGGCAGACTGGTGGAAATACCATTGGGGTAGAGTTCGCTGGTAGTCAGCCCCTCGGGCTCAATGAACACCTGGTGCGATGCCTTGTCGGCAAAGCGGTGAATTTTGTCTTCAATACTGGGGCAATAGCGGGGCCCCACGCCCTCGATAACCCCCGAGTACATCGGTGATCGATCGAGGCCGCCACGGATGATCTCGTGGGTGTGTTCGTTGGTATGCGTTATCCAGCAGCAACGCTGCTGCGGACGCTCGTCAACGCTGCCCAGAAACGACATCGCGGGGGCATCGGGATCACCCCACTGTTCTTCCAGAGCGCTGAAATCCACACTGCGCGCATCAATACGCGGTGGCGTTCCCGTTTTCAGTCGATCTACACGGAAGGGCATTTCGCGCAAGCGCTGGGCCAGGGCGATGGAGGGCGGGTCTCCGGCGCGCCCCCCGGCACTGTTTTGCAAACCGATGTGGATCTTTCCGCCGAGGAACGTGCCGGTTGTCAGCACGACGGTCGGGGCGCGGAAAATCAGGCCCATCTGGGTGACCGCACCCGCAACGCGACCCTGTTCCACCAGCAGGTCATCTACCGGTTGCTGAAAGATCGATAATCCGGGCTGCGCTTCAATGATTTCACGGATGGCATTGCGATAGAGCACACGGTCCGCCTGCGCACGCGTTGCGCGCACTGCCGGCCCCTTGCGCGCATTCAGCACCCGAAACTGGATACCTGCGCGGTCTGTGGCCCGTGCCATGGCGCCGCCCAGGGCATCCACTTCACGCACCAGGTGGCTCTTGCCAATGCCGCCGATAGCGGGGTTGCATGACATCTGACCCAGTGTGTCGACACTGTGGGTCAGGAGCAGGGTGCGACAGCCCATCCGCGCGGCCGCCAGGCAGGCCTCGGTGCCAGCGTGGCCGCCGCCGATCACGATCACGTCAAAGCTCTGTTGGTATTCCACGCTGCAGCGTCTCCTGGCCCGGTGGGTTGTTGCCGGGCCGGCGATTATACGTCCGGTAGATCAGTTGTTCAAAAGATGTTCTCTGTTTTATCAGCCCGGGTTGAATGTTTTTTGTGACGCGTCCGACTGTGTAATGCATTAAATAAATAGTCTTTGAAAGATGAAAGAATAGAACTGATATTGTTACTGTATAGCGGCCGCTCAGCTGTGAATAACCGGGTTTTACTATTGTATTTCATACACTTGCTGCAATGACAAGCAGGCGGTGAAGCCCTGTTCCTGGCGTGGTTTGACTGTGTGGGTACTGGGGATCAAAACCGGGTTGGTGTCCGGCGCTCCCGGGAGGCAGCCGATTGCCCCCAGTTCACTACCGGGTTCCCCGTCAGGTTGTCCACAGGGTTATCCGATTCCGGAGACTGACTTGAAAAACAACAGTACAAACTGTGCACAGGGTGTGGTCAACGGGCGGTGGCTTATTTGCCGATACAGAAACTGGAGAAGATTTCCCCCAACAGCGCGTCACTGGACATTTTTCCGGTGATGTCGCCCAGGGCGTCGTGGCACAGGCGCAGATCCTCCGCCAGCAGCTCTCCTGCGCCTGCCTCTTCCAGCTGTCGACGCCCGCGTTCCAGGTGTTCAGCCGCGATCGAGAGCGCCTGTAAGTGCCGGCGCCGCGCACTGAAGGTATCACCGCCAGAGCCCGCGTAACCGATACACTGTTTCAGGTGTTCGCGCAGCAGCGGCACTCCGGCACCTGAACGAGCGCAAAGACGCACGGTGACGGAATCGCCATTCCGGGCCACGCCGGGCGCCTCACCGGCCAGGTCACACTTGTTGTGGATAAGCGTCACCGGCACAGAGCTTGCGGGATAACCGGGCCACAGGTCATCAGGCAGAGGGCTGTCGTCATTCATGTCGACCACCAGGAGTATGCGATCTGCGGTGGCGATTTCGCGTTGCGCGCGGCGAATGCCTTCCTGCTCTACGGCGTCGTCACTGGCGCGAAGTCCTGCGGTATCCACAATGTGCAGCGGCATTCCATCAATCTGGATGTGCTCTCGCAGGATGTCCCGTGTGGTTCCCGCAATGTCAGTGACGATGGCACTCTCCTGTCCTGCCAGGGCGTTAAGCAGGCTGGACTTTCCGGCGTTGGGGCGTCCGGCGATAACCACCTTCATCCCCTCCCGCAACAGGCTTCCCTGCTGTGCCGCGGCCATCACCACAGCCAGTTGTGCGGCCAGGGTTTGTAGTGAATCTGCCACGTGTCCGTCTGCCAGGAAATCGATCTCCTCCTCGGGGAAATCGATGGCGGCCTCTACGTACACACGCAGGCGTGTTACCTCTGCCACCAGCCGATCAATTTCCTGCGAGAAGGCGCCCTGCAGGGAGCGGTGCGCATTGCGCGCCGCCTGTTCGGTGGTGCTGTTGATCAGGTCTGCGATGGCTTCAGCCTGGGCCAGGTCGAGTTTGTCGTTCAGGTAGGCCCGCTCGGAGAATTCTCCCGCTCGAGCCTGTCGCGCACCCGACGCAAGGCAGGCGGCGACCAGCAGGTCCAGTACGACAGGCCCGCCATGACCTTGCAGCTCTACAACGTCTTCCCCGGTAAACGAGTGGGGTGCGGGAAAATAGAGGGCGATTCCGCTGTCCAGCGTCGTTCCCCGGGCATCCGAAAACAGGCAGAAATGCGCGTGTCGCGGCGTGAGCTGTTTACCCGTTATGCGCTCGGCTATCGGCGCAGCGGAAGGGCCGGACAGGCGCACGATGCCGATGCCACCGCGTCCGGGCGCAGTGGCTATGGCGGCAATCGTGTCTGCTTCGTATAGCGTAGTCATCACAGCGGCAGTATAGGCCAGCCGCGCAGCGCCCCGCAGGGGGCGATACTAGGCTTTCGCTTTCGCGTCGGACTTTTCGATCTGTCGGGTGATTACGTACTGCTGGGCCATGGAGAGCAGGTTGTTGACCACCCAGTAGAGTACGAGACCCGCTGGGAACCAGAGAAAGAAGAAGGTGAAGATCACTGGCAACCACTGCATGATCTTGGCCTGCATCGGATCCGGTGGCGGCGGATTTAATTTCTGCATGAACCACATGCTGGCACCCATCAGCAGCGGCAGCACAAAGTAGGGGTCCATGACCGACAGATCTTCAATCCACAAAAAGAAGGGCGAGTGGCGCAGTTCAACGCTCTCCATCAGCACCCAGTAGAGCGAGATGAACACCGGCATCTGCACCAGCACCGGCAGGCAGCCGCCCATCGGGTTGATCTTCTCCTTGCGGTACAACTCCATCATCGCCTGGCTTTGTTTGGCCTTGTCCTCTGCGTATTGCTCCCGGATATCCTGCATTTTCGGCGCTACACGACGCATGTTGGCCATCGAGCGATAGCTGGTAGCTGACAGCTTGAAGAAGACAGCCTTGATCAAAACCGTAAGCAGGATGATCGCGACACCCCAGTTGCCGACGAAGGCGTGGATTTTTATCAGTAGCCAGAACAGCGGCTGTGCAATCCACCACAGCCAGCCGTAATCCACGCTGAGGTCGAGATAGGGGGAAATTTCCGCGAGCCGGTATTGGTCTTTAGGGCCCGCGTAAAAGCCGGCACTGACAGTGCCCTGCTGGCCGGGGTCCACCACCAGGGCAGGGCTGGTGAAGCCTGCAATATTGAAGCCGGATGAGGTGACCCTGGTGCTGTAGGTATGGCTCTGGTCGGGTGCCGGAATCCAGGCACTGAGGAAATAGTGCTGTATCATCGCGATCCAGCCGCCCGGGAGCTGCTCGCGGAAAGGTTCTTCCCGCATTTCCTTGAAGCTGAACTTGGTGAAGCGCTCGTCGGGCTGGGTGATTGCAGCGCCCAGGAAGGGTTGCAGACCCATGCCGCTGGAATCGACGGTGGAGGGTTTGCTGCTGTCCCGCTTGATCTGTCCGAACAGGTTGCCCTGCCAGCGTTCACTGGTCTTGTTGTCAACGATGTAGCTCACCGTCATCAGGTAGTCACCGCGGCGCAGGGTAAAGCGCTTGGTCACGGTGAGGCCCTCCGCGTTCTGCCACAGCAGGTCTACATTCAGTTCATCAGCGTCGGGTGTCAGTTCATAGCGTGATTGTGCCGCGCTGAACTGGGCGCGGGATTCACTGTCGATACCATCCGGGCCGATCAGCCCACTTTGCGCGACATAGATGCGGCGTTCATTCTGCTCCAGCAGCACGAATGGCTGGTTCGGCTTGTCGATGTCTTCGAGGTGTTCCGGTAGTGCCAGCTCCACGATATCGCCGCCGCGCAGGTCAATGGCAACCTGGAGTACGTCGGAGTGCACGGTGATGATGTCGCCACTGTTGCTGATTACTTCCGGAGTCGAGGGCTGTGTGTCGGCAATAGACTCGGGTGCTTGCGGCAGGTCCTCGTCGCCTGAGTCGGCGACGGGTGTGGCAGGGGCTGCCGTGACCGCTTCCGGCAGGCTATCCGGCTCGGCAGCAATCAGCCGGCTGGCGACGGGTTGCTCCGCCGTGTTTTTGGCATCCTTGAATGCGACCCACTCAGTCAGCAGCATGAATGAGAGAAGGGCGATGGCGCCGATCAGCAGAGTTCGTTGGAAATCCATAGCAGGTATCAGCTTCGTCAGTGAGTGTGCTTGCAGGGGGGCACCGGGTCGAGTCCTCCCTCATGCCAGGGGTGGCATTTGCCAAGCCGGCGCAGGGTGAGGTACGAACCTCGGATAACGCCGTGCAAATCGATGGCTTCCTGAGCGTAGTGTGAGCAGCTCGGGTAAAATCGGCAGTGATTGCCCAGGAACGGGCTGATGGCGTATCGGTACACGGTAATCAGGGCGATAAAGAGACGGCGCATCAGCGGTCTCGCGCGCTCGGGTGTGTCGCCTTGTGTCGTGACAGCTTTTGCCATTGTTCTCCCAGTGTGGTGAACAGTGAAGCGTTGTCCATGTCGTCGAGGCCACGGCGCGCCAAAAAAACGATATCCAGCGGTACGCCGGTATCAGGCAGTTGCCTGAATGATTCCCTGACGATGCGTTTGATCCGATTGCGCTGTACCGCCTTGCGTACGTTCTTCTTGGCGATAACCAGTCCCAGCCGGCTGTGCAGACCCTCGGCGGGTCGCGCCAGCATCAGCAGATGACGGTGCGAAGCCTTGAGGGAGGCGCCATCGAAAACGGCCCGATATTGGGCCGCATTCAACAGGCGCCTGCATTTCCCGAAAGCGCCAGCACCCGGTTGGCACTCAGCGGCTGCGGCCACGAAGGCTCTCCCGCATCAGGCGGACAGGCGCTTGCGACCCTTCGCGCGACGGCGGCTGAGGACCAGGCGACCGTTCTTGGTGGCCATACGAGAGCGGAAGCCGTGAGTGCGCTTGCGCTTCAGGACGCTGGGCTGGAATGTTCTTTTCATGACGCTGTTCCAAATAGGAGGTAATAAATAGAAGGCTGATGCTGCACCCGCCCTGTGGTCGATACGTTACAGAGCGCGCGGTGGAGTACCAGGCCGCAAAAAGGTTGGCTATTCTAGAGAAACCCCGCGTCGAATTCAATGACAGCCCAACCCTTTATTTTTGCGCGTTTGCCCGCGGCGCAGCTGCAGTCCTCGCCCTGTATCCCCCGTAGCGGCAATGCCAGCTGTGGCGCGCCTTCCGGTAAACAGCACACACCTTGCCCCGAATATATACACAGGTTATACACAGATCATGTATACACAGATGGAATCTTGACTGGTCGCTTAAAAAACACCCAAATAAAACCTAAGCATATGAAAAACATATAAAAACAACTTTGAAAAAAAACCCCCTGAGGTGTGGATAACTCGCGGCTTCACGGGTATTATCAGCGCACCGGGATCGAAAAGCCCGGAGGCCTTCAACGCGCGAACTCGCAGTGCGTGACAGGCGTAATCGTTGTAGTGAAGGTGGGGTCAAGGCCTTCAAAGGGGAGAATTTTGCCAGACGTCATATGGCAGCAGTGTGTCAATCGTCTCCAGGACGAGTTGCCAAGCCAGCAGTTCAATACCTGGATTCGTCCGCTGCAGAGCAGCCAGAATGGGCGGCAGTTAACGCTGTTTGCACCCAACCGGTTTATCAAGGACTTCGTCAGTGACAAGTTTGCGCCGCGCATACGCGAACTGTTGCAGCAAATTGCGCCTGCCGAGGTACCGCAACTCGCACTGGAGATCGGTCAGGCGCGAGAGCTTGAGTCTGCCCAGCCGGTCCGGGAGCCTCTCGGCATGGTGCACAATGGTGGTGAGTACAGCCCTCCGGCCGTGTCGGGCTATGCGGTTAACGGTGGTGGAGCCGCGCTGCGCAGTGTCGGGGCGCCCAGAATTCAGGCGGTAGCAGCGCCGCAACAGGAGTTTGGCCTGGCGACATCAGCGCTGCGCAGCAGGTCGCCCGGCGAGGAGGCACAGCAACCCAATCTTGTTGATTCTTACACCTTCGACAACTTCGTGGAGGGCAAATCGAACCAGCTGGCCCTGGCCGCGGCCCGGCAGGTTGCCGAGAACCCCGGTGAAGCGTACAACCCTCTGTTTCTCTATGGCGGCGTCGGCCTGGGTAAGACCCACCTCATGCATGCTGTCGGTAATGCCCTGAAGCAGCAGAACCCGGAAGCCAAAGTGGTCTACCTGCACTCAGAGCGTTTTGTGGCAGATATGGTGAAGGCGCTGCAACTTAACGCCATCAGTGACTTCAAGCGCTATTACCGTTCTGTGGATGCGCTGCTGATTGACGACATCCAGTTTTTCGCCAAGAAAGACCGTTCGCAGGAGGAGTTTTTCCACACTTTCAACGCTCTGCTTGAAGGGGGGCAGCAGATGATCCTTACCTGCGACCGCTACCCGAAGGAAATTGATGGCCTGGAAGAGCGGCTGAAATCCCGCTTCGGCTGGGGGTTGACGGTGGCGGTTGAGCCTCCGGAGCTGGAAACCCGGGTCGCCATCCTGATGAACAAGGCGGCCCAGTCGCGCATTACTTTGCCACCGGATGCCGCCTTTTTTATCGCCCAACGTATTCGCTCCAATGTGAGAGAGCTTGAAGGCGCGCTGAAAAGAGTGATAGCGAGCGCTAACTTCACAGGTAAGCAGGTCGATGTGGATCTGGTTAAGGAGAGCCTCAAGGATCTGCTCGCGCTGCAGGACAAGCAGGTCAGCCTGGACAATATCCAGCGCACTGTCGCCGAGTATTACAAGATCAAGATCGCAGACCTGATGTCGCGGCGCCGCAGTCGCTCGGTCGCGAGGCCGCGGCAGGTGGCGATGGCACTGGCCAAGGAGTTAACGAACCACAGCCTTCCGGAAATTGGCGACAGCTTTGGCGGCAGAGATCACACGACAGTGTTGCATGCATGCCGTAAAATAAAGGAACTTCGCGAAACCAACTCTGATATTCGGGAAGATTACAAAAACTTGCTGCGCTCACTCACTACGTAGGCGCGTTCGGAAGGAACCTGAATTTATGAAGTTCTCGATTTCACGGGATGCGTTGCTCAAGCCACTGAATCTGGTTGCAGGTGTCGTGGAGCGCAGGCAGACGCTGCCCATTCTGTCCAACGTACTACTTGTGCTGGAAGGCGACCAACTCTCACTGACCGGCACCGACCTGGAGGTCGAGTTGGTTGGGCGCGTAGCGCTCCCTGCCCCGGTGTCGGCGCCGGGTGAGGTGACCGTTCCGGCACGCAAACTCGTGGACATTTGCAAGTCGCTGCCGGAAGGCAGCGATATCCAGTTTACTGTGGAGGACGGCAAAGTCACGGTACGTTCCGGGCGCAGCCGCTTTACGCTCTCGACGCTGCCCGCTCGCGAGTTTCCCGCGGTTGAAGAGGGGGTAGGCACCCATCGCTTTACGGTCAAGCAGGGCCAGTTACGTCGGCTCATTGATCGCACTGCGTTTGCCATGGCGCAGCAGGACGTCCGATACTATTTGAACGGAATGCTCCTGGAACTCAAGGAGGGCCGCCTGCGGGTTGTCGCCACCGACGGCCACCGTCTGGCCATGTGCACCCTGCCCTCGCCGCTGCCTGTCGATGAGGACACACAGGTGATTCTGCCGCGGAAAGGTGTACTTGAGCTGTCCCGATTACTGCTTGAAGAAGACGAGGACATCGTGGTGGTTCTGGGTAGTAATCACCTTCGCGCCACGACGGAGGGTTTTACCTTCACCTCCAAGCTGGTTGATGGCAAGTTCCCCGATTACGAGCGCGTGTTGCCCCGTGCAGCTGACAAAATTGTGCTGGGTTCCCGCCTGGAGCTGCGCCAGGCCTTCACCCGCACGGCGATTCTCTCCAATGAAAAGTACCGGGGCGTGCGCCTGAAAGTTGCGACTGACGTTATCGAAATCGTGGCAAACAACCCTGAACAGGAACAGGCTGAAGAGCAGGTACCTGTTGATTATCAGGGCGACCCGGTCGAGATCGGTTTCAATGTCAGCTATCTGTTGGATGTTCTGGGCGTGCTGAGCGGCGAACAGGTCAAACTCTCCCTGTCCGACCCCAACAGCAGTGCGTTGCTGGAAGAATCGGAAGATGGCGATTCGCTGTACGTTGTCATGCCCATGCGGTTGTAACAGCCGTTTTTGTTAACTCAATTACAGATTCACCACCTCCGTAATCTGTCCCAGGTCGCGCTGCGCGAACTGGGGCAAGTGAACATCTTTTACGGCCCCAATGGCAGCGGCAAAACCAGTATCCTCGAGTCAGTGCACATGCTGGGCATGTCGCGCAGTTTTCGCGCGGGGACGCCTCGAACTCTGGTAACTCACGGTGAACAGCGCTGCACCGTGTACGGTGTGACTGAGTTTGCGACCGCAGGGCAACGCGCCTCGGTTGCTGTACAGCGTGACCTCACCGGCGAGCTGCAGATCAAACTGGCGGGCGAGAAGCTGCGTTCCGTGGCAGAGCTGGTTGCCCACCTACCCCTGCAGGTGTTGAATGCGGCGTCGTTTGATTTGCTGACTGGCAGCCCTGCGGCACGGCGCCAGTTCCTGAACTGGGGTGTGTTCCACGTGGAACAACGCTTCTTTAGTGAATGGCAGCGTTTCCAGCGCTGTGTAAAACAGCGCAATAAGCTCCTGCGGCGTGGTAAACTGGAGCAATCCGAGCTGTCGGTGTGGACCCGAGAGCTGGCCGCCTCAGGTGAGCAGATACACCGCTACCGCCAGGCCTACTTTGAGCAGCTGGCGCCTCGGTTTCGAGCCATTATGGCGGAGCTTTCGCCGGGGCTTGACGGGCTTGAATTGCGTTATCGAAAGGGGTGGGACAAGTCCCTGGTGTATGGTGAGGCGCTGGCTTCCAGCGAGACCGCTGACAGCGAGCAGGGTTATACCCACGTCGGCCCCCAGCGTGCGGACCTTCGTGTTACCGTGTCGGGGTACTCGGCGGCGGAGACCCTCTCGCGAGGGCAGCAGAAGCTGGTGGTTTGTGGCCTGAAGTTGGCGCAGGGGCAGATAATGGCTGAGTCCCAGCCCCGGGGTTGTGTCTATCTGGTGGATGATCTGCCCTCAGAGCTGGACGTCCGGCACTGCAGGCAAGTCTGTGAGGCACTGACGGCGTTGCAGGCACAGGTGTTCATCACCTGCGTTGACGCCAAAGATCTCGAAGGGATGTGGCCCGAGGGTGTGAGCCCACTGATGTTCCACGTGGAACACGGGCAGGTGGTCCAGAGATCGGCTACGGATTCGAAGTAGGAGCAGGCCCGCCTCGGGCCGTTCTTGAACGATGTCAGGTCGGGCCCGACATCGAGACGAAACGAGCTGGCACCGCAACGGCGGGCCGGTAGTACAGAGAAGAAGAGAGTTATCCATGAGTGACAACGAGCAAAGCTACGACTCCTCCAGTATCAAGGTCCTGAAGGGCCTTGATGCGGTCCGTAAGCGCCCAGGAATGTACATTGGTGACACTGACGATGGTACGGGCCTGCATCATATGGTGTTTGAGCTCGTAGATAACTCCATTGATGAGGCGCTTGCGGGTCACTGCAGTCGGGTAGATATCGTCATACACCCCGACGAATCCGTCACGGTCAGTGACGACGGGCGGGGAATTCCCACGGAAATGCACGAGGAAGGCGTTTCCGCGGCGGAAGTCATCATGACCGTGCTGCACGCAGGCGGCAAATTCGATGACAACACCTACAAGGTGTCGGGCGGCCTGCACGGCGTTGGCGTATCCGTGGTCAACGCCCTGTCGCGGGAGTTGGTGCTGACCATCCGGCGGGAGGGCAAGCGCTACGAACAGGTCTATCATCATGGGGTTCCACAGGCGCCCCTGGCGGTGATCGGTGAAACCGAAGGAACCGGCACCTCCGTGCGCTTCCACCCCTCCCCGGACACGTTTACCAATATCCAGTTCCATTTTGACCAGCTGGCCAAACGCCTGCGGGAACTTGCGTTCCTGAATTCCGGTGTGAACATTCGATTGAAGGATGAGCGCTCAGGTCGCGAGGAGAATTATTGCTACGATGGGGGCCTCCGCGCTTTCGTCGACTACCTGAACAACAACAAAACCCCGGTGAACAAGCCTTTCCACTTCCAGGTGGACCTGGAGGACGGTATTGGTGTCGAGGTGGCATTGCAGTGGAATGACTCCTTTTCGGAAAACATCTTCTGTTACACCAACAACATTCCCCAGAGAGACGGCGGCACGCACCTTGCGGGCTTCCGTGCGGCCCTGACCCGCAGCCTGAACACCTATATCGAGCGTGAGGGCTTGGCGAAGAAGGCCAAGGTGTCCACTACCGGCGACGACGCGCGGGAAGGCTTGACTGCCATCATCTCGGTCAAAGTGCCGGATCCAAAGTTTTCATCGCAGACCAAAGACAAGCTGGTCTCTTCCGAAGTGAAGACCGCGGTGGAACAGGCGATGAATGCCCACTTCAACGACTATCTGCTGGAAAACCCTGGTGAAGCCAAGGCCGTTGTTGGCAAGATGCTGGATGCCGCCCGGGCCCGCGAAGCAGCGCGCAAGGCCCGCGAAATGACCCGGCGCAAGGGTGCTCTGGATATCGCCGGCCTGCCTGGCAAATTGGCCGACTGTCAGGAAAAAGATCCAGCGCTGTCGGAAATCTACCTCGTAGAGGGCGACTCCGCCGGTGGCTCTGCCAAGCAGGGCAGAAACCGCAAGTTCCAGGCGATCCTGCCCCTCAAAGGCAAGATTCTTAACGTGGAGAAAGCCCGCTTTGACAAGATGCTGGGTTCGGCCGAGGTCGGCACCATCGTTACCGCGCTGGGTTGCGGCATTGGCAAAGACGAGTTCAATCCGGAAAAATTGCGTTACCACAGCATCATCATCATGACCGACGCTGATGTCGACGGGTCGCACATTCGCACGCTGTTGCTGACTTTCTTTTTCCGCCAGATGCGGGAACTGATCGAGCGTGGGCATATCTTTATTGCGCAACCGCCGCTGTACAAGATATCCCGCGGCAAACAGGGACAGTACCTGAAGGATGATGAAGCGTTGAACCGCTATCTGACCCAGGCCGCACTGGAAGGCGCCGCGATTATCGTTAATCCCGAGGCACCGCCGATCTCCGGTGCGGGGCTCGAGGAGCTGGTAGAGAGCTTCCGCAAGGTGGCGGCGACGATTGAACGTCTCGGCCGGTTGTATGCGCCGCCGGTACTCTGGCAGATGGTGTACGGCAGCAGCCTGTTACCTGAGGACATGCGTGACGAATCCGCTGTGATCGCCTTTGCGGAGCAGCTTAGTGAGCGCTTACAAACCGTTGCGCCCAAGGGTGCAGCGTATGTCGTGAGCGTGCGCCGGGACCATGAACGGCAGACGCACTACCCGGTGGTCAAGCTGCTGGCACATGGCGTGGAAACAGAAACCGAGTACCGGCACGAATTCTTTTCATCGGGCGAGTACCGCAGCCTGATTGCCCTGGGCGAAACCCTGAACACGCTCATCGACGAGGACGGGTATTTCAAGCGCGGCGATAAAACCTTTCCTACGCGCAGCTTTGAGGAGGGCCTCAGCTGGCTCATGGCGGAGGCGCGCAAGGGCTACAACATCCAGCGCTACAAAGGCCTCGGTGAAATGAACCCGGAGCAGCTCTGGGAAACCACCATGGATCCCGAGGCCCGGCGCATGCTGCAGGTGACCATTGAAGACGCCATCGCCGCAGACCAGATCTTTACCACGCTGATGGGAGATCACGTGGAACCCCGCCGTGAGTTCATCGAGCAGAACGCGCTGTCGGTGGCGAACCTGGACGTGTAGCCGGGCGCCATGGCCTCCACACTGGCTGCAACACCCATCACGCTCTGCGGCATTGCTATCCGTGAGCGCTCCGCCGCGCCCATGCAGAGCCTGTCCGCCGCCACGGTGACATGCCGGGCCGGGGTTGAAGGGGACGCGCGCGGTCGTCCCGGAAAACGCCAGGTCACGGTGCTCAGCCTTGAAAGCTGGAATCGTGCTTGTACGGAACTCGGTGTGACCTTGTGCTGGACCCAGCGTCGCGCCAATCTGCTGGTGAGCGGCGTCGAGTTCGGGCCGGACTCGGTGGGGCAACAGCTGCAGCTTGGCAGCCTGACCCTGGAGGTCACCCGTGAAACTGACCCCTGTCGGCGTATGGACGCGGCCTACCCGGGCTTGCAGGCGGCATTGGCGCCGGACTGGCGCGGCGGAGTATGTTGCCGCGTGTTGAGCGATGGTGAGCTCACAGTGGGCCTGAGCGGCCTGCTTGTGCCCGCGCCCCTGCAGGGCGCGTTACCACTGACGTGATCGTTCCGCCCGGGCTGGATGTCGCGATGACCCTGGGCCTGTTGGCCTGCTCCGCCCTCACTTCTCTGTTGACCGCAAGCCTGGGCGCCGGCGGCGGCGTTCTGCTCTTGTTGCTGCTCGCGCTCTTTTTGCCGCCAGCGGTGATTATTCCCGTCCACGGCCTGATCCAGCTGGGCTCGAACGGCGGACGCGCGGCCCTGACCTGGCGCCATATCGACTGGCGGCTGATGCGCGCATTCGCGCCCGGCGTCGTCCTCGGTGTACTGGCGGGCGCCCTGCTGCTGGTCACGTTACCCGCCGCGGTCTGGCAGCTTGCCATTGGTCTCTTCGTGCTTTACCTCTGCTGGGGGCCACCGCTGCCCCGAGCGGCATTGGGAGGTGCAGGCCTATTTATTGCGGCAACCCTCAGCAGCTTCGCCAGCCTGTTCGTCGGTGCTACCGGACCGCTGGTGGCGGCCTTCCTCAAGCAGACCCAGACAGACCGGTTCCGCACCGTGGCTACCTTTGCGTTCGCCATGGTGCTGCAACACGCCCCCAAGCTGCTGGTGTTCGGCGCCGCCGGATTTCTGTTTCGTGACTGGGTCGGTTTCGCTGCCGCCATGATTGGCGCGGGTTTTGTGGGGACCTGGTGTGGTGTCCGTCTGCTGGGCACCATCAGCGACAGACGCTTCACCCGGTTGCTCAATATCGTGCTGACAGTGCTGGCCCTGCGTCTGCTGTGGCTGGCGTCTGCTGGTCTGCTGGCACCGGGGGACGGGTTGCCTTAAGTCAGCCCGCGGTAAACAACAGGCGTGTATGCCCCGTGGTGTCGAGTACATCGAAGACGGGCCGCAGGGGCATGCCAATGCGCATGGCATCGGGCGTGATCCCCGTAAGCGCTGTGTTCATGTTGAACCCTTCGCGGAACGTCACAACGGCCAGGTTCTGGGGTTCGGTGCCCGCAAACTCCGGCAGCGTCGGCACGCGGGCGATGGTGAAGGTGCACAGGGTCGCGTCACCGGACACCTCGGTCCATGCCAGGTCCTGCGCGGCGCAGCGGGTGCAGTGCCGCCGTGGGTAGAATACCCAGCCACCACAGGCCCGGCAGCGCGGGATCATGATGCGTTGCTCGCGCAGACCCTCCCAAAAGGGCCGGGTGATGTCGGTGGCTCGTGGAATCAATGCGTTCATACTCAGGCTCCCGTCAGAATCAGCGCACCCTGTTCACTCATCACGCCTCCGGTACCGGAGACAAACGCGGTGTCGTGTCGGAGCAGCTGTCGTTCTCCAGCTGCGCCGCGTATCTGGGTCACGGCCTCGATAAGCTGTGACATGCCGCCGGCGGTGCCGGCCTGGCCAAAGGACAGTTGCCCGCCGTGTGTGTTCAGCGGGAAGTCACCGCGCCAGGTCAGGTCATGTTCACGTACAAAGGCCATACCCTCGCCCTTGGCACAAAAACCGGCGTCCTCCAGACTGAGCAACACAGTGATGGTGTAGCAGTCGTAGATTTGTGCCATGTCCATATCGGCGGGCTTCATCCCC
>DIAF01000032.1:0-44425 GCA_002414665.1 Halieaceae bacterium UBA5085
ATCGCCGCCACCAACCGCCCGGACGTGCTGGATCCCGCACTGCTGCGCCCTGGCCGCTTTGACCGCCAGGTCGTGGTCGGGCTGCCCGACATCCGCGGTCGCGAGCAGATTCTGAAAGTGCACATGCGCAAGGTGCCGCTGTCTGAGGATGTGGTTGCCTCGCGTATTGCCCGCGGCACACCCGGGTTCTCCGGCGCCGACCTGGCCAACCTGGTGAACGAAGCGGCCCTGTTCGCGGCGCGCGCCGGCGTGCGCACCGTGGGCATGACCCAGTTTGAGTTGGCCAAGGACAAGATCATGATGGGCGCCGAGCGCAAGTCGATGGTCATGTCGGAAAAGGAGAAGCGCAACACGGCCTACCACGAGGCGGGTCACGCGATTGTGGGCCGTCTGGTGCCAGAGCACGACCCGGTCTACAAAGTGAGCATTATCCCCCGCGGCAGGGCATTGGGGGTCACCATGTTCCTGCCCGAGGAAGACCGCTACAGCCACAGCCGGCGGCACATTATCGGCCAGATATGCAGCCTGTTCGGCGGGCGCATCGCCGAAGAAATGACGCTGGGCAAGGACGGCGTTACCACCGGTGCATCCAACGATATCCAGCGCGCCACAACGATTGCGCGCAACATGGTGACCAAGTGGGGCCTGTCGGAGAAGCTGGGTCCATTGATGTACGATGAGGCGGAGGAAGAAGTGTTCCTCGGCCGTTCGGCCGGCCACCAGTCGAAGTCACTGTCCGCCGAGACGGCAAAGCTTATCGACCAGGAGGTGCGCAGCATTATCGACGAGTGCTACGGCACGGCACAGCGGATCCTCGACGAGAATGTCGACAAGCTGCATGCCATGGCCGACGCCCTGATGCTGTACGAAACCATCGACGCGGACCAGATCGACGACATCATGTCGGGCCGGCCCCCGCGGGAACCTGCGGACTGGGGTGGCTCAGACGGGGGCGCCCCGGCGGGGTCGCGCACGTCGAAGGCCGCTGAAGACACTGACGAGGCAGCCAGTCCCATTGGTGGCCCAGCCGGTGAACACTGACCTGCCTGTAGCGCGGTGAGCAATACACCCGCCCCGGTGCTCGATTGCGCCGGGCGCGCGCTTGATCTCTCGCGTCCGCTTGTAATGGGCGTCGTCAACACCACGCCCGATTCCTTTTCCGATGGCGGCGCCCTCTACCGAGGCGACGCCCTCGACCTGGAGCGTGCCTTCGCACACGCCCGTCGCCTCTGTGCGGAGGGGGCGGCCATTCTTGATGTTGGTGGTGAATCCACCCGTCCCGGTGCCTTGCCGGTTTCCTCTGCTGAAGAACAGGACAGGGTGCTGCCGCTGGTGGCGCGCATTGCGCGTGAGCTCGATGTTGTTATCTCCGTTGACACCAGTAACCCGGTGATCATGCGCGAGGCCGCCGCGCTCGGCGCGGGCATGCTCAACGATGTGCGCGCCCTCGGACGCGAAGGTGCCCTGGAAGCTGCAGCGGCGACCGGCTTGCCGGTCTGCCTGATGCATATGCAGGGCCAGCCCGACAGCATGCAGCGGGCCCCCACCTATATCGACGTGGTGGCCGAGGTGCGCGGCTTCCTTGCACAGCGGTTGCAGGCCTGTCTGGACGCCGGGATTCCTCGCCAGCAAATTGTTCTGGACCCGGGTTTTGGCTTTGGCAAGACGGTGGTGCACAATCTGGAACTGCTTGACCGGCTTGCCGAGGTGGCGCTGGACGGTTTGCCGCTGCTGGTGGGCCTGTCGCGCAAGTCCCTGATCGGCAAGGTGTTGGGGCGCGAAGCACCAGCGGCTGGCCGTGGCGTTGCGGAGGACCGGCTCGCCGGCAGCCTGGCGCTGGCCGTACTTGCAGTCGAGCGTGGTGCCGCTATAGTGCGAGCGCATGATGTAGCGGCGACGGTGGACGCGCTGGCCTTGTGTGTGGCAACAAAGCGATGGGGGCGATCTTGAGCAGACAATATTTTGGCACTGATGGCATACGGGGCACGGTGGGCGAGGCGCCCATCACGCCGGACTTCATGCTCAAGCTGGGCTGGGCCTGCGGCCGCGTATTCGCCCGCGGTGCCAGCCCCGGTACTCACAACCGGGTGATTATCGGTAAAGACACCCGGGTCTCCGGTTACATGTTTGAATCTGCGCTGGAAGCGGGGCTGGTCGCTGCCGGCGTGGACGTCAAGCTGTTGGGCCCCATGCCGACGCCTGCAGTTGCCCTCATGACCCGTACCCAGAACGCCGTAGCGGGTATCGTCATCAGCGCCTCCCACAACCCCTACTATGACAACGGTATCAAGTTCTTCTCCTCCCACGGCGCCAAGCTGCCCGATGAGGTGGAACTGGCCATCGAAGCAGAGCTGGCTTGCGACCTGGTGGTCGTGCCCTCGCGGGATATCGGCAAAGTGGTGCGGGTGGCTGATGCCGCCGGTCGTTATATCGAATACTGCAAGGCCACGGTGCCGGAGAGCTTCAGCCTGCGCGGTCTGAAGATCGCGGTTGACTGTGCCCACGGCGCCACCTATCACATTGCGCCCAACGTGCTCGCCGAGCTCGGCGCCGATGTGGTGAGCATGGGGGACCGTCCCGATGGCTACAATATCAACGAGGGTGTCGGCTCCACGGACACGGCACAGCTCTCCGCCCTGGTGCGTGAAAGCGGCGCGGATCTGGGGATCGCCTACGATGGTGACGGCGATCGCGTGATGTTCGTTGATGCCGATGGCTCCCTGGTGGATGGCGACGAATTGCTGTACGTCATTGCCGTGCACCGCGCCACCCAGGGCAGGGGCGAGGCTGGCGTCGTCGGCACACTGATGTCCAACCTGGGGCTGGAGCTGGCGCTGCGCGATATCGGCCTGGAGCTGGCGCGCGCCAAGGTGGGCGACCGCTACGTGAAGGAAATGATGGAGGTGCGCGGCTGGCGCCTGGGGGGCGAGTCATCCGGGCATATCATCTGTGCCGACCACACGACTACTGGCGATGGTATTGTCGCCAGCCTTCAGGTGCTGGTGGCCATGGCCGATTCCGGCCGCAGCCTGGCGGAGCTCCGCGCGGGCCTGCGCAAATGCCCGCAAACCATGATCAACGTGCCGGTGAACGGCCGTTTTGTGCTCAGCGAGTTGCCGGCTGTCATGTCGGCAGTGGCATCGGTGGAGCAGGTACTGGGCACCCGCGGTCGCGTGCTGCTGCGCCCCTCCGGTACCGAGCCGCTGGTTCGCGTTATGGTGGAGGGCGAGGATGCAGCGGAGGTGGAGATGCTCTGTCAGTCACTGGCCAGCGATGTCGCGGACGCCCTGCGGGCAGGTTGATGCTGCCAGCCGGCGCGCCTTGTATGTCGAGGCCTTCTTGGGTACCATTGCCGACCGTTTTTTGTAGCCGGGTGTAGCCAGTGCGCAAACCGCTTGTGATGGGTAACTGGAAGATGCACGGTTCCCGGGCCAGCGTGAAACAGCTGCTGGGCGGCCTGGTCCGGGAGGGTGGCTATCCCTCCGTGGACGTTGTGGTCTGTCCGGCCTTTGTGCACATCCCGCTCGCCGTCTCCCTGTGTGAGGGGGCCGGCCTGGGTGTTGGCGCGCAGGACTGCAGCCATATGGTGGCGGGTGCCTACACCGGTGAGGTTGCCGCGGAGATGCTGGTCGACAGTGGGTGTCGCTGGGTGATTCTCGGTCACTCGGAGCGGCGCCAGTACCACGGTGAATCCGACGATATGGTGGCTGCCAAGGTGGCGGCTGCCCTGGCTGCGGGGCTTGCCCCCGTGGTCTGCGTGGGCGAAACCCGGGACGAGCGCGAAGCGGGCGAAGCGCAGTACACCGTGGCGCGGCAATTGCAGGGCGCGCTGCGTGGCCAGTCCAGTACGCGCCACCTGGTGGTGGCCTACGAGCCAGTGTGGGCCATAGGGACTGGCCTTACAGCAACGCCGCAGGAAGCGCAGGCAATGCACGCGTTCATCCGTGAGCAGCTTGCCGACATCAAGGGTGTCGATGCGGCGGCGACGCGTATCGTGTACGGGGGCAGCGTTAAACCGGAGAATGCGGCTGAGCTGTTTGCCCAAGCTGACATCGACGGTGCGCTGGTCGGCGGCGCGTCTCTGGACGCGCAGGATTTTCAGGCGATTGTAAGCGCAGCACGAGGCTGACAGTCGCAATACAGACGTGTATAGCCCGAGCGGGCAAGGGTGTTATGGAACAGATTATTCTCGTTGTGCATTTGCTGATTGCGCTGGCGATCATCGGCCTGATCATGCTGCAGCAGGGCAAGGGGGCCGACGTGGGCGCCTCATTCGGTGCCGGTGCCTCTCAAACGCTGTTTGGCAGTGCTGGCAGCAGCAATGTGCTGACCAAATCGACCGCCTGGCTGGTAGTGCTGTTCTTCGCCACCAGCTTCGGCCTTGCCATGCTGGCCAGCAATAAAACAAAGGTTGTGGACGATCTCGACCTGGTGATACCCGCTGCGGAAGAAAGGGTGGTTCCGGTACTGGATTCCGACCTGCCAACTGTGGATAATGCCGAGCCGGCAGCCGAGGCTGCCGCGGGCGACGTGCCGGCGCTGTAAGCCGGCTGCGTAGCAATTTGCCGAAGTGGTGGAATTGGTAGACACGCCATCTTGAGGGGGTGGTGGGCATAGCTCGTGCGGGTTCAAGTCCCGCCTTCGGCACCATATCAAAGGTCACAGTTGTCCACTCAAGTCCGGTAACTGTTGATTTACAAAGGATTTATCCAATCACTGAGCTCAGTGAACCTCGCTTTTCACCGTTGCAACAGATGCAAACCCTGAGTAAACATGCTGATGGTCACTCAGCGTGTCCGCTATGGCGGAACGGAAACCCGTTGCCCACGCCTGGCAGGCTGAAACGGCACAGGCCTGAACCAGTCCACGTACCCTGAACGCAAGGGTCGGGCGTTTCCTCAAAGTGATGCTCTATGACATCAGGAAGTGGATGTGGCGGCGTTTCGGTTGGTTGCCATTTGAAGGCTATCCCAGCAGTTTATCAACCAGGTTAACCCGATATTTAACGCCAATGGGTATCAGGTCGTCGTTAAAGTCATAGAGCGGATTGTGCAGTGCAACCCGGTGATCTGAATCATCATTCCCGACCCAGATATAGCAGCCAGGAACATGTTCCAGGTAGAACGAAAAATCTTCTGAGGCCATGGAGGGCTTGATGTTTCGCATCACCGATTCCTCACCAAGTATCCCACCAATGACCTCAAAGGCAGTATTGGCACATTCAGGGCTGTTGTTGGTGGGCGGATAATTTTGCAGGTAGCTCACACTCGCCTCGGCACCGAATGCACCAACCAAGTCGTTGCACATATTCAGGAACCGCGCCTCAACGCGATCACGTACCTCGTGACTGTGCGTGCGAATTGAGCCTGCCAGAGATACCGACTCCGGGGCAACATGGTGATCTGTTCCTGTCTGGAAAGTGGTAACACCGACAACAACCGGGTCAGCAGGGTGGACGCTTTGGGGACACGATACTTTGGAGCCCGGTAATCAGGTTTGACCCTGCAAGTACAGGGTCCACACATTCCTGCGGCATGCCGCGCTCCTCCGAGATCAAGTATCAACAGTATTGGTGACAGGGTGCTGGCAGTGTGGTTCACTATCCGCATGTGAGCAATTTGACAGGTGTGTAACGAGTGCATGACGAGACAGGGCGCAAACAGCTGACCAGTGGTATAGGCAAACGACGGGCCGCGGCTAAAGTGGACAGGGCCCCCAACTATGAGAAAAGACGCAAGGAGATATCCGAGGCCGCAGCGCGGGTTTTCAACCGGCGTGGGTTTCGCGGTACGACGATCAGTGCGGTAGCTGAAGAACTCAGTATCGACCGTGCATCGCTCTACTATTACATCTCCAGCAAAGAAGAGCTGTTCGATGAGCTGGTGCGTGAGGTGTCCGAGGACAATGTGGCGATGGCCCGCAAGATCCAGTCCAGCAAGCAGCCGCCGCCAGATAAGCTCCGTGAACTCATTCTGGAGCTGATGCGCGCATACGCTCGCAGCTATCCACTTTTGTATATCTATATTCGCGAAAACCTGGCCGATGTGGCGGACAAACGATCCACCTGGGCGCAGTATATGAAGCAGATAAATCGCGATTATGACAATGCGGTCATCTCCATTATTGAGGAGGGGTACCGGGATGGTTCCTTCCAGGATGTCGGTGACGCGAAGATCGTAGCCTACGGTATCATCGGTATGGTGGGCTGGACCAATCGCTGGTTCAAGCCTGACCGGGGCAAGGCTGATGCCGACGAAGTCGCCCGTGTCTACGCTGATATGGTGATTGGCGGCATGAGTTCGCTGTCCGCGACGGGGAAGAGGACGGCTAAACCGGCTGCCAAGAAAGCGCGCAGTCGCAAACCACCATCAGCCAATTCGGCTGCCGCCAAGAAGGCGCCTCGCAGCAAGCGCTAGCCGTCAAATTCACTGGCTGCAGGCCGACTTCGGCCTGTAGCCACCATGCTGGTTAAACATCCTGCTTTTTTACGTCGCTGCGACGTGTCATACCCTGCACCACAAAAATCAACAAAACTGTTGACTAATTTTTCGCAGTTATGCGATGCTTCGCTCACGATAAACCTGCCGGGGGAAAGCCCGGGTGGCGACAGGGAGGAAGTGACGATGATTGAAGGAGTAGAGGCGGTTCGAGGAACCCCATCCTGGCTGGAGGATGCCATTGCCAGAGCCAATATTCCGACGCTTGCATGCCTGCTGGTACAGATAACCGGAGACCGATGCTGGATTGAAGGCAAGTTTGTTCCGTCCAAGCCACGTGGGCTGGACGACAACGATACCGGGGGTCTTGCGCCCGAAGTGCAGGCCGAAGTCCGGCAGGCAGCATTGGAAGGTATCAAAGGATTGTTGGCTGGCAGATCTATGGCCATGCCGGAGCCCTCGGATGAGCTTCTGGTGGAGATGATGAGTGTGTCTCTCGGTGAGGAAATCCCGCTGGAATACGCTCCGATGATCCGTCACGAGCTAAACCCGCTGGGCGTCGAAGCCTCCCAATTGGCCGCCTGTGCCACATCGGCAGAACCCTTTGCAGAGTTGGCAAGCGTATCTGCTCCGGAGGGCTTCCGGGCCCTGATCATTGGTGCCGGCATCTCTGGACTGTGCGCAGCAGTAAACCTGTCCGCGGCTGGCATTCCCTACACCATCGTTGAACGTAACTCGCGTCTGGGCGGCGTCTGGCACGAGAACAACTACCCGGGTGCTGCCTGCGATGTGCCCAGCCATCTCTATTCCTTCTCATTTGCGCCCTACGACTGGTCGCGCTACTTCGCTGCGAGTGAGGAAATCCAGCGTTACCTCGAGCATGTCGCTGACCTGTTCGACATTCGTCGTCATATTCGCTTTGACACCGAGGTGCTCTCGGCCAACTACGATGAAGGCTCCGCCGAGTGGGAAGCGGTTCTGCGCGGTGGCGACGACATCGAAGAGAAGCTGCGGGCGGACGTGGTGATCAGTGCGGTTGGCGCCTTCAACAAGCCGCGTTATCCGGACGTACCCGGGATCGACAGTTTTGCCGGTCCCAGCGTCCATACTGCGCGCTGGCCCAACAGTGGCGTTGAGCTTGCGGGGCGCAGGGTGGTCGTGGTCGGCAACGGAGCCAGCGCCATGCAGGTAGTGCCCGCTATCGCCGACCAAGCGGGCTCGATCACTGTGATTCAGCGCTCCACCCAGTGGGCGGCGCCATTTCCGAAATTTCTGGTAGAGGTGCCCGCGAGCATCCAGCGTTTGATGAACGAAGTGCCTCTGTACCGGCTGTGGTACCGCCTGCGTCTGAGTTGGGCCTTCAACGACAAGCAGTACGCGGCTTTGCAAAAAGATCCCGACTGGGACAACGGCGGTCTCTCTATCAACGCTCTCAACGATGTCCATCGTCGCGGCCTTACCGCCTATATCAAGTCAGAGCTCGGCGATGCCCAGAATCTGTTGCCCCAGGTCTTACCCGACTACCCGCCCTTCGGCAAGCGCATGCTCATGGATAACGGCTGGTTCCGGACCCTCGCGCGGGAGCATGTCCACCTGGTTTCAGGGGCGGTCACCGAGGTGTTGCCGGATCGTGTTCGGACGAGTGATGGTTCCGAGCATGAGGCGGACGTCATTATCTGGGCAACAGGTTTTGACGTGGTCAATTTCCTGGCACCGATGGAGCTTCGCGGCATCGGTGGCCGTAGCCTGCATGACGATTGGGACGGGGACGACGCCAGGGCGTACCTTGGCACGGTAGTGCCGGGCTTTCCGAATTTTTTCTGTCTCTACGGCCCCAATACCCAGTTCGGCCACGGTGGCAGCCTGATCAGTATTGTGGAACGGCAGATGCATTACGTCATGTCACTGCTGCGCAGCCTGTTTGAGCGTGATCTACATTCAGTGGATGTACGCCCCGAGGTGCACGAAGAGTACGCCCGGGAGATTGATCGACGCCACGAAAGGATGATCTGGACCCACCCGGGGATGAGTACCTACTACCGCAACTCAAAGGGACGAGTGGTGGTGTGCAATCCCTTCAGAATCATTGAGTTCTGGGAATTGACGGACGTGGCCAATCTCGCGGATTACAACGCCTGGGCGGCAGTCCGCCGTGCGCCGGCGGCTTTGTCAGAGACGGATCGGGTCGGGGGTGGCAGCCAATGAACACAGAGGTGCTGGTTGAGCAACGTGGCGCCACCCTGGTGGTGACCATTAACCGGCCACAGCGTCGCAACGCGGTGACCCGGCAGGTTTCTGAGGGCATCGCCGCCGCCATGGATCGGCTGGACCGGGACGAGGAGCTGTCGGTGGGTATCATCACCGGTGCCGGAGGCAGTTTTTGCGCCGGCATGGACCTGCAGGCTTTCCTCGATGGAGAACGCCCGGAAATTGAAGGTCGGGGTTTTGGCGGCATCACCGAGAAGCCTCCGCGGAAACCGTTGATCGCTGCAGTCGAGGGTTTCGCCCTTGCCGGCGGCTGCGAACTGGCCCTGGCCTGTGACCTGATCGTTGCCGCGGAAGATGCGTTTTTCGGCTTGCCCGAAGTATCCCGCGGACTCGTTGCCGGTTCCGGCGGCCTGGTGCGACTGCCTCGCAGGATTCCTCCGGCCATAGCGCTGGAGTACGCCCTGACCGGTGCTCGTTTGCCGGCCGTGGAGGCTCATGGCTGGGGCCTGGTGAACCGGATCACGGCGGCCGGCGAAGCCCTGGCTGGTGCGCTTGCACTCGCCGCCAGCATCTGTGCCAACGGCCCGCTCGCTGTTGCCATGACCAAGCGCATCGTCATGGAGTCACCCAACTGGCCGCAGGCCGAGCTGTGGTCCCGGCAGGCGCCGCTGGTGGATGCCGTTCTGGCTTCGGAGGACGCGCGCGAGGGCGCGCTGGCATTTGCCGAGAAGCGGGCACCGGTCTGGCTCGGGCGATAAGCGTTCAGTGGCGGCTGACATCACAACTGTTAAGGGAGAGTTCACGTGGACAATATCGCTGTAGTGGGTGGCGGCACGATGGGGACGGGAATTGTCTACACCGCGGCCCTGTCGGGCGCCGAGGTGTGGGTCGTTGAGCCGGATGACCGCCGCGCGGAGGTGATGCGTCGAAGCATTGATGACGCGGCAGCGGGTGGGGTCAAGCGCGGCAAGCTGGATGCGCAGCAGGCCGCCGCTCTCGGGGGCAGGATTCGGCGCCTTGCCGCTGTGGCGGAACTGCCGGAGGGCCTGGACCTGGTGATCGAAACAGTGCCCGAGCGGCTGGAGCTGAAACACCGGGTTCTCGCTGCAATCGCGGACAAGCACCCTGACATCATCGGCAGCAATACCAGCGCCCTGTCTATTGACAGGCTGAGCGAGGCGCTGCCGTTTCCCGAGCGCTTCCTTGGCATGCATTTCTTTAATCCTGTCTGGTCGATCCGCTTGGTGGAACTGGTCCGGGGACGTGAAACCACCGAGTCGACCCTGGTGGCGGCACGCGCGTTTGCGCGTCAGCTGGGCAAGGAGTCGCTGACAGTGAATGATGTGCCGGGCTTTGCCACCAGCCGCCTCGACCTGATTGCAAGCCTCGAGGCAATGAGGATGCTGGAGAGCGGTGTTGCCAGCGCCGAAGATATTGATCGCGCGGCTGTGCTCGCGTACCAACATCCGGTTGGGCCGTTGCGACTGAGCGACATCGTCGGCCTCGACGTCCGGCTGGATATCGCTCGCAGTCTGGAGGCGGCCCACGGTTCGCGATTTGCCCCGCCGCAGATCCTCCGAGACATGGTGGCCCGGGGCGAGCTGGGGCAAAAATCAGGGCAGGGATTCTTCACCTGGGCTGAGTAAGTAAAGGCGTGCGCGAAAAATCAACACATACGTTGAATTCGTCGCTGCGCTGACGTATATTCCATGGCGATGACGCCAAAACCGAATTTTTCAGGGTAACTACGATGAGCGCTGACAACATATTTTTCTCTCCCTTGGTAGACACGTCGGATCACCACGCGGCACTGCGCGAAAGTGTGGGCAAGCTGGTGGGAGGCTTCGGCCGTCGTTACTATCAGGAAGTGGTCGCCGCCGGGAGACCGCCGACCGAGCTATGGAATGCACTGGCCGAGGCCGGGTTCCTTGGCGCACATATCTCCGATACCTATGGCGGCAGCGGTGGTGGCCTTGCCGACCTGAACGTGATCATTGAGGAAACTGCTGCGCAGGGTTGCCCGCTGCTGTACCTGGTAATCCAGTCCATCTGTGCGCCCATTCTGGAGCGTTACGCATCTCAAGCGATCAAGGACGAGTGGTTGCCGGCGCTGGCAGCGGGTACGAAGAAGATGGCTTTCGCCATTACCGAGCCCAATGCCGGCTCCAACACCCACAAAGTCACGACCACCGCACGTTCCACGGACAACGGCTTCGTATTGTCCGGGACCAAGTATTGGACATCAGGAGTCGACGAAGCGGCGGCCATGCTGGTAGTTGCCCGCAACGGCGATGACGCGCAGTCGGAGCGCTCCTCGCTGTCACTGTTCATCGTGCCGACGGATGCACCCGGTATCACCCTCAACCAGATACCTGCCGCGCTGATGACGCCGGAAAAACAGTTCATGGTGTTCTTTGACGATGTGCAATTGTCGCGGGAAGCACTGGTGGGTGAACCGGGCGCCGGACTCAAGCAGGTATTCGTCGGGCTCAACCCGGAGCGCGTATCCGCAGCCGCCATCAACAACGGCATCGCCCGCTATGCGCTGAGCCAGGGCTCCAGTTACGCCAGGGAGCGCTCCGTCTGGAAAACCACGATCGGCGCTCACCAGGGCGTGTCTCATCCGCTGGCAGAATCCTATATCAACGTCCAGGCGGCCCGTCTCCTCACCGCTCGCGCCGCTCAGCTCTTTGACGCTGGCGAAGAGGCGGCGGAAGCGGCAAATATGGCGAAGTTCTGCGCTGCGGAGGCTTCACTCAAGGCGCTGGACCAAGCCATGCAGGTCCACGGTGGCAATGGACTATCCTACGAGTATGGACTCGCGGATCTGTGGTTCATTGCTCGCCTGCACAAGACGGCGCCGGTAAGTCGGGAGATGATCCTGAACTATGTTGCCCAACACAGCCTCGGTCTGGAAAAGAGCTACTAGTTTCCGGGCGCTCAGAGAAACAGGGGGTATTAATGAACGTGAATCTCGCTGACCTGCTGCGTGTGTATGCCCAGCAACGTCCGCATTCGCCCTGCCTGAGCTTCGCCGATGAAACGCTGAGCTATGAGGAACTGCACCAGCGAAGCAGCCAGCTGGCCAACGCGATGCTGCAGCGGGGGCTCTCTGTCGGAGACCGGGTTGCGATAATCGCTCGCAATGCTCCGGTGTTCTACGAACTGGTTTTCGCCTGCGCTAAGGCCGGATTGGTCATGCTGCCGATAAACTGGCGCCTGTCGAAACGCGAGCTGGAGGATATCCTCGCCGACTCAATGCCTGCCCTGGTTCTGGTGGACCCGGAATTCGTCGGCAACGTGCCGGCCCTTGCACCTGTTCGCATGCTGGACGCAGACTTTGCCGCCTGGCGGAGCGGCGCATCAGGCGTTGACCCCTGCGCGCCAACGGGGCCAGAAGATTTGGTGCTGATGCTTTACACGTCCGGCACTACCGGTCGTGCCAAGGGTGTGATGATCTCCCATCGCAATATGAGCTTTACCAGCCGCATGGCCCAGGAGGTCTGGGGGTTTGGCGCAGGCAGCGTGAATCTTGTGGCCGGTCCCCTGTTCCATATCGGCGGCATCGGCTACGGGATGATGGCACTCACCCAGGGTGGACACACCGTGCTGTTGCAGCAGCCGGCGCCAGGCCCCTCGCTGGTGGCAATGGTCCAATATCGTGTAACGCACGCTTTCCTGGTGCCCGCTGTCATCCAGAGCCTCGTGGAAGCCGAGGGCGTCGACCATATGGATTTTTCCAGTCTGGAGCTTATCGCCTACGGCGCCTCGCCAATTAGTGAAACCCTGTTGCTGCGTGCAATGAAGGTGTTCGGATGCGGTTTTAGCCACGCGTATGGCCTCACCGAAACTTCGGGCACGGTTATCACCCTGCCGCCGGAGGCGCACGACCCGGGCGGAGAGCACGCGGAAAGATTGCGCTCCTGTGGTCGCCCGGTTTCCTGGGCCGAAATAGGCCTGTTTGATCCGCAAACCGACCTTGCTGTAGGCGTCGGGGAAGTGGGTGAAATCCGCGTTCGGTCCGGCATGACGATGGTTGGCTATTGGAACAAGCCGGAAGAGACCCGGGCGGCGTTCGCCCCGGGCGGCTGGCTGCGAACCGGTGACGCTGCCTGGCGCGATGCCGATGGCTACTACTATATTCACGACAGGTTCAAGGACATGATTGTCTCCGGCGGTGAAAACATTTATCCCACAGAAATCGAGAACGTGCTCTATGAGCATCCGGGTGTGGCGGCCACCGCGGTCATCGGCGTGCCGCATGAGCGCTGGGGCGAAACACCGAAGGCGGTCGTGGAGAGGCGCCCCGGCAGCGCGGTGGGCGAAGAGGAGCTGATCGAATTCCTGCGCCAGCGGCTGGCCCGTTACAAGTGCCCGACATCGGTCGAATTTGTGCAGGATATGCCGCGTAGTGCGTCCGGCAAAATACTGAAACGGGAACTGCGCCTGATGCCCTGGCAGGAGAAGAGGGGGGCTTAATGATGACCTCGCCGGACAACAAGGAAAATCGCCTGCCGGAAATCCATCCCCTGGCCGCTTTGCTGCGTGGCTTTGCCGTGGACTTCATCACCGGGCATGATATAAGCGTGGCGGAACGGATCATGGCCCCGGAGTACTGCCTTAGTATTGGCGGACATCTACTTAACGGCCGTGACGCCGAATACCTGCCCCCGACAGCCGCCCAGATCCATCAGTTTCCTGGGCTTTGTGTCACGGTGCACGATGTGATCTATGGCGAAAATGCACTGGCCATGAAATTTACCGAGCACGGTGCATCGTCCAGAGATTGTGGTCGCGCTGCCACCTGGCGCGGCGTTACCCTGTTTCGAACTGATGGCAAGCAACTCTGCCGGGGCTGGGCTGAGGAAGACTATTTCGCGCGCAAGCGTCAACTGACGACAGGCATCTGTGATTCGATTGATCCCCCGCACCCGACGCCCTGGGATGTGCAGCACGCTGCGCCGAATTCGGAAACTGAGTCGGTAGCGAGACGCTGGCTCTGTTCCGCAGAAGAGCGTGCGGGGCTTCCGGGCGCGAACTGGTTGTCAAAGGTCGATGATTCTGACCCGCAACCGGACGCGCTGGTTGACATTCAGGCAACTACCATTGACGAACTCTTTTCCGCCGGCGACCGGGTAGCCTTTCACGTGCAGCACGAGGCGCGCTACAGGGGAGGTTTTGCGGACCTGGACTCTGCGCTTGTCGGCAAAGCGGTAACCGTGCGCGCCGCGGGTATGCTGACGGTTCGCGGTGGTGACGTGGTGGAGGCCAGCATCACCACAGACCGGCTCGGGCTTTATCGTTCGCTCAGATTTGGATAACCGGTGCGGGGATAGTGCCCGCGTTTATTGGACATGAACTTAAGCGGTCAAGCAGATATGGAAAATAACGATAAACCGACGTCGCGTATTTTTTACGGCTGGTGGTTGATGCTGGTCTGCCTGCTGATCCAGGCCGTGGGCTTCGGAACCTCTTTGTACTTATACAGCGTGATGATTGGCGCAATCGGAGCCGAGTTCGAGGGCAGCCGGTTTGTGATGATGATGGGCGTGTCCGGCATGCTGCTGTTGGTTGGCTTGATGTCTCCCAAGATCGGTTCACTGCTTGACCGCTATCCGGTCAAGCGGGTATTGATCACCGGCGGAGTCGTGATGGGCTCCGGATTCATACTGATGTCGTTCTCCGGCAATATCTACCATGTAGTGTTTTACTATGCCCTGTTCATCGCGCTGGGCATGACCATACTCAGTCCCCTGTCCTGCTCACTGCTGCTGACCCGCTGGTTTGTGCGTCACCGCGGACTGGCACTGGGAATCTCTGCATTGGGCACGCAGTTCGGAGGCCTGGTCTTTCCACCTGTGATTGCGGCGATAGCTGCAGCGCATGACTGGCGGGTGGCGGCTACCTGCCTGGGTGTGTTCATTATCGCTTTCGTGCCCGCACTGGCCTGGTTCTTCGTACACGATCATCCACGGGACAAGGGCCTGTATCCGGACGGAGCCCAGAGTGACGCTAATGCCTCCACGCCAAATTCCGCCCCGGCCGTCACGCCCAATTTTTCCATGCGGGCAATTTACACCAGCCCCAATTTCATCATTGTGGTGGCCATTGTCACATTCATGTCGATGATCTATTCGGGCTTGCTGTCGAACATTTCGCTGATTGCTGTCGACAAGGGTGAAACCCTGCAGCGAGGCGCATTCCTGGTATCCCTGATGTCGCTGGTCGGCATGATATCCAGTCCCCTGCTGGGAAGGCTCAGCGACATACTCAGCGTACGCAAGACGCTTGTGGTGATGAGCGCGAGCGCACTGCTCGCGCTGGTGTTGTTCCATCAGGCACAGGGTTACGCTGTGCTGGTCGCGGCCGTTGTCTGCTTCGGATTCTTCGGTGGTGCTGTGGTGCCAGTGTGGTCCGCAGCCCTGAGCCGTCTTTACGACAGCCGCATTTACGGTCGGGTGCTGGGTGCATCCAGCGCCGTGGTTTACTCGCTTGCTGCCCTGTCTGCGCCCTCCATCGGCTTGTTGTATGACCTCACCCAGAGTTATCAGATTACCTTTGTCATCCTCGCTAGTGTTGCAGTTCTGCTGATGTTCGCCATTGCAAAAATCACGCCCCAGCAGCATCTGATGGCTGAGGAGACCAGGAACTAATTCGTATAAGAAAGCAGTTTGAAAGACTGATTTCGTAGAATCCCCAAATATCTGCCCTCTCAGTCAATAGATGTGTTGACAAAACAAAACGGCGGCGTAAGATCAACTATAGTGTTGATAGAAGTAAGGGCTACATCTGTCGTTCCCGGGCCGGAAAAGCCATTCGGGATCGTATGTTTAAGCATTCATTACTATAAGAGGTAGAGAAAATGGCTAGATATCTTACCGGCGTAGCGTCCGCCCTTGCGATGGTGACGGCAGTACAATCCTCGGCAGCTCTTGCGCAGGGATCACAGCCCCGTTCGGGAGCGATGCTCGAAGAAATCCTGGTGACCGCCCAGCGGCGCGCCGAAACCATGGAGCGCACTCCAATCTCCATTGCCGTTCTCAGTAGCGAAGCTCTGCGCGACCGGGCAATTGTCTCCGAGCTGGACCTGCAGACAGCGCTGCCAGGCGTTACGGTCAAGGCAAGCCAGAGCGCCAACCAGCTCAACTACTCGATCCGCGGCCAGACCGTTGACTCATTCAGTAGCTCGCGTCCCAGCGTGCTGCCGTACTTCAACGAGGTTCAGGTCGGTGGCCAGGCCTCGACCGCATTCTACGACCTGGGCTCGGTACAGGTGCTGAAAGGACCGCAGGGCACTCTGTTCGGCCGCAACTCCACCGGCGGTGCGGTATTGTTCACGAGTGCCAAGCCGGAAGATGAATTTGGGGGCTATGTCAGCGCCTGGGGTGGAAACTATGATGAATTCAAGGCCGAAGGCGCGATAAATATTCCGCTGGTTGAAGACAAGGCGCTGCTGCGAGTGGCAGGCTTCTATCAGCGGCGTGATGGTTACCAGTACAACATCTTCAGTGATAGCCGTCTCGGTGATGTGCGCCGCAAGAATGCGCGGGTTAGCCTCACACTGCGCCCCACCGAGAACATCAGCAACGAGCTGGTGCTGGATTTTGCCAAATCGGATGGCAATAATCTTACCAGTGTCGCCTACAACACGTTTGGTATCGGCGAAGGCAGTCCTTTTGTGCCTACCCCCTTCCTCTACTCGCCCCTGGTGGACACCGCGTTCGGGCCGGGAGCCTGGGATGCATTCCTCGCAGCACACCCCGGTGCCGATCCGGAGGGCTGGGTAGCCTCCGTAGAGAAGCAGCAGCAGCGCGGTCCGTTTCGGGTCAATGTAGACGCACCCAATTTTCACAAGGGTGAAAATCTGGTGGTCTCCAACATCACCACATTTGATCTCGGCAACGGTATGCAGATCCGTAATATACTCGGGTATACCGATCTTGAATTTTCCAACGCAGGCGAGTTCGACGGGACGCCTTTTCCATCTGATGACAACGGCACCGAGGGGCGAGGCGGCACGCTGAAGCAATTCTCCGAGGAAATCCAGCTGCTGGGCGAGGCTCTTGATGGGCAGCTTTCCTACGTCACGGGTATTTTCTACTCGGATGAGGAAGAGGATGTTCGCTCGCTGAGCGTTCTGTTCGACCTGCTGCCAGCGGCTCCCCCTGTACTGCAGGTAAACGACGGCGTGACCAAGAACGAGACGATTGCCGCCTACGCCCAGGGCACCATGGACCTCGCCGGCGTCGTCGGCGTGGAGGGGTTGTCTCTTACCCTCGGTGGTCGTTACTCTTCCGAAGACGTGAGCTTCTTCCGCTTTCCGGATGATACTTTCATTGCCAATCCGCCACCTCCCGGCGCAGTATTCCTGAACCCGCTGGAAGACACCTTCGATCAGGCCAGCTGGACTGTCGGGCTTGAGCAGCAGGTGAACGAGGAGTTGCTGCTTTATGTCAAATCGCGGCGAAGCTTCCGCAGTGGTGGATTCAACTACTTCGCTCCGCCGTTGCCCGGTTTTGGCAATGACGGTGGTGCGGAGTACGAGGAAGAGACGGCCACTGACGTCGAGCTGGGCGCCAAGTATCTCGGCAGTATTGGTGACATGCCGCTACGTTTGAACTTTGCCGCTTACCGCATGTGGATCGAGGAAATTCAGCGTTCCAACTACGTTGAAGTCTTCGGGGCCCTGGCCGGAATCACGGTCAATGTGCCGGAGGCGGAAATCAGCGGTTTCGAATTGGACGCAGTGGTCAGCCCCTCCGAGTGGCTGACTCTGGGCGCCGCGGTAAGCTATACCGACGCTGAATTCACCGATAACCTGGTGTCAGTTCTGGGCAATCCGGAGGTCGCGTTCGGCCCTTATCCGGACACTCCGGAGTGGTCGGGCTCGCTGTTCGCAGATATTCGGGTGCCGGTGGGTGACCGTTACACCGCTTCGCTGCGGTCCGAAGTCTACGACCAGAGTGAGACCTTCTTCAGCTCCACCAACAATACCCTCAATCCCGGTACTCGCATACCCGGCTACACGGTGGCCAACTTCAGGCTGACGCTTGAGGATGAGGCAGCCGGTTGGTCGGTCTCGGCGCACGTCAAGAATGCCTTTGACGAAACCTACTACGTTGGCGGCATCGGTTTCGCCAGCCTGTTCGCGGTCAACACGGTAATCCCGGGAGCCCCGCGTACCTACATGCTCGAAGCCCGTTACAGCTTCTAATGGCGAGCGGAGGCGGTGCGGTGAAACTCATCAACAACGGGCCCAGCCCCTATGGGCGGAAAGTGATGATTGCCCTGCGCGAGAAGAATATCCCGTTCGAGATTGAATGGGATATCCCCTGGCACAAGGACACGACGGTCCATCACTACAATCCCCTGCAGCAGTTGCCGATTCTGTTGGGGGAGAACGGAGAAGTGGTCTACGAATCTTCGTATATCCTCGCCTGGCTGGAGCGTCACTACCCGCTGCCGCCGCTCGCTCCCGCGGATGCCGATGGTCTGCTGCAGCTGCGCCTGTTGCAGGTCCTCAGCGTCGGTATCATGGATGCGATTACGCGGATCAATTTCGAAATGGCACGCCCGCAGGAAAACCAGAGCAGGGAGTGGATGGACCGTCAGGAGCGCAAGGTCGTCGGTGCCGTGGCGGAAATCAGCAGGCTCCTTGGCGGGAATGAATTCGCCCTTGGCACAGACTTTGGCTATGCCGACCTCGAAGTCGGTACCGTGCTTGGACACTTCGATTTCATGGCAAAAAACATTCCCGCCTTGAATGAACTGCTCGACGGGAAGGTGCGGTGGCGACAGGTTCACCCAAATTTGGGGGACTATATTGATCGCCTCGAACAGCGCCCCTCGTTCCTGGCATCAGCAGCCCATATGGTGCAGATGGATTTCCAGGCGGTCGTTGCCTGAGAGCTTCGTCCTGTGTAACTGAGGGAGAATAACAATGAAAATGCCATCCTTTCGGCTCGAAGGCAGGGTTGTAATTGTCACTGGTGCCGCCAGCGGCATTGGTGCAGGTCTTGCCCGCGGGCTGGCGCATTTCGGTGCGGCGGTGGGCTGCGTGGACGTCTCCGCTGGCGGGCTCGCGCAAGCGGTTGCGGACATTAAAGATAGCGGCGGCCGCGCAGTGGCGATCAGCGCCGATGTGCGCGAAGAGGGCTCGCTGACGGCCGCGGTGAGCCGGGTCGAAAAGGAGCTGGGTCCGCTTGCCGGGGCCGTGAACTGCGCTGGTGTCCACGACAGTTTCGCCGCTGAATCCATGACCTTGCAGCAATGGCAGCGTGTGGTGGATGTCAACCTTTCAGGCATTTTCCTCAGCTGTCAGGCCGAAGGCCGGGCACTGATCCGCAATGGCGGCGGCAGCATCGTCAACGTCGGCTCCATCTCGGCGCACATCGCCAACCGCGGCCTGAGGCAGGTGCATTACAACGCGGCCAAGGCCGGCGTTGCCCACTTTTCCAGATCCCTTGCGCTGGAATGGGCGGAGCATGGTATTCGGGTTAATGTAGTGAGCCCCGGCTACACCGCGACGCCGATGGCCAAGAGTCCCGAGGTGTGGCCGCTGGTCGAGCATCTGGTGGCGGACATACCGATGGCGCGTATGGCGGAAGTTGAGGAGCTTATTGGTCCCGCAGTGTTCCTGTTGAGTGACGCCAGTTCCTACTGCACAGGCGTGGATCTGCTGGTGGATGGGGGTGCGGTATGTTGGTAAAAGAGAGGTTCGCAGACATGTTCTCATATGCAGGGAAACCTGGTTCCGTGATCCCGCTGCTGATTGCAGCGATACTGTGGTCACCTGGGTCCGTGGCGCTGGAAGCCTCGGGGCAAGTTGTCGACGTCGCTGGCAAGCCCGTGCCACATGTCAGGCTGCGGTTTGCCAGTGACCAGTCAGTGCCCTATTCGACCAGCGTGTTCTCCGGTCCCGATGGTACTTTTGTGGCCAGTATCCCGGATCGGGATCTGGACCAGGTAGAGCTGGACGTATTCCGGATCGGCTGGCAGACGACTGGGGTTGAAACCACTTCCCGGACAAACGGCGTAACCCTGAGGGTGACGCTGCAGTCGATTGAGAATGTTGCGGATCAAGTACCCTCATCGGCCTGGCTGCAAGGGGATCCCGATTCGACTGCCTACCACATGACAACGCTGCAGTGCTCCAATTGTCACCAGCTTGGGTCCGAGCGCGTGCGCAACTTCTCTGCCAAGCTGGCGGCGTTGCCTGCGGAGCAGCGCTCCGAGGCCTGGCTGGAAAGATCGGTAGAGGACCTTTCCTACGACGGCAAGCGGGGAGCGTGGCGCGAGAATGAAAGCACCCCAGCGGAGGAAAAAATTGAAGCCTGGGAAAGCATGGTGCAGTACATGCGCCTCGTCACTCTACGCCTGGGTGAACAGAACAAGCTGCGCTGGGGGCTGGAGGAGGGCAGCGATTTCTACAATGCACTGCTGCAGCCTGAAACCAGCCTGTTTGTCCCCAGAGATATGGAAATCGTGGTGCCGAACCTGGCGCGCAATTTCCCCGTGGAGTTCGACCGCTTTACGGGCTTCAATGATGTCGAGCGGCTTGGTGCCTATGGGGCTGGTACGGGTACGATCATTGAGGAGTACGTACTTCCCACCTTTGGTTGGACCAGGGAGATCGCGATTGCACCCGGATCGGACCGGGTCTGGTTCCTGGAGACCGACAAGGATCGTCTTGGTGCCCTGAATCCTGTCGACGGTTCGGTTGAGTGGTTTCCCGTCCCCGGCAAGGGGCAACAGGGGCCACACACCATGAATGCGGATGCGGAAGGGAACCTTTGGGTGGCCCTTGAGGACAGTTTCTATATTGGTCGGTTCAACACCGCTACCCGGGAATGGCGGATGTACCCACCACCAGCCGGCAAGGCATTCGGTGTCACCCATGATTTCGCCTATAACTCTGATCGGCACGTCCAGCCAGACACGGGTGGGCGGATCTGGATTACCGATCTGGGGATGAATGAATTGTGGGGTATAAACGTAGAGTCGGGTGAGATATCGACCTACACGATGCCCATCGCTATAGGTGAGTCCAATTTTCACTCCCTGCTGTATGGCGCGGCCTACGACAGCGAGCGCGATCGGGTTTGGTGGGCGCAGTTGCACGGCTATGTTGGCAGCTTTGACCCGGTGAAAAACCACGTTGAGCGCATTGTCCCCTTTGATCGTGGCGCCGGTCCCCGGCGGCTGGCGATACAGGATGACGGTATTCTATGGATACCCCTGTACGGCTCCAGTGAGCTGGTCAAATTTGACAGCATCGCCGGGATCGAGCTGGCGCGCTTTAGCATACCTGATCCTGGTGCCGGCCCTTATGGGGTTACCCTGGACAAGAAGCGCAATGCGGTTTGGGCGGCGACGTCCAATTCTGACCGGATTTACCGTTTCAATATCGCCACGGAGACCTGGCAGCACTATCCCATGCCGCGCAAGGAAGCCTTCATCAGAATGATTGAGGTCGACCCGGTAAGCGGCGATGTCTGGACAACCTATGCGAGCCTGCCTGTCGGCAAGCGCGACCCCGCCGTGTTTGGCACCGAAAGTGCCAACAACATTATAGTAAGACTGCGTCCGGGGGATTGATAAAGTATGGCTGGAAGACTTGACGGCAAGGTGGCCGTTGTAACCGGTGCGGGTGGCGCGATGGGCGCTGCAATGGTCAGGCGTTTTTGTGCCGAGGGCGCCCGTGTTGTCGCGGTGGATGTAAACGCGGCAAAGGATGTGCTCGCAGATGAGCTTGGCGAACGTTGCGTGTCGTTTACCGCAGATGTCGCCAGCAGCCTCCAGGTGCAGGCCATGCTGCAAACAGCGCTGGACCGATTCGGGCGTCTCGACATCCTGTGTAACAACGCCGCCGTGCAAGGCTACTTGCGTCTGACGGGTGACTACGAAGTGGAAGAGTTTGACCGCGTCATGGCCGTCAATGCCCGCGGTGTCTTCCTCGGCATGCGCTATGCCATACCTATTATGCTGGAGCTGGGTGGCGGCTCTATCGTCAACACCGCCTCGATGGCGGCGAAAGTGGCATTCCCGCAACTTGTAGCCTATTCCGCCTCCAAGGGCGCCGTGATGATGATGACCAAGAACGCCGCGGTGGAATACGCTGACCGTGGAATCCGGGTCAATTGCTTTTGCCCGGGCTCCATTGATACAGCGATGCTGAATAACATGCCGCAGGAGTACATTGATGCGGTGATTGCGGCCAATCCGGTCAAGCGGGTTGGGCGGCCCGAAGAAATCGCTGATCTGGCACTGTTTCTTGCCAGCGATGAGTCCTCATTCATCACCGGTACTGAAATTATGATTGATGGTGGCTATACGGCCCTGTAGCAAGATCTGTCTGGCCGCTGGACGTGCGGAGATTGAACATGAATAAAAAGAGGTGGGTTCTCATGAGAAATCAGTACCTGGTAGTGTTTCCTTTGCTGGCAGTGTTGTCGGGCTGCAACCGTGAATCCCAGATCGAAGAGTCTGCTGTGGCAGTATCTGTCGAGCCATCGGCGGTAACGCAAGACACGGTTCTGGAGCCGGTGATCAGGGGGCAGGTTCTCAATGCCGAAGGTAATCCGGAAGCCGGCGTCTGGGTGATAGCGGAAACCGGAGATTTGCCCACAAATTATCGAAAGATAGTCGTGACCAATGACGAAGGCCGTTTCGTCCTGCCGGAGATGCCCGGGGGGGATTACCAGGTGTGGGTGCGTGGCTACGGCCTGGCTGACTCGAGCAAGACAGCTGCTCAGGTCGGAGACCAGCTTGAGCTGAAGGTCAGGACGGCAAAAGGCGCCGCAGAGGCCGCCTCAATATACCCTGCCAATTACTGGCTGGCACTGATGGACCCGCCTTCGGAAGATGCGGTAAAGAACGCTGAATTTCCGTACCCCTCTGCGGAGGACTGGCTCGGTCAGATGAAGCTGAACTGCACGATCTGTCACCAGCCTGGCAGCATGCTCGTCAGGACCCTGGCGTCCTCCCGCGGAGCGGTCGAGCACGGTTTGAAGAAATCCGGTGAGATGCACACCCTTGCCGCACAGCTCAATCAAGATGTTCTGCTCGATGTCATGGAAAGCTGGGGCAAGAAAATTGCTTCCGGCGAGACGCCAGAATCCCCTCCGCGGCCTCAGGGTTTAGAACGCAACCTGGTTATTACCCAATGGGAATATGGTGGCAAATACACCTACGCCCACGACGTCATATCCACAGACAAACGCGATCCAAGCCTGTATCCCAACGGCAAGATCTACGGCCTTGATATTGGCAACGACTGGTTGCTGGAGCTGGATCCCGGCACTCACAGCGTGGCGGAAATCAAGCTGCCTGCTTACGAGCATGCGGTGCCCTGGTGCGAGCAGACCTACAAGCCGCTGGGTGGCACGGAGGAAATTGGCGTTGGTGCCCGTCTGCTGGGCTGCCCGGAGGAAGGTGTTGTCTCGGCCCATGCCGGTGCGTACCAGAATCCCGCCAACCCCCACAACCCGATGATGGATGCTACCGGGAAGTTGTGGATGACCGTGCAGGTGCGTCGCGAGTGGGGAGAGGATATGCCGGAGTTCTGCAATCGCGACCCTTTGATCGCCGGTGAGTACCACCACCGTCAGCTGGGCTACCATGACATCGCCACCGGCGAATTTGTGCCTGTGGACACCTGTTTTGGCACTCACCACTTGCAGTTTGACGACAAGGGCGTTCTTTGGGTCAATGGCGACAGCAACGTTGTTGGCTGGCTCGACACCAATGTATTTGACCCTGACAAGCCCGAAACCCTGGAAGCCGCCATGGGCTGGTCCGAAAGCAAGGTCGATACTGATGGCGACGGTGTCGCGGATAAGCCGATCATCGGGTTTCGCTACAGCATCATTCCTAACCCCGTCAGGAACGATGTGTGGATAGCCATTCCTCCCGGTTCCTACGGTAAGCACCCGACCTATGGAGACCGGGGCTATATTGAGCGCTTCGACCCGGCAACCGGGACCCATGAGGTCTACAAGCCACCGGCTCCTGCCTCGGGCGCCCGCGGTATCGATGTCGACACCAAGGGCAATATCTGGGCAGGCATGGCGGGCAGCGGCCACTTGGCGCGTTTTGATCGCACCAAGTGCAAGCAAACCTGGGGAGCCGGTGACCAGTGTCCGGAAGGCTGGACCCTGTGGGAGACCCCTGGCCCGCGGTTTAAGGGTGCTGAGGGCAAAGGAGCCGATTTCCACTACTACACCTGGGTGGATCAGTTTGACACCCTGGGTCTGGGTAAGGATACCGTGATTGTCAACGGTACGAATTCCGATTCCCTGATTGCGTTCAGGCCGGATACGGAGGAGTTCACAATGATCCGTATCCCCTACCCGATGATAACCTTTACCCGTGGGGTTGATGGTCGGATTGATGACCGCGAGGCAGGATGGAAGGGCCGCGGGTTATGGTTTACCAACGGACTCGATCCCGTTTTCATGTCCGAAGTGCCGAGAACCTACGTCGGCAAGGTTCAATTGCGACCGGATCCCCTGGCACACTGACGCGCACGTTCGTCGTTCCGGGGCTTGCGTCTGCAGCCCCGGAAGGACTTCTCACCCGGTAAATAGTCCTAAGTCTTCACTGTCGTCGCCTGCAGATTTATCAATGGTTGTGTTGACAAATTGTTTTGCGGGTGTATTATCAACTACAGTGTTGATTTATTCGCGCCCACTGTGCGCGTGCTCAGCTCTCATGGCAGTGGTCTGGAGCGCCGATGCGAAAGCTCCATGATTCCGTCTGCTAGCAACACCGCAAGGCGATAACATAACGAACGAGGTAATCTCAATGAACGCTTGTCATGCAGCACCCGATACGATCCGTACGTTCTTCAAGTCACTACTGGTAGCCTCGGTGTCAGCTGCAGTGGTTACTTCCCCAGGTGCATTGGCGCAGGGCAGGGCCAATGCGCTGTTGGAAGAAGTGATGGTGACGGCGCAGAAGAAGTCCGCAGCCGAAGCTTCACAGGATGTGCCGATAGCGATCTCCGCCTACTCAGGCGACAAGGTCGAGGCCATGTTCGCAGTGAATCTGGTGGACATTGGCACCACCGCGCCTAACGTACACCTCGCTGAACAGGGCACCGCCCCCCACACTGGCAACTTCATCATTCGTGGCATGGGCACAGCGGGCCAGAGTATACCCTCGTCGGACCCGGCCGTTGGCGTGGTGCAGGATGGCATGCCGTTTGGCCTGATCTACGGGGTTGTAACTGACCTCTTCGATATCGAGTCCATCGAAATCCTTCGTGGTCCGCAGGGTACCTTGTTTGGCCGCAACGTAACCGGGGGAGCGGTGATTATTCGCACCACACGCCCCACTGAGGAGTTCGAGGGCAAGATCAAGGGTGTCGTGGGGTCCCACGGGCAGAAGGAAATCAGCACCGTTCTCACCGGACCTCTGGCGGATCGCTGGTCCGGCAAGCTCGCCGTTCTCGCCAAGGATCGCGACGGCTTGTGGGACAACGTCACTCTCGGCGGCGAGCATGGCGAAGAGGAGTCCCTGATTGTTCGCCCCGGAATCAAGTACACCGGTGACAACTATGATCTGACGCTTTTGACCGAGTACGCAAAGATCGAAGGCGATGGTATGGCGCCGCGGAATTTCTACCTTTTTGGAGAGGAAATTGATCCATGGGCTGATAACTCCACGTCTACCGACACTGAAGGCGCAATTGATATCGACTGGTTCAATATAGTTCTTGAGCACAATCTGGACCTCGCCGGTGGCACATTGACTACAAACCTCAGCTATCGGGATTTCGAGCAGAAGTTCTGGGGCGATATTGATGGTGCTCCGGGCTTCAACCGCTTCGAATTCGCTGAAGGAACGGGCTTGCTCCAGGAGCAGGTGGCGCTTGAGACACGCTGGTCGGGTGACCTCAGTGATCGGCTGAATATCACGGTAGGGGTGAACCTGATGGATCAGGAATACACCTACCGCGAACGTCGATTGGTGGTTGACCTGCTGGAGCAGCCAGCGGAATCGACCATCGAGCACGCTACTGCGGGCCTGTTCGCCCAGGCGGAGTACCGCCTCACAGACAGCCTGTATTTGACCTTGGGTGGTCGTTACTCCTACGAGAAGAAAGATGCGGCAATCGGAGTCATCGGTGACCCGCAAGGGGTGGGAACCTGCTCTGTTGTGGTGGGCGATATTCCCGCTCCACGCAGAGTAAACTGGAGCGATTGCCGACAGGTCTTTGAAGACGATGAGAGCTGGGGCAACTTTACCCCGAAAGTCGGCCTGACCTGGGACGTGAACGAACAGATCATGGCCTACACCAGCTACACGCGTGGCTTCCGCAGCGGGGGCTACAACGTCCGCTTTGCTGACGCCAGCCTTGTCAGCACGCCAGACAATCCGAGGTCTACTCCCGGGCCATATGATGAAGAAGTGGTCGACGCTTACGAGGTGGGAGTCAAGTCAGAGTTGTCTGGAGGACGCGTGCGCATGAATCTGGCGCTCTTCTACAATGAGTACGAAGACCTCCAGCGCTCGGCCAACAATCAGTCCGGAGTACAACAGATATTCAATGCTGCTAGCTCGACTACGCAGGGCTTTGAGTTCGACATCGTTGCTGCGATTACGGATAACGTCACCCTGGAGTTCTCTCACGGCTACACTGATGCAGAGTACGAAGAGGCGGATTATCTGGAAGCCGCTCGAGGGCTGCCCGCGAGCAGTTTCAAGCTGCAGATGGTGCCCGAGAACACTACCAGCGCCGCGGTGACTTTTGATCACGCGGTAGGTAATGCCGGATACCTTACCTGGCGCCTCGCCTACTCCTACATGGACGATGTCGCCAGTGATGATTTCAACTTTCTGATTGTTCCTGCTTACGAGCTCTACAATGCCAGCCTCTCATATACCAATGCCGCAGAGAATCTGAAGGTATCGCTGTTTGGCCGCAACCTGAAGGACGAGGTCTACTCGCATTTTGGCTTCGACAATACTTCGATTGGTTCACGCACGGTGTGGTTGGCTCCACCAAGAACCTATGGTCTGGAAGTCGTCTACAACTTCTGAGTTCGCTTCGCGGTAGTTGCACCCCACGGGGCTGCACTACCGCGCTTTTTCCCCGAAATCCGTTCCCTCTTTAATCAGGTGCCCCGATCATGCGAGAAGCCGTCATTGTTTCTACCGCCCGTACTCCCATAGGCCGTGCCTTTCGCGGCGCTCTCAACAACATAAAATCCCCGACTCTTGCAGGGCATGCGATTGCCCATGCTGTAAACCGAGCGGGCATAGAAGCTGAGCGAGTAGAAGATGTTATTCTCGGGACGGTGCTTGGAGCTGGTACCGCCGGCCTTAATGTTGCCCGCAATGCAGCACTGGTCGCGGGGTTACCGGTAACGGCCGGGGCGCAAACCATCGACCGTCAGTGTTCCTCCGGACTTATGGCGGTCGCGACCGCTGCGAGACAGATCATGGTGGAAGGCATGGATGTCGTGGTTGCCGGAGGGCAGGACAATATATCCGCGCTGCAGAACCAGTACCTCAAGTGGGTGCAAGAGGAAGCAGACGAGAATGTAGTGCAGAAGCAGGAGCATGCCTACATGGGTATGCTCCTGACTGCCGAACATGTGGCCAGCAAATATGGCATCAGCCGGGAGGTGCAGGATACCTACGCGCTACAGTCGCAGCAGCGTACTGCGGCGGCGCAGGCTGCTGGCCGGCTCGACGCTGAAATAGTGCCAATAACCGCGTTACAGAAGCTGGTTGACAAGGAATCCAGGGAGGTGTCCTACCGGGAAGTCACCCTCGACAGGGATGAAGGTAACCGTGCTGATACGACGCTGGAAAGCCTGCAAAGTCTTGGGCCGGTTATCGAGGGCGGCTGCATTACTGCGGGCAATGCCAGCCAGTTGTCGGACGGCGCATCGGCCTGTGTGCTGGTAGAACGCAAGCTTGCCGAGCAGCAGGGGTTGCAGCCGTTGGGTCTTTACCGCGGCATGAGCGTGGTGGGTAATGCACCAGAAGAAATGGGTATTGGGCCGGTATACGCGGTTCCAAAGCTCCTGAAACAGCACGGGTTGGGTATTGGTGACATCGGTCTCTGGGAGCTGAACGAGGCGTTCGCGGTGCAGGCGGTCTATTGTCGCGACACTCTGGGCATTGATCCCGAGCTCTACAACGTCAACGGTGGCGGCATTTCGATCGGCCACCCCTACGGCATGACCGGTTCGCGACTGGTGGGCCATGCACTTATTGAGGGTAAGCGTCGCGGAGTTCGTTACGTGGTAGTCACCATGTGCGTCGGCGGCGGCATGGGCGCTGCGGGTCTGTTCGAAGTCCTGTAGCCGCAAAAGAAAGGGCCACTATGGGAATAGTGGCCCTGACTCCGGCTCCGTGTGTTGCTCAGTCGGGGGCATTCACCTTTCGCATGTCAAAACCTTCCCACTGGTTTTCCATGACCTTGTGCAAGATGCGGCGATAGCCGCGTACGCCGCCAGAGTAGGGCATGAACACGTGCGGCTTGCCCGGAACCTCGTCACCCATATAGTACGAACGAGCCTTTGGGTAGAGAGTCTCCTGAGAGCGCTCATTCACGTGCTGAACCCACTTTTGCTCTGCATCAGGTCGTGCCTCCACCTCATCCAGGTCCCGGGCATTCATATCGGTGATCATGTCGCGAATAAAGTCCGCGTGGTCTTCTGTGGAGACCAGCACGTTGCTGAGCAGCGACGGACTACCAGGGCCGACCATGATGAAGAGATTAGGAAATCCGGTGGTACTCAAGCCGAGGTAGTTGGCGGGGCCATCGCTCCACTTTTCTCTCAGTGTCACACCGCCACGGCCAATAATCGCCGGTGCGAGAATTGAGCCGGTAAACACGTCGAACCCGGTGGCAAAGATAATCATGTCCAGCGGGTACTCTCCGGCCTTGGTCCGGATACCGTTTGCGGTGAATTCGACGATAGGGTGCTCCTTGATGTCAACCAGCTCCACGTTGTCTCGATTGAAGGCTTCGTAGAATCGGTGGTCCACCGACGGGCGCATGGCCCCGAAAGGAAAACCGCGCGGCGTGAGCTTTTCGCGCACCACGGGGTCGTGCACTTTTTCAGCGATCTTGCGATGAACGAACTCCACAACCCTGTCGTTGGCCTCTTCGTTGAGCAGGATGTCGTGATAGGCGAGTGCAAAGCCGAATCCCAGGCGGTTCCAGGCCCTCTCCAGAACCTGTTCGCGAACATCGGGTGGATCTTCCAGCAGTGACTTCTTGTTGGGTATGAATCCCAGACCGCTGGGAGAATTGCGGGCCTGTTCGCGTCGGGCCGGGTAGTCGGCCTTGATGGCTGCGTCTTCCGCGTCGCTGATATGGGCGTGGCATGCCGGAATGCTGTAGTTCGCTGTGCGCTGGAAGACGCAGAGATGTGCCGCCTTTTCGGCAATGACAGGGGTCATCTGTACACCGGATGAACCGGTGCCAATGATGCCGACGCGCTTGCCGATGAAGTCGACCGGATGACGGGGCCACAGGGCGCTATGGTAAACCTCACCCTGAAAATGGGCTTCACCCGGAAAATCGGGTTTCTTCGGTTTCGACAGTTGCCCGACCGCCATCACCACAAAGCGCGCGGTAATGGGACCACCACGACTGGTGGTTACCGTCCAGTTCGCCGCGGCCTCATTGTAGGTGGCGGATTCCAGCCTCGTGCTGAACTCAATGTCCTTGCGCAGCTCAAACTTGTCTGCGACATGGCGGATGTAGTCGAGAATTTCGCTTTGCTGTGCGTAGCGCTCGGTCCAGCGCCACTCCTGCTCAAGTTCTTTCGAAAACCCATAGGAATAGTCATAACTCTCAACATCACAGCGGGCGCCCGGATAGCGATTGTAGTTCCAGACACCGCCGACTTCGTCCGAGGCTTCGATGACTCTGCAGTTCAGCCCCTCCTTTCGCAAGGTGTACAAGGCTCTCAAGCCCGCAAATCCGGCACCGACGATCAGTACATCGATCATGTCTTTGGGCATCTTGGTCATCTGGTTCTCCTTCTGGTGGTCTTGGCGGCCCAGCCGGGTTGTATCTCCGGTCAGGATCTTGCTGGGCGCAGGCTGGACAAATTATCAACAAGTGCGTTGCATTTAGTCAACATATATGTTGAACTTAATTTGTCTGGACTATGATTTGGATCATGCTCGCGGCTTTTTGTGGGCACTGCCGAGCGGAAAATGTAAAGGAAATCGACAATATGAATCAGCGCGCTGACAGTGAATTCCCCTCTGTACGCATAACCCGCGACACACCAGTCGGCTACGAATTGCAGCCGGTGAAAAAGCGGGCCGTAATTCAGTTAATGGGATCGCGGCTTTGGGGGCGCTTCAATCCAAATCACTGGGATCCGGATTACGCGGATTCCACCGGGCTTGATGCCCCGATCCAGACTGGGGAAATGTCCTCCGCCTATATCGCTGAGATGTGCGTCAATCATTTTGGCGCTGACCTGTTTCGCAACGCGCGGATAGTTTGCAAATACATTGCCTCTACCCTGGCGAATGAAGTCATTACTACCCACGGGGTGGTTTCCGCCAAGACACCGGAAGGCGATGGCTACCGGTTCAAGGTAGAGGTCTGGTGTGACAACGAAGCGGGCGAGAAAAAAACGGTCGGTTGGGTGGAGGTCAGCGTCGGTGGTTGACCTGGTGAGAACATCGGCAGAGTGCGGCACATGACAACAGCAAGGAGCAGGGCAATGAAAGAGACAACGGCGGCGTTAAATCAATTGCGCCCTCAGAGTGCCATCCAGGCAGAACAGACACGAGCGTTCATCCGGGGTCTGGAGCAGGATGCCGAGACCTACTGGGATATGGTGCAGGTAGGGGATGAGCTGTCGCGTGATCTTCACATGACTCCGGAGCTGATTATCCTCTATGCCGATGGCGTCGAGGACTTTAACCCCTGGTACGAGGCCTGGAGAATGAACTCGTGGCATATCCCCGGAGAGTCTCCCTTTGGAGGCGCCATCGTACCACCGCTGCTGGTATCGCATTTCATCCTCTCTGTGCAGTTCGACCACACCCGCCCTTTTGCGATCGGCTCGATCCACACTTATCACGATTCTGAAATCCTGGCGCCGATTCCCGTCGGTGCAACGGTCCGTATCACGACTCGCGCCGTGGACAAGTACGAAAAGCGCGGGCGGCGTTATGTGCGCCACGAGGCAGATGTGGTGGACGCGGATACCGGGACACATTACTTCCACGAAACCCGCGACATTCTATCCTTGTAGGGAGACAGCCATGATGCATGAAGCAAAGAGCTTCGTTGTCGACGGCTTGATGGCAGAAGGTTCCGAAGGTGTCCGCTTGTGTGCTTCCAGTTGCGGGGGATGTGGCAGTGTGTATTTCCCACGGACTGTCAGCTGCCGCAACCCCGATTGCTCGTCAACGTCTCTGGAGGAAAAGCTGCTGGAGGGTCGGGGCATACTTTACAGTTATACGATACAGCGCTACCAGCCGCCAAACCTGTTTCGAATCGATAACTGGGAGCCCTATGCGCTTGGCTTGGTGGATCTGCCGGAGGGGATTCGGGTGATGGGAATGTTGTCTGGTTTTGATCTCGACAACATCCGTATCGGCGAGACGGTGAAGCTGATATCCGAATGCCTGTTCACGGATCCGGATCGGGGAAAAGTGATGACGTACAAGTTTGCTCCCGAGATAACGGGGAGGGACGCGCAGTGAAGCCAGTTTATGTCCTCGGCGTCGGCGCCCACCCGTGGGGGAAATGGCCGAACAAGCCCCAGGTTGCTTTGGCCGTAGAGGCGCTGCAGGCCGCATTCATGGATGCGGGAATTGGCTGGCCGCAGGTCGAAGGCATGGTGGCCGCCAGCTCCCGTTTTGAGGGGGGTATGGGCTGGGGACTGCATGCCAACGAAGTTGTGCAGACGGTGTCTGAGCAGGGTATTCCCTGTATCAATGTGGGCGGCGCCTGCGCTGCAGGCGTTATCGCTTTTCACACGGCCTGGGCGATGATTGCGAGCGGGCAGCACGACGCAGTGGCCGTCGTGGGAGCGGAGCGGATGCCCAAGGGGTTCATTCCGCGACCGCCGGGTAGCCAGGACGATATCAGCGACTCCGACTACCTGCGCTGGGTCGCGATGGGTGCCACTAATCCCGCCTACTGGGCGCTGGAGGCACAGCGCCGCTTTCATGAATACGGCACCACGCCTGAGACCCTTGCACTGGCGGCCGTCCAGATGCGTAGTAATGCCGCGGGTAACCCTTATGCCCGTTACCGCGAGCCGTTGACGGTGGCTGAGGTACTGGCATCGCCGATGGTCTCCGATCCGTTGCATTTATTGCAGATCTGCCCGGTGAGCGATGGCGCGGCCGCTCTGGTGTTGGGCAGTGAACGGTTTCTCGCGCATGTCGACCGGGATCCTGTGCAGGTCGCGGGCTGTGCCGTGGGGTCGGGCCAGTTTGGCGATCCGGCAAGACGCATTCCCACCATTGCCAATAATGTCTTGCCCGGTGTGGCGCATACCAGCGAAGTGGTGGGGGCGGTCAGTCGCGCTCTGAAGATGGCAGGCATGGGGCCCAGAGACGTCGATATTCTGGAGATGGCCGATAATTCAGCGTGGCACCTGCTGGCCTGGCCGGAGCTGTTTGGTATTGTCGAGCCCGGCCAGAGCGACTGGATGCTGGCGCGTGGCCGCTATGCCCGGGACGGGGATCTTGCTCTCAACCCCGGCGGTGGCTTCCTGTCTTTTGGGGAGGCGACCACAGCCCAGGCGGTACTGCAACTCTGTGAACTCACCTGGCAGTTGCGCGGCGAAGCCGAGGGGCGACAGGTGGCGGGCGCCAAGGTCGGTTTGTCTGCGGTGCTGGGTCTCGGCGCCAATGGTGGCTCGGTGGTGCTAAAACGCTAACCGGCAACCTTTGTGGTTGTCTTGAGGGGGACATTCATGAGCATGCGGAAATCCGTGGTCGAGCGTCAGCAGGCGCTGGAAAGTCGTCATCCGGCGTGGGTGGCGCGCACCCTGGACCAGGCGTTGGATGAGGTCGCCCGGACATGGCCTGATCGCGAGTTCATCGTCACCGACCATGTCAGTTTCAGCTACCGGGAGGTCGACCAGTGGGCTACCCGTCTCGCCTATGGTTTGCAGCATGCAGGCATTCGCCCTGGCGATCACGTTGCCCTGATCATGGCCAACTATCCCGAGTTTGTGGCTCTCAAGTTTGCGATCTCTCGTGTTGGAGCCACGGCGGTTCCGATCAATTTCCTCAACCGGCGAGACGAGCTTGCCTATGTTCTGGAACAGTCCGACGCCCGTTGCCTGGTAACCATGGACAGTTTCCGCAATCTTGATTATCTCGAGATGCTTGACCAGCTGGCGCCCGGCTGGGAGCGGGCGGGCGGTGGCGCCCGGTTTCCTGATCTCGAGCGCGTCTTTGTATTCCCGACTTCCGATCGTGCCCTGCGTCCGGGGGCCCGCCCGCTGGCGGAACTCGATAGCGGCAACGCCGCGCCAATGGCCACCTTTGCGGACCCCCGGGCGACCGCGGACATCATCTACACCTCGGGCACTACCGGTGGCCCCAAGGGCGTCATGTTGACCCATGACATGTTACTGCGCACGGCCTACGGCAGTGCTTTTGGCAGGGCCTTCGAGGATGGACGACGTATTCTGTTTGCGATGCCCATGTACCATGTCTACGGTTACGTTGAGGGGCTGCTGGCCGCTCTAATGGTGGGTGGCGCGGTGATTCCCCAGCTGCAATTCGACGCTGCCAAAACCCTGCGCGCGGTCGGCGAGCACCGCGCCAACGATATACTGCTGATCCCTACCATGACCCTGTCCCTGCTGGATGAACTGGAGCGGCAGCCCTATGAGCTGGGGTCGCTCACCGCCATGCTCTCTTCCGGAGGGAAGTCGCCGCCCGACATTTGGGATCGCATTGCCTCACTGTTCGGCCCCATTGAAGTAACAACGGGCTACGGCATGACGGAGGCCACGGCATCCTCGACGGTGACTCGCCCGGACGACCCTTCAGAGCGGTTGAGAAATAGCAACGGTCGCCTCCGTGACGTCGGTGTGGCGGGTGATCCGGACAATGACGGCAAGCTCGTTGTCTACCGGGTCGTGGATTCCGCCTCTGGGGCCGAATTGTCTCGGGGTTCCCTGGGCGAATTGCGCATGAAGGGAATGGGTGTCACGCGCGGTTATTACAACAAGCCTGCCGAGACCGCCGCAGCCCATGACGACGAGGGTTGGTTCCGCACAGGAGACCTGGGCATTCTGGATGAAGAGGGTTACATCACTCTCAAAGGGCGCACCAAGGAGAGTTACCGCTGCGGTGGAGAACTGGTGTTGCCGCTGGAGGTAGAACAGGTGCTCGCGACGCACCCTGCGATCAGTGAGGTACATGTGGTAGCCGTGCCGGATACGCGCATGGGAGAGGTTGGCATCGCTTGTGTGGTGGCACCATCGCAACCGCAGGTCACCGAGGCTGAGTTGATCGAATTCTGTGCGCCTCGTCTGGCCCGCTTCAAGATGCCCAGACACGTAATCTTTATCCGCCCGGAGCAGGTGCCGGTCACCGCGACTGGACGTCCGCGCAAGTTTTTACTCGCCGAGCTTGCGCAGGATCTGTTGGCCGGAAAATGAATAAAGGGGCAGTGCAATGAGCAAAGTGGCAGTGGTAACGGGCGGTGCCCGCGGTATCGGTACAGCAATCGCGAAACGATTGGCCGGTGACGGTCTGGATATCGCGATCCTGGATGTCGACGTCAGCCAGTGTGCAGCCACTGTGGCAGCGTTAGAGGCTCTGGGTAGCCGGGCTCTGGCGATTACCGTGAACGTGGCCGATGAGGCCTCCGTGGCCGCAGCGGTTACCCGCATTAGCGATGAGTTGGGGCCTCCGCTGGTGCTGGTGAACAATGCCGGCGTCATGCGTTCCCGTATGGCACATCGGATGAGCCTGGCTGAATGGGAGCTGGTACTGGACGTGAACCTGCGTGGTGCCTTTCTGATGAGTCGGGAACTGGCGCCATTCATGCGCGCGGCGAAATGGGGCCGGATCATCAACCTCTCCAGCACCGGGGCTCTGGGCCTGGTGGGTGGTGCCAACTACGCCGCCGCCAAGGCTGGCGTACAGGGTTTGACCAAGACCCTGGCTCTGGAGCTGGGGCCCTTCAACGTCACCGCTAACGCGATTGCGCCTGGCTTCGTCGTGACCGACATGACCCGCAGCATGGCCCAGGAGGTGGGCGTCAGTGTCGAGGAGATGGAGGCGGATATGGTGAAAGATATCGCCGTCGGTCGCGCCGGCACCCCTGAAGATATTGCTCATGCAGTGGCGTTCTTTGTCGACGAGCGCTCCTCGTTTGTCTCGGGCCAGGTGCTGTACGTTGCCGGCGGCCCTAAAACCTGATTCCGCGCAGGCCTACTGGATGATCGCTACGGCGCGGGTCCACCCCGCTGAGGCGCCGCGTATCTTGCAGGGAAAGCAGGACACCTCGAAACCGGTTGGCGGCAGTGCTTCCAGGTTGTGCAGCTTTTCCAGGTGACAATATCCGATATCCCGCCCGGCCTTGTGCCCCTCCCAGATCAGCCCCGCATTTTTTGTCGTTTCGTAGCGTTGTCCGGTATGAACGAAAGGCGCGTCCCAGCTCCAGCCGTCGGTGCCAGTCACACGCACGCCCCGCTCCAGCAGGTACATGGTGGCTTCGTAGCCCATGCCGCAGCCGGCTGAGACGTAGTCGTCATCGCCGTAGCGGGTGCCGGCGGCTGTGTTTACGAGGACGATCTCCAGCGGCTGTAGAGTGTGGCCGATCCGCGCCAGCTCCGCCTCCACGTCCTCTGCGGTTACCACGTATCCGTCCTCGAAATGGCGAAAGTCGAGTTTTACCCCGGGCTGAAAGCACCAGTCCAGCGGCACTTCGTCGATGGTGATGGCTCGCTCGCCGCCGTTCATGGTGGAGGCGAAGTGCCAGGGCGCATCCAGATGGGTGCCGTTGTGGGTGATCAGTTCCACCTTCTCTACCGCCCAGCCTTCACTGTCGGGCAAGTCGTCGGCCTGCAATCCAGGGAAAAAGCCGAGGATATCGGGAAGCGAGGCCTGGTGATCTATGTAGTGGATTTTTGGCTGGTAGCCGGGAGGATCAGAGATGACGTCATTTTCGAGGTAGATGGAAAGGTCGATTATCTGTCTGCTCATGAGAAATTCCTCGCTGTAGACTGCGTTGGACTGACCGGTGCGGAGGGGTATGATAACAATTCAACAAATCTGTTGACAATTTTTTGTGGCCTTGCTGATGCGGGACAACCTTTGCTGAGCCAGGATTCTGTCGATGGTGTCCGGATGGTGCGCCCACAGATCCTTTCTTGCCTGTTCACTCCTGCGGTGTACAACCCGCATCACTGGCGCTATGGTCAGGGGCAGGGTTGTCGTGGTTGGGAGAAGCAATGCTCAGGCGTGGACGTGAAGTCAAAGACAGTGTGTCAACGCACTTTGGCAGCCGCCTTTCCAGCGGGGAGGGCGTGCTGCAACTGGCGCTGCTGGGCCTGCTGTCCGGTTTGGGTACCGGCGCCGTTATCCTGTTGTTTCGCAGCGCGATAGAGTGGCCCCTGGAATATTTCCTGCCGGGTGCTGACAGTGAGGCGTTCGAGCAGTTGAGCCAGGTCGTGCGCATGTGGCTGCCCCTTGCCGGTGCACTCGGGCTCGGTGCCTTTCTGCATTTTCTTTCGGTAAGCGACCGGCGAGTCGGCGTGGCGCATGTCATGCATCGGTTGAACTACCACCAGGGCTACATGCGCTTGCGGGGTGCGGCGATCCAGTTCCTGCTGGGGGTCGGCACAGTGGTTACCGGCCAATCCGCGGGGCGCGAGGGGCCGGCGGTGCATCTGGGGGCGGCCTTTTCCAGCCTGTTGGGGCAGTGGCTGCGGCTACCCAACAACAGTATTCGTACGCTGGTGGCCTGCGGCGTTGCCGCCGCCATTGCCGCGTCTTTCGATACGCCCATCGCCGGGGTGATCTTCGCCATGGAAGTGGTGATGATGGAATACACCATCGGGGTGTTTACACCGGTTATTCTCGCCGCGGTGTCCGCGGCGGTACTGACAAGGGCGGTATACGGTGCAGAGCCCGCGTTCGAGGTGCCGTTAGTCACTTTGCAGTCACTCTGGGAGATTCCCTGGATCCTGCTGGTCGCGGCCCTGATTGGCGTTGCCGCAGCCCTGTTCATCCAGCTGATTGAATCGGCTGGGCGCTTCGACAGTCGACCTATCATGCTGCGCCTCCTCATGGCGGGCCTGTTCATGGTGCCGTTTGCCTTGCTGGTGCCGGAGGTGATGGGCATCGGTTACGACACGGTGGAGCAGACGATTAACGGCCAGTTGGCGCTTTGGGTGCTGCTGGGCGTCGGTGTGGCGAAGCTGGTCGCGACCAGCGTGACCGTGGGGCTGGGCATGCCCAGCAGTATCATCGGCCCCACCCTGGTCACGGGTGCCACGCTCGGCGGGGCACTGGGTCTGGTTGGTGCTGCATTCATGCCGGAGCAGGCCTCCAGCGTGGGCTTCTATGCCATGCTGGGCATGGGCGCCATGATGGGGGCTGTGTTGCAGGCCCCGCTGGCGGCGCTGATGGCCTTGCTCGAATTTACCCACAATCCGCACATCATCATGCCGGGCATGCTGGTCATTACCGTGGCCAGTCTGGTGACCAGCGAGGTGTTCGGCAAAAAGGCCGTATTCCAGAGCATGCTGAAGGCGCAGGGCCTGGGCTATGACACCTCTCCTCTGACCCAGGCGCTGCGGCGGGTCGGCGTTGGCGCCATCATGGAGCGCAGCGTGAAAGTCACGCCCCGTCTGCTGGATGCGGAGGGTGCCGCCGCGGTGCTGTCGGCGGGAACCCGCTGGCTGCTGGTGGAGGGCAGCAGCGGACCGGTGTCCTTGCTGCTCACTGCTGATCTGGCGCGGTATATTGAGCAGGCTGAAGACCTGGCAGAGGAGGGTGCTGATCCGGTCTCCGCACCGCCGATTGACCTGCTGGCGATCCCGGCCAAACGGCTGGATGTGGCCCCGGTGTCATATCAGGCCACGCTGGAAGAGGCGCTGAAGACGCTGCAGCATTCCGGCGCGGAGGTGCTGTATGTGCGCCAGTATCTGTCCTACGGCATTGTGCGCATTGCCGGTGTTGTCCACCGGGCGGACATCGACAGCTACTACCAGGTGGGCTCGGCGACTATCTAACGCATTTGGGGGATGCCGGTGTCGTATGGGGGGCGTAGGGTGTCGGCGATGCGTTGATGTATCAACCGATAACTAGAAAAGGGGATTCAAGAGTATGAATAAGGTTGCATCCAAACCTGTCCTGCAACACTTTCCGAAATTACTCATTGCCGCGGCAGTGCTCGCAACTACCCAGGCGCAGGCACAGGGGCTCGAAGAGGTCGTCGTCACCGCCCAGAAACGCGAGCAGTCACTGCAGGACGCGCCTATCGCAATCACCGCGTTCGGCCAATACGAGCTTGAACAGCGCGGCATCCGTGACCTGGTTGACCTCGCAACGATCGCGCCCAACGTCAAGGTCGCGCCGCTGCCGTCGAACACGGCCAAGGCAACGGTGGCCATTCGCGGCTCCGTGACGTCCAACCCCGGCATTTACTGGGAGCCTACCGTAGGCATTTATCTGGACGGGGCCTATGTAGGCAAGTTTTCCGGCAACGTCTTCCGGCTCGCGGAAGTGGAGCGTATTGAGATACTGCGTGGCCCCCAGGGCACGCTGTTTGGCCGCAACACCTCTGGCGGGGCGGTCAACGTGGTCACGCAGAAACCTACCGGAGAACTCGGTGGCCGGCTGCGTGCGGGCGTGGGCAATTTCGGTTATACCGAATTGGATGGCAGCCTGAACCTGCCTCAGCTTGATCTCGGTGGCGCGGGGAACCTGAAAAGCCGTGTGAGTCTTGCCTGGGATGACCGCGATGGCTTCTACGACAATGTACCGGCCGCACCGGGGACCACGATCACACACCCTTTCACCGGCCAGCCGATTCCGGCCAATCCCCCGGGTGCTGAAGATGAGCAGAATGCTGCCTCCAGTACGGTTGCCCGCCTGGACCTTCTCTGGGATGTCAGCGACCGCTTTTCGGTTAGATATTCGCTGGATGAGGTCGATGTCGAAAATACACCAGGCAAACCCCAGTTCACGAGTTTCGATCCGACCAGCCTGACCTTTGGCTTTCCCCTGCCGGGAGACCTTGCCCAGTTTCTAACCAGCGAGACGGATAATCTCGAGGCGAACAGTATCGACGCCGATGTCTATGAGGAGTTCGATTCCACCAGCAACACCCTGACCTTGGATTATGACCTGGGCAATGCCGGGATTCTGGGTGATGCGTCGATCAAGTATGTCTACAACCACCGGGATCTGAGTTTTGCCCAGAGTCTGGATAACGACGGCACGCCATTTTCTCTGTTCCACTCGGCAATCGAAGAAGAGTACACCCAGCAATCGCATGAAGTGCAGCTCACCGGCTCACATGAGCGACTGAACTATGTGATGGGGCTGTACTATTTTGAAGAAGACGCGGATGTGTACAACCCGCTGCAGCCTTTGAACTCCTTCTTTGGCCCACTGTTGTCACGCAACGCCTATGGTCTGGAGTCAGATCAGTTTGCCGTCTACGGTCAGGCCGACTGGCGCCCGCCGGTGCTGGATGACCGTCTGACGATTACGGCTGGCATTCGCTGGACAGAGGAGGAAAAGACGGTCTACATCGATCACCCGAACGACAATCCGCCCTTTGCCGGTGAAAACACTGATGATTACAGCAATGTGGCGCCCACGTTGATCTTCAGCTACGAGTTCACTGACGAGTTCAACGCTTACGCCAAGTATGCGAAGGGCTGGAAGGCAGGTGGTTTCAACGGTGAAGCAGGCAGCATTGAAAACTTCAATGTGGGCTTTGATCCAGAGGAGATTGATTCCTACGAGATCGGCTTCAAGAGCCGTTGGCTGGACAACACGCTGCAGTTGAACGGCGCAATGTTCTACAACGACGAATCGGATATTCAGCTTTCGGTATTCATACCCCGCGATGGCGGTGTGGCATCGGTCATCGAGAACGCCGGTAAATCGGTTAAACAGGGCGTGGAGCTGGAGGTTGTCTACATGCCGACGGCCGATCTGATGCTGAGCGCGAACTACGGTTATCTGGACTCCGAGTTCACTGAGTTCCTGGAGTTCGATCCAGTGCTGGGTGAAACTGTCGATGTGTCAGATGAACGCTTTACACAATATACACCCGAGCACACGGTCAACCTGAGTGTCGAGTACACCATGCTGCGCAGCGACTACGGGGACCTTATGGGGCGCCTCGATTACAGCTATAACAGCGAATATACGCCCTATGTGAAGCCCGAGCAGAAAGCGGTTTCGGATATTGACGGCTACGGCACTCTCAACGGACGCCTTACGCTGATCAATATCCCGGTCGGCGATAACCAGCTGCAGGTTGCGCTTTGGGGCAAGAACCTGCTGGATGAGGAATACCGTCTGAACACCGTACCCTTCGGCCCGTTCACGGTAAGCTTCTTCGGCAACCCGCGCACCTACGGTTTGGAGGCACAGTACACCTTCTGACCTGTTCCGGTTCGGCCCGGCGATGGCGCTCGTCGGGCTGAACTGCTGTTTCGCTGCTACTCTCCCCACATCTGCTGGGCGGCACGCAGGACATGGCTGACCAGCTGTGGTTGCCTGTTCGTACCGGTCTTGGAAAAGATGGCCGCCAGCTGTGCGCGTGTTGTGTGGCGCGAACGTCCCAGGCTGTCTGATATCTCGGCAAGGCTCTCACCCTCCACCAGGCGTTTTGTCAGTATGGCTTCGGCACGCGTCAGGGCGAACAATTCCATCAGCAGTTCCTCGGTAATGATCTGTGTGCCGGCAGCATCGCGAAACAGCAGCAGCGTGGTCATCGAAGCGCTTTCCTCGATTCCGGGTTGGGGTGCTATGCGTTGCATCAGCACACTCCAGTGCTGGCCTGCCGGTCGCAATATCTGCAGCGACTCGGTTCGTTGCGCTGAAGCATCGCGTGTCAGCCGGTTCAACGCGGCGCGCAGCATGACGGTGCTTTCGCTTGAGCTGCACCGCAAGCAGCCGGCATCGATGAGCAGCCCGTCGGCATGTTGCAATACCCGGTCGGCGACCGGGTTGGCGATCAGTACCTCGCCGCCGTCGCCGAGGACCAGGGAGCCGATGGCAAGCTGGTCCACCGTCGCATCGGAAATGCTGAGCTGGTAGTCACGTTTCGCAAGGCGTGCATAGAGCGCGATGGCAGTGCGCAGCCAGGGTATCAAGGCAGCCAGCTTTGCACGATCTCCGGCGCTGAAGTGCGCTTGGCCGCGCGCCCGGGCGCAGCGCAGGCGGAAGACCATACCGGTTTCCGGGTCCTCCAGGTTGATTCCTATCAGGTCGTCCGTCGCCCCGTAGTCCTGCAGGTAGGTGAAAAAATTGGTGTGCCGCTGGGTGAGCTCCTGCCTGCTCAGCATCTCGCTCAGTATGGCGATGTCGTCCAGGGGAAGGTCGAGGAACGGGCTCTCGCGAAAGATGCTGTTTTGCAGCAGTACCAGTGCCGCCGTATTGCTTTGAGTGGAGATCAACACCCCGGGATCTCCTGGTCTGGGGCGGCGCAGCACCATCGTCGCGTGTTGCCCGTCCAGGTATTGCTCCAGTTCCGACAGGAAGCTTAGCCAGGGTGGCTCTTGCAGCAGGCTGTCAAACAGCGCGGAGGTCAGTGTTTCAGGCACCTTCATGTGCGTATTTTCCTCTCGTGTGGCGTTAGCGGCGGGTGGCAGTCGTTTGCCTGAACCAGTAGCGCACGGCTTTTCCACTAGTGCATTTGTGTTATGCGCACGGTGTAGAGCCTTAGGTATAGTGTACCGGTCGGGCCGGTCACCGTACGCCCTGCAGCGACGAATAATTGCGGAGCGAGGCGGCAGTGCACGGGTCCGTGAGTGTCAGATTAAGGAGGTTATGCCATGGACTTTACTGTCTGCCCGCTATCCGGGGGTGTGGGTGTCGAGGTGCTGGGACTGGACCCGGACAATGCCATTTCCGAGGCATCAGCGCGCGCGCTGCGCGATCTATGGCTGGACGCGGGCGTGATCCTGTTTCGCGGCATAGGCACATCGCCGGAGGCGCTGTTGAATATCTCACGCTGCCTCGGTGATCTGGAGCCTCATCCCATCGAGCACTTCCGCCTGCCCGGGTATCCCGAACTCATTCTGCTCAGCAACGAGAAAACGCTCACGGGTCCCGTATACGAGTTCGACGGTGTCGCCACGTATGGCCGCATTCCCTGGCACACGGACCTCGCGTTTACCACTACACCCAACGCGGGGGCTGTCCTGCGTATGGTGCGCAACAGTGAGCACGGGGGGCAGACCGGTTGGATCGACACCGCACTGGCCTATGATGCGCTGGATGCAGCAACACAGAAGCATATTGAGGGGCTTGAGGCACGCTATATCTTTTGCCCGGACTTGAGCGCCATGCGCTTTAACACCCCGGGTGGCAAGTTGCTCAAGTCTTCCATCAAGGGCCTGCCCACCTTCCCGCCTGTAGCCCACCCGCTGGTCTGGGTACATCCGGAAACCGGCAGGCGCATTCTGAATATCAGTACTCTGAATATTCAGTGCATTGAGGGCATGCCGCAGGCGGAGAGTGACGCGCTGATTGAAAAGCTGGTCGCGCACACGCTGCAGCCGCGCTTCCAGTATATCCACCTTTGGGAAAACAACGACGTTGTCGCCTGGGATAACCGCCGCACCATGCATATGGCCTTCGGCCATCCGGTAGACGAGACACGTATTGTGCAGCGCAGCACCATTCGCGGTACGGTGAAAATGGGTCGTGTGATTGAGACGTGTGAGGAGCAGACAGCATGAGCGAATTTGATCTGGTCATCCGTGGCGGCACGGTAGTAGACGGCAGCGGCGGTGAACCGCATGTCGCGGATGTCGCTATCAACGGCTCGGCCGTTGCCGCAGTAGGGCGTAGCCTGGGGCGGGGTCGAGAAGAGATAGACGCGCGCGGAATGCTGGTAACTCCCGGATTTGTTGACGTGCATACACACTACGATGGCCATGTGACCTGGGAGAACCGTCTCCGCCCCTCATCGTGCCACGGTGTCACCACCGCCATTATGGGCAACTGCGGTGTCGGCTTTGCCCCCTGTCGAAAGCAGGACCGCGATACGCTGATTCGCCTCATGGACGGCGTGGAGGACATACCCTTCCCGGTACTTGCGGAAGGCTTACCCTGGACCTGGGAAAGCTTCCCGGAATACCTCGATGTACTGGCTGGGCGCGACTACGATATGGACGTTGGCGGCTATCTGCCGCACGCGGCCCTGCGAGTTTATGTGATGGGTGAACGCGGTGCCCGGCGGGAACCTGCAACCCAGGTCGACATCGACCAGATGTGCGCGCTGCTGGAGCGGGCGCTGGAAGCCGGCGCCATGGGGATTGGCACATCGCGCACGCTGTTCCACCGGGCCAGCGACGGCTCGCCAATTCCGACTCTGGATGCCACCAACGAAGAGCTGCTGGCGCTCGCGCGCACCTTGCGCAAGGTTGGTAAAGGTGTGTTTCAGATCGTGGAGGATGTGCACCTGCCCGGCAAGGATGTCAGCGTTCTTCGCCAGCTCGCGGAGACGTCCGGGCGCCCGCTGACATTTTCCATGGGAACAGGCAATACCGGTCCACAGATATGGCCGCATTTGCTAAAAGGTCTGGAGGAGGCCAATGCGGCCGGGGTTACTGTCAAGGGGCAGGTGATGCCGCGGGCGATCGGAATGATGCTGGGCGTAGAGCTTACCCTCAACCCGTTTTACACCACTGCAGGTTACCGCGAGGTCGCGGACTTGCCGCTCGTCGAGCGCCTGGCCGCGCTGCGTGACCCTGAACGTCGCGCACGCATTCTGGCCGAACCGACAGATCCCGATCCGGCGCTGGTGCTCGGTCGCATGGTGCGCGACTTTGACTATATGTTCCTGCTCGGTGATCCACCGGATTACGAGCAGCCCTGGGAACAGAGCATTGCCGGGCGCGCGCAGGCGCAGGGCATCAGCGCGGCAGAGCTGGCCTACGACCTTATGGTCCAGGGCGAGCGCGGTACGGTGTTGTATCTGGCGATGGCCAACTATGCCGATGGCAGCCTCGATGCGGTGGGCGAAATACTGCGCCACCCGGATGTCTTGCCGGGTCTGGGCGACGGCGGTGCACACTCATCCACTATCTGCGACGGTAGCTACTCGACCTTTGCGCTCAGCCATTGGGGGCGCGACCGTCCTGCAGGAAGGATTCCCGTGCCAGAGCTGGTGCATCGCCTGAGCAGGGCAACAGCGCGCATCATGGGGCTCGAGGACCGCGGCCTGCTGGCCCCGGGGTACAAGGCCGATATCAACGTGATTGATTTTGACCGGCTGGCCCTGCATGTGCCGGAAATCACTTACGATTTGCCCGGCGGCGGGCGGCGCCTGGTGCAGCGCGCTGAAGGTTATGTGGCGACCCTCGTCAGTGGCGTTCCGGTCTACCGCAATGGCGAGGCGACAGGTGCCTTGCCCGGCAAGCTGGTGCGCGGTCAGCGGCCGGCGCCGGTACAGCGTTAGCGCCACCGGCGCCGGGCGTCAGTGCGCCGCCGGTGGCCGGTACCAGATCGGCGAGGTCCACGCGCGCTCCTGCAGGGTGGCAGGGACCTCCTCTGGCAGCGGCAGGCCAGTGCGCAGGCTGTCCCAGGTGCTCCAGCGGCAGGTGGGG
>DIAF01000032.1:44568-65543 GCA_002414665.1 Halieaceae bacterium UBA5085
TCTCCAGTACGCGGGCGTAGTAGAAGGCCGGTTGTTCCGGGTTGAAGCCCGGGTCGCGCCAGCGGACGGCGATCTGGCCGTCGCCCTTGTGACGATCATACTCGCAGGTCTCCAGGGACACGGCAGCGCCGTTGTCCGGGCAGCGGTGGGTGCGTGGGTCCGGGTTCAGCCCGTCCGCACAGCCGACATCAAACACGGTCTCCCGGGTTGCGCCGTCCTCCACCCAGCCCTTGACGATCTGTACCCGCTGCAGCCAGGCGCTACCGGGATCTTTTGCGGCCCACAGCAGGAACTCGGGGCCGGCGCCCGTGGCCTGTGCGAGTTCACCGCCCATGGTAACGCCTGTCGCGTAGGCCTGTTGCACCCAATCCGGCCGGGTAAGCAGGTCGTCGGGCCAGCCCGCCCCGGCAAAGAAGCGCACGCTGATGCGCGGCCCGCTGGTGCCAAAGGTCTCCCGCCGCGCCAGCGCATCGTACAGGGCCTCGCGGGTGTTCTCGGTGGCCCAGACGCCGGCCAGTCCCGCCGAGCTGTATTTGATGTGATGGGTGTTGATGAAACTGCCACCCCGGCGTGTCTCCGGCGTGCCATCAGCGCTGCCGATCTTGCCGTGGTAGTTGTCCTCTTCCACCTGTGAGCCGGAATTATGGCTATCGCTGGCGGCGATCACGCCGAAGCGGTAGGGATTGTAGCCCTGCTGCGTCTGCAGCAGCAGGCCCGACAGCCAGGCATCGCGCACGTAGCTTCCCTGCACTTTGCCCAGGGTGCCGCGGCCACCGAGCAGGTCTTCCAGCAGCTCGAAACTTGCCCATTCATCGTTGGGTGACAGCAGCGGATGCGTTTCCGAGCTGCCCTTGATCTGGGAAATTTCAACCAGCGGTTCGTTGCGCTGACGCAGGGCCGCATAGTCGGCATCAATGGCCTCGCCGCCAAACGCGACGTCGGTGGGAAACATCAGGCCGTTGCTCAGGTTGCTGTTGTGGGCAATGGCCATACCTTCAATGCCGTGTGTGCGCTGCTCATCCAGCCAGGCCCACAGTGCGCGTGGCTCAACACTGTCGAAGCTGGAGAAAGGTTGGGCGGGCACCCGGCTGCTGCGGAAGATAACGTTGCGGTGCAGGTTGACTTCCTCCATGGCGCCGGAGGAGGTCCATTCGTAGCCGATCAGGGTGCTGAATTCTCCGGGCCGGTAGTGGCGCTCGGCGCTGCGTACATACTCCTGCCAGATGGACTGGCGCAGCGCCTGGTCCACCAGTGCCGGCATGGGGTTGTTGTCGCCCAGGGTCATCAGCACTTCCAGCACCGCGGCCTGCCGCCGCTCCGGGTCCTCGTCAGCCAGGCGGGCGGCAATCGGCAGGCCCGCCAATGCGCCCTGCGGTTCGAACAGGCGCGGCAATATGCCCATGTACTCGGAGTGGTCGGTAATAGCGACGAAATCGAGTGGCGCACGCAGCTGGATGGTAACGCCGCTGATGTGGGGGATGGCCTCTCCCCGCGCAAAACGGTAGGCATCATCGGGTGTCGTCCTCACGTTGAGCATGAACGCGTCGGGGGAGTTCATGGTGTGCACATGGAGCTCCCCGAAGAACGCCCGGGTACTCTGACCGGCCGCGCCGGCGGAGGCCTCTGCGGTGTGTGCGGCGGTCTGTACCAGGCTGAGACACAGTGCTGCGCCCAGTTGCAGAATCGATCGCGTATCGGTTTTCAGGGGCATGATGGTCTCGCTGCGAAAGCCAGTCTGCAGAGTAGTTGCAGGGGGGATGGCGGGCGAGTCCCGTCCCGCGGTTCCCCGTGCGTGGTTTGTATACGCGGACCGTTCCTCCGGATGATGTGGTCGACTCGCGGGATAAAGTTTCATTTGAAACTATGTTGACCTGTGCCTATACTCGGTAGCGGTTGGCGATTTCGCGGCTGCGGCACCCCGGGAGGCACACAATGTCAGATCTGTTCGAAAACCCCATGGGCCTGGACGGATTCGAGTTCGTCGAATTCACCGCACCGGCGCCGGGCGTGCTGGAGCCGGTGTTCGAATCCATGGGGTTTACCTGCGTGGCCCGGCATCGCAGCAAGGATGTGGCGCTGTGGCGGCAGGGTGATGTCAACTTCCTGACCAACTACCAGCCCGGAAGTCACGCCTGGTACTACGCTCGCGAACATGGACCGTCGGCCTGCGGCATGGCGTTTCGCGTGCAGGACGCAACGCTGGCCTACAACCGGGCGCTGGAGAAAGGCGCGCAGCCGGTTACGGTGGAAACCGGCCCAATGGAACTGCGCCTGCCCGCCATCCGCGGCATCGGTGGCGCGATTCTCTACCTGATTGACCGCTACGCGGAAGGGCAGAGCATTTATGACATCGATTTTCATTGGGTGCCCGGCGCAGACAGGAAGCCCGCGGGCCTCGGCTTTCACACCCTGGACCACCTCACCCACAACGTGTACCGCGGTCGCATGGCCTATTGGGCCCGGTATTATGAGGAGCTGTTCGGGTTTCGCGAAATACGCTACTTCGATATCGAGGGTGAGCACACGGGTCTCTTGTCGAAAGCCATGACGGCACCGGATGGCAAGATCCGCATCCCGCTGAACGAGGAGTCCCGCGGTGGCGGCCAGATCGAGGAGTTCCTGATGGCCTACAATGGCGAAGGGATACAGCACATTGCGCTGGCCTGCGACGACATCCTCGCCTGCTATGACCGGTTGCAGGCGGCAGGCATGACCTTCATGACCGCGCCTCCCGCCACTTACTACGAGATGCTGGAAGGGCGCTTGCCGGGTCACGGTGAGCCGGTGGCGGAATTGCAGTCGCGGGGTATTCTTCTCGACGGCAGCACGGAGGGGGGCAGCCCGCGGCTGCTCCTGCAGATTTTCTCCGCCAACCTGCTGGGCCCGATGTTTTTCGAATTCATCCAGCGCAAAGATGACGACGGTTTTGGTGAGGGCAATTTCAAGGCGCTGTTCGAATCGATCGAGCGCGATCAGCTCGCCCGGGGCGTGCTCAACGTCACCCAGGCCGGGTGAGGAGGCGCCATGCAGATCCGCCGGATTCATCATGTTGCATATCGCTGCAACGATACCCGGGAAACCGTGGAATTCTACCGCCGCGTGCTGAACATGCAGCTCGTGCTGGCCATTGCCGAGGATGAGGTGCCCTCCACCCGCGAGCCGGACCCCTACATGCACGTATTCCTCGATGCCGGCATGGGTAACGTGCTGGCGTTTTTCGAGTTGCCGAATTCGCCGCCGATGGGTCGCGACGGCAATACACCGGAGTGGGTGCAGCACATCGCCTTCGAGGTGGACAGTGAGGAGGCCTTGCTGGCCGCCAAAGCCGAGGTCGAGCAGCAGGGCATCGCGGTGGTCGGACCCACGCACCACGGTATCTTCCGCTCCATTTATTTCTTTGATCCCAACGGGCATCGGCTGGAGCTGGCCGCCAATATTGCGCAACCGGGGGACCTCGACCGCTTGCGCGCGGTGGCGCCCGAAATGATCGAAGAGTGGTCCCGCACCCGCCGGGCGCCACGTCATGCGGCGTGGTTGCACGAACGTGAACCCGGAGAGAATCGATGAAACTGGCATCCCTGCGTGAAGGTCGTGATGGCGCACTTGTGGTGGTATCCCGAGACCTGCAGCGCTGCCTCGCGGCAGGCGTGACCCTGCAGCAGGCGCTCGACAACTGGACACAGCACCAGCCCGCGCTGTCGGCCTTGTCGGCGCGGGTCAACGAAGGTGAGGGAGCTGCGTTTGACCAGGCTGCCTGCGCTTCCCCCCTGCCTCGGGCCTTCCAATGGGCGGACGGCTCGGCCTACGTGAACCATGTGGAACTGGTGCGCAAGGCACGGGGCGCAGAGATGCCGGAGAGTTTCTGGACCGACCCGCTGATGTACCAGGGTGGTTCGGACAGCTTTCTCGGACCGCGGGACCCCATTGTGATGGATGACCCCGCTTGGGGCATCGATTTTGAAGGCGAAGTGGCGGTGGTGACGGGGGACGTACCCATGGGTGTCAGTCCGGCTCAGGCCGGTGCAGCTATCCGCCTGATCATGCTGGTCAACGATGTCTCCCTGCGCAACCTCATTCCGGCGGAGCTGGGCAAGGGCTTTGGATTCTTCCAGTCCAAGCCTTCCAGCGCCTTCAGTCCGGTGTGTGTCACGCCGGACGAACTGGCCGCGGCCTGGGATGGTGGACGACTGCACCTGCCGCTGAGCGTGCGCTATAACGGCGAGCGCTTCGGCGAGGCAAACGCCGGGGTGGATATGACGTTTGATTTCCCCACACTTATCGCCCACGCCGCGAAAACCCGCCCTTTATGTGCCGGAACCATCATCGGTTCAGGCACCGTATCCAACAAGGGCGCCGATGGGTCACCGGGCAAGCCGGTGGCGGAAGGTGGCCTGGGCTATAGCTGTATCGCCGAGTTGCGGATGATTGAAACCCTGCGTGACGGCCAGCCCGCCACGGCGTTCATGCAGTTCGGTGACCGCGTATGCATTGAGATGAATGATGCGGCCGGCCACAGCATTTTCGGCCGAATAGACCAGACGGTGATGGCTCCTGTCGCTGCCTAGTGTGGCGCGCTGCCGCGCCAGCGGCTGCCCCGGTGCGATGGTGGTTTAACTATGCATTAAACAGAGAATATGCAGTAACGGATTCCGCGTGTTGCGCGGCCGCTGGGTTAGCATGGTGCTCTTGCGCAGCAAAGGAGCAGGGGCATGAAATTCTGGCAGGCGCTGGTCTGGACCGAACCGGAACAGCTGGTACCTCTGGCGCAGTTTGCCGAGGAACTGGGTTTCCACGGCGTGTTCAATGCCGACCACGCCGTATTCCCGGAAGAGGTGAAAACACCCTACCCCTACTCGGAGAGTGGCGTGGCGCCGATGACCGCCGATGCGCCTTACCCCGACTGCTGGGTGAGTACGGCCTTCATGGCTGCCGCGACCCGGCGGCTGCACTTCACGACCTCGATTTACGTGCTGCCCCTGCGCAACCCCTTCGAGGTGGCGAAGGCTACCGGGTCACTGGATATCTTCAGCGGCGGCCGCTTTGCGCTTGGCATCGGCGCAGGCTGGATGAAGGACGAGTTCGACATCTACGGCGTGCCGTTTAAGGGTCGCGGGCAACGCATGGATGAGATGATCGATGTCATGCACAAGCTCTGGCAGGGTGGCATGGTTGAACACGACGGCCCGCTGTTCCCGTTTCCGCGGCTGTGTATTGAGCCTGCACCGGGGCACAATGTGCCGGTTTTCGTGGGCGGTGCCAACGAGGCGGCCCTGCGCCGCGCCGCGGTACGCGGCGACGGCTGGATCGGCGCCGGCAACCACCCGGATGAAGTCCCGGCGCTGATGGCGCGCTTGCGCGCACTGCGCGCGGAGGCCGGGCGCAGTGCGGAGCCCTTCGAAACCATCGTCGGGCTGACCACGCCGCTGGAGGTTGCCACCCTGCAGCGTCTTGAGCAGGCCGGCATGACGTCGGCGGTGAACCTGCCTTTCAGTTACGTCCTCGGCAAGCGCTCCACGCTGGATGCCAAGAAGCGTTTCATGGAAGATTTCGAAAGACGCATCATGCGCCCACTGCGCGGTTGAGCCCCCGCCCAAAGACTGGAGACCCTGTATGGTGGAGTTGCCCCTGGTACGCATACATGCCCCTGGCCAGCTGTCGCTGGATGCCGTAGCCGCTCCGGAGCCCGGCCCCGATGATGTGCTCGTTGCGGTGCAGCAGTGTGGCATCTGCGGGTCTGACCTGGGGTATACGGCGATGGGCGGCCTCCCGGGCTATCCCCTGCCCATGCCGCTGGGACATGAGCTGGCGGGGGTGGTCGAGCGAGTGGGAAACCGCGTGCAGGGATTTACCCCCGGAGATCGGGTGGTGGTGAACCCGACAGCGGGCGGGAACGCCATCGGCAACGGTGGCGCGGAGGGCGGGTTTGCGCCTTTGCTGCTGGTGCGCGGTGTCAGCCAGGACGCGGGTATTCTCTTTGCGTTGCCCGACGGCCTCAGCGACGAGGAGGGTGCGTTGGTTGAGCCGCTGTCTGTTGCCATGCACGCCGCCAACCGCAGTGAGCTGTCGGCCGGCGACAAGCTGGTGATTTTCGGTGCCGGGCCGATCGGGCTCGGCGTTCTCCTGGTCGCGCGCTACCTTGGGCTTGACCGCTGTGTGGTTGTCGACCGCAGCGAACGCAGGCTGGCACTGGCCCGGGAGTTGGGCGCCACGGCCGTGCCTGCCGGGGATGATGGGCTGGCGGCGCGCTTGTGCGCGGAATTTGGCAGCGTGCAGTACCTGGGCCAGACGCTGCCGGATATTGATGTGCTGATCGAGGCGACCGGCGTCGGTGCGGTGTTTGAGCAGTGTGTGCAACTGGCGCGCTTTCGCAGTCGGCTTACGGTGGTGGGTGTGCACAAGGCGCCCGCACAGATCGACCTGCTCTCGGTGCTGGCGCGGGAGCTGCGCATCAGCGGCTCAATGGCTTACCCGGATGAGTTTCCGGCGGTGATCGATATGCTGGCCTCGGGCCGCGTTAACGCCAGCGCCCTGATCAGCCACCGCTTTCCACTGAGTGCGTTTGAGCAGGCCTTCGCCGTGGCCAGCGACCCCAACGAGGCAGTGAAGGTGATGGTGGACTGCCAGCGCTAGCTGCGCTCCGCGCGCGCAGGAAACTGTTGGAAATAGAAACTGAAGCGCTCACGCAGGGCCTCCGGGTCTACGCCGAAATCCTCTTTCAGGTTGTAGAGCACCCGTCCTTCCTTGCCCCGCGGATGCGCGGCGATGAACGCCTGCATCTCGGCGCGCGCCTGCGCTGTCAACTCGACGCCCGCGCAGGCGTAGATTTTCTCCACCATGCCCAGGTCGTCCGCCATGAACTCGTGAAACGGGACATCAATGGTTTGCGCCGAGGGCAGGGCCGGGCGGTCGCGTACGCAGGCTTGCAGCAGATGCTCCACGCGGTCAGCCCAGTAGTCGACGATCGCCCCGGTGTCGATGCGGGTGCGGCTCATTCGATAGCCGTAGGCAAGCATGGTGACTGCCGACTGGATCACGGCTACCGGGTCGCGGTGTGTGATGACGTAGGTGGCGTCGGGAAACACCGCTTGTAACACGGGCAACTGCTCCAGATGCTGCGGGCATTTGAGTACCCAGCGATTCGGCCCCCGGTACCACTGCAGCAGTTTCAGTACATCGCGCATGTAGCGGTAGTGTGGCGTTTGGTCGTGCGCATAGTAGTGGTCGCGCCAGCGTGGGCTGGGGGCGAGCCACTCGAAGTTGTAGGAGGCGAAGTCCGGACCCATCAGTTCCAGTTCTTCGTGAATGTGCTCCGGGTTCATCGGGTGCATGGCCGCCAGCAGGGGCGTGACCGCCTGCATGCCCTCCCAGGCCTCGGCGCAACGCCGCATTCGCGGGTCGGTGCCGTCTGCCAGAGCGGTCTCGCCGGGCAGAGGGACCGGTTCGTAGGACTCCCAGAGCGGTAATGAGCGAAACCGGGAATCCGCCGCGAGCAGGTTGAGCAGGTGAGTGGTGCCCGAGCGCGGCAGCCCGGCAACGATAATGGGGCGTTCGATGGACTGCGCCAGCGCTTCCGGGTGCCGTTGCCAGGCCTGCTGCAGCAGCAGCCGGTTGCTGGCGTAGCGCACCAGATAGCCGAACAGGTTGAGGCGCTGGCTGGCGGTCATCTCGGCATCCTGCCCCCATTCGTCCAGCAGCAGCTGCAGGCGCTCCCGGAAATCCTCAGGCCCGAAGTCGCTGAGCCCGGTACGCCGGCGTGCCGCTTCGAGCACCGCGCTTTCCGTGAACTCCAGCGGCTGCTGCGCGGCCCAGTCGAGGGCAGCGCGCTGCACCTCGGTCAGTCTGGGGGAGCGAAGGTCGTCGATACGTAGGATGTTGGTCATGGCGCTTGTCGCGCTCCTGTGTCGATGTTCATGGCGCTGGGTCACCCTGTCAGTGAGCACGTCAGACCAAAGCGGTCGTCTCCAGCCATGCTAAATAGGCCTTGATTGCTGTGGCAAGCAAAAATACCATCGAGTGCACATGTTGCTGCACTGTCGGGAGAAGAAAACGATGTCACATGACCAGCGTCTGCAGGCTCTCGGCCTGCCGCCGATCGACCAGATCGGATTTGTGGTAAAGGATATGGATGCCTGGGTCGCCCGCTTCGACCCGGTGTTTGGTCCGTTCTCCTTTATGGATGGTTCGGTGGCGGGTGCGGAATTTCGCGGCCGCACCGAAGACGTGCAGCTGCGGTTGGGCTTCGGTCGCAGTGGTGATGTGGAAATCGAGTTGATCGAATGGCAGTCGGGCGTCAGCCCGCACAGCGAATTTATTGAGTCGGGACGGGAGGGCATGCATCACCTGCGCTTCCGCGTTGAGGACACGGACCACTGGATAAACGAGCTCGCCCGGCTGGGTTACACCCCGTTCTGGTACAAGCGCTGGAACCGCGACACGGTGTTTTCCTATCTGGAATGCCCCGACTTCCCGCTCTATCTGGAGTTGCTGCAAATGCCGCAGGCCGGTGCGGGGGCGCCGGAGTTGTGACACGCTCCCGATAGGTTAGTGCGGGCATCGAAACAGGGGTTTTTTCTTTGCGAGGCTGTTGACCAGAAGGGCCCTGATACCTATAATGCACAGCCTCGAATTTGGGCCGGTAGCGTTGGTTTGGCCCACTGTGAAGTGCCAAGGGGCCTTCAAGTCGAGGAAGTTTTGATGCGGGGTGGAGCAGCCTGGTAGCTCGTCGGGCTCATAACCCGAAGGTCGTCGGTTCAAATCCGGCCCCCGCTACCAACATACGTGTCGTCCGCTCCGAATTGGCGGCACGTTTCGTCAAAGCCCCTTCATGGGGCTTTTTCGTATCTGCGAAAAATGTGTGTGATGTATTCGCAAGGTTAACCGCCGCTGGCGGAAGTGGAGTCGGATTGACGGCCAGGCAACAGGAATTACAGGCGCTGCTGGAACCCTCAGTGGTTGCTCTCGGCTTTGACCTCTGGGGCATCGAGTATGCCGCCCAGGGCAAGCACAGTGTTTTGCGCGTCTACATCGACGCGCAGTCGGGGGTCACCGTGGACGACTGTGCCGCAGTCAGCGCGCAGGTCAGCGCCGTGCTGGACGTTGAAGACCCGATTGCCGGTGAGTACACGCTTGAGGTGTCCTCGCCGGGCGTTGATCGCCTGTTGTTTCGCCTTGAGCAGTTCCCGCCGTTTTTCGGCGAGTGGGTCGAATTGCGTTTGCGCCGGCCTTTCGAGGGACGACGCAATTTCAAGGGTATTTTGCAAGGTATTGAGGGCGAGGACGTTGTGGTGCTTGTAGATGACCACGAATACCTCTTGCCTTACAGCGCCGTGGACAAGGCGCGTGTTCATCCCCGCATCGAGGGTGCGGCCAGCGTAACTGACGAGGCTACGAATGACTAAAGAAATCCTGATGGTGGCTGAGGCCGTCTCGAACGAAAAAGGCGTGTCCGAGGACATCATTTTCGAGGCGATCGAGCTGGCGCTGGCGACAGCGACCAAGAAGCGCTACGACGAGGATGCCGACATCGAGGTGACCATCGACCGCAAGACGGGCGACTACGTCACCGTGCGCCGCTGGCTTGTGGTTCCCGACGACGAAATGGCACTGCTGGGCACCCAGTTCACCACGGAAGAAGCCATCGAGAAAGACCCGGCACTGAAACCCGGGGATGTCTATGAAGAAGCCGTCGAGAACGTTGGTTTCGGGCGCATTGCGGCGCAAACCGCCAAACAGGTCATCGTGCAGCGTGTGCGTGATGCCGAGCGCGCGCAGGTGGTCGAGCTGTATCGTGAGCGAGTGGGCGAGCTCGTTGCGGGTACCGTCAAGAAAGTGACGCGCGACAATGTGATCGTGGATCTCGGTAACAATGCCGAGGGCCTGCTGCCCCGCGACCAGCTGGTCGGCCGTGAAACGTTCCGCGTCAACGATCGGGTACGTGCCATCCTGCGCGAGATCAGCGCGGAAACCCGCGGTCCGCAGCTGATGTTGAGCCGCTCCTGCCCTGAAATGCTCATCGAGCTGTTCAAGATTGAAGTGCCGGAAATTGCCGAGGAAGTTATCCAGATCAAGGCTGCCGCGCGCGACCCCGGCTCGCGGGCCAAGATCGCGGTCAAAACCAATGACCAGCGCATCGACCCGGTCGGCGCCTGCGTCGGTATGCGCGGCTCACGAGTGCAGGCGGTGTCCAACGAGCTGGACAACGAGCGCGTGGATATCATCCTCTGGGATGACAACCCGGCGCAGCTGGTGATCAACGCCATGTCGCCCGCAGAGGTCGAATCCATTGTTGTCGATGAAGACAGCGGGACGATGGATGTCGCGGTAGCGGAAGACAACCTGGCGCAGGCGATTGGCCGCTCCGGGCAAAACGTGCGACTGGCCAGCGAGCTGACTGGCTGGACCATCAATGTCATGAGCAACGAGGAAGCCGCCGAGAAGCACGAAGCTGAGGCAGGGCAGGTCATCCAGATGTTCGTGGAGCAGTTGGACATCGACGAGGAAGTTGCTGAAATCCTTGTTGAAGAGGGCTTTACCACGCTGGAAGAGGTGGCCTATGTGCCGCTGGAAGAGATGACCGCCGTCGACGGCTTCGATGACGAGATCGCCGAGGAACTGCGCGCGCGCGCCAAGGATGCGCTGCTGACCCAGGCGATTGCATCGGAGGAGCAGCTCGGAGCCAACGAGCCCGCGCAGGACCTGCTCGAGATGGAGGGTATGGATCGTCACCTGGCCTTTGTGTTGGCCAGCCGCGGTGTGATCACCATGGAAGATCTTGCGGAACAGGGTGTCGATGACCTGATGGATATTCCGGAAATGACCGAGGAGCGCGCCGGAGAGCTGATCATGACAGCGCGCGCACCCTGGTTTGCCGAGGAGAGTGAATAGGCCAGTACAGGCGTTTCCACTCTAGGCATCAGGGTTTCACGGGATTAAGGAGAATTTTGCATGGCGCAAGTGACAGTACAGCAGCTCGCGGAAACAGTGGGAGCGCCCGTTGATCGTTTGCTGACGCAAATGAAGGAAGCGGGCCTGCCTCACTCGGCTGCGAGTGAAGCTGTGTCGGAAGAGGACAAGCAGACGCTGCTGACTTATCTGAAGCGCAGCCATGGCGAATCCACGGCAGCGCCCAAGCGCATCACCCTCAAGCGCAAGACGATCAGTACGCTGAGAACGTCCGGGTCGCAGGGCAAGAAGACGGTGAACGTGGAAGTGCGCAAGAAGCGCACTTACGTCAAGCGCGACGCTTCGGACGCCGATTCCGAAATGCAGGATGCGGCCAAACTGGAAGCAGCTGCGGCGGCAGAGGCCGAGCGCAAGGCAGCCGAAGCCAAGGCGGCAGCGGATGCGGAGGCAGCGGAGAAGGCGGCCCGCGAAGCGGCGGCGGCCGAGGAAGAGGCGGCAGTCGCCGCGGCAGCGGCTTCTGTGCCGGAGCCCGAGCCTGAAGACGAGAAAGACCTGGATCCGGAGATCCTGCGCCAGCGTGCGGCGGAACGGCGTATGGCTCGGGAAGCGGCCGAGGCCGAGGCCCGCAAGGCGGCCATGGAAGCCCGCAAGGCCGAGGAAGAACGCGTCAAGGCGGAGGCCGCGGCAAAAGTCGAGCGGGAGAAAGAGGCGGCGGCGAAGCGCCCCAAGCGACTGCACGATGCACCGGCCCCGCAGACCGAAGAACAGCGCAAGAAGGCGGCGCGCGGCAGGCTCGATCGCAGCTCACCGGGCGGTCGTGGCAAACAGCGCGGCCACAACCTGTCACTGTCCGACCTCGAAGCGGCCGAGTCCGGCATGATGCGGCGCCGCGGCGGGCGCAAGAAGATGCGTGGTGGTTCCCATGCGGAACACGGTAAACACGGATTCGAGATGCCCACAGAGAAAAAGATGCACGAAGTTGAGCTGGCTGACATGACCTCGGTCGGCGGTCTGGCGCAGCAGATGTCAGTAAAAGCCGGTGAAGTGATCAAGGAACTGATGAAGCTCGGCGTCATGGCGACCATCAACCAGATGATCGACCAGGACACCGCGATCCTGGTGGTCGAGGAGATGGGACACAAGCCGAAACTGATCAGTGCCGACGCCCTGGAAGAGAAGCTGGAAGAGACGCTGGCCCAGCACGAAGGTACCCTGGAGCCGCGCGCCCCGGTGGTTACGGTGATGGGGCACGTCGACCACGGCAAGACATCACTGCTCGACTATATCCGCAAGGCCAAGGTGGCCTCCGGTGAGGCGGGGGGTATCACCCAGCACATCGGCGCCTACCATGTGGAAACCGGCCACGGCATGATTTCCTTCCTCGACACCCCCGGTCACGCGGCCTTTACTGCCATGCGCGCCCGCGGTGCGAAGAGCACGGACATCGTGATCCTGGTGGTGGCGGCTGACGATGGCGTGATGCCGCAGACCGAGGAAGCCGTGCAGCACGCCAAGGCGGCGAAAGTGCCCCTGATCGTGGCCATCAACAAGATGGACAAGGAAGGCGCGGATCCGGACCGTGTGAAGAGCGAGCTGGCGGCCAAGGACGTGATCCCCGAGGACTGGGGTGGTGACACGCAGTTCATCGAGGTGTCTGCCCACACTGGCGAGGGCGTGGACAACCTGCTTGACGCAATCCTGTTGCAGGCTGAGGTGCTTGAGTTGCAGGCGCCGCGTGACGTACCTGCACAGGGTATCGTGATCGAATCGCGGCTGGACAAGGGTCGTGGACCAGTGGCGTCGCTGCTGATCCAGAGCGGCACCCTGCGGCAGGGCGATATCGTACTGGCAGGCCTGCAGTACGGCCGCGTGCGCGCCATGCTGGATGAGAATGGCAAGAACATCACCGAGGCCGGGCCGAGTATCCCGGTCGAGATCCTCGGTCTCGACGGTACCCCCGATGCCGGTGACCTGTTCGCCGTGGTGGAGAGTGAGAAGCGTGCCCGTGAAGTGGCGCAGTTCCGTCAGGAAAAGACGCGCGACAGCAAGCTGCAGCGCCAGCAGGCGGCCAAGCTCGACAACATGTTCGAAAGCATGACGGCGGGCGAGAAGAAGACGCTGAACGTCGTGGTCAAGGCCGATGTGCGCGGCTCTCTGGAAGCTATCCAGACCGCCCTGCTGGACCTCGGTAACGACGAAGTGCAGGTCAACATTGTGTCCGGCGGCGTCGGCGGCCTCGCGGAAACCGACATCACCCTGGCGATCACTTCGGGTGCAGTAGTGTTTGGCTTCAACGTGCGCGCCGATGCGTCTGCCCGGCGCCTGGTGGAGAACGAGGGCGTGGATCTGCGTTACTACAACGTTATCTATGACCTTATCGACGATGTGAAGCAGGCCCTCACCGGGATGCTGGCGCCGGAAATGCGCGAGGAAATCCTCGGTATTGCCGAAGTGCGCGATGTGTTCCGCTCGCCGAAATTTGGTGCGATCGCCGGCTGTATGGTCATCGAGGGCACGGTCTACCGTTCGCGCCCGATTCGCGTACTGCGCGACAACGTGGTGATCTACCAGGGCGAACTGGAGTCACTGCGTCGCTTCAAGGATGACGCCAGTGAAGTGCGCAACGGCATGGAGTGCGGTATCGGCGTCAAGAATTACAACGACGTCAAGCCTGGCGACTTGATCGAAGTGTATGAAGTCAAGGAGTTTGCCCGCACCTTGTAGGCGGCACCGTTATGGCGAAGGAATACAGTCGGACCCAGCGGGTTGCAGATTACCTGCAGCGCGAACTGGCACAGCAGATCCAGCAGGAACTGCGCGATCCGCGGATCGGGATGGTCAGCATCACGGGCGTGGACGTGAGCCGCGATCTGGGGCACGCGAAAGTGTATTTTACGCGCCTTGGAAGCGACTGTGCCGACGAGGCTCGTGAAGCCGCGGAGGTGCTGAACAAGGCCGCGGGTTATCTGCGCAGCCAACTGTCCCGCGACAGCAATATGCGCAGCGTGCCGCAGCTGCGCTTTTATTTTGACAGCAGCGTGGGCCGTGGGCGGGATATGGAAGACCTGATTCGGCGTGCGGGGCAGGCAGATCGGGCCTTGGGTCTGCGCGACGACGAGCCGGGCGACGCATCCTAGTGGGCCGTCAGCGCAAAGGTCGCCCGCTGGATGGAATACTGTTGCTGGACAAGCCCGCGGGGCTGAGCTCCAACCAGGCATTGCAGCGTGCCAAGCGCCTGTATTTCGCCGCCAAGGCGGGGCACACCGGCAGTCTGGACCCGCTGGCGACCGGGGTGCTGCCCCTGTGCTTTGGTGAGGCGACGAAGTTTTCCCAGTACCTGCTGGATGCCGACAAGGCCTATGCCAGCACGTTTGTGCTCGGAGAGCAGCGCAATACGGGCGATGCCGAGGGCGAGGTGCTGGCCTCCGTCGATGCCAGTGCCCTCACGCGTGAACAGGTGGAGGAGGCGCTGGGCGCCTTTCGCGGCGCGATCGAGCAGGTGCCGTCGATGTATTCGGCGCTGAAGCACGGCGGACAGCCGCTCTACAAACTGGCGCGCAAGGGCCAGGAGGTGGAGCGCGCACCGCGGCCGGTGGTGATCCACCGGCTGGAATTACTGGATTTCCGCCCGGGTGAACGGGCGGAGGTTGATGTGGCCCTCGAGTGCAGTAAAGGCACCTATGTGCGCTCGATTGCCGAGGATCTGGGCACAGCCCTGGGCTGTGGCGGCTATGTGAGTGTGCTGCGACGCACCCGGGCAGGCCCGTTCGGGCTGGACCGATGCGTCACGCTGGCCGCGCTGGAGGCGTTGAAAGAGGCCGAGCGCCTGGCGGATATGGATGCATTATTGCTGCCCGCGGATACGGCACTGGATGCGTTACCGACGGTGCGGTTGACCGAGTCCGGCGGGTATTACCTGCGCCAGGGGCAGCCGGTCATGGTGCCAAATGCGCCCCACAATGGTATGGTGCGCGTCGCTCTGGAAACCGGCGAGTTTCTGGGGGTAGGCGAGATATTGGACGATGGGCGCGTTGCGCCGCGTCGCCTGATAGTCACCGGGAGGTGACGCGAACCTGTCTGTAAATCTGCACGGACAGGCTCTTTTTATTGATCTCCACCGGGCTGTGTAAAAGCGGGTGGAACACGCAGATTACTTGAGAGGAAAAAGACATGGCTTTAGAAGCTGCAAAAAAGGCAGAAATCGTTAAAGAGTACCAGACCAGCGAGAGTGATACCGGATCGCCCGAAGTTCAGGTCGCGTTGCTGACAGCAAACATTATCCAGCTGCAGGACCACTTCCAGGCGCACAAACACGATCACCACTCACGCCGCGGCCTGATCCGCATGGTAAACCAGCGTCGCAAGCTGCTGGATTACCTGAAGCGCAAGGATGTGACGCGCTATGCCGAGCTGATCAAGCGACTGGGTCTGCGTCGATAAGCGGTACCACATACCGGGGCCCTGTGCCCCGGTTGTCATATTCAGCATTGGAGAAATAATGTGAATCCAGTTAGAAAGACCTTCCAGTACGGTGGCCAGACAGTCACCCTGGAAACGGGTCGTATTGCCAGGCAGGCAACCGGCGCGGTTCTGGTTACCGTCGAAAACACCTCGGTTCTGGTTACGGTTGTGGCGGAAAAGAGCGCCAAGCCGGGCCAGCCCTTCTTCCCCCTTGCCGTCCACTACACGGAAAAAGCTTACGCGGTTGGCAAGATTCCCGGCGGCTTTTTCAAGCGCGAAGCGCGCCCCAGCGAAAAGGAAACCCTCACCTCGCGGCTCATCGACCGGCCCATCCGGCCGCTGTTTCCCGATGGCTTCATGAATGAAGTGCAGGTGATCTGTACGGTGATGTCTGCAGACAAGCACATCGATCCTGATATTCCGGCGATGATCGGCACGTCCGCGGCGCTGGCTATTTCCGGCTGCCCGTTCAATGGCCCGATTGGCGGCGCGCGCGTCGGCTTCAACGAGAGCACCGGCTACATGCTCAACCCGACCTACGATCAGCTGAAGGACAGCAAGCTGGACATGGTTGTGGCAGGTACCGAGCATGCGGTACTGATGGTCGAGTCCGAAGCGAAGGAACTGTCAGAAGACCAGATGCTGGGCGCTGTACTGTTTGCCCACCAGGAAATGCAGGTGGTGATTCAGGCCATTCGCGACCTGGCTGCCGAAGCCGGCAAGCCGCGCTGGGACTGGCAGCCGCCGGCGGTGAATGAAGAGCTCACCGCTGCCGTTGAGGCGCAGGTCAAGGCAGAGCTGGGCGAAGCCTACCGCATCACCGAAAAAGCGCTGCGTTACGAGCGCGTTGCCGAGGTGCGCAAGGCCTGTGTGGCGGCCCTGGCCGTCGAAGGTGGACCTTCCGAGGATGAAATCAAGGACGTCTTCAAGTCGGTCGAGAAGAATCTGGTGCGCAAGCGTATCCTCGCCGGTGAGCCGCGTATTGACGGTCGCGATACGCGCACCGTGCGGGCCATTGCCTGCGAAACCGATATCCTGCCCAAAGTGCACGGCTCTGCGCTGTTCACTCGCGGTGAGACCCAGGCTATCGGCGCGGTTACCCTGGGCTCGACCCGGGATTCCCAGATCATCGATGCCCTGGAAGGCGAGCGCCGCGATCCGTTCATGCTGCACTATAACTTCCCTCCCTACTCCGTAGGCGAAGCGGGCCGCGTGGGCTTCACCAGCCGTCGCGAAATCGGTCACGGACGCCTGGCGCGCCGCGGCCTGGCCGCTGTGCTGCCGAACAGCGAGGACTTCCCCTACACCATCCGTGTGGTGTCGGAGATTACTGAATCCAACGGGTCCAGCTCCATGGCCTCGGTCTGCGTTGGCTCCATGGCCATGATGGCAGCAGGTGTGCCGCTGAGTGCGCCGGTGGCCGGCATCGCGATGGGTCTGGTCAAGGACGGCAACCAGTTTGCGGTGCTTACCGATATCCTGGGTGACGAAGATCACCTGGGTGACATGGATTTCAAGGTTGCCGGTACGGCAGCGGGTATTACTGCCCTGCAAATGGATATCAAGATCGAAGGTATCAATGAGCAGATCATGGAGATTGCCCTGCAACAGGCGCAACAGGCCCGTCTGCATATCCTCGGCCAGATGAACGCTGTGCTTGCCGAGCCGCGTCAGGTGCTCTCGGACAACGCGCCGAGCATGCTCACCCTGAAAGTCGATTCCGACAAGATCCGCGATATCATCGGCAAGGGTGGCGCGACCATTCGTGCCATCACCGAGGCCTCGGGTGCCACCGTGGATATCGACGATGACGGCACCGTTCGCGTCTTCGGCCAGGACAAGGCGGCCCGCGACAAGGCGGTGACCATGATTGAAGAGATCACGGCCGAAGCCGAAGTGGGTGCAGTCTACAAGGGAACCGTCGCGCGCATCGTTGATTTCGGTGCGTTCGTCAACATCCTGCCGGGCAAGGACGGTCTGGTACACATCTCGCAGATTGCCCACCAGCGTGTCGAGAACGTGTCCGACTACCTGAAGGAAGGCCAGGAAGTGGAAGTGAAGGTGCTGGACGTAGATCAGCGCGGCCGTATCAAGCTGTCCATCAAGGAACTGCTTGAAGACGAGGCCGGCTCTGATGCTGAAAGTGGCGCGTCCTCCGACGAGGGCTGACCCGCATCACCCGGACAAGGGCGCTTCGGCGCCCTTTTTTGTGCCGAATATTTACCGCCGCGGCTTCTTTGCCCGCCCCAGGCCTACCAGAGGCTCGCGACTGCCATGCAGCTGAGCACTGCCATCACCGGTATTACGACCGTCACGACACCCATGTCGCGGTAGGCCTCGCGGTGGGTCAACCCGGTGATGGTGAGCGTGGCGACCACGGCGCCCGAGTGGGGCAGGGAGTCGAAGCCGCCGGCGGCGATTGTGGCCAGGCGGTGCAGGGTCGCCGGCTCAATGCCCATGCTCAGGTAGCCCTCCGCCATGGTGGACATGAAGATCTGCAGGCCGCCCGAGGCAGACCCCGTGATGGCTGAAATCACGCTGATGGAGGTGAACATGGACAGCAGCGGCGGCAGGCCGGAGTCCAGCATGATACCGGTGAACTGGGCAAAGCCCCGGGTTTGCGTGACCACGCCGGCGAAACCGATCACGGCGGCCGTGTTGATCAGCGGGATGATGGAATCCTGTGTGCCCTCGCCGATGCTGAGCAGGGCGTGGCGGCGCACCGCCGGGAACATGAGTACGGTCAGCAGGGTGCCGGCAAACAGCGCCAGGCTGGGCCAGATCACGGGTTGTGCATTGGCGAAAGCCAGGAGCGTGTAGGCGGTGCTGCCGTCTTCCCCCAGGATTGCGGTAAACACTCGTGGCAGCAGGATCGCGCCCAACACCAGAACCGGTGGTAGCAGTGCCAGTGCCCAGTGCGGGTAGCTCGCTTCGCCGGGGTCCTCGGCGATGTGCCGGTCCCGGGGCCCGGCGACAAAGCCCTCGCCATTCGCGGCGGCCCGCAGGCGCTGGCTTTCCAGGTACCACATGCCCAGGCCGAACATCATGACGCTGGCCAGGAGACCCAGCCAGCCGCCGGCGAACAGGTCGGTGCCCAATGCAACAGAGGAGATGACGTTGTGAATGGATGGAGTGCCGGGCAGTGCGGTCAGTGTGAAGGTGCCCGCGCCGAGTGCGAGGGCGGCACAGAACAGTCTCTTGGGAATATTGGCCTGCTGCAGCAGTTTGATGCCCAGTGGATACATGGCGAAAATCACGACAAACACCACCACGCCACCGTAGGTGAGCAGTGCCGTTGACAGCACCGTAATCCACAGTGCACGGTTTGGCCCCAGTTTGCGAACCATGGCGAGAGCGATACTGGACGCTGCGTGACTGTCTCCCATGACCCTACCAAACATGGCGCCGGCAGCGAACAGCAGGAAAAACCTGCCGGCAAAGGTGAACGCGCCCAGTGGACCGAAGGCGAAGTATTCTCCCAGGCCCGCCGCCAGCGGCAGGCCATTGCTGACAATCACGACGCCCGCGCTGAGCAATGCGGCGAACACGATATTGATGCCGCGCAGGGCGAGCCAGATGAGCAGTGAGAGAGCGGCGAGGAGCCCGGCATAGCCGAGAACTGCGCTGAGAGTCATGCGAAAAGTCCCGTTTTATTGTTGTTCGGGTCGCAGTATAGCCTTACCCCCTGGCTGCGCGGGAACGTCGGCGTCTGTGCCCCACGCGGGCTTCAGGGTGAGGCGAGCATGCCCCAGTCGGAAACGGGGTTCAGGGTGAGCCTGACGTTGTCGATCAGGCGTGTGGAACCCAGCCGCGCGGCCGCGAGAATGGCGATTTCTTCGGTATTTTCGTTTACCGCGCGCAGTGTGCGCGCATCGCGAATGGCGAAGTAATCCGGTTCGAACCCGGCCTGCAACAGTTGCATGCGGGCGTGGGATTCAAGCTGCAGGAAATTGTCGAAGCCGCAGGCAACCGCATCACGGCAGCTGACCAGTGTGGCGTGAATCAAAGGTGCCAGCTTGCGCTGTTCCTCAGACAGGTAGCCATTGCGCGAACTCTTCGCCAGGCCATCGGTGTCGCGCGCGGTGGCAACACCCTCAATCTGGATCGGCATGCACAGGTCTGCGACCATCTTGCGGATGATGGTCAGTTGCTGGAAATCCTTCTCGCCGAACACCGCCACATCCGGCTGCACGATATTGAACAGCTTGCTGACCACGGTGGTAACGCCGGTAAAGTGCCCCGGCCGGCTGCTGCCGCACAGCGTTTCCGACAGATCCGGTACCTGCACCTGGGTTTGCAGTGCCATGCCCTCGGGATACATTTCCTCGACGTCGGGCAGAAACAGGTGCTGCACGCCCTCGCTGAACAGCTTTTCCTTGTCGGCAGCCAGCGTGCGCGGGTAAGCGTCAAGATCCTCATTGGGGCCAAACTGCAGTGGATTGACGAATATGCTGACCACAACGATATCGGCGAGGGCGCGAGCCCGGCGCACCAGCTCAAGGTGGCCCTCATGCAGGTTGCCCATGGTGGGCACGAACGCAATGCGCTGGCCCTGTTGGCGGCAGCTCCGCAGGACGGATTGCAGCGGTGCTATGGCAGTGTACGTTCGCATATCTACATAACCCCCGAAACACGGTAAAGGGTGACGCAAGACCGGAACTAGCTGGTCGTTATGGGCCGCAGACGGTTATCCATCGGCGAGCGGACGGGCAGTATGCCCCAAGCGCTCACACCCGGCAATGGATCGAAATCAAAAGTCTGGACGATTTTGTTACCTGAGGAAGCAGGCTGCGGCGAGGGTAACATCGCTGTTACACAGGCTTGTGGTGGCGTGGAATGGCTCAGCTGTAGCTGTGTTCTTCACGCGGGTAAGCGCCGGACTTGACGGCCTGCACAAAGGCCGCGAGGGCTTCCTGTATGCTGTTGCTGCCGGCCATGAAGTTCTGCACGAAGCGCGCGCTGTGGCTGGAAAGCCCGAGCATATCGTGCATGACCAACACCTGCGCGTCCGTGCCTGCGCCGGCCCCGATACCGATGACCGGGATATCCAGCTTGTCGCTGATGTCCGTGGCCAGATGAGATGGTACGCACTCCAGTACCAGCAGGCTGGCGCCCGCGTCCTGGATTTCCACTGCATCGGCGAGAATGGACTTGGCTTCCTTGGGGGTGCGCCCCTGTACGCGGAAGCCGCCCAGCGCATTGACCGACTGCGGCGTCAGTCCCAGGTGTGCACAGACCGGTATGCCGCGTTCCACCAGCATGGAAATGGTGTCTGAAAGCCAGGTGCCGCCCTCCAGCTTCACCATCTGCGCGCCGGCCTGCATCAGCCGGGTGGCGTTGGCCATTGCCTGTTCGGGCGTGCTGTAGCTCATGAAGGGCATGTCTGCGATCACCAGCGACTCCGGCGCACCGCGCACCACACATTCCGTGTGGTAGACCATATGATCCACCGATACCGGAATGGTGCTGTCGTGGCCCTGCAGCACCATGCCCAGCGAATCGCCCACCAGAATGGTTTCAGCGCCCGCCTCGGATACCAGTCGGGAGAAGGTGGCATCGTACGCAGTGATGCACACAAACTTTTCCCCGGCGGCCTTCATTTTGTCGAGGGT
>DIAF01000032.1:65822-107837 GCA_002414665.1 Halieaceae bacterium UBA5085
GCTTCATCGTAATACAGAAAAAACTCACTGTACACTTCGTTCAGGCGCTCCAGATAGTCGCGTTCGATAGCTCTTTCATGCTCGATGCCGCGCTGGTGTATACGGTCCAGAAGGATGTCCGTAGGTGCCTGCAGGTAGATGACGAGGTCCGGCGTAGGTGGTTCGATACGCAGCTGTTCGTAGACACGCTGATACAGCTGGAACTCGTCGCTGTCGAGATTTACCCGCGCGAACAGCGGATCCTTCTCGATAAGGAAATCGGACACCCGGGATTCGGCGAAAATGTCGCCCTGGCGCAGGTCGTTGATTTTCTGCGCGCGCTGAAACAGGAAAAAGAGCTGGGTGGCGAGCGCAGCGTGGCGCTGGTTGCCATAGAAACGTTCGAGGAACGGGTTCTGGTGAGCCTCCTCCAGCAGCATGGGGTAGCCAAAGGTTGCCGCCAGGCGGCTCGCCAGGGTGGTTTTACCAACGCCGATCGGCCCCTCAACGGCAATGTAGCCCGGTGGCGTGCGGCCCTTCAGGTCGACGCCGGTGGTGGGGGTGTCTGTGCTCAAAGTCCGGGCTCCCGTGTGTCCTGCAAATGATAGTCCAGCGTGACCGCGCTGCGCGTCAGGCCGTTCGCCGGGCACTGGGCCAGCAGGGTTGCCAGCGAGCCGAGCCCGGGCACCTCAAGGCCGTCCGGGTAGATATCGAGGAGAGGATAAAGGACGAAGTGACGTTCCGCCATGCCCGGGTGGGGAACCTGTAGCCTGGGCAGGCGGATCCGCTCAGCGTCGTACAACAGGACATCCAGGTCCAGTGTGCGTGGCCCCCAGCGTACGGCGCGCTCGCGACCCTGTGCCTGTTCAATGCCCTGCAGTGCATCGAGGAGGGCGAGTGGACTCAGCGCCGTGCGCACCGCGAGTACGGCGTTCAGGTAGTCTGGCTGCTGTCCCGGGCCCACGGCGGCACTCGCATACACACCGGAGCCCGCAGTAATGTGCGTTCCCGGCAACCTGCGAATGGCATCGACGGCCATCTGCAGCTGCCGCGCAGGGGTGCCGAGGTTGCTGCCCAGCGCAATACAGGCGTCGGGCATCAGGCTGAGGGCGGGCGCCGTTTGCGCGGGCGCCGTCTGCGTCCGCGGCCGCCGCTGTCGTCTCCAGCTTCGCTGGGCGTTTCCAGCATCGGCAGGTTCTGGTTCTCGGGGCGCTCCTGGAATTCGGTCCAGAATTCGCCCACCTCACCGGTGTCCTCTCCAGCCTCCTCACGCAACAGCAGGAAGTCGTACGCGGCGCGGAAGCGACGGTTCTGCAGCAGCTCGCGTGCCTTGCGGCTGTCGCCCCGCTGCAGGCGAAGCTGGAATTCCCAGATTTCGCGCATGGGCTGGCTGAAGCGCCGCGGAATGGCAATGGTGGCTACCGCACTGGCGACCACCTGCTGCGCGGCGCTGTGCATGGCCGGCACGGGCGGTTCACCGCGCTCGCGCAGTTGTGCCGCAAGTTTGCTGGTCACCGGCCACAGCAGGGCTGCCAGCAGGAAGGCCGGGGTGACGGGTTTGTCGGCCTTGATCCGGGTATCGGTGCTGCGCATCGCGGCCCTGACCAGCGCCATGGCGGTCGGGTCGCGTCGCAGTGCTTCATCACTCTCGGGGAACAGGTAAACCAGCAAGTTGTGTTCCAGCAATGCGTCAAAGGTACGCTCGGCGTAGCCGGACAGGAACAGCTTGAGAAACTCGTCGAACAGTCGCGCGGAGGGAATTTCACGCAGCAGAGAGGCGCAGCGGGGGATGGCCGCAGCCGTGTCGCTGTCGACGCCAAATTCCAGCTTGGCGGCAAACCGCGCTACCCGCAGCATCCGCACCGGGTCTTCGCGGAAGCGCTGTTCCGGGTCGCCAATGATGCACACGCTGCGCCGTTCGAGGTCCTGCATGCCGTGCACGTGATCGTAGACAGCGAAGCTGGCGGCATCGTAGTACAGCGCATTCACGGTCAGGTCGCGTCGCACTGCGTCCTCTTCCAGCGTGCCGAATACGTTGTCGCGCAGCAACAGGCCCTGTTCGGACCGGTGGGAGGGGCCCTTGACCTTGCCTGAACGCGCGGGCGGCTCACCATCGTGATGGCCACGGAAGGTGGTGACTTCGATGATTTCGCGGCCCATGCGCACGTGCACGATGCGAAACCGGCGGCCTATGATGCGCGAGCCGCGAAACAGTGCATGCACTTCTTCGGGGGTCGCATCGGTGGCTACATCGAAGTCCTTGGGATGCCCGCCGAGCAGCAAGTCGCGCACGGCGCCGCCCACGAGGTAGGCCTCGTGGTCTGCCTGGCGCAGTCTCGCCATGACTTTCAGGGCGCCGTCGCTGATGTTCTTGCGGGATATGCAGTGTTGGTCCCTGGGAATGACCTTCAAGCGGGAGTTGCCTTTTGCGATGGGAGAACAGCGGCCAGTTTAGCACAGCCGAAAAGCTGTGGTCTTCAGGGTTTGCGGGAGTATGCAAGCGACAGGGAAGACAGTTGTCTTCCCCATCCAGGTCACAAGCGAATCATTATTGTTATGCGGGCGCCGTTGTTTTTATCGCGGCTTTTGAGCCTGGAAATCGAAGGGGAAGAAACCTTCCCCATCCAGGTCCACAGTGTCTCTGTTATTGTTATTAAGGCACGGGTGTTATTGTTATTGTTGCTGCCGGGCGGAATAATGCAGGTGGCGTGCCAGAAAAATAAAAAGATAGTAAAAACAGTGTGTTAACAAAATCCGAAGGAGTTCCCTGACTCACAAAAATTTGTGTTTGTTACTCATCTACTCCGCTGCATGTTACAGCGGGCGATGCGGGTAACGCTCAGGAACCTGTTTTTCGGCGGCGGGTTGACGCTGCGCCGCTCTTTTTGCGTGGAATCTCAAAGCGCTGGCGGCGCTCCCAGAGGCACTTGCGGCTGATACCGAGCTTCTGGGCGAGCTCGGTCTCGCTCATGGAATCCTGGTGTTCGAGGACAAAACGCTGGAAGTAGTCCTCCAGCGACAGGTCCTCCGCGGGATCCGAGGTGATGTTGCGCGGGGCATGGTAGGCGTTTTGTATCGCCTGTCCGCCCTGGCCACGGATACGGTTGACGTTGACCAGTTCCAGGTCGATGCCGAGGGCGTCATTGTCGATTTCCGCATCTTCTGACAGCACCACGGCGCGTTCAATGGCGTGTTCCAGTTCCCGCACATTGCCCGGCCACTGGTAGGTGGTGATGGCCTGTATCGCTCGCGGCGAGAGTGTCATGTGCCCCTTGCCCAGGCGTTCGGATTGGATTTCCAGCATCCGCTCTGCCAGCTGCAGTATATCCTTGCCGCGTTCGCGCAGTGCGGGGAGTTGCAGGCGCAGGACGTTGATGCGGTAGTAGAGATCCTGTCGGAACAATCCCTCTGCGGACAGGGCGTGCAGGTTGCGGTGGGTGGCACAGATCAGCCGCACGTTGACCTTGCGCGAGTGTACCGAGCCGATGCGGCGGATTTCGCCCTCCTGGATAAAGCGCAGGAGTCGCGCCTGAGCCTCCATCGGCAGCTCACCGATTTCATCGAGAAACAGGGTGCCGCCATCGGCGGCTTCGATAAGGCCCATGCGGCTGGCGTTGGCACCCGTGAAAGCGCCCTTTTCATAACCGAACAGCTCGGATTCAATCAGCGTGTCGGGGATTGCCGCACAGTTGACGCAGATGAGGGTCTTGTCGGCGCGCTGGCTGTGCTGATGCACACTGCGCGCCACCAGTTCCTTCCCGGTTCCGGTTTCTCCCTGCACCAGCACGGTGGAATCCGTGGGGGCGACCTTGCGGATATGTTCGGACAGGGTCACCATCGCCGGACAGTTGCCGATAATCCCCGTTACCGGGTGACTGCTGTCTGCGGTGGATGGCGCGGCGTCGCCGCGGCGTGTGGGGTGGTCGGCGATGATGCGCTCTACCGCTGCAACCATGTCGCCGTGGTCAAAGGGCTTGGCGATGTAGTCCACAGCGCCCATGCGCATGGAGTCCACCGCCGAGCGCAGGCTGGCATAGCTGGTCATGATCAGGACCGGAACGTCGCCGGCTTTCTTGATCAGGTCGGTGCCCGGCGCACCGGGCAGGCGCAGGTCGGAGATAATCAGGTCGAAGTCGGTCAGCGTGTGCTTGGACTCCGCCTCCTGCACCGATGCTGCCTCGGCAACCCCGTAGCCATTGCGCTCCAGCAGGCGCCGCAATGCCGTGCGAATGACCGACTCGTCCTCTACCACCAGAATCTGTTGCATGCGTTGTTACCTCCTGAACGCAAGCTACACAACATACCCTTGCTGCCCACTTTTTTCCAGTCGGTTCAGGCGCTTGGGTTGTCACCGCGTGTTACACCACCGGGGGTGTCATAGTGCCCGCGAGGCAGCTGCAAGGTGAATCTCGTGCCCGGCCGCTCGGCGGATCCGACCGGGCTCTGGATGTGAACAGAGCCCTGCATGTCTTCCATGATGCTGTAGACCAGTGCCAGCCCCAACCCTGTGCCCTCGCCGGGCTCCTTGGTGGTGAAGAACGGTTCGAATACCTGGCTCTGCAGGGACGCCGGGATGCCGCTGCCCTCGTCCTCAACAGTGATCGATACGCGCTCCGCCTGCGCAAGGGCGCTGACGGTCACCCGGGAGTCCGCCGGACTTGCATCACGGGCATTCCCCAGCAGGTTCACGAAGACCTGCAACAGGCGCTGGGCATCGGCGTGTACCAGCAGCTCACGGTGACAGTGGTTCTCGAAGTGCATGGGTCTGGCCTGATGGTCCAGTTGCAGCAGGTGAATGGCTTCGTCCACGCAATCCGCGAGGTTGCAGGGCTCAAGGTGCAGATCGCCGGCGCCGGAGCCCACGTGGGAGAAATTGACCAGGGAGTCGACGATGCGGCTGATGCGGTCGGTCTGCCGGAGAATGTCCTGCGCCGCACTGCGCACTTCTGCAGGGTCATCTTCATAGGCGAGATTCTGCGCCAGGCAGGCAATGCCGGTGACCGGGTTGCCGATCTCATGCGCAACGCCGGCGGCCAGGCGCCCGATCGAGGCCAGTCGCTCGCTGTGCAGCAGTTCCTGCTCCAGTCGCTCGTAATCGGAGATGTCCTCGATCAACACCAGTTGGTCACCGTTGTGTGCACCACCGGCGCTGGCCTTGTGCAGGCTGACCCAGCGTGTTGCGCCATCCTCCAGCACCACCTCCCGCTTCAGCACCGTGTCGGCGCCCTCGCTGAGAAATTGTCCGATGACCTGCCCCCAGGGTGGCGGCAGAGACTCCAGCAGAGAGCCGAGAACCGCGCTGGAGGAGATGCCGGTGATGCTCTGCATGCTGCGGTTCCAGAGCAGGAGCTCCCGGTCTGGCGCCAGCGAGCAGACCCCGATGGGCAGGTTGTCCAGTGTTTTGCGGTAGTGCAGGCGCAGGTTGTCGAGCTCTGCGGCGAGGCCGGTGAACTGCCCGCCCGCCCGGTCCAGCCGGCGTTCGATGAGGAACAGGTCCTCGCTGCTGCCGCCGGGGTTGTTGTCAAAGGGGATGCAGCGGCTGACGATAGAATGGGCCACGGCAGGCCCCAGCAGGCCCGACAGGTTGGCTTCGATGCGGCTGCGCAGCCGGCGCAGCGCGTAGGGCCGGGATTCGGTGTTGTCAAACTGCAACTCGCGCAGCGCACGGGACACCTCCAGCTGCGCCGTTGCCTCACCCAGTGCCAGCGCAAGCTGCTCGGTGAATTCCTGCGCACTGCGCAGCGTCAGCGTACGTCGCGGAGAGCGGCTCAATACATCCATGGAGCAGATTTCCGCCGCCACGCGCTCTTCATCCGAGGGTTGGCTGAACAGTGACACCAGCACAAACAGCGCCACGTTGACGCCGAGTGCGGCAAGGCTTGCAGCGGCCCAGGCGGTGTCGGTGCCTGCAAACCAGCGTTCCGCGAGGGCAGCCATCCAGGCGGGCTGGTCGATACCCAGTACGGGCAGCAGCAGCAGGACGAACCACAGCAGCAACCCGCCAGCGAGGCCGCTCACCAGTCCCTTGCGATTGGCACCGGCCCAGTAGGGCGTGGCGACAATCCCCGGCAGGAAATGCAGCGTCCCGGAGAACGCCACCAGGCCCAGCTGCGCCAGGCTGTGTTTGCCATTGACGGCCACGAAGAAACCGTAGCCGGCGAGGATCAGCAGCGCAATCAGGGAGCGGCGCAACCATTTCAGCTGGTCATACAGGGACTGGTCGGTGCGAATCTGCAGCAGTTGCCGGGGCAGAATCAGGTGGTTCAGGCACATGTTGGCGAGCGCCAGGGTGGCGACGATGATGGCGGTGCTGGCGGCAGACAGCCCCGCCACGAACGCCAGCGCGGCAAATCCGGGCGATTGCAGGCCGATACCGATAGCGAGCCCGGTATAGCCCGCTGGCAGGTCGTGCGGCAGTCGCATGCCGGCCCAGGCCAGTGGCAGCACCGGCAGTGCCAACAGCAGCAGGTACAGGGGCAGGCCCCAGCTGGCGGCCCGCAGGTCCTGCGATTCCTTGTTCTCGGCAAAGGCCATGTGGAACAGGTGAGGCATACACACGGCGCCGGCAAAGAACACCAGCAGCAGCACCCGCGCCGCGTCTCCGGCGACCGGCTGCTGGATAACCGCCTGTGCTGCCGGGGTGGCCGCGAGCCAGGTCTCCAGCCCGGCAAATCCGCCGAATACTTCGCTCACCGCAATGGCCATCATCAGCAGCATGGCAGCCAGCTTCACCAGCGACTCGAAGGCCACCGCGGTCACCAGGCCGATATTGCGCCGCTGGGAGGTGAGGTTGCGGGTGCCGAACAGGATGGCGAAGATGATGATGATAAGGCAGAACATCAGTGCCAGTGTGTCCTGCCGCTGGGCCGCAGGCATCAGCCGGTCCGGTGCGCCGGCAAGGATGTGAATGCTGTCGGCCACGGCCTGGATCTGCAGCGCCAGCAGGGGCATCAGGGTCAGGCACATCGCCAGTGTTACCGCACCGCCCACCCGGTGACTGCGGAAGCGGAAGGTCAGCACGTCGGCCAGCGAGGCCAGCTGGTATACCCGGCACAGGCGCAGTAGCGGTAACAGCAGGAGGGTCGCCAGCAGGAACATGAGCACTACGCCGGTGTAGTAAAGAAGAAAGCCGTAACCGAAGCGGTAGGCAAGCTCGAAGATCGCATTACTGGCAATGGCGCAGGCGATCACGGCCAGTGACAGAACGTAGGTGGCCGGGTGGTGGGTGATGCGGCGCGGCAGGATGCCACGGTCCGCAAGGTGGGCCACAAGGAACAGCACCAGCAGGTAGCCGACAATGGCGAGCAGGATCTCCGGGAGGCTAAAGCTCATCGGTGTGGCGTCGGAACTGGTTGGACCAGGCGGCAACAATCGCCGCCAGCCAGAGCAGGAAAGGCCGGTACCAGCTGGCATCTGCGGCCCACAGCCATTGGTCTATGGCAGGCAAGAAGATGAAGGCCAGCCCCATGATCAGGAGCAGGGCGCGGTTGATGTACATGTGAAGGCCCCGTCGTCGCCGTGGTCATGGATACTACGCAAGCTGCATCGCACGGTAAAGCGCGTGTCAGGGCGTGGCAGCCCCTGACACCACAGGCTGTGCGGGCACCGCGGCAGGTTCCCAGTGCGCAAGCGCGAAAGCGAGGAGCGCCTCGACACTGGAGGCGTGTGCCGGCGGCGATGCCTGGCCGAGGGCGGCAAGGGCGGCACGCAGGTTGCGAGCCGGCGCCGTTGCCTCGAGTGGTGGGGCGAGGTTCTGCTTGCTCAGCTTCTGTCCGCTGCTGTCCGTGAGCACAGGAATGTGTGCGTAGCGGGGGGATGCGTAGCCCAGCAGCTGTTGCAGCAGCCGCTGTCGGGGCGTGGAGTCGAGCAGGTCGGCACCGCGTACCACATCGGTAATGCCCTGGGCCGCATCGTCAACAACGACGGCGAGCTGGTAGGCGTAGAGCCCGTCCTTGCGTCGTACAACAAAGTCGCGCAGCGTCGCGCCCAGCGGCCAGTCCTGCGTCCCTTGCCAGGTATCCTGCCAGTGTGCCGAGAATGTGGCGGGCACTGAGACCCTCAGGGCATAGGGTGAAGCGGGTTTTTCCGGAGTCAGGGCGCCCCGCTGACGGCAGCCCCGCCTGCAGTCGCCCATGGGCCCGAGTTCGCGGCGGCTGCAGGCGCAGGCGAACAGGTGCCCGCCCGCCTGCAGCGCGGCGAGCGCGCTGTCGTAGGCAGCACTGCGCTGGCTCTGCCAGAGCACGCTGTCATCCCAGTGCAGGCCGTGGCGCTGCAGGCAGTGCAGTATCGCGTCGGCGGCGCCCGCCTGTTCGCGTGGCGGGTCAATGTCTTCAATGCGCAGCAGCCAACGGCCCCCGGCGTGGCGCGCCTCCAGCCAGCTGGCGAGGGCGGCAAGCAACGATCCCAGGTGCAGTGGTCCAGTGGGGGAGGGGGCGAATCGGCCGCGGTAGGCGCTGTGGCCGGCGGTGGGCATGGAGAAGCGTCGTCAGCGCAGGGCGGCCGCTGGCGACCCACCTGCTGCGAGCCGCGCGGCGCCTGCGTTCGGGTTGTTAACCCTTCTCCTGCCTTTCCTTGATTTCATCAAGGGTCTTGCAGTCGATGCACAGGGTTGCAGTGGGCCGGGCTTCCAGCCGCTTGATGCCGATTTCCACACCGCAGGCATCGCAGAAGCCGTAGTCGTCCTGGTTGATGCGCTCGATCGTGCTGTCGATTTTCTTGATCAGCTTGCGTTCACGGTCCCGCGTGCGCAGTTCAAGGCTGAATTCCTCTTCCTGTGTAGCGCGGTCAGCGGGGTCCGGGAAGTTCGCGGCCTCGTCTTTCATGTGGCTGACGGTACGATCCACTTCCTGCATCAACTCCGACTTCCAGTTGAGCAGAATGCTGCGAAAATGCTCCAGCTGTTTGTCGCTCATGTACTCTTCGCCGCGCTTCGGCTTGTAGGGCTCGAAGTTTTTGAACTCAGTGCTCGCTGAGGTACTCGCGCTGGCGGTTTTTGCCGGCGCTTTCTTTGCTGCTTTGGGCATGGCTGGGTCCCCATATGGATCGGGTGGTTCGAAAACCCACCGGAGTGGGCGCGTCGGCGCGGGGCGCCGGCGATTGAGCGCCGAGAAACTACCAGATATCACCTCGCTTCGCCACAAAATTCGCAGCCGCGGAACGCGCCTGCCCGTGTGGCATTCCCGGTGCTAACACCGCGCGCCCCGCGTTGCTAGAATGAGGTCTTTGCCCAGCATGGAAAGCCAATGACAACACCTTCCAGGGAATTCCGTTTCGCCGACCGCATTGCCGATATCGAACCGTTTCGTGTCGTGGAGGTGCTTACCCGCGCCTCTGAACTTGCCGCCGCCGGGCGCGACATCGTGCTCCTGGCGGCGGGGGCTCCGGATTTTGTCACCGCCGCACCCATCGTCGAGGCCGGCCGCCAGGCGCTGGCCGATGGGCATACCCATTACTCCCAGTCGGGTGGTTTGCCCGCGCTGCGGGAAGCCTTGTCCGCACACTATGCCCGCGAATACGGTCTCGATATCGACCCGCGGCGCATCATGGTGACGCCGGGCGCCTCGGGTGCCCTGTTGCTCCTGAGTGCGCTGCTGCTCAACCCCGGTGACGGCATGCTGTTGACCGACCCCGGCTATCCCTGCAACCGGCATTTCATGCGTCTGGTTGAAGGGCGCGGACAGCTGGTGCCGGTGGATGCCACGACCCGTTTTCAGCTCACCGGGGCCCTCGCTGCAGCACACTGGCGCGACAACACGGTGGGCGCGATGGTCGCCTCGCCCGCCAACCCCACCGGCACCTCTCTCTCGCTGGCAGAGCTGGCGGACCTGTCCGCTGCGGTGCGCGCGCGCAACGGCCACCTGATCGTGGATGAGATCTACCATGGCCTGGGCTATGACGGCCCCACCCGCTCGGTACTGGAGGTGGATCCGGACGCCTTTGTGGTCAACAGCTTTTCCAAGTACTTCGGCATGACCGGGTGGCGACTGGGGTGGCTGGTGGCGCCCGAGGCCGCTGTCCCCGGCCTGGAGAAGCTGGCCCAGAACCTGTTCATCTCCATGTCCACCATGGCCCAGCACGCGGCGCTGGCCTGTTTCCAGCCGGGTACCCGGGAAATTCTCGAAGCGCGGCGGGATGTCTTCCGTCAGCGCCGCGACTTCCTGCTGCCGGCGCTGGAGAACCTGGGGCTCAGCGTGCCCTGCCGACCTGATGGCGCCTTCTATATCTACGCCGATGCCGCACGGTTTACCGACGACAGCGAAGCGTTCTGCTGGCGCCTGCTGGAAGAACACGGTATTGCGCTGACCCCGGGCGTCGATTTTGGCCACGTCCGGGCGCGGGAGCATATCCGGTTCTCCTACGCGACCAGTATGGAGCGTCTTGAGGAGGCGGTCCGCCGCCTGTCCCGGGTACTCGGCTAGTGCAGTTTCCGCCACTGCTCCAGGGCCGCCTGCTGCGGCGCTACAAACGCTTTCTGGCGGACGTTGAACTGCCCTCGGGCGAGGTCCTCACCGTGCACTGCCCGAACACTGGCGCCATGACCGGTTGCGCGGAGCCGGGTGCGCGGGTCTGGCTGTCGCAATCGGCCAATGGGAAACGCAAGTACCCGCACACCTGGGAACTGGTGGAGACATCGCGCGGCCTGGCCTGTATCCACTCGGCGCTGGCCAACCGGGTGGTGAGAGCGGCCCTGGAGGCCGGGGTTGTGCCGGGCTTCGAGGGCTACCCGGATATCGCGGCGGAAGTGCCCTACGCGGGTGGCAGCCGCGCCGACCTGCTGCTCAGCGGCCCCGAGGGGCGCGTATTCGTGGAAGTCAAGGCAGTGACCCTGTGTGCAGAGGATGGGCAGGGTCTGTTTCCCGATGCCGTCAGCGAACGTGGCCGCAAGCACCTCGATGCCCTGCGCGGGGTGCTCGACGTGCGCACCCGCAGTGTGTTGCTGTTCTGTGTGTTGCACTGCGGTGTAGTCCGTGTGAGCAGCGCCGGGACAATCGATCCCGGCTACCGCGAAGCTCTGCGTAGCGCCATGGCTGCCGGCGTGGAGGTGCTGGCCTGGCAGGCGGATGTGTCCCCTCGGGGACTGGTACTGGCGCGTCCGCTGCCGTTTACGCTGGACCCACCGGGGTCGCCGCCATGCTGAGCGTTGCGCAGCTTACTGGTCGCGACGACAGCCATCTGGTAGAGGTCGACAGCGTGCACCGGTTGCAGCCTGATGCCGCGGCTGCTTTCCAGCGCCTGCGGGTCGAGGCCCGCGCAGCCGGCTTTGAACTCGCCATTGCCAGCAGCTACCGCTCCTTCGCGCGCCAGTGCCTGATCTGGAATGGCAAGGCCCGGGGAGAGCGTGCGGTCCACGATGATGCGGGCGCACCGCTGGATATCCGGTCCCTGTCGGGTGCGGCCCGTCTGCACGCCATTCTGCGCTTCTCTGCCCTGCCGGGCACCTCGCGGCATCACTGGGGAACGGATCTTGATGTGTACGATGCGCGTGCCGTGTCCGCGGGTTACAGCGTGCAGCTGACGCCGGCAGAAGTGGCACCCGGTGGGCCTTTTGACCCGCTGCATCGCTGGCTTGACGAACGTATGGCCGCGCATGCCTCGGAGGGCTTCTTCCGTCCCTACGGGCGGGACCGCGGAGGCGTTGCCCCGGAGCGCTGGCACCTGAGTTTTGCGCCGCTGTCCCGTGAGCTGGCCGGGCGTCTTACCGTCGAGACCCTGCGTGAATGCTGGGATTGCGCAGTTGAACCGTTGGCCTTGCGCGACGAGGTCGAGGCTGAATTGCCGGCGCTGCTGGCGCGCTATGTCGCCGTCGCGGACAACTGGTGTGAATGAATCCGGTGTGCTGGTTGAGCGCTGAGCGGTAGGGATGCCGGGGCACAGCGCAGGGCCGGCCCCGGTGATCGCTAATCGGATTAGCGATCGATCTGGCTGGTCTCGTCGAAGTTGCGCACGGCATCGACGATCGCCTTGCGCGCTTCGTCGGCGGTACCCCAGCCTTCGATCTTCACCCATTTGCCCTGTTCCAGATCCTTGTAGTGCTCGAAGAAATGCTGGATTTGCTGGATCAGCAGCGGGGGCAGATCGGTCGCTTCCTTGATGTCCTTGTAGGCCTTGCTGAGTTTGTCGGTCGGGACCGCGATCAGCTTGGCGTCGCCGCCAGCTTCGTCTGACATGTGCAGGATGCCCACGGGACGGCAGGGGATCACGCAACCGCTGATCACGGTGTGCGGTGTGTGGACCAGCACGTCCAGCGGGTCGCCATCATCTGCCAGCGTGTTCGGGATGTAGCCGTAGTTGCAGGGGTAGAACATCGCAGCGGTCATGAAGCGGTCTACCATGATGGCGCCACTGTCGTGGTCAACCTCGTATTTGACCGGGTCTGAATGTGCGGGGACTTCGATAATGACATTGATTTCATCGGGAATGTTCTTCCCGGCGGGCACGAGGTGCAGGCTCATGGGCTTTCCTGTAGTGAGTGGTGGCTAATTGGGTTGCGGAGTATAGCAGGCTGTGTCTAAACCTTGAACGCCGACTTCAGCTTGCGTGGCACCGGCGTCAGGCGCAGCCGCACGTAGCGCGGCAAACCGTTGCGGTAATCCGGGTAGGCCTCGCCCGCGATCAGTGGCGCCAGGTAGGCTCGCGCCTCGTCGGTGATGCCGAAGCCATCGCGGCTGATGTAACTCCGGGGCATTTTCTTCTCCCGATTGGCGACCGCCTCCAGCGGCGCTTCACCAATGTGCCAGCTGTACTTTTTGCCCTTGCCGCGCACGATGGCGGGCATGACGGCGTTGCGGCCCTGCAGGGCGAGCTCAACGGCGGCCCGGCCTACGGCGTAGGCCTGATCGAGATCGGTTTGTGAGGCGATGTGGCGGGCAGAGCGCTGCAGGTAGTCGGCAACCGCCCAGTGGTATTTGTAGCCTAGCTCCTGCTTGATCATGTCAGCGAGGGCGGGCGCCAGTCCGCCCAGCTGGCTGTGGCCGAAGGCGTCGGTGAGCCCCGACTCGGCGAGGAAACGGCCCTCACGGTCCTGCGTGCCTTCTGAGGCGACAATAACGCAGTGACCCCAGCGCTTGACGGTACGTTGCACCCGCGCGAGGAACTTTGCACGGTCGAACGTCACCTCCGGGAACAGGATGATGTGCGGCGCATCGCCTTCCCGCTCCGCGGCCAGGCCGGCGGCGGCGGCGATCCAGCCCGCGTGGCGGCCCATAACCTCCAGAATGAACACCTTGGTCGAGGTCGCACACATGGACGCCACGTCGAGCGCCGCTTCCCGCGTCGAGATGGCGACGTACTTGGCCACCGAGCCAAACCCGGGGCAGGTATCGGTCATCGGCAGGTCGTTGTCGATGGTTTTGGGAATGTGAATCGCCTGCAGCGGATAGCCCATAGACTGGCTGAGCTGTGACACCTTGAGACAGGTATCCGCGGAGTCACCGCCGCCGTTGTAGAAAAAGTAGCCGATGTTGTGGGCACGGAACACCTCGATGAGGCGCTCATACTCGGCGCGGTTTTCCTCCAGGCTCTTGAGTTTGTGTCGACAGGAGCCAAAGGCACCGGCTGGCGTGCTCAGCAGGCCGCGAATGGCTGCCGGCGTCTCCTTGCTGGTGTCAATCAGGTCTTCCTGCAGCGCTCCAATAATGCCGTTGCGGCCCGCGTACACCTTGCCTATCTGTTTGCGGTTTGCCCGCGCGGTTTCGATGACGCCGCAGGCAGAGGCATTGATGACGGCGGTGACACCACCGGACTGGGCGTAGAAGGCATTTTTGACAGGCATAGTGGGTCCGTAGTGAGCCCGGCCGTGTGGCGCGGGAAGTATCCTATTTGGTCAGGTCGCGATGATACGGGAAACTGGCGCGCTTGTAGACCGTGGCTGTGACAGTTCCTGACGGTGACTGCTGCCGCTGCCGGCTGCGTGCTAAACTGCGTCGCTTTACACAAGGGAGCGGCGCTTGAGCGGGCACATTCATATTCTGGGTATTTGCGGCACGTTCATGGGTGGGATCGCATTGTTGGCGCGTGAGCTCGGCTATCGGGTGACCGGCTCCGATGCCAACGTGTATCCGCCCATGAGCACACAATTGCAGGCTGCGGGCATTGAACTCATGGAGGGCTACGCCCCCGAGCACCTGCAACCGGCGCCCGACGCTGTTATCGTGGGGAATGCGATGCGCCGCGGCAACCCGGCGGTCGAGTACCTGCTGAACGCAGGCCTGCCCTACACCTCGGGGCCGCAGTGGCTGGCGGAGCACGTACTGCAGGGCAAATGGGTGCTGGCGGTATCCGGCACCCACGGCAAAACCACCACCAGCAGCCTGCTGGCCTGGATTCTCGACTACGCTGGCCTGGCCCCGGGCTTCCTCATTGGCGGTGTCCCGGCGAACTTCGGCCAGTCGGCGCGCGGCACCGCCAGCAATTTCTTTGTGGTGGAGGCGGATGAATACGACACCGCGTTCTTCGATAAGCGCTCCAAGTTTGTTCACTACCGGCCGCGCACGCTGACCATCAACAATCTCGAGTACGACCACGCCGATATCTTTCCCGACCTCGCGGCTATCCAGCGCCAGTTCCATCACCTGCTGCGCTGTGTACCGGGTGAAGGGCTGGTGATTCACCCGCAGGGTGTGGGCGCGGTCGATGAGATGCTGGCAATGGGTTGTTGGACACCGACCCAGGCGTTTGCCCTGGCCGGATCTCCTGACTGGGCGGCGACGTTGCTGATGGCCGATGGATCGCGTTTTGCCGTCCGCGACCCGTCCGGGGCGACAGAGGAGATCACCTGGGGATTCCTTGGGCGACACAATGTCGAGAACGCGCTGGCGGCGCTGGCGGCGGCCCGTCATGTCGGTGTGCCGCTGCAGCAGGGTGCCCGGGCAGTGGCTGCATTTCGCGGCGTGAAACGCCGGTTGGAACTGCTCGGCGAAGTGGGTGGCGTGACTGTCTACGACGATTTTGCCCATCACCCCACGGCGATTGCGACCACGCTGCAGGGTGTGCGGGCCAGTGCTACCGGTCGTGTGATTGCTGTGGTTGAACCGCGCTCGAATACCATGCGTATCGGTCAACACAGGGACGCACTGGTGGCATGCACGTGCGATGCGGATGCGGTCTATTGGTTTCAGCCCCCGGGCATGGACTGGTCGCTGGCCGCCCTCGCTGCTGAGAGTCCGGTGCCCGCTGCGGTGTCCAGTGATGTGGCCGAGCTGGCCAGGCGGGTGGCCCGGGACACACGACCGGGTGACCGGGTCGTGATAATGAGTAACGGCGGCTTCGGTGGCATCCACCAGCTTCTCCTCGACGAATTGAAGGCGGCAATCTCCTGATGCGCTCACACCCTCTGCTTCACGCCTACGACGCGCTGGTTTTGCGCCGGCCCTGGCTCTCCCTGGGCCTGGTTGCACTGCTGCTGGCGCTCAGCGCATCCCAGCTGGGCAAAATCAAGCTCGATGCCTCTGCCGACTCCCTGATGCTGCAAGGCGACCCGGCACTGGATTTCTTTCGCGAGGTCTCCGCCGAGTACGGTGCCGAGGACTTCCTGCTGCTGACCTGGCAACCCGAGGCTCCGCTGCTCAGCGACGCGTCGCTGGACCCGCTGCGGCGGATGGCGGACGAATTGCGTGCACTGCCGCGTGTATCCTCGGTGGTGACGGTGTGGGATGTGCCCCTGTTGGAAAGTCCGCCGGTCAGTCTCTCTGATATTACATCGGGCGACCCGCTACCCAGTCTCAACGACCCGGATGTGGACCGCGCCATGGCGCTCGAGGAGTTCACCACCAGCCCCATTTACGCCGAGTTGCTGGCCAGTCGCGCCGGAGACCTGACGGCGGTGCAGGTCAACCTGCAGCGTGACACGCGTTACTTCGACCTGCTGCAGCAGCGTGACGCCCTGCGCGCCATGGCGGAGGCGGGCACCCTGAGTGCTGCCGAGCAGGAAGCCCTGCACGCTGTTGAAATCGACTTCAAGGCGCACACGGCGAAAGCCCTAGAGCAACAGAGCGAACTGGTGCAGTCGGTCCGCACGATCGCCGATGGATACCGGCAGCATGCGCGGATTTTCGTCGGCGGGGTGCCGATGATTACCGCGGACATGGTCAGTTTTGTGCGCAGCGATCTGGTGCTGTTCGGCACTGCGATACTCGGGGTGATGCTGGTGGTGCTCGCGCTGATATTCCGCCGCGTGCGCTGGACCGTGATACCGCTGGCCACCTGCATGGCCTCGGTGATCGTGATGCTGGGCCTGCTGGGTTGGCTGGACTGGCGCATGACGGTCATCTCCTCGAACTTCGTCGCCGTGTTGCTCATCATCAGCCTGGCGATTGCGATACACCTGGTGGTGCGCTACCGGGAGTTGCATGCGGAGGACCCGGAGGGGGATTTGCACGATCGCGTGCTGCAAACCGTCGCCCTGATGGCGGTACCCTGCGTCTACACAGGGGTCACCACCATTGTGGCGTTCATGTCGCTGGTGGTGTCCGGCATCCAGCCGGTGATCGACTTCGGCTGGATGATGACCGTGGGCATCCTGGTGGCCTTGGTCCTGGCTTTCGTCATGGTGCCCTGCCTGATCGAAGTGTGGCCCAAGGGGCGCCCCTTCCGTTTCCGCCAGGAGGGAGAGCCGCTGACCCTGCACTTTGCCCGGGCCACGGAGCACTTTGGCAAAACCATTCTGCTGGCCACCGCCGTGGTGATCGGCCTGACAGCCCTCGGCATCTCCCGCCTGCAGGTGGAGAACCGTTTTATCGATTATTTCAAGGAGACCACCGAGATCTACCAGGGTATGGAGCTGTTGGACTCCCGGCTCGGTGGCACCATTCCGCTGGACATCATTTTTTCCGGCCCGGAAGCCGACGCCCCGCTGCCCGGCCTGGAGGATATGCAGCCGGCTGCCGAACCACCCGCGGACGACGATCCGTTCCTCGATGCCGAGGCGGCAGATTTCGACGTGGCCGGTGACGTGGGCATGGACGAGTGGGGCGATGAGTTTGGCGGCGGCTTCGATGAGTTCAGTGGCGGCGGCGAAAGCTTTACCCCCAGCTACTGGTTCAGCCTGGAGGGCATGCGCGTACTGGATGCTGCTCACCAGCATGTTGCGCGACAGGAAGAGACCGGCAAGGTGCTTTCCCTGTCGACCACCTTCGCGGTGGTAAAAGACCTGCTGGGCGAGGATATCGGTAGCGTGGAGCTGGCACTGGTGCAGAAAAGCCTGCCAGCGGACGTTGCCGAGCTGATGGTCGACCCCTACTTTTCCGAAGCGAAGGAGCAGGCGCGGATCACCGTGCGGGTGAAGGAAACCAGCGAGGAACTGCGCCGGGATGCCTTCCTGTCTCGCCTGCACACCGAGCTGGTGGACGTCACTGGCATGGCGCCGGAGCGCATCCGTTTCACCGGCATGCTGGTGCTCTACAACAACGTGTTGCAAAGTCTGTTCAAGTCCCAGATTCTCACGCTGGGCGCGGTCTTTGTTGCCATCATGCTGATGTTCCTGCTGCTGTTCCGCTCTCTGTCGCTGGCCTTTATCGCCCTGGCGCCAAACATCGTGGCAGCCGGTATGGTGCTTGGTGTCATGGGGCTCGCCGGCATTCCGCTGGATATCATGACCATTACCATCGCCGCGATCGTGGTGGGTATCGGCGTGGACGACTGTATCCACTACGTGCACAGGTTCCAGCGCGAGTTCCCACTTGATCGCAACTATCTGGCTGCCATGTACCGGTGCCACCGCAGCATCGGCCGTGCCATGTACTACACCACGGTCACCGTGGTAATCGGCTTCTCGATGCTGACGCTGTCCAATTTCAACCCGAGCATTTATTTCGGCCTGCTGACGGTGCTGGCCATGACGGTCGCGGTTGTTGGTGCTCTGTTGTTGCTGCCGAAACTGATTCTGCTGTTGCGCCCGCTGGGCCCCGAGGACGACGCAGCGCCGGTAGCGGGGGATCGCTGATGCAGTGTCGGGCCGGCTGCGGTGCCTGCTGTGTGGCGCCCTCCATCGTCACCCCGTTTTTTGGCATGCCGCAGGGCAAGCCTGCGGGCGTGCCCTGTGTCCACCTGACTCCTGAGCGCCTCTGCGCGCTGTTCGGCGACCACAGGCGGCCGGCCGTATGCAGCGCTTTTCAGGCCGACATCGAGGTGTGTGGTGACAGCCGTGCGGCCGCACTGGCCAACCTGGAGCAGCTGGAAATCCTCAGCCGCCCCGACTGAACAGGAGTTCCTGATGTCCGCGACAGAACTGCCCCTCTTCCCGCTCTCGGCGGTGTTACTGCCCTACGGCAAAATGCCCCTGCAGATATTCGAGCAGCGCTACCTGGACCTGATTCGCGACTGCATGAAGAGTGGCACCGGCTTTGGTGTGGTCTGGCTGCGGCGCGGCGAGGAGGTGGCGTCCAAAGGCTCGCGCCAGCAGTTGGGTGATCTCGGTACGCTGGCCCGTATCGTTGACTTCGACCAGCTGCCCAACGGCTTGCTCGGGGTAACGATCGAGGGGCGGGAGCGCTTCCACCTCAGCGGCACGCGGGTGGCCGCCAACGGCCTGGTGCTTGGCAACGTCGTGTTCGAGGCAATGCCGGAACCGGCGGCACTCGACCCGGCCTGGCTGTCCCTGAGCGAAATCCTGGAGAACCTGAAGCAGCATCCACACGTGCGGCGCATGGGCCTGGACATCGACTTTGAAGACGCCTGGCAGGTCGGCTATACCCTCGCCCAGCTGCTGCCGCTGGAAGAGTCACTCAAATACGCGCTGCTCAACGCCGGTGATATCGAGGCGTTGATGGATCAGCTCGATCTGATTCTGAGCGATATCAGCGGCGAGGGTTGAGTGCCACTGCCTTTTGTCAGTCCGCTGACAGTTTGCTGAGCAGGGCTTCAGCCTCGGCTTTGCGCGTGGCGTCCGCAGCGTCCCTGCCGGGGCGTGGCGCCGCGTTCAACACCCGCTGCAGGTGTGTTTTTGCGCGCTCGGTTTCGCCTTCGCCAGCGAGGAACTCGGCGAGGAAGAAATTGCTGTCGATGCCCTCGGGGTTGGCCTCAAGGCCGGCTTCCAGGTACTTCAGGGCCTTTTTGTTGTTGCCAAAACCCACCGGCCAGCCGGGCACGCGGGCGTACAGGGTGCCGAGGCTGGTGAGTGCAGCGCCTTCACTGACGGCGGGTTCGATAGCCACAGCTCGCTCAAAGTCGTCCCTGGCGGCTTTGGCGTAGCCCAGTGCGTCCAGACCACCGACAACACCGGCGAAAGATGAGCGCACGATGCCACACCAGGTGAGGGCCTGCGGGTCATCGGGCTGGGCCGCCAGCAGCGTGTCGCAGCGCTCCAGCAACTCGCCATAGGCCGCTTCCTGCTCCTGTGCGGCCAGCTCGAAATTGACATGCTCCCACTGTGTGCGCAGTGCAGCCACTTCCGCCTCAACCGAGCCAAGGCTCGGCAGGGCGGTGACAGAGAGTGCAAGGGTGCACAAAAGGGCGGTGCAGGATCGGAACAGTTTCATGGCAGAAGTCTCCGTTGTTGTTGTCGCAACTATACGGATAAAACCTTAGCTCAGTCTTAGCCTTCTTCGTGAACAGCATAGTGCAGATGCGGACCATCGTGGAGCACTGCCACGCTGCGCAGGGTCTGAGTCCTGTAGTCTCGGCTCAAAATAGTGTCTACGCCGACGAAGTCGGCTCGAAGTTGCGCTTCAGTAACACGCACGCGGAGGTAACCGTTGCTGATGCCGTCAGTCCACTGAACCTCTGGGTTGCTGGTAATCAGACGACTGTCCATCAGGCGGGCTCCCTCTGTACCAAACTCCAGAAAGTCGCCGGGTGAGGTGATGCCCGTGGTCCCGAGTTCTACGCCCATCGGGTGCCCCTCGTCAGTGTGAAGTGTATTTTGCCAGAAGCTGTGACTGTCTCCGGTCAGCACTACCAGATCGCTGGCACCTGCATGGCGACAGCTCTGGTAAAACGCCTCTCGCGCTCTCGGGTAGCCGTCCCAGGGGTCCAGGTAAAGTGGCAGGCCGAGTTCGCCCAGCCGCTGGAAATACCTCGCACGCTGCAGGCTATCACGTGATACTCGCGCCTCGAGGTAGGCCATATCACTGTCCGAGAGCCTTGGTGAGGCCATCCTTGCCATGGGGATCTGGTTGCCGATCAGCCGCCATGGGCGCCCAGCCGCTACCGATTCGGCCAGTGCCCCCGCGGCGAAGGCCTGCATCTCCGCGGACAACATGTCCCGCCCGGGTGCGCCCACAATCTCACTGAGGAATCGCTCAGCAGCGGCCGGTGTCATCTCCCGCAGAGTCTCGATGTCGTAGTCGACCTGTTGCGAGCGGCCCGTATGCCGTGTCTCCAGGGTCACCAGCGACGCGAGGTTGCCGAAGCGGAAGTGCCGCCAGTGGGCTGCAGGGTCGTCATCTGGGCCGGGATCTCGCACGGGCATCCATTCATACCAGGCCTGCAGCGACACTTGGCGTCGCCTGTCCCAGCGTCCTTCCGTAGCAGGCTGGTGGTTCTCGGCTCCATCTCGCCAGGGATTATTGGTGGATTCGTGATCGTCCCAGAGGGGAATCAGTGGGTGCGCGGCGTGCATGACCTGCGCCTGCGTGTCAGCCTTGTACTGCGCGTGCCGCAACCGGTAGTCCTCGAGAGAGACCATCTCGCGTGGAGGCACATGCTGGCGGCCCAGCTGTGCACCGATTCCCCCGCCGTAGCCGTCTGGCCCATATTCGTACAGATAGTCGCCAAGGTGCAGAACGAAGTCGATTGAGTCATCCCGTGCTATCGCTTCATAGGCGTTGAAATAGCCAAACGGGAGGTTGGAGCAGGAGGCGACCGCGAGTCCCAGCGCGTCCAGTGCGCCGCTGGCCAGGGTGCGCGTACGGCCTGTCGGTGATGAATGCTGGTTGAAATGAAAGCGGTAGTAGTAGACGGCCCCGGGGGCCAGGTCACTGACAACCACTTTCACGGTGTAGTCGCGGTGCGGCCCGGTGGCGACGGTTCCGCTCCGCAGGACGCTCTGGAAATCAGGAGTTTGTGCCAGTTCCCACCGACATTCGGCAGACTGTATCGTAGTGGTCAGGCGTGTCCAGAGCACAACAGAGTTGTTTTCCGGGTCGCCGCTTGCAACGCCATGCCGGAAGGGGTTCCCTGGGTCGGCCGACACCACGGGTACACGCAGACCTGCAGGTAGCAGCAGACTGGCGGAAAGCCCCGACAGCATCTGACGTCGAGTGAGTGGCAGGCGCTTCATTGCTATCTCCTTGCGTCAATAAAAAAGCCGACCCGAAGGCCGGCAAGCAGGCTTTTTCTGGGGTCTTAAAGGTCTACGGTCAATGAGGCGGATACGGTACGTGGGGCCCCTATCCACGCTCCCTCACCGGCGATGCCGCCGAGGTAGTCCTCATCAAAGGCATTATTGATCAGCAGCGTAACGCTCCAGTTGTCCCCGCCATTCAGCGTGAGATAGGCGTCAACAGTCGTGTAACTATCAGCAACCCAGCTGTTGTCGAGGCGTATGGGGCGTTCACCCGTGTGCTTCCCACTGATGCCTGCAGCCAGTCTGTTGCCGGTCCAGTCCAGCGACAACACCAATTGCTGGTCGGGGATGCCGACCACATCGTTCCCTGGCTGAATGCCCAGGCCCGCGTCAACCGCGGCGTCCCCTGTGCCGACGTAGCTGGCATCGTTCAGGGTGAAGGCGCCGTACAGGGAAAGGCTGTCGCTGATCTGGAAGTCGGCTGTGAGCTCAAGGCCGTCCGATTCAATGCCGCCGGCATTGAAGTAGGTGCCGTTGGTGCCAATCAGATAGTCCGGCCCCGCAGCGCTTTCCGGGCTGAGAAAAATAATGCGGTTCTCGAAGTCGATCTGGAATGCCGTGGCACTCAGCAGCAAAGGCCCGTTGCGGTAGCGCAGGCCGGCCTCCAGGTTCTCCGCGGTCTCGGGCTCAAGGGCGTCGAGGTCAGACTCGGGACGCTCCAGGATTTCGTCGTATATGGCCTTGAAATTCTCCGCATAGCCGGCGAACACTTCGAGTCCCTCTAAGGGCGTTTCCCAGAGCACGCCGCCGGAGAACAGGATGTCCGAGTCAGAGTCCACTTTGACATCTGTGGTCTCGCCAAAGTTGTCCCGGCGCTCCAGGTCAACCAGGAACTGCTTGATGCCCAGGGTGAGTTGCAGCGATGCGATTTGCACGCTGTCTTCCGCGTACCATTTCAGGACCTCCTGCGGATAAGTGCGATTGTACTGCGTCCAGTAGGGCTGGTTGTCGAACTCGATGCCCACGCGCGCATCGGTAAGCTTCTGCCATGTGCGGGTTTCATCGCGCTGCTGGTCTTCATACCAGAGACCGGCGCGCAGCGTGTTGTCGAGGCCACCGAGGTCCATGGTCCAGTCGCCGTCGAGCATGAAACCGTACCGTTCCTTCTTGTAGTTGGTGTGGCGATAGGATTGCACCGGAATGGCGCCGGCGGCGTAACAGGCGGGATCGTACTCGGATCCTGCGCCACCGTAGGGGAAGGTAATGGAGGATGTGCACCCCGGGCGCGGGCTGAGGGCGTTGCCGGCGCCGTCGACGAAGAAGATGCGTCCCAGCGCATTGCCGCCATTGACGCGGGCATTGCCCAGTACTTCTGATTGGGGTCCCGCGCCATCGTTGACCACATCCACCAGGTAGGGAGGAATCCAGTCGCCGCGACCTTCGTTATCATGGTAGTAGCCGCCGACTGTCAGGCGCAGGCCGCTGCTGATTTCCATGTTGGCCTTGACATAGGCCAGCATATTTTCGCGCAGTGTAGACCACCCCCGCCGGTAGACCTGGTCCACGTAGGGAATCCCGGTCCAGATGTCTGTGAGCCGATCCCATTCAGGATTGCTGATGAATTCATCGGGGCTAAACAGGCGCTGATAGTTGTCCTCGTGCGTATCATCGTAAGACGCATAAGCGGTGATATCAGTGTTTCCCAGCTCGAAAATCATCTTGCCAGCCAGGTGATCCCGTTCGTTCTCTGCTGCCCCGTTGACCCAGTCACTGGCACTTTGGTGAGAGGCAGAGAACCATGCACGAAGGCCATTCCTGAGACGACCGGTGTCGACACGCGCGTAGTAGCGTTCAGCGTCATACTCGCCGGCGGAGCCCTGAAAACGGACACGCGCCTCTTCCTCGGGGTCGTCTGATACAAAATCAATGGTGCCGCCCAGCGCATCGAGTGCGCGTGAGGCAATGTCTGCTGTGCCCTGGGAAACAGTCACGGTGCGCAGGTTGGCGGTATCCAGATAGCGGTTAGCCTTCGCGCCACCACCGTAGCTGCTGCCTCCATTGGGGATGCCATCCAGCGTTGTGCCGATCTGTTGTTCGTCAAGGCTGTTCTGGAAGCCGCGTACTGCAATGGTAGTAGACCAGTCGTCAAAGCCGTAGGCGTCGCCTTCCTGAATTGAAACACCGGGAAGGTTGTCGATAAGCGCGTTTACACTGGTCATTGGGGACTGCTGCATTTTCATGCTGTCTGTCACCATGTTGTTACCGTAGTACTGGCTGCGAGCAACGACGGTGATTTCTTCCAGCGAGTTGTTCTCACCTTGCGCGCCTGCGGCGGCAGTGAGTGAGAGCCCGCCGGTCAGCGCCAGGCGCACGAGAAGCACACTCGGACGACGAGAAAAATTCGGTTGATACATACCCTTCCCCAGTTCATTAAAACGTTGGTGTGAGGCGCGGCGTCAGGCTGATGTATTTTTCGTGCAGCCCTGTGCCGGCAACCAGCAATTTAGGGGTTGGATATGAACGCGCCGTGAAGCGGGGATGATGCTTTTGTGAAGCTAGTTGATTACGACAGAAGCTCAATGCAGGCGTGCGCCAGCGCTGTGCCTGCCCAGATTTGCAGCAGCCACAGTCCGACGATGGCGAGTAGCAGTCGAGGGGATGCTGTGTTTCGGGGAGCCGCCAGGAGCGCCTTGATACGTGATCGCGCCGCGCTAGCGGAGCCTGTCGCGCCGCCCTCGCTGGCTGCCGCGGCCGGCAGTCCCTCCAGTCGGGCAATAACCCTTGCCACGAGATCGGCATCGCCACTGACATCGACTGCGGCCCAGTCGCAGGCCATCTCGGTGGCCGTGTGGTAGTCGCTGAGCAGCTGCTGCCGGCGGCTCCTGGGCCAGAGGACGGTGGCAATGGCCAGGGCTGCGCGGCGCAGGTTGTCCCTGCGTCGCTGGTGGGCGTATTCATGTTCCAGCACAACGCGCAGCTCCTGTGCGGAAAGCGCGTCCAGCATGCTGCGGGAGACGTATACCTGCGGTCGCCACCAGCCCACGCACCAGGCTGCAGGCCCTGGCACGTCGATGACCTGGAAGCGTTGCGTGGCGGCGGCACGTGACAGGGAGAGCAGAGTTCTCAACCGTCGCTGCACACGCCACGCCAGCAGGGCCACGGCAGCGCACAGGGTCAGGGCAAGCCCGCCGGTCACCGCCGCCATGCCAACGCGCAGGGCAGGGTGTGCCTCCGACAGTGGTGGATGCGGTGCGCAGTTCAGGCCGTGACAATGGCCGGGTATCAGTGGGGCAGAGAGGGCAGGGTTGAGCACCAGCAAGGTCACTGCGCTTGCCGCAATGGGCGGCATGAATCCCCACAGCAGGCGCAGGTCCGCCGCGCTGGCGGCCGAGACTCCGTCGCTGCGCCGTTGCAGTGGGGGGTAGAACAGCGCGTGTGTGATCGATGAGAGCGCGAACACGGAACACCAGATCAGCACTGCATCCGCTACCGGGGGCAGCAGTTCAGTATTCATCTGCGGCTTTTCCCTCGCGGGTAAGCAGTGCCGCAATCGCCGATGCAGTCGCGGTGTCATCCTCGGCAACGTAGCGGGCAAAGCCGGATATCACGGGTAGCAGATCGCCACCGGCGATATCCTGCGTGATGTCGCGCAGCAGAGCGCGGATCAGTTCCTCGCGTTCGATACTGTGGCGGTAAACGAAGGCTCGCGCCTCTTTCTCGCGGCTCACCAGGCCCTTGCGGTACAGCCGCTCCAGGGTGCTTTGCACGGTACTGAGCCCAATGTCCGCAGTCGGCATGGCGTCCAGAAGCTGGGTTGCCGACAGGCTTTGCCCACGCCACAACAGGTTCATCACCGCCAGTTCGCGCTCACCCAGGTGGGGTGCGCGACGTGGGTGTATGCCAAGGCGATGCAGCAGGCTGCGTTTCTGTTCGGTCATGAAAACCGACCTGTTATCGGTGTTGGGGGACTGTGTTACACAATGCCACTGAAACAGAGAGGAGTGTAGCGTGATCGGGAGCATGACGGAATCTGCAGGGTGGCGGGGGCTGGCCGGGGGCGCTGTGCGGGCAGCGGCGGGCGTGTTCCCGGCGCTGCTGGTGGGCATCAGCACGGGTGCTGCGGGACAGGCGCTGGAGACCGTTACCGTGGAGGGGCGTCGCGTCAGCCTGGTGGGCGAGGCGATAACGGCGTCGGAAGGTGTTATTGGCCGCCAGGAGATCGCGCTGCGGCCGCTGCTGCGCACCGGTGAGGTGCTGGAACTGGTGCCCGGCATGGTGGTTACGCAACACAGCGGCACCGGCAAGGCGAACCAGTATTTTCTGCGGGGTTTCAACCTTGACCACGGCACTGACTTTGCCACCTTCATCGACGGCATGCCGCTCAACCTGCGTTCCCACGGTCACGGCCAGGGTTATACCGACCTGAACCCGGTGATTCCGGAGGCTCTCGCCACGATCGCCTACAAGAAAGGGCCTTATTACGCGGACGTCGGGGACTTCAGTGGTGCCGGTAGTGCGGAAATGCGTACTGTGGACCGGGTGGATGAGGGCCTTGCGGAAATCACCTGGGGCGAGGACGGATACCAGCGGCTGGTGCTGGTGGACAGCCAGCGCGCTGCCGGTGGTGACTGGCTCTATGCCCTGGAGGGCAACCGCTATGACGGCCCCTGGCGCGGCATCGAAGAGGACCTGTCGCGAGTCAATCTGCTGCTGAAGCACACGCGCGAGCTGGCCGGTGGCAGTCTCAGCCTGACGGCGATGGCCTATGACAACAGCTGGAACAGCGCCGACCAGATTCCAGCCCGGGCCGTCACGCAGGGGATCATTGACGACCTCGGGGTTATCGACGACACCGTCGGCGGTGAATCCAGCCGCTACAGCGTAAGCGCGGGCTGGCGCAGTGATGCCTGGCAGGCCGAGGCCTGGCTGGTGCGGTACGACCTGAACCTGTGGTCGAACTTTACCTATTTCCTGGATGATCCAGAGCGTGGCGACCAGTTTGAACAGGTCGACGAGCGTCTGTTGTATGGCGGTCGCCTGCGTTACAACCATGCGGCGATGCTCGCTGGCCTGCCCATGGCGCAAAGCTTCGGCGTCGAAGTACGCGTGGATGACATCGACGAGGTGGGTCTGTATCGCAGCGTTGCGCGACAGCGCACTGGTCCGGTGCGCAGCGATGCCGTGGAGGAGTCCAGCATTGGCCTGTTCTGGGAGCAAAAACTGCAGTGGACCCCGCGCCTGCGCTCCGTCGTCGGGCTGCGTTATGATCACTTCGACTTCGATGTCAGCAGCGCCATCGATCGCAACGTCAACGGGGTCGACCTCTCGGCGAATGGCGGTCGCGCCAACGATGACCTCTGGTCACTCAAGGGCAGCCTGATTTATAGCCTGAGCGACGACTGGGAGACCTATGTATCCGCCGGACAGGGTTTTCACTCCAATGATGCCCGAGGCACCACCGCCCGCATCGATCCCGCCGATGGCGCGGTCATTGATGCGGTTGACCCGCTGGTGCGCTCGCTGGGCTACGAAGCCGGGGTGCGGGGTTTCTGGCGCGAGCGCCTGAACACCTCGCTGGCGGTCTGGCACCTGGAGCTGGACAGTGAATTGCTGTTCGTGGGAGACGCAGGCAACACCGAAGCCAGCGGGCGTTCAGAGCGCAACGGGGTGGAATTCACTGCCTATTACGCTCTCTCAGAGGCCTGGACACTGGACCTTGAATACGCCTGGACCGATGCGCGTTTCGCAGACGCGCCACCAGGGGAGCGGGCCATCCCCGGCGCTGTCGAGCATGTTGCCCAGGCGGGGATCAGCCTGGACGATGGCGCGGACTGGTTCGGCAGCCTGCGCCTGCGCTACTTCGGGGAGCGCCCGCTGGTGGAGGACACGGCTGTGAAATCCGATGCCACCTTCTCCGTCAATCTCGGTTTGGGGCGCCGCCTCGGTAACTGGACCCTGCGTGCCGACGTGCTCAATCTGCTGGATAGCGATGACCACGACATCGATTACTTCTACGCTTCACGATTGCCCGGGGAATCGCAGGATGGCGTCGAGGATCAGCATTACCACGTGCTGGAGCCGCGTACGGTGCGGTTGACCGCTGCCTATCGATTTTAGCGGACGGTTTTGCCGCGCTTTAATACGGTCCCGTGTCCGGTTCTGGGGCATAATGCAGGTGTATCTAGTCGCTATCCGGGAGCCACGCCTGCGATGCCTTTGACCGAAGTCCCCGTGATTGACCTCACCGCCCCGCGCGCCGCGGTTGTCGCTCAGCTGGCGCAGGCTGCCGCAGACCCGGGGTTCTTCCAGGTGGTCAACAGCGGCCTGGACGCGGCAATGATGGCCGATACCCTGGCCAGTGCGGCGGCCTTTTTTGCCTGCGATCCCGCGGTGAAGCGCGCTGTCTCACGCACGCTGGAGAACCCGTTTGGTTATTACGACCGGGAGCTCACCAAAAACCTGCGTGATCGCAAGGAGATTTTCGATTTCGCGCCGGGTGAAGAAACCCCGTGGCCGGCGGACATGCCCGGCCTGCGCCCTGCGCTGACCGGCTTCGCCGCGGGGTGTCACTCACTGGCGCTGCGCCTTACGGCCCTGCTCTGTGAAGGGTTGGGTCAGGCCCCCGATAGCCTGCTGCAGCAACTTGTGCCGGACCACAGCAGCTTTCTGCGCCTGAACCATTACCCGGTTCACGACCTGCTTGCAGGGCAGGGGGTCCCTCCGGGGCCGCTCGGCATCAGTCCGCACACGGACGCCGGTGTGTTGACCGTGCTCCTGCAGGACAGTGTGGCCGGGCTGCAGATGCAACAGAAAGGCAGCTGGGTGGATGTGGCTCCGGTCGCCGATGCGCTGACGATCAATATCGGCGACATGCTGCAGGTGGCGGCCAACGACCGTTACCGGGCGCCGCTGCACCGGGTGCGCGCCAGTGAGGGTGAGTCACGGCTGAGCATTGCCTACTTCCTCAATCCGGGCTACCACGCACTGATCGAGCCGTTGCCCGGCCTGTTGTCGGCGGCTTCACCGGCCTGCTATCGCACCATCCCCTGGCAGGAGTTTCGCGGGCTGCGCGCCCTTGGAGATTTCGGGGACTACGGTGAGGAAGTGCAGATCAGCCATTACCGGCGTGACGGGGCATCGGCCGCGCCGGCCTTGGAATCTCCATGATGGATACCTTCACCCGCCGCTATGTCATGTTACTGCTTGCGCTGCTGGCCGCTGTGGCCGTGGCCTGGTTGCTGAACCGTGACGGGCGCGTGGCCGATATTAATCAACGGCTCGCTGCAGACCCGGAGCTGGCCGCCTACCCCTATCAGTTCACTGTTCAGGAAATCAATAACGGAGTCGCGTTTGTCAGCAGCCCGCGCTCGGCACAGGTACCGGTGATGCGTTTCCTGCACAGTGCTTTTCCGGCCCTTCAGGACAAGGATGTGCAGCACCCGGACATGATGGCAGCTCAGGACAGGCTGGTTGCGGTGCAGTCGCGGGCGGCGGAGCTGGTGCAGACCCATCCGGAGGTCAATGCGGTGCGCTGGGTGCTGGACGAGCGCTGGTTCGCCGAGCGAGGTATCAACGTGGCGCCGTGAGGCGCCTGGGCTGACTGGGCGAGCAGTGACATTATCGCGGCCGCTACTTGCAGCCGGAGCAAACCTTAATTGATAATGCGAATCATTCGCATTATCAATTAAGGTGTATTCTTATGTCTCGCCCACGCAATGCCATCGCCCTCGCCGTCAGCGGAGTCCTCTCACTCGCCCCCTCTGTCACGCTCGCCGACAGCCAGCCAGAGCTGGAGACAGTGATTGTTACGGGCAAACTGTCGACCTTCGGTGCCACCAAGTCGAACATCCCCATTCTGGAAACTGCGCGCTCGGTGGCCGTCATTCCAGCGGAGGAGTTTCTCGAGCGCGGCGCGCTGACGCTGGACGACACCCTCAACTACACCGCCGGTGTGGTGGGCGATACGTTCGGCTTCTCCACCCGGGGAGATTTCCCGCGTGTGCGCGGCCTGGATGTGCCAGAGTACCTCGATAACATCCAGGTGCTGTTCGGCAACTACAACAACGCCCGCTCGGATATCTACACTCTGGAGCAGGTGGAAGTGCTGAAAGGACCGGCGTCTGTCCTCTACGGGCAGGGCTCACCCGGTGGCGTCCTGAACACGGTGAGCAAGCGCGCCGGCCGGGATGTTGCGGAGCGGGAACTGGTGCTGGACTATGGCAACCATGACCGGATACAGGGCGCCGCCGACATCGGCGTACGCCTCGGCGGGAGCGGCAACTGGAACGGGCGCCTGGTGGGTGTCTACCGCGACAGCGGCACCCAACTGGATGTGGTGGATGACGACGCCCTGGTGCTTGCGCCGTCCATCACCTACGAGAATGACCGCGCGCGCTACAGCCTGCTGCTGAACTACACGGAGCGTGAGGGTGACACGGCGCACCAGTTCTTGCCGCTGTCGGTCAGCGGCTGCGCCAGCGCTGACGTGAGTATCTCGGAGCCGAACATCTGCGCGGGCAGTGCCGGTGAAGAGGTGCCGGCCTCGCGTTATGTCGGCGAACCGGGGTTCAATCGCTACAACACCGAGTCGCTGTCGGTCACGCTGTTTGGCGAGCAGCGCATGAATGACTGGCTGGCCCTGGAGGGCACCGCCCGCTACCGGGATAACGAGGCAGACTATCGGCAGACCTGGGTGGCATTTCTGGGTGCGGGGAATCCGCGCACACGACCGGACGGCACAGCCCTGCAGCGCAGCTGGTACGATGCGCCCGCGTCTTCCGAGCAGTTCGCGCTGGATGCGCGCGCGCGTCTCGATCTGCAGACCGGCGCCGTCGACCACGAGCTGCTGCTGGGTGTGAATTACCAGGATGTGAGCACGCTGCAGGAAGCCGCGTTTCTCTCCCGGCCAACGTCGTTCAATGTGCTGCGCCCGGTCTACGGCGAGGACTTGCTGCCTTCAGCCGCAGAGCTGGATGCGGCGCGCAGCCGGCGGACGAGCGACATTGAAGCAGTCGGCTATTACCTGAATACGCAATCCAGCGTGGGCAACTGGGTGCTCACGGCGGGGCTGCGCTACGACGATGTCGACACTGGTAACGGCACCATCACCCAGCGCGACGATGCCACCTCCTATGCTGTGGGAGCACTCTACAAGACGGCACTGGGCCTGAACCCCTATATCAGCTATGCGGAATCCTTCCAGCCTGTGGTGGGTACGGACGCGTTGACCGGCGCGCCCCTGCAGCCGCAGGAAGGTGAGCAGACGGAGCTCGGCATCAAGTTCCAGCCGCCGGGAACCCGCACCTACCTGACTGCGGCCTATTTCGACATTGAGCAGTCGAACCTGCCCAACCCCGCGGCCTTGCCCAATGCCAGCACCCAGCAGGAGGGCGTCGCCACGATCACCGGGTTTGAGCTGCAGGCGCAAACAGTGGTCGGTGATATCTATCTGGATCTGAGCTACAGCGTGCTGGATACCGAGAGCCCTGACGGAACGCGATTCCCCAGCATACCGGAGGAGCAGGGTTCGGTCTGGGCCACCTGGCGCCCGGCTGCCGGCGTCCTGAGCGGGTTCAGTGTCGGCGCCGGGCTGCGCATGGCGGGCGGCAATGAAAGTAGCGGCACGGCATTCCTCGCGGCCAACGACTTTGCGCCTACACCCGTGGTTGTGAGGACCGACGGCTACACGCTGGTGGATGCGATGCTGGCCTACGAATTTGCCCGTGCGTCGCTTTCCCTGAACCTGCGCAACCTGTTGCAGGAAGAGTACTACGGCACCTGCCTGGCGCGCGGTGACTGCTTCCCGGGTGAAGAGCGTACCGTGGTAGCGCGCGTGACCTACCGCTTCTGACGCCGCTGGTGCCGCCTAGAAACGTACGCTGTCCGGCGGCGTGTAGCGGTCGAGTACGTCGATGTAATTGCCGCGGCTGTAGTCGCCTGCGGACGGTGCATACCGGGCACTGAGGCTGCCGCGCAGCTGATTCACAGATGCGTAGTCGTGGGTCTCCAGCCACAGCGAGAGGTCCTGCAGCAGTGTGCGTGCGGCCTCGGGGCCCTGCTGCAGCAGCACGCTGCAGAGTTGCACCACATCGGCGCCAGCCAGCAGGGCCTGCACGGTTTCGGTGAGGCCATGAAAACCGCCGGTCACCGCAATCTGGCAGTCGGTGTGGCCGTGGAGGAGTGCCGCCCAGCGTACCCGCAGCCGCGCCTCGGCAGGCGAAGAGAGGTCCAAGCGGGGGTGGATATCCAGGGTGTCGAGGTCGATCTCCGGCTGGTAGAAGCGGTTGAACAGACTCACTCCACGAGCGCCGGCAGCACCCAGCGCACGGACCAGGTGCAGCGGTGCGCTGAACTGTGTGCCGAGCTTCACTGTCACCGGAACCTGCACCTGCGACGCTACCGCCCGGGTAATGTCGAGATAGCGTTGCTCCACCACGGCAGCGCTGTCCTCCGGATTGTGGGGGATGTGCCATGCGTTCAACTCCAGCGCATCGGCGCCTGCCGCTACGAGCTGCTGCGCGCATTCCAGCCAGCCGCCGGAGGTGATGCCGTTGAGGCTGGCGATGACCGGAATCTGCAGAGCCTGCTTCAGTGCATGCAGCTGGTCGGCATACTGTTCCTCGGTGGAACGAAACCCCTGTGGCAGGGGGCGAAAGCTCTGCGCTTCGCCATGCCCCAGTGATTGTTCGTCCAGAAATCGATCGAGCAGTGCATGCTCCTGCAGAATCTTCTCCTCGAACAGGGACGGCATGACCAGCGCTGCAATGCCCGCCTCCTGCAAGCGCAGTGCGCTGTCGACGGAGCCGGTCAACGGTGAGGACGACGCCACCAGCGGGTTGTTCAGGGTAAGGCCCAGATACTGTGTGCTCAGGTCGGTCATGGCGTCTACTCCCCGGGTTGGTCGGTGGCGGGCTGCGGGTCGACCTTGCGCAGTTGTGCTCGCGGAGCGCTCAGCGTTGTTGCTTCGCTCCAGTCCAGCGTGGCGAGTTGCTGGTAATGCCGGTAGCGCAGGTTGACCTCGCGCTGGGCCTGTTCCAGGAACGCCTCGGCGGCTTCAGGGTGCGTGTGCCAGAGCATACTGAAACGGGTCTCAGACGCGGTGAAGTCGCGGTAGGGCAGGCTGGGCGCCGGTGAATCGAGCTGCAGGGGATTCTGCTGGCGCTCAATCCGCGCAGGGTCGAAACGAAACAGCGGCCAGTGCCCGGTTTTCACCGCCAGTGTCTGCTGCTGGTGGTTGTGGCTGAGGTCCACCCCATGGGCGATGCAGGGGCTGTAGGCGATGATCAGCGAGGGTCCGTTGTGTGCTTCGGCCTCAAGAAACGCCTTCAGCGTCTGCGTGTCCTTGGCGCCGTAGGCAATGTGCGCCACGTAGACATTGGGATACTCCATGGCCAACAGGGCGAGGTCTTTCTTGGCGATGGCGCGACCGCCGGCGGAGAATTTCGCGACCGCCCCGCGGGGGGTGGCCTTGGAGGTCTGGCCGCCGGTATTGGAGTACACCTCGGTGTCCAGCACCAGGATATTGAGGTTCTCGCCGGAAGCCAGCACGTGGTCCAGTCCCCCGTAGCCGATATCGTAGGCCCAGCCGTCACCGCCGATGCACCACACCGATTTGCGGCACAGGTTTTCACTCAGGGTCAGCAGACGCTGCGCCTTTGGCGCCTGCATCTCCCGCAGTGCGGCATTCAGGGCGGCCACCCGTTCACGCTGCTCGTAAATACCGGCCTCGTCGGATTCGTCGGCCTCCAGCAGCGCCGCGGCGAGGCCGGACGGCAGGGCGGTGGCAAGCCCGGCCAGCAGGGTGCGCGCCTCCTGCACCTGCTGGTCGATGGCAATGCGTATACCCAGGCCGAATTCCGCGTTGTCCTCGAACAGGGAGTTGTTCCAGGCGGGGCCCCGCCCCTGCGCATTTGTCGCCCATGGTGTGGTGGGGAGATTGCCGCCATAGATGGAGGAGCAGCCCGTGGCGTTGGCCACCACCATGCGGTCACCGAAAAGCTGGCTCGCCAGGCGCAGATAGGGTGTTTCCCCGCAGCCGACACAGGCCCCGGAAAACTCGAACAGCGGCTGGGTGACCATGGCGCCGGGCAGGGTGTTGATCTTGAGCTGCGCGCGCGGGTATTCCGGCAGTTGCAGGAAGAACGCCCAGTTGGCCTTCTCGTCCTCGCGCAGGGGGTCGATGGGCGCCATGTTGAGCGCCTTGCGGCTGGCGTTGCTTTTGTCGCGAATAGGACAGATGTCCACGCACAGGGTGCAGCCGGTGCAGTCTTCGGGTGACACCTGGTAGCTCATCAGCAAGCCGGCCGGGTAGTCCTTGTTGCGCGTAGGCGCAGACTTGAAGGTAGTCGGGGCGGCGTCCTGATACTGTTCTGCAAAGACCTTGCTGCGGATCACGCTGTGCGGGCAGACGAATGCGCACTTGCCGCATTGTGTGCACAGGTCGGCTTCCCATACCGGAATCTCCAGTGCGAGGTTGCGTTTCTCCAGTGCCGCAGTGCCCAGCGGGAAACTGCCGTCCTCGGGCAATGCACTGACCGGTATCAGGTCGCCGTCGCCCGCCATGATGCGGCGCGTGACCCGGGACAGGAATTCACCGTCGTCCTCCCTGGCTGCCACCGGGTTGACCACGGTGCGCCTGACGGGGCCTGGCGTGACTGCCTGCAGGCCTGCCAGTGCCGCGTCAATCGCACTGAAATTACGCTCCACAATGCGCCGTCCACGCCGTCCATAGCTTTTTTCCACAGCCGACTTGATCGCGGCGATGGCGTGCTCGGCGGGTAGAATACCGGAGATGGCAAAGAAGCAGACCTGCATGATGGTGTTGATGCGCTTGCCCATGCCTGCGTCAGCGGCCACCCTGTAGGCGTCGATGCAGTGCAGCGCGATCTGCTTGTCGACGATCTGTTGCTGCATCGCCGGCGTCAGGCTGTCCCATAAACGGTCCGCTGGCAGTGGCGAATTGACCAGAAAGGTGGCCCCGTGTGCGGCTCGCCGCAGCATGTCGGTGGTGTGCAGGAAGGTGGGCTGGTGGCAGGCGATGAAGTTCGCCGAATTGTCCTCTATCAGGTAGCGTGCCCGCACCGGGTTGGGCCCGAAGCGCAGGTGCGACACAGTGGTGGCACCGGACTTCTTCGAATCGTAGACAAAATAGCCCTGTGCGTGCAGGTCAGTCTGCTCGCCGATGATCTTGATACTGTTTTTGTTGGCGCTGACCGTGCCGTCACTGCCAAGGCCGTAGAACAGCGCCTGTACGCTGTGAGCGTGGGCATCGGTGCGGAAGGTGTCATCCCAGGCCAGGCTGCTGTGGCTGAGGTCGTCGTGGATACCGATGGTGAATGCGTCGCGCGGTGCCGGACTGCCCAGCTCGTCAAACACGGCCTTCACCATACCCGGTGTGAATTCCTTGGAAGACAGGCCGAAGCGTCCGCCGATCACCCGCGGCATCTGCGGGAACCTGTGCTCGGAGCAGGCGTCACGGGCCAGTGCCGTCAGCACGTCCTTGTACAGGGGTTCACCATCGGCGCCGGGTTCCTTGCAACGATCCAGCACGGCGATCGCGCGTGTGCTGTGGGGCAGGCTGGACAACAACGCCGTGGCATCGAAGGGCCGGAACAGGCGTACCTTCAGGACGCCGACGGGTTCGCCCCGGGCCACCAGAAACTCGACGGTTTCCTCCACCGTGTCGGCGCCCGAACCCATCAGAACGATCACTCTCTCGGCGGCCGGGTGGCCGGCGTACTCGAACAGGCGATACTGGCGCCCGGTGAGCCGGGCGAACTCATCCATGGCGCCCTGCACAATACCGGGGAATGCCTGGTAGCGTGGATTGACCGACTCCCGTGCCTGAAAGAACACATCGGGGTTTTGCGCGCTGCCGCGCAGCACCGGGTGTGCCGGGGACAGCGCGCGCTGGCGATGCGCGTTCACGGTGTCGTCATCGATCATGGCGCGCACGACATCGTGGCCAACGTCGATGATCTTGGCGATCTCGTGGGAGGTGCGAAAGCCGTCGAAAAAGTGCAGCAGGGGTACGCGGCCGCGCAGGGTCGCCGCCTGCGCGATAACGGCGAAGTCCATGACTTCCTGCGGATTGTTGGCAGCGAGCATGGCGAAGCCTGTGGCCCTTGCTGCCATCACATCGCTGTGGTCGCCGAAGATGGACAGGGCCTGACTGGCTATTGAGCGCGCTGCGATGTGAAAGACCGTGGGGCTCAGTTCACCGGCAATCTTGTACATGTTGGGCAGCATCAACAGTAGGCCCTGGGAGGCGGTGAAGGTGGTGGTGAGCGCGCCCGCCTGCAGTGCCCCGTGGATGGCGCCGGCGGCACCGGCCTCGCTCTGCATCTCGATCACGCGGGGTACGCAGCCCCAGAGATTTTCGCGCCCGCCTGCGGACCACTCGTCTGCCCATTCGCCCATGGTTGACGCCGGCGTGATGGGATAAATGGCGATGACTTCGTTGGTCAGGTGCGCGATGCGCGCCGCGGCCTCGTTGCCGTCGATGGTCAGCGTTGAATTGTCTGGTGTCTGCGTCATGAGAAACCGTTCTCCCTGCGGGCCAGCCGCACCGTGTAGCAGCGGCTGTCACTATAGATCAGGCAGGGCGGTTGGCTATTGACCTGCGTCATGCCTGTGCAGTGTCACGCCGCGAGGTGGCTTTGCGATGTGTGGGGGTGGGTAGTGCCCGGTGTGGCGTGCCGATGAGGGGTGCTGCAGGGCGTGCGACGCAGGCTCAGCTGTAGCTGGGCATCCAGCCGCCGCAGTCTTTCCAGCGATTGACGATTTCGCAGAACAGGTCGGCGGTGCGCTCCGCGTCGTAGGCTGCGGAGTGCGCCTCGGCGTTGTCGAAGGCGATGCCGGCTTCCTTGCAGGCCTTGGCCAGCACGGTCTGGCCGTAGGCGAGGCCCGCCAGGGTGGCGGTGTCGAAAAACGAGAAGGGGTGAAACGGATTGCGCTTGATGCTGCAGCGCTCTACCGCCGCATTGACGAAACCGGCGTCGAAATGTGCGTTGTGGCCGACCAGGATGGCGCGGTTGCAGCCCTGGTCGCGAATCTCCTTGCGCACAATGCGGAACAATTCGCCGAAGGCGTCCTCTTCGCTCATGGCCTCGCGGAACGGGTGCCAGGGGTCGATGCCGGTAAAGTCCAGTGCCGCCTGTTCGATGTTGGCGCCTTCAAAGGGTTTTACGTTGAAGCTCCAGGTGCGGTGCACCCCGAGGTTGCCATCCTCATCCATGCGCACGATGGTCGCGGCGATTTCCAGTACCGCATCGGTGGCGGCGACGAACCCGCCGGTTTCCACATCCACTACGACCGGCAGAAAGCCGCGGAAACGGTCGCAGATGCGATGTTCTCCCTCGTCGCTCAACGCCCCGTGGCCTCGCTGCACACCTGCCACTGTACCGCTTCGCCTGCGCGCAGTGGAGTCAGGTGGGTGTCGGCGAGCGGGAGCCTGGCGGGTACGGTCCAGGAGGCCTTGCGCAGGGTGATGCGGTCCGTGTTGCGGGGCAGGCGGTAGAAGTCGGCGCCGAAGTGGCTGGCAAATCCCTCCAGCCGGTCCAGCGCGCCGGCGGCGTCGAAGGCCTCGGCATACAGTTCCAGGGCGGCGTGAGCCGTATAGCAGCCGGCGCAGCCGCAGGCGGTTTCCTTGCGCCCGGTGGCGTGGGGCGCCGAGTCGGTGCCGAGAAAGAAGCGTGGGCTGCCGGAGGTGGCGGCGCGCAACAGGGCTTCCTGGTGCGTGTTGCGTTTCAGCACCGGCAGGCAGTAGTAGTGCGGGCGAATGCCGCCCACCAGCATGTCGTTGCGGTTGAGCAGCAGGTGATGTGCGGTGATGGTCGCCGCGACATTGCCCGGCGCCGAGCTGACGAAGTCGACCGCATCGGCGGTGGTGATGTGTTCCAGTACCACGTGTAGCCCGGGGAAGCGCTGCACAATGGGTGCCAGGTGGCGATCGATGAACACCTTTTCCCGATCGAAGATGTCCACGCTGTGGTCGGTGACCTCGCCGTGGATAAGCAGTGGCAGGTCTGCGTGCTGCATGGCTTCCAGCGTGGGGTACAAGGCTTCGAGTTCAGCGACGCCGGCCTCCGAGTTGGTGGTGGCGCCGGCGGGGTAGAGCTTCACCGCGTGCACGAAGTCGCTGTCTGCGGCGCGGCGAATCTCCTCGGCGTCTGTGGCATCTGTGAGGTACAGGGTCATCAGCGGTTCGAAGCGGCGGGGCAAATCGGCCATCGCGGCAAGGATACGCTCACGATAGGCGCCGGCGGCGGCGACTGTGGTCACGGGCGGCGTCAGGTTGGGCATCACAATGGCGCGGCCAAAATAACGGGCCATGTCGGCACAGGTATGCGTCAGGGCGCTGTCGTCGCGCAGGTGGACGTGCCAGTCATCGGGGCGTAGGAGAGAGAGTTCAGTCACGGCAAACCACGGCAGGAAGTGTCAGCGGGGATGGTAACGTAAAGGGCAGGCCACGGGAATACGGGCTGGGAATCCCGCCCCCCCAGGCGTAAAATGCGGGTTTTTGGCGCCTCAAAGCGGAGCAGTTTATGTCAGATGTAAAAAAAGTGGTTCTGGCCTATTCCGGCGGCCTCGACACCTCGGTGATCGTGCGCTGGCTGCAGGATCACTACGGTTGTGAGGTGGTCACGTTCACCGCCGATATCGGTCAGGGCGAGGAAGTCGCCCCTGCCCGTGCCAAGGCTGAAGCCCTGGGCGTCAAGGAAATCTATATCGACGACCTGCGCGAAGAGTTCGTGCGTGATTTCGTGTTTCCCATGTTCCGCGCCAATACCGTCTACGAAGGTGAATACCTGCTCGGCACCTCCATCGCGCGCCCGCTGATCGCCAAGCGGTTGATTGAGATTGCCAATGAGACCGGCGCCGATGCCATCTCCCACGGCGCTACCGGCAAGGGCAATGACCAGGTGCGCTTTGAACTGGGTGCCTACGCGCTGAAGCCCGGCATCAAGGTGATTGCACCCTGGCGGGAGTGGGACCTCACCTCCCGCGAAACGCTTATGGCCTATTGCGAAGAGCGCAACATCCCGGTGGACTACAGCAAGAGCAAAAAGAAGTCGCCCTACTCGATGGACGCCAACCTGCTGCATATCTCCTACGAGGGCGGCATTCTGGAAGACCCCTGGTCCGAAGCGGAAGAGGACATGTGGCGCTGGAGTGTCAGCCCGGAAGCCGCGCCGGATACGCCCACCTACATTGAGCTGGATTTCGAAGGTGGCGATATCGTGGCGATTGACGGCGAGCGCCTGAGCCCGGCGACGGTGCTGGAGCGCCTGAACCGCGTGGGTGGTGCCAACGGCATCGGGCGGCTGGACCTGGTGGAAAACCGCTATGTGGGCATGAAGTCGCGCGGCTGCTACGAAACGCCCGGTGGCACGATCATCCTCAAGGCACACCGTGCCATTGAGTCCCTGACGCTGGATCGCGAGGTCGCGCACCTCAAGGACGACCTGATGCCGCGCTATGCCGAGATGATCTACAACGGCTACTGGTGGTCACCCGAGCGGCGCATGCTGCAGGCCGCGATCGACCAGACTCAGTCCGTCGTGAACGGCAAAGTGCGCCTCAAGCTGTACAAGGGCAACGTGATCCTCGCTGGCCGCCAGTCGGCGGACAGCCTGTTTGACGCCAGCATTGCCACCTTTGAAGACGATGCCGGTGCCTACAACCAGAAAGACGCGGAAGGCTTTATCAAGCTGAACGCGCTGCGGATGCGCATTGCGGCCAACAAGGGGCGCAACCCTGCGTGAGCCGGCGAACGCGCGGGTCTTTGGGTTCCCCCGGTCGGGTGAGGAGGGGTAGCCCTCCCAGCTGCATGTAACAGGATGACGGGTATGCGTTGCACGCTGCTTTTCCTGATGTCTCTGCTGTTCACCGCGACGGCGTGGGGCGATGGCGGTAGCGGGGCGGCGCTTCACTCTCCAGATGTTTTGCTGCATGAAGCAGCGCGCGACGATGGGGTCATGGCCGCGTCCGTGGTGCTGGACGGTGAAACGCTGTTCCGGGTCCGGGGTATCTCTGCGGCACCGGCGGCTCACCGGGCAGCGAACATCCGCGAGGCGATAATCAACCTGGCGAATGATGCGACCCTGGACGCTCATGCGGGAGAGGTGGTCAGTGGCGGAGACAGGATTGTCATCCGTATCGCAGGCCAGCGAATTGCAACGCTGTACCCGGCCGATGCCGCACTCGAGCAGGTTACGCTGGACGTGCTGGCAGAGGCCAGCATGACCCGGATAGCAGAAGCGGTGGACCGTTATCGCGAAGAGCGCAGTCATCCGCGGCTGCTGGCCAGCACCGGCCTGCTGCTGGCCATCACGCTGGCCGCCGGCGTATTGCTGTACGCTGTCAAGGCATTGTTCGGCTGGTTCAATCGCCTGATTGAAAAGGCCGTCAGGAAACGTATTCAGGAGATTGAACGCGCTTCCCACCGGATCATCGATGCAGCACAACTGTGGAGCTGGCTGGGTGGCGTGGTGCGCGGGATACGTGCAGTCGCGCTCGTCGCCATTGTCCTGGGCTGGCTGAATGCGTCGCTGGGGCTGTATCCCTGGACGCGCCCCTTCGCCAGCAATCTGTTCCACCTTATTCTCAACCCGCTGCAGAAGATGGGGACGGGGCTGCTGCAGTCGCTGCCGGACCTGATTTTCCTGGTGTTGCTTGCCATTGTGGTGCGCGCAGTGCTGCGCGCCACCAAGGTGTTCTTCGAGCGTGTTGACCGGGGCCGTATTCGCCTCGAGAATTTCGACCGCGACTGGGCCATGCCCACGTACCGCATTATGCGTATCCTGGTCATTGCCTTCGCGCTGGTGGTGGCCTACCCCTACATTCCCGGCTCGGAGTCCGAAGCCTTCAAGGGAGTGAGTATTTTCCTCGGCGTGGTCTTCTCCATCGGCTCATCGTCCTTTATTGCCAATATGATCGCGGGCTACAGCCTCACCTATCGCGGGGCATTTCGCGAAGGCGACCGGGTGCGCATCGGCGACCACATGGGTGAAGTGGTCAATGTGCGGGCGCTGAGCACGCAGTTGCGCTCCCCCAAAAACGAGGACGTGAACATCCCCAACTCCGAGGTGCTTGGCTCGACCGTAGTCAACTACAGCAGTTTTTCCCGCGAGAAGGGGGTTATTCTGCATACCGATGTCGGTATCGGTTACGACACGCCCTGGCGGCAGGTGGAAGCCCTGTTATTGATGGCGGCCGGGCGTACCGACGGACTGGAAGCCGACCCCGAGCCCTTCGTACTGCAAACGCAGATGGGCGACTTCACCGTCATCTACCAGCTCAATGCGTACTGCCGGGATGCCACGCGCATGCTGCAAACCTACAGCGAGTTGCACGGACACATTCAGGACGTGTTCAACGAACATGGCGTGCAGATCATGTCGCCACATTACGAGCACGACCCGGAGGTGCCGAAGGTGGTGCCGCCGGAGGGCTGGTATCCGGCGCCGGCGAAGGCGCCGCAGTGATTATCCCAGGGTGTAACGCACCGGCATGGATTTGAGGCCGCCAACGAAGATGGCCTTGATCCACTCCGGGTCGCCGTTGAACTGCATATCCTTCAAGCGCGGCAGCAGTTCGCGGAAAAAGCACCCCACCTCCAGTGCTGCGAGGTGCTGCCCCAGGCACATGTGCGAGCCATAACCAAAGGCCAGTTGCTGCTTCGGGTCGCGCAACAGGTTGAGCCGGTTCGGGTGGTCGAAGGCTTCCGGGTCGCGGTTGGCGGCCGGATACCAGAGCGCAATGTTGTCACCTGCCTGAATCTGCTTGCCGTGTAATTCCAGCGACTCGGTTGCCGTGCGCACCATGTGTCGCACGGGGGATACCCAGCGAATCACTTCTCTCGCAGCGCCCACATCGAGGTCCGGGCGTTCACGCCACAGGGCCAACTGGTCGGGATGTTCCAGCAGCGCCTTCATGCCGCCACCAATGGCTGCGGATGTGGTGTCGTGACCCGCGCTGGCGGTAATGATGAAGTAGCTGGCCTGGTCGAGCACATTCATAGGCTCGCCATCCACCTCGGCATTGGCCAGTACCGTGGCCAGGTCGTCCTTCGGGTTCTTCTTGCGGTCTTCAATCACTTCACTGAAATAGGCGCCAAAATCGTTCAGCACCTCGAGCCCGGCGGTTTCGCTGTCGGCGCGTTGCAGCGCCGGGTCCTGGCTGCCGAACATCTCCTGGGTCAGCTTGAGCATGGTGCCTTCGGCTTCCCGCGGCAGGCCGAGGATGGAGAGAATAATGCGCAGCGGGAAGAGCAGGGCGATGTCACGCACGAAGTCGCACTCACTGCCCATTTCCTGCATTTTGTCCACAAACTCTTTCGACAGCGCTTCCACCTCGGCGCGCAATGACTCGATGCTGCGGGGCAGAAACCATTCCCGGGTCACCTTGCGCAGTTTCAGGTGCTTGGGCCGGTCCATGTGAATCAGCGTCTCCAGCCCGTTGCGGGTGCCGAAGCGTTCCAGCAGTGCTTCCTCGAATGCCGTAGGAATGAGCACGGTGCGCGGCGCGCTGAGGAAGCGGTCGTTCTCGCTGCCAATGCGCTTGATATCGTCATAGCGCGATAGCGACCAGAAGGGACGGTAGTCGGGGTGCTCGACGAGGGCTACCGGGTCGTTGGCACGCAGGTAGTCGAACAGCGCGTACATGCTGCGCTCGTCACCCATAATGTGGGCGTTGAGCACGTCGGCGGGTTTGAAGGGGGGCATTTGCTGCTGGCTGGCACCGGTCACGGCAGGCTCCTGTTGTTAGCGCAATTGGTTTTTGTAGACATTGCCGCCTTTCATCACAAAGCCCAC
>DIAF01000032.1:107990-108258 GCA_002414665.1 Halieaceae bacterium UBA5085
CCGCCTTTCATCACAAAGCCCACGTCCAGCAGGCTCGCGATGTCATCCAGCGGTGAGGTTTCGAGCGCGATGATGTCGGCGTGCTTGCCTGGCTCCAGTGTGCCCAGCGTGCCGGACATGTCGATGAGGTCGGCGGCGCTGACTGTAGCGCTGACCAGGATTTCCATCGGCGTCATGCCAGCCTCCTGCATGAGCACGGCTTCCTGAGCGTTGTCGCCGTGGCGTGATACGCCCGTATCTGTGCCGAAGGCAACTTTCACACCGGCCT
>DIAF01000032.1:108365-109191 GCA_002414665.1 Halieaceae bacterium UBA5085
TGCCGAAGGCAACCTTTACACCGGCCTTGTGGGCCTTCGCAAAGTTGGACTGCATGTCGTTACCGACGCGAATGGCTTTTTCGCGGATGGCCGGGCTCATGAAGTCGGACTCGGTGGCCATGATCTTTACAGTGTGGCCGGCCAGCAACGTGGGCACCAGATAGGCGCCGGTGGACTTGAACAGCTTGATGGACTTCGGGCCCACATAGGTGCCGTGCTCAATGCTCGCCACACCGGCCTCCAGCGCGGCGATGATGCCATCCTCCTGGTGGGCGTGGCTGATCACCTTGCGCCCCATGCGCTGGGCCGCCTGCACAACCTCGCGCAGCTCGTCCATTTCCATCTGCTGACCGGTTCCGGTGGCGCGGTCCGTGAGCACGCCGCCGGTAGAAGTGATCTTGATCAGGTCGGCGCCGTACTTGATGGCGTTGCGGGTGGCGCGGCGACAGTCGTAGGGGCCGTCACAGACCGTGGGCCGTGTGTAGAATTCCATGAGCTCCGGCTTCATACCGCTGACATCGTTGTGCCCTCCGGTGACACCCACACCGCCGGCGGCAATGATGCGCGGCCCGTCAATCCAGCCCTGATTGATGGCATCGCGCAGGGCGTACATTTCCTGGGGGCTGGAGCCGGCGTCCCGCAGTGTGGTGAAGCCCGCCTGCAGCGTGCGTTGGGCGTACATCAGCGAGCGCATCTGCATGAGCTGGCTCGATTCCTTGAGTGTCTGGCGGTCCTCGTCGGGCCCCAGTTCACCCTGCAGGTGAACGTGCATGTCCATCAGCCCGGGCATGACGAAAGCCTGCTTGAGGTCGACGAGACTGGCGGC
>DIAF01000003.1:0-74177 GCA_002414665.1 Halieaceae bacterium UBA5085
ACGCCGGCGAGACCCGCGGTGATGGCCGCGCAACGCTGGGGACGCGTCATCAATATGTGCTCGCTCAACGGTGTCAACGCCCATGCCGGCACTGTCGACTACAACTGTGCCAAGGAAGCGGTTCGCACCCTGACCCGGACCGCAGCCGTCGAATGGGGCAAGGACGGCATCACCTGCAACGCCGTGTGCCCGGGCGCTGCAACCCCGGCGTTCCGTGCGCGCATGGCGGAGATGCCGGAAATGATGGCCGGCATCCAGAAGATGATCCCCATGGGCTACAGCGGAGATCCGGAGGAAGACATTGCGCCGGTGGTGCTGTTCCTCGCCAGCGAAGGATCGCGTTACCTCACCGGCAACACCCTCTATGTAGACGGTGGTGGACATATCAACGGCGTACCCTGGAAGCCCTGACGCGGCACGCCGCCGCTACAGAATCACGGTGCGCTGGCCGTTCAGCTGCACGCGCTCCTCACAGTGCAGTCGCACGGCGTGGGAAAGCGCGGTGGCCTCGGTGTCGTGACCGAGATGAATCATCTGCTCAACCGACACCTGGTGGTCAATCGCCTTGACCTCCTGGGCAATGATCGGCCCTTCATCGAGGTCACGGGTGACGTAATGGGCCGTGGCGCCGATGACCTTCACCCCGCGGTCATAGGCCTGGTGATAGGGCCGGGCGCCCTTGAAACCGGGCAGGAATGAATGGTGGATGTTGATCGCACGGCCCGCGAGCTCGGCACACAGCGCGTCGGAAAGGATCTGCATATAGCGCGCCAGCACCAGCAGGTCCGCCCCCTCCTCGCGAAACACCTGCAGCAGCTTCGCTTCCTGCTCAGCCTTGTGTTCCGGGGTGACCGGCAGGTAGTGGTACGGCAGGCCGTACCACTCGACCAGTTCACGACAGTCCTCGTGATTGCTCACTACACCCACCAGGTTCGCGGGTAACGCACCTGCGCGCCACTTGGTGAGCAGTGCCACCAGGCAGTGGTCGTAACGGGACACGGCCAGCAGCACGCGCGGCAGGTCGTCGGCGGGACGCAACCGGTACTGCATGCCCATATCGTCCGCCAGCAGCGCGAAGCGGCGACAGAACTCGGTATAACTGACCGTCATGGCGCGGTCGTCGAAGACACAACGCAAATGGAAGGTGTTGCTCACCGGGTCGCTGAAATTGGAAATCTCCGTGATGAAGGCACCGGCCTCAAGAAACAGCTGCGAGTAGCGAGCCACAACGCCGAGCCGGTCTGGGCACTGGAACGACAGGATGTAGGCGCGCTGCGCGGCACCCGGTGTTGAATCAGTCACGGAAGTCCTCGTTGTCTATCGGGTTTACACCGTGGACGCCACAGTCAGATATTGAAACCGTTGCCGGACACCACCGGCACATTGGTCCACAGGTCGTTGGGGTCACGATACCAGCCCGCCGCCGCGAGCGCACCACCATCAAGATTTATGGTCGTGCCCGTCACCCATGCAGACAGTTCGGAGGCGAGGAACAATGCGCAGCCTGCCGCGTCCTGTGGCGTACCGAAGCGCTCCAGCGGTATCCAACGGCGGGTGTGTGCCTGATGCTCCGGCGCGATCAGTTCGGACGGACGCACCTGCTCGGTCTCGGTGGTTTCAGGTGCAATAGCATTGACGCGGATTCCGTCCGGGCCCAGCTCCAGCGCCAGGCTGCGAGTGAATCCGGTAATCGCGTGCTTGAAGGCACAATAGGTGGTGACCATGGGGATACCGCGAAAGGCCTCGATGGAGGAAATACTGATGATGCTGCCGCCCCGTCCACGAGACTGCAATAGCGGTATGGCAGCGCGCGTCACGGTGAATATGTGCTTCAGGTTGACGGCATAGAGCCGTTCCAGATCCTCATCGGTACAGGCCGCGAAGGGCTTGATGAGGCCGAGGAAGTCGCCGACGTTATTAACCAGCACATCGAGGCCGCCGAACCGCGCCTGCACCTCCGCCATCAAGGCGTCAACCGCCGCTCGGTCGCAGACATCCGTATTGGAGACCAGCGCGTCGGTCGCGCTGGCTTCCAGGGCCTCCCGCAAGTCGGCACAACGCTCGGCATTGATCTCCGCTACCACCAAACGCGCGCCGCGCGTCGCAAACGCCTCAACGATTGCGCGACCGATGCCCGCACCGCCACCGGTGACGAGTACGATCTTGCCTGTGAAATCGAGATCCTGCATGGCCCACTCCTTTCTGTCTGTATTGGTGCACCTGATATAACAGAAGCCTCTACGCAATGCATGCCGGCACGCTGCCTCACCCCCGACCACCCCAACCGGGTTTATGTAGTTAGGCCGGGCCGCGGAGGCCGGGCCGCGGAGGCCGGGCCGCTACTTGTAGGTCACGACCAGGTAGCCGCGCAGGGGTTCATCGCCCAGCGACCTGATGCTGTGCTCAACATCCGCGCGGTAGTGGGCCGAATCACCGCTGTCCAGACGACACTCGGTGCTTCCCGCCACAACCAGCGCTGCGCCAGCCGATAGCGTCAACAGCTCCCGCGTGCCATTGAAATGTGCCGAACTGTCCAGACTGGCACCCGGCTGCAGCTGCAGTTCGTAGAACTCCACGTGCTTTTCCATGTGCAGGGGCGACAGTGTACGAATCTGGCACTCGCTGTCGGCGCGAAACAGGCTGGAGGGATCGTTCGCGCGCACCACTTCAATCAAGCCGCTGGCCAGGGGGTCGTCCACCAGTTCGCCTATACTGAGACCAAAGGCCTGTGCAATACGGAAGGTCACCGCCAGCGTCGGGTTGGCTTGCCCGCGTTCAATCTGGCTCAGCATGGAGCGGCTGACCCCGGAGGCGGCGGCCAACTGGTCGAGGGTAAAACCGTGCGCCTGGCGAAGCTCCGTCACGCGTTCGCAGAGCACCTTGCTGGCGGGGTCGAGAGAGGATTTGGACATACCGATTCCAGTTTAGTAGAGAATATTCTTGTATCTGGGATTCACAGTATCTATTATACCGGATAAATTCCATTATGGTGTAGGCACCCATGCAAGCACTGGTCAAGAAAGAAGCCCGTCCAGGTCTCTGGCTGGAAGAGGTTCCCGAGCCCGCGTTCGGCATCAACGATGTGCTGATCAAGGTCAAGCGTACCGCTATCTGCGGCACCGACATGCACATTTACCATTGGGACGCCTGGGCCCAGAAGACAGTGCCGGTACCGATGATCGTGGGCCACGAATTCGTGGGTGAGATTGTTGCAGTCGGCTCGAATGTCGTGGATTTCCGCCCCGGCCAGATCGTCTCTGGCGAGGGCCACGTGGTCTGCGGTCGCTGCCGCAACTGCATGGCGGGCAGACGCCACCTGTGCGCAAAAACCAGCGGCATCGGTGTCGACCGTTCCGGCGCGTTTGCCGAGTACATGGCGCTACCCATGTCCAACGTGTGGGAGCACTCCGCTGGTATTGATCTCGATGTAGCTGCCCTCTTCGACCCCTTCGGCAACGCGGTGCACACCGCGCTGCAATTCGACCTGCTCGGCGAAGACGTGCTCATTACGGGGGCCGGCCCCATCGGCGCCATGGCTGCGGCCGTCTGCAAACACGCCGGCGCGCGCCACGTGGTGATCACCGATGTCATCGACAAGCGCCTGCAACTGGCTGCAACCCTGGGCGCCACCCGCACGGTGAACGTGAGCCGGGAGAGCATTGCCGAGGTACAGAAGTCACTGGGGATGGACGAAGGGTTCGATGTGGGCCTGGAAATGTCCGGCAACCCACAGGCCTTTCGCGACCTGCTGGCCAACATGTGCCACGGCGGCAAGGTGGCCATGCTCGGCATCCCCAGTGAAAACACCGCCATCGACTGGAACACCGTGATTTTCAACATGCTCACCCTGAAGGGAATTTACGGTCGCGAGATGTACGAAACCTGGTACAAGATGTCGGTGATGATCGAGTCCGGGCTGGATATCTCACCGGTAATTACCCACCGCATGGGCTTCCGCGATTTCCAACAGGGCTTTGATGTCATGAGCTCGGGCGAAGCCAGCAAAGTCGTACTGAACTGGGAGGACTGAACCACCATGTACAGCGCATTCCGCGAACACCTGGCCGGGCAACTGGCGGATATCGATGCCGCCGGGTTAACCAAGCACGAGCGACTCATCACCACACCCCAGGGCGCCCATGTCGGCGTGGCACAGAGGGAGCTGCTCAACCTCTGCGCCAACAACTACCTGGGGCTGGCGCAGCACCCGGAGGTGAACGCGGCTGCAGCCGAGGGCCTGCGTGACTGGGGATATGGCATGGCCTCAGTGCGCTTTATCTGTGGCACACAAACCCTGCACAAGCAGCTGGAGCAGCGGCTGTCGACGTTTCTCGGCATGGACGACACCATTCTCTACCCCTCCTGCTTCGACGCCAATGGCGGGCTCTTCGAAACACTGCTGGGTGAGGAGGACGCGGTAATCTCCGACGAACTGAACCACGCCAGCATTATCGACGGCATCCGCCTGTGCAAGGCCCGGCGCTTCCGCTACCGCAACAACGACATGGCCGATCTTGAAGTGCAGTTGCAGGCCGCGGATGCGGCGGGCGCCCGCTTCAAGCTGATTACCACCGACGGGGTGTTCTCCATGGACGGCTATATTGCACGTCTTGACGAGGTGTGCGACCTCGCGGACCGGTACGGTGCCCTGGTGCATTTCGACGACTGCCACGCCACTGGTTTCCTTGGCGCCACTGGCAAGGGCACACACGAGTACCGCGGTTGCATGGACCGGGTGGACATCATCACCGGAACTTTGGGCAAGGCACTGGGCGGCGCCAGTGGTGGCTATACGGCGGCACGCCAGGAAGTGGTCGACCTGCTGCGACAGCGCTCACGCCCCTACCTGTTCTCCAACACCGTGGCACCGCCGGTGGTGGCTGGCGCGATCAAGGCACTTGAGCTGGTGGAATCCGAGCCGACCCTGCGCACCAGGCTGGCAGACAACACCGCACGCTTTCGCGAGGGCCTGCAGGCACTCGGCTTTGAACTGCTGCCCGGGGAGCACCCGATCGTGCCCGTGATGCTGCACGATGCTGGTGCCGCGGCACAGTTTGCAGAGGCGATGCTCGCCCGGGGCGTGTACGTGGTGGCTTTCTCTTTCCCCGTCGTACCGAAAGGCAGGGCGCGCATTCGCACCCAGATGTCCGCAGCGTTAAGCACCGGGGATATCGACGACGCGCTGACCGCGTTTGCTGAGGCCAGGGCAAACCCCTGAGAGGTGGCACCTCCCAGGCTGCCTGCTAGCCGATGTCCCCCAACATGGCCTGCGCCTCGTCGCACCAGGCGAGAAAATGCTCGCCCTGGCGGATACCCGCCAGCAGTGCCAGATAAACGCCTTTGCGCCGCACGGGCAATGCGTCCGGGTCAGCGTAGTGCCGTCGACGGATTTTTTCGTACAGATACAGCCGCTGCATCATCTGCTCCCGCCGTTGCCCGATTTCGATCGCCAGGTGGCCGGCATTGGCCTCTGACAGGTTGTACAGTTTCACGTACAGATCGTCTTTGCCTTCCTGCACCCGCGAGTTGCCCAGCACCCACTCCGCCATGGCGTCGCGACCTGCCTGCGTCAGCGCATACACGATCTTGTCCGGCTTGCCGGCCTGGGCGACGGTCTCGCACTGCAACCAGCCGCGGTCCGCCAGCTTGTGCAGCTCCTGATAGATTTGCTGGTGGCTGGCGCGCCAGAACAGGCCCAGTGATATATCAAAGGCCTTGGCGAGCTCGTAGCCCGACATGTCATCCTCCAGGAGAGCAGTCATGATTGCGTGAGAGAGTGCCATGGCTGCGACTGTTACCCTTGTGTGGCGGTCTGACCGGAGTCTGTCAGCTTACTCCTGCTGCGTGTTCCATGCAAAAGGTTGCATATCGATTGAATATGCAATAAATTGCATAAATTCATCGGTCAATCGGAGCTCTCTCCCATGGCACTACCCGCAATTCTCAAGGATAAACTGCGCTTGCCGGCCATTGCCGCGCCCATGTTCATTGTCTCCAACCCGGACCTTGTGATCGCCCAATGCAAGGCGGGGATTGTAGGCTCTTTCCCCGCCCTGAATGCGCGGCCCGCCGAGCAGCTGGAAGTCTGGCTGGAGAAAATCACCAGCGAATTGGCGGCTTGGGACGCAGAGCACCCGGACACCCCGGCGGCACCCTTTGCCGTCAACCAGATCGTGCACGGCTCCAACGACCGCCTGCAGCACGATCTCGAGATGTGCGTGAAGTACAAGGTACCCATCGTAATCACCTCGCTGGGGGCAAAAGAGATGGTCAATGAGGCGGTGCACAGCTACGGCGGCATCGTCCTGCACGACATCATCAACAACCGCTTCGCGCGCAAGGCGATCGAGAAAGGCGCGGACGGACTCATCGCCGTCGCTGCCGGCGCCGGTGGCCACGCAGGCCCCCTGTCACCGATTGCGCTGATTCAGGAAATTCGCGAGTGGTTCGATGGCCCGCTGCTGTTATCCGGCTCCATCGCCACCGGCGATGCCATTCTCGCCGCACAGGCAATGGGCGCCGACCTCGGCTACATCGGCTCGGCGTTTATCGCCACACAGGAAGCCAACGCCGAGCAAGCCTACAAGCAGGCCATCGTCGATCATGGCGCTGCCGACATCGTTTACAGCAACCTGTTCACGGGTGTACACGGAAACTACCTGCGTCCCTCCATCGAGGCCGCCGGACTGGACCCGGACAACCTGCCCGAAAGTGACCCCTCGGCGATGAACTTCGGCTCCGGTGGCAACAGCGATGCCAAGGCCTGGAAGGATATCTGGGGTTGCGGTCAGGGTATCGGGGCGGTCAAGGAGATCCTGCCTGCAGGCGACCTGGTGGCCCGCCTGCAGCGGGAGTATGCGGCTGCCCGGGAGCGCCTGCTGGCCAGCTAGCGCCGGCGGCCCGGTAGTGTTCCCAGCTCGCTGAACTTGACCACGCGGGCGTGTACCGGCGGGTGCTCACTGGCACCTATCCAGCGCCAGCACAGGGTGCCCGTGTGGTGGCCCGCGGTTTCCACCCAGTTCGCCTGCGGCGGCTTCTCGTGCGCCACCACGATCACCACCCCGCCGTCCTCTTCATAGGCGGCGGTGTGTTTATTGAAGTGAATCTGGTGGTAACGGAAGTCCAGTGATTCCATCCACCNNGCGGGCGTGCACCGGCGGGTGCTCGCCGGCACCGATCCAGCGCCAGCACAGGGTACCGGTATGGTGGCCCGCGGTCTCCACCCAATTGACCTGTGGTGGACGCTCGTGGGCCACCACGATCACCACACCGCCGTCGTCTTCATAGGTCGCCGTGTGCTTGTTGAAGTGAATCTGGTGATAGCGGAAGTCCAGCGACTCCATCCACCAGTTTTGCAGCACGAAGTTCCAGGTCTGGCAGGTGGGTACGACTGGCGCCTCAATCAGCAGCGCTTCATCCGGCGCCAGCGCCCAGGCACTGTGGAAGTAATAAATGTTCGGGTCGCCGCCAATAGCCTGGCAAAATGCCTGATCCGCCGGCGCCACCTGGTTCAAAGTCGGCAGAAAACTCTCAGCCCAGTCCTCGAACAGCCCCGTCGTGCTGCGTATAAATTGCACCGCGCCCTGCAACGCACGATCCAGCTTCTCCGGCGACAAGGGGTCCGGCCGTTCCTGCTCCGCGCCCACGCGCTCTATGCGGATCTCGGCGCGGGTCTCGTTGCGGCGATCCTGGAAGGTCTGGCGCACATTCAGTGAATTGGTCTCCGGCCCCATCGGCAGCCAGTTGCCTGGCTGCTGCCGCTGGCTGACGATAATCTCCAGCGTGCCGTCCGGGTTGATCTCCATATCCCGCGAATCCAGCCAGCCGTCGGTCTTCATGCCGCCGCCACTGCTGTAGCGATTGATCACCGTGCCAAAGCCCAGGTAGTTGACAGTGCCCCGCGTACCCGTGATGCGGTAATCATACTGTGGGTCAATGGTTGCAGTCTGGTAGTGGTTGTCGGGATTGTCAGCCCCCAGCTTGATGGTTTCATGGGCCGGGCAGCGCAGCTCTGGAAACCGCGGGTCACCCGCCTCCAGAAAACTCTCCAGCCCGGCGCGCAACATGCGCGAAAGATAGCGGTAGCCCTCGGCCCGGGTGAACGCATCCTGGGGCGCCTTCTCGGCGTCGACCAGCGCGCCCGCCGCTTTCAGCGCATCGCAGAAATCGCTCCAGGTGCTGCCATCCAGTACGCGCTGTTCGGCGTTTACAGGTTCATTCATACGATTACCTCTTCATCCAGTGTCAGGTGATAGCGCCGCATGTAGCCCGCAAACAGCGCTGCCACTTCATCGCGACTGATGGCGTAATCCTCCAGCCGGTAGCGGTGCACGCCGTGCTTTCCACGCGGATGGGCATCCAGCCAGGCCTGCATCCGCGCGCGGGCAGTGTCATCCAGCGGCATGTCGCGCAACGCATACAGCTGTTCGATGACCCGCCACGGGTTGGCGACAAAGTCATCGTGGTAAACATCCAGGAACTGACCGGGGTGGGCTGGCTCCAGCGCGGCGCGATCGGCCTCGAAGGTGCGCGTATAGGCGGTGAGCATGGCCATCCAGTCGCGTCCGATTTCCGCACGGTCGATGACATCGCTGCTGCTGCGCCGCAGCACCTCGCTGAAGCTGCACCCGGAGCCGACGAACGCCAACGGTGCACGGTGCGTCTGCAGGATGATCGCGTCCGGATAGACGCGCAGTATCTCGCGCAGGCCAAGCTGGTGAAACGGCGCCTTGAGTACCCACTGCCCGGGGTGGCGGGACTGCAGCAGCTGCAGCTGCCGGCGGTGGTAGTCATAGCTGTCGGAACGGCACAGGTTTGTATACAGCCAGTTGGCGTAGCTAGGCACATGAAACAGCGCCGAGTATTCCACCGACATGAAATTGCGATTGAGCAGCATGTAGCACTCGTCCGGCTCTTCTGCGTCAATCAGGTGCGTCTGTTTAAAACCCGGCAGGAAGGTCTCGGTAAGCGCCACCCCTTCGGCACGCGCGGCAATGCGCGGGTCGCTGGTGTAGGTGGCCGTCTCCGGCGGTGGTACGGGCTGCTGGGCCTCCCACAGCCGCAGGGTGCGATTGCGCGGGTCCTGGTTCAACAGGTGGTGTAATGCGGTGGTGCCAGTACGCGGCAGGCCCAGAATAAACACCGGTCGCGACACGACTTCATCCGCCACTTGCGGATGCTGAGCCAGATAGTCCTCTATCTCCAGACGGCGGGAAAGTCCTTCCAGAATGGTCATCTCGGCGCGCAGTCTGCCGAAGTCGTTCAGCCGCGCCTCGTTGTGCAGCGCTTCCAGCAAGCGCTCCAACGCCTCGTAAAACGCCGGGTCGCCAAAGTCTTCGAGCCCGGTATCCAGCATGGCCTGCTGGCGTAGTGCTTCCAGTTCCAGCACGGGGACGTCCTTTTCATCGTTATTATTACGGCGTTACTGCCTGTGCCCACTCTACAAAGCCGCGGGCCGGCAGGCATCCCCAGGGATGCGACTGCCAGCTGCTGGTATAACAAGCGAGACCAGCTCCCGCGCGACAGCCTCAGATGGGAGACCCCGGGGGGGCCGCCAGCGTACGCAAACCTTCGATGGCGCCCGGCGTATCCAACAGCTGCGCGATCTGCAGCAACGCAAAACGGTAGTGTGCCCGCCACGCGGGAGGGACCACCGGCAGGCGCTGCTCCAGCCAGCCGCGCAGGGCCAGCAGGGCATCCAGGCTCTCCGCACGCACCTGCGGCTCAACCTCGCCGCTGCCCACCAGACGCAGCAAGCGCTGCAGTGTCTCCATATTCACCACCCGCTGCAGTGCGCCTGCGTTGCCCTGCTCGGTGTCCGCATACCAGCTGCGTTTGAGCAGGGCGTCCAGCAGCTCCGCATAACCCGGCTGGGCGGCAGAGCGCGCCTGGTTGTTGTTCATGCGCACGGCCCGGGTCGGGTTCAGCAACAGGTCCAGGGTCAGGCCCACTGCCGTTGACGCCGCCGCGAGGGGATCAAACACGTAGCCGGTGTCACGCGGGAACAGTTCACGACTGTCGCTGTAGCCCGGCGGACGCGGCGGTATCTGCGCCAACAGGGCGGGAGGCAAGGCCAGCGCCTCCGGGGCCAGCGTCGCGAGCAACGCCTCCAGCGCAGCGCGTTGTTGCGCGGGCAGCACCGCAGCCACAGGCACCTGCCCGTCACCTCGCAGGGCATAGGTAAAAACCTGCCCACCCAGGAGGGTGGCGGCCGCCTGCAACTGGTAGCGGTGCAACAGGTACATGGGCACCAGCACATCTTCCAGCTGGGCCAGGGGGCGGCCCAGCCGCACCGTGCGCTCGGAAAAGCGTGCCAGCACCGTTGCACGCAGGGCCATCAGCCGATTCAGCTCGGCCACCGGGTCACTGCCGTTATCCCAGAGGCTGCCCAGCGGGTGCGCCGGGCCCGCCGTGACGGCAAAGGCATCGCCACGGGCATGTGCGTCCGCCACGTAGTGCAGCCCGGCAGCGTAGGTATCCCGGATAATCTGCTCGCGCGCGCCGCTGGCGTCCACCGCTGCGGGGAAATGCTGGTAACCGTAGATGATGGCGCGTTTATCCCACTCGCCGATACCCGTTGCATAAGCTGCGGAGAGGTTTGGCTCGCCAGACTCTGTGAGCGTCACATACGGATGCGGGTAGTCCATCACTGATGCCCGGTTGTCTGCACTGGCGGCAAAATTGTGCTCCAGTCCGAGGGTGTGGCCCACTTCGTGAGCGGCCAGCTGGCGTATACGCGCCAGCGCGAACTCCAGCATGTCTGCAGGTACATGACCGTCTTCCCCGTAAGGCGCCAGCAAACCCTCGGCCAGCAGGTAGTCCTGACGCACCCGCAGTGAACCCAGCGTCACATGTCCCTTGATGATTTCCTGGGTGCGCGGGTCGCGCACGCTGGACCCGTAAGACCAGCCGCGGGTTGAGCGGTGTACCCACTGAATAACGTTGTAGCGCACATCCATCGGATCTGCGTCCTCCGGCAGCAGCTTGACCTGAAAGGCATTGTCGTACCCTGCCGCCGTGAATGCCTCATTCCACCAGGATGCGCCCTCCATCAGGGCACTGCGCACCGGCTCCGGCGCGCCGCGGTCCAGGTAATAGACAATGGGCTCCACTGCTTCACTGCGCTCTGCCTCGGGGTCCTTTTTCTGCAGCCGGTGCCGCCAGGCGTAGGGCTGACGCACGGGTTCGCCGATGGGGACAGCATAGTCGGCAAGTTGCTGATCATAGTCCGGGTCGATAAACCCGGAGCGCGGGTCATAAGGCAGCGGCTCGTATCCCGATTCGGGAAGGCGCACAAAGGAGTGGTGTTGGTGCACGGTCAACAACCGCGGGTCGGGGGTTACCGTGGCCAGCTGTTCGCCCACGGGCTCGCCGGCCAGGGTAACCAGCACGTCCACCTCGGTATTGTCAGGAAACGTGCGGGTGCGCGGCAGGTAGACTGCCGAACGCGTCGGGTCCGGGCGGTATTCGCCTTCATCCCGGTCGCGCAAGCGGCGCGCAACGCCATGCACGTCGCCGACGAAGTAATCTGTGCCGTCGACGAGCACACGCCCGGCACTGCGTGCCACTACCGGGAAACTGGCCAGTGCGGAGCGGGCGAAAGCCTCATCAACCGCGCGCCGTTCGTCCGCATTGCTGCTGCGGGCGGTGTAGAGCGGGTTATCCGCCATCAACAGTACTTTGTCACCTATCCGGGTGAAACGCGCCAGGCGGGTGCTGCCCAGCTGACCGCGATCCAGGCCGAGATCGTTGGAGCCAACACCGCTGGACAAACTGCTGACATAAATGAAGGGCTGTTCGAACTCGGCGATCTCCAGGTAGAGCCGCCCTCGCTCATCATCCCAGTACAGGCTCTGGAAGCCCTCCATGTACTGCATGTTCGCGGTGTGTTCACTGATCCCGGGCAATCCGGGCACACCCTCCTCGCGCGCACCCTCACCGCAGGCCGCCAGCAGGAGCATGACGAGCAGCCAACACAGACCTCTGAACATGGTTCCTCCCGTCGGGGCGTGGTGTGCCCGGTTACCGAGCGCGACGGGCGCGCACAGCGGCGGCCAGCTCGCCCAACAGATCTTCTGTGTGGGCCCAGTCGATGCAGGGGTCAGTAATGCTCTGGCCGTAAACCAGCGGCTCACCCGCCACCACATCCTGGCGGCCCGCCACGAGGTTGCTTTCGATCATCAGTCCGAAAATGGCGCGATTCCCCCGCGCCACCTGCGCCCCGATATCACGGATCACGTCGACCTGCCGCGCGGGTATTTTACGACTGTTGGCGTGGCTCGCATCCACCATGATGCGGGTTGGCAGGCCCGCCTTGCGCAACATCGCGGCCGCATCATCGACCGAGAACATGTCGTAATTCGGATGCTTCCCGCCGCGCAGGATAATGTGGCAATCCTCATTGCCGGCAGTCTGGAAAATCGCCGAGTGCCCCTGCTTGGTCACCGAAAGGAAGTGGTGTGGCTGGGAGGCGGACTTAATGGCGTCTATAGCCACCTGAATGTCGCCATCCGTTGCATTCTTGAACCCGACCGGGCAGGACAGCCCCGACGCCAGTTCGCGGTGCGTTTGACTCTCGGTGGTCCGTGCGCCAATGGCACCCCAGGCCACCAGGTCCGCCACATACTGCGGGCTGATAAGGTCCAGGTACTCGGTGCCCGTGGGCAAACCCATGGCGGCCAGGTCTGCAAGCAACTTGCGGGCGAGGTGCAGGCCCTTGTTGATCTGGAAGGTATTGTTCAGGTCCGGGTCGTTGATCAAACCCTTCCAGCCTACCGTTGTCCGCGGCTTTTCAAAGTAAACCCGCATCACCACCTGCAGGTCGGACTGCAGTGTATCGGCGACACGCTTCAGGCGTGCCGCGTAATCACGCGCTGCCTCCGGGTCGTGAATGGAACAGGGGCCCACCACAACCAGCAGGCGGTCATCTTCTTCCACGAGAATGTTGTGGATCGCCTGCCGCGCGGCGGTCACGGTCTGGGCCGCCGTGTCACTTACCGCGATGTCGCTGATCAGCTGCTGCGGTGCGATGAGCTCGTTGGTGCGCCGAATGCGCAAATCATCAGTATTGGTCGTCATGGATGTCCCGGTGGCGGATGCAAAGCCGGGTACTATAGCACCGGCGAACCGGAGCTTGCAGCCTATGCAGGGCCCCCGCACCGGCGTCACCGGTCAACCGCAGCAACCAGCCAAACCAGTCACTGCGGAAACCGACGGGGTGCCCGGGGCAGCCCTGAAATTCGGGCACGACAATATGCTCCGGGGTCAACGCGGCGGCTGCCCGGCAAAACGTGTCCATCCGTATCCCGGGCATATCCGCCAGTGCAACAAGCACGCCAGCCCAGGGCGGCAGCTGTGCCACGCCTTCTGCAAGTGTATGGCACATGCCGCCGCTAGCCTGGACGCAGACGAGCACCTCGCCCACCGACTTTCCCCGGCGGCCAACAGCAACACGCCAACGGTCAGGCGACGACGTTCCGGCGGCGCAGGCAACCCCTCACGCGGATCGACTACCAGCACATCGTAATCCATCGCCAGCGCCAGCTCGGCACCCTCTAAGCCTCTCCCGCTGCGACAGCCCCGGCCGCCCAATGCGCGTCCAGCAGGCCACCGATGGTATTGGGCACAACCAGATGGGCCGCATACCAGGTGTGCAGGCAGCGTATGCGCTGGAAATCGGCGATACCGCCGATGCCACGCAGGCGCAGCACATCGACAAACCCCAGGCGCTGCAGGGATGCCCTCTCCTCAGTACTCAGGTAGGCATCGCGGAGTCGGATGTGGGCGGCGTGGTCAGCGGCCATGCCCTCCTGCAGCGCGCTATCACCATCGACCTGCTGCTGCAGGCGCGCAATCAGTCCGCTCGCCTCTTCCCGGTCGATGCGGTAGTTCAGTGCCGGATCCACCAGCCAGAACAGGGTCGGGAACGGCGTGCTCTCGACCAGGGACGCCACGCGAATCACCTGCGGCTGGCCCTGCGTATCCGCCACGGCGACCTCCCGCAGCCCGCGGGGCTTTCTACCCAGTAGCTCCGCTACCAGCGCTTCCTGTTTTGCTGACACTGTCATGGACGCCCTCTTTTCGCCTCTGGCTCGTCATTCTACGCGATGCGCGCCCGGGGAACGACGCCTGCATCATGTCGACATAATCTGGACAATTGACAGTCCACGCCGCGCGCTCTACAGTGCGCCACGTACCAGGTGCCTGCCGCCGGTGTCACTCGACACGGCTGGGCAGGTTAAATGGGAAGTGAGGTAAGGCATCGCGCCGATCCCTCCGCTGCCCCCGCAACGGTAAACAGAGCCCTCTGTGAGCCCGATACCTGCCTGTTACGAGCAACGATGGAGCGGAGGGCTTCATTGAAGGTTGCATGATGCCTCTCTCGCATTGCGTTCCCTGATTCCCTCCCTCAATCGCCACCTGTGTCACGGCATTGAGGACTACCTATGAAAGCAGTAAAACTCGCCGGCGCCGTTGCGTTGGCTACCAGCCTGCCCGCCCTGGGCAACACCACCAACCCGGCCCTGGAAGAGATCGTTATCAGCTCTTCGCGTGTCGCCATGCCACTGCGCGAAGTCGCCACATCGGTGTCGGTCATCAGCGCCGAGGATATCCAGCGCCTGGGCTTTGCCAGCCTGCAGGATATCCTGCGCACGGCGCCATCCGTGGCGGTGACCAACAACGGGGGGGCCGGCAAAGTATCCTCGCTGCGGATACGCGGTGAGGAGGCGTATCGCACCCTGTTGTTGATTGACGGGATCAACGTGTCCGACACCACGGCACCGCAGTTCGGCCCGCGCCTGGAGCACCTGCTGAGCAGCGGTGTGCAGCGGGTGGAAATCCTGCGCGGACCCCAGGGACTGATGTACGGCGCCGATGCCGGTGGCGTTATCGATATCAGCACCCGCGCCTCGCAGCCCGGTGCGGGTGGCCAGCTGACCGCGGAAGCCGGGCGTTATGGCACCTCGCAATACAGCGCGGAGTTTCACGCCGGCAACGAACAACTTGATGGCAACCTGTCAATCGCTGACTACAGCACCGACGGCTTCAACTCGCGCACAACCGACACGGATCCGGCAGACGACGACGGCTATGACAACCGCACCCTGCATGCCCGGACGGGCTGGAATATCAGCGACCAACTGCGCCTGGAACTGGTCGGCCGCGATGTCGACAGTGACAACGCGTACGACAACTGCTTCACGGTGGATACCTTCGCACCGAGCAACCGCTGCGCAGACAGCTACCAGCAGCAGGCGTTGCGCGCAGCCGCCAGCTTCCGCGGCGAACAGCTCCAGCACGAGCTCGCCTACAATCGCAGCGAAACGGAACGGCAGCTGTTTACCGCCGGCCTGCCCGGTTTTGGCACCGAGGGCGACCTGACCCGCGTTACCTACCTTGGCAGTTACGCATCCGGCGACAGCCTGCAACTGGTGTACGGCGTCGACCACGAGACACAGTCACTGAACGATGGCACTTTCGACACCGAGCGCGACCAGACCGGCTACTACCTGGAGTACCAGGGCCGCGTCGCCGACCAGTTGTATTTCACCGCCGGTGCACGCTACGACGACAATGAGGACTTCGGCACTCACAACTCCTACCGCGTCAGCGCCGCCTACCTGCTGCCGGCCCTGAATGCCGGTGAGGTGAAGCTCAAAGCCGCCTGGAGCACCGGATTTCGCGCGCCCAGCCTGTACGAAATCGCCTACAACAAAAGTTTTTTTGCCAGCCCGCCCGCCGCAGGCAGCGCGCTGCGGGAAGAACGCAGCGAGGGCTATGACCTCGGCGTCGGCTGGTACGGTAACAGTGGGCTGGTGCTGGAAGCGGTGTATTTCAGGCAACAGGTGGAGGACGAGATCTATTTCGACCTGGAGAGCTTTTCAGGCTACCTACAGGGCAGCGATAACAGCGATTCCAGCGGCGTTGAGCTGATGGCTGATGTGCCGCTGCCCATGGGACTCGGCCTGCAGGGCAACTACACCTACAACGACACCGAAACCTCGGCCGGTGGCCAACGGGTGTACCGCCCCCGGCATCTCGCCAATCTGGGGTTGCAATGGCATTCACTTGGGGAACAGCTGTTGCTCAGCCTGAACCTGCGCGCATCCCGTGACGCCCAGGAGTTTGATGGTTCGAAGCTCGACGACTACGAAGTGGTCGACGTGAACGTCCGCTACCGCTTCACACCGCGCCTCGAAGTGTATGGCCGGTTGGAAAACCTGCTGGATACAAACTACGAGGAAATCCCCAGCTATCGCAGCAGCGAACGCGCCGCCTACACGGGCGTGCGTTACAGTTTCTAGGAGCACTAACATGACAGATGACCGCAAGAACGAACGGCACAAGAAGGCCATGCAGAAGCAGAAGGCGAATGTCGATGCCAGCATCAGTGCCGCCAGCACTGAACGCGGCGTAAGCATACTGCTCACCGGCAATGGCAAGGGCAAATCCAGTTCCGCTTTCGGCATGGTCATGCGCGCACTCGGCTACGGCTACAAGGTCGGTGTTGTGCAGTTCATCAAAGGCGAGCAGCTCTCGGGCGAGGAAATCTACCTGCGGGAGCACTGTCCGCAAGTGGACTTCTACCAGATGGGCACGGGGTTCACCTGGGACACCCAGGATCGCAGCGCAGATATCGCGGCCGCCCAGCGCACCTGGGAGCAGGCTGCGGCCATGCTGGCCAACCCGGCGTACCACCTTGTCGTACTCGACGAACTCACCTATATGCTGGCCTTTGACTATCTGCCCGAAGAGACGGTGCTCGCGGCTCTTACCGGCAGACCGACCGAACAGAGCGTGGTGGTCACGGGCCGGGGCGGCGGCAAGGCGCTGCAGGACATCATGGACACCGTATCCGAGGTCAAGGAAATCAAGCACGCTTACAACGCCGGCATCAAGGCCCGGCTCGGCGTTGATTACTAACGTCATTGATCGACGGCGTCGGGCGCAGCGTCTGCTGTTGCTCCTCGCTGTCACACTGCCTCTGGCCATGCTGCTGGCACTCGGCAGCGGAGCCGTGCGCATTGCGCCCGCCGATACGCTGGCTGTCCTGCTGGGAAGCGACCGCGGCCAGGCTACCCTGATAGTGCAGCAGATTCGCCTGCCCCGGGTCCTGCTGGCCGGCATTATCGGTGCCACCCTGGCCATGAGCGGCGCAGCCATGCAGGGGCTGTTTCGCAACCCACTCGCGGATCCCTCGCTGATTGGCGTCACCGCTGGCGCATCACTGGGTGCCTCTTTGCTGATTGTAGCGGGGGGCAGCAGCCTGCCCGGACTCGTCGGCTTGAGCCTGGTCTCTCTGGGCGCCTTTGCCGGTGGCGTATTGGCGGTATTGCTCGTCTATCGGCTGGCCAGCTCGGAAAACGGCACTTCTGTGGCCACCATGTTGCTGGCGGGCATCGCCATTACCGCGCTGGCCGGCGCTGCCGGCAGCCTGCTGGAGTTTTTCACCGACAACGAGCGCCTGCGACAGATCAGCCTGTGGAAAATGGGCGGACTGGACGGTGCCAATCTGCCGCGCCTGTTGCTGGCCTCGGTAGTCGCCGGGGCCGTGCTGTTGGCGCTGCCGCACTACGCCCTGCCGCTCAACACCCTGTTGCTGGGTGAATCGGAAGCGCGCCATCTGGGTATACCGGTCAACCGCACCAAGCTGGCACTGATCGGCTGGGTGGCTGTAGGCGTGGGAACATCGGTCGCACTGGTGGGTACCATCGCGTTTGTCGGTCTGGTTGTGCCCCATATCGTGCGTATGCTGATCGGGCCCGATCACCGCACCCTGCTTCCCGCCAGCGCGCTCGCCGGGGCCATCCTGCTGGTCTGCGCCGATGCGCTGTCACGTATCGTGCTGGCGCCGACCGAGCTGCCGGTGGGCATCATCACCGCCCTGATTGGCGTGCCGTTCTTCATCTCCCTGCTGCGTCAACGCCATCAGTACGGGATGCAGACATGACCCTGTTGCAGCTGCAGAGTGTGGACGCTGCGCCCTGGGGCGACCCCGTACTCACGGACATCAGCCTGGGTCTTGCGCCGGGAGAGGTGATGGGCCTGATCGGCACCAATGGCGCTGGCAAGTCCAGCCTGCTGCGTCTGCTTGCGGGGGACTTTGCCGCCACCAGCGGCAGCGTGTTGTTTGCCGGTCGTGCGCTGGAGAGCTGGCCGCGTCAGCAACTGGCTCAACAGCGCGCGTTTCTGCCCCAGCTCTCACTGCTGAATTTTCCCTACACTGTCGAAGAAGTGGTGCTGCTCGGGCGCACACCACACAGCACCGGGTTACGCGCCGACCAGGACATTGTGCGTCAGGTGCTGCGCGCGACAGATACACTCTCCCTGCGCAACCGGCTGTATACGCAGCTTTCCGGTGGCGAGCGGCAGCGCGTGCAACTGGCCCGGGTACTGGCGCAGCTGTGGCATCCCGACGACATGCGCGGCACTCTGCTATTGCTGGATGAGCCGACCGCGGCACTGGACCTGGCGCACCAACAGCAGCTCGCCGCGACCATCGCCGGTATCGCGGCGCGCGGCTGTGCGGTGATACTGGTGGTGCATGATGTCAACCTTGCTGCCAGCGTGAGCCATCGCCTGCTGGTGCTGGATCGCGGGCAGGCGGTGGCCAGCGGGAGCCCGGAAACAGTGCTTACCCCGGCCCTGTTTCGCGAGCTGTTTCATGCCGAAGTGCTCGTGCAGCCTCACCCTAATGGGCGCCAGCCCCTGGTCATCGGCCTGTGATACGCAGCATCACCCTGTGCTGGCTGCTCGGCCTGTGGGCCGCCGCGAGTGCGAGCCAGCCGGTGACGGTGGTCGATTTCGCCGGGCGTAGCGTGACCCTGCCGCAACCTGCGCAGCGCATCGTAGCCCTGGCGCCACACATTGTAGAAAATCTCTACAGCGCCGGTGCGGGCGACCGACTGGTCGGCATCGTCAGTCATAGCGATTTCCCTGAAGCGGCCCGTACACTGCCGGTGGTAGGCTCCTTTAACGCGTTCAGCCTGGAGCAGATTGTTGCCAGCCAGCCCGACCTGATCCTGATGTGGGGCTCGGGAAACGGGGCCGGCGCACTGGAGAAGCTGGAGCGCCTGGGCGTTCCGGTATATGTCAGTGAATTGCGCTCTCTCGAGGATATCGCCGCCAGCATCCGCCGCCTGGGACAGCTGGCGGGCACTCAGGAGGTCAGTGAAGCCGAAGCGCAGCGCGTGGAAAGCGGATTCGCGAACCTCGCTGGCGCTTACACCTCAGCCCAACCGCTTTCCGTGTTTTACCAGATCTGGCACCGGCCTCTGCAGACCGTCAACGGAGACCACATGATAAGCCAGATCATTACGCTCTGCGGCGGCAGGAACATTTTCGCCGATGCCGCCACATTGGCACCGCGCGTCAACCTGGAATCGGTGCTTGCGCGCAACCCTCGCGTGATTGTCGCCGGCGGCATGGCCACTACGCACCCGGAGTGGCTGGAGCACTGGCAGGCGTACCCGGGTCTCAGGGCGCTCAAGGGCGGCCTGGTGTCGGTCAACCCGGACCTGATCCAACGCCCCACCGCACGTGCGCTGGACGGCGCACGGGAACTGTGCAGCAAACTGGCCTCAGTGCGAGCCCAGCGCTAGGCTGGCTGTCTCTGCTTACTCATCGCTATCCGACTGGGCGCCCTCTTCCAGGCCTTTGAGAAACTCACCCATTTTTCGGCCGGCCTCCTCGGGTGACAGGTCTTCCAGATCCTCGAACTGGCCGCCCATGGCTTCCATCCGCGCTTCCATCTCACGGGAGGCACGCTCACTGCCCAGGCTGGTGAAGATGAACAGCACGGCCAGCACACCAAAGACAATCTGTGCGGTTTTCCGCTGTCGCCCATGCACGGCGACGCTGGCCTCCACCAGCAACCAGGCCGCCCAGGCGATCGTCACGATACCGCCGATGTAGGGGATAATCCCCAGCAGGGCGCTGACGGGGTACAGTGCGGCAAGCGCAGCCTGGCAGCGAAATGCCGCTTCGTAATCTTCCGTGGACCCCATCAGCTTCCAAATGACGTACAGCACCGCTGCGCCAATGAACGCCCCCAGCACAGCCATCAGCGGGCCAAAAATCAGGGCACCGAACACGCCCACCAGCAGGCCACCCGCGGAGCCGAACAGCGCAAACAGCGCGGCAATGACCCCTGCAACGGCACCCATGACCGCGACAAACACCACGGGATCGCCAAACCCGCCTGCCTTGGGCATCGACTGAAAATAACTGACCGGCTGGGTGATTATCGCCCGAACCTGCTCTATGATCTGTTGGATATCGAAACTGCTTTTCTCGTTCATGGCGCCCCCTGTCGGTTATTGCCTTATTGTTGAGACCGCAGGGAAATAGTACGTCCGGCCTGGCACAATTGCCACCGGTATGGCATTTGCCCGTGCCACTGGTATCCTCTGCCCCTTCACCTCAGCGATGTCCGCTTGCCATGTCTGCTTTGACGAAAACCCTCCTTACCGCCCTGCTCTGGCTGCCGCTCGTCGCCACTCATGTCTATGCGGCCGATTATGCCATTCTCTATCAGGCAAAAATTTCTCCCGACAGCGACGTTGCGCGGGTGGAAATACGCCTGAGCGGCGAGCGGCTACCGAGCCGGCTGACCCTGACGCTGGACCCGGAGCGTCACCGCTCGCTGCGGGCGACAGAGGGCTTGACTGTAGAGGGCAACACGGCCGTGTGGAAACCGCGCGAGCCGGAAGACAGCCTGCACTACGAGTTCGTGATCGACGAGCAGAAGGCCAGTGGCAGCTATGATTCGCTGCTGACAGATGACTGGGCGATTCTGCGCAGCGACAAACTCGTGCCGCCCATCGCCGCACGCGCGCCCAGGGGACTGGAAGGCAAAGCCGAATTGCAGTTTCTGCTGCCAGAAGAATGGTCGGTTGCCGCCCCCTACCCGACGCGTGAAGGCAACCCCTCACGCTACCTGATCACCGACCCCGGGCGGATATTTCCCCGCCCCAAGGGCTGGCTGATACTTGGAGACATCACCAGCCGGCAGGACATCATCGCCGGCACGGATGTGCGTGTCGCCGCTCCCGCTGGCCAGGGGGACCGACTGCAGGACACGCTCGCGTTTATTGCCTGGAACCTGCCCGAAGTCAAACGTGTACTGCCTGACTTTCCCGAACACTTGCTGATCGTAACCGCCGGTAAACCGATGTGGCGCGGCGGACTGTCCGGCACGCGCTCCCTGTTTATGCACGCAGATCGCCCGATGATCAGCGGCAACCGCACCAGTAGCCTGATTCATGAACTGATCCATGTCGGCACCGGCATCAACGGTGGCGACCGCGCAGACTGGATCGTTGAAGGTCTCTCGGAATACTATGCCTCTGCCATCCTGTTTCGCACAGGCGGCATGAGTGACTGGCGCTACGCACAGGTCATCGAGTGGAAAACGGAGTGGGCGGCAGAGGCTGACACACTGTTCACTCGACGCTCTTCCGGACCGGTGACCGCACGTGCCGCCGTGTTCATGCACCGGCTCGACCAGGCCCTGGGCCAGGCGACCGATGGCGAGGCGGGCATAGACGATGTCGCCCGTGCCCTGGCGCAGGACCGGGGCCGGGTTTCTCTGACACAGCTCAAGGACATTGTCGCCGAGCTGGCCGGGGAGGCAGTCGACGTCGACGCCCTGATCAAAGCCCTCGAAGGGGCCAACTGACACCGGCGCCGGGCGTGACTTTTTGCCGAAGATATTTTCAGCCCACCGTCTGTCGCGGGACATCTGCTGTGCGTATCATCGGCGCTGGCTCACTTTGCATCCCGGTCGCTGCACCCCATGCGTCAACACTCTGCTCTCCTCCTGCGCGGCGTACTCTGTAGCGCGCTGCTGCTTGCCTGCGCGCTGCCCACAGCGGCCGCCGACATAGAGCTGCCCCTTGAGCTGGATCTTGCCATCGTTGAAGACGCACTGGCCGCACAGTTGTTCAACAGTGCTGACCGCAAGGCTGAACTGTTCCACGACTCCAGGTCCTGCAATGCACTGACGCTTTCCGATCCCCGGGTGGAGGGCACGGAGCAGGGCCAGCTACGTCTGACCAGCCGCATTGATGCGCGGGTAGGACTGCTGCTGGGTGGTCGCTGCCGCCTGCCTGTCGCCTGGAGCGGGCTGATCGAAACCTTTGAGGACGTGCGCGTCACACCCGGCAGCGACCGGGTATCGTTTCGGGTCACGGATTCCAACATGCTCAGCAGCGAGGATGGCAGCCGGAAACTGCCCGGGATGTTCTGGGACTGGATCAAGGACCAGGTGCATCCGCGGCTCGGCGCCATCACGCTGGACTTTGGCCCGGCCCTCACCGAACTGCGTTCACTGATTCACGATGCCCTGCCGGCAGAGCTTGACGAGCGCAACGCGGTCGCCAACTCGCTGCAGCTGCGCGGAGCGGAAGCGCGGCCCGGCTCCCTGACCGTACTGATGTCGATGCGCGCCCCGAGCGTAACCGTCACCGACGTGCCTGCGGGGGAAACAGCGCCCCTGACCGAGGCTGAGCTGGCCGCCTGGGACGCTGCCTGGCAGGCCTGGGATGCCTTCGCTACCTGGCTGATCAAGGACCTCGCGGCACCGGCCGACCCCGAACTGCGTGCCGAACTGCTGGCCTTGCTGATGGAGGCACGCCATGAATTGCGCCATGCCCTGGCTACTGACCCCGCCGGGGGCGATCCAGTGCGTGGGCTTTTCCTCTCCACCTGGACACGCCTCGCGCCCCTGCTGCGAGAAAACGCCCTCGCCGTGCCGGGTGGCCGCAGCCTGGAGCTTGCCGCCTTTATCAGTGCTGGCAACGCGCTGCAGGCGCTGGATGACGTGGCGCCGCAACTCGGCTTTACCCTGGACAGCCAGACCCTGCGCCGCCTGGCCCGCCTGCTCGCCCCCAGCGTGAGCGATGATGAGTTGGCTTACAGCACTGCGGTTGATCCCGAACTGCGGGAGCTGCTGGGCCTGCCGCCTGAACTGGACATTGAAAGCCCGGAGGAGACCACCGCGTCCGGCCCTTTTGCCTGGTTGATACCGACGGTGCATGCCAGCACGGTGAGCAAGAGTCTGGTGCAACTACTAACCGGCTGGGTACCGGCAAGCACTGACCTCGACCGCTACCTGCTGGCCATGGAGCAACTGCTGGACGAAAGCGTTGCGGCCGAGCGTGCCCGCGGTACTGTGCCCGCCGAGTTTTTCCCCCTGTACCAGGATCTGGTGCGTGCGACTGCCTGGCAGGAATCCTGCTGGCGTCAGTTCGTTGCGGAAAACGGCACTGTGGTGCCTATTCGCTCCTCTGCTGGTTCGGTGGGGCTGATGCAAATCAACCAGCACGTGTGGCGCAATATCTACGACCTTGAGGCGCTGCAGAGCAATGTCGGCTACAACGCCCGTGCGGGCAGTGAGATTCTCTCCCACTACCTGGTGGACTACGCGATCAAACGCGGGGAGCACACGGTAAATGGCAACGTGGACGACCTGGCGCGGGCCACCTACGGGGTTTATAACGGCGGACCACGCCACCTTACCCGCTACCGCCAGGGTACCTGGAGCGCCTACCTGCGCAGCGTGGACGCGGGCTTCTGGGAGAAGTACCAGGCGCTACGCACAACGGGGGCCAGTGCCGTCAAGCAGTGCTACGGTGCCGCCTGAAGCCCCAAACCATGCAGTTCACCCGCAAGAAACAGCACTGCGCCGCCGGTAAACTGCACGCGGGTTCCCCGCAACTCGATTCCCAGCTCACCCCCACGTGATGACACCTGACGGGCCGACATGCGGTTCTTCCCAAGACGTTCGGCCCAATAGGGTGCGAGCCGGCAATGAGCCGAACCGGTGACAGGATCCTCCGGCACACCCAGGCTGGGCGCAAAGAAACGACTGACAAAGTCGTGCCGCTGACCGGGGGCGGTGGCGATGACACCCTTCGCATGCTGCTCACTGAGTAGCGCAAAGTTGGGTCGCAAGCCCCGTACGTCCTCCTCGCTGGCATATACCGCCAGCAGATAGCTGCCACCAAGGTGCACCTCTACCGGCGCGCTGCCAAGTGCCGCCGCCAAACCCGGGGGCATCGGACAGGAGACGACAGGCACTGCGGGCAGGTCCATCAGGTAACGCTCACCGGCGCGACGCACCTGCAATTCACCGCTGCGGGTGAAAAAGCGTGCGCAGTCCTGATCGTAGCCCAGCTGTGTGTAAAGTACGTGTGCGGCCGCGAGGGTGGCATGCCCGCACAGGTCAACTTCCGCAGCCGGTGTAAACCAGCGCAGCGCGTAACCCTCCCCGCTGGGAACAAAAAAGGCGGTCTCCGCAAGATTGTTCTCCTCGGCAATCGCCTGCAGCACACTGTCATCCAGCCACACCTGAAGCGGTACCACGGCGGCAGGATTGCCCTCGAATACCCGTTCGGCGAAGGCATCCACCTGATACTGTCGCAGCGTCATCGTCATGCGCCGGAACCTCCGGGCACCGGCGCAAAGAGCCTCGACTGGTCCGCCGCGTAGGTATACACCACGTCGGTACTGGAATTCAGCGCGGTTTCAGCGGAATCCTGTATCACACTGATCACAAAGCCAACCGCCACCACCTGCATGGCCACATCAAGGGGAATACCGAACAGCGAGCACGCCAGCGGTACCAGCAACAGGCTGCCCGAGGGCACGCCACTGGCACCACAGGCAGACAGCGCGGCGATGATGCACAGCAGCAACGCCCCGCCCAGCGAGACCTCGATACTCAGCGTGTTGGCGGCGGCGAGCGTGAGCACAGTAATCGTGATAGCGGCTCCCGCCATATTGACCGTGGCACCGATCGGAATAGTCACGGTGTAAAGTTCCTCGCTGATGCCCAGTTTCTTTGCCAGATTCAGATTAACCGGAATGTTCGCCGCTGAACTGCGGGTGAAGAATGCAGTGATTCCCGATTCCTCGAGACACTTGAAGACAATTGGATAGGGGTTGCGTTGCAGGACGAGAAACACGAGCAAAGGGTTGACCAACAGTGCCATGACCAGCATACAACTCACCAGCAGCATGGCGAGGCCGGCGTAGCTGGCCAGTGCCTCCAGGCCGGTACTGGCGACCGTGGCACAGACCAGGCCGAAAATACCCAACGGTGCCAGGCGAATAACATGGCGCACGATATCGGCAACACCAATGGCCAGGGTCTGCAGGTGCTCTCGAAAACTGTCACTGGCACGCCGGAAGCTTATGCCCAGCAGGATTGCCCAAGTGAGGCAGCCGAGAAAGTTACCCGTCAGCAGCGCGTTGACCGGGTTGTCGATCAGCTTGAACAGCACATCGCTCAGTACCGCAGTGACAGCCACCGGCGGACTGCCACTGGCCGCAGCGGACAGCGCGATATGCTGGGGAAAGGCAAAACTCATTCCGACGGCCACCACCGCGGCACTAACGGTCCCCGCGAGGTACAGCAGCAGCGTAAAGGCCGACTTGCGTCCGTCTCTGCCGCTCTCGTGGCGATTGGCAATGGCCGACATGACCAGCAGCATGACCAGCAGGGGCGCGACCGCCTTCAGCATCCCCACGAACAGATCGCCCAGTAGACCGAGCGGCGCGGCGACTCCCGGGGCGGCTGCGCCCAGCAGCGAGCCGAGCGCGACACCAATCAGAATCTGGGGCACCAGGCCCAGGGACATCACGCGCATGCAGCGGCTCTCCGGAGGCAAACAGGAATAACAGGCAGTGATGACCTACACATTGAAATGCCTGCCCAGCGGAAGCTCCCGTATACGTTCCCCACAAGCAGCAAAAACCGCATTGGCAATGCTCGGTGCGACGGGTGGCGTAGGCGGCTCGCCCACCCCGCTGGGGGGAGCGTCGCTGGGCAGGATGTGGGTCCTGACAAGCGGCGGCACCTGTGACATGCGGGCAACGGGATAGTCATGGAAGTTGGATTGTTGTGCCTCGCCCTCTGCGAAAGTGATCTCGCCATTCAGGGCCAGGCTAAGGCCGAAGATCATCCCACCCTCCATCTGGGCATGCACACGATCGGGATTGACAATTCGGCCCGCATCCAGCGCGCCGTGCATTTCCAGCACGCGAAGTCGGCCATCGCGCACCTCCACCTTGCTTGCCACCGCCATGTTGCTGAGAAAACTGTTCGCCACCGAGAACCCCCAGCCCTGACCCGCCGGCAAGGGTGTTTTCCAGTTAATACGGTCCGCGAGTGCGCGAATCACCGCCGCAAGGCGGGCGGTATCGTAGGGGTAGTCCTCGAGTGAACGGCCGTAATTACTGTAAGAGAAGCCTTCGTCGCTGAAGTCGAGCAGCCGGTCATCGCCGATGAGGGCCAGCCAGAACTCAATCGGATCGCGCCCCGCCGCGTGGGCCAGTTCGTCAACAAAGCAGCCGACGCCGAAGGCATAGGGGATGTTATAGACGGAACGCAGCCAGCCTATGCGGACGTGGGCGGGCGCAGGATGACTTTCGATCTGCAGGTTGGGGACAGCGAAGGGGACACTGGCGAAGGTTTGTGACAGCCCGCCCTCGCTGTTCATGTTGACCGTGGTATCAAACGTGGCACCGATCGGCGGTGAGGCCTCCCGCGCCAGCCAGGCGGTAACGCGCCCCCCGGCATCCAGCGCGCCCCGAAAATGCTGCGCGCTGCAGGCGTGAAAGTAATCGTGACGGATGTCGTCCTCACGGCTCCAGACCACCTGCACCGGACGCCCGGCATGCGCCGCAAGGCGAGCCGCCTCCACGGCAAAATCCGGTTTGGACTTGCGGCCAAAACCACCGCCGAGCAGGGTCACGTGAACAACAACAGCGTCGACGTCCAGGTCGAGGGCATCTGCTACGGCCCGACGTGTTGCCTGGGGTGTCTGCGTGCAGGCCCACACTTCACAGCCGCTGTCGCTGACGCGTGCCGTGGCTACCGGGGGCTCCATGGGGGCATGCGCGAGATAGGGAGTGCGATAGGTCGCGGTCACGGCCTGGTGTGCCGAGGCCAACGCGGACTCGACGTCGCCGCGCCGACGGCGTACCTCACCCGGGCCGCCCTCGACCCGGGACACCAGTTCATCGATATACGCCGCCGAGTCATGCTCGCTGTGCTCGCTTCTCGCCCAGTCAATCTGCAGTGCGCCGCGACCACGTAGCGCACTCCATGTGTTGCTTGCCAGCACCGCAACGCCTTCAATGGGATTAAAACCGGGCGGGCCATCCACTGCCCTCAGTTCCACGACATCACTCACCCCAGCCACCGCGCGCGCGGCGTCGGCATCCATTGCCTCGATTCTCCCCTGCAACCAGGGGCTGCGCTCGATGCTTGCGTAGAGCATTTCGGGCAGATGCACGTCGATTCCGTAAACGGCACTGCCCACAGTCATGTCCTCCAGGTCGACGATGGGGAGGCCCTGACCCACATAGCGAAATTCGGACTCCGGCTTCATGCGCAGCGTGGATGGCTCGGGCGCGGGTAGCGTTGCGGCGCGCGCAGCAAGCTCGCCAAAACCCAGCGTGCGGCCGCCCGGGCCCACGACCGCGTGGTTGCGTGCTACGCACTGTGCCACCGGCACGCCCCAGGCTTCTGCCGCAGCGTGCTCCAGCAGGGTGCGCGCTGCAGCCCCCATCTGCCGCATCACCGGGTAAAAATCGCGCACCGAGCGGGAGCCGTCAGTGTTCTGGCTCCCATAGGCAGGATTCGCCTGTGCCTGAATCACCTGCACACGCTGCCAGTCGGCCTCCATTTCGTCCGCGACGATCTGCGGCAGGCTGGTGCGAATACCCGTGCCCATTTCCGAGCGGTGGGCAACGATCTCCACAGTCCCGTCCTCCCGGATACTGACGAAGACGTTCAACGCGGCACCGCTGGACTGATCCAGAACACCGGCCAGCGCGGCGCGGCCAGGCAGCACCGACCCCAGTACCAGGCTGCCGGCAGCAACGCCGGTAAGCTGCAGGAAACGCCGGCGGGACACGCGAGTCAGTACACTCATGGTCAATCCCCCGCCTGCTCCGCGAGGGGAACGTCGCCCTGCGCGCTCTTTATCGCTGCATGAATTCGCGGGTAAGTGCCGCAGCGGCACAAGTTGCCGGACATGCCGCTGCGGATCTCATCGTCCGATGCCGCCGGGTTCGCCGCCAACAGTGCGCTGGCAGCCATCAGCTGGCCGGGCTGACAATAACCGCACTGCGGCACATTGTGTTGCCGCCAGGCTTGCTGCAGGGAATGCGTGCCGCTGTCGGACAGGCCTTCAATGGTAGTCACCGCTGCCGCGCTGGCCTCCGCCACCGTGACCTGGCAGCTGCGCCGGGCCTTGCCGTCGAGATGCACGGTACAGGCACCGCACAGGCCCTTGCCGCAGCCGTACTTGGTACCGCGCAGCTGCAGCAGGTCGCGCAGTGCCCAGAGCAGAGGCATGTCCGGGTCACAGTCCAGCTCCCGCGGCATTCCGTTGACCGTAAGCTTCATGCGCTGCCTCCTTCCGAACCGAAACTGCTACTCTATACCCTTCAGCTTGCAGGGCAAGTTGCGCCATGTCACGTGGGTCCGCGGGGCTTGCCAAGCGTCCTGCGTCTGCTAACCTCCAGCCCAACGAAAATTCGACAACAAGTGAGCATGCCACCATGAAACCAGCAACCATTGCACTGCACGCGGGCTACGATGGCGATCCGGCTACAAACGCGGCGACCACACCCATCTACCAGACAACCTCCTACACCTTCAATGATACGCAGCATGGCGCTGACCTGTTTGACCTCAAGGTCCCCGGCAACATTTACAGCCGCATCATGAACCCCACCAACGCCGTGCTGGAAGCGCGGGTGGCAGCACTCGAAGGCGGCATCGGTGCACTCGCGGTCGCCTCGGGAATGGCCGCCATTCGCTATGCCATCGAGGCCATCGCCGAAGTTGGCAGCAACATTGTCAGCACTTCCCAGCTGTACGGCGGCACCTACAACCTGTTTGCCCACACGTTCCCCCGCCAGGGAATCGAAACGCGGTTTGCCAAAGCCGATGACTTCGACAAGGTTGCCGCGCTAATTGACGGGAACACCAAGGCCCTGTTCTGCGAGTCAATCGGCAACCCGGCCGGCAATGTTGTAGATATCGCGCGCTGGGCGGAAATCGCCCACGCCGCGGGCGTGCCCCTGATCGTTGACAACACGGTCGCCACGCCTGCGCTGTGCCGACCCTTTGAGCATGGTGCAGACATCGTCGTGCACTCGTTGACCAAGTACATTGGCGGCCACGGCACCACGATCGGCGGCGCCATTGTCGACTCGGGCAAGTTCGATTGGGCCGCGCATCCTGAACGCTTCGCGATCATGAATACACCGGACCCGTCCTACCACGGTGTGGTGTATACGGAAGCCATGGGGCCCGCCGCGTTTATCGGTCGTTGCCGGGTTGTGCCACTGCGCAACACCGGCGCAGCGCTGTCACCCAACAGCGCTTTCCTGTTGATGCAGGGTCTGGAAACGCTGGACCTGCGGATGCAGCGTCATTGCCACAATGCCAAAAAGGTCGCCAAATACCTGCGCAAGCACCCGCAGGTAAGCTGGGTCAATTACGCCGGCCTGAAGGACAGCCCCTACCGTGAAACCTGCAAGAAGATATGCGGTGGCAAGGCATCCGGCATCCTGAGTTTCGGTATCGAGGGCGGTAGAGATGCCGGCGCACGCTTCATCGATGCCCTGCAGTTGATTCTGCGCCTGGTGAACATCGGCGATGCGAAATCACTGGCCTGTCATCCCGCGAGCACCACACACCGCCAGCTGAATCCGGCGGAACTAGCCTCCGCCGGTGTCAGTGAAGATATGGTGCGCATCTCGGTCGGTATCGAGCACGTGGACGATATCATCGCCGACATTGAGCAGGCACTGGAGGCCAGCCAGGGCTAAGCCTTTGTCGAGCCCCCCCTTCTCCGGAACCGGAGAAAGTCCGATCGGGAAGCAGCCCAGCACTGCGTGGCTGCTTCCCCGTGACCGCCATTCGACCTTCAGAGCAAGGCTTCGAAATGATCGGTAAGCACACAGTCCCGGCGGCGCGCATCGTACTCCCGCAGCCGCTCAACATCCTCCGCCCGGATAAGCTGCTTACTCACCGCATCCTGCAGAGCCTCGTCCAGCGTTGCGGCGTCCAGATCACCCTTGCTCCAGGCTTTCTGCAGCGCCACGAAGGGCTTCTCCACTGCCAGCAGCATCTGGTAGGTACTTTCCACCCGGCCCACCGAATCCTCGGGATCAACACTCAAATGGACCCGCTCGGCGAGCATGCTACGTACGGGATTGGGCGCCATCACAAGGTCACCCAGATTGCGTACGCTGTTGTCATCCGGCGCCGGGTAGACGCGACCGAAGGGCAGGCACAGGGCGCGCAGCGCGAGTCCAAGAGCGCGGGGCTGGAAATTTGCGCAGTAGGCAACCAGCGCTTCCTGGGCGAGGTGCAGCGCGCGTTGCAGGGCATAAGCCGCATGTGCATCAGCCTCCTTGCTGCGCGGCTGGGTGGCATGGAACTTCAACAGGCTGCTGGCGATAAGCAACTGGCTATGCACATCACCCAGTCGGGCGGATAGCAATTCGCGACGCTTGAGGTCGCCACCGAGCACGCCCAGCGCCACATCGGCGCAGATGGCCAGCGCGGCACTCAAATGATTAATGCGCTGGTACCAGCGCTTGCTGAAACCATCAGCCCCGGCCGGCACCGCGCTGAAGTATGCGCCGCTCAGGCCCAGCGTGACGAGGCGGGCAAAATTACTGCCCGCATGACCAAGGTGCGCCATCAGCAACGGCTCAAACTCGCGCAGGCCTTCGTGGATCTCCTCGGCTTCAAGCGTCTGCATCTCATCGAACAGGTAGGGATGGCAGCGCATGGCACCCTGGCCGAAAATCATCAGGGACCGGGTCAGGATGTTGGCACCCTCTACGGTTATCGCTACCGGCAGCGCGTGATAACCCGCTGCCAGGAAGTTGCGCGGGCCCAGCTGGATGCCACGACCACCCACAACATCCATACCGTGGTTGACCAGCGTGCGCATCAACTCTGTTGCGTGGTACTTCGCCATGGCGGTCATCACCGAAGGCGTGCCATCTTCCAGGGAGCGGGTGACCAGTTCCCGCATCGCCTCCAGCGTGTAGGCGCCCGCGGCAATTTCGGCCGTCGCCTCCTGCACGCCCTCAAACTTGCCGACCTCCATGTTGAACTGCCTGCGGATGCGTGCGTAGGCGCCAACCATGAGGTAACACATCGCACCGCTGGCAGTGGACAGCGCTGGCAGGGACACACCCCGCCCGGCGCCGAGGCATTCGATGAGCATGCGCCAGCCCTTGCCGGCCATTGCGGCCCCCCCGATGATCCAGTCGGCGGGAATGAAAACGTCCTCGCCCATGATGGGGCCGTTCATGAACGGGGCGCCCGGGTTGTGCCGGCGGCCGATTTCAACACCGGGGTGATTCGCCGGCAACAGGGCACAGGTGATGCCGTAGTCCGACTTGTCCGGATCACCCAGCAGGCCCTCCGGATCCTCCAGTTTGAAGGCCAGCCCCACCACGGTGGCCACCGGCGCCAGGGTAATCCAGCGCTTGTGGAAATTGAGGCGCAGGCCGATCACCTCCTCGCCTTCGAACTCGCCCTTGCAGACCACACCGACATCCGGGATGGCCCCGGCGTCCGAACCCACCTCGGGACCGGTGAGCCCGAAACAGGGCAGCTCGCTGCCGTCTGCGAGACCGGGCAGCCAGCGCTGTTTCTGCGCTTCGGTGCCGTACTTGACCAGCAGTTCACCCGGCCCAAGCGAATTCGGCACCATGGCAGTGACTGCGGCGGTGATGGAGCGGCTGGCGATCTTCGCCATGATGCGGCTCTGGGCATAGGGACTGAAATCACGTCCGCCAAATTCCTCGGGAATGATCAAACCAAAGAACCCCTTGTCACGCAGATACTCCCAGACTTCCGGGGAGAGATCCTGCCGCTGGTGTACATCCCACTCCGAGATCATCCCGCACAGGGTTTCTACTTCGTTGTCCAGAAACGCCTGCTCGCTCTCGGTCAGCGCCGGCGGCTGCAGGGCGGCAAAGGCCTGCCAATCGGGCTGCCCGCTGAAGAGCGCCTTGTCCCAGCCGGTAGTGCCCGCCTCCAGCGCCTCACGTTCGGTGCTGCTCATCGGCGGCATGGCCTTGCGCAACAGTCGGTATACCGGAGCAACCAGGTACTCCCTGCGCCAGGATGCGACATTGAGCAGCAGGAGCACGGCCAGCGTGGGCAGGAAAACCAGCCACATCCCGCCCTCGCCCAGCGACAGGACGAAAGCCCCGAGGCCAACCAGCAAAGAGCCTGCAGTCAGCGAGGGACGCAATAGCAACACGGTCAACAGGAGCAGGATGAAAAGGACAATCGACAGCAACATGGCAGGACACCTCATGCAAGCGCACCGGGCCGGTGCGAGAAGTTCAGGCCCTCAACCTACCATAATGCATTCGGGCAACCACGCACAATGACCGTACCTGGACCGCCGCGAGGCGCTGCTTGCCGCAAACTGGCCAGTAGCACGGCAAAAACGCTATACTCGGGCTCCTCGCTGGACCTCCTCCAATAACAGCGGCGGCGCTTCAATGATGCGCTGGCGACACAAAGAACACCGTCTGGACGATGGACAACCCACGATTTCTGAATATTCCGGAGGCAACAACATGGCTTTTGAACTTCCCGCATTGCCCTACGCACGCGACGCTCTCGCACCCCATATCTCTGCCGAGACGCTCGATTACCATTACGGCAAGCACCACAACACCTATGTCGAAAAGCTCAATGGCATGGTTCCCGGCACAGAGTTTGAAGGCAAGTCGCTGGAGGACGTGATCCGGACCAGTTCCGGCGGTATCTTCAACAACGCGGCTCAAGTCTGGAACCACAGTTTTTACTGGGAATGCCTGAGCCCGAACGGCGGCGGTGAAGCAACAGGCGCGGTGGCGGCTGCAATCAATGCCGCTTTCGGCTCCTTTGCCGAGTTCAAAAAGGCCTTCACCGATGCCGCCGTCGGCAACTTCGGCTCCGGCTGGACCTGGCTGGTGAAAAACAGCGATGGCACAGTGGCAATCGTCAACACCAGCAACGCCGAAACGCCGCTCACCGACAGCAGCGTGACACCGCTGCTCACCGTTGACGTGTGGGAGCACGCCTACTACATCGATTACCGCAACGCTCGCCCGAAGTACCTGGACGCCTTCTGGGCGCTGGTTAACTGGGACTTCGTGAACAAGAACTTTGCCTGACCCGGAGGCCGCCGGTCAGCGACCGGCGGCCACTCACCCCAAGGGCAACGCCGTGGTCGCCTTGATTTCCTCCATGACAAAGCTTGCCGAGACGTCAAAAAGGTCGGCAGCGATCAGGCGCTGGTACAGTCTGTCGTAGCCTGGCATATCCGCAACCACCGCTTTCAACAGGTAATCGAGCTGCCCGCCCAGTCGGTAAACCTCCAGCACGCCCTCCACATCCTGCACAATCTGACGGAACTGCTGCGCCCAGGCCGCATTGTGCTGATTAGTGCGAATGGTGATGAACACCGTAAGCCCAAGGCCGATACTGGCCGGATCGAGCAGCGTGACGCGCTGTCGGATTACACCGCCCTCCTCGAGCTTCTGCAGCCTGCGCCAGCACGCCGACTTGGACAGGGCCACACGCTCGGCAAGGTCACCGACCGACAGCGATGCATCCCCCTGCAGCAGTCGCAGTAGCTGCCTATCCTGATTATCGAGTACTACCATGGCCAACTCCGAGAAAGAACGATATTATCGTATTATGCCATAATATCGGAATATTGTTTCTTATTATCCCATTTTATACGCACATTTTCGGACAATGTGCCGGCGCTCCCGGCGTAAACTGGCCACCTTGATCGGGCCCATCCACCACCTGCCAGGAGCAATCCCATGTCTTCTCTCATTGCCCGCATACGCGATGCCGTCATCGGCAGACAGCGCTGCATCGCCACGCCCTTCGGTGAAAAGCCCCTGGTGTATGCCGACTACACCGCCTCGGGCCGCAGCCTGACCTTTATTGAAGACTACATCCGCGATGAAGTGTTGCCCTTCTACGCCAACACGCACACGGAAACCGCATTCACAGGTGCGCGCACCACTGCACTGAGGGAAGCCGCTCGCACCATGATTCGCGACGCGGTCAACGCTGGCGCTCAGGACAAGGTCATTTTCTGTGGTTCCGGCGCGACAGCCGCCATCAATAAAATCATCGATATCATGAACCTGCGGCTGCCGGCTGATCTCGCCGACCGCTACTCACTTGCGCAGGCAATCCCGCAGGAAGATTGCCCGGTGGTGTTTATTGGCCCCTATGAACACCATTCCAACGAACTGCCCTGGCGCGAGAGCCTGTGCACCGTCGAAGTCATTCCACTCGACGCTGCAGGGGGCATTGACCAGGCCTGCCTCGCCGCGGCGCTGCAGAGATACGCCACGCGCAAACGCAAGATTGGCAGCTTCTCCGCTGCCTCCAACGTCACTGGTATCAAGAGCGATATCAAGGGCATTACACGGCTGCTCAAGCAGCACGGTGCACTCGCCTTCTGGGACTATGCCGCTGCCGGGCCCTATGTGGCCATCGACATGAACGGCGCGGACCCGCTGGACGCCATCTTTCTGTCGCCACACAAATTCATCGGCGGGCCTGGCACCCCGGGCGTATTGGTTGCCAAGAACGCGCTGTTCCAGAACCGCGTGCCGGCCACGGTAGGTGGCGGCACCGTGAGTTGGGTCAATTCCACGGGCCACATCTACGCCCGGGATATCGAGCGCCGTGAGGAGGGCGGTACACCGGCCATCGTCGAGTCCATCCGCGCCGGCCTGGTATTTTCCCTGCAGCAGGCTGTCGGGACGGATACCATCGCGGCCCGCGAGGCGGACCTCGCGGCCCGCGCTCTCGCACGCTTCCGCAGCTGTGCCAATCTCGAGGTACTCGGCCCTCCGTCTGCCGCGCGCCTGCCGATTTTCTCCCTGCGGTTTCGCCACGGCCAGCGTGATTTGCACCACGGTTTCGTCGTGGCACTGCTCAACGACCTGTTTGGTATTCAGGTGCGCGGCGGCTGCTCCTGCGCCGGGCCCTATGCCCATAGCCTGCTGGGCATCGACAGCGAACGCAGTCAGCAGTTCGAGAACGCAATCAGCAATGGCGACAGCCTGATGCGGCCGGGCTGGGTGCGCGTGAACTTCAACTACTTTATTGACGAAGCGGAGCTGGAATACCTGCTGCGCGCCTTCGAACTGGTCGCAGAATATGGATGGCGCATGCTGCCGCGTTACCAGTGGAACGCGAGCCATGGCGTCTGGCGCCACCACACAGCGCAGCAGCAAACGCTGCCGCCCTTCACTGGCCTTGGCTGGTTGGACGCTGCAAGCCCGCAGCGGCCTGAAGCAGCCTCCCCATCGCTGGCCACCCATTTGCAGCAGGCAGAACGCCTCCTGCAGGAACCCCTCAGCAACGCAACATGTCCACCGCTGACGTTGAGTGCGAGCAACGAAGCCCTGCGCTGGTTCGTGTTACCGCAGGAGATTCAACCCACGGCAGTCACCGCCTGAGTTCGCCCAACTGAAATCACAAGCCTCGCGGATTTGTGAAAAATTTACAATGGCATTGAGTCAACGCCGTGACAAAACGTTTCACTATAGGGTTGCTGACCCGATCTGTTGGCATGCGAGTGCCAGAACCCAGTATTCGAGGAAGCACAGGTGTACGCTATGCCAACAACAATGAAAAGCGCGCTACTACCGGTGCTGGTCATCGGTGCAGCCCTCGCGGGCTATGCAGCGCTGCATGCCGCTGCGCCGGAGCCCGAACAGGAGGCAACGCCGGTGCGTCCGATCAGCGTTTTCACCGCTCCGGTGCGTGCCGGGCAGACGCAACTGAGTGTAAGAACACAGGGTGAAGTGCGGGCCGCAACCGAACTCGACCTGGTGGCACAGGTGGGCGGGCGCATTGTCGCAGTATCTGCGGAGTTTACCGAGGGCGGCCGCGTCGCCGCCGGCGAGACCCTGCTGCAGATCGAAGACACCGACTACAGACTCGCGCTGAGCGAGGCCCGTGCCGCTGTGGCCGAGGCCGAGGTACGGGTGCAGCAGGCCCTGGCCGATGCCGATGTGGCGCGCAAGCAACTGCGCAACGAACCGGGCGCATCCCCGCTGGCCCTGAAGCAACCACAGCTGGCGGAGGCCAGGGCCATGCTGGAAGCGGCAAGCGCCCGCCTTGAGCAGGCTGAGCTCGATCTCGAGCGCACCCGGGTTCACCTGCCATTCGACGGCCGCCTGCTAAGCACCCTGGTCAACGTCGGCCAGTACGTCACCCCCGGTACGCCGCTGGGCCGCGCATTTGCCACCAACCGCGTGGAGATCCGACTGCCCCTCAGTGACGATCAGCTCGCAGCCCTCGACCTGCCCATTGGCTACACCGCGCCGCCGGGGCAGGAGCCTCCGGTGATCCTCACCGCTATTGTGGCCGGCCGACAGCACCAGTGGCAGGGGCAGCTACGGCGACTCGATGCTGCCATCGACCCCGGTTCACGGATGCTGTACGCCATGGCCGAAGTCCAGGAACCCTACGGGCGTGGCGCATCGCCAGAGGGCATGCCGCTGGCCGCCGGGCTATTCGTGGAAGCGACCATTCCCGGCCGCACGCTGGACGCCGCCCTACTGATTCCCCCCGCCGCCCTGCGACCGGGAAACAAGGTGCATGTGCTGGACAGCAGCGGCCTGCTGGCTACACGGGATGTCGAGGTGCTGTCTCGCAGCGCCACACGTGTTGTGATCGGTAGCGGTCTGCAACCCGGCGAACAGGTGATCACCTCAGCCATCCGCAATCCGGTGCAGGGTATGGCACTGTCGGCAATCGCCGAACCCGGGAACAGCTGAATGCGCGCATTTATTGGCTGGTGGGTACACAACCCGGTCGCTGCCAACCTGCTGATGGTGGGCATTCTGCTCGCCGGCGCCCTCGGTTTCGTGAGCATGGAACGCGAAGCCTTTCCCCGCTTTGAGATCAACCAGGTCGAGATTGAGGTCACCTGGCCGGGGGCAGCCCCGCAGGAAGTCGAGGAGCAGATCGTGCAGCGTATCGAGGAATCTCTCGATGACCTCGACAACGTCAAACGCGTCTCCTCTACAGCCTCCGAGGGTCTTGCCCGACTGGAGGTCAGTACCTGGCCCGGCGTGGACCTGGAGCAATTCCTGAACGATGTGAAGAACCGTGTGGATGCAGTGACAGCGCTGCCGCGCGACATCGAGCCACCGCGGGTAAAACGCAGTGACTTCCGCGAAGAGATGATCCGCGTGGCCGTGCACGGCGAGGTCAGCGAACGTGAGCTGACGCGCCTTGCCGAGGACCTGCGCGACGAGGTAGCCGCGCTCCCCTGGATCTCGCTGGTCGAGCTGTTCGGAACACGCCGCGAGGAAGTCACTATCGAGCTGTCCCAGGCGGACATGTTGCGCTTTGGGGTCAGCTTCGACGAAGTCGCCAGCGCCATTCGCGGCAGCTCCATCAACCTCTCATCTGGCCAGGTCAGGACCGCCACCGGCGATGTGCGACTGCGTGCGCGCAACCTCGCCGACAACAGCGAGGACTTCAACCAGATCGTCCTGCGCCAGAATGCAGAGGGCGCCACCGTGCGTATCGGCGATGTCGCCCGGGTGATTGATGGCTACGAGGAAAATGAAATTCTGGCCACGTTGAATGGCGAGCCCGCGGTCCTGATACAGATCCTGTCAACCGACAACATGCAGGTCGTGAAGGCCAGTGCAGCAGTCAAGGCGTGGATGGAGAGAACGCGCCCCACGCTCCCCGCGGGAATCAGTCTTACCCTCTGGTTTGATACCGCCGACATCTATGAAAGCCGCATGGACCTGATAGGCAGTTCGGCCTGGTTGGGCCTGATGCTGGTGTTTCTCGTCCTGATCATGTCGCTGCGCCCCAAGGTTGCCCTGTGGGTGACTGCGGGTATTGCAGTCGCCTTTGTGGGCACCTTCGCGGTCCTGCCAGCCAACGATGTCTCGCTCAATGTCATGTCCACCTTCGCCTTCCTGCTGGTTCTCGGCATTGTGGTCGACGATGCCATTGTCGTGGGCGAGAGCATTCACCAGCACGCACACACCGGCGGCGGCATCGAAGCCGCCATTGACGGCGCCTATGCCGTGGCGCGCCCCGTGGTGTTCGCGGTACTCACCACGATGATTGCCTTTGCGCCCTGGTTTTTCGTGGACATCGAAGGCGGCAACATGACCCGCCAGTTTTCCATCGTCATAACCGCGGCGCTGACCATCTCCCTGATCGAGGCATTCTGCATACTGCCGGCGCACCTCCGCCACCTGGAACACCGTGAACACCTCGGCCCCTGGCGACTGCGCCAGCGACGCTTTGAAGAGAGTATCGTCGCTTTTGCCAACACCCGTTATCGCCGCCTGCTTACGCTGGGGACCGACTACCGCTACCTGACCGCCAGCCTGTTCACCGCAGCCTTCATCCTCAGCCTCGGCGTGTTCGGTGCCGGCTGGGTCAAGTTCACCTTTTTCCCCGAGGTACAGAACGAACAGGTGCACATCAATGTGGTGATGCCCAGCGGTGCCCCCTACTCCCGTTCACTCGCCGTGCTGGAGAGGCTGCAGGAAGCCGAGAAGCAGCTGATTGCCGAAGTGGAGTCACAGGCAGCCGCCGAGGGTGGCAGCGGCTCCCTGGTTGAGGGCTGGTATACCCGCTCCCGACGCGACAGTGTGATCGCCATCGTCAGCCTGTCCCCACCGGAAGAGCGGGCGCTGTCTGCCCGCGAGACCGCCGAACGTTTCCGAGAGCTGGTGGGCGACATTCCGGATGCGGAAGAAATCGAAGTCAGCTACACCCTCAACGACCAGGGAGCGGCCATCACCTGGGTACTAAGGCACCGGGACCTGGATGTCTTGCGCGCCGCCAGCAACGACCTGCAGGCGCAATTGCGCAGCTATCAGGGCAGTTACTACGTGCGCGACAGCCTGCGGGCCGGGAGTGAAGAGATACACCTGAGCCTGCGTCCCGGGGCCGAAAAACTGGGCATCAGCCTCGCCGATGTTTCGCGCCAGGTACGCCAGGCCTATTACGGTGAGGAGGTCCAACGCCTGCCGAGGGAACACGGCGATGTGCGGGTAATGCTGCGCTACCCGGCGGAGCTGCGCGCACAGCTTGCAAGCCTCGACAGTTTTCGGGTGAGGACCGCAGACGGGCGTGAAATCCCCCTGCTCGCCGTGGTGGAGGCAGAGGTCAACACCGCTGTTGACCGGATCCAGCGCCAGGACGGCGAGCGCATGGTACGCATCTCGGCAGAAGCTGCGCCCGAGCTGGTAAGCGACATGAATAACGACCTCAAGGAGAACTTCCTGCCCCTACTGCAGGAGCGTTATCCAGACCTGGTCATCCTCCGCGGTGGCGAGCAAGAAACCGAGCAGGCATTCTTTGATGAGATCATTGCCCTCTACGCGGTTGCGCTTTTCGCCATGTATGCACTGATCGCCGTGGCCTTCCGCTCCTACGCGCTGCCCCTGCTGATCATGACGGCCATTCCCTTCGGCTTCATGGGCGCCGTCTACGGACACCTGCTGTTCGCAACCCCCATGGCACTGTTCTCGTACTTCGGCATCGGTGCCGCGGCAGGTGTAGTGGTGAATGACAACCTGGTGCTGGTGGACTATATCCGCCGCTTGCGTGAGCGCGGCACAACCGCCGCTGACGCTGTGCTGGAGGCAGGGGTCGCCCGTTTTAGACCCATTCTGCTGACCACAGTGACCACCTTCGTGGGCCTGCTACCCATCATGGCGGAGCGCTCCACGGACGCGCAATTCCTCAAACCTGCCGTACTGTCGCTGGCCTTCGGCGTGCTCTTTGCGCTGCTGGTCACGCTGCTCATGGTGCCCGCTCTGTACCTCATCGGCGAAGACTGTGCAGGGTTCGCCCGTCGCCTGCTGCCCCGGTTGGGCGAGCGACCGAGGGCACCGCAGAACGTGGCCACCGAGCCAGAGCGGTAAAAATCACAGCTTCCTGCATTGCTTTGTCACACAACGCCGCTATGCTGCGCTCCGCCAGCTGGCACAGAGTTTGCTGCAAACACCGGACCGTGGACTTTCGGGCCTCTACAGGGCGCTGGGGGGCTGGCAACGCACGGCAACGGTGCATCGACGCACCGCAACAGGGCTTGAGCTTTCAGGGAGATCCGCAGAATGAACAGCGAACTTAACGCAGAAGAACGCTTTCGGCGCACCGTGGGCGACGTTGTAGTCGCGGAGATGCTGTTTATTCAGGCTACGGTGGAAAGCGCCTCGGTGATCGGCTCCGGACTGCAGGAACTCGGGCACCACCTGCTCGCCGCGCCCAGCGATCCCCGCCAGCCCATTGGCTCCATCGCCAGCCTGCTGCAGGCCACTGCCGATCGCGCGCTGGAACCCTACAGCACCCGGTTCGGTTACTTCCGCCAGCTCCGGGAGCTCTAGACAGGCTTCAGTCGTGGCGACCGGCCTGCAACGCCGCCAGTTGCTCCGGCGTCGCCTCGGTCTGGTAGCGCGCCTTCCACTCGTCATAGGGCATGCCGTAGATGCGCTCCCGCGCCTCGTCGCGGCTGAGCGCCACACCCTCCTGTGCCGCCGCTTCGGCATACCAGTTGGCGAGGCAGTTGCGGCAGAACCCGGCAAGGTTCATCAAGTCGATGTTCTGCACATCCTTGCGCTGGTCCAGATGGGATAACAGGCGACGAAAAGCCGCGGCCTCAATAGTGTGTTCCTGTGACATAAAAAAGTACCCTCCAGAATGACCTAGTCGCCCATTGGGGCGACACTGCTCAGAATCAGTTGTACCAGACGCGTCTGCCGGGTGACACCCGTCTTTGAAAAGATGGCGCTGAGATGGGATTTCCCGGTGTTGCGGGAAATGTGCAAGCGCGCACAGGCTTCGTCCAGCGTTGCGCCACCAGCCAATAGCAGGCTCAGGGTTGCCTCGGCACGGGTCAGCCCGAACAGGGTCATCAACACATCCACCGGCGCTTCGCGCTGATATTCCGGATCTGACACAAAAACCGCCACCGATGGATTGCGGCTGCCGTCCGGCGCTGCCACCAGCGGTAGCGGCCGCATCAGCAGGCCGGGGCCCGGACTGCTGCCACTGTCCAGCCGCAGGGCCTTGACCAGGCCCGGTTCCCCACGCAGGTGCGCCTGCATGACGTCATCCAGGCACTCACGGAATGCCTGCTGGTCGGTACGATGCACCAGGCGCAGCTGCCCCTCATACTGCGTCAGCCAACGGCCTTCGGCCAGCAGGCGTTCGCCGGCGCTGTTGCTGTGTCGAATCCGCGCACGCCGGTCCAGAATGAACGCAGCCAGTGCCATGCGGTCCACCGCCGCCGCAAACAGGGTGCGCTCGCTCTCTACCCGCGCGATGCGCGCGTGCAGCCGGATCGTCTGTTGGATATGGGGCAACAGGCAGCGAGCGAGCTCGCGTTCCGGTACCGCGAAATTGGCCCGCCCCGCGACCCGGGCAAAGCGCAGGCGAGCGGTGTTGCCGAGTTCATCCCCCAGGTCCGCACCCATGATGTGCCTGATCCCGGTGGGCTCCACGTATTGCCGGAAGTAGGCTGACTGGTAGTACTCCCCGGGTGGCATGAAGGCATCCACAGTGAAGACCTCCCCGGGCGGCAGGTTGACGAAGGGGTCCAGTGCAAAGTAGCTCTCGTTGTAGGCGTTCACAGCGTCCGGGGAGAGCACCACGGAATTGATGACAAGCCCGCTGTCTCCCTCGCGCGGCGCGCGCAGGATCAGCGTGACATAGTCGGCGTCCAGCGCTTCCCCCAGCAGCCGCAGAAACGCCTGCCAGGGAGGCTCCGCCACCGGACCTCGTGAAAGCGCCAGCAGCAGTTCATTCATGGGTGCCGAAATCAGATATTCGCGCATGGTCGGTTCCAGCCGGGTATGCGCGTATTGTCCCGCCCGCGAGCGGAGCGGTCAAACAGCCCCCGGAACCTCAAGCCCGCAGTCTGGCAATAGCTGCAGCGGCCTGAGCATCCTGGGCAGTGTCCAGCGGCATGGGGAAGGTGATGCTGTCGGCAAGCCCGGCATAGCGTGCCCGCAGCACCTCGGCAATTTCCGTGTAAGAACCCCGTGGCACGAAGGCACTGAGCATCTCGTCAGTGACGACGGCGGGAAGATCCTGCCAGCGCCCCTCCCGGGTCAGTGCCTGCAGTTCGGCACCACGCTCCTGCCAGCCAAACAGCTCGAGGCTCGGCCAGTAGGCCGGGGTTGAATACAGGAAACCCAGCAAACGGCGCTGCTGTTCCCACTGCTGCGCCACCGCCTGCGCGTCGACGCCGGTGGCAACCAGCGGCCCCAGAATCAGCCGCAGCGTTGACGGATCACGCCCGGCGCGCTCCAGACCGTCGCGCAGGCGGGGCAAGCACACCGCGCGGAGGTACTCGGGGGGGGTGTTCGTCGGATGAGTGATCATACCATCCGCGATCCTGCCCACCATGCGCGTCATGGCGGGGCCCACCGCGCCGCAGAGCAGCGGGATGTCCGGATGCTCAATGGGCCCTGGATTGAAGAAGGGCTGCAGGCGGGTGAACCGGTAATGCTCACCCTCAAACCGCAGGGGTACACCCTGCTGAAAACTGTCGAAGATGGCGCGCAATGACTGCACATACTCGCGCAGCTGCGGCACTGGCGAATCCCAACGTGCCGAATACCGCTGTTCGATGTTCTGCTTGATCTGGGTGCCAAGACCCAGCTCAAAGCGTCCGCCGGACAGTCGCTGCAGGTCCCAGGCAGCCACCGCGACGGTCATCGGGCTGCGCGGAAACGCCACCAGCACCGAGGTGCCCACACGCAGACGTCGCGTAGCCTGCAGCGCCAGCGCCGCCAGCACCAGACCGTCGTGGATGGCATCGGGGACATGCAGACCGTCAAACCCCATGGCCTCAGCCCGAGCCGCATGCGCGGCGATGTCACAGGGCCCCATGGATTCCGGTGTCGTTGCGTATACCTTGAACACAGTGCTGCTCTCAGTCGTCGTGACCGCCCGCCGCAGGCAGGCGAATCAGGGGCAACAACGCAAGACCGAGGAGCAGGGCGCCGATAAACCCGACAAATGCCCCCGCGTAGCTGCCACTGGTGTCGTAGATCAGCCCCGCCAGGGGCGGTCCGACCAGCGTCAATGGCATGATCACCGGGTTCATGAGGCCCATGACGCGCCCGTAATTGGCCGCCCCGAACAGCACAGCGAGCAGCGAACCCCAAACCGGCAGCATCCCCCCGGCGGCGAGCCCAAGGCTGACGCTGCCCGCCAGCAGCAGCGAGTAGGTGTCACCCAGCAGGTAGCAGGCCACGCCCCCGATCACCAGAATCATGGATGCACCCAGAGCCACGCGCAGGTCGAGACGATCAGCGATGGCACCGAAACCAAGCTTGCCCACAATTCCCGCCAGAGCGATGCCCGACAGCAGAAATGCCGCGCGCTCGGCCGGGGAGCCCACACCCAGCGCGAACGGCACCAGGTTAGCAAGCAACGCCGAATACACCCCGAACAGCAGGCCCATCGCCATCGCCACCAGCCAGAAGTTCCGCTCGCGCAGCAGCGCTGCCGTGGACAAAGGCGGCGGCGCAAAAGCGGGCCCGGAGGGCGGCGCATCACCGTCGGGGTGCAGGCCACGGTCACCCGGACGGTTGGCCACCACCCACACCGCTGGCAGAGTGACCAACAGCGTGCCAATACCAAGGATACGCAGTGCGTTGCGCCACTCGTAGGTATCGATCAACCACTGCACCAGCGGCGGGAATACGAACCCGCCTACCGAGGTGCCGACTGCAGCAACACCAAGAGCCAATCCCCGCCGACGGGTAAACCAGCGCGCCAGCAGGGTTGAGGTCGCCAACGGGCCGAGCAGGTTGATGCCCAGCACCATCAGCCCGGCATAGACTAACGGTACCTGCCAGCTGGCGGTGGTGAAGGATAACAGCAGGTAGCCCGAGGCAAGACCCAGCGCACCAATGAACATCATACCGCGCAGCGAGCCGCGATCGATCATTCCGCCCAGAAACGGCGAGATCAAACCGCCGGCCAGCGTCATGCCCGTCATCCCCAGCATCATGGTCATCCGGCTGGCCTCGAAAGCCTCGCCCAAAGGCACCGCAACCACACTGTAGGAATACATGATGCTGCCGTTACTGACCATGAGCACCAGGAACGCAACACCGACCAACCACCAACCGTAAAACACCAGCCCGTTCTCCCGGTCAGATCGGCATGAACTCGCCGCCATTGACATCCAGTGCCGCGCCCGTCACCACGCGGGCGTAGTCGGAACCAAGGAATACCGCGGCTTTGGCGCAGTCACCATCGTCGGGGATGTGGGCCAGCGGAATGCTGCGCGTGACCTCGGCGATCAACTCGTCCTTGCTGCGGCCCGAAGCCTGGGACTGCCAGTCAAAGTAACCCTCGACAGCGGGACCCCACATCCAGCCCATGTGGCAGCTGTTGACGCGGATATTGTCGCCCCCCAGCTCCAGCGCCAGGTGCTTGGTGGCAGCGCGCAGGGCAGACTTGGAGGCCCCATAGCCGCCCTGGGTCGCCAGCGGCTTGTGCTCGACCATGGTGGCAATCATGACAATCGCACCACCTCCCGCCGCTCGCATGGCGGGTATGCAGGCCTGGGTCAGTTGCATGGTGCCAAAGAAGTTGACCTCCATGCTGCGGCGCCAGCCATTGAGATCGGCCTCCGCAATGGGTTCGAAACTGCCGGGATCGTAGGCACTGTTGAACAGCACATCAATGCGACCAAACTCCGCCACCGTCGCGTCGGCAAGCGCCTGGCACTGTGCGTTGTCGGCGATATCGGTGACCATCTTGAGCACCCGGGTGCCCAGACCCAGCGCCTGGATTTCCGCCTCCGCCGTATCCAGCTTGGCGGGCGTACGAGCCGCGAGAACCACCGCACTGGCACCCTCCTTTGCGGCCAACGTGGACAATTCCTGACCCAGTCCGGGGCCAATACCTGAGACGATGACAACCTTATCCTGCAGCAACATGGACCTGTTCCTCTGTTGTTATATGGGAAGCGCTTTTTCAGCAACCGGACCATTCTGGGCAGACAGCGAAGCCAGAGCAAACGAAACCGGTGAGAGACTGCCGGGCAGTGCAGCAGTTCGAACCGGCTTTCACTGCCACGCGGGCAGCAGGATCAGGCGTATTGCAGCGCCACCTGCTTCTGGCCCACACAGTCACGCAGCTGCTGCAGGAGTTCGTCGCTGGGCGTGACCGACCAGCGTTCACCCAGCCGAATGCGCGCGCGACCGGCGGGCTGTTCATACCACACCGAAACCGGACAGCGGCCTCCCCCGGCTGCGGCAAGGGCCTGGGCCAGCCGGTCTGCCAGCGCGTCATCAAGCGCCGCCTGGCTGACCTCGATGGTCAGTTCCGCTGCATGGGACTCGCGCACCGCCTGCAGGCTGTGTACGTCCCGCGCACGCACCGAAAGGCCGCCAGAATAATCATCGTGTGCCACGTTGCCCTCGACAATCACAATCTGGTCCTTGACCAGCAGGTCGCGCTTTTCACTGAGGGTTTCGGGGTAGACCGTCACCTCAATACGCGCGCTGCGGTCGTCCAGCTGCAGAATCGCCATCGTGTCGCCGCGCTTGGTCTTCATGGTGCGGCTGGCGACGATAAGTCCGGCCAGCATCTGGCTACCCTGCTTGTCGGCGCGTAAATCCGCGATCAACGTCGGCGCGAAACGCCGCACCTCTTCCGCGTATTCATCGATAGGATGACCGGTGACATACAGCCCCAACGTGTCCTTCTCCCCGCTGAGCCGCTCACGCACTGACCAGGGCCGCACGGCGTGGAACGCGGCGTACACATCGCCCTCCGACCGGGCCGTATCAGGCACTACCTCACCAAACAGGTCCGCCATGCCGCACTCGCGATTACTGGCACTCTGCTCGGCGGTTTTCAGTGCATCGTCCAGCGCCGCGAGCAGCACCCAGCGCTCTGTGCCGAGTCGATCAAAGGCGCCGGCACGGATCAATGCCTCGATCGCCCGCCGGTTGACCTTTCGCGGATCGGTGCGGGCGCAGAAATCGAACAGGTCGCGGAAGGGGCCGCCCTCCTCGCGCGCACGCAGCAGGTTTTCCACGGGGCCCTCACCCAGCCCCTTGATGGCACCGAGTCCGTAGATGATCTCGTTGCGGCTGTCCACCGTGAACATGTACTGGCCCTCGTTCACATCGGGCAGTCGGAGCGCCAGTTGCATGGCCCGGCATTCCTCGACAAACACCACGATCTTGTCTGTGTTCTGCAGTTCCGAGCTCATGACCGCCGCCATGAAGTGCGCGGGGTAATGGGTTTTCAACCAGGCGGTCTGGTAGGACACGAGTGCGTAGGCCGCGGAGTGCGATTTGTTGAAACCGTAGCCGGCAAATTTCTCCACCAGGTCAAAAATGCGAATGGCCAGCTCGCCGTCAATTCCCTTGCTGCGCGCGCCCTCTTCAAACACGGCACGCTGCTTGGCCATCTCCTCAGGCTTTTTCTTGCCCATGGCACGACGCAGCAGATCGGCTTCACCGAGGCTGTAGCCGGCGAGTTCCTGGGCAATCTGCATGACCTGTTCCTGGTACAGGATGATGCCGTAGGTGGGCTCCAGGATGGGCTTGAGCAATACATGCTGGTATTCAGGGTCCGGGTAGGAGATTTTCTCCCGCCCGTGCTTGCGATTGATGAAGTTGTCCACCATGCCCGACTGCAGTGGTCCGGGACGGAACAGCGCGACCAGGGCGATGATATCCTCGAAGCAGTCCGGCTTCAGGCGCTTGATCAGGTCTTTCATGCCGCGCGATTCCAGCTGGAACACCGCCGTGGTCTCGGCCGCCTGCAGCAGCCGGAAGCTCGCGGCGTCGTCCAGGGGAATCGCGCTGATGTCCAGCGGCTCCTCTCCCTGCTGCGCCCGCACGGCGTTGATCATACGCACCGCCCAGTCGATGATGGTCAGCGTGCGCAGGCCCAGGAAGTCGAATTTGACGAGTCCGGCATCTTCCACGTCGCCCTTGTCGTACTGGGTGACCAGACCGCCCCCGGCTTCATCGCAGTACAGCGGGGAGAAGTCGGTCAGACGGGAGGGCGCGATTACCACGCCGCCGGCATGCTTGCCCACGTTGCGCGTGATGCCCTCCAGCTGTACCGCCATGTCCCAGATTTCCAGCGCCTGATTGTCCTCGGCGAGGAAGTCCCGCAGCACCTCCTCCTGTTCCAGGGCCTTTTCCAGCGTCATGCCGACTTCGAAAGGAATCATCTTCGACAGTTTGTCGCCGAGGCTGTAGGGCTTGTTCTGCACCCGCGCCACGTCGCGCACCACGGCCTTGGCCGCCATGGTGCCGAAGGTAATGATCTGTGACACGGCTTCACGGCCATAGGTGTCGGCCACATAGTCGATCACCCGGTCACGCCGGTCCATACAGAAATCGACATCGAAGTCGGGCATGGACACCCGCTCCGGATTGAGGAAGCGCTCGAACAGCAGGTCGTACTGCAACGGATCGAGGTCGGTAATTTCCAGTGCGTAGGCCACCAGTGAGCCGGCACCGGAGCCACGCCCCGGACCGACGGGAATCTCGTGCTGCTTGGCCCAGCGAATGAAATCCATAACGATCAGGAAATAACCGGGGAACCCCATCTGGATGATGGTATCCAGTTCGAAGTCGAGGCGCGCCCGGTAGGTTGCCTGGTGTTGGGGGAATTCCGGGCTGGCGGCGTCAAACAGGCGCGCCAGGCGGCGATCAAGGCCCTCGTGGGAGAGTTGCCTGAAATAGGCATCCATGGTCAGGCCAGCGGGCACCGGGTAGTCGGGCAGATAGGGCTTGCCCAGTTCCAGTACCAGGTTGCAGCGCCGCGCGATTTCCACGGAATTCTGCAGTGCCTCCGGCAGGTCTGAGAACAGCGCCGCCATTTCGGCGGGCGAACGCAGGTACTGCTGGTCGGTGTAGGCACGCACCCGCCGCGGGTCGTCAAGGGTACGCCCCTCGCGGATGGACACGCGCGCCTCGTGCGCCTCGAATTCGCTGGCGTCCAGGAAACGCACATCGTTGGTCGCAACCACCGGGCAGGCAAGGCGCCCGGCCAGTTCCACGGCCGCGTGCAGGTGCGTCTCGTCACCCTCACGCCCTGTGCGATGGACTTCCAGGTAAAAGCGTCCGGGATACAGTCCCATCCAGTAGGCCGCGCGTGACTCGGCCTGCGCGGCGCGCTCCGCCAGCAGTGCCTGCCCGACATCACCGGCTGCACCGCAGGAGAGGGCGATGATGCCGTCACTGCGCTCCGCCAGCCAGGCCTTGTGCACATAGGGCTCCCCGAGGTACTGCCCTTCGGTATAGGCACGCGAGATGAGCACGGTGAGATTGCGGTAGCCGGTGTCGTTCATGGCGAGCAGGCAAAGCGGGTAGGCGCGCTCTGGATCGTCCTCGTCGAGAACCCGCAAATCCACGCCGAAAATCGGTTTGACGCCGGCTGCGAGGGCGGCCTTGTACACCTTGATCAGTGCGTAGAAATTGCTGCAGTCAGTGACCGCTACCGCCGCCATGCCGAGCGCTGCAACGCGCTCGACCAGCGGCTTGACGCGCACCATGCCGTCTACCAGTGAGTACTCGGTGTGCAGCCTGAGATGTACAAAATCGGTCATGGGGTCAGTTTACCCCCGGTGCGTCTCCGGCAACAGTTTTTTGACCGGCGCAAAGCTGCGACGGTGTGCCGGCGTCACCCCGAGATGCCGCAGGGCCTGCAAATGCTGGGCGGTGGGATACCCTTTGTGGCTGGCGAATCCGTAGCCGGGATAGCGCTGGTCCAGCTCGACCAGTTCGGCATCCCGCTGCACCTTGGCGAGAATGGAGGCTGCCGCGATGCAGGCCACACGGTCATCCCCGCCAATCACCGCGTCTGCCCGGTAGGACCAGACCGGCAGGCGGTTGCCATCAACCAGCACGCTGACCGGCTGCGGATTCAGCGCCTCCACCGCGCGACGCATAGCCAGCAGCGAGGCCTGCAGCACATTCAGTGTATCGATCTCAGCCACAGAGGCACGTCCTAGCGCCCATGCCACGGCGTGCTCGCGTATCTGTTGCGCGAGGGCCTCGCGACGTTGCGGACTGAGCTTCTTGGAATCGCGCAGGCCGGGAATGGGTGCCGCCGGATCCAGGATCACGGCCGCCGCCACCACGTCACCCGCCAGCGGACCGCGACCGACTTCGTCCACGCCGGCTACGCCGGGTGCATCGCCGTCAATGGCCAGCAGATCGTTCATCGCGCACGGTCGTCCAGCACCGCCTCAATGCCATCGGCGCAGCGCTCGCCGAAGCCCAGCGCCAGTGACTGGTGAATAGCGGCAAAGGCCTGACGCTGCTCTGCGGCCACCTTCGCGTTGTACAGCAGCGGCTGTACCGCGGCGACCAGCCCTGCGGGGGTCGCGTCCTTCTGGATCAGTTCCGGTACCAGTGCGCGCCCCGCCAGGATATTGGGCAATGCCGCGAAGGGAATGCGCACCAGCCGCGACACCAGCGCCCAGCTCAGGGGCGCCATACGGTAAGCCACGGCCATGGGCCGCTGTACCAGTAGTGCCTCCAGCGTAGCCGTACCGGACGCCAGCAGGACAGCATCCGCTGCCGCCATCACCTCCCGCGAGCGCCCCTGAACCAGCGTTAACGGGAGCGCCCCGGCGGGCTCCAGCAAGGCGCGTATCTGCGCCGCACGCTCGGCGTTAGCGGCAGGCAGGGCAAACTGCAGCTCCGGGTCTGCCGCGGCAAGACGGCGCGCGACTTCCAGAAACAGGGGCGTCAGCGCCGCCACTTCCCCCCCTCGGCTACCGGGCAACAGGGCGAGCAAGCGACCCTCCTTCGCGAGTCCCAGACTGGCGCGGGCGCTGTCCCGATCTGTGAACAGCGGGACCTCGTCAGCCAGCGGATGCCCGACAAAGTCGGCCGCAATGCCGTGCTGGTGGTAGATCGCCGTTTCGAAAGGGAACAGGCACAACATCCGGTCTACGGCGCGACGAATCTTGCGAATACGCCCCTGGCGCCAGGCCCAGACCGAGGGGCTGACCAGATGCACAGTCTTGATGCCCGCCCGGCGCAACTTCGACTCCAGACGCAGACAGAAGTCCGGCGAATCGATGCCGATGAACACGTCGGGGGGATTGGCGAGAAAATGCCGGTACAGGCTGCGGCGAATGCGCAACAGCTCCGGCAGGCGTTTCAGGGGCTCAACAAAACCCATCACCGACAGGCGATCCATGGGAAACAGGCTGTTCAGGCCCTCCGCCTGCATCAGCGGCCCGCCAATCCCTTCCACGTCGAGATCACGGTAGCGGCGGCGCAGCGCTGACAGCAGCCGCGAGCCCAGGATATCGCCAGAGGCCTCGCCAGCGAGAATGCCAACGCGCAGGCGTTTGCCTGCCACTAGCGGACGATGCCGCGCTCCGAGGCGCGTATGGAGTCGATCATCACCTGCACCTCGGGGGTATCGCGCAACATGGTTTCCAGCCGCTGGATGGCCAGCTCCAGTGTCAACCCCTGCCGATAGACAATCTTGAAAGCGCGCCGGAGCTGGCTGATCGCCTCGGCGGAGAAGCCGCGCCGGCGCAGCCCCTCGATATTGATGGTCTTGGCCTCAGCGGGCGCTCCACTGACGGTAACGTAGGCGGGCACATCCTTGCCGATAGCAGTACCCATGCCACTGAAACTGTGCGCGCCTATCTTGCAGAACTGATGCACCAGGGTATAACCGCTGAGTATCGCCCAGTCGCCCACCTGAACGTGGCCCGCCAGCGCAGTGTTATTGACCAGAATGGTGTGGTTGCCAATACAGGAGTCATGGCCGATGTGCACGTAGGCCATGATCAGGTTGTTGTTGCCGATGGTCGTTTCCGCCCGGTCCTGAACGGTGCCGCGATGGATAGTCACGTTTTCGCGGATAATGTTGTTGTCGCCGATCACCAGATAAGTCGGTTCGTCCCGGTATTTCAGGTCCGGGGTCGCCTCACCAATCGTCGAGAACTGATAGATATGGTTGCCCGCACCGATGCGCGTTGGGCCCTTGATAACGACATGTGATTCAATCTTGCACCCCGGACCGATCTCGACATCCGGGCCTATCAGTGTCCATGGACCTACTTCAACATCGTCGGCGACGCGGGCTGAGGGGTCTACAATGGCCTGACTGTGAATCATGGGTCAGCGGTCGGCGCAGAGAATGGTGGCGGAGGCGCACAGGGCGCCATCAACGTCAGAACTGACCGCAAACTTCCAGATACCGCGGCGGTCCGACAGGATCTTCGCGCGCAACATGACCTGATCCCCCGGCACACAGGGGCGCTTGAAACGCAGGTCGTCAGCGCCGACAAAGTAGTACATGGAACCGTCGGCCGGTGTCTTGTTCATCGACTTGAAACCCAGGATGCCCGCCGCCTGGGCCATAGCCTCAAGCAACATCACGCCGGGAAACACCGGCTTCTCCGGGAAATGGCCGTTGAAAAAAGGCTCATTGATGGTCAGGTTCTTGCAGGCGACGATGGACTCGCCCAGGTTCAGCTCCAGCACCCTGTCCACCAGCAGAAAAGGATAGCGGTGCGGTAGGTGGTTGCGAATTTCGGATATATCCATGATCAAGCTGCGGGTCCCCCACGATCACTGTTGTTGCTGTTTTTCCAGTCCCGCAAGGCGCTTCTGGATACTCTCCAACTGCGCAAACCGCACAGCGCTGCGTTTCCAGTCCCGGGTGGAGGCCATTGGCGTTCCCGAGGAATAGGAGCCTGGCTCGGTGATCGACTTGGTGACCATGGTCATGCCTGTGATATGCACGTTGTCGCAGATCTCAACGTGACCGACAACACCAACACCACCCGCGAGCGTGCAGTTCGCCCCTATAATCGTGCTTCCCGCCAATCCGGTGCAACCCGCGATCGCGGTATTTTTGCCGATGTGGCAGTTGTGTGCGATCTGCACCAGATTGTCGATGATGGCACCGTCCTCAACAACGGTATCTTCCAGCGCGCCACGGTCGATGGTCGTGCAGGCGCCGATCTCCACGTGGTCGCCGATGCGCACACCACCGAGCTGATGAATTTTCTGCCAACCCTCGGGGCTCGGCGCAAAGCCGAAACCATCAGCTCCCAACACCGCATTCGCGTGCAGCGTGCAGTGCTCGCCAATCGTCACATCGCGGTAGAGCACGACGCTGGCGTGCAGGCGGGTGCCCGTACCGATCCGGCAGCGTTCGCCGACCACACAATTGGCACCCAACACCACATTGGGCCCGATCTCCGCGCCAGCATCAATCACCACATTGGGCCCCACCGAAACCCCGTGTGCCAGCCTTGCCTGCGCTGACACGGTCGCGCTGGGATGCACGCCGGGTTCTGCGAGGGATTCATCAACAAACAGTGCCGTGGCACGGGCAAACGCCAGATACGGGTTATCGGCCAGCAAACAGGCGACGGGGCAGCGCTCCGCCTGGTCGGGTCGCAGGATGACGGCCGCGGCCCGGGTCTGCTGTAACTGTCCCAGGTAGCGCGCGCTGGCCAGAAACGACAGCTGCGACGCACTGGCGCGCCCAAGCGGCGCTATGCCCGTCACTGACAGCGACGGGTCACCGCGCAGCTCGGCCCCCAGGAATGCAGCCAGCTCTCCCAGGGTACGCATGATGACTTACTCGGTGAAGGCCTGGTTGAGCTTGTCTGTCACCTTGGCGGTGATGCTGTAGCCGGCATCCGCGTGGATAACGGAACCGCGCTGCAACAGGAGACCAATACCTTCCGTGGTGATGAGTTCCTGCAGAACCTCCTGCACCTTGGGCGACATCTCCTGCAGCAGTTGCTGGCCGACCTGTTGCTCGGTCTGCTGCAACTTGCCCGCTACGTGCTCCAGGTCCGCCTGCTTGCTGGCCAGGTTACGGCGTGCGGAGAGCTGCTGATCCTGGCTCATCACCGCGGAGTCCTTCTGGTAATCCTTGACCATCTTGTCCAACTCGTCCTTCAGGCGGTCAAACTCTGCCTTGTCGGACTTGTAGGCATCGTTGTTGCGCTCAGCGGTCAAACGCTTCTGCGCATGGTCGGTTTGCAGAATAGCCTGCTCGAGATTGACCACGGCAATTTTGCCCTGCGCCCAACCGAAAGTCGGCAGCAGCAGAGCGGCAGTGAAACATACGGTTTTAAGGACTCTAGACACAATACACTCCAACGTCAGAAAAAATGATCAGAAACCCCGACCCAGTGTGAACTGGAAAATTTCGCGCTCATCTTCGGGGGACTCGTTGAGCGGCTTGGCAAGGCTGAAACTCATCGGCCCGAAACCGGTTATCCAGGTTACACCGACACCGACTGAATAGCGGAGTTCACCCGCATCGATATCAAAGCAGTTCAGCTGATTGCTGGAGCACTTCGTGTTGAACACGTTGCCCACGTCAAAGAAGAAGGCAGAGCGCAACTTGCTGCGATCTTTCAGGAACGGTAGCGGGAACAGCAGCTCCACGCTGCCCTCAATCAGGGCGTTACCGCCGAACGGGTCCGGGGTAGTATCCGGCACACTGAAGGTCAGCTTGCCCGTATCCGGGTCAATGCGGTAGCCAAACTGGGTGCCGTCAGGGCCGCCCACTTCCGTGGGGTTGCCATTCTCATCAATACCGGTGACAGGCTGATTGATGTCATACAGGGCAGCGGGCGTACCGCGCGGGCCGAGTGTATTACTCTCGAAGCCGCGAACCGAGCCGAAACCGCCGGAAAAGAAGTGCTCGAAGAATGGCAGGTTGGTGGTATCACCGTAGCCATCACCATAACCGAGCTCAGTGCGGAAACGCACAATCCACTCTTCAGTAATAGGCAGGAATTTCTCGCCGCGGTAGACCAGCTTGTAGAACTGGGCATCGGAGCCCGGCACCGCTATCTCGAAGACCAGCGACTGCGACGCACCGCGGGTTGCCAGGATGCCGCGGTTAAGGGTGGACTGGTTCCAGCTCAGCGAGGTGGTCCAGTTGAGGTACTCGTCCCCGTTCAGGTCGAGGAAACCAGGCTCCTCCGGAATGGTGAGGGCGCCATCGGGCAGTTCCTCCAGCGGACGGAACACCTCAGGGGCCGAGAAGGTGCCGTCGGGCAAGAGGTTGCTTTCAAAGAAACCCTCAACGCCCTCTACCAGGCGCGGACTGGCCTTGATTTCCTGCACCGCAAAGCGGCCGGCGGTGATGTCCGTATTGGCAACGCCGAAGCTGAAACCGAGGCGCTGGGTTTCCTTGATCGGGTAGCCGAAGTTGAGTGCCGCACCGAGGGTATCGGTGGTATAGCGTGCCACGTTGATCTCGGACAGGTCCGTCGAGCGGTAGAACACGTTGAAGCCGCGGCTGACACCGTCCTCGGTAAAATACGGATTGGTATAGCTGAAGTTGTACAGATCCTGGTAGCGGGAGGAGTTGAGGCCGATGCCGATGCGGCGCCCGGTGCCCAGGAAGTTGTCCTGTTGCAGGTTCAGGCCGAATATCAGGCCCGCATCCTGCGCGTAACCAAAGCTGGCGCCGATGCTGCCTGACGACTGCTCTTCCACCGTAAAGTCAACATCGATCAGGTCGTCGTGACCGGCGACCTCGGGGGTCTCCACGGTCGCCTTGCTGAAGTAACCGAGGCGCTCCAGACGGATACGTGACTGCTCGATGGCCGAGGCAGAGGCCGGGGCACTCTCCATCTGGCGCATTTCGCGGCGCAATACTTCGTCAGCCGTTTTCTGGTTGCCTTCGAAACTGATTCTCCGCACGTAGGTTCGCTTGCCCGGGTCGACAAAGAACTTGAGGCCAACCGTGTTGTCCTCTTCGTTGATCTCCGGAATGCCCGTGACCTTGGCGAAGTTATACCCCTCGTTGCCCAGCCGGCGGGTAATGAATTCTTCGGTCGAGGTCACCATCTGCTGGGAAAAGGTCTGGCCCTCGCCCATCAGAATGAAACGCCGCAAATCGCTCTCGGGCAGCACCAGGTCGCCGGACAGGTCGACACTGCTGACGGTAAATTTCTCGCCCTCGGTCACGTTGGCGGTGATGTACACCGAGCGCTTGTCGGGAGATACCGACACCTGTGTCGAGTTGATCGTGAACTGTAAGTAGCCTCTGTCGAGGTAGTAGGAACTCAGCTTTTCCAGGTCTCCCGTGAGTTTTTCGCGGGAATACTTGTCGTCGTTGGTAAAGAACGAAAACCATCCCGTCGTCTGCAACTCCAGCAGATCGGTGAGCTCCTCGTCGCTGAAGACCTCGTTGCCCACCACATTGATGTGCTTGATGGCAGCGACGGTGCCTTCATCGACGTCAATGTTGATTGCCACGCGGTTACGCGGCTCCGGCAACACCTCGGTTTCGATGTTGGCATCATAGCGGCCCTGCTGCACGTACTGGCGCTGCAACTCAAGCTGCATGCCCTCGAGGGTGGAGCGCTGGAACACCTGCCCGATGGCGAGACCCGCGCCGCGCAAGCCGTCAAGCAGGGCCTCCGTCTCGATCGCCTTGTTACCCTCTATGTTGATTTCGCTGATACTCGGGCGCTCGGCAACGATTACCACCAGCACGTTGCCGTCGCGGCCTATGCGGATATCGTCAAAATTCCCGGTGGCAAAGAGGCTACGGGAGGCAGCGCGGATGGCCTCGGCGTTTACCAGGTCGCCCACCGCCAGCGGCATGGCCGCGAACACGGACCCTGCCGAGATGCGCTGCAGCCCCTCCACGCGGATATCGGCGACGATAAAGGAGGCGTCCTGCGCCTGGCCCAGAGGAGCCAGCAGCAGCAAGACAAGTGCCAGTAGCAGATTAATGCGTCTTTTCAAAATAGTCCCAACCACTGGTGAGGCCCGACCCCAAGGTCCTTGATGTGTCAATGCCCGGGTTGCCCAACCCTACAGGCGCGCGAAATCGTTATATAGAGCCAGTGCCATTACCCCGAGGATCAGAAACAGGCCAAGCTGGTAACCCAGCATTTGCACTTTTTCGGGCACTGGCCGCCCCGCCAGAAGCTCCACCGTGTAATACAGCAGATGGCCACCATCAAGCACCGGAATGGGCAACAGGTTCAAAACTCCGAGGCTGACACTGAGCAGGGCCAGAAAGCCGATGTAGGACTCCAGCCCCGACTTCGCCGAGGCGGACGCCACTTTAGCAATGGTGATGGGGCCACTCAAGTTTTTTGGCGATATCAGGCCCTGGATCATCTTCTTGATCGAGCTCAGAGTAAAGGCCACCAGGTCCCCCGTGCGCACAAATGCCGCTCCCAGGGATTCCACGGGGCCACGCTCAAACTCGCGCAGCATCCCCTCGGGCAACGCCGGCATTGACACGGCGATACCCACACGACCGATCGTTTCGCCCGCGCTGTCGGTTTCCGCGTCCGGCACGATCTGCATGGCCACCGTGTCGCTGCCCCGCTGCACCTCCAGGGCAATCGGCTGGCCCGGGCGATCACGCACGTAAGCCACCCACTCCAGCCACTCGGCCATGGGCGTACCATCGGCGCTCAGCACGCGATCTCCCGGCAGCAGACCCGCACGCTCCGCCGGACTGTCGGCGACAACCTCGCTGACCACCGGGGGCACGGAGGGCGCGTAGGGTGTGATACCAAGACCGGTCAGTAAATCGGGGGATTCGTCGTCTCCCAGCCATTGCTGCAGTCGGCCCTCTGACTCGTAGATCATGCTCGAGTCTGGATACTTCACGCTGAAATGCACCGTCCCGGTATCGCCGATACGGTCCAGCAGGCGGAAGCTCAAGGCCTGCCAGGTCGGTGTTTCCTTGCCGTCAACGGCGACGATTTCCTGCCCTGACTCCAGCCCCGCGATATCCGCCACAGAGCCGGGTTTGACCGCGCCGATAACCGGTGCATAGCCGCTTTCGCCGGCCATGAAAAGAAACCAGTAGGCGACGATGGCCAGAAGGAAATTGGCAATGGGACCCGCCGCGACAACCGCAATACGCTGCAGGACCGGCTTGCGGTTGAAGGCCCGTTCCTGCTCGCCAGCGGCGACCTCCCCTTCCCGCTCGTCCAGCATCTTCACGTAGCCCCCGAGGGGAATCAGGGCGATGCAGAACTCGGTACCATGCCGATCCTGCCAAGTGTAGACAGACTTGCCAAAGCCTATCGAGAAACGCAGTACTTTCACACCGCAACGTCGCGCCACCCAGAAGTGGCCGAACTCATGCACCGCCACCAACACGCCGAGGGTCAGCAGGGTGATACCGATGGTGTAGGCCAAATCCATTAATTCTCTCCGCCGGCGAGGAACCGGCTACTATAGCGTGCGACATGCAATGCCGCGATATCGCGGGATTCACGGTCCGCAGCTTCGACCACACCGAGCGAAGTGGGTTCAACCACCGGTATGGCGGCCAGCGCCGCCTCGATGACCACCGGTATGGCGTTAAAACCGATATCACCGGCAAGAAAGGCCTGCACTGCCACTTCGTTGGCCGCGTTGCACACGGCCATTGCAGTGCCTCCCGCGGCGGCAGCCTCACGCGCCAGCCGCAGACAGGGGAACCGGCCCTCATCCGGTGCCTCAAAATGCAAGCGGGACAGCGCCACCAGATCCAGTGGCGCCACCCCGGCGTCAATCCGCTCCGGCCAGCCCAGCCCGTAGGCGATCGGCGTCCGCATATCCGGGTTACCCAGCTGGGCCAGCACAGATCCATCCACATACTGCACCAGAGAGTGCACGATGCTTTCCGGGTGCACCACGATCTCGACGCGAGACGGCGCAACATCAAACAGCCAGCAGGCCTCAATCAGCTCCAGCCCCTTGTTCATCAGGGTTGCGGAGTCCACGGATATCTTGCGGCCCATGGACCAGTTGGGGTGGGCGCAGGCCTCTGCCGGCGTGGCCGCCGCAATGGCCTCGGCAGTCCAATTGCGGAACGGGCCACCGGAAGCGGTCAGCAGAATCCTGCTGACTCCCTCCAGCCCGGGCGCCGCATCACTCCCCTGCGGCAGACACTGAAAGATGGCGTTGTGCTCGCTGTCGATGGGCAGAATCACCGCGCCCGCCCTGCGCGCAGCCGCCATCAGCAGATGACCTGCCATGACCAGCGACTCCTTGTTGGCGAGCAGGATGCGCTTACCGGCCTCGGCCGCCGCCAGGGTGGAGGGCAGACCAGCGGCTCCAACAATCGCCGCCATGACGGCATCGACCTCAGCGTGCGCGGCTATCTGCTGCAGGCCCTCCGCGCCGGCCAGCACCTCGGTGTCGCAGACACCCGCGAGGCGTTTGCGCAGCGCATCTGCAGCATCCGGATCGACCATCACCGCGTAACGCGGGTGGAACGCCTCGCACTGGGCCGCCAGCTTGTCCACCGAGCGGTTGGCGGCCAGCGCCCAGGCGCGGAATCGCTGCGGATGGCGGGCTATGACATCCAGCGTGCTGACGCCAATCGACCCAGTGCTACCCAGCACGGCCACCTGTTGTACGCCGGGCACGACTACCACCCCGCCAGGAGCAGGCCGAGAGCAAACACCGGCGCCGCACTGCACAGGCTGTCCAGCCGATCGAGCAGGCCCCCGTGCCCGGGCAGCAAGGAACCGCTGTCTTTCACACCGCTCTCGCGCTTCACCATGCTGACCGTCAGGTCACCGACCACAGACGCCAGCGCTGTTGTCACAACCACGGCGATGACCGCGGCCAGGGAGATGTGCGCCATGCGCGCCGGCAATACCGACCAGAGGGCTACCGCAAGCAGGGTGGCGCAGGCCACACCACCCCAGAAACCCTCCCAGGTCTTGGCAGGACTGACATGCACAGCCAGCTTGTGGCGACCAAAGCGGGTACCCGAGAAATAGGCACCGATATCCGTGGCGGCCACAATCACCACCATGACAACCAGTAGCAGGCCACCCCGCGGGAACGCCAGCAGGTACACCGCTGCCAGCCATGCAGAGGCAAGAATCAGCAGCCCCATGAGGCTGCGCATCACGCGGCTGCGCCACAGCACTGCACTGGCCGGATAGCTTTTCACCCAGAGCAGGGAAAACGACCACCACAGGCAGGCGATACCGAGCACCGGCTGCACCTGCTCCCGCTGCGGCGCCAGGCCCAGTTCGGCGTACACGAACAGCGCAGCAAGCAACACGCCCAGCACAACAACGAACAGGCCGCGGGACAGCGACGATTGCCAGCCTGCAAGACGGGCCCATTCCCAGCCACCGAGGCAGACCACGACCCCCAGCAGGAAAGCCAACCACAGCAGCGGCAGAAACAGTACCGCGGCAAGAAACAGGCCCGCCATGGCCAGCGCGGTCACGATCCTCTGCTTAAGCATCTTGGACCCCCGACGCCAGTGCATCCGGCTCACGCACACCAAAACGGCGTTCGCGGCGGGCATAGTCGGAGAGGGCGCGGGCGAACTCCAGCTCGCCAAAATCCGGCCACAGGGTACTGGTGAAGTAGAGCTCACTGTAGGCAAACTGCCAGAGCATGAAATTGCTGATGCGGGCGTCCCCCCCGGTGCGAATGCACAAGTCGGGCGCCGGCAGGTCACTCAGTGCCATCACCTCCGCCAGCGACGTTTCGTTGATATCCTCCACCGCCAGCTCGCCCGCCTGTACCCGGGCAGCCAGCGTGCGCGATGCCTGGGTGATGTCCCAACGGCCACCGTAGTCCACAGCGAGCACCACCGTGGCGACCGTATTGTCGCGGGTCAGGCGCTCCGCATTCGCCATCAGGCGCTGCAGCCGCTCACTGAAACGGCTGCGCTCACCGATAAAACGCAGGCGCACACCGTCCCTGTGCAGGTCGCGCACTTCGTTGCGCAGATAGCGGGAGAGCAACGCGAGCAGGGCCCGCACCTCAGGCCGCGGACGGCCCCAATTTTCGCTGCTGAAAGCAAACAGCGTGAGGACCTCAATACGGTGCTGCTGGCAGGAGCGCAAGACGCCGCGTACCGCCTCGACGCCGGCGCGGTGTCCTGCGTGCCCGGGGAGAGACTGGCGCCGTGCCCAGCGGTTGTTGCCGTCCATGATAATGGCAACATGACGGGGAACCGGAGTGGCCTCCGGCAGGCCTGGCGATTCGCGGCTGGGCATGCGGCCAGGCGACTCAAATTTCCATCAGGTCAGCTTCTTTCTCAGCCAGCATTTTCTCAATGCGGTCCGTGAAGCTGTCGGTCAGTTTCTGCACCACTTCCTGACCGCGGCGCTCGTCATCCTCGCTGATGTCTTTCTCCTTGACCAGTTCCTTCAGCATGCTCATGGCATCGCGCCGGGCGTTGCGCACGGATACGCGCGCCGCTTCCGCCTCCGCCCGCGCCTGCCGCGTGTACCCCTTGCGGGTCTCTTCGGTCAGCATGGGCATGGGAATACGGATGACGTCGCCAGCCGTGGAAGGGTTCAACCCCAGGTCAGACTTGAGGATAGCGCGCTCGATCTTGGGCGTCAGGGAGCGGTCCCAGGCTGTTACCATCAGGGTGCGCGCATCTTCCACGCTGATATTCGCCACCTGGTTCAAGGGTGACTCGGAGCCGTAATACTCGACACGAATACCATCGAGAATGCTGGGGTGGGCGCGACCCGTGCGAATCTTGTTGAAATGATGCACCAGGGCCTCAACGCTTTTTTCCATCCGCTCCTGGGCCTCGGCTTTGATATCTTCAATCACCTTTATCTCTCTCCTTGCGCTGCAATAAGGCTACTGGATCAGGGTCCCTTCCTGGCCGCCGCGCACGATGCTGAGCAACGCACCGCGATCTTCCATCTTGAACACCCGCACAGGCAGGCGGTGATCCCGGCAAAGGCAAATGGCGGTGAGATCCATCACCTCCAGTTTCTTGTCCAGCACTTCGTCGTAGCTCAGCTGCTGGTACTTCACAGCATCGCTGAATTTCATGGGATCGGCGGAATACACGCCATCCACCTTGGTCGCCTTCATGACCAGCTCGGCGTCGACTTCAATGCCCCGCAGGCAGGCGGCCGAATCCGTGGTAAAGAAGGGGTTGCCGGTTCCGGCGCAGAATATGACCACATCGCCGTTGCTCAGCGCGCGAATCGCCTTGCGCCGGTCATAGTGATCGACCACGCCGCTCATGGGGATGGAGGACATCACCTGGGTTGCGATATTCGAGCGCTCCAGGGCATCGCGCAGCGCCAGCGCGTTCATCACGGTTGCCAACATACCCATGTGGTCACCGGTGACGCGATCAAGCCCCGCGGACTGCAGCGCGGCGCCACGGAACAGGTTGCCGCCGCCGACAACGATGCCTACCTGCACACCGATACCGACCAACTGGCCGATCTCCAGCGCCAGCTGGTCGAGTATGCGCGGGTCTATCCCGAACTTCTCACTACCGGTCAGGGCCTCGCCACTGAGTTTGAGCAGTATCCGTTTATACTTTTTGTCGCCTGAAGCCTGTGGCATAACGGTTGTCTCCCGAACTGCGTGCATAATACAGGACAAACCGGCCGCACCCTAGTGCCGCACCCGATAAAGTCCGGCTGCCCCCTCACCCATACCCACAAAAAACGGGGCCGTAGCCCCGTTTTCAGCGACCTGAAAGCCCCTCAACCCTTGAGCTGGGCTGCAACCTCTGCCGCGAAGTCCACCTGTTCCTTCTCGATGCCTTCACCCACTTCAAAACGGATGAAGGAAACCACCGATGCACCCGCTGACGACACCAGCTTGCCGACTGTGACATCCGGGTCCTTGACGAAGGGCTGCTCAACCAGGCTGTTCTCGGCGAGGAATTTCTTGATGCGGCCACCGATCATTTTCTCGACAATCTCTGCCGGCTTGCCGGAATCCTGCGCCTGCACCGTGTAGATTTCGCGTTCTTTCTCGATCAGCTCAGCCGGCATATCCTCGGCGGAGACCACCTGCGGATTGACCGCGGCCACATGCATGGCAACGTCCTTGGCCAGGTCCTGATCACCGCCCTTGAGCTCAACCAGTACAGCAATGCGGTTGTTGCCGTGCACGTAGGCGCCGACGACACCCGCATCTGCAGTCACCAGGCTGATGCGACGCACGCTGATGTTCTCACCGATTTTCTGTACCAGCGCCTCGCGGGCCGCTTCCAGGTCACCCGCCATCAGAGCAGCAACGTCGGTCTCCCGGTTTTCAAACGCCGCGTTCACCACCCGGGCAACAAAGCCCAGGAAGTTCTCGTCCCGCGCGACAAAGTCGGTTTCGCTGTTCACTTCCACGATCACGCCGTAGCTGCCGTCTTCGGCGATACGCGTGGACACAACACCATCAGCGGCGGTGCGGCCAGCTTTTTTGGCCGCCTTCATGCCGCTGGATTTGCGCAGCTCTTCAATTGCTTTCTCGATGTCACCGTCAGCGGCTGCGAGTGCCTTTTTGCACTCCAGCAAGCCCAGGCCGGTGCGCTCACGTAGTTCCTTGACCAATGCTGCAGACATGGTTTCCTCCTGCTACAACCCCTCGCGGGGCCGTGAATTCCTGAACGATTGCCTCCGCTCGGGAGGCCGGGATACTCCGGGATGAACCGCTGCGGCCCCCCGGAGTGCGAGGCTTACTCGGCCGCTGGCTCCGCAGCGGCAACTTCGACGAACTCGTCGCGCACGACACTCTGGTCGCCACCGTCAGCCTTGCCCGCAAGGCAGGCATCCGCGACAGCGGAAACGTAGAGCTTAATGGCGCGGATCGCGTCATCGTTACCCGGGATCACGTAATCCACGCCATCGGGGTTACTGTTGGTGTCGACCACACCAATCACCGGAATACCCAGCTTGTTGGCCTCGGTGATGGCGATGCGCTCGTGGTCGACATCAATGACAAACAGGGCATCCGGCAAGCCGCCCATATCCTTGATACCGCCGATGCTGCGCTCCAGTTTTTCCATGTCACGGGTGCGCATCAGCGCTTCTTTCTTCGTGAGCTTGGCGAAGGTGCCGTCGGCCTGCTGTGCCTCAAGCTCGCGCAGACGCTTGATGGAGGCACGAATCGTCTTGTAGTTGGTGAGCATGCCGCCCAGCCAACGGTGGCTGACGTAGGGCATGCCAGCGCGATCGGCCTGTTCCTTGATGATCTTTCCCGCGGCCCGCTTGGTGCCAACAAACAGAATCTTGTTCTTGTTTGCCGCCAGGCGTTGCACCAGGTTCAGTGCCTCGTTGAAGGCGGGCACGGTGTGCTCGAGGTTGATGATGTGGATCTTGTTCCGGGCACCGAAGATGTAGCGATCCATCTTGGGGTTCCAGTACCGGGTCTGGTGACCAAAGTGAGCGCCTGCCTGCAGCAGGTCGCGCATGCTTACTTGCGACATGGTGAATACCTTTTGTATCGGGTTAGGCCTCCACATATCCCTTGCGCCAAACCGGCCGGAGCCGGCACCCTGACGCAGGTGTCGATATGTGTGCGACGTTAGGTTTTCTTCTCTGCGGCAGCCCGAGACTCAGGACTCACCGTCAAGAAGGCGCGCTTTATACCACAAGAGCGTCTTCCTGGGAAGCGGCGAGGCAGCCGCCATGTCGAGCCGCGTGCCCCCGTGCAGGCAGCCCGGGACGCCGTGCGGCGCTATTCCAGCTGCCCTCTGCGGGTCACGGGCCGCGGTTACTCACAGGGAGCCCGAATCCTGTAGAATACTCCGCTACCCGCGGGTGCGACGGCAGCGCCGACGAACACTCGCCCCTACAAACGACGACAGGTAATGCATGGCAGTTACGATCAAGACAGCGGACGAAATCGAAAAGATGCGCGTGGCCGGGCGCCTGGCCGCCGAGGTTCTGGAGATGATCCGGCCCCGGGTTGAGCCCGGCATTACCACCGGGGAACTCGACCGGATTTGCCACGAGTACATTACCGAGGTGCAGCAGGCCATCCCCGCTCCCCTGAACTACCACGGCTTCCCGCGCTCCATCTGCACCTCGATCAACGAGGTGGTGTGCCACGGCATTCCCTCGGATACCAAAAAACTGAAGTCCGGCGACATCGTCAACATCGATGTCACCGTCATCAAGGACGGCTACCACGGCGACACCAGTATCATGGTAGAGGTCGGCGAGGTGGCTCCACATGCCCAGCGCCTGATACAGGTCACCCAGGAATGCCTCTACAAAGCCCTCGCTCTGGTGCGACCTGGCACGACGCTGGGTGACATCGGCGCGGTCATCCAGGAGCACGCAGAGAAAAACTACTACTCCGTGGTCCGGGAGTACTGTGGGCACGGTATCGGCAAGGTGTTCCACGAAGATCCCCAGGTGCTGCACTATGGCAAGCCGGGCACCGGCCTGGTGCTGGAGGAAGGCATGACCTTCACTATCGAGCCGATGATCAACGCCGGCCGCCGTCACACAAAGCTCAACGCAAAGGACGGCTGGACGGTCACCACCCGTGACGGCAGGCTCTCCGCCCAGTGGGAGCACACCCTCGGTGTAACGGCCGATGGCTGCGAAATTTTCACGCGGCGCGCCGATGAAAGCTTCTGATTCCGCTGGCGCCGCCTACGCCCAGAGTCCACAGCTGCCTGCAGAGCTGTTCGATCACGCAGCCTTTGCCGCCGCCGTTGCCGCGGGCAACACCCTGCAGGCCGGCAAACAGGCGCTGAAAACAGCCGCTGACTATCTGGACGCCCAGTTCACCGCGGGCACCCGGGTGGGGGAGCTGCTGCGCCTGCGCTCCTGGTTCATGGACGTGCTGCTGGGCACCCTGTGGGATAACAGCGACTGGTCAGGGGTGGAGCCCGCACTGGTCGCCGTGGGAGGTTACGGCCGCGGCGAGCTGCACCCCCACTCGGACATCGACATCCTCGTACTGCTGGGGGAGGACAGCGAGCCCTGCCACGCGCAGCTGGAACGCTTCCTCACCCAGCTATGGGATCTGGGACTGAACATCGGGCACAGTGTGCGCACCGTCAGCGAGTGCTGTAGCAAGGCGCGCAAGGACATCACCATACTCACCAACCTGATGGAAACGCGGGTGATTCGCGGGCCACAGGCGCTCATGGAAGACGTTCGGGCGCGCACCGGACCCGACCAGATGTGGCCCAGCGCTGACTTCTTCCGCGCCAAGCTTGAGGAGCAGCGGGCCCGACACGCCAAATTCGCCGATACCGAATACAACCTGGAGCCGAACGTAAAGAGCTCACCCGGCGGCCTGCGCGACCTGCAGATCATCGCGTGGATAGCGGAACGCCATTTCGGTGTCGACTCTCTGGAGAACATGGACACGGGAGAATTTCTCACCCCGGACGAACGCCGCATGCTGCTGCATGGCCGGGATTTCATGTGGCAGGTGCGCTACGCCCTGCACATGGTCGCGGGGCGCGAGGAAGATCGCCTGCTGTTCGACCACCAGCGCACCCTGGCGGCACTCTGGGGTTTCAAGGATGGCAAGAAGCTCGCCGTCGAGCAGTTCATGCAGACCTACTATCGCTGGGCGCTGGCGCTCGGTGAGCTGAATGAGCTGCTGATACAGAATTTCGACCACGCCATCCTCAGGGCCGACCAGCTGGACGAGGTGCGCATCCTCAACGAGCGTTTTCAGGTACGCAACGGCTATATCGAATCCCTGCGCGACGACCTGTTCAGCTCACAGCCCAACGCGCTGCTGGAAATATTCGTGCTCGCCGGTCGCGAGCCGGGCATCATTGGGGTCGGCACCGCCACCATCCGCCTCATTCGCGAGCATCGACACCTGGTCAACAGCGCCTTTCGCGCAGACCCGGCAAACCGCGCCAGCTTCCTCGAGATCCTCCGCTCGCCCCACAACATGACGCGACTGCTGCGCGGTATGGCGCGCTACGGCATTCTCGGCAACTACCTGCCCGAATTCGGCAAGATCGTGGGGCAGATGCAGCATGACCTGTTCCATACCTATACGGTGGACGCCCACACCCTGGAAGTCATCCAGTACATGCGCCGCTTCCAGAAACCCGAGTTCGACGAGCGCTTCCCGGTCAGCAGTCGCGTTGCCAGGCGACTGCCCAAGATCGAGCTGCTCTACATCGCCGGGCTGTATCACGATATCGGCAAGGGGCGCGGTGGCGATCACTCGGAACTGGGCGCGGTGGATGCCGCGCGCTTCTGTACCGAGCACGGCCTGAGCGAGGAGGATGCAGAACTGGTGGTATGGCTGGTGCGCAACCACCTGACCATGTCCGCCGTTTCCCAGCGCAAGGACATCTCCGACCCGGAGGTAATCCAGCAGTTCGCCCACCATGTGGGCGACCTGAACCGGCTCGACTACCTGTTCACCCTGACCGTTGCCGACATCAACGCCACCAATCCCACACTGTGGAACGCCTGGCGCGGCAGCCTGTTGCGACAGCTGTATACGGGGACGCGGCGGGCGCTGCGGCGCGGGCTGGAAAACCCGGTGGACAAGCAGGTGTGGATTGAGCAGACCCGCAAGGCGGCAGCGGATCTGCTGGAATACCGCGGTTTCACTGCCGAGGAGTTGGAAGACCTGTGGCGGGAGCAGGGCGAGGACTACTTCCTGCGCGAGAAACCCGAGGATATCGCCTGGCACACCGAGGCGATTGCCGGGCATTATGAGCGCGACCAGCCCTTGGTCCTGATCCGCAACAGCTCGGACTCCAGCGTGGCCAATGCGACGCAGATCTTCATCCACGCGCGCAGCCACGCGCAGCTGTTTTCGCGGGTCTGTGCCGAGCTGGAGCAGTTGGAGCTCAGCGTCCACGATGCGCGCATCTACAACGCCCGTGACGGCATGAGCCTGGACACTTTTTTCGTGCTCAATTCCGATGGCAGCCCCATCGCCGACGACAGCGCGCGCCTGCGGCACATCCGTGACCAGGTGGCGCGTTCACTGGCGGCGGCGGACTTTGACCGTGCCCCCAACATTCAGCGCCTCACGCCACGACAGATCAAATCTTTCCCGGTGCCCACTGAAACCAGCATGTTCCTGGACGAGATCAAACAGGTGACGGTGCTGGAAGTGTCGTCCCGGGACCGCCCCGGCCTGCTCGCGCGGGTTGGCCGGATCTTCGTCGAGCACGGCGTGGAGCTGCAGGCCGCCAAGATCCAGACCCTGGGCGAACGGGTTGAGGACGTTTTTTTCATCACCGATGCCGAGCAGCGGCCGCTGCAGGACGAAGCGCTCTGTACCGCCATCCAGAATGCCATCAAAGTGCAGCTTGACGATCAACTCGAGGACCACTAGCGCCCCATGAACGCCCTGCTCGGTGCGCTGCACCCCTACCCCTTTGAAAAACTGCGCGCACTGTTCGCCGACCTGCAGCCACCCGGCGACCTGGCGCACATTCCCCTGTCCATCGGCGAACCGCGCCATCCCTCGCCACCGTTCGTGCTGGAAACACTCGCAGCGAACCTCCCGCTGCTGGCCAACTACCCCGCCACCCGCGGCGAGGCACCCCTGCGCGAGACCATTGCCGGCTGGCTGCAACAGCGTTTTCAGCTGCCACGGGTGGATCCGGAATCCGAAATCCTGCCCGTGAACGGCACACGCGAGGCACTGTTTGCCTTCGCCCAGGCGGTGGTGACCGCCGGCGCCGGCGCGACGGTGGTCAGCCCCAATCCGTTCTACCAGATTTACGAGGGCGCAGCGCTGCTGGCCGGTGCGCGGCCCGAGTTCGTGAACGCCAGCGCCGCGACGGGTCACCTGCCCGATTTTGCCGCGGTACCCGAATCCGTATGGCAACGCTGCCAGCTGCTCTATATTTGCACCCCGGGCAACCCCAGCGGCGCGGTGATGAGTGTGGCAGCGCTGCAATCGCTGGTGGAACTGGCGGAGCGGCACGACTTCACTATTGCCAGCGACGAGTGCTACTCGGAAATCTACGCTGATGAAGGCAGTCCCCCGCCGGGCCTGTTGCAGGCCTGCGCGGCGATGGGGAACGACCGTTTCCGGCGCTGCGTGGTATTCCACAGCCTGAGCAAACGCTCCAACCTGCCGGGGTTGCGCTCCGGCTTCGTGGCCGGGGACGCCGGGGTACTCGCCGACTTCCTGCGCTACCGCACCTACCACGGCTGCGCCATGCCCCTGCATCACCAGCAGGCCAGCGTGGCGGCCTGGGGCGACGAGGACCACGTGCGCGCCAACCGCGCGCTGTATCGGCAGAAATTCGACGCGGTGCTGCCCATTCTGCGGGGGCACCTGACCGTGGAGCGACCAGATGCCGGTTTCTATCTCTGGCCGGAAACACCGCTGGCCGATACCGAGTTCGCCCGGCTGCTGTATCAACAGGCGCACATCACCGTGGTCCCCGGCAGCTTTCTCGCCCGCGAGACGCCCCAGGGCAATCCTGGCAGCAACCGGGTGCGCATGGCGCTGGTGGCATCGCTGGACGACTGCGTGGAAGCCGCCGAGCGCATCGTCAGCGTGCTGGGGCAGCGCTAGGCCATGCTGCCAAAAGCCCAGCGCGTTGCGTTTATCCAGCAACGCCTGCAGGAACTCTATCCCGAGCCGCCTGTCCCGCTGGACCACAGCGACCCGTATACCCTGCTGATTGCCGTCCTGCTCAGCGCCCAGTGCACCGATGAGCGGGTCAATCAGGTGACCCCTGCGCTGTTCGCCCGCGCCGACAATCCGCAGGACATGGCGCGGCTCACCGTCGAGGAGATCAGGGCGATCATCCGCCCCTGCGGCCTGTCGCCGCAGAAATCTGCCGCCATCAAGCGCCTCAGTGAAATCCTGCTGGCTGAACACCAGGGTGTGGTACCCGCTGACATGGAGGCACTTGAGCGCCTGCCGGGGGTCGGTCACAAAACCGCCAGTGTGGTGATGTCGCAGGCCTTCGGGGTGCCCGCCTTTCCCGTCGATACGCATATTCACCGACTGGCACAGCGCTGGGGACTCACCAGCGGCAAAAGCGTGGTCCAGACCGAGCGCGACCTGAAGCGGCTGTTTCCGCGCGAGGCCTGGAACCGGTTGCACCTGCAGATCATCTTCTACGGGCGCGAGTTCTGTTCAGCACGCGGCTGCGATGGCCGTGTGTGCGAGATCTGCCGCACCTGCTACCCGGAGCGCAAACACCCCAAACGCACTCGCAAAGCCTGAACGGGTGCGTGACGGCAGCCGCCGGACTCGTGACATCAGTATGCGTTGTGGCCCTTGAACGGGACTGTATGCACCCCGGTCCACTGTGTATGCGATGGGTGCGTAGCATAAATAACCGCTCCAATACAAACACGAGGCGCCTTGCGGGTGTCACGAGCGCGTGGGAAGAATCCGCACAGACAACGCATCTCGCGTTGAGGCGGATTCTGGCCAGCATCCGGCGTGTGCATCGGGGGACTGGCAGGGGAGAGGGGCGAATGCATCAAAAAGAGCAGGGCCGGTTCTACTGGGTGGCGGGCGCACTCGTGCAACTCCTGGGGGCGATGGCCGCGTTTGCGCAACCCACGCTGATTACGCCGCTGGATGTGGCCCGATCGCACCAGTATTCCTCCGTGACGGATGACCACTCGCAGTCCGGGCTCTATGACGTCAAGAGTCCCCTGGAAATTCACGTGCGCATTCATCACCTGCACGTGCCCAAGGAGGGATACGCCACAATCACGTATACATTCGCTCAGGAAAATAAGGACAGTGCGGTGATCCGCCGTGGCCGCGGTGAGCAATCCATCGCTACGCTGAACGCCAGCCGTATCCTCAGCGGGAAGGCCTTCGCAAACATGGATATTCCCAAGGGCGAGAGGGCGGTGCTGTACGGTTGGCCGGCCACCGAAGCCAACATCACCCTCTCCAACTTCCTGGTGGACGAACTGCACCTCCTCGACACGGGCCAGTGGTTCTCCTTTCACCAGCCCCAGAACAACGTGTCCAAACATAACAAAGCAACGGGCCCCCGTCTGGAGCCTCGCTAACCGGCTCGCAGGCGATGGCGAACCTCCCGATTTTCGCCCAGGGGCGACCCAAGGTGGATAAGAAGATGGCCCGTTTACTCCTACATGTCGTTGGCACGCTGTGCGTTCTGCTCCCGGCGATATCGGCCCCTGCGGCCATACCCCCACCTTTGAGCAACCCGGATGTGTCGCCTGAGCCGGCACTCGGAGCCGAGCATCACGGTGCGCTTTCGGGTCGGGCCGCCGTGAGCGCTGGCGGCAACGCGGCCTACACGATTCCACTGGAACTGCCGCCGGCCCGTCGGGGGCTGGTCCCCGACCTGTCACTCTCCTACAACAGCAACATGCAGAATTCGATCGTGGGTTTGGGGTGGTTTCTGCAGGGTACGTCTGCGATTACCCGTTGCCCCAAAACCCTCAGCCAGGACAATGAATCCCGCCCGGTGCGGTATGACCTTGATGATGCCTATTGCCTGGACGGCCACAAGCTGGTCGCCGTCTCCGGCACCTACGGCGCCCACGGCACGGTCTATCGCACAGAGATCGATCAGTTCAAGTCGATACAGTCGTGGACGGAGGCCGGCGTGCCCGGCGGGCCAGCCTCGTTCGAAGTCAGAACGAAGAGCGGTTTGCGTCTCTTCTACGGCACAAGTTCTGATTCCCGGGTGGAAGGTCAGGGCTCAGGCGCGGTACGCACCTGGGCGCTGCACCGGGTAGAGGACGCTTCAACAAACTTCTACCGATACATCTATCACGAGAACACCACGCTTGGGCAGCACTACATCACCAAAATCGAATATAACCCGGTACCCGTTGTCGGTGGCGGGGGCCAGATCACCTGGCAGGCGCCCGACACGGAAGTAAATTTTCTCTATGAGGCCAGACCCGACACCCCCACCCACTATGAGGGCGGCTCCCCCTACCAGCCCACGCCGCAACGTATTGCCCAGATACAAACGCGGGTTGATGGCCATCTGGTTTTTGATTACCAGTTGACCTACGAGACTGTCGGTGCCGACGACCGGTCGCGGCTGATCCGTATCGATAGGTGTGACGGTGTGGGTGAGTGTCAGGAGCCGATTGAATTGGAATGGTGGGATAATGATGTCCCGGGGTATACCGAATCCACGATGACCGTCCCCTATTTCCATGCCAGCGGGAGTACCGGAACAAACAGTTCAGCTGCGAAGATCGGGCAGACGCATAACGTGCCGCGCTGGCACGATGTCAATGGTGATGGCAAACCCGACTATGTACTGCCCGCTCCGAATACCCACGGTCAGTTTCCGAACTCGAACATGAGTTTCGATGTTTTGCTCTCGCAAGCCTCAGGCGGTTACCTGTCGCAAACCTGGACGACGGCGCTGGGCGGGCATCCGAAGGATTTCAGCTGGGTGGATATCGACGGAGATGGGCGAACGGATATCGTCAAGGTACCCACGGGCGGTGGTACGCTGAAAACAGCGTTATCGACAGGCAGTGGTTTCCAGGACAACTCAGGGTACGACAACGCCTCCTTGTCCAGCGGGTCGTTCCCCAACCCACAGTACTACCGCCTCGCCGACATGAATGGTGATGGCTTGTTCGATCTGGTGCGTATGGAGGAAACGCACCGCTACCTGGGCGGTTGGGTGTATGAGCTTGATGTCATCCGGGTTCGCGTTTACCTCAATACCGGCACGGGGTTTGCCTCGAGCTCTGTATTGTGGGGCGGACCCTTTCCTGCCGACAAGTACGACCTGCTGGATTTGACGGGAGACGGCCTTGCCGACCTGGTTGTGAACGACCAGAGAGTCTATGCCAACACAGGACACCAACTGGAAGCGCAATGGCAGGACTTCACCGCGCCTCCCGGTGGGTTTGATGTAGTGGCATATGCAGACGTCGACGGCGACGGGCTGCTGGATCGACGTGTCATGACCTGGCAGTCGAATGGAACCTGGCAGGGCGTGTGGGTGTGCTGCGAAGTGCAGCGCAATACGGGGACACGCTTTCTGAGTGTGCAGAGTCCGGTTTCCTCCAAACAGCCCGCCTACGTCATTGATGATAATTCGCTCCTCGACGAGTATTGGCGCGCTGCATCAACCAGCGAGGTTGAGACCGGGGTCGGTGCCACCGCGCCGCCGGTCTTGTCTACAGACCTCCATGTGGATTATTCGACAGACAGCAGCGGCACGAACTTCAACGACACCACAACCACCTATAATGAGCGGATGAACTTCTTTCATCAGTGGACGGACCTGAACGGCGATGGCCTGAATGACCTGACGCTGTCGCGTACCCGGTATTGCCATACCTATAACGTCACCTATTCCTACGCAGGTGGTTATGTGACAAAGAAACGTTGGCGTAACTGTGAGGACGGCGAGCTCAAGGTTTTTATGGCTCACGGGGCGCGCCTGAACCTGCTGAAGACCGTCCGCGAGTCCTTCGGGCGCGAAACCGAGTTCACGTACAAGCCACTGACAGACACCTCAGTCTACACCAAGGGTGGCAGTGCGGTATTTCCGGATTACGATATCCAGGACAGCACCCCCGTGGTGTCACGGCTGCGCCAGTCCAATGGCATCGGTGGCTACACGACGACCGACTACCGCTACCAGGGCCTCGTGCGCAATGTGCAGGGCAGGGGCAGCCTCGGCTTCGAGAAGATCACGGTGGACAATAGTGACACCGGCATCCTGACGGAAACGGAGTACAGCCAGACCTTCCCTCACATCGCCAAGGCGACCCGGGTTTCCACCTACCGCGCCAGCGACCAACGGCTACTGAGCCGGGTAACGACGAACTACAGCGCGCAATCCACGGCGGCGGCCAACGTGGTCTACTCCTACGTGGACACACAGATCGAACAGCGCTATGCCCTTGAGGGTGCACCGGGGCGCTTGTTGTCGACGACCACGACCAGCAACAGCGACCTGGACCTCTATGGCAATGTCGGTGAAACCGAAGTGGTGACGGTCGACCACGAGAACGCACTGCAGCACACGTCGCTGACCCTGCGCGACTATGCGACGAATGCCAGCCCCAGCGTGTGGCGGGTCGGCGACCTTATCGCCATTGAGCAGAAGACCTGGCGCAATGGGGTGAACGAGCCTGCAAAAGACCGTCGGTCGACCTTTACCTACGATCCGCTGACCGGCTACCGCGTGTCGGAAACCCGCGAACCCGGCGGCGGTGTGGGTATCGAGCTGACGGAAACCCGCGCCTATGATGCTGCAGGCAATGTCGTAGCCACCACGCAATCCGGTCCTGGCATCGTCTCGCGCACGTCAACGACGGGGTTTGATAGCAAACTACTCCTCCCGGTCACCGTCACCAACGCCCTGGGCCATGTACAGTCCACAACCTGGGACCGCAGGCTGGGGGTCATGCTGTCAGAAACCGACCCCAATGGCGTGCAGACCCAGAAGACGTACAGCGCCTTCGGTCTGCCCAATACAGTGGCGCAGGCCGGCGGCCCCCTGACTGAATACCTGCGCTTTGCCTGCTCGGATGCGTCCTGTGACGTGATCGATGCCACGACGTATGTCGAGGTGCGCGAAACGGGTGCCGCGACAAAACGCGAGTACTTTGACCGGTTGGGGCGCGTGGTGCGTACGCGCACGCAGGCGTTTGATGGCCGGCGTGTGAATGTGGATACCGAGTACGACACCGCGGGACGCGTTTATCGGCGGTCGGAACCCTATTTTGACGGTGACACTCCCCAGTGGAACGTGCCCAGCTACGATAGTCTGGGCAGGGAAGTGGCGCTGACTGCAGTGGATGCCAGTGCGTCCCGCACTACGGTGTACGATGGCTTTGAAACTGCCGTCACCGACGCGGGCAATCGGGTACGCACCACGCGCATGAACGCCCTGGGCCAGAGTGTCCGCGTGGTCGATGCGCAGAGCCTGGTCAGCGAGTTCGATTACGATGCGGTGGGTAACCGAACGCTGGCCACCCATGCCGTGGGTACGGCGCACCAGAGCAGCGTGGCCTATGACTACGACCGTCTGGGCCGTCTTATTGAGGAAGATGACCCCAACCGGGGGGTGCACGCCTACACCTACGATGCTCTGGGTAACCGCCTGACCGAGGTAACACCCAGGCTCGCCGCCGCGGCACAGAGCATTGCCTACCAGTACGATCTGCTGAATCGCCCCGTCAGCCGTACCGAGCCGGAAGGAACGACCACCTGGACCTATGACGACGTGACTGCGGGCAACCTCGGCCTCGGCAAGGTCCACGAAGAGAGCATGACCGGCTACAGCAAGGTGTACAGCTACTCGCCGTTCGCTGATGGCCGGCTGACCGGCACCACGATCACGATAGGTACCGAAAGCTATACCACGGTGTACAGCTATGACGCGCAGGGGCGCCCGCTGACCGAGCAGTACCCCGACAATACCACCACGCCGGGCGGCTTTG
>DIAF01000003.1:74512-74765 GCA_002414665.1 Halieaceae bacterium UBA5085
CTGACTGAGACCTTCAGCTACGACACCCTCGATCGCCTGACCGGTGCCAGCCTGGGGGGTGGTGCGCCGGTGAACTATGGCTTCAGCCCCATGGGCAATCTGATCGAGAAGTCGGATGTGGGCACCAGCCACCTGTACAACCTGGCCCAGCCACATGCCGTGTCTGCTGTGGTGGGTGGGGGCCTGCCGTCCCATACCTTTGCCTATGATGCCAACGGCAATCTCGACACGCTGGACAGCACCCCCATGATCA
>DIAF01000007.1:0-166 GCA_002414665.1 Halieaceae bacterium UBA5085
GCAAACCTACAGCGAGTTGCACGCAAATATCCAGGATGTGTTCAACGAGCATGAGGTGCAGATCATGTCGCCACACTACGAGCGGGACCCGGAAGTGCCCAAGGTGGTGGCCCCGGAAGACTGGTACCCGGCGCCCGCGAAGGCACCGGAGCAGAGCTGAGGCGGT
>DIAF01000007.1:391-654 GCA_002414665.1 Halieaceae bacterium UBA5085
CCGCCATTCTAGCGCAGGCTGTAGCGCACCGGCATGGACTTGAGGCCGCCGACGAAAATGGCCTTGACCCACTCCGGATCGCCATTGAACTGCATGTCTTTCAGTCGCGGCAGGAGCTCACGGAAGAAACAGCTCACTTCCAGCGCGGCGAGATGCTGTCCCAGGCACATGTGGGAGCCGTAGCCGAACGCGAGTTGCTGTTTGGGGTCACGCAGCAGGTCGAGACGGTTCGGGTGGTCAAAGGCTTCCGGGTCGCGGTTGGC
>DIAF01000007.1:800-8491 GCA_002414665.1 Halieaceae bacterium UBA5085
AAGGCTTCCGGGTCGCGGTTGGCGGCCGGGTACCAGAGGGCGATATTGTCGCCGGCGTTGATCTGCTTGCCGTGCAGCTCCAGCGATTCGGTAGCGGTTCGCACCATATGCCGCACCGGCGATACCCAGCGGATAATTTCCTTGGCGGCGCCGATATCCAGCTCCGGCCGCTCGCGCCACAACGCAAGCTGCTCGGGATGCTCAAGCAGCGCCTTCATGCCGCCGCCGATCGCCGCCGAGGTGGTGTCGTGGCCGGCGGTGGCGGTGATAATGAAATAGCTGGCCTGGTCGAGCACGTTCATTGGCTCGCCATCCACCTGGGCGTTGGCGAGCACGGTCGCCAGATCGTCCCTGGGGTTCTTCTTGCGGTCTTCGATGACCTCGCTGAAATAGGCACCGAAATCGTTCAGCACATCCAGTCCCGCGGTCTGGCTGTCGGCGCGCTGCAGTGACGGGTCCTGGCTGCCGAACATTTCCTGTGTCAGCTTGAGCATGGTGCCCTCGGACTCGCGTGGCAGGCCGAGAATGGACAGGATGATGCGCAGCGGGAACAGCAGCGCGATGTCGCGGACGAAGTCGCATTCGCTGCCCATCTCCTGCATCTTGTCGACAAACTCTTTCGACAGCGCTTCCACCTCGGCGCGCAGCGATTCAATGCTGCGGGGCAGGAACCATTCCCGGGTGACCTTGCGCAGCTTTAGGTGCTTGGGCCGATCCATGTGAATCAGCGTTTCCAGGCCGTTGCGCGTTCCAAAGCGTTCCAGCAGGGCCTCCTCGAACACGGTTGGAATGAGTATCGTGCGCGGCGCACTGAGGAAGCGGTCGTTCTCACTGCCGATGCGCTTGATATCGTCGTAGCGTGACAGCGACCAGAAGGGGAGGTAGTCGGGGTGTTCCACGCGGGCCACGGGGTCGTTGGCGCGCAGATAATCGAACAGCGCATACATGCTGCGCTCGTCACCCATGATGTGGGCGTTGAGCACGTCGGCAGGTTTGAAGGGGGGCATTTGCTGCTGGCTGGCACCGGTCACGTTGAGCTCCTGTTGTTAGCGCAGTGGATGTTTGTAGATGTTGCCGCCTTTCATCACAAAGCCCACATCCAGCAGGGCCCTGATGTCCTCCAGCGGCGAGGCGGCGAGGGCGCGCGCGAGTGTGTTGAGCAGGCAGCGCATGCGGACTCTCCTGAGTAATGAGGTGTTTACAGTGCGCCGCAGTATGCCAAAACACGGAGGGTTCGGAAGGGTTATTTCTGGCCACAATGCGGTTTGTCGGCCAAATGCACCGTTTACCCCGTGCACTCATGACAGCGGCCGGTGTGCTTGTCACAATCGAACACTGAGAACCTGCTTACGAGCGAGGTCGCGGGCCATGGCCGCATACAGATCAAGCGTTGCACCAGTTCACTCTGTGACCGTCCGGGTGTCGGTGTGAAGGGGAATGATGCTGTGTTGACGCGCCTGTTCATTTCCCATGGAGGAGGGCCGCTACCCTTGCTCGGCGATCCCGGGCACGCAGAGCTCGTGCTCACGCTGCAGCGCATTGCCCGCGAGTTGCCGCGCCCGCGCGCGATTATTGTCGCGAGTGCCCACTGGGAAGCCGCGCAGCCTGCGGTGACGACAGCCGCTGCCCCCGATTTGTTCTACGACTACTACGGTTTTCCACCGGAATCCTACGCCATTGAGTACCCGGCCCCCGGGCATCCGGCGCTGGCGCAGGAGGTTCTGGCCGCCCTGCAGGGGGCGGGGCTGGCAGCGCGGGCGGATGCCGGCCGTGGTTTTGATCACGGCCTGTTCGTGCCGCTGAAAATCCTCTACCCGGAGGCCGATATTCCCTGCATCCAGCTGTCCCTGCTGGCGTCGATGGACCCGGAGGTACACCTGCGCATGGGGCGAGCGCTGGCGGCGCTGGATGGCGAAGGCGTGCTGCTGATTGGTTCGGGGTCGTCCTTTCACAATGTGCAGGCTTTCTTCGGCCAGAGAGAACCTGCGCTCTACACCCGCAACCGCGCCTTCGAAGACTGGCTGGTCGACACCCTGGCCGAGGCCCCGCTGGATGATGCGGAGCGCGAGGCGCGCCTGTTGCAGTGGGAAAGTGCACCCCATGCCCGTTTCTGCCACCCGCGGGAAGAGCATCTGCTGCCGTTGCTGGTGTGTGCCGGGGTGGCGCCGGGCCCGGCGACGCGGGTCTGGCGATTCGGTTCCATGGGCATGCAGGGGAGTTGCTTTGCCTGGTAGCGTGGGGCAAACAGTCACGGGGAGGTATCATGGTAGCGCCTGAGGACATTCTCGAGTTCTGGTTTCGGGAGCTGGAGCCGCGTCAGTGGTGGGCGGTGGATGCCGCCCTGGACGCCCGCATCGGCGAAGGTTTTCTGGCGACGCTGGAACAGGCCGCGCGGTGCGAGCTGGCGCCCTGGCGGGCCAGTGCAGCGGGGCGCCTTGCCGAGGTGATTGTGCTGGACCAGTTTTCCCGCAATATCTTCCGCAATACGCCGGGTGCCTTTGCGCAGGACCCGCTTGCGCTGGGCCTGGCGCAGGAGGCAGTGGCCGGCGGCGCATTGGGTCTGCTCGAACCGGACCAGCGCAGTTTTCTCCTCATGCCCTACATGCATAGTGAGTCACGACGGATTCATGAGGTGGCAGAGCCACTGTTCAAGGCCTGGGCGCCGGCCAACAACCATCACTTCGAGCTGCGCCACAAGGAAATCATCGACCGCTTTGGTCGCTACCCGCACCGCAATGCCATTCTGGGCCGCGAGTCCACCGCCGAGGAGCTTGAATTCCTCACCCAACCCGGCTCCAGTTTCTAGCGCTTCCGCAGCTGCGTAGCCGGATTCCGCTCAGGGCCCGGCTCAATGGAAGTCACGCGATTGTGTGGGCAGCGACGCCAGTGCACTGCTGTGGTCCTCCAGCGCACCGGCGATAATGTGGGTGACACCGTCCCGGTGTTCCAGTGTGCCTTTTACCAGCAGTAGCCTGCCGTTCATCAGGGCCGCACGGAAATGCTCCTGTGTGCGTGGCCACACCACAATATTGCTGTTGCCGGTTTCATCCTCCAGCGTCAGGAACAACACGCCAGAAGCGGTGCCTGGACGCTGGCGGCAGGTGACCAGGCCGGCAATGCGCACAAACCCCCGGTGACTGATGCGGCCCAGGTCCGCGTAGCGGCTGCAGCGATCAAAGGGGGACAGGTGCCGCAACAGCGCCAGCGGGTGGGCGCGCAGGGTCAGGCCGGTGGCGCGGTAGTCCGCCAGCACCTCTTCCGCCACACCCGGCGCCGGCAGCTGCACACCGTCATTGAAATGGCTGCCCGGCTGCCGCTGCTCATCCTGTAACAGCGGGCGCGGCTGTTCCAGCGCCATGATCTGCCATTGCGACTGGTGGCGGTTGCCGCTGAGCGAGGCCAGTGCATCGGCATCCGCCAGTGTCTCCATGTCCCTGCGCTCCAGCCCGGCCCGCTGCCGCAGCTGGCTGACCTGTTGAAACGGTGCCTGCCGGCGCGCCTCCATCACGCGCTGTGCAGCGTCACGACTCAAGCCCTTGACCAGCCGCAGCCCCAGTCGTATGGCCTGTTGGCTGCTGCCGTCGCTGTCCAGCAGACGGTGGTCCCAGCTGCTGTGGTTTACGTCGGCTGGCAGCACCGTCACCCCGTGGCGGCGGGCATCCTGCACCAGCTGGGAGGGGGAATAGAAACCCATAGGCTGGCTGTTCAACAGGCCTGCATAGAAAGCCGCGGGATGGTGGCATTTGAGCCAGGCTGATACCCACGCCAGCAGGGCAAAACTGGCGGAGTGGGATTCCGGAAAGCCGTAGCCGCCAAAGCCCTTGATCTGCTCGAACAGGCGGTGGGCAAAATCCTCCTCGTAACCGCGCGCAATCATGCCCTGCACCAGCTTGCCTTCAAACGTCAGCAGCTGGCTGTTCTTGCCCCAGTTGGTGATGGCGCGACGCAACTGGTCGGCCTCGCCCCCAGAGAAGCCCGCTGCCACCATTGCCAGCCGAATCACCTGCTCCTGGAAGATGGGAACTCCCAGTGTGCGGTCCAGCACAGAGCGAATCGCTTCACTGGGGTAAGTAACCGCTTCCAGACCCTGCCGCCTGCGCAGGTAGGGGTGAACCATGTCGCCCTGAATCGGGCCCGGGCGCACGATGGCGATCTGGATAACCAGGTCGTAAAAACAGGCGGGCTTAAGCCGCGGCAGCATGGTCATCTGGGCGCGGGATTCAATCTGGAACACGCCGATGGAATCTGCCTGCTGCAACATGCGCCAGGTGGCCGCATCGTCACGCGGCACATCGGCGACCCCGCGGATGTGCGGGTGATCGCGCGCGACCAGTGCCAGGCTTTTGCGAATTGCCGAGAGCATGCCCAGGGCGAGGATATCCACCTTCAACAGCCCGAGTGATTCGATGTCTTCTTTGTCCCACTGGATGACCGTGCGCTCCGCCATGCTGGCGTTTTCCACCGGCACCAGCTGGGAGATGGGGCCGCGACTGATCACGAAGCCGCCCACGTGCTGTGACAGGTGGCGCGGGAAGCCGAGGATCTGCTGCACCAGCGACTGGAACAGCGCCGCCACCTCGCCGTGCCCGGTGACGCCCTGCTCCTCGAAGCGCTTGTGCAGGTCGGCACTGCGATCCCACCAGGCGAGGGACTTTGCCAGATCCTCAACGAACACCGCGTCCAGGCCCAGTGCCTTGCCCACATCGCGCACCGCGCTGCGTGCGCGGTAGGTGATCACCGTAGCGGCGAGTGCTGCGCGGCGCCTGCCGTACTTGCTGTAGATGTACTGGATAACCTCCTCGCGGCGCTCGTGTTCGAAATCGACGTCGATATCCGGTGGCTCATCCCGCTCGCGGGAAATGAAGCGCTCGAACAGCAGTGACACCGCCTCTGGCGATACCTCGGTAATGAACAGGCAATAACACACCACCGAGTTGGCTGCCGAGCCGCGCCCCTGGCACAGGATGCCGCGTTCCCGAGCGAAGCGCACAATGTCGTACACGGTGAGGAAGTAGTACTCGTAGGACAGCTCATCAATAAGCTGCAATTCGTAGTCAATGCGCTGCTGTATCTCCGTGGGTACACCGCTGGGCCAGCGCACCGTGCAACCCTCCTCAACCAGCTGGCGCAGGTAGCTGCCTGCACTCTGCCCGGGTGGCACCACTTCCTCCGGGTACTCATAGCGCAACTCGTCCAGACTGAACTGGCAGCGGCCGGCGATATCCAGCGTGGCGGCGAGCAGGGCGGGCGGGTAAAGCTTTGCCAGCTTTTGCGGCCGACGCAGGTGCTGCTGACTGTTGGCCAGCCGGCGTCGGCCCAGCTGTGTCACGCTGGTGTTGTGGTACAGCGCTGTGAACACATCGTGCAGTGGCTTGCGCGACGCTACGTGCATCCGCACCGCGCCGCAGGCAACCATCGGCAGGTTCAGCGTGTGAGCCAGTGTGTGCAGGCGGCCATAGCGTGCGATCTCGTCGTTGCCCAGTACGTGGGTGACTCCGAGCCAGACCCGCCCCCGGCACAGCCGCGCCAGTTGTTGTCCGTAACCGAGCTCCGCGGTAGTGGGGTTGCCGCCCGCATCGTCCGAGGGCGCGCCTGTGGGCTTCCAGATGATCAGGCAGCGCTTGAGATGAAAAATGACATCCCGCAGCGCCACCCGGTACTCACCCTTCGGACTGCGTCGCCGGGCCAGGCTGATCAGGCCGGACAGCTCACTGTAGGCCGCACGGGAAGGCGCCAGCGCTACCAGCTGCAGCCCCTCCACCAGGTTCAGTTCGCTGCCGATAATGAGCTGTATGCCCGCTTGTTTGGCAGCGATGTGAGCCTTCACTACCCCGGCGAGTGAGCATTCATCAGTGATGGCTATGGCCTGATACCCCAATTCTGCCGCGCGCTCAACCAACTCCTGTGGGTGCGATGCCCCGCGCAGGAAACTGTAGCAGGTGAGGGTGTGGAGTTCGGCGTAGGGCATGGGTTACGGACCATCCAGGGGGCTGACTACACCCATGGCGCCTCGCCGAATCACATGGGTGTAGATCTCGGTGGTACGGACGTCACTGTGACCCAGCAACTTCTGTATGGTGCGCAGGTCGTAGCCCTGCTGGAGCAGGCGTGTAGCGAAGCTGTGCCGGAAGGTGTGGCACTTGATGTGTTTGTTGATACCCGAGGCCCGCCTGGCCTTGCAGAGGGCCTTGCGCAATGCGGATTCATGCAGATGATGGCGCCGTAGCACCCCGGTTCGCGGGTCTTTACCTATGCCTGTTGAGGGAAACAGGTACTGCCAGGCAAGCTCTTTGGCTGCATTCGGATATTTGCGGGCCAGGGCGTAAGGCATATAAACCTCGCCATAACCAGCCCTCAGGTCCTGCTCGTGCTGACAAGCTACCCGCGTGATCTGTTCCTCAAGAAGTGGCCTCAACTGATCCGGTAGGATGGTGGTGCGGTCCTTGTCGCCCTTTCCCGAGCGCACGGTGATTGTGGACAGCTCAAAATCAACATCCTTGATGCGCAGAGAGAGCATTTCATTGAGCCGCATACCAGTACCGTAGAGCAGTGCGACCATGGTGCGGTGCAGCCCATGAAGATGCTCGATAACCCGCATGGCTTCCTGATGGCTCAACACTACAGGCAGGCGCGGCTGGACCTTCGCCCGTGAGAAGCTCAGGCCCTCGACAGCTACCCCCATGAATTTCTTGTAGAGATAGACCAGTGCGTTCAGCGCTATATGTTGTGTTGAAGGTGAACATGATCGCTCGTTGGCCAGTGCACTGAGAAACTGACAGATATGAGCATCTGAGAGCCTGGCTGGGTGCTGTTTGCCGTGGAACAGGATGTAGCGCCTGATCCAGTGGATGTAAGTCTTCTCGGTCTTCCAGGCATAACCTGCATCCCGCATGTGACGGCGGACCTGGTCGAGTAGCCTGGGCGAGTTGGGGGAGATGGCTGGTCTGATGTCGTCCATGGTTGTTGATCGCAAATACTGTACACATATACAGTAGTCTGGTGCGGACGGATTGCAAGCGGCTTTTCACCAACAAGACGTGAGACGGGTCAAGTGGCTTGAGGTAAGTTATTGAATTTATGTAAATAAACGCCACATGACCTGGGCGAATTTGATGTCTTGCTAACCTCCAGATGCTCCGACTAACACGCGGCTCTTGCGACCCAGGTCTCTCAGGTTGTTGATTCAGTGGGGGATATCACCTTTGAACTCGCACGGCGTGCTGGAGTTAGCAAGCGGGGTGTTATACGGTCTGGTCTTTCTAATAAGCTGTTATGTGTAAATAGTCATGAAAGCATTGAGCACCATCCTAAAAGTGTCGATTCAAAATTTGATTATTGTAACGGCCTGGTTGTTCTTGGCGCCATTTTTTGCAATGGTTATTAACCCACTACCATGGTGGCTATTTGGAATAATATTCATTGCCATTTCTACCATTTATTTTTTGTTGTTGTTTTTCTCCAACGCAGAGCTTTTCAGATGGGCAAAGAATGACTATGTGTGGTCTCTTTGCACGGGTATTTTCACGCTATTTGTATTTGTCATTCCCTCAATGATGTGGGTTAGTCACGCTAACATTTATTCGGTTATAAAAAGTGCATTCACATAACAAATCAATCAACTGCGCGCCTTCGGCGCCGGACGCGCTAACGCGCGCCGGTTATTGAGGCGTTAAGCATTTATGAAATTGAAT
>DIAF01000001.1:0-701 GCA_002414665.1 Halieaceae bacterium UBA5085
CGCCACATCTCATAGGAAAGCCGCCCGAAGTGCTCATAGGGCGTGTCGTAGACACCCATCTCAATACCCAGCCACTCGGTATAGAGGCCCCAGCCCTCGCCGTAGCCGGAAAAATAATTGTTGGCCCGAAATTCAGGAATCTCACCGGGGGCCTCCCGGGCGATGGCAGCCTGCAGCGAATGCCCCGGCGCGCATTCGTGCAGGGTTAGCGCCGTGAGCGTATAGAGTGGCCGTGAGGGCAGGTTGTAGGTATTGAACAGGCAACTCTCAAGACCGCCGCGACCACCGGTATAGAACGGCGCAATGGCATCCGGCACCGGCAGAATGGTGAAACGCCGGCGAGGCAGGAAACCCAGATTCGCGGCCAGCTGACCGTCCACCCGCTTCGCGACCCAGGCTGTGAACGCCAGTAATTCATGCGGCGTTTTCGCGTAAAACTGCGGATCGGTGCGCAGAAATTCCAGGAAAGCCGGCATATCCCCCTCGAACCCGCTGGCCGCGCGAACCGCGTCCATCTCAGCGCGAATGCGGGCCACCTCGGCAACACCTGTCGCATGAATCTCCTCCGCGGTCAGATCCAGTGTGGTGAAGTTGCGGATTTGCGTCTGGTAGAACGCGTCGCCGTCCGGCAAGTCCCGAGCCGCCAGCGTTTCCCGTGTGTGTGGAAGGTAGTCTTCACGCATGAAGCGCAATAATTCCGA
>DIAF01000001.1:995-1844 GCA_002414665.1 Halieaceae bacterium UBA5085
GGCACGCTGTAGCCCCGCGCCAGCCCCGCCCGCATATTGGTCTGGTGCTCGGCGAAAAAGCGCGGCAGCTGACTCAGCCGCTGCAGATAGTCACGATAGGCCTGCTCGGTGTCGAAACCACCCATGCGCGGATAGAGGCCACTCCAGAAAAAAGTGTCGGAATTCAGTGGGGCCTCGTAGGTGCGGTAGCGCACGTCGTCCGCCAGTGTCTGCACAATCTGGCTGAAGACAGCGGCGTTGATCCTGCCCTCGGGACTCAGGGCGTCAGCGGGTATGCGGGCCAGCGCCGCGAGGCTGGCGTCCCAATAGGCCAACCTGTCCCGCTGGGTCGCTGCATCCACGCGCGGCAATGCGGGACCGTCACGCCACCCGCCCTGCTCTGCAGGAACCTGACCGAACTCCCGCTGTCGCCAACGGTACTCAGCTTCATACAACGCCCGCAGTTGCTCATCTGCAGACGTCGCGCGGGCATTTGTTCCCGCTATTGAAACCAGCAGGAGCAATCCTGCAAGCAAAGCACCTTGTGCATACTTCATAGTCGCCGAACACCCCATCACTGACTGCAACGCGTCTTGTGCGGAACATCCTTGGCCAGCACCTGCCGATTGTCAACGCCCGCTTGCAGACCACACGGCGCTGGATGCGGTGTTAAGCCCTGGACGCAGGAGCGGCTGCTTCGGCAGAAGCGTGAAGTACCCTTCACGCTGCTGCCGCGCGCTGCGGGTATTGCGCAGCAGGAGCAGCGTACCGACTTTGGCATCCCGCGCGGGATCCAGCCACAGGTCGAGAAACTGTGTCCGGCTCAATTGCCGGTTACCCCAACGGGGGTCCGCCAGTTGCACACGTCCC
>DIAF01000001.1:1933-2685 GCA_002414665.1 Halieaceae bacterium UBA5085
GGTCCGCCAGTTGCACACGTCCCGCACGATCAATACCACGCAGCACACTGAAGTGTGCGCCCCCCTCAGGATGCAGCCGCACAATGGCAGGTACCTGCAGCGACAGCAGCCGCTCGGGCGTTACCGCAAGACCCACACCCTGCACGCCCAGATGCGTGGCAAGTGCGATGAGGATAGCGTAGGAGACACCCTGCTCCCGCCAGTCCGCGGGCAACCCCCAATCATCACCCCGCTCCTCCAGCAGACGCAGCAACGCCTCCTCGGACAGCGGATCGTTGAGGTATGTCGTAAAGTAGGTCGCCAGCGCTGCGAGGCCGCAGGAGAAGTCCCGCGCCTGCTTGACGACGCCGGCATCGCGCAGTGCGAGCCAGGAACTGAACGACGCGGCATCGTTTGCCTGCGTCAACGGAGTCGCCAGTGCGCTGCAGGCCCACAGCGCCAGGCAGCAACCCAGGGACCGCCGGTATCCGCCGTCAGAGAACATCCCCGGGGGGCTCGTAGGGCTCGTCGGCGGGCAGTTCGCGGCGCATCTGCGCGAGGGCGCGACGGCGACTGAGGCGCATTGCCGTGCCGGCAACCAATGCCAGCCCCGCTGCGGCAAGCGCGAGAAAAACCGCCGCTGGCCAGTGCGCGTGGAACACCGCAACCAGGAAGCCAGAGACGGCAACAACCACAACACTGCCCTGAACCAGGTATCGAATCGAGTAGCGCAGTTCCAATTGCTCGAACCGATAATCCCTGAGCTTTTTCTC
>DIAF01000001.1:2812-3268 GCA_002414665.1 Halieaceae bacterium UBA5085
ATAATCCCTGAGCTTTTTCTCCAATACCGGATCACGCATGTAACCCCCCCTTCGAAGCTTGCTGAGCTAAAGATAGCGCCCGACTCACGAAGCATAGCTCAGCTGGGCGGGCGCTACCCTGCGGACTCAATGCGCGTTGAACTTTGCGTCGTTGCAGACGGCGCAGGAGCCACCACCGCCGTAGGTCGGCAGGTAGATACCCCAGTAAACGGAGATCAACGCGAGATCCACGCCCGCAATACCGAGCGCGAGCGCCAGCGGTGCCCAACGCCCAGTACTGGCCTCGAGGTCCTGCGTCGACAGCGACGTTGCGCCCTCGAGTGTGGTTCCGGAGCTGCCAAAGGCGCTGGCCATCCAGGGCGCATCGCTCGCTGGCGCGGCGCTCGCGGCTGCCGGATTGAGGATGACCGCAGCCAGTGCGAGGCTGCTGCCGATTGCCGTTAGTGTTTTCATGGT
>DIAF01000001.1:3477-5342 GCA_002414665.1 Halieaceae bacterium UBA5085
ATGGTACGTCTCCTTGTACACAGGTAGTTCCCCGGCGAAGCCCACGCGCATGGCGTTCTTCGCTGCTACTCTCACGCTAAAACCGGTAGTGCCAGTCCACACCCAGACTCGCACCGCGACCGCCGCTGGTGACGACACGGGTATCCACAAAAATGATTGAGCCCGGTCCTGCCTGCAAGCCAAGACCGAAGGTCAAGCCGGTCTGGTAAAGGCTGCCCGCTACCGGTGTCGTATTCACGCGCTCGCGACCGACATACTGCCAGGAGAGCCCCCCAATCAACGTAACCCGGCGATTGACAGCAAAATTGACCTGCGGCTGCAGGCGAAAAATATCCCCAGGATCGTAGCGGCGCGCACCCATGGCGCGAGGCCGACGCCATTCACAGGACAGCGCCAGCGAGAGTACGACCGGGTCCAGCGCCCGATACAGATGAGCACCGGCGCGCAGGGTCTTTCCACTGTAGCGCTCGCCCGGAGCCAGCCAGCTCGTGGCCAGGGCGTCAACGCCACCACTGAGCAGCAGCGCCGGTGTTTCCGTATCGGGCGACAGCAGCCAACTGCCGCCCACCCGCAGCGCGTATTCATCGCCACCACCGGACGCGGCCGGCTGCTGCCAGTCGACGCGCGTGCGCTGCAGGTCGGCATTGACCTCGACGGTAGGGCCCAAACCATAGCGCAAGCGGGTGAGTGCCGTTGCGGAGCGGGTCTGCAGGTTGGCCGCTGGTACCGGCGCCACACCCGGGACGGCTCCATTCAAGGGGCGATCAGTACTGCTGTAGCTGAACAGCGTCTGCAGCGTCAGCGTACTGGGTGAGACCAGCAATTCTTCAATGTTCAGTGGCAGCTGCGCGCGACTGGCGGCAGGCAGCAGCAGGGGAAGGCACAATACAACAGCCAGCACGTGTTGACCGGTGTGCAGCGACATTGGCGACCTCCTCTCGATCCACCTGCGTTCCAGTGGCTGACAGCATCACCGATTACGCGCCGCTGCGGTACGTCAATCCCGACCGAATCCCATCACTTGCGCGCTAATCCCCATGCTCACCCCGGGCCAGAGGCCCCGGGTCCAGCAGACGCGCCAGGGTTTCGCGCGGCAGATCGGTGTCCTCCAGCGCCACATCGAGAACCGGGCGCCCCTCCCTGAGTGCACGCTTGGCGATGGCCGCAGCGGCCTCGTAGCCAATTTCAGGGTTCAGCGCCGTTACCAGCACCGGGTTGCGCGCCAACGTCGCCGCCGCCTGATCCGCCAGGGGTTGCAGGCCGCTGATGCAGTCCGTCATCGACACACAGCTCCCGCTCAGCAGCGCGATACTGCCCAGCAGTTTGTCCGCCAGCAGCGGCAACATCACGTTAAGCTGGAAATTGCCCGACTGCGCCGCCATCACCACGGTGGCGTCGTTACCCAGCACCTCGGTGGCCGCCATCAGCACCGCCTCCGGTATCACCGGGTTGACTTTTCCCGGCATAATGGAGGACCCCGGCTGCAGCGCCTCCAACTGCACTTCACCCAAACCGGCAAGCGGCCCCGAATTCATCCAGCGCAGGTCGTTGCACATCTTGATCAAGACCAACGCAATGCTGCGCAGGCAGGCTGAGCACTCGGCTGCCGTCTCCTGACCCGCCATCCGGGTTGCGGGCTGAGCGGCGGCAGTCAGCGTGAACCCCACGCGCGTGCTGAGCGTCTCCAGCAGGGCGCGGACGTAGCCTGAAGGCACGTTGACCCCGGTCCCCACCGCAGACCCTCCGATCGGCAGGGCGCAGAGGCGCGGCTGCAGGTCGGCTAGCCGCTGCCGGCAGTCCTGCAGCTGAGCCGCCCAGGTGCGCAGCTCAAAACCCAGGGTCACCGGCATGGCATCCATGAGATG
>DIAF01000001.1:5447-6618 GCA_002414665.1 Halieaceae bacterium UBA5085
ACCGGCATGGCATCCATGAGATGCGTACGCCCCGTTTTTATCACGGACTGGAACTCCGCGCCGCGCCCCAGGAGCTCGGCCTCCAGGTTTTCAAGAGCGGGACACAGCGTCGCGTGAATCTCCCGCGCCGCGGCGAGGGCGGTGGCAGATGGCACCACGTCATTGCTACTCTGGCTGCAATTCACATGATCGTTGGGGTGCACCCGCTCACCCAGGCTGGTCGTCGCCAGGGTGGCCAACACCTCATTCATATTCATGTTACTGCTGGTGCCGGAGCCGGTCTGAAACACCGGCACGGGGAACGCATCAGCATGCTGACCGGCTGCCACGGTCTCCGCAGCATCGGCAATGGCGCTCGCCACCGCGGGAGACAGCACACCGACCTTCGCGTTGGCACGTGCTGCGGCCGCCTTGATCAGAGCCAGTGCGTGCAGAAACGGGGGGGGCATGCCGCGCCCGGGAAGAATGCCGGCATGATTCAGGGCGCGCTGGGTCTGCGCACCAAACAGGGCGTCCTCAGGCACCTGCACCTCGCCCATGCTGTCGGTTTCGAAACGGGTTGCCATAATCAGTTCTCCTTTCCTCAAACCGCTTGAGCGCAGCGTAACAGACAGCAACAAGCCCGGCGAAAGACCGGGAGCACAGGGTATTGTGTCCACGAGAGGTAATCACCTAGTATGTAAGCGCGTCACTGGCGCCGCAGAGTGCCAGCCATAATTCTTATAACAGCTGACAAGAAGGGCTACTACATGGCTTTCCATTTCCGCAAGGCTCCACTGGTCGCGGCGTTCGCCGTACTGTCCGCAACACCGCTGGCCAACAGCCAGCAACTTGAAGAGGTCATCGTTACCGCACAGAAGCGTGCAGAAAGTCTGCAGGACGTGCCGATATCCGTGTCCGCCATTCAGGGCGAGAAGCTGCAGAGCGCCGGCATTCCCAACATGCAGGCCCTGTCGAACTATGTGCCCAACCTCTATGTGGCAGCGGCCTCGGTTAACACCAATATCTACCTGCGCGGTGTCGGCTCAGGCAACAACCAGGGTTTTGAGCAGTCGGTCGGTATGTACATCGATGGCATTTACATGGGCCGTGGCCGCCAGTACCGCTCGGGTTTCCTCGATCTTGAACGGGTAGAGGTCCTGCGGGGCCCGCAGGGCACACTGTTCGGCAA
>DIAF01000001.1:6825-6971 GCA_002414665.1 Halieaceae bacterium UBA5085
CTGTTCGGCAAGAACACCGTCGCGGGGGCTGTGAACATCATCAGCGCATCACCGGACCCGGGCGAGGAGTTCAGCGGCGAAATCGCCGCCAGCTACGAGTCACACGATGGGCAATTGCTGGAGGGCTTCGTACAGGGGTCGCTGAC
>DIAF01000001.1:7275-7501 GCA_002414665.1 Halieaceae bacterium UBA5085
CGCGCATGACTGATGGCTACATGGACAACGAATTCCTCAACCGCTCCGAGGGGGAAATCGATGAAACCGCCTTCCGTATCACTACCGTGTGGCAGCCTACCGAGCAGTTGGACGTAAACTTCAAGTACAGCAACACGGAATACGAGCGCATCGGCTCACCATCCACCACCAAGCGCTACCTTGACCCGGCCAGCCGCGACGAGTTGTTTCCCAACCGCTCGGCCTT
>DIAF01000001.1:7709-7932 GCA_002414665.1 Halieaceae bacterium UBA5085
AACCGCTCGGCCTTTGCCACCATTGCCTATCTGTTGACAGACACGTTCTTCCCCGACTTTGCAGAGATCGGGCAACGGGAGTTTGTGTCCTTCAAGGACAATGGTGTCGGCAGCGGCAGCCTCGGTATCGGCAGGAACCCGGATGGCAGTGATGAGGACTTCGATAACTTTGCCCTGAATATCGACTACGAACTCCCTGGTGGCACCCTGACCTCCACCACGG
>DIAF01000001.1:8158-8518 GCA_002414665.1 Halieaceae bacterium UBA5085
CGAGCAGTTCAGTCAGGAATTCCGTTTTGCCTCGCCCGGCGGCGAATTCTTCGACTATGTCGCCGGCGTGTACTACGAGGAGAGTACGCTCAAGTTCGACCGGCGCGTCACGCTGGATGCCAACATGAACGGGCTGGTACCCGCGCTGCTGGGTGTCAACAGCCTGTTCACCGTGGTCAGCGGCGGGGCCTACTCGGCCGAGCAGATTGGACGCAACCACCTCTATGAGCAGGATGCCGACTCCTTCGCGGTGTTTGGCCAGGGCACGTTCAACCTCAGCGACAGTGTGCGGCTGACTGTAGGCCTGCGCTACACGGAAGAGAGCAAGGAGGTGGATACCAACCAGTTCCTCAGTGACAG
>DIAF01000029.1 GCA_002414665.1 Halieaceae bacterium UBA5085
CACATGTTGTTCGGCGATGCCAAGGAAAGCATCGGCGGCCTGATCCGCGAGTTCAGCTAGCCTTTACGGCCTGTGGATGCTTGTGCATCCACAGGCCGTTAGCGCACCCTGCGAAAACGGGAATTCCCAACGTTAAAGCCCGGTCGTGTGTCCTCAGGCTCTGAGAGGCCTTTGAGTCAATGAGGGGATAGTCGCGAGTTCGAGGATGCGGTGCATAGCCTCGCGGATATTCCCCGGGTAGTCGACATCCGCAACTATGGATTGTTGGCGACGAGTTTGTGGAGAAGGTCCGCCTTGTGGCGGGGGAGGTCTTCGGCTAGTCGCCAGGGCGTCCTGCCTCTAGCGCCGGCGAAGCATCGGGGCTTATCTGGTTTGGCAGCCAGTCAAAAAAGGCCTGGTTGACACGCGATAGCTTGCTGCCCGCGCGGCGCGCCAGCGCCATGCGCAACTTGGCGTTCCCTTCCAGTGGCACCCCGACCAGACCCGGTTCCGCTGCGATCATGATTTTCAGGCCGATCGTCGTCCCGATCCCCTGGCGCACCATGCTCACCAGCAGGGGCAAAAAGTTGGTTTGCATGCGCATTTCGGGGCGAACCCCTTTTGCCCGGCAAAGCGCGTCGAGACGGTCGCGAATGAAATACCCGCTCTCGTAGACGACCATGGGGCTATCCTGGAGCTCTTCCACAGCGATCTCCCTGCGCCTGGCCCAAGGGTGCTCGGCGTGCATACACAGAAGGATGGGTTGCTCCATCAGCGACACGCGTTCCAGCGGGGCGGTATCCTCAAGATTGTCTTCACTGATCACGCCAAGCTCCGCTTCGCCGCGCAGTAGCTGTTGTTTAATGTCGTTGGTGCCGCGCTGGCTGATGCTGGCGCTGAGGCCGGGATGGTAGGCGAGGAAGTCACCCACCAGTTGTGGCAGGAAATAGGTGGCGACCATGGCCGGACAGCTGATAGTGAGTTCACCTCGAAGCAACTGTCTGTGTTCTCCCAGAGTGTGCTGCAGTGCTTCCACCTGATCGAGAATGTTCGCTGCCCGCTGTTGGAGCTCCAGCCCTTCGGCGGTTGTGCGTACACGTCGTCCGCTGCGGTCCAGCAGCGCTACCCCCAGTTCCTCTTCTAGCTTACGCACGGCGATGCTGACGGCGGGTTGGGCCATGTGCAAGGTTTCGGCGGCCTGACTGAAACTGCCCAACCGGGCGACCGTCGTGAATATATGCAGTTTTCGGAGATCCATTTATAAATATATAAAATATATGAAGCTCATAGTAAATATATATTTTTATGATATTAAAATCTGCGTTACCTTACGCGTTAATCCATACGCACTCAGTAATCCGTTCAGGAGCCTTTCATGACACCCTCAAAATCCTGGCAGAAACTGGACTGGCAGGACCCCTTTCTGCTTAACCAGCAACTCACCGACGAGCAGCGCATGGTGCGCGACAGTGCCGCCCAGTACGCACAGTCGCGCCTGGCCCCACGGGTGCGTGAGGCCTTCCGCGCTGAACACACCGATAAGGGTATTTTTCAGGAGATGGGCGAGATGGGCCTGTTGGGGTCGACCATCGACGGTTACGGTTGCCCCGGTGTTGACTACATCAGCTACGGTCTGATTGCGCGGGAGATCGAACGCGTCGACTCAGGCTACCGCTCTATGATGAGCGTTCAGTCCTCTCTGGTGATGTACCCTATTTACGCGTATGGCAGCGAAGAGCAACGCGAGAAATATCTGCCCAAGCTGGCGACCGGTGAATGGATCGGCTGTTTCGGCTTGACAGAGCCCGATCATGGCTCGGACCCCGGTTCCATGGTAACCCGCGCCCGCAGCGTCGATGGTGGGTACAGTCTGTCTGGCAGCAAGATGTGGATTACCAACAGCCCGATCGCCGATGTATTCGTGGTCTGGGCCAAGACCGATGACGGCAAAATTCGTGGATTCGTGCTTGAGAAAGGCATGAAAGGCCTTTCCGCGCCAAAGATCGAGGGCAAGCTGGCGCTGCGCTCGTCGATCACCGGCGAGATCGTGATGGATGAGGTCTATGTGCCCGAGGAGAACCTCTTGAGCAATGTGGAAGGGTTGAAGGGCCCCTTCGGCTGCCTTAACAACGCGCGTTATGGCATTGCCTGGGGTGCGCTCGGCGCCGCCGAGGCCTGCTGGCACGCGGCCCGCGACTACACTCTGGAGCGTACTCAGTTCGGGGTGCCCTTGGCCTCCAAGCAGCTGGTGCAACTGAAACTGGCCGATATGCAGACCGAGATCAGCCTCGGACTACAGGGTTGCCTGCGGGCCGGTGAGTTGATGGACGCCGGGCAGGTTGCGCCGGAGCTGATTTCCCTGATAAAGCGTAACTCCTGTGGCAAGTCTCTGCATATCGCCCGTGTTGCGCGCGATATGCTCGGTGGCAACGGCATCTCGGACGAGTACCCTGTCATGCGCCACATGGTGAACCTGGAGGTGGTCAACACCTACGAGGGTACGCACGATGTGCACGCCATGATTCTCGGGCGCACCCAAACCGGTATCCCAGCCTTTTGACCGTGGGGGCATTGTCGCATCTCAAGGTATTGGATTTGTCCCGTATTCTCGCGGGGCCCTGGGCGAGCCAGTTACTGGCGGATTTGGGCGCGGAGGTGATCAAGGTGGAGCGTCCCGGTGTCGGGGATGACACCCGTGCCTGGGGCCCACCCTACCTGCGGGACGAAGCGGGTGTCGATACAGCAGAGTCCGCCTATTTCTTGTGTGCCAACCGCAATAAGCGCTCGATCTGTGTCGATATCAAGACCCCGGAAGGTCAGACGACCCTGCGCCGGCTCGCGGCGCAGAGTGATGTGGTACTGGAGAACTTCAAGGTGGGCGATGCTGCCCGCTACGGCCTGGATTACAGGAGTCTTCAGAAGGATAATCCGGGGCTTGTGTACTGCTCCATCACCGGGTTCGGACAAACCGGGCCTCTTAGCAGTCGGCCAGGTTACGACTTTCTGGTGCAGGCCATGGGCGGGCTTATGAGTGTGACCGGGGCGGCTGATGGAGAGCCTGGGGCGGGGCCGCAGAAAGTCGGGGTGGCGCTGTCGGATATCATGACCGGTCTCTACGCTGCGGTGGGTATTCTCGCGGCGCTGGCAGAGCGGGAGCGCTCGGGGCTGGGGCAGCAGGTTGATCTGTCCCTGTTGGACGTGACCGTCGCGAGCCTCGCCAACCAGGCGACCAACTACCTGGTTGGCGGATTGAACCCCGCCCGTCTGGGTAATGCGCACCCCAATATCGTACCGTACCAAAGTTTTGTCGCTGCCGACGGCCACCTGATTGTGGCTGTGGGCAACGATGTTCAGTTTGCCCGCTTTGTGGAGGTGCTGGACCTGCCGGAGTTGGCGCGTGACGAACGTTTTGCCTCCAATCGCGCACGGGTTCAGTACCGGGAGGAGCTGATTCCACGCTTGCAGCGGGCGCTACTAGAACGGGGCAAAGATGACTGGCTTGCGCGGCTGGAAAGCGCCGGTGTGCCGGCCGGGCCCATTAACACGGTTGCGGACGTTTTTGCAGAACCCCAGATTCTTGCCCGCGAGATGCGGGTGAAGGTACGGCACCCGGAAAATCCCGAGCTGGAACTCGTGGGCAATCCGATCAAGCTGTCACGCACTCCGGTATGTTACCGCAGCCCACCCCCACGACTGGGGGAGCACACGGATGAAGTGATACACGCAACGAATCCGTTCTGAACAGGGTGGCGACAAGGCGCTACTTACGCGTCATCTTCGTGGCGTCGCAACGTGGGTCGGGAACCTGTGCGCCGATAAGCACCACAATAGGGCGTTCAATCAAAAGGAATAAACACAGAGGTCGCGTCGCTTACTGCTGCCGAAACTGCAACTGCGCCAGCCGCGCATACAGCGGTGAATCCCGCAACAGACTGTCATGTGTTCCCGTGGCCACCAGCTGGCCCTTGTCCAGCACTGCAATGCGGTCCGCGTGGCGTATGGTTGACAGGCGGTGGGCGATGATCACCGTGGTACGGTTGCGCATCAGTTCTTCCAGGGCGAGTTGCACCTGGTGTTCGCTCTCGCTGTCCAGGGCACTGGTGGCCTCATCCAGCAACAGCACGCGGGGGTTGGCGAGTATGGCCCGGGCCAGGGCGATCCGCTGGCGCTGGCCGCCGGACAGGCGCACGCCCTGCTCCCCCAGTTCGCTGTCGTAGCCGTTGGGCAGGCGCTGGATGAATTCGTGGGCGTGGGCGGCCCTGGCCGCCGCCTCCACCTCCTCCGCGCTGGCTGCGGGCATGCCGTAGGCAATGTTGTAGCGCACGGTGCCGGTGAACAGCGCCGGTTGTTGCGGTACCAGGGCCATTTGCTGGCGCAGGGTTTCCAGGCGCATGTCGCGCAGGTCCACGCCGTCAAACAGCAGCGCACCGCCCTGCGGGTCGTAGAAGCGCAGCAGCAGCTGGAACAGGGTGGATTTGCCACCGCCGGACGGGCCGACCAGGGCCAGGCTCTTGCCTTCTTCAATGACCAGTGACAGGCCCTTCAGTGCCGGGTCAGCCGGGCGCGCCGGGTAGGCGAAGGTGACGTTGCGCAGGCTCAGGCTGGCCCTGCGAGGCACCGCATGGCTCGTGCCGTCAATAATTTCGCTGCGGGTATGCAGCAGCTCCAGCAGGCGCTCGGAGGCGCCAGCCGCGCGCTGCAGTTCACCCCACACCTCCGAGATGGTCGCGAAGCCGGAGCCCACCATCAGCGCATAGAACACGAACGCGCCCAGCTCGCCGCCGCTCATCTCGCCGCTGATGACCGATTGCCCGCCACTCCAGAGCATTGCCGCCATGCCGCCGAACAGCAGCAGGATGGCGACTCCCACCAGCAGGGCGCGCTGGCGAATGCGTCGCCGGGCAATGGCAAAGGCGCGCTCCACTTCCCGGGCGAAGGCCGCACTTTCACGGCTTTCGCTGGTGTAGCTCTGCACGGTGCGGATGTGCTGGATAATCTCGCCGGCGTAGCTGCCGACGCTGGCGATGCTGTCCTGGCTCTGGGTGGACAGGCGCCGCACGCGGCGTCCGAAGAACAGGATGGGCAGCAGTACCAGCGGCACCGCCACGGTAATGATCAGGCTGAGCTGGATATTGGTGATGAACATCAGTACCAGACCGCCGAGCAGGGTCAGGCCGCTGCGCAGCGCCATGCTCAGGGAAGAGCCGATGATGGTCTGCAGCAGTGTGGTGTCGGTGGTGAGGCGCGACATGATTTCGCCGCTGCGGTTGGTTTCGAAATACCCGGGGTCGAGATGAATGATATTGTCGAACACCGCATTGCGGATGTCGGCGCTGACCCGCTCGCCCAGCCAGGAGACGAAATAGAAACGGGCAAAAGTGCCCACCGCCATGGCGGCGGCGATGACCAGGATGACGCCGATGGCATTGGCGAGGTCGGCACGGGTGCCGCCGCTGAAGCCCTCGTCGATCAGCACCTGGATACCCCGGCCGAGAAACAGCGTGGCCCCCGCGGTAAAGACCAGCGCGGTGCCGGCGGCCAGCAGGCGTGCCCGGTAGGGCAGCAGGAAACGCAGTATGGCCAGCAGCGGTGACAGGCTGCGACCGGGCTTCGCCGCCATTACTCCGCGTCTGCCGGAGCTGCGCTGCGCCGTTTGATCAGGCGCCCGAAGACGATGCCCAGTTCGAACAGGCACCACATTGGTACCGCCAGCAGGGCCTGCGAGATCACGTCGGGCGGGGTGAGGAGCATGCCAAAGACGAAGCAGCCGACGATGACGTAGGGCCTCTTACGCGCGAGATCCTCGGGTGTAGTGATCCCGGCGGCGATCATGATCACCACCGCGATGGGGATCTCAAAGGAGATACCGAAGGCGAAAAACAGCTTGAGCACAAAGTTCAGGTAGCTGTTGATATCGGTCATGATGGCGATATCGTCCGGCCCCACGCTGGTAAAGAACCCGAACACCAGCGGAAACACCACGTAGTAGGCGAAGGCCGCGCCGGCGTAAAACAGCACTACGCTGGAGGCCAGCAAGGGTATGGCGAGGCGCTTTTCATGCCGGTACATGCCCGGTGCTATGAAGCTCCAGGCCTGGTAGAGCACGTAGGGAATGGCGATGAACACTGCGGCGACCAGGGTGAGCTTGAATGGCGTCAGGAACGGCGAGGCGACATCGGTGGCGATCATCGACGTGCCCTCCGGCAGCAGCGCGCGCAGTGGCTCGGAAACGAAGCTGTAGATTTCGTTGGCGAAGGGAAACAGGCCGATGAACACGATCAGGACGGCGAGCAGCGCGCGCAGGAGGCGGTCGCGCAGCTCGGTGAGGTGCGCCACCAGGGGCAGGGGCTGGTCTTCGCTGTCGTCGCTCATTGCCCCGGGGGCTCCTTGTCGGGGCTGACCTGCCTGGGGGGGCTCGCCTGCCCGGAATCCTCTGTGGACGTGGGCGCTGTTGCGGCGTTGCTGCCGCTGGCCGCCTTCAAGGAGTCGCTGGCTTGCTGCGCATCGCGCTTCAGGTCGCTACCGGTTTTGCGCAGCTCCTGCATGATGGCGTCGTTGTGCAGTTCCTGCTCGACCTCGCTGCGGATCTGATTGAAGCCGCGGCGGATCTGCGCCAGCCAGGCGCTCACAGTACGGATCGTCGAGGGCAGCCGCTCGGGCCCGATCACCAGCAGCCCGACCACTCCGATAAGCAGTAGCTCGGCGAACCCGATATCAAACATGGCGGCGTGTCACGACTTGCTGTTGTCGCTCCGTGCTTCGCCACTGGTGTCGTCCTTGGCCTCGGCTTCGGTCTTGCCGCTGTCATCATCCTGGATGCTTTTGCGGAAGCCCTTCACGGCGCTGCCGAGGTCGCTGCCCAGTGTGCGCAGGCGCTTGGTGCCGAACAACATGATGACAATGGCGAGAATGATCAACAATTGCCAGATACTGATGCCACCGATACCCATGTGTGTCTCCGTTGTGTAATGGTGATCTCGCGGTCAGCCGCGAGAGGCCTTTTCGTCCAGCCCGGACACGCCGAAGCGCTCTGCCAGGCAATCCAGCACCGCGCTGGAGTCCAGCTCCAGGTGGGAGAGCATGACCAGGGTGTGAAACCAGAGGTCAGCCACTTCGCCCACCAGCTCCGCGCGGTTCTCCCCCGCATCCTTGGCGGCAATAATGACCTCGGTCGCTTCTTCCCCGACCTTCTCCAGAATCTTGTTCAGACCCCGGTGATGCAGGCTGGCCACGTAGGAACTCTCCGGGCTTGCCGTGCGGCGCGCCGCGAGTATCGCGTCCAATTGTTGCAAAACATCGTTCACGGTGTCTTTCCGTACATTGATTCCGGTGACTTCAGCACGGGGTCGGTGATGTTCCAGCCTTCACCGGTCCAGCGCTGGTAAAAACAGTGGCGACGCCCGGTGTGACAGGCGACGCCACCCACCTGCTCCACGCGCAGCAGCACGGTGTCGCCATCGCAGTCCAGGCGCAGTTCGCGCAGCAGCTGCACATTGCCCGAGCTCTCGCCCTTGCGCCACAGCGCCTGGCGCGAGCGCGACCAGTACACGGCGCGTCCGGATTCCACCGTGCGCTGCAGCGCTTCGGCGTTCATCCAGGCCAGCATCAGCACATCGCCGCTGGCGGCGTCCTGGGCGATCGCAGGCACCAGGCCCTGGTCATTCCAGTGCACGGCCTGCAGCAGGGCTGCGGAGTTGTCAGGGGTTACGGTGTCCATAGCGAGGCATTATGGCACAAGGGCATGACCCCGCCTATTCGTCCGCGCTGCGCCCCGGCCAGAGCAGCAGCAGGGATCCCGCGAGCAATAGCCAGCTGGCGGCGGGCACCGTGGTGAGGAAGGCCCATCCCCCGGGCAGCGCCAGTACCAGCCCGCCGACGGCGAGTGCCGCGGCCGCGAGGTGACGCCGCGATGTCCGGCGCTGTTGCGCGCGCTGCAGGGCCAGCCGGCGCTGCTGTTGCTGGCGTTGCTGACGCGAGAGATCGGGCGCGCCGGGCCTGCGCTGCAGGTTGTCGAGCACGGCATCCGGCACCTGCGGCAACTGCTCCAGCCAGGAAGGGAAGTGTCGCTGCAGGCGCCGCAGCATGGACTGTGGCGAATAGCGCTCCTGCACCCAGCGCTCGAGAAAGGGCTGTGCGGTGTCCCACAAATTAAGCTGGGGGTAGAGCTGGCGACCCAGGCCCTCAATGTTGAGGAGGGTTTTCTGCAGCAGGACCAGCGCAGGCTGCACTTCCATGTCGAAGCGGCGCGCCGTGCTGAACAGGTAAATCAGCAGCTGGCCGAAGGAGATGTCGCTGATGGGCCGCTCGAACACGGGTTCACAGACCGCGCGCATGGCGGACTCGAAATCCTGCACGCGGGTGTCCGGGGGTATCCAGCCACACTCCACGTGCAGTTCGGCGACCGCGCGGTAGTCGCGCTGGAACACCGCCAGCAGATTGCGTGCGAGGTAATACTGGTCCGCGTCGCTGAGACTGCCCACGATGGCGCAATCCACGGCGATGTAGCGCGGGTTGGCGGGGTCTGTGGCGTTGACGAAGATATTGCCCGGGTGCATGTCGGCGTGGAAAAAGTTGTCGCGGAATACCTGGGTAAAGAAGATTTCCACACCGCGTTCGGCGAGCAGCTTGAGGTCGGTGCCGCATGCCTCGAGCGCCGCCATATCGGTCACCGGAATACCGCTGATACGCTCCGCCACCATCACGTTGCTGCGCGTGTAGTCCCAATGCACCTGGGGTACGTAGACCAGATCGCTGCCCTCGAAGTTGCGCCGCAGCTGGGAGGCGTTGGCTGCCTCGCGGCGCAAATCCAGCTCGTCGAGGATGGTCAGCTCGTAGTCCGCCACCACCTCCACCGGGCGCAGCCTGCGACCATCGGGCAGGTAGCGCTGTACCAGCCGCGCGAGGGTATAGAGCAGTGCGAGGTCCTGGCGTATTACCGGCTCGATGTCCGGGCGCAGCACCTTGACCACGACCTCTTCCCCGCTGTGCAGCGTTGCACCGTGCACCTGCGCCACCGAGGCCGAGGCAATGGGCACGGACTCGAATCTTGCAAACAGGGTGTGCACCGGCTCCCCCAGGGCGGATGCGATAATCCCCGCTGCCAGCGTTTCGTCGAAGGGGGGCACCTTGTCCTGCAGTCGCGCCAGTTCGTCGGCAATGTCGGCGGGCAGCAGGTCGCGTCGTGTCGACAGGAGTTGACCGAACTTGATGAAGACCGGGCCCAGGGCTTCCAGCGCCCGGCGCAACCGCTCTCCCCGGCTCATGCCGGGTTGGCTGTTGCGCCAGGGCGATAGCCGCAGCAGCAGCCGCAGGGCCGTGGGCAGCGCTTCGGCCTCGACAAACTCCTGTAGCCGGTAGCGCCCGGCGACGCGCAGGATCAGGAGCAGCCGCCGGCTGCGGGAAAACAGCCCGGCGCTCACTGCCCGGCGCCCCGGATGCGCTTGCGCAGTCGCTCCAGCCGCGACCCCAGCCGCTCCACGCGTTGCTGCAGGGCTTGCACGTCGCCGTAGAAGTCCTCGACTTCCAGCCGGGGCGGCGTCAGGCGCGCTTCCTCGTGGATGAACTCTTCGAGCTGCCGCAGCAGGCTGGTCGACGCGGCCGTGCCGGCACTGAAACCTGCGCGCAGGAACTGCGCAAGCTGATGCCCTGCAACGTCTCCGAGCACGTTCACCAGCGGCGCTTCCCAGTCCAGGTCCAGGCGCCCGATGATGCCCTGCAGTTCGATCAGCGGCGCGCTGTCGCCCTGCAGCACCAGGTTGCCGTTGATCAGGGTGGCGGCCGGGTCGCTGGCACCCGCCAACTCGGCAAAATCGGAGGCACTGCCGCGCACGCGCGTGGTCACCGGGCCATCGTAGTAGCCGAGCAGGCGGGTGCGTTCCGCGCCCGGTTGCAGGTACACGTGGATGACGGGTGCGGTGCACTCAATAGCGAAGGTGCGTCCGGCCAGCCGGGACAGATGCTGTTGACCAGCCGGATCCAGCGTCAGGGCGCGGTTGAGCGCCGCTTCCAGCGCAGCCAGGGCCGCTGTGGTCAGCGTCGGATCAAGGCCAGTGGCCGCCATGTCAGGCCTTGAAGCCCCGGTGCAGGGCGACAACACCGCCGGTGAGGTTGTGGTATTCGCAGTTGACGAAGCCTGCATCCTCCAGCATGCCCAGCAGCGTATCCTGGTCGGGGTGCATGCGGATGGATTCCGCCAGGTACTGGTAGCTGTCGCTGTCCCCTGCGACCAGCTTGCCCATGAACGGCAGCACGCGGAAGGAGTAGCTGTCGTAGGCTTTTTCCAGCAGCGGGTTGACCGGCTTGGAGAACTCCAGCACCAGCAGCCGCCCGCCGGGCTTGAGCACGCGCAGCATGGAGCGCAGGGCGAGGGCCTTGTCAGTGACGTTGCGCAGGCCGAAGGCGATACTGACGCAGTCGAAGCTGTCGTCGGGAAAGGGCAGGTACTGCGCATCCGCCTGCACGAACTCGAGGTTGCCCTGGTAACCGTGGTCCAGCAGTTTGTCACGGCCCACGTTGAGCATGGATTCGTTGATGTCTGCCAGCACCACGCGACCGGTGGGGCCGACGATGTCGGCGAACTTTGCCGCCAGGTCACCCGTGCCGCCGGCAATATCCAGCACCGATTGGCCCGAGCGCACAGCACTGAGTTCGACGGTGAAACGCTTCCATATCCGGTGTATACCGCCGGACATGAGGTCATTCATCAGGTCATAGCGCCCCGCCACCGAATGAAAGACGTTGGCCACGAGGCCGGCCTTGGCGTCCTCATCGACTTCCCGGTAACCGAAATGGGTGGTGCGTTTATCGCTCATGCGGCCTCCGCCGTCCTGCAACAGGGCAGCTATTGTAGCGCGATGTGGCTCCCGTGGTCAGGGCTGGAACTGGATGACCTGCACCTGGGGGTCCCGCGTGGCACCGGCCGCCGACATGCGGTCGAGGTAGTCTTGCCAGAGGGTTTCACGCTGTGTGCACAGCTGGTAGAGGTAATCCCAGGCGTAGAGCCCGGTGTCGTGACCGTCATCGAATACCAGTTGCAGTGCATAGTGTCCCACGGGGCGGATGTCGGTGATGGCGACGTGCATCTTGCCGGTTTGCAGCACTTCCTGCCCCGGGCCGTGGCCCTTCACCTCGGCTGAGGGGGAGTAGACGCGCAGGTACTCACAGGGCAGGCGATAGGTTTCCCCACCGGCATATGCCAGCTCGAGCTCCCGCGAGGCGCGGTGCAGGTGTATGTCGATGGGGCGCGGGGCACGTTCGGTCATAGTGCGACTCTCAACTCAGAGAATGAAGCGCGACAGGTCTTCGTCTTCGCTCAGGGCCTGTAGCTGGCTGTTGACGTAGTCGGCGTCGATGGTCAACGGCTGTTGCTGCAACCCGGCATCCGCCGCACCGAAGGAGGCCTGTTCCAGCAGGCGTTCCATGACGGTATGCAGGCGCCGTGCCCCAATGTTTTCGGTTTTCTCGTTGACTTGCCAGGCGGTTTCCGCAATGCGCCGCAAGCCATCGGCGGTGAACTCCACCTGCAGGCCTTCCGTGGCCAGCAGGGCCTGGTACTGTTCGGTGAGTGAGGCGTCAGGCTCCGTGAGAATGCGTTCGAAATCGCTGGCGGTGAGCGACTCCAGTTCCACCCGGATCGGCAGGCGGCCCTGCAATTCAGGGATCAGGTCCGAGGGCTTGGCCAGGTGAAACGCGCCCGAGGCAATGAACAGGATATGGTCGGTCTTGATCGTACCGTGCTTGGTGGTGACGGTAGAGCCCTCGATCAGCGGCAGCAGGTCGCGTTGTACGCCTTCCCGCGAGACATCGGCCCCCGCGGTTTCGCCGCGCTTCGCCACTTTGTCCAGTTCGTCGATGAAGACGATACCGTTCTGCTCGGCTTCGCGAATGGCCCGCTGCTTCAGCTCCTCTTCATTGACCAGCTTGGCCGCTTCTTCGTCGCAGAGGGCCTTCAGCGCCGCCTTGACCGGCATACGGCGTGTCTTGCTCTGCTGGCGCGAGAGGTTGGAGAACATGCTTTGCAGCTGGTTGGTCATCTCCTCCATGCCCGGGGGCGCCATGATCTCCATACCAAGACCGCTGGTAGCGAGGTTGACCTCCACTTCCTTGTCGTCGAGCTCGCCCTCACGCAATTTTTTCCGCAACAGCTGCCGGGTGCCGGCACCGCTGTCGGCGCTGTCTCCGCGCGCCGGAGGCAGCAGAATGTCCAGCAGCCGCTCCTCCGCCGCCTCTTCCGCGCGGAATCGCACCCTCTGCATCTCCTGCTCGCGATACAACTTCACGGCGACGTCCGCGAGGTCGCGGATGATCGACTCCACGTCCCGGCCGACATAGCCCACCTCGGTGAACTTGGTGGCCTCGACCTTCACGAACGGCGCATTCGCCAGCTTCGCCAGGCGACGCGCGATTTCGGTCTTGCCCACGCCGGTGGGACCGATCATGAGGATGTTCTTCGGAGTGATTTCGGCGCGCAGCGCTTCCGGCAGTTGCATGCGCCGCCAGCGATTGCGCAGGGCGATGGCCACAGCACGCTTGGCGTCCTGCTGGCCGATGATGTGCTTGTCCAGTTCGTGGACAATCTCGCGGGGCGTCATGTTGGACATGCGAAAAGCCTAATAGTCGAGTTGTTCGATGGTTTGGTTGTGATTGGTGTAGATGCAGATATCGCCGGCGATGTTCAGGCCCTTCTCCACGATGCTGCGGGCGTCGAGCTCGGTATTGTCCAGCAGTGCGCGGGCGGCGGATTGCGCGAAGGGGCCACCGGAGCCGATGGCGATGAGGTTGTCTTCGGGCTCGATAACATCGCCGTTGCCGGTGATTACCAGTGAGGTCTCTTTGTCGGCGACCGCCAGCAGCGCTTCCAGTCGACGCAGGGCGCGTTCGGTACGCCAGGCCTTGGCCAGTTCCACGGCGGCCCGGACCAGATGCCCCTGGTGCTTGTCCAGCTGTGCTTCAAACAGCTCGAACAGGGTGAAGGCATCCGCCGTGCCGCCAGCAAAGCCTGCCAGCACCTTGTTTTTGTGCAGGCGGCGCACTTTGCGCGCGTTGCCCTTCATGACGGTATTACCCATCGATACCTGCCCGTCGCCGCCAATGACAACGCTGTTGCCACGACGCACTGAGAGGATGGTCGTACCTCTGAACTGTTCCACGATAAGTCTCCTGTTGCTCCAGATATGGGGAGCCGTGGCGGGAATTCAAGCGCGCCGCCGCAGAGCGGCACCGGAACTAGGGACGGCCCCGTTTCAACAGCAGGGTGTCGATATTCTGTGCGGCCGTTAAGCCACGCGCCCGGCTCATCTGTGCGTGGGTGGTGTAGGGCCCGAGATAAACCCGGAACCAGCGGCCGTTGTCTCCGGTGGATTCCTCCACGCTGGGTTCCAGGCCCAGCAGCAACAGCTCGGCCCGTCGGCGATCGGCATCCTCGCGCTGGCGAAAAGAGCCTGCCTGCAGCACATAGCTCTCCGCAGGCGGCGGGGCCACGTTGGGCTGTTGCGCCACCTCGGCCGGTTCAACCTCTACATCGATGGTTTGCTCAGGCAGCATGGTGTAGAAGTCGAAGCGGGGTTTCGGGGGAGCCTCGGTGGCGGCTTTTTCCGGTGCTTCCCCCGGGGTCTGTGCACCCGGCGGTAGCGTGCCGAGGTAGAGCAGCAGACTGAGGAATACGCCCGTGCCCACGCCAGCAGCAAACCAGCGCCAGGGGCTTGCGCCACTGTTGTTGCGGCTGGCTGCCTGGGGTTTGCGGCGCGCCCCGCTGCGTCCGCCCCGGCCGCCGCTGTCACGGGCCATTTACATGGCCTCCGGTGCGTTCACGCCCAGCAGCCACAGGCCGTTGGCCACCACCTGGCGCACGGCTTCGCTCAGCGCGATGCGGGCGTCACGCAGTTCGCCATCATCCACCAGCAATTTGTGGGCGTTGTAATAGCTGTGGAACTCGGCAGCCAGCTCCCGCAGGTAATTGGCCACCGTGTGGGGTTCGCTGGCCAGCGCCGCGCCTGCCACTACCTCGGGGTACTGGTCGAGCCGCTTGATCAGTGCTTTCTCCTGCTCCTCTTCCAGCCTTGGCAGCGCTGCAATGCCGCGCGCCTGTTCCCAGTCCCAGCCCTGCTCGGCCAGTTTGGCACGTACCGAGCAGGCTCGGGCGTGGGCATACTGAATGTAGTACACCGGGTTGTCGTTGCTCTGCGACAGCGCCAGGTCAATGTCGAAGGTAAGCTGCGAGCTGGGCGCCCGCGCAACCAGAAAATAGCGTGTGGCGTCACAGCCGACTTCATCGATCAGGTCGCGCAGGGTGACGTAGCTGCCCGCTCGCTTGGACAGCTTCACCTCGCTGCCGTCGCGCATCACCGTCACCATCTGGTGCAGGACATAGTCAGGCCAGCCTTGCGGGATGTCAGCCTGCAGGGCCTGCAGGCCGGCACGCACGCGCGTCACGGTACTGTGGTGATCCGCACCCTGTTCGTTGATCACGCGCTCGAAGCCGCGCTGCCATTTGTTGAAATGGTAGGCCACGTCCGGGAGGAAATAGGTGTAACCGCCTTCCCGCTTGCGCATCACCCGGTCCTTGTCGTCACCAAACGCCGTGGTGCGCAGCCAGAGTGCCCCGTCCTGCTCATAGGTGTGGCCGTTGGCGACCAGCCTGGCCACCGTCGCCTCCACCTCGCCGGACTCGTACAGAGAGGACTCGAGGAAGTAGCGATCGAAGTGCACAGCAAAGGCCTTCAGGTCCAGGTCCTGCTCACGGCGCAGATAGGCAACGGCGAAATCGCGGATGGCGTCGAGGTCGTCCGGATCCGCCTTGCCGGCGACATGGCGGTCCGTGGCATCGATTTTTTCACCCGCCAGATAGGCGGTGGCGACATCGGCGATGTAGTCACCGCGATAGCCGTCCTCCGGCCATTGCGCGTCGTCGGGCCCGAGGCCGCGGCAGCGGGCCTGTACCGAGAGGGCCAGGTTGCTGATCTGGGCCCCGGCGTCGTTGTAGTAGAACTCGCTGGCGACCGACCAGCCGGTGGCGCTGAGCAGCCGGCAGATGCTGTCTCCTACCGCAGCCCCGCGGCCGTGGCCCACGTGCAGCGGGCCGGTGGGGTTGGCGGACACGAACTCAACCTGCACCCGGCGACCGGCGCCGGCGTTGCTGCGGCCGAACTGCTCGCCCTCGGTGAGCACGCGCTGCACCACTGCGCGGCTGCTGTCGCCGGACAGGAAGAAATTGATGAAGCCCGGCCCTGCAACTTCCGTGCGACTGACCAGTGGCGATGCGGGCAGCGCATCACAGATCATGCCCGCCAGGTCGCGGGGTTTGTAACCCGCCGCCTTGGCCAGGGTGAGCGCCACGTTGCTGGCCAGGTCGCCGTGGCTGGCGTCCCGTGTGCGCTCGATGACGATGGTCGGCTGCGTGGCTTCGGGGAGTCGACCGTCGGCGGCCAGCGCGTCCAGGGCCTGCTGGATCAGCTGTGACAATTGTTCCTTCATTTCCGGGAGGGATACCTGCGTTTTCTGGGGTGAATTGGCTGCTCGTCTGCGTGCGAGGCAGCATCGCATTATCGCCGCAAATGGCGGCTCATGGCCAGCGCGAGCCGGCGATCAACCCAGATCCAGTGGGTCGACATCGATGGACCAGTTGAGCCCCTGCCGGCTGGGCAGTTGCTCGGCGCAGTGCACCAGAAGACGCGCCAGCTGCTGGGCCCGGCGCACGTCCGGCGCCATGGCCAGCAGCTGATTACGGAATTTGCCGGCCCGGCGCTGCAGGGGGGACGGCAGCGGACCGATCAAACGGCAGCCCTGCGGCAGCGCCGGGTCGGCCTGTTGCCTGAGGGTCGCGAGGAAGCGTTCCCCGGTGTCCGTGGCCGGACTGTCAGTGCGCAGGAGGATAAGCCGCCCATGTGGTGGCATGCCATGTTCCCCGCGGGCCTGCAGCAGGCGCCGCGCCTGGTCGGCGTAGCGCTCGGTAAGCATCGCCTGCATCAACGGGTGATCGGGGTAATGGGTCTGCACCAGCACCTTTCCGGCGTCCCCCGCGCGGCCCGCGCGCCCCGCTACCTGGGTCAGCAGCTGCGCCATGCGCTCCTCGCCGCGGAAGTCAGCGCTGAACAGCAGCGCATCCGCGTCAATGACGGCGACCAGGTTGACGCCGGGGAAGTGGTGCCCCTTGGTTAACATTTGTGTGCCCAGCAGTATGCACGGCGCGCCGTTCTGTACCTCGGATACCAGTGCCTGCATGGCGCCTTTGCCCTGCATGGAGTCGCTGTCGACGCGATGGATGGGCCACTCGCCAAAGGTAGTGCGCAACACCTCTTCGGTTTGCTCGGTGCCCAGACCATTGGTTAGCAGGCGCGCGCTGTGGCAGCTGGGACAGGCCTGTGGCAGGCGCAGGTTGGCGGAACAGTGGTGACAGCGCAGTCTGCGCTGGCGGCGGTGCACTGTCATGCGAGTGTCGCAGGCACTGCACTGGGCAATCCAGCCGCAGTCGTGGCATTGCAGGGCGGGTGCGTAGCCGCGGCGGTTGAGAAACAGCAGTACCTGCTGCCCCCCTCGCAGGGCGTTGTGGATGGCTTCGCGCAGCGCCCGCGACAGTCCTCCCTGCAGGGCTTCCCGGCGCACATCAATGGCCTGCAGGGCGGGCAGTTCACCCTGACCCGCGCGCTCGGTCAGCCGGTGATGACCATAGCGGCCCTGCAGGGCGTTGTGCAGGGTTTCCAGCGCAGGTGTGGCGCTGCCCAGCACTACAGTGGCGCCCTCAATCTGCCCTCTTTTTACCGCGAGATCCCGCGCGGAATAGCGGAATCCGTCCTGCTGCTTGAAGGAGGCGTCGTGTTCTTCGTCGACAATGATCAACCCCGGTCGCCGCAGGCTGCTGAAAATCGCCGAGCGTGTGCCCATGACGATGGAGGCCGCGCCAGTGCGCGCCGCCTCCCAGGCAGCGTAGCGCTCGGTGTCGTTGAGGCCCGAGTGCAGCACCGCGATGCCGGTGCCGAAGCGTGCCGTGAAGCGCGCCAGGGTCTGCGGGGTGAGGCCGATTTCGGGTATCAGCACCAGTGCCTGTTGGCCCTGGGCAAGGCAATGGGCAATCAACTGCAGGTAGACTTCGGTCTTGCCGCTGCCGGTAATCCCCTCCAGCAGGCTGCAGTGGAATCCGCCGTAGTGCGCCAGGATGCCCTCCAGCGCCGCGGCCTGCTCGCCGTTCAGTGGCAGCCCAGGCTGCGGCGTGCTCAGGATCCGGCCGGGCGCCAGCACGCAGCGTTCGGCCAGGCCTTTCTGTTCCAGTTGGCGCAGGATGCCGGCGTTGATACCCCGCTCGCGCAGGCTGCTGGTGGCAAGCTCGGCGCTGTCCTGCAGCAGGGCCAGCGCCTCTGCCTGGCGCGGCGACCGCTGGAGGGCCCCTGCCGGCAGCCCTTTGCCACGCTGGCTGAGGCGCCAGCCTGGCTGCCCCGGTGGCTGGTGTGGTTGGGCGTTCCTGAGTCCGGGCGGAAAGGCGACTTCGAACACCTCCCCCGGTGGGTGTTGATAATAGTCCGCTGCCCACAGGCACAGCTGCAGCACCCCGGGCGACAACAGCGGAGCGGAATCGACGACCGCCTGCGCCGCACGCAGCGATGCCGCAGGTAGCGCAGATTCCTCGGCAACCTCAATCAGCCAGCCCTGTAACTGGCGCCGCCCGAAGTCGACTTTCACCCGCACACCGGGCCGCAGGTCCGACAGGGCCTGAGACTCCAGCCCCGCCGGAGGCAGGTAGTCGAACAGGGAGCGCAGCGGGCAGGAAACGGCCAGGCGAAGAACGGGCATCGCGCCTCTCAGCGTGTTGTCGATGTGGAACGGTGGCGCATGATAGCGCAACCGCGGGGCTGCCTACAGCGGGGCTGCCAACAGCGGGGCTTGCGCTGGACGCTGTGTCTGGTACTATGCGCGCCTATTTTTTCGCGTTACCTCCACAAGTCCGGTGCGGTGCCCGACAGGATCGGGTGGCGGCACCAATTCACAGGAGCAACACCATGAAAGCAGAAATTCATCCCAAGTACGAGGCGGTCACCGCGACTTGCAGCTGTGGCAACGTGGTTGCCACTCGCTCCACGCGCTGTGAGGACTTTCACATCGACGTGTGCTCGCAGTGCCACCCGTTCTTCACCGGCAAGCAGAAAGTACTCGACAGCGGCGGCCGCGTTGACCGTTTCAAGAAGCGTTTTGGCGCTCGCGGCGCATCGCGTTAAGCTGCTTCACGCGGCTGCCTTGTGCAGCCGGCAAACAGAAGCCGGGCGCCCTGGGGTCCCCGGTTTTTTTGTGTCTGGTACAAGCCCTTGAAGTGCCCGCGCTTGTGGCTGCCAGCGCTTTTCTATATTCTCGTGCGTCCCTCCCGCAAGCGCAGTCACCAGCGGATTTCTAACTATGAGCAAAGATTTCAGACAGGCGGCCCTCGACTATCACGCGAAGCCGGTTCCCGGAAAAATCAGCATGGAGCTGACCAAGCCTGCGGAGACCCAGGCCGAGCTGGCGCTGGCTTACAGCCCCGGTGTTGCCGAGCCCTGTCGTGAAATCGCTGCCGATGTCGATGCCGCCTATCTGTATACCGGCAAGGGCAACCTGGTTGCGGTGATCAGCAACGGCACCGCGGTGCTAGGGCTCGGCAATCTGGGCTCGCTGGCGAGCAAGCCGGTCATGGAGGGCAAGGCACTGCTGTTCAAGCGCTTCGCCGGCATCAACTCGGTAGACATTGAAGTCAACACCGAGGACAGTGCCAGCTTTATCGACACCGTGGCCAACATTGCCGATACGTTTGGCGGCATCAACCTTGAGGATATCAAGGCACCCGAGTGTTTTGAGATTGAAGCGGAACTGGCCCGGCGCTGCTCCATCCCCATCTTTCACGACGACCAGCACGGCACCGCCATTGTGACCGCGGCAGGTATGCTCAATGCGTTGGAGATCCAGGGCAAGCGTCTGGAGGATGCCGTGATCACCTGCCTTGGCGCCGGCGCCGCGGCAATTGCCTGCATGCGTTTGCTGGTGAGCATGGGTGCTCGCCAGCAAAACATCTTCATGCTTGACCGTCGCGGTGTGATTTACGCCGGGCGCGAAGGTGTGAACAGCTACAAGCAGGAGTTCGTCAATAATACCGACAAGCGCAGCCTCAGCGACGCCGTACGCGGCGCCGATGTATTTGTGGGGCTGTCGGGTGCGGATCTGCTCAGCGCTGACATGCTGTTGTCCATGGCGGACCGCCCCATCGTCTTCGCCTGCTCCAATCCCGACCCGGAAATTCGCCCGGAACTGGCGCACAGCGTGCGTGATGACCTGATCATGGCCACCGGTCGTTCGGATTATCCCAATCAGGTGAACAACGTGCTGGGCTTTCCGTTCATCTTCCGCGGCGCGCTTGATGTGCGTGCCAGCGCGATCAACGAAGCGATGAAAATCGCGGCGGTGAAGGCGCTCAGCGAACTGGCCCGCGAGCCGGTACCGGAATCCGTGCTCAAGGCCTGTGGCGAAACCGAGCTGAGCTTCGGCCCTCGCTACATCATTCCCAAGCCGGTTGATCCCCGACTGTTGCAGCACATTGCGCCTGCTGTGGCGCGTGCTGCCGTGGACAGCGGTGTCGCCCGTGTGCCCTACCCCGACAATTACGCACCCGGTCGCGGTTAACGACTAGAAAATATCCCGGACCAGGTCTTCCGTGGTGCCGCGCAGGCCGCTGTCGCCTGTACCACCACTCGCCGCCGGCACCTGATCCTCACGGAAATACTCGAAAATGGCGTTCTGTTGCCCCGGGCGGGCCAGCAGGCCGGTGTCGGGGTCGATACGCACATGCACCACGCCCGGGGGCAGGGGTGGCTGCACGTCGGGGCTGTCGCGCAGGGCGCCGCGCATGTAGTCAATCCAGATGGGCAGCGCCGCAGTGCCACCGAATTCCCGGCGCCCCAAAGGCGTGTAATTGTCGAAGCCGACCCAGGCCGTTGTCACCACATCGCGGTTGTAACCGGAAAACCAGGCGTCCATGGGGCCGTTGGTGGTGCCTGTCTTGCCCGCGAGGTCGTTGCGGCCCAGAGTCAGGGCGCGCCGCCCCGTACCCCGTTTAATCACATCCTGCAGGATACTGGTGAGGATGAAGTTGCTGCGCTCGTCCATGACACGCTCGGCGCGCGGTCGCTGGGGTGTCGCAGTCGCACCGGCACCGGCAAGGATTTCCTCCATGCGCAGCTCACGCTCCGGGGCGGCTTCGCTTGTCTCTTCGGCGGGCGGGCAGTCGCGGCACACGGTCGCGGGTGCTGCCTCGAAAATGACCTTCCCGTCGATGTCCTCGATGCGCTCAATCAGGTACGGCTGCACCGCGTAGCCACCGTTGGCGAGCACCGCATAGGCGGTGGCGAGCTCCAGCGGCGACATCACATGGGTGCCCAGAGCCAGGGACAGGTCCGGCGCAAACTTGCTGGTGTCGAAACCGAAGCGCGCGACGTGGCGGATGAGCTCCGGTACGCCAATCTGCTGGAGCAGGCGGATGGAAACCAGATTGCGCGACTGGGTGAGTGCCCAGCGCAGTCGGGTGGGCCCGTAGAAACGACCACCGTCGTTTTCCGGTCGCCAGATATCTTCCAGAGAGGCGTCTTCCAGCACCACGGGAGCGTCGTTGATGATGCTGGCAGCGGTAAATCCCGCCTCCAGCGCAGCGCTGTAGACGAAAGGCTTGAAGCTTGAACCAGGCTGGCGGCGGGCCTGGGTGGCGCGGTTGAACTTGCTGCTTTCGAATCCCAGACCGCCCACGATGCTGATGATGGCGCCGTTGTCCGGGTCCAGGGACACCAGCGCCGCCTGTGCCGCTGGCACCTGGCTGAGGTGCCAGCGTCCATCGTCCTGGCGCCGCACCCGGATGAGATCCCCGATGGCAACTACGTCGGCAATGCTGGCGGGCGCGCGGCCCACGGAGTTCTCGGTGAGGTAGGGGCTGGCCTGGCGCAGGCCGTCATCCCAGAGCAACTCACCGGGGCTGCCATCGCTGAGCAGCAGGTCGACGCGGTCTTCGCGCAGGCCGGTCACGATCGCGGGGCTGAGCCCAGCGACCACCGGTGTGTCGACCAGGGCGTCCAGCCAGGTGGCGGTGGCATCGGTAGCCGCATCGTCGGCGTCCGGCGCCAATTGGCGTTCCGGCCCGCGATAGCCGTGCCGCCTGTCATAGGTCATCAGGCCGTGCACCACGGATTCCTGAGCCAGCTGCTGCAGCTCGCTGCTGATGGTGGTGTAGACGTGGTAGCCATCGGTATAGGCCGCCATCCCGTAGCGATCGAGCATTTCCTGGCGGGCCATCTCCGCCGCGTAGTGTGCAGCGAAGCTCAGCTGCGCCCCGTGGTGCTGTGCGCTGGCCGGCTCGGCAAGAGCCTCTGCCCAGCTGTCCCGGTCAATGTAGCCCAGCGACAGCATGCGCCCCAGAATCCAGTCGCGGCGCTCCTTGCTGGCTTGGGGCCCGCTGATGGGATTATTGCGCGATGGCGCTTTCGGAATGCCGGCGAGCATGGCGTGCTGCGCCAGTGTCAGGTCCTTGATGCCGCTGCCGTAGTACACCTGTGCAGCGGCTTCAAAGCCGTAGGCGCGATGGCCCAGAAACACGCGGTTGAAATACAGCTCAAAAATTTCTTCCTTGTCCAGCGCGCGCTCAATCTTGATCGCCAGCAGAATTTCGTTGAATTTGCGCGTGAACGTGCGCTCCAGGCTGAGAAAATAGTTACGCGCCACCTGCATGGTCAATGTGCTGCCGCCGGAGCCTTTTTCACCCGTCAGCGCAAGTTCCGACACGGCGCGCATCAGGCCGGCGAGGTCCACGCCGCGGTGGGCGAAGAAACGATCGTCCTCAGCGGCCAGCAGGGCCTGCACAAATTGCGGCGGAATGTCCTCGAAACGCAGCGGATTGCGCTTCTGCTCGCCGAACTGGCCGATCAGGTCGCCGTCGCGTGTATACACCTGCATGGGCGTCTGTAATCTGACGTCGCGGAGGGTCTCCACGTCGGGCAATCCGGGGTCAAGGTATAAATAGACACCTGCAAGCAGCCAGCCCAGACCCAGCAGGGCGAGCACGGAAGAACGCAATAAAAAGCGAAGGAAACCCATTTATTCCTTTACAAAGCAGTGACTTGTATTACTGTAGTCGGCAGGGGGGCAGGCAACATTTGGTAATTATAAGCGTATTTTCGCTTTTGATTGCAGTATTGATTATGCTATATCTACAAATTAATGTAGTAGTGCATAAAAACAAGCTAAGTCAGTGATACACATAGGAAAACGAATTGCTTGGCATTCTAGGGAAGAAAAAGTCGGTGGCGGTGTTGGGGCTGGATATCAGTTCCACAACGGTCAAGCTGCTTGAGCTTAGCCAGTCCGGAGGGCGATATCGGGTAGAAAGTTACTCGGTCAGTTCCCTGCCGGTAGACGCGGTCATCGAGAAAAACGTGAACGA
>DIAF01000009.1:0-252 GCA_002414665.1 Halieaceae bacterium UBA5085
GTTGACCCCCGGCGTCTTTGAGTGGGCCCTGCGGGCATTTGCCGCGTTTTCCTGCCCTGTGGTCGCGGCGCGCTATTTCTACATGGGTCCGGGAGAACAGCCCGAGACCGTGCTGCAGGGCTACGACCAGAGCGCGGAGGATGCCTTGCTGGGCCGCATCGACTGGCCACGAGACGGCTACAGGCTGTTTGAAGTTGGCACGCCCCTTTCAGGTGGCGCCACCAGTATTACCTGGTTCAACCGCATGTTCGA
>DIAF01000009.1:436-1493 GCA_002414665.1 Halieaceae bacterium UBA5085
ACCTGGTTCAACCGCATGTTCGAATCGAACTGCCTGTGTATGAGCCGGGAACACTATTTTTCAGTGGGCGGCAGCGATGAGCGTTTCGACCTGCCCGGTGGCGGCTTTCTCAACCTCGACTTGTACAAGCGCGCGCTGGATGCGGACGGGGCGGTTTCGGTGCAGCTGGTGGGGGAGGGCAGTTTTCATCAGGTCCACGGTGGCACGACCACCAATAGCGAGCGGGCGGCCCGCGAGGCAAAACTGGCCGGTTACCGGCAGCAGTACCAGGCACTGCGTGGACACGACCAGCTGCTGAGCGACAAGCCGCTGCATTTTCTCGGGCACCTGCCCACGCAGGCGTCGAAAATACATTTGCGCAAACGCCAGCGATAAAGCCCTCGCCTCAGCTGGTGGGGCTCCGCCAGAGCGGCGGCACAGGGCGCGCGAGCATGGCCTGCAGCGTGTCTACGTTGGCATCAAGCAGCCCACGGTGGCGGGGTTCAGCGGCAAGATTATGCGTTTCGCCGGGGTCGGATTCCAGATCGTACAGGATGTGCACGTTGGCGACGGTGTGCCAGATATGCTTGTACCGGCCCCGGCGCAGCATTGGTGACCCCTCGAGCGTGCCACAGAAAATTGACCTCTCGGGTGCGGGAGCGCGCCCTTCAAGAACGCCCCACAGGCTGTATGAGTCCAGATCACTGCAGGGTGCGGGCAAGCCGACGCATTCGAGCACCGTGGCGACAGCGTCAAAGCTCTGTACCGGCTCCTGCACGCGGCAGCCGCCGCTGACCCCGGCACCGGCCATGAAGAACGGCACGCGTGCGATGTCGTCGAAGGGCAGCCAGGGAATCTTGCCGAGATAACCGCGGTGCCCGCCGTAGTCGCCGTGGTCGGAGAGGAAGATCACCAGTGTGTTGTCGAGATCCACGGATTGCAGCAGCTCACCCACCATGTCGTCGACATGATTGATGCCGGCACGTATCGCAGCCAGGACTTTGGGCAGGTGATCCGCAGCGTGGTGATCCACCCGGTCCGGCTCGAAAAAGGTACCGCGCGGGTGGCGCACGGTGAT
>DIAF01000009.1:1634-1961 GCA_002414665.1 Halieaceae bacterium UBA5085
GGGTGGCGCACGGTGATGTTGGAAAACGGCCAGGGTAGCCCTGCATTGCTCTCCATGCCCGATTGCGGTAGCGCCTGATCTTCGGGCCGATAGCGGGAGGCATAGGGTTCGGGGGGACTGTAAGGCGTATGCGGGTCGGTGTAGGACACCACGCTAAACCACGGTTTTTCCCGGCGTGCCGGGCTCTGCAGAAACGCCTGTGCGTGCCGGGTGATCCAGCGAGTCGGGTGCCACTCCGCGGCATAGGGAAAGACGCGCGGCATGCCCGGGCGCTGAAAGCGCACGTCCTCGCGCCCGTTACCCGTGATCCAGCGGCGGTAGTCGTCG
>DIAF01000009.1:2092-2396 GCA_002414665.1 Halieaceae bacterium UBA5085
ATCCAGCGGCGGTAGTCGTCGGCCTCATCCCGCGGATAGCCCGCGGGCAGGTGCTCGCACATCGCCATGGTGTCAAAGCCGTGTTGCGCGCGTATCGGCGAGAAGTGCATCTTGCCGAACAGCGCCGTATCGTAGCCCGCATCCCGCAGTGCATGGGCGAGTGTCCAGTAGCCTTCTGTCAACGCCAGGCCGCTGGCCGTTTGCGCCCGCGGACGGCGACCACCGCCGGTGGGTACCCGGTGTGGCAGCAGCCCGGTGAGCAGGGAGGAGCGCGCGGGAATGCAGGCGGTGTCGCTGCTGTAGG
>DIAF01000009.1:2516-3532 GCA_002414665.1 Halieaceae bacterium UBA5085
GTGTCGCTGCTGTAGGCCTGTTCAAAGATGACACCGAGTGCCGCCAGGGCGTCCAGGTTCGGGGTGTCAGTCACGCCATCCCTGCGACTGTAGCCCAGAGAGTCGTAGCGCTGCTGATCGGTCATCAGCAGGAGAATGTTGGGGGTGTCTTGCATGGTGTGATTCTACACGGGCAGCGCGCGTTTGCGGCGTAGGAAGGGTTTTTCCACCCAGTGATAGCTCGCCAGTGACAGCGCGAGTGATAGCGCTAGCGCGGCCGCGGGGATGAGGTACAGCCAGGCGGAAGCCTGGTAGGCCGCCAGTCCCATGGACTCACGCAGGGGATAGATGAGGTAGAACAAGACCGGCACATGCAGCAGATAGAGTGAGTAGGACAGCTTGCCGACCACCGCCAGCGCTCTATTAACCAGCAGGCGCTTTGCGGGGAGTTGGCCCAGCAGCAGGCAGAGTATTATCACTGCCCAGAGCGCCGCCTCGTAGCTGTGGTGCAGGTGCCAGGTCACTTCCGCCGCGCCCTTTGCCATCCGTGTGACCGCCAGCAGAATGCGTTCCAGCAGTGCCAGGGTGAGCAGCAGCAATGCAAGCGACAGGCCGGCCACCAGTCGGCTGCGTTGCCGCAGGACGGGTGCATCCGCAAGACGCAGCCACGCCGCCGCTGCAGCGATACCGATCAGAAAAGCCGGCGCGCGGGCAAACAGGGATTTGCTGAGCAGGAAGGTTTTCCCACTCGCCATTTCCCCAACGACCACCAGCGCCGTATAGGCGGTGGCCCAGGCGAGCAGCAGGACGATGCAGGACAGTCGCCCGCGCGGTCCGGCTGTCCAGAGCAGCATGCCCAGCGGTAGCAACAGGTAGAACTGGATCTCCGTTACCAATGTCCACCACACCACGCTGTAGGGAAATGCCTGGAAACCGACGAACTGGAACAGGGCCGCGCGGGTGATCGTGGCGGTGTCTCCCGTGAGTAGCCAGGTGACCAGCAGGGCAACGTAATAGAGCGGCACAATGCGCAGTGC
>DIAF01000009.1:3634-4034 GCA_002414665.1 Halieaceae bacterium UBA5085
TAGAGCGGCACAATGCGCAGTGCTCGTGCCTTGAAGTAGGCACCGAGCAGGGGTTTTGGCTGCCCCGGGTCGGCGGCGTGGCGCAGCCAGGGCAGGGACAGCAGGAACCCGCTCAGCACAAAAAACAGGGTGACGCCTGTATTGCCGCTGGCGACAAACCCGATGCCCGGTGCCGGGTTGCCGGGGACCTGCAGGCCGCTGAGACCCCAGGCGTGAAACAAGAAGACCAGCAGAATGGCCAGGCCGCGAATGCAATCCAATTCCTGCAGGTAGGTACGACGGTCGCGCAGCCCCTCGGCGAGATCCAGCGAAGCCGGAGCTCCGGCTGTGGGCGCGACCGCCCCGGTGGTTAGCGACATGCGTCACCCGGTATCCACCGGTAGGTGGCGAGTGCGATACG
>DIAF01000009.1:4234-4374 GCA_002414665.1 Halieaceae bacterium UBA5085
CGGTAGGTGGCGAGTGCGATACGGTCGCCGCTGCGCAAGGTGACGCCTTCTTTCTCGAGTCTTTTTCGCTGCAACCTGCCCGCATCCGAGGTTGAGGGAAGGGACAGCTTGCCGGCACTGTTGATCACCCGGTGCCAGGG
>DIAF01000013.1:0-4321 GCA_002414665.1 Halieaceae bacterium UBA5085
TTGGTTGCGTTCTTGGAAATGATTTCCTGCGCGATGTTGTTCGGTGCCTCCGCGTAGCGGGTGAACTCCATCGTGTAGGTAGCGCGGCCCTGGGTTGCCGAACGCAGGTCAGTCGCGTAGCCGAACATTTCGGCCAGCGGCACTTCCGCGTTGATCACCTTGCCAGACACGCTTTCGTCCATGCCGGAAATCAGGCCGCGGCGGCGGTTAAGGTCACCGACCACGTCACCCATGTTTTCCTCGGGCGTAATCACTTCCACCTTCATGATCGGCTCAAGCAGTACCGCGCCGCCCTTTTCGGCCAGCTTCTTGGTCGCCATGCTCGCAGCGATCTTGAACGCCATTTCGTTCGAGTCCACATCGTGGAAAGAACCGTCGAACAGCGTTGCCTTGAGGCCGAGCAGCGGGTAGCCGGCGAGTACGCCGTTCTGCATCTGCTCTTCGATGCCCTTCTGCACTGCGGGTACGTATTCGCGGGGAACTGTACCGCCAACCACCTCGTTGACGAATTCCAGCCCTTCGGCGTTCTCGTCCTCACCCGGCTCGAAGCGCACCCAGACGTGGCCGTACTGACCGCGACCACCGGACTGACGTACAAACTTCCCTTCGATCTCGCTCTTGTTGCGAATCGCTTCGCGGTAAGCTACCTGCGGCTTGCCGATGTTCGCCTCGACGTTGAATTCCCGGCGCATACGGTCCACCAGGATGTCGAGGTGCAACTCGCCCATGCCCGAGATGATGGTTTGCCCGGTTTCCGGGTCCGTCTTGACGCGGAAAGAGGGGTCTTCCTGGGCCAGTTTACCCAGGGCAATACCCATTTTTTCCTGATCCGGCTTCGACTTCGGCTCAACCGCCACAGAAATCACGGGCTCGGGGAACTCCATCCGCTCCAGCACGATAGGCTTGTCGGCATCGCACAGGGTGTCCCCCGTGGTGGTGTCCTTGAGACCCACCGCCGCGGCGATATCGCCCGCCAGTACTTCCTTGATTTCTTCACGGCTGTTGGCGTGCATCTGTACCATACGCCCGATACGCTCTTTCTTCTCCTTGACGGAGTTGAAGACGCCGGTACCGCTTTCCAGCTTGCCGGAATACACGCGGAAGAACGTCAGCGTGCCCACGAAGGGGTCGGTGGCGATCTTGAATGCCAGGGCCGCGAAAGGTGCATTGTCGTCCGCCTCACGCGTTTCGACAGTACCGTCCTTGTCCAGCAGCGTGCCTTCGATCGCGCGTACTTCTGTAGGCGAGGGCAGGTATTCGATCACCGCGTCGAGCATGGCCTGCACACCCTTGTTCTTGAACGCGGAGCCGCCCAGTACCGGCACGATCTCATTGGCCAGGGTGCGGGCACGGATGCCAGCCTTGATCTCTTCCTCGGTCAACTCACCGCCTTCGAGATACTTCTCCATGAGTTCTTCAGTCGCTTCAGCGGCGGATTCCACAAGGAACTCGCGCATTTCTGCCACTTCGTCCGCCATGTCAGCAGGAACGTCAGCCAGCGTGAACGTCATGCCCTGATCTTCTTCGTTCCAGAGGATGGCCTTGTTCTTGATCAGGTCGACAACGCCCTTGAACTCGTCCTCTGCACCGATGGTCATTTGCAGGGGGACGGCATTCGCGCCCAGGCGGGTCTTCAGCTGGCCGACCACGCGCATGAAGTCTGCACCGGCACGGTCCATCTTGTTGACAAACACCATGCGCGGCACTTCATATTTGTTGGCCTGGCGCCAAACCGTTTCCGTCTGTGGCTGCACGCCTGAAGAGCCGCACAGCACGACCACGGCACCGTCCAGTACACGCAGGGAGCGCTCCACCTCAATGGTGAAGTCAACGTGTCCGGGGGTGTCGATGATGTTGATACGGTGCTCGTCGAACTGAGCGTCCATACCGCGCCAGAAACAGGTGGTGGCAGCAGAGGTGATGGTAATACCACGCTCCTGCTCCTGCTCCATCCAGTCCATGGTTGCAGCACCGTCGTGCACCTCACCAATACGGTGAGAGCGGCCGGTGTAGAAAAGTACACGCTCGGTGGTCGTGGTTTTACCCGCGTCCACGTGAGCGCAGATACCGATATTGCGGTATCGCTTGATAGGAGTCTTGCGTGCCACGATAAATTCCCCTGTAACAGGTTGCCTGGCGTTAATTTAGAACCGGTAGTGCGAGAAGGCCTTGTTGGCTTCCGCCATGCGATGCACGTCTTCACGCTTCTTCACGGCATTGCCCTTGCCCTGTGACGCATCAATGATTTCGCCGGCAAGGCGCTGACGCATGGACTTCTCACCGCGGTTGCGCGCGTAATCAACCAGCCAGCGCATGGACAGAGCCACGCGGCGGGCGGGACGCACCTCAACCGGCACCTGATAGGTCGCACCGCCGACCCGGCGGGACTTCACCTCGACCATCGGCGCGATGTTCTCAAGCGCTTCGTCAAAGGCCTCGAGGGGATCTTTCTTCAGGCGCTCCTGAACAATATCCAGCGCACCGTAGACGATGGTTTCCGCGACAGATTTCTTGCCGCTGATCATCACGTGGTTCATGAACTTGGCCAGCGTTACATTGCCGTATTTGGGATCCGGCAGGACTTCACGTTTGGCGACTACGCGTCTTCTTGGCATGTTGTTGCCCTTCTCTCTTCAGGTTAATCCGAACACCGACCTGCCACACAGGCGGGGGAGGCAGAGGTTCAGCCTTACTCACTTCATTGTTGACCCGGAGCACAGCCCCGGGAGTTTATTTCGGCCGCTTGGCGCCGTACTTGGAACGGCCCTGACGACGCGCAGAGACACCGGAGGTGTCCAGGCTGCCGCGCACGGTGTGATAACGCACACCCGGCAAATCCTTCACCCTGCCACCGCGAATCAACACCACGCTGTGTTCCTGCAGGTTGTGGCCTTCACCGCCGATGTACGAAGACACTTCGTACCCGTTGGTCAGGCGCACACGGCAGACTTTACGCAGTGCAGAGTTCGGCTTCTTGGGGGTCGTCGTGTAGACACGCGTGCACACACCGCGACGCTGCGGGCAGCTCTGCAGTGCGGGCACGTCGCTCTTGGCGACCTTGCGCTTCCTCGGCTTACGAACCAATTGGTTGATCGTTGCCATCTAGTTTGAACTCCAGATATTGTTTGAATTCATGGCCATAAATGCCATCCTCAAGCCGTTTCAGGGGCTTGCGGCGCCGCCCTGGAGCCCGTTCACACAGGCCCGAATGCAGCGCCCTGCCCGACGGACCACGCACACAACGAGGCACCCCGGGAAAGAGGAGGCGGCATTCTATAGACGCCCCCCATGCGAGTCAAGAACAGAGTAGGCTGCCGGCGATATCGCCGGCCCGAGCCGTCCGCGGCCCTCGCAGGCCACGGGCACCCCCTTACTCGGTGTCCTGCAGTGCTTCGGTGAGTGCCGCCTCGATTTCCTGGGCAGACACACTCATCTCCACATCACCACCGCGAGTCCGCTTGCGCTCCTCGTGGTAGGCCAGGCCAGTACCTGCCGGTATCAGGCGACCAACCACCACGTTTTCCTTGAGACCACGCAGGTAGTCGCGCTTGCCGGTCACCGCGGCTTCGGTCAGAACCCGGGTGGTCTCCTGGAAGGAGGCTGCGGAAATAAAGCTTTCCGTGGCCAGCGACGCTTTGGTAATACCCAGCAGTTCACGCTCAGCGGTGGCTGGCACCAGTCCTTCCGACAGGAGACGCTCGTTCTCTTCGATGAACGTGACGTACTCAACCTGCTCACCCTTGATCAGGCTGGAATCGCCGGAGGACGTGATCACCACCTTGCGCAGCATCTGGCGAACGATCACCTCAATGTGCTTGTCGTTGATCTTCACGCCCTGCAGCCGGTAGACCTCCTGAATCTCGTTGGAGATGTACTTGGCCAGCTCTTCGACGCCCTTCAGTCGCAGGATGTCATGTGGGCTCAAGGGGCCTTCAGAGACGATTTCACCCTTCTCCACGAACTCGCCTTCGAACACCGACATCAGGCGCCACTTGGGAATCAGCACTTCGTAGTGGTCGGAGCCGTCGGGCAGGGTCTGCCCCTCCGTCGGGGTGATCACCAGACGCCGTTTGCCCTTGGTTTCCTTGCCGAAACTCACCGCACCGGAAATCTCTGCCAGAATCGCGGGCTCTTTCGGCTTGCGCGCTTCAAACAGGTCGGCCACGCGAGGCAGACCACCGGTGATGTCACGGGTCTTGGAGCCTTCCTGGGGAATACGGGCGATAACTTCACCGGCATCCAGGCGAGCGCCGTCCTCGAGACTGACCAGCGCGTTGGGCGGCAGGAAGTAGTGCGCCGGCACGTTGGTGTTCGCCAGGCA
>DIAF01000013.1:4641-11554 GCA_002414665.1 Halieaceae bacterium UBA5085
TCCATACCGGAGAAGCGCGCAATACCCGCCACCTCGGTGATGATCGGGTGGGTGTGGGGATCCCAGTTTGCGACCACATCGCCTGCGGCCACATCGGCGTGGTCCTGTACCTTGATAATCGCACCGTAAGGCAACTTGTAGCGCTCGCGCTCACGGCCCATCTTGTCCAGCACCGACAGCTCGCCAGACCGTGAGGCCGCGATCAGGAAACCGTCCTTGCGCTCCACCGTCTTCACGTTGTGCAGGCGCACCTTGCCATCGTTCATGACCTGGATGTTGTCCTGCGCGGTCTGCCGCGAAGCCGCACCACCGATGTGGAAGGTACGCATGGTCAACTGTGTGCCGGGCTCACCAATGGACTGTGCGGCAACGACGCCGACAGCCTCACCCATGTTGACCCGGTGGCCGCGCGCCAGGTCGCGGCCGTAGCAGGCTGAGCAGATACCGTGGCGTGTTTCGCAGGTGATCGGTGAGCGAACTTCCACTTCATCGATACCCATTTCCTCAATGCGCTTGATCCACAGCTCGTCGAGCATGGTACCCGCGGTGATAGCGATTTCGTCGTCGGTGCCGGGGCGAATCACATCGCGGGCCACGATACGGCCCAACACACGATCACCCAGCGACTCAATGATGTCACCACCATCGATAACCGGCGTCATCAGCAGCCCCTGATCAGTACCACAATCCACTTCCGTGACCACCAGGTCCTGTGCCACGTCGACCAGGCGCCGGGTCAGGTAACCGGAGTTGGCCGTCTTCAGTGCGGTATCCGCCAGACCTTTACGCGCACCGTGAGTCGAGATGAAGTACTGCAGTACGTTCAGGCCCTCGCGGAAGTTGGCCACGATCGGCGTCTCGATGATCGAGCCATCCGGCTTCGCCATCAGGCCGCGCATACCTGCCAGCTGACGAATCTGCGCCGGTGAACCCCGGGCGCCGGAGTCGGCATACATGTACACGGAGTTGAAAGAAGCCTGCTGCTCCTCCTCGCCATCACGGTTGAGAACAGTCTCCTTGGAGATCCCTTCCATCATCGCCTTGGACACCAGGTCGTTGGCTCGGGACCAGATGTCGATGACCTTGTTGTACTTCTCGCCCTGGGTGACCAGGCCGGCCGCGTACTGATCTTCAATTTCCTTGACCTCGCGGTCTGCACGGGCAATCAGATCGGCCTTGGCTTCGGGGATAACGAAGTCGTTAACGCCGATGGAAGCCCCTGAGCGGGTTGAATACTCGTAGCCGGTGTACATCAGCTGGTCAGCGAAGATCACCGTCGCCTTCAGTCCCACCACGCGGTAGCACTGGTTGATGATGCGCGAGATGGCCTTCTTGGTCATATCCTGATTGACCATGTCGTAGGCGATGCCTTCAGGAACGACTTCCCACAGCAACGCGCGGCCCACGGTAGTCTCAACCACCACCGTGCGCTCGGAACGCTCACCTTCCTCGTTCTGCACGACTTCATGGATACGGACCTTGACCCGCGCCTGCAGGTGCACATGGCCGGCGCGATAGGCGCGGTTCACCTCGGAGACGTTGGCAAAGATCATGCCCTCGCCCTTGGCGTTCACACGCTGGCGAGTCATGTAGTACAAGCCCAGAACCACGTCCTGAGAGGGGACGATGATCGGCTCGCCGTTGGCGGGCGACAGGATGTTGTTGGTCGACATCATCAGGGCGCGCGCTTCCAGCTGCGCCTCCAGGGTCAACGGCACGTGCACCGCCATCTGGTCACCGTCGAAGTCGGCGTTGTACGCAGCGCAGACCAGAGGGTGCAGCTGGATCGCCTTGCCTTCAATCAACACGGGCTCAAACGCCTGGATACCCAGACGGTGCAGCGTAGGTGCACGGTTCAGCAACACAGGGTGCTCGCGAATCACTTCGGCGAGGATATCCCAGACTTCCGGCGGCTCACGCTCGACCATCTTCTTCGCGGCCTTGATGGTTGTGGCCAGGCCACGCGCCTCAAGTTTGCCGAAAATGAAGGGCTTGAACAGTTCCAGAGCCATCTTTTTGGGCAGGCCACACTGGTGCAAACGAAGCGTGGGGCCGACCACGATCACGGAACGCCCCGAGTAGTCCACGCGCTTGCCCAACAGGTTCTGCCGGAAGCGCCCCTGCTTGCCCTTGATCATGTCGGCAAGGGATTTCAGCGGGCGCTTGTTGGAACCGGTAATCGCACGACCGCGGCGGCCGTTATCCAGCAGTGCATCCACAGATTCCTGCAGCATGCGCTTTTCGTTGCGCACAATGATGTCGGGCGCATTCAGGTCCAGCAGACGCTTGAGGCGGTTGTTGCGGTTAATCACGCGCCGATACAGGTCATTCAGGTCTGAAGTTGCGAAACGGCCGCCATCCAGGGGCACCAGCGGACGCAGGTCCGGTGGCAGCACGGGCAGCGCGTTCAACACCATCCACTGCGGCTTGTTGCCGGAGCTCGCGAAGGCCTCCATCAGCTTCAGGCGCTTGGACAGCTTCTTGATCTTGGTTTCCGAGTTGGTCTGCGGGATTTCCTCGCGCAGGGTCAGGATTTCGCGCTCGAGATCGAGCTGCTTCATCAGATCCTGTACCGCCTCGGCACCCATCTTGGCGGTGAATTCGTCGCCGAACTCTTCCATCGCCTCGTAATACTCTTCATCAGTCAGCAGCTGACCGGGGTTGAGTGTCGTAAGGCCCGGGTCGGTCACCACGTAGGACTCAAAGTACAGCACGCGCTCGATATCGCGCAGGGTCATATCCAGCAACAGGCCGATACGCGAGGGCAGTGACTTCAGGAACCAGATGTGTGCCACCGGACTGGCGAGCTCAATGTGGCCCATGCGCTCACGACGCACCTTCGCCAGCGCCACTTCCACGCCGCATTTCTCACAGATCACGCCGCGATGCTTGAGGCGCTTGTACTTGCCGCAAAGACACTCATAGTCCTTTACGGGACCAAAGATCTTGGCGCAGAACAGCCCGTCGCGCTCCGGCTTGAAGGTCCGGTAGTTGATGGTTTCCGGCTTTTTCACTTCACCGAATGACCAGGAGCGGATCATTTCGGGCGATGCCAGGCCAATGCGGATGGCATCGAATTCTTCTGACTGTCCCTGGGACTTGAGCAAATTCAGTAAGTCTTTCAAGGTCTTTCCTCCACGAGGTTTTCCTTCCAGCTACAGCGGCAGAAAGTGCCGCTGTAGCCCCGAGTCCGTTTTACCGCTGGTTAGTCACTCTCCAGCTCGATATCGATACCGAGGGAGCGTATTTCCTTGACCAACACGTTGAAGGACTCGGGCATGCCCGGTTCCATACGATGGTCACCATCGACGATGTTCTTGTACATCTTGGTGCGCCCCGCGACGTCATCCGACTTCACAGTGAGCATTTCCTGCAGGGTGTACGCGGCACCGTAGGCTTCCAGGGCCCACACCTCCATCTCACCGAAGCGCTGGCCACCGAACTGCGCCTTGCCGCCCAGCGGCTGCTGGGTAACGAGGCTGTAGGAGCCAGTGGAACGCGCGTGCATCTTGTCGTCCACCAGGTGGTTCAGCTTCAGCATGTACATGTAGCCCACGGTGACCGGGCGATCAAAGGCCTCGCCAGTACGACCGTCGTACAGTGTGAACTGGCCACTTTCGGGCAAATCAGCCAGAGACAGCAGTTCCTTGATTGACTCTTCAGCAGCGCCGTCAAACACCGGCGTCGCCATCGGAACACCTGCACGCAGGTTTTCGGCCAGGGCCAGAATCTCCTTGTCATTCAGTGACTTGAGGTCTTCCGTACGGCCGGAACCATTGTTGTAGATGCGCTCGAGGAATTCGCGGACTTCCGCAATCTTGCGCTGCTCCTGCAACATCTGGTCGATTTTCACCCCCAACCCCTTGGCAGCCATGCCGAGGTGGGTTTCGAGGATCTGGCCGACGTTCATGCGCGATGGCACCCCCAGCGGGTTGAGAACGATATCCACCGGCTCGCCGTTTTCGTCGAAGGGCATGTCCTCGACCGGCATAATGACCGAGATAACGCCCTTGTTTCCGTGGCGGCCGGCCATCTTGTCACCGGGCTGGATACGGCGCTTGATCGCGAGGTAAACCTTGACGATCTTCAGAACCCCCGGGGCCAGGTCATCACCGCTTTGCAGCTTGCGCTTCTTGTCCTCAAACCGCTCTTCGAGCAATTTGTTCTGCTCGTCGAGCTGCTTCTTCGCCGCAGCCAGTGCGTCGTTCAGGTCGCTGTCGGCAAGCTTCAACTTGAACCACTGCTCGCGATCCAGGTCAGCCAGCACCTTCGCGGTCAGCTCGGTGCCCTTGGCCAGGCCAGCGCCGCTGACGGTCTTGGCACCCTTCAACTGGTTGCCCAGCAGCGAGAATGTCGCCTCTTCGAAGATCCGGTACTCTTCCTTCAGGTCCTTGCGGAACTTGTCGAGCTGGTGCTTCTCGATCTGCAGCGCGCGCTGGTCCTTTTCAAGACCGTCGCGAGTAAACACCTGCACATCGATGACCGTGCCCTTGGTGCTGGAAGGCACACGCAGGGACGTATCCTTCACGTCCGAGGCCTTCTCACCGAAGATGGCACGCAACAGTTTCTCTTCCGGTGTGAGCTGGGTCTCGCCTTTCGGCGTTACCTTGCCCACCAGGATATCGCCCGCCTCTACCTCGGCACCGATGTACACAATGCCGGACTCATCAAGCTTGGACAGCGCACTCTCACCGACGTTGGGAATATCCGAGGATATTTCCTCGGAGCCCAGCTTGGTGTCACGCGCAATACAGGTAAGCTCCTGGATGTGAATCGTGGTGAAACGGTCTTCCTTGACCACTTTCTCGGACACCAGGATGGAGTCCTCGAAGTTGTAACCGTTCCATGGCATGAAAGCGATGCGGATGTTCTGGCCCAGCGCCAGGTCGCCCATATCGACTGACGGCCCGTCCGCCAGAATGTCGCCGCGCGCAACCACATCGCCCTGTTTCACGATCGGGCGCTGGTTGATGCAGGTGTTCTGGTTGGAACGCGTGTACTTGGTCAGGTTGTAGATGTCGACCGGTGCTTCATCCCTGCCCACGTCCTTGTCGTTGACGCGAACCACAATGCGGCTGGCATCGACGGAATCGATGACGCCGTCACGGCGGGCGACAACGCAGACACCGGAGTCGGCGGCAACGTAGCGCTCCATGCCGGTACCGACCAGCGGCTTTTCACACTTCAGCGTGGGCACTGCCTGGCGCTGCATGTTCGAACCCATCAGCGCACGGTTGGCGTCGTCGTGCTCGAGGAAGGGGATCAGCGCGGCTGCCACTGACACCACCTGCTTCGGCGAGACGTCCATGTAATCCACCTTTTCGGGCGGCATGACCGTAAATTCGTTCATGTGACGCACGGCGATCAGCTCGTCCACGAACCGATTCTTGCTGTCGACCGCAGCCGACGCCTGGGCGATGACGTGCTCCGCCTCGTTGATCGCTGACAGGAACTCGACTTCATCGGTCACCTGGCCGTTCACCACCTTGCGGTATGGGCTTTCCAGAAAGCCGTAATCGTTGGTGCGAGCGTAGGTTGCCAGCGAGTTGATCAGGCCGATGTTCGGGCCTTCCGGCGTTTCAATCGGGCACACGCGACCATAGTGTGTCGGGTGTACGTCGCGCACTTCAAAGCCCGCACGCTCGCGCGTCAGACCACCCGGCCCAAGCGCAGAAACGCGGCGCTTGTGCGTCACCTCGGACAGCGGATTGTTCTGGTCCATGAACTGGGACAGCTGGCTGGAACCGAAGAACTCTTTCACGGCTGCCGAGACAGGCTTGGCGTTGATCAGGTCCTGAGGCATCAGGCCTTCGCTCTCCGCCATGGACAGACGCTCCTTGACCGCGCGCTCAACGCGCACCAGACCCACTCGGAACTGGTTCTCGGCCATTTCGCCGACGCTGCGCACGCGGCGGTTGCCGAGGTGGTCGATATCGTCGGTCATGCCGCGACCGTTACGTATGGCCACCAGCGCCTTCAGCACGTCCACGATATCTTCGCGATCCAGCACACCGCTGCCAGTGACTTCCTCCCGACCCAGGCGACGGTTGAACTTCATCCGGCCAACGGCCGACAGATCGTAGCGGTCGGGGGAGAAGAACAGATTCTGGAACAGGTTCTCGGCAGATTCCTTGGTCGGCGGTTCGCCGGGGCGCATCATGCGATAGATCTCGACCAGCGCTTCCAGTTCGTTGCGCGTGCTGTCCAGACGCAGCGTATCGGAAATGTACGGGCCGCAATCCAGCTCGTTGGTGTAGAGGGTATCAATGTTGTTGATCCCCATCTCTTCCAGGCGAGTCAGGATCTCGTCATTCAGCTCCGCGTTGCACTCGACAACGACCTCGCCGGTTTTCTCATCGACGACGTTTTTGGCCAGCGCACGGCCGTAGAGGTATTCACGGGGAATCTCCAGCTCGGCCACCTCGGCCTTCTCGAGTTCGCGAATGTGGCGCGCGGTGATGCGGCGGCCCTGCTCCACGATGACCTTGCGGCCGACTTTGATATCGAAGGACGCAACATCGCCGCGCAGGCGCGCGGGGATCAAGGCCATCTTGTAATTGCCGTCCTTGTCGACAGTGAACGTGTTCACCTCGTAGAACATGTCGAGGATTTCTTCAGACTGGTAACCCAGCGCGCGCAGCAGAATGGTCGCAGGTAGTTTGCGACGGCGATCGATGCGCACGAACACCATGTCCTTGGGGTCGAACTCGAAGTCCAGCCAGGAGCCACGGTAGGGAATCACACGGGCGGAATAGAGCAGCTTGCCCGACGAGTGGGTCTTGCCCTTGTCGTGGTCGAAGAAGACACCGGGCGAACGGTGCAGCTGGGACACGATAACGCGTTCGGTACCATTGACCACAAAGGTGCCGTTGTCGGTCATCAGGGGAATCTCCCCCATGTAGACTTCCTGCTC
>DIAF01000018.1:0-11335 GCA_002414665.1 Halieaceae bacterium UBA5085
CAACCAGAAATTCCGGATACCCACTTTTATAAAAGGTACCAGCAGCTCTTCGACGGATATTCCGCCATGAACGACCACCTGATCATCCTTGGTTACAAATGCCCTGCGGCCCTCAGCAAATAGAGGCATGAAGTTCGCAGGTAGTCCAGCTATATCGAGTCGAAAGGTATCCCCATAGGTTGCTTGAGTTTCAGCAACCATGGCTTCGTTGCGATAGGCTCGGACGCGCTCCCCACGCATTTCGGATGCGACACCCTGATTGGGTCTGCCTATCCCGACCGCCTCAACATTGCCGTGATCGGCGGTCAGATAGACATGGAAGCCGTTGTCTAGCAGCATGGAAAAAAGACGCTCGACAAAGCCCGATTCGCACCAGCTCTTGATTTGGTTCGCTACGCCTCGTTTACCCAGTACCGCGCCATGGATGATCTCATCGACGGTATCCACCACAAGCCCGGCAATCTTTACTGATGGATTGGAGAGCTCTGCCTCAAGGGCGGGGAGATCGTCATTACGCTTGATGGACTTCTGGTAGAACACTTCGCTGGCATTGGCGCCATGATCCTGCCAAAAGCGCTTCCATTGGCCTGGTTCTTTGGACGTCGACTCAATACTGTCGGCGAACTCACGGGGTCTTAGTCCGGAAAATAATGCCTGCCGGGAGACGGACGTTAACGTCGGCAGCCAGGCGAAGCAGGTGTGCTCGTCAAACATCAACCTTTGCGACTGGTTGATAACGCTTTCACGTATCTGAATCCACTGATCGACCGCCAGCCCATCAAAGACCAATAAGGCAATCTTCTGTTCTCCTTCATCCCGGCACATGGATAAGTAGCGCGGGATGTGGTGGACCATGATGGGTCCCTTGGCAGCAGGCAGAGAAGGCAGGTCAGAAAAATGTTTTTCGACCCATTCGCCCAAGTGAACATCAGCAGCGTCAAGCAAATCTTGCATCGTGCCCTTGATGCTTTCGGCATGGTACGTGTCCAGCGCATGAAACCGCGACAGGATTTCACCAAGACGGCGGGAAAAATGGGTCCAGTCACGGTGAGATGAATCAACCGTAGGCAATTCACTTATCAGGTTTTGGATGCCATCACGTACCAGGTTTTTCATCGATAACGGATCTTGCACAACGCCCAGCTTGGCCCAGTCGGGCAGCGCTGCTGGTACCCCCTGAACGACGAGCGGATGTAACGTGCCATCCAGGAACATCGAGTCGATGATCACGCGCACATCATGGTGATCGAAGGGAACGTCTATCTTGTCGGCATAATCCTCTGGTACCGGTTCGCCCATTCGGGATCCGGTGATTCCTTGTTGGGTCAGATAGCGATACCAGGCATCTTGCACAACGCGCAGCGTGACACTCTTGTAGGCGAACAACTCGGCGATGGGAATGCCCTCAAACGTGTCGTGCTCTCCAAGCACTTGCTCGACATGCTGTGCCAGCACGGCAGGGAGCGGTGTATCTCCATAATGAAGTCGAAGCAATTCACGCCATAGGTCTTCTGGACGTGTTAGCAGATGGGGGCTGATTCGGAAGATATGCGTCAGCACGAACTCTTTGGTGGCCGCTTCGCCTAACGACTGATGTGCATGCTTTGCCTGGGCCGCAAACAGCGAAGGCCACATGTCGCTACCCAACTGCTTTACTACGGCATAGCTTAGTTTCGGGAATAGCTCTGTGAGCCCCAGACTGAGCTTGCGTGCCTGGCGTAGGTAGTCCCAGGGGAGGTCGTTGGTGTTGGTGCTCCGAAGATGAAGAACAAGCGCGTTAGATGGCGCTGGCTGGTTGTGGTCCCAGGCGTCGCGATAGCGTTCCTCGTACTCCGCGCGAAAGGCGACACTATCCTCGAAGGGCAGCACTTCGAAACCACGCTCACGCAAACCGGACAGAACCTGCTCATCCAGCAAAACATCGTCTGGGTCCGAGACGACCCACAGTCGAGCCAGATCTGCCGGAAACTCCTTGAGGACGCGGTCAACCCAAAGCGTCATTGGTTTGTGCCCTCCTGGCTGCCAATACGTAGCATGATCACCGCATTGAGATCGGGAGTGCAGTTTTCAGCGTCCGCCAGGGCCGCCATTCTTGCTTGGTGTTCGGCCTCTAGTCGTTTGCGGCGATGTTCCCGCACAGCGGGGAGACCGATCCGCCCTATGGCCTGGTGGCGTGCCTCAAACGCATAACGAGCCCGCTCACGTTCGCCGGCCAACCATTCGCGGTGTTCTTCCAGTAACCCTGAGAACACAGACTCCCCTTGAGTTTTAGCTGCTGCCAGCGATGACTCGAACCACTCCAAGGCGCTCTCTGCCTCGACGGCTGGGGCGAGTGATACCGTCTCGGTCAGCAGCAGATCCCAGATTCGTTTGGCGGTGGGTATAAAAGTGCGGCCATCATTTGCCACGAACACCGGTAAGAAACGTTTACGACTAAAGCTGTCTGAGGCACTGGAGGCGCTGAGACTAATCTCCCAAAGCGACCATACCCCCTGTACCGTGCCAGGTAGGCCTGTCACTGTGGTGATTGGCAGCGGCAGGCCGGCTACACAACGTGGCAGCTCACCAATTACTGCACGTGCGCGTGAGTCTTCGAGGGTGATCCACTCTATGTCTGGGTTTTGTTCGGCGGTGCGCGCATCGAAACAAACACGGGGTGACTCGCTCCCATCTGCCCACTTTACGCGCCAGGCATCACCAGTTTTCTCAGCTGATCCGTTTCTGCTTGGCAGGCCATTAACGATTGCTCGTTCAAGCCAATACTGGGCCGGATGATCACGCCACTTGCGGGCATCGTCAGCCTCAAGCGCATGCTCTTCTGTGAGTAGGTCGGTGTCTTTTCGGCTGGCAGCGACCTTTTCGCGTACCTGGTCAATGACAGCATCGCATTCCTTGTCGATGGATTCGGGGTCTTGCAGTCCATGCACAAAGAGTTCGTCGAAGATCGGCTCTACCTCAACAGAATCCATTACGTCAGATGCCTTGTCGACTCCGAACTCCTGGGCAATAACCTCGAGTTTGTGTTCCAGCACCTCGCGTACCCTGTGCTCCACCGTGTCATCTAAAACGAAGTTGATTGCGCGCACCACATGCGGCTGGCCGATACGATCCACACGGCCGATGCGCTGTTCCAGTCGCATGGGGTTCCACGGCATATCGAAATTGACGACGACGTGGCAGAACTGCAGATTCAGACCTTCACCACCCGCATCGGTGGAAATCAGCACTCTCATATCGCGTGAGAAGGCTTGTTGAGCCTGAGTGCGCGCCTCCAGATCCATACTTCCATTGAGCAGTGCAACGGAAAATCCGCGGCTCTCAAGAAACTCTGCCAGCATCGCTTGGGTCGGTACGAATTCGGTGAAGATAAGTACCTTGAGTTGGGGGTCATTCTCTTCCTGCTGGAGTTTGTAGATCAGCTCCAGCAGCGCTTCTGCCTTGGCGTCAGTGCCTTGGCGCTCGGTTTCACGCGCCAGCTCCAGCAGCATCTCTACCTCCGCCTTCTCCCGTTCCCAGCCACTGGTTTGTACCGCAATCTCGAGTTGGGATTGGCCGTCCAGCTCTGCCCACTCATCAACATCCGGCTCATCAAACAGGTTCGTTTGTAATTGGGGTGTCTCTAGCAAAGCCAGGCGCTTTTCCAGCGTGGTGCGAATTGCGGCAGTGCTGGATGTGACCAGCCGCTGCATCAAGATCATCAAGAAGCCGATGTGTCGCTGCTTGGCTGCCAAAGCCTGGTTGTAGCCATGGCGCACATAATCCGTCACGGACTCATAGAGCCGTTGCTGCGCTGCATGCTTATCCTGCCAGGCGACCGGGAAGAGGCGCGTCGCTCTCGGTTTGAACAGGGGTTGGCCTTCGGCAGTGATGGAGACTCGCTTTTCGGTGCGGATCACAAAGGGGCGCACCCGCTCATGGTTGATGCTGGACTCATCGGGGAAGGAGTCACGGTCCAGCAACTGCATCAGTCGCATGAACTGATCCGTTTTACCCTGATGCGGTGTTGCGGACAGCAACAGCAGATATGGAGCCGCTTCGGAGAGTGCCGCGCCCAGCTTATAGCGGGCCACCTGTTCGGTACTGCCGCCAAGGCGGTGCGACTCATCGATGATCACCAGGTCCCATCCGGCTGAGATCAGATCCTCGAAGCGTTCGCGGTTGTAGGTGTTTAGCTGTTCCAGGCTCCAGCCACGCCGTTTCTCAATCGGCTTCACCGAGTCCAGGGAACAGATCACCTGGTCGTGCATCCGCCAAAGATTGTCCTCTTCATCTCGCCATTGCCGGAAGGCTGTGATCTCGGAAGGTTCGATAAACCGGAAGCTCTCACCGAAGTGCAGGCGCATCTCGGCTTGCCACTGACGCACCAGCCCTTTGGGGGCAACGACAAGTACACGCTGTACCATGCCGCGCAGTTTGAGCTCGCGCAGAATCAAGCCCGCCTCGATGGTTTTACCGAGGCCCACCTCATCGGCCAGCAGGTAGCGGATACGGTCCCGGCTCATGGCACGATTCAGGGCATAGAGTTGGTGGGGTAATGGCACCACGCTGGACTGGATCGGCGCCAGCAGCAGGTTGTCTTCCAGGGCATCGAGCAACTTGGCCGCGGCGGTAGTATGCAGAATCTGCTCAACCGTTGGCTGTACGCTGGTCAGATCGGCGAGGTCTTGCGGGCGTGCACGCACAACCGCATCCTTGTTCGGCAACCAGATCCGATAGGCCAGCTCCCCCCACAGGTTTTGACGGTCGACTACCCGGCAGGGCGATGCCTGCCGAGCATGCCAACACCAATCACCGATGCCAAACCCCGTCACACCATCGGTCACGCATCGGCCTCCGTGCGCGTCAACGCATGGTCGTACCACATCAGCAGCTGCTCATCTTCCTGCAAGGAGGCTTCGGGAATCTTCTGCGCCAGCTTGATGATGGTCTGGTAGTCCTTGTTGACCCAGGCCGCCTTAAAGCCGGCGCGCAGCACCTCGAGGCGGAACTCCTTGAGCTTGCGACCGGTAAAGGCAAGGTAGGTCTCGAACTCCTTCAGCAACGCCTTTTCGCGCTTCTTCTCAAGGTCCTGTGCCTTGTTCGGATCGGGCACGAACCAGCGGTCCTTGGCTTTGGCAACCAGGCGTGGATCGCTCTTCTCCAGGCCGCGCAGATCCTTGTGGTTGGTCGAGAGATAGCTGTGGATCTGGCTGGGTACGTCACCACTACCCTCATATTTAAGGAAGTTGTCCTCCAGCAGGGCAGCGAGCTCGGGTTTGGCCTCGTGTTTGCGCCAACCGGCGCCAAGCTGTTTGGTGAACTCCGGGTGGATCTCCTGGTAGGTCGATGGGCGCTTTTTCAGGAATTCGGTCAACCAGTCTATGGCACTGCGCTCGTCACTGACGAATAACTCCATTTGTGGTGCCTGGGACATCTGTGCGCGTTTTTTGTCGTATTCAGCAACCTGATCGGACAGAAAGACCATCCCATCCCGTTCTTCAAATCGGGTTCTGAGCTCACTTAGAAATTCATCACTCGAGAGTGGCACTGGGGCATCGTGGCGTACAAACCAGGCCACCATACGGTCGTAGATACGTCGGGGCTCACGTTCGACAACAAACTCCAATTCGCCACTTCTCGACTTGGTTACTGATAGCTGCCTTAAATGAGTTTTAACAAAGTCCCAAACAGATTCCGGCGTTGCGCCTTGTTCCGCAAAGCGCTGTTCCAGGCCTCCATTAGGCTTGTAGGCAGAGATAACTAAATCCTGCTTTACAGCAGTTGTGGATGTTACTTGCTTGAAGCTTCCTTGTTTTTTGTCAAGCGCAGATACTTCCGCAACAACGAAACCTGCTTGTTGTAGAGCTAGTTGAATTGCATTCCAAACCGATGCTCGGCTGTTAGAAAAAACAACCGTCATCCATCTGCCGGGCTTAAGAACCCGAAAGTACTCGGAAAATGCGTCTCTAATTAGACCTTGATATTCGTGTAATCCCTTCTCACGAACGCGATCGATGATTGCCTCATCCTGCACTTTTGTGAAAACACCATGCCAAGATTCGATGATTTGATTTAAGTCAGCGTAGTAAATGTTTTCTCCAAAAGGGGGGTCGGTAAAGACGTAATCAATGCTGCCATCTGGCAGGTTGAGTTTAGTAGCTGATCCGGTGGAGACGATGCAGCTTCCTGATACGGCATGGTTTTGACTGAACGCGGTAATTAACCGCTTAAGCTTGTTCTTGTACGCTTTGAAAGGATCTGCTTCTGCTATCTGTGATGGAACGTAAAAAACCCCGGTAAGTGGGTTATACGGGAAAGACACCTCTGGCCGATATCGATTCAGAATCGACATATTCACAAAGTGGCTATCCAACCAAAATTTTAAAGCATTACGGATTCTTGAATCGCTTTCTTGCTGTGCCTGATCCCATAGTGCGGACAATACATGCGCCTCTCGCAAAAAATACATCTGGTGAATGCTAGTGGTATTAGTTGTTTTCATTCGGCCGACTCGCGTCATTTGACAGTCGGGCAATGTGTCTGTTGGAAGATGTTTTGGTCGATCAAGCCCTTCAATCTTTTTTATTACCGCAAGGTCATTTGAATCAGGCTCCTTCTCGAAAGACTGTCGACCAACATAGTACTTGATCAGAACAGGAACCCGCTTTGGGCGGCGATCTGTTTTACCTTTTGGGGTGTCGAAAAATGTCTCGAAAACAAGATCCATGTTTTCTTTTGTTGCAGTTGCAGAACAATGAGGACATTCAATTTCCTTGGATATTTTTTTTGTTTTTGGATCGAATGCTTCATTGAAGAATATGATCTCCCCCGCACAGTTGTTACAGTTAAAGACTTCACTCCACACAGTAAAGTCAATTCTTCCGGTCGTTTTTCCGTCACTGTGAAGCGTCTCGAACATCCAGCCAAATTCTTTCTCGACGGACTTCAAGATCGCTTCGGCACGAATGGCAAAGTAAGACACATCGAAAGGAAAGTTTAAGCCTGCAGCGATGGAGGTCGCTGCAGGCGATAATTCATTGATGATCGCTTTCCGTGCTCCCCATTTTGGGGTGCCAAAGCCAGACTTCCTCCATTCATCATTTATTTGGTGGCGATAGCTTTCTTGAGCAGCGCCGCACCATTGTGCTGCGACACCCGTCATTCCTGAGCCACCAAACCCATCCAAGACTATTTCGCCTGGCTCTGTAAAATGAAGGATTGAAGGAACAATTGCTAGGTGTGGAACCTTCGTATGGTATGAATGCGCTTTGTACACAGCGTCTGACTTCCCTATCGATACGTCAACGGCCATTGGCTCTCTCTTGTAGTCAACGCTAGGATCATATGGAGTGCCGTACTGCTGGACAAAATCGGCCAACCATGGATTTGGGCAAGCGGTGTAGTACGGCGGATCAGACATGGCAAGGATCGCTTCGTCCGTCCCCCGCGGGAAACCTTCCTGCTTGCGGAATTCCGGATCCTTGAGCTTTTCGGCAAGTAGCTTTAAGTAGTGTTCCCTTCGCGCTTGATCGTCAGGAAATGACTGGCCAAGGCACTCAACAGGAGTGTCCTTGTTTGATTGATTCTGCAATAAGTCATCCATTATTGTGATTCCTCGGTTCTTTATGTCGGCGCACATCGTTTATTTCATTCATTCGACGATAAACCGCAGTTTGTCCGCATCCTTGCCCTTGCAGCGCTCGTTCAGGAACGACTCGAAGCGTTTACGTAGGTCCTCCGGCGTAGCGGGGGATCCACCAGTCAATAGCGCCTTCTTAATGTCCTCACTGGTGACCACAATCTTCTCCAGACCGGACAAAGCTTCTTGGATGCTGGCCACGAATTCTGGCGTGACCGGATCGGGCAGGTTCTTTGATTTCAGGAAGCCTTGGATCAGGTTGCGTTGCGCATCCTTGAGCAGCTCAAAGTTAGCCTGGATGATGGGATCCTCAAGGTTTTCCAGCAGTGTTTGTTGCCAGTCAGCCAGCATGCGATCCAGTTCATCGTCTAGACTTTTGAGTACGTTGGCTGCCGGCAGCAGCTCGCCTTGTTCATTGGCGGGGCGGAAGCTGCAGTGTGGGCAAACTGGGCTGGCCACGAGTTCGGAGTCTACCAGCGAGGCGCAGCTCTTGAGTTTATCCAGCTTGTCGTCAAAGCTCGTGAGTTGCCCGGTTGGCATCAACGAGATGCCCGCCAGTGCGCGTAGGGTGGTAATGCGCGTGTCTTTGCGTAAGGCAGATTTGGTCTTGTCTTCCGCCACCCCGAGGCGTGCCTTGCTGTGTTGGGCTACGTAAGCGGTGACATAGTCTTTCTTCAGTGTAGCCAAGCGTTGGCGATACTCTGCTGCGTGCTGTGCACTGCGGTCGGTGGCGAGCTGATCGAGTATCTCCTTGCGGGCGGTCTGGGCCTGTTGGACCCAGGGATGGTCGGTTGTTAGCACCATCTCTGCCTGGGAGAGATAGGCTGCTGTGGCGCCCAGTTCAGCGACCAGGTCGCGCAGCTTCTCGACCGTATCCAGAACCTCGAAGTTCTTCTTCTGGGTGTCGATGTCGGCCTGGGTGATGCGCAGGTTCTTGAGCTTGCCGATGGTGTTGTAGGGCGACAGCTTTTCCAAAAAGTCCTTGAGTACTTCCAGCCGTGTGCGCCAATCCTGCAGCTCTTCTTCGCGCAGCAGAGACTGGCCCCAGAAACTGAGGCGGCTTTGCAGGTCGGTACCGACGGTAAGCACCCGTTGCACCTGCTTGGCCACGGCATCCAGCAATTCCTTGACCGGCTCATCCTTACCCTGGGTTGCCATCTGAGCGAGGCCTGATGGCAGGCCCAGTAGTTCGAACAGAGAGCGCAGGACAGCGACGTTGATCTCTTTGGGTGCCTCGACGTGCTTGAGTTGTTGGAGTTCATCCAGTGAGCGCTCAGCCAGCAAGGAGATCTTGCCGGAGTCGATCTTGTCGCCAGTGATGGCCAGTACGATGTCGCCGGAATAGACCAGGCCGCCCAGTACGGCGACCAGCAGGTCGGGCTCCAGGCGGAAACGCACCGGTGCAAAATATTCGACGTCGGTGGGGCCGCTGATCAGTTCACTGCGGTTGAGTACCTGGCCGTGGCCTTTAGCCTGTAGCCGGTTTAATACCTCCTGGGCATACTTGGAGCGGGTCGGTTCAATGCGATCGCCGTCCAGCATCTCCATTGCGTCCAATATGGCGATGGCGTCTTTGGTTCGGGTTCCGCCGGCCAAGGCCTTGAGCGTATTGGCAATCAGTTGTTTGCGGTTGGCCTCGGTCACCAGTACCGAGAAGGTGGGGTACTCCGGCGCCAGATCCCCGAAGTGGGTGCCCAGTGCCAGGCCGGAGGTGACGTTGACGATGTCGCGGAAGTTGGCGCGCTCATCTGGACCCAGCCGCAGTTTGTCGCGTATCGATACGCCCTTGGCCCATTCCTGCAGGGTCTTGGTCTTGCCCTGATAGGTCACCTCGAAGGCGGACATCTGTTTGTCCTGCAGCCATTTGCTCATGTCGCGCAGGGCATCCCTGGCCTTGTCCAGGTAGATGGCCTTGGCGGCACCGCTGGCGGTCGATGCCAGCTCCTGAGCGGCGGCATAGAAGGCGAGATGGCGCTTGATGGCATCATCCAGCCCCTTGAGGCGGAAAAACACCTCATCGACCTTGCTTTCATCCCGGAAACGAGGTGGCTCGAAGGGCTGGATGAAGTAGATATAGAAGTCACGTTCGGGCTGCGCCGTGGGGCGATCGTTGGGCGCACCCAGGAACAGGTAACCATTGCGCTCTACACGGTGGTCCTGCCACTCAACCTGATGTTGCCAGATCTTGTAGCCGGTGACATAGGCATGCTCGTCGGTACATTCCATGAGCTGCATCAGGGCGCTGTAGTAGGCGCGGTCAAGGGCATCGTCAGACAATGCTTCTGCGCGTTTCTCAATCTGGGCGTCGTAGTCGACGTCCTTCTTGAGATCGAGGTAATACTGTTCGGTGTCCGGCGCCTTGGAGATAAACTGACCATTGACCGTTTTGACAATCTCGCGCAGGGTGGTCTGCACCGCAGTCAGCAGGTCATCGGACGGTTCACCACCCATGTCCTCGATGCCGGGTTGATACAGGCAAAGGGTGTCCCGCAACTCCTCGGCCGTTGGTCCTACCGGCACGTAGATATCGCCGCCCGTGGTCAGGCGGTGCACGGATAGTCCCTTGATGACCCGCGCGGCCATGGCCTTGTAGGCCGGCCGGGTAAAGGCCTTCTGCACTCGTTCAGTAAGAACTTCTGCCACCGCCAGTACGGGGCCGATGTTGGGGTCTGAACGCAGCACCGAGTTGGTGGTGACCGTTTCCCAGAACTTATCGAAACCAATCAATCCGGGGTGATCGGTTGGCACTGTGTCTTCGAGAACATCTTGAATCTGGTCGCGCAGGGTGACCAGTGCCCCGCGTTTTTCAGTGAATACCAGCTGATCGAAGGTGTTGATGTAATCGGGATGCACCGGGAACAGCCGGACGTATTCATCCATACGCTCGTTCATGTTGCTGTAGAACTTGGAAAAAGGCGTGAGGTAGTTGCGGATCTTGTCTTGCTGATCGGCTGATTTCTTGAGTAGACGCTCGGCTACGACAAAGCTCACATCCTGACGGGCAAGTAGCACTTGGGTGAAGCGCTCGCTTACGCGGCGCAGGCTGTCGGCTACGTGTTGGAAACGGCTGCTGTCGAAGATGGCCTCCTGCACGCCAGCCACAAAGCGGAAGCGCAAGTGTTTGGTAACTTCGCCGATTTCTCGCAGGAATGAGAGATCGAGAACCAGGTCGTGGTCCTTGCGAGAGCGCAGGTATTCTAGGAACTCATCGACGACGAGCAGCAGCCCCTGGTTAGGATGTACCTCGTCGAAGGCGGCCATCATCTTCTCAAAGGCAGCCTTGTTGTTGACCACCTTGTCGGCAGGCGGAAAGTTGAAGCTGACGCCCTGGCTTTCCAGGAAGAGTTCGAGTTCCTGGGTGATGATGTCACGCAGTGGCATCTGGCTGGAGATTTCGATGCGGTGCACTTTAAACTTGCCCGCGATAGTCTCTGCGGCTTTAGCGACCTTCGGGTGGCGGATCATAGGGACATAGGCGGTGTCCTCTGCGATCAACGACAACACGGACATCAAGTGCGACTTACCGGTGCCGTAGTTGCCTACGACAAGCACGCCCTTGTGATCGACCGACTCATCGAACGACAGCTGAGGGATCATCTGTTTGGCAATCCGCTCCGCCATGTCATCGGATATGACGTAGGTTGCGACGAGTTTCTTTGCCTCGTCGGGCCGGTTTGCATCGAGTAATTGAATGACCGATTCAATCGGCTCGAACTG
>DIAF01000018.1:11544-21994 GCA_002414665.1 Halieaceae bacterium UBA5085
GGGACCAGGCCATCCAGGCCGTAGTCCTGATATTCCGGATGCCCCATCTGGGCATAGGTCAATCGACCATCAACCAGCTCCCCGGGCCATATTGCGACCACCCGTCGACTGTGAGCGTGACGCTTGAGTAGATCCAACGGATCGAGCTTGAGCGTCTGATCGAATAGCAGCTCGATGTTGTCGAGCAGCAGTAAATCTCCGTTGGCGTACTCATCGGCTAGTTCGCGCAGAATGACGTTGGTCTGGAGCGCCCTTTGCCGCTGAGGTATTGCTGCGAGACGGCTTCCAAGCGTCGCCCCGACATTCATTACCTTCATATCCCGCTGATTGGCCAGTTCGGCAAGGAGGGCTGTTTTGCCGCTGCCTGGCTGGCCTATCAATAGGATCAGCTTGCTGTGCAGTGCTCCCACCTCGTCGACAAGGTGTGCAAGTTTTTCCAGCATCCGTACTATCACTCCATCTCGGCTTCGAGCCGCTGCTGATCGGGGGAGCGATAGCCGGGTGCGATAACGAGGTTCTCGACGCCATAGAGCGCTTGCCTGTTCTTCAGCCAGAGGTGGTACTCCGGTCCATTTAGACTGTGATCTTCTGAGCAGTCCACATTCCATCGACGAAGTACGTAACCCGCAACAGCGGCTCGAACATTGACATTCAACACGCCGTTTTCCATGGCATAGTCGGTTTCTATTGTTTTCGGATGTTTGAGACTGGGATGTGGCACGATTTCCAGTTCTACGATTCTATTCCACTGGATATCCGATTCCCGAGTCTCATGTTCTTTGATCATGCTGTCGATGATCATCGGGTCTGATATGCGCGTGATTACGAAATCTGAGAATCTGGATTGCCGCCGGTCGTAGCCGCGCACATGCCAGCGCAGACCATTATCTACCAGTATAAATGGCACAATTTCGCGTGTAGTTCGGCCGCTGCTCAGAGAGCGGTAGCCGATTTTTACAGCTCTTTCTTGGTGGATCGCACGCGTTAAAACAGACAGCGTCGATAGGGAGGGCCTGTTCAGCTGTGCGGGCATTTCGCACGCAATGAAGCCCTTGTGCGTGCCAACGAAGTCATCACCGAATCCGTATGCAAGGGCTGCCAGCGCTTGGCTGGGGGAGTAGTCGAAAAGCGGTTCAAAAGTGTTCGAACGGGTGTAGATCTTGGCCTTGGTGTCGTATTCCAGATTCTTTGGGGCCAGTTCCTTATATAAGGTGATGTCCCTGGTCGCGGCCGCTTCCTTGATGCCAAATCGGCTGACGATGTCGTTTCGGCCGATGGTGCCCAGGAAACAGACCTTGAAATCGATATGGGATAAACGCTCCTTCTGGGTTTGGCTGACGTCCACTAGGCTGGGTTCGGGCATACCACCGTCCATTCTTGCTGCATTTGTGTTACTCATGGCTGCTTATAATATTAAAGAAATCATATTCGAGTCAATATAATATGTTGACATAATCAAAATGATTATGATTTAATCGGGCGCTAAGTGGCTGAACCCTGTTTAGCCTGATGCTAAGCGCAGAGATCTCTGGACAGGAAACAACGGTGAGTTCTGGTAAACCAGAAAATCATCGGTGGGCAGATTGGGTCTATTGGCACACAGCAATTGGAGTTACTGCAGTTGCGATGCAAGGCGAAGACAAAGAATCGAATCAATTGTAAGAATCGAGCTTTGCAAGGCAGTTCGTTTTGTTCTGTGCACAGCGACAGATTTGATGTTGATGGTCTCGGTGATGTGTTGATTGGTGCCGCCATTGGGCATGCAATTCTTCCAGGTCTTGGGGGGATCGTAGGCGGAGCAGTTGCCGGCAGATTTAGCGGCAAAGTAATTAGAGAGAAAAGAACTGTGAAAAAACGGGTGTTTGTAAGTTTTGATTTTGACAACGATAGGCGGCTGAAGGACTTTATTATCGGTCAGTCCAAGCTACCTGACTCGCCATTCGAGGTCGTAGATCACTCGTTGAAAGAGGCTGCTCCTGAAAGAAACTGGGAGGCAAAAGCCAATACGGCGATAAGACGGTCTGACATTGTCATTGTAATGGTGGGGCCTAAGACACACCTCGCACATGGAGTTCTAAAAGAGGTCCGAATGGCACGAAATGCCAACAAGCACATTGTTCAGGTTATCGGTTATAAGAATGGAGACTATACGGCGGTACCGGGTGCTGGGAGACTTTATCGCTGGAACTGGGAAAACCTGAAGAGCCTATTGAATTGACGAGCGAAACGAAGATATGTCTGCCACTGACGCTGAGAAAGCCAGATTTGTTCGGGATTTAGCGAAAGAGCTAAGAGAAGAAAACTTGGCCATATTTGCCGGTGCTGGTCTATCCGTTCCCGCTGGTTTTGTGAACTGGGGCGAGTTGCTAAAGCCTATTGCTGAAGACCTTGACCTGGATGTTGAGCGAGAAGCGGCGGATTTGATTTCTCTGGCACAGTATCACTGCAACGTGAATGGCGGGAATCGGAGCAAGCTGAATCAGTTACTGATCGATCAATTCTGCAAGGATGCAACGTTAACCGAAAATCATAAGATATTGGCAAGGTTGCCAATCAATACGTATTGGACAACAAACTACGATAGCCTAATCGAAAATGCTCTCTCTGATTCCGGTAAGGTGCCGGATGTAAAATATACGAAAACCCAACTGGTTTATACCAAACGGAAGAGGGATGCAGTTGTCTACAAAATGCACGGTGATGCAAGTCATCCCAGTGAGGCTGTATTAACAAAGGATGACTACGAAAAGTACCATGTTGATATGCAGCCATTCTTGGGTGCGCTAACTGGCGATCTCATATCGAAGGCATGCTTATTCCTTGGATTCAGTTTTACGGATCCAAATCTTGACTACATCTTGAGTAGGGTTCGCATCTCGTTCAGTAAAGATCAAAGGCAGCACAATTGCATTCTGCGAACGGTAAAAAAAGAGGCTGAAGAAAGTGACGCAGATTTCGATTATCGAAAAAGAAAGCAAAAGCTATTTGTTCAGGATTTGATGAGGTTCGGAATAAAGACGTTACTTGTTGATGAGTATAGTGATATCACAGATATTCTTCATGAGCTCGAAAGGCTTTACCGCAGAAAAACAGTATTCATATCAGGCGCGGCACATGAATACGCGCCCTATGACAAAGATAAAGCGTGCCAGTTTGTATATGAGCTTAGCAAAGACATTGCAAAGTCGGATTTCAGGATAGTTTCTGGTTTTGGTCTTGGCATTGGGAGTTCGGTAATAACAGGGGCGCTAGATCATGCTTACATGAGTGATCGCGGTAAAGCAGAAGATTACCTGATTTTAAGGCCTTTTCCGCAAGATCATGCTCATGACGGTAATCTACCGGCCCTTTGGACAAATTATCGGAAAGATATGATTGTGCATGCCGGGATAGCCGTATTTCTATTCGGGAACAAATTGGACGGTGACCAGGTTCGCCTGTCAAATGGTATGCGAGAAGAATTTGAAATTGCGAAGGAAGAGGGGCTGTTTTTGTTGCCAATTGGAGCAACAGGCTCTATGGCGAAGGAATTGTGGGACGAGGTCAGTGGGTCATTCGATGAATATAACGGAACACACAAAGAAGAAATAAAAGAGAAAATTGAATTGTTGGGGACCGTTGGTATGGATCTAGATTCTATCCATGAGCACACAATGGCAATATTAAACCTACTTTGTGAATAGGGGAGGCTAATGGCCAGGCGAGTATTTTTTAGTTTCAAGTATCAAGACGTTTCAAGGGCCATGGTCGTGCGAAATAGCTGGGTTACACAGGGTAGGGAAGCCGCAGGATTCGTCGATGCTGCTGAGTTTGAAAAAATTAAGCGTCAGGGTGATCAAGCGATCAAAAACTGGATTAACAAACAGCTTGAGGGAACTTCTGTTACCGTTGTTCTGGTCGGTGATAAAACGTGTTCAAGCCGGTGGGTTAAGTATGAGATACAGAAAAGCATCGAGAGAGGAAACGGACTTCTTGGTGTCGATGTCAGCAAAATAAAGGATCTAAATGGAAATACCACCGAACGCTGCGGACAGATACCGAAGGGCTACAGTTTTTATTTATGGAACAATGATGAGGGATATAAAAATTTGGGAAGTTGGATTGAAAAAGCAGCCAAGGAGGCTGGCCGATAGTGTCGATGAGAGAGCTTCGACGTACATGTGGAATGTTTGATGTGATAAAGGCATATTTTTGTGAGATTCATTCACGCCGCTGATATCCATCTCGATAGTGCGCTTCACGGCCTGGAGCGCTATGAAGGTGCACCTGTCGATGAAATCCGCAGTGCCACACGCCGAGCCTTTGATAATCTGATTGAGCTGGCGATTGATGAAGAAGTGGAATTCGTATTGCTGGTCGGCGATCTGTATGACGGCGACTGGAAAGACTACAACACGGGACTGTATTTTGTTGAACGCATGGGAAGGTTGCGTGATGCCGGTATCCGTGTGTTCATCGTCGCCGGAAATCATGATGCGGCCAGCCAGATTACCAAGCACCTGCGCTTGCCGGATAACGTAACGCTGTTTTCCACGAAGAAGCCCGAGCGGGTTGTCCTGGACGATCTCAACGTGAGCATTTGTGGGCAGGGTTTCGCGACACGGGCCGTCACGGAAGATATGTCGCAAGGCTATCCGCAGGGCGATCCGCTGCTCTTCAATATCGGTTTGCTGCACACCTGCCTGGATGGAAAGCCCGGCCACGAGCCCTACGCACCATGTTCAGTGGATGGGCTACGGTCGAAAGGCTATCAGTACTGGGCATTGGGTCACGTCCATAAGCGCGAAGTCGTGAGCGAGGAACCATGGATTGTATTTCCAGGCAATATCCAGGGCAGACATATTCGCGAAGCAGGGCCCAAAGGCTGCACCTTGGTAACGGTGAAAAGCGGAGAGATTCAGGAGGTAGAGCATCGCGATCTTGATGTGATGCGCTGGGCACACTGTGAGCTGGATGTTTCCGCTGCGGAGACGGTTGATGATGTCTATGAACAAGTAAGGGAGGGACTGCAGTCGACATTGGATGGCGCTGACGGCAAGCTCGTTGCGGTACGTCTGACGTTGCATGGGGCGTCTTCTGCACACTTGAAGTTACATGCCGATCGTGAACGCTGGGTTCAGGAGTACCGTGCGTTGGCAACAGGGCTTGGCGGAGCTGGCGTCTGGTTAGAGAAGGTTTCCTTCAAGACGAAGCCTGCCACTTCGTCGGAAGATGCTCTTGAACGCGATGATGCATTAAGCGGCTTGTTACGTGAGATCCGAGACATGGAGCTGGACGCCTCGGCTCTGGACAGACTGGCTGATGAGCTCTCCATGCTGCGTCAGAAACTGCCGGCCGAGCTGCTGACGAGCGACGACCCCTTTGATCCGGCCAGTCCGGAATTTCTCAAAGCGGCGCTGGAGGACATCAAAGAGCTTCTCGTCAATCGCTTGTTGTCTACGGAGAATGCGTCATGAAGATTCGGGTATTGAATCTCACCGCATTCGGGCCGTTTACTGAGAAAGAGCTTTCGTTTGACGAAGTCGGGTTGCATATCGTTTATGGCCCCAACGAGGCGGGAAAGAGTTCTGCGCTACGTGGTTTGAAAGCTCTACTCTATGGCATTGATGAGCGAACGCTCGATAACTTCATTCATGCAAACGACAAGCTTCGTATCCAGGGAAACTTACGGACAGTCGATGATCGTGAGCTCGACTTCATCCGGCGAAAGGGGCGGAAAAACACACTACTTTCCCCTGCTGGTGATGCGCTGGATGAACAGGCGCTGGTGCCATTTCTCCAGGGTGTGACACCGGAACTTTTCGAATCCCTTTTTGGCATTGATCATCGGGCGTTGGTGCAGGGAGGGAATGAAATCCTTGAGCAGAAAGGAGAGGTTGGGCAAGCACTGTTTTCGGCTGCACTGGGTAGTCACGCATTGCACGGCGTACTTAAAGAGCTGGATGATTCAGAAAAGAATCTATTTCTCCCCGCAGGTTCAAAGCCGCTTATCAACGCAGCAATTCGAACACACACGGACCTGAAGGCTGAAATCAGGAAATGTTCGCTTTCGTCAAGAGAATGGGATGAGCATCGCCGAGTATTGGTACGTACTACGGATGAGCTGAAGAGAATTCAGTCCGAACTCGCAGACAAGCGGTTGGAAGTCAATCGTTTGCAGCGTATTCATCGGGTATTGCCGAAACTCTCCCGACGCCGTGAGCTGTTACAGGAATTGGAAGTGCTCGGGGACGTGGTCGTCCTTCCCGACGATTTTTCTGGACGTCGTCGGACGGCAATCAATGCGTTGGAGAGCGCTCAAACCATCGTGGACAAGGCGACTCCTCGCCTCGAAGGACTGCAACAGCAACTGAGGGGCTTATCCATCAACCAGGCATTGGTGGAACAGACAGAGAACATTGAAGATCTCCATACGCGTTTGGGCGGTCACCGAAAAGCACAGCAAGACCGACCGTACCTTGAAGCAGAGAATAAGCAACTATTGGCAGATGTCGAGTCGATACTCAAAGAGAATCGCCCCGACCTCGAACTCAGAGACGTTGAGCAATTACGTCCAGTATTGGCAAGGCGACAGCAAATCGGCGACCTGGGTGGTAAAGCGGCTGTCCTGAATGCCCGTATAGAGCAGGCTGAGTCCGGTCTTCGTGAGACAGAAAGACGTCTTAAGGCTGCTCGCAAGGAACGTGATGAGATGGGTGAGTCGCGCCCGACGGATGCACTGCACCGCGCAATTGGCGCTGCCAGAAAGCAAGGCGATCTGGATGCATCGATCCAGTCTGCTCAGAGCCAAATAGCAAGCCTGCAAACAGAATGCGCCGCTGATCTCTCAAGACTCACGCTATGGGCAGGCGAGCTGAATGAAGTGACTGGATTGGCATTGCCCGGCCGGGAAAGCCTCCATCAGTTTGAGGAGCGTTACGCTGATCTTTCAAAACGTATGCAGCGGTTTGAAGAGAAAAAGAGTGAGCTGACTGATGCCTTGCAGGATACATCGCAAAGACTCGAAGAAATCGAACGGGTTGGAGATGTGCCGACCGAGGCTGCTCTTATTCGTGCTCGGTCTGAACGCGATGCGGTTTGGCAATTGCTGCGAAGCCAGTGGGTGGACGGTAAGGACGTATCTGCAGAGGCAAATGAATATCAGAGTGAAGGCACATTGCCTGATACCTTTGAAAATCGCCTCTCCGGTGCTGACGAGGTATCCGATCGGCTACGTCGTGAAGCAGATAGGGTTCATACATTGGCGAGCCTTCAGTCCAGACATAGTGGAGCGCAACAGCAAGTTGAGAGTATTTCTGAGCAGCTGGAGGCAGCCAGCGCCGAAAAGTCGCAATTGGATACTGACTGGCAGGCAATATGGACACCCTGCCAAATAGAGCCACGTACTCCGCGAGAAATGCGAACCTGGCTGGATGCCTTTGAAGAACTGCGCGATCAGGTGAGGCAGCTCAATCTACTCCGCCAGAAAGTGAGCGAGCTGGAGCGGAATCGCACGACGCATATTCAACGGCTGAACGAACAGCTGGTTGAGCTGGGAAGAGCGGGCTCCACATCGGTGGAATTGGAGACTGTACTTCTTGAATGCGAAGCGTTAGCCAGCCAGTTTGATGAAGCTAAACGTAAACACGATTTGCTGAGCAAGGAGGTAAACGACAGGGAATCTGACGTCGAATCGTTGAATGATGAGCACCGGTTGGCAGCGGAAGCACTCGATGCCTGGAAGATACAGTGGGCGACTCAGATGCAAGGTGTTGGTCTGCGCGACGATACGTCGCCATCAATGGTCGACGATTTCTTTGAAAACGTCAGAACACTGTTTTCGAAACTGGGTGACGCCGAGAAACTTCGCATACGTATCAATGCCATCGATGAAGATGCGGCCGCATTCCGATCCCAGGTACAAGCTATGGTAGCCAGTATTGCTCCTGAACTGGGTGACGTGCCCGCCGATGATGTTGTCGTTCGTCTTAACGCGTTGTTATCGGAAAACCGATCAAGACACACAAAACGGCAACAGATTGAAGAGCAGATCGAACAGGCAACGCAGGAAATACAGGAATCGAATGCCGCTATCCAGACAATGACTGATCGTCTGGATGCGTTATGCGTGGAAGCAAAATGTGATGGTCATGCTCAGCTTGATGCGGCGGAACGTCGGTCCGCAGATTATCGGCGAATCAAGGGCGCCATTGAATCGATGGAACAGGAAATCCTGGATTCAGGTGAGGGCAGCACCATTGCTGAGTTAGAGGCCCAGGCAGAGGGTGTCGATCCTGATAGTTTGCCGGGCTGCATAGCGGAATTGAACAATGCAATCGAGGATGAGTTGGAGCCCAGGCGCATTGAGCTTGCGGAGGCAAAAGGGCGCGCAGAAAAAGAATTAGAACTCATGGATGGGAGCGATCATGCGGCGGAACTCGCTGATCAGGCCCAGGCCGTACTTGCCAGTATTCGCTCAGATGCCGAGCGTTATATTCAAGTGAAGTTGGCGGGCAAGATATTGCGTGATCAGATTGAGCGATATCGTCAGGAAAACCAGGGGCCGCTGGTCAAGCGCGCCAGCGAACATTTTGCGGCACTGACTCTCGGGTCGTTTGATGGCCTCATGACAGATTTCAATGATCGTGATGAACCCATCCTCGCCGGCATTCGTCCAGGTGGAGAACGCGTCACCGTCGAGGGCATGAGCTCGGGAACGCGAGATCAACTTTACCTGGCGTTGCGTCTCGCATCGTTGGAGAAGTACATGGAGTCGTCTGAACCCATGCCCTTCATTGTTGATGACATTCTTGTGGATTTTGATGATGCGCGTTCACAAGCCGCATTGAATTCACTGGCTGAACTGGCTGAAAAGACTCAAGTCATTCTGTTTACCCATCATTCGCGGGTTGTTGAGCAGGCTGAGCAGGCTGAGCAGGCTGAGCAGGCTGAGCAGGTGTCCGGTTCCGTGCATGTCCATGAGCTGTAGAGGAATCAACCAGCGGTTTCTCTGATGGCAACTGAAATACGGCATAAATGGAGCTTTCCCGCACGTTTTCGTGCAGGTACCTATGGCTGGAAATCTTCCAAATTAGCCTGCCAGCGACTGCGCGAAGCCGTTTCCGAGATTAAAAAGGTATCAAAGAAAGAGCCTGTCTTCGGCGCGGAAGGTGCTGTTCGCCTGGTGGAAAAGCTCTGGCCTGCGCTGGAGCATGTGGACAGTTCCAGTGGTGCGCTGGGTTCTGCGGTGAACAAAACACTTGATGACCTGATTCCGCTCATCGTCAAAGCCCCAGCCGATGCCAAAATTCGGAACAAATGGCTCGAACGCTTGTGGCAGGCCATGGAGGATGATGGCGTCGATTACCTAGGGCCGGTTGGAGACCGCTGGGGAGAGCTTTGTGAATCGGTGGAAACGGCCAACCAGTGGGCGGAAGAATTGATGCCGACGTTGAGGTCGTGTTGGACCGATCCGAATCCCGGTAATTATTTTCATGGCGCAACGGCCTGCCTGTCCTGTTTGCTAGTGGCGGGACGTTACCAGGATCTGCTCGATCTGTTGGGGCTGGACCGTAAACCTTTCTGGCATTATCGCCGCTACGGTGTCGAGGCCTTACTGGCGATGGGCAGGAAGTCAGAAGCCCTGAAATACGCCGAGGCCTCCAGAGGGCTCAACCAACCGGATTCGACGATTGACCAGGCCTGCGAAGAGATCCTGATTTCCTCGGGCCTCCACGACGACGCTTATCGTCGCTATGGGTTAAGGGCGGCCCAGGACAATTCGTATCTTGCGCGGTTTCGTGCCGTGGCAAAACGCTATCCCATGATCGCGCCGGAAGACATTCTGGCGGATCTGATCAAGACCACGCCGGGGGAAGAGGGTAAGTGGTTTGCGACGGCCAAGGATTTGAAACTTTATAAACTTGCATTACAGCTCGCTGACCAGAGTCCGTGTGAGCCGAAGACGTTGACCCGGGCAGCGAGAGACTTTCTTGAGACGGAACCTGAGTTTGCTCTCGGTGCGGCAATGGCGGCGCTTCGTTGGCTGAACGAAGGGTGGGGCTACGAGGTGAAGGGCATCGATGTGATCGATGCCTATGAGCTCGCTCTGGCTGCGGCCGAGAGAGCCCACATAGATGATGTGTTAGATCAGATTCGAACGCTGCTCGACCAGACGAAGGGTGTCGGGAACGCGTTCGTCAGGCAGTCCCTGGCGCGCAGATTATGATGATGCAGAAAGGCGTAGAAAGGGTAACAGAACGACGGTGTGTGAGTCGGAAACAGGCGCTGAATTTCCGATTCTGCGTTCCACTCACGTTCCACTGGCGTTCCACAGAAGGGACAATTTGAGACGATGAGAGACAATCGGTCGAGATGCCATAAACAAAAAAACCATTTAAGAATCAGCATCTTAAATGGTCTCTCGTGGTCTTTCGACGTTTTTCAAAATGGTGCCCAGGAGAGGACTTGA
>DIAF01000018.1:22197-73981 GCA_002414665.1 Halieaceae bacterium UBA5085
GAGAGGACTTGAACCTCCACGCCCTTTCGAGCACTAGCACCTGAAGCTAGCGTGTCTACCAATTTCACCACCTGGGCATCGTGCAATCGCGGTGGATTACCCGAGGGCGCGCACTTTACTTTTCCGCAGCAGCTTTGTCAATCCTCGCGTATACTGTCGCCAATTAAAATTTCGACAACGTCAAAACACGACAGGAAGCCCCTTTACCTATGGCCAAAAAAGGCAAGATTGCCGACCCCCACGCCGAGCGCGAAGCCGCCCGCTACGACAACCCCATCCCCAGCCGCGAAGTTATACTCGACCTGCTCACTGCAGCGGATAAACCGCTCAGCCATGCGCACATCGCCCGCGAACTCGACCTGCATGAAGACGATCAGGTGGAGGCCCTGCGCAAACGGCTCCGCGCCATGGAGCGCGACGGACAGCTGATGGTCAATCGCCGCGGTGCCTACGGGCTGGTGGACAAACTGAACCTGCTGCGCTGCCGCGTGCAGGGCCACCGCGACGGCTATGGCTTTGCCGTGCCGCTGGACGAAGGCGATGATGTCTACCTCAGCTCCCGCCAGATGCAGTTTGTGTTCGATGGCGACGAGGTGCTGGTGGGCATTATCGGGCTGGATCGCCGCGGGCGCCCGGAAGGGCGGGTGGTGGAAGTGCTGCATCGTGGCACCTCGCGCATTGTCGGCCGCTACGAAGAAGAGAGCGGTATCGGCTTTGTGGTGCCGGACAACAGCCGCGTCAACCACCGCATTCTGATTCCCCCGAAGCTCAAGGGGGGTGCGAAGTCGGGCCAGATCGTGACGGCGGAGATCACTGACTACCCCACTCGCAACCTGGGTGCCAAGGGCCAGGTGGTCGAAGTGCTGGGGGACCATCTGGACCCGGGGCTGGAGATTGATGTCGCCATTCGTTCCCACGGCATTCCGCACGAATGGCCGGAGGCGGTGCTGCGCGAGGCGGGTTCGCTGGAGGATGAGCCTCGTGAAGAAGACAAAAAGTATCGCGCGGATTTGCGCGACCTGGGCTTCGTTACCATCGACGGTGAAGACGCCCGCGACTTTGACGATGCCGTGTACTGTGAGAAGCGCTTGCGCGGCTGGCGCCTCTGGGTGGCCATTGCCGATGTGTCACATTATGTGCGTCCTGGCTCCGCCCTGGACGAAGAGGCGGCCTTGCGCGGCAACTCGGTCTATTTCCCGGAGCAGGTGGTCCCCATGTTGCCGGAGGCGCTGTCCAACGGCCTGTGTTCGCTGAAGCCACAGGTCGATCGGCTCGCCATGGTGTGTGAAATGGAACTGAGCGGCGCCGGCAAACTGACCGGCTATCGCTTTTACGAGGCGGTTATCCACTCCCAGGCGCGGCTCACCTACACCCAGGTCGGCGAAGCACTGGAGGCCGGTAGTCACCCGCAGATCGACAAGGCCCGGCTCAAGGATCTGAAACGTCTGCAGTCTTTGTACAAGGTGCTGCGCAAGGCGCGGGATGTGCGCGGGGCCATTGATTTTGAAACCACGGAAACCCGCATCCTGTTCAACGAGCAGCGCAAGATCGATGCGATTGTGCCGGTCGTGCGCAACGATGCCCACAAGCTGATTGAAGAGTGCATGCTTTGTGCCAACGTGGCCGCGGCCCGGTTTTACGAGGAGCACAAGCTCCCGGTGCTGTACCGGGTGCATGAAGGCCCCACACCGGAGAAGCTGGAGAACCTGCGGGCCTTTCTCGGCGAACTGGGGCTGGAGCTGCGCGGTGGCGAGAAGCCCACGCCGGCCCACTACGGTGAGTTGCTCGACGCGGTGCAGGAGCGCGATGATGTCAATGTGATCCAGACCATGCTGCTGCGCTCCCTGCGGCAGGCGGTCTACACGCCGGAGAATGAAGGCCACTTCGGCCTGCATTACCCCGCTTATGCGCACTTCACCTCACCCATACGGCGTTATGCCGATCTGCTGGTGCATCGGGGCATTCGCCACATTATCCGCTCCAAGGTGCGCACCAAGACGGTGCAGCGCCAGCGCGGTGCGCCGGAAATTCCGCGCGAGGACATTTTCCCATACACCGAGCGCGACATGGTCGCCCAGGGCCTGCACTGTTCCACGACCGAGCGGCGCGCGGACGATGCCACCCGTGATGTGGAGTCCTGGCTCAAATGTGAGTTCCTTCAGGAGCATGTGGGCGACGAGTTCGACGGTGTGATTGCTGCAGTCACCTCGTTCGGACTGTTCGTCGAGCTGCAGCCTATCTACATAGAAGGCCTGGTGCATATCAGCGCGCTGCCCGGTGACTACTACAGCTTCGATGCTGCCAAACAGCGACTGGTGGGCGAGCGCAGTGGCCGCAGCTACCGGCTCGGCGGCCGGGTGCGGGTCCAGGTAGCGCGGGTTGACCTCGACGACAAGAAGATCGACCTGGAACTGATTGACGCGCCCTCGGCCAGCAAGAGTAAAGCCGGTAAATCGCGCAAGCGCAAGGCGGAAACCACCGCAGCGACAGCGGGCGCGTCGCGGAAAAAGGCCGGTGACGCAAAGCCCAAGGCGGCTGCCAAGTCGAAGGCTGGTGGAGGCAAGGGTGCCGCTGAGGGCAGCGCCAGGCCGGCGGGCAAATCCCGCCGCCGCAGGCGCTAATCAGCCATGCAGTATCTGTTCGGCATTCACGCTGTAGATGGTCTGCTGCGGCGCAAGCCCGAGTCGATCCGTGAGCTGGCACTGCAACAGGGGCGCTCGGACAAGCGCATCGCCGCGCTGGAAGCCCTGGCGCGCAATCAGGGGGTTGCTGTGGTGCGCGAGCCCCGTGCGGTGCTCGATCAGCGGGTCGCCGGTCGTCACCAGGGCGCTGGAGCCATGCTCGCCCCGGCGGCGGAGACGGCGGGTGACAACCTGCTGGATGAAGTGGCGCTGCTGCAGCGGGTGGATGATAGTCCCCACCCGGTGCTCTTGCTGGTGCTGGATGGGGTGACAGACCCGCACAATCTGGGTGCCTGCCTGCGCAGTGCCGACGCCGCCGGAGTGGATGCGGTGATTGTGCCGAAGGACAAGTCCGCTGACCTCGGTCCGACGGTAAGCAAGGTGGCCTGTGGCGCGGCGGAAGTGGTCCCGTTTGCCCGGGTGACCAATATTGCCCGCACACTGGAGGCTCTGAAGGCGCGCGGCGTATGGATTTACGGTACCGCCGGCGAGGCGGAGGCTACGCTCTACGAAACTGATCTGCGCGGTTCCGTGGCCCTGGTCATGGGCGCCGAAGGTGATGGCATGCGCCGCCTGACCCGGGAGCTCTGCGACTACCTGATCAAGCTGCCGATGGCGGGGACCGTGAGCAGCCTCAATGTCTCGGTAGCGACCGGTATCTGCCTGTTCGAAGTGGTGCGCCAGCGCGGCGGCGCGGCGGCTTCCTGAGCGCTTGCGGTAGTCAGACAATGTCTATACAATCCGCGGCCTGAATTTTGCCCGGCTGTTTTGGCAGCCGATTCTCCTTGCTACACCGCTGCGGCGGGTAGCATTAACCCGTAAGGAGCCACCATGCGTCATTACGAAGTTGTTTTTATGGTCCACCCGGACCAGTCCGAACAAGTGCCCGGTATGATCGAGCGCTACTCCAACACCATCCAGAAGGACGGCGGCAGCGTGCACCGTCTGGAAGACTGGGGTCGTCGCCAGTTGGCCTACCCTATCAACAAGATTCACAAGGCACACTACGTGCTGATGAATGTTGAAGCGTCCAACGAAGCGATGGAAGAACTCACTACGACATTCCGTTACAACGATGCCGTGTTGCGTAACCTGGTGATTCGCCGCGATGAAGCCATCACTGATGAGTCATTCATCATGAAGGCTGAAAAGGAAAGCCGTGAGCGCAAAACCCGTTACGAAGAGCGCCAGTCAGCCGATGCCGAGCGCAGTGCGCGCAGCAGCAGCGATGATTCGGCTGACAAGGGCGATGACGAGTCCGGCGAATAAGCTGACGGTCACGTTGTAACGACTAGCAAAGTTTACGAGGAGTAGCACCATGGCACGTTTTTTCCGTCGCCGTAAGTTCTGTCGCTTCACTGCCGAAGGCACGAAGGAAATCGACTACAAGGATCTGGAAACCCTGAAGGCGTACATTTCCGAGACCGGCAAGATTGTTCCCAGCCGTATTACGGGCACCAAGGCCCGGTATCAGCGCCAGCTGTCTACCGCCGTCAAGCGTGCGCGTTTTCTGGCGCTGTTGCCCTATTCGGATTCGCACAAGTAAGGAAGTCCCCAGGGTGATGACCGCCAGCGGTCATCCGGTCACGGGAGGTCCAGATTGAAAGGCCTGGCCAGTTTCATCATGCGCGGCCGCCTGCAGGCACTGCTGGTGGCCGTTGCCGGCTCCGGCAGCCTGCTGTTCTGCTGGATCAGTGCTGCAGCAATAGCGCTGGTGGCACTGCGTCGTGGACCGGGTCAGGGTGCCTGGCTGTTGCTGTGGGCGGTATTGCCGGCAGCCGTATTGATGGTGGTGTTTGGCGACAGTGGACCGTTCGCCCTGTTGCTGGGCACTACGGCCCTGGCGCTGGTGCTGCGGGTCACCGTGAGCCTGCCGCTGGCACTTCTGGCCAGCGTGCCAGTGGGGCTGCTGACGGGCTTGGCGATCGCGGCGTTTGGCGGTGAGTTGCTGGAGCAGATGCTGGCGTTTTTCGACCAGTTCCTGGCCGGCCTGGAACAGCAGATGGCGGCGGAGAGCGCGGCTGTCACGCTGCCGCGGCCCACGGCGACGCAGGTGGCGGGTATGCTGGGCGCGGCGAATGCCATGCTCAGCGTGTTGTGCCTGTTGCTGGCACGCTGGTGGCAGGCGGCCCTGTATAACCCGGGTGGCTTTGGCAGCGAGTTCCGTGCGCTGTACTACCCACCGGTGGTGAGCACACTGCTGGTGGTTGTGGCCGCAGCGCTGGTGGCGCTAGGTGCCGAGTTTCGGCCCTGGGCGGCGGTGTGCGCGGTACCGCTGACGGCCGCAGGCCTGGCGCTGGCGCATGCGCGGGTCGCCGAGCGGGGTCGGGGTAGCGGCCTGCTTACCGCGCTGTATGTGGGCTGGCTGTTGGTGGATCTGGTCAAGCTGATGGTGGTGCTGTTGGCGGTTGTGGACAGCTGGTGGGGATTCCGCCAGCGCTGGGCGGCAGCAGCGGCCGGAAAAGAGGTGAGTCGGCGCGACGAAGACGATCGCGACAACCGGCACTGAGCATTTACACGTAAGGGAGCCTGTCTCCCGAAAAGAGGAAGTCAAAATGGAAGTCATTCTGCTGGAAAACATCGGCAACCTGGGTGGCCTGGGCGACAAGGTGGACGTGAAGGCCGGCTATGGTCGCAACTATCTGGTGCCCCAGGGCAAGGCCGTGCCTGCGACGCGCAGCAACATCGCGGAGTTCGAAGCCCGTCGCGCGGAACTTGAAGCGGCCGCCGCTGAAGCGCTGGCCGCCGCAGAGCAGCGTGCGGAGGCGATCAATGCCCTGCAGCCGGTTACCATCGGCGCCAACGCCGGAGAGGAAGGCAAGCTGTTCGGTTCCGTGGGCACCCGTGACATCGCCGAGGCCGTCACAGCAGCCGGTTGTGAAGTCGACAAGTCCGAAGTGCGCCTGCCCCAGGGCCCGCTGCGTGAACTGGGTGAGTTCGAGGTGGATATCCAGGTGCACGGTGACGTCACCGCCACCGTTGTCATCGCGGTAGTTGCCGAGTAAGCAGCCACCTACCCCGGCTCAGGCCGGGGTGTATCCCGTTGGAACGCCGCGCGCTGGGCGATGCGTTCCGGGCTACGCGCCCCGAACCACGCGCCCCGAACGAAAGCCGGGGGTACGGTTACCTTGCGGGATAAAATCCGCTAATCTGGGCGGCCGCGTTGGCCGCAGCCCTTTGTTATGTCCAAGCCCGACTATCCCGAGATGATCGCCGAACCGCCCTTTGCCGGCGGGGGTCGCAGTTTCGATCGGGATGTCGCGCGCATCAAAATGCAGCCCCACTCGATCGAGGCCGAACAGTCCGTACTGGGCGGTCTGCTGTTGTCCGCCGATGGTTGGGACGCCGTGGCTGAAACGGTCACCGCGGAGGATTTTTACCGCCCCGACCACCGCCTCATTTTTCGCCAGATCGCCCGCCTCGCCGAGGCAACCCAGCCCATCGACGTGATTACGGTGGCGGACAGGCTCACCGCCAACGGGGAGCTGGAGGCGGCGGGGGGACTCGCCTACCTCGCCGAGCTGGCCAGCAATACGCCGAGTGCCTCCAATATTCGCGCCTACGCGGAGGTGGTCAACGAGCGCGCCAGCCTGCGTAAATTGATCGAGGCGGCGCAGACCATCGCCGAGAGCGGTTTCAGCCCCGAGGGCCGCACCTCCGATGAACTGATCGACGAGGCCGAGCGGTTGATCATGCAAATCTCGGAGCAGGGCCCGAAGGCGGGTGGCCCCCGGGATGTGAACCCCCTGTTGCAATCGGCCCTGGCGCGCATCGAGGAACTGTTCCACTCCGGCGGCGACATCACCGGCCTCGACACCGGGTTTATTGAACTCAACCGCAAAACGTCCGGCCTGCAGCCGTCGGACCTGGTGATTGTCGCGGGTCGCCCCTCCATGGGTAAGACCAGCTTTGCCATGAACCTGGTAGAGAACGCGGTCCTCGGCCAGTCGAAGCCGGTTCTGGTGTTCAGTATGGAGATGCCCGCCGAGCAGCTGATTATCCGGATGCTGTCGTCTATCGGCCGTATCGACCAGACGCGCATTCGCACCGGCAAGCTCGAGCAGGAGGACTGGCCCAAGCTCAGTGGCGCAGTATCGAAACTGAAGGATGTGCCGCTGTTCATCGATGACACGCCGGCGCTGACCCCGACCGAATTGCGCAGCCGCGCCCGGCGGATTGCCCGCGAACACGGCCAGATCGGCATGATCATGGTGGACTATATCCAGCTTATGCAGGTGGCCGGTTCCTCCGAGGGGCGTACCGCGGAAATTTCCGAGATCTCCCGCAGCCTGAAAGCCATCGCCAAGGAATTTGCCTGCCCCATGGTCGCCTTGTCACAGCTTAACCGCTCCCTCGAGCAGCGGCCGAACAAGCGCCCGGTGAACTCCGACCTGCGAGAATCGGGTGCTATCGAGCAGGACGCCGACGTCATCATGTTCATCTACCGGGATGAGGTGTACAACGAGGACTCTCCGGACAAAGGCACCGCTGAGATCATCATCGGCAAACAGCGGAACGGCCCCATCGGCACCTGCCGACTCACCTTTATCGGCCAGTTCACCCGTTTTGAGAATCTCGCGCGAGGGCACTACGACGAGGAGTAGTGCCCGTGAAACTGCTCCCCCGGGGCCAAGCTGGCTTCAGGCCCGCGGTGTCGCCCGCTCGATAATTGCTGCACAGTCCACGCCGCGGGGCAGGGCGCCGACGTTGTGCTGCCCTTCACCGTCCAGACGGGAGTTGCAGAAAGCCTCCGCTACCCCGGTCGGCGCATGTTGCAGTAACAGCGAGGCCTGCAATGCCCGGGCCATGCGGTCCACGATGTCCCGCGCGCGGTACTCAAAATCCTCGGGCGCCGTGAGGTCCTGCTGCAGGCGCTGAATATTGCGATCCAGCGCGGCGTGGGCCCCACGCGCCGTGCCCAGTTCATCGAGAAACACCTCCACCACGCGCGGTGACTTCTGCATGGCGCGCAGTACATCCAGGCACTGCACATTACCGCTGCCTTCCCAGATGGCGTTCACGGGTGCCTCCCGGTAGAGCCTGGGCATCATGCTGTCCTCCATAACGCCGCTGCCGCCGATGCATTCCATGGCTTCGTAGGCATGATTGGGGGCGCGTTTGCATACCCAGTACTTGCCCACGGCAACGCCCAGGCGCATGAACAGAGCCTCACGCTCATCCACAGCATTGTCCAGCGCCCGTGCCATGCGCATGCCGGTCACCAGGGCGGCCTCGCTTTCGATGGCAAGGTCGGCCAGCACATTCTGCATCAGTGGCTGTTCGTTCAGGACGCGGCCGAAAGCCTGGCGAATGCTGCAGTGGTGCAGTGCCTGCGATGCGGCCATACGCATGCCGGCGGCAGAGCCAATCATGCAATCAAAGCGGGTCAGGCTGACCATCTCCACAATGGTGCGCACGCCGCGGCCTTCCTCACCCAGCAGCCAGCCCAGTGCGCCGCGCAGTTCGATTTCGCTGGACGCATTGGAGGCGTTGCTGAGCTTCTTTTTCAGACGCAGCACCTGCAGGGGGTTCTTGCTGCCGTCCGGCCGCCAGCGTGGCACCAGGAAGCAGCTGGGACCTGCTTCGGTCTGCGCCAATACCAGGAAGGCATCGCACATGGGCGCCGACAGGAAAAATTTGTGTCCGACCAGTTCGTAGGCTTCCCCTGCGCCGCGGGCGCCCAACGGGTGCGCGCGGGTGTTGTTGCTGCGCACGTCCGAGCCCCCCTGTTTCTCGGTCATGCCCATGCCGATGGTGACCGCGCGTTTCTCCCTGTCAGGCACGTTGCGCGGGTCATATTCCCGGGCAGTGATTTTAGGCTCCCAGAGGGCCGCGATGGCTGGGGTGGTGCGGATTGATGGAATACAGGCGAAGGTCATGGTGATAGGGCAGCCATGACCGGCCTCCACCTGGCTGTGCAGATACGTGTGTGCGGCGCGGGCGACATGCGCACCGGCGCGCGGCTCCGTCCAGGGGGACGCGTGCAGCCCGTGGCGTATCGCGGTGTCCATCAGGGTGTGGTAGGCGGGGTGGTAGCTGACCAGGTCCACGCGGTTGCCAAAGCGGTCGTGGGTGTCGAATTCCGGGGTGTACTTGTTCGCGGCGAAGCCGAGTTGCAGGTATTCCGCCCTGCCGACATCGTGGCCGAAGGCGCTCAGGCTCTCATCGGCCCAGGCAGCGCCCTCTCGGGCCACCGCTTCCTGTAACGCCCGGTCCTCGGCGTAAAGGTTGTAGTCCTGCAGCTCGCGGGATACGTTTTCCACGGTATGGGTATCGGCGAGTGCCGAGGCGCGTTCAGCGGTATTTTGCAAGGCAGTCATGGCGGGCTCCGGTGTGCGCTTTTCCGGCCCCTGTTATATCAGTCCGCGAGGGCCTCTGCCAGTCGCGCGGCCTTCGCCTCCAGCGCCCGCCGCGCAGGTGTCTCGCGCTGTCCGGCCAGTTGCTCGCTGGCCTCGGCCAGCAGTGTGCGCGCTTCCGCCTGCCTGTCGGCCTGCAGCAGGAGGTCTGCCAAATCCAGCTTCCAGCGTGCGCTGTCGCGCAATACCGTCCGCAGCGACTCCTGACGGGCGATGGCTGCGGGTAGCCTGCCGCTGGCCAGTTCCAGCTTGAGTGCCTGACGCTGCAGCTGCGGCACCAGGCCCAGTTGCTCCAGGCCCTGGTCAAGCACGGCGAGCGCATCGTCCGGCCGGCCGGATGCCACCAGCATATTGGCGGCGGAGACGAACAGTCCGGGGCTGGGCCGGGCCTGCAGCCTGAAGTGGGTTTGCAGGTCCGCCAGGGCGCGCTCGTGATCGCCGGCATCGCGGGCGATCAGGGCCCGGTGGCGAAAGCCCTCCGGGTCATCGGGGAAGGCCGCGATGTGGCGATCCGCCAGAGCCATGGCCCGTTCCAGATCGCCCTTGCCGTAGAGCATGATGCTTTCGGGCAGGTCCGCGTACTGCGCAGGGCCCAGCTCACGAGCCCGGGCGAAGTCGGCCTCTGCTTCGTCAAAGTGGCCGATCTCGCCATATACCTTGCCTCGCTGCAGGTACAGTGCCTGGTTCCCAGGCGCTTTGGCGAGGGCCTGTTCGATGACCTTGAGTTGGTCTTCATGGCCGGGATGCGCAAGCACAGGCGCAGCGCCTGTCGGCGCCAGGCACAGTAGCAGCAGTAGCAACAGGGAGCGTGACATTATAGGAGTGCTCTCGGGTGACAGGGCCGCGGCACTGTGCCGCGGCCGCGAGGATGTCAGCGGGTTATCGTGAACTGGTCCAGTACCTGGCCGTTGACGTCGATAAATGAGTGGGTCAAAGCCGTATCGCTGGCGTCGATGACCGCAGAGCCGAGAACCGGCAGGCCGCGGCGTGGCGGCTCCTCGGTATCTGCTGGCTGCTCGATGTGGGCAGGGTGGCGCAGCCATTCGTCTGCTGCGGTCAGGCTGCCGGGGTCCTTGTCCGCCTTGCCCGAGTTGCCTACCACGCTGTAGATCACCCGATCGTCGACACCGCCGCTGGTCGGGCTGAGCTGGGCGTAGGGCTGATCGCCGCGGCCTGTCGCCGGCTCTGCCGGGTCGCCGTCCACCAGTTCGGCATGTTCCGCCGTGGAGAAGGTATCCGAGGTGCCGGTGTGGCTGGTGATGTAATAGCTGCGTTCGTAGGAATGTGAATGGCCGTTGTACACCAGGTCGACACCGTAGGCGTCAAAGATCGGCACGAACTGCTCGCGCATGTCCCGCTGGGGACGGTCAAAGCCATTCACTTTCTCCACATCGTCCGAGTCGTGGTTGGCGCCCTTGGAATAGGGCGGGTGGTGGAAGATCACCACGGTCCAGTCCAGATCGTTACTGCTCAGGTCGTCAATCAGCCACTCGCGCATGGTCGCCAGCTGCTCCGGGTCCCGAGCCGAGAGCTGTGAATCCAGGCTCACCACGTGCACGTTGCCGTGGTCAAAAGAATAGTACTGCTCGGTGCCGCTGGCGACGCCGCCCGCTTCACCCTCTGCGGGCAGGGAGAAAATGTCCAGGTACGGCATGCGCCCGGGCTCGTCATCGGCTTCTGCCTGGTAGGAGTCAGGGTCTGCGGTGGTGCCCAGCCCGGGTAGGCCCAGGGTCGGGGAGAGAAAGCCCAGCCCCATTTCGTGGTTGCCGATGGTCGGCCACAGAGAGACCGACTTCAGCAGGTCGGGGTAGGTTTCGAACACCGCCTGCTGGTAGTTGAAGTCGCTGCCCACATTGTAGGCGTTGTCACCGAGCATCAGGAACAGGTCAATCGCCTTGCCGTCAGCTTCGACAAAGGCTTCCATACCCGCCAGAACCTCGGCGGCCTCGCCCTCGTGCTCTTCGCGTTCGTCATCGCCGCCGGTGCCTGAATCGCCGATTACCCACAAGCGCGTCTTGCCACCGGCCGCCGCCTCACCCCGCGCGGGCGCAGTGGTGAACTGCTGCCCGGCGGGTGCGGTAGGTGCGCCGCCCACAGAGTAATAATACGTGGTGCCGGCTTCCAGTCCGTCGATGCGGACTTCCTTGTGCTCGCCCTCGGTTTCCTCGGCGGCAAAGCGCATCGCCAGGCCGTCGGCGCTGCTGCCGATGCAGGCGGCGCTGGCTTCCCCGCGCCACTTGATGATCACGCTGCTGCTGGTCAGCTGCTGCAGGAACAGGCGCGAGGACCCGGTTTCCGTGCCGTCGCAGGGGTTGGGCGGCGGCAGCACTTCCGCCACCTGGTCACTGCCGTCGCTGCAGCCCGCGAGCAGTGCTGCAACGGCGACTGCCAGTAATGTTTTATGGTGCTGGGTCATGTTGGGTATCCGTTATTATTATCAGAGAGACGTACACTGAAACAGGAGACAAAAATAACAGCTGCCTGCAGACTCGGCAACAAACGCTGCCGCGCCTGCCCTGTCAGAGCTGCGTTTCACGACGCAGCCTGGCGAGTGCCTCGAGCTGTTGTTCGGCCGACAGCGGCGCTGGCTCGTGCTGCTCGAGTGCGGCCTCCCGGGGGATCGTGAGTGTCTCGCCGCGCAGGGCGCGTGTGCACCAGGCCTGGTAGTGCTTGCGGAAAACCGGCCAGGTCAGGCGTTCCGGATTGTTGGCGAGAAAGAACCAGTCGCTGTCCCGGCCGGCGAGGTAGACTGCCGGGTGGGTCCAGCGCTGCGCCGAACGGGGACTTTGCGCATCACAGGCCTCGCGATAGGCCGTGTAGGCATCAGGCAGACCGAGGCTGGCGATACTTTCCCGACAGCACTCCAGCATGCGATGCAGCGTGGGCAGGTACTCACTGTTCTCAATGGCGTGGCGGGCGCCGCGCAGGATCTGCTCGACCGGATAGTCCGCGAGGGATTCCAGCCACAGCTTCTTGATCTGTTTGAGCTGTTCGGCGTCGGGGTAGGCCGCGTAATACTGGTTGTGGTAGTTCAGCCGGAACAGGGCAAAGACCTGGTTGATGGCTTCGACATGGCCATCGCTGGCCGGCCGGCGGCGGGCGTCAGTCGGCCCAGGAGGTGTCGTTGAGGTCGTCTGCGAGGCTTCGATCCCGCGTGCGACCCGTTCGAGTAGATCCTTGCTGTCCGTCATGGCTGTGTCCTGCCTGGTCAATGCGGTGCTGTTTGGCCCAATGGAACTTCACGTGTTGCAGGAACTTGCTGTTCCAGGATGTGTGAGCCTGGTTGCTGTCGCGCCAGTAGACGATGAATTCCGGCAGCAGCCCCCGGGCGAAGTCCTCATCAATGTGGGACAGGCGCAGGATATCAAAAACATCGTCATCGGGCTGCCAGTCCTCGGTGATGCGCCGTGGCTCTGTACTGTGGCGCATGCTGGAGGTGTACTTGGCCCACTGTATGCGGATGTGTTGGATGAACTTTGAGTTCAGCTCTTTCGGAGCATCGCCGCGCTCGCGCCAGTAGAGGATGAACTCCGGGGTGGCTTCACGAATGAAATCGGGGTCGATGCCACCGCGCAGCATGATCTCCAGCGCGTCCCGGCTGGGCTGCCAGTGATTGTCCAGCGGTACGTTCTGGTCGACGCGAAATGCCTCTGCACGGTGTTGTTGCTCACGCCGCCAGCAACTGATGACATGCTGGCGGAACTTGTTTTCCCAGGCGTGGTTGGGCTCGCCGCGTTCGCGCCAGTAAAAGATGAAATCCTCCAGTTGGTCCAGGGCAAACTGGCGCGGTATGTTGTGGTTCAGCGCCAGCAACTGCAGCAGATCTTCGCTGGGGCCCCAGCTGGCTGGCAGCTGCGCTGCACTGCGCCGCGCAGGTTCCGCTGGCTCGTCGGCCGGTGTCGTCATGCCCCTCGGTTGTCCGCCGGCACCGGCGGGGGCGGCAGTCGGCGCATGGCCGTGCTGCTCGTTCATGGCGAAAAGCAGTTCAGGGTGGCTGTGCAGGGGTGGGGATTCCACCAGAATGACGCCCTTGTCCACCAGGCTGCGGCAAATGCGGTAGAGGTCAGCGGGACCCCAGAACGGCATCTGCTGCAACAGGACGTCGCGTTCTACCCGCAGCCAGCGGTAGCCGCGATGCGGCTGCGCGGGGCGGTGTGCGAATAGCGTGGCCAGCTGCTGCAGGAGAATCGCCTCTTCCAGCCCGATCGTCGCCGCCAGCCCGGGCGAAAACACCAGTGGCGGTTCGGGAATCAGGGAGGAATGGGGCATGGACTGTCCGTTAATGTTGGGCAAGTGGTGCTGGTGTGCACTAGGATACCGACCTGACCCGGCGTCTGATAGCAGGGTGGCCGATTTTTTCCGATAAGACAGGAGCAGGGCAGGGCATGGCGAAGAGCAAAACGGCGTTCGTGTGCAACGAGTGTGGCTCGGACTATGCTAAGTGGCAGGGTCAGTGCAACGATTGCGGAGCCTGGAACACCCTGTCCGAGATCCGACTCGGTGGCCCGGCCGGGGGGGCGGCTGCGTCCCGGGGCGGCAAGGCGCGCGGCGGCTTCGCCGGCAGCGTGAGTGAGGCACGCCTGCTGGGTGACATCGACCTCGCCGAACTGCCGCGTTTTTCCAGCGGTGCCGAGGAGTTTGACCGCGTGCTGGGTGGCGGGCTGGTGCCCGGCTCCGCCATTCTGGTGGGCGGCAACCCGGGCGCGGGGAAAAGCACACTGCTGCTGCAGACCATGTGCCACCTCGCTGCGAGCATGGATGCCTTGTACATCACCGGTGAGGAGTCTCTGCAGCAGGTGGCGATGCGGGCACGCCGCCTGGGCCTGGCCACTGACCGTCTGCGCCTGATGGCCGAAACCAGTGTGGAAGCCATCATTGCCGCCGCCGAAACCCACCGTCCACGCGTACTGGTGGTGGACTCCATCCAGGTCGTGCACTCGGACGACCTGAGCTCTGCGCCGGGCAGTGTCTCCCAGGTGCGCGAGTGCGCCGCGTTCCTCACCCGCTTCGCCAAACGCACCGGTACCGTGCTGTTCCTGGTGGGGCATGTCACCAAGGACGGCTCTCTGGCTGGCCCCAAGGTACTGGAACACATGATCGATTGCTCCATCCTGCTGGAAGGCGGGCACGACTCCCGGTTCCGCACTCTGCGCGGGCAGAAGAACCGCTTCGGCGCGGTTAACGAACTGGGGGTATTTGCCATGACCGAGCAGGGCCTGCGGGAGGTGCGCAATCCGTCAGCCATTTTCCTTGACCGCAGCAGCGAACCGGCCTCGGGCAGCGCCGTGATGGTGGTCTGGGAGGGCACGCGCCCCCTGCTGGTGGAAATCCAGGCCCTGGTGGATGCCAGCGCCCTGGGCAATCCGCGCCGTGTTGCGGTGGGCCTGGAGCAGAACCGCCTCGCCATGCTGCTGGCGGTGCTGCATCGACACGGGGGCCTGCAGGTGGGCGACCAGGATGTGTTTGCCAACGTGGTGGGCGGTGTGAAGGTGCTGGAAACCAGTGCCGACCTCGCGCTGTTGCTGGCCATCGTTTCCAGCTTCCGCGACCGCCAGCTTCCGCGCGACATGGTGATCTTCGGGGAAGTGGGCCTGTCCGGCGAGATTCGGCCGGTACCCAGTGGCCAGGAACGCCTCTCGGAGGCGGCGAAACACGGATTCCGGCGCGCGATAGTGCCCAGGGCGAATGCGCCGCGTGGCGAGATTCGCGGCATGCAGGTGATTGCGGTGTCGCGGCTGGAAGAGGCCCTCGCTGCCGTGGAATGATCGTCGGCGGAGGAGAGGGCCTGGGGCTTTAGTCGTCCCCGTCCTCAGCCTGTTCCTCAAGCTGACGCAGTTCCGTGTCCAGCACGTCGGGGTTGCTCATGTGTGCAGACAGCAGGCGCCGCAGCGGGTCTATATTCTCACGGTCGACGTGGTCAACCTTGAACCCCAGGCGCCCGGCTTCCACGTGTTGCAGGTAGGCATACAGCTCCAGCGGTTCCGCTTCGCCAGTGTCGATCAGCAGCGTAAAGGGCTCGTTGTACTGTGCGTCCCAGACATTAGGCTGATCCGTGGCAGCGCCACCCAGGGAAATGTCGATGAGGCGCTGGTGCCAGCTGCTGCCGCCCTGCTGCACCTCGACGGGAAGGTCGATAGCAACGCGGGTGTAGGCTCGGCGTTCGATAGGGGAGTCGGTCATGCCTGGTCTCTCGCGTATCAAATTGGACAAATCATAGCCCCGCTGCGGGCCCATTGCGAGGCCGGTGCAGCGGGCGGGTAGCAGTGGCCCCCGCGGTTACTTCAGTTTGCGGTACTTCACCCGATGCGGCTGTGCCGCGGCGGCACCGAGGCGGGCCTTGCGGTCCTCCTCGTATTCGGTGAAGTTGCCCTCGTGGAACACCACGTTGCCATCATCCTCGTAGGCCAGGATGTGCGTCGCGATGCGGTCCAGGAACCAGCGGTCGTGGGAAATCACCAGGGCGCTGCCGGGGAAGGTCAACAGCGCTTCCTCCAGTGCGCGCAGGGTCTCCACGTCGAGATCGTTGGTCGGTTCGTCGAGCAGCAGTACGTTGGCACCCTGCTTCAGCAGGTTGGCCAGGTGCAGCCGGTTGCGTTCGCCGCCAGACAGGTCCTTGACGAACTTCTGCTGATCCGAGCCCTTGAAGTTGAAGCGCCCGAGGTAAGAGCGGGAATTCACCTCGTAATTGCCGATGCGGATCACGTCCTGCCCGCCCGACACCTGCTCCCAGACCGTCTTGTTGCCGTCCAGGTCATCGCGGGACTGATCGACATAGCCCAGCTTGACCGTTTCCCCGACTTTGACTGTGCCGCCGTCCGGTTGCTCCTCGCCCATGAGAATGCGGAAGAGTGTGGACTTACCCATGCCGTTGGCACCGATGATGCCGACAATGCTGCCCTTGGGCACCGTAAAGCTGATGTGGTCGAACAACAGGCGCTCGCCATAGATCTTCTTCAGGTCGGTGACCTCGACGACGTTGTCACCGAGGCGCGGGCCCGGCGGGATGTAGATCTCATTGGTCTCGTTGCGGGCCTGGAACTCCTGTGATTGCAGCTCCTCGTAACGCTGCAGACGCGCCTTGCTCTTGGCCTGGCGTCCCTTCGGGTTACTGCGTACCCACTCCAGTTCGGCCTTGATGGCTTTCTGGTGCGAGGCCTCCTGCCGCTTCTCCTGCTCCAGACGGGCTTCCTTGGCGGCCAGCCAATCCGAGTAGTTCCCCTCGTAGGGGATGCCGCGACCCCGATCCAGCTCCAGAATCCAGCCGGCGGCGTTGTCGAGGAAATAGCGGTCGTGGGTAATGGCGACCACGGTTCCGGGGAAGTCGTGCAGGAACTTTTCCAGCCAGGCGACGCTCTCCGCGTCCAGGTGGTTGGTCGGCTCGTCGAGCAGTAGCATGTCGGGCGCGGACAGCAGCAGGCGGCAGAGTGCCACACGGCGCCGTTCACCGCCGGACAGCCTGGTCACGTCCGCATCCCAGGGTGGAAGGCGCAGCGCATCTGCCGCGACTTCCAGCTTGTGATCAAGGTTGTGGGCATCGGTGGCCTGGATAATGTCTTCCAGCCGCGCCTGCTCCTTTGCCAGCGCGTCGAAATCCGCATCCGGCTCGGCGTAAGCGGCGTACACCTTCTCCAGCCCCGCCAGCGCATCGACCGCTTCCTGCAGGCCTTCCTCGACATTGCCGCGCACATCCTTTTCCGGATTGAGCTGGGGCTCCTGCGGCAGATAGCCAATCTTGATGCCGGGCTGTGGCCGCGCTTCGCCCAGGATATCGGTGTCGATCCCGGCCATGATGCGCAGCAGGGTCGATTTGCCCGAGCCGTTCAGGCCGAGCACGCCGATCTTGGCGCCCGGGAAGAAGGACAGGGAGATATCTTCAAGAATTTTCTTTTTCGGCGGCACAACCTTGCCGACGCGATTCATGGTGTAGACGTACTGGGCCATCTGGTAGCGGTGCCTTTAGTGGTCGAAATTGTGGGCGGATTCTAGCAGGAATCGGGGCCGGGTTCAGTGCACCTGTGGCTTCCGCAAGTCTGGCCCGCCTTCAGTCCGCGATTGGCGCCGAACTCAGATCCTCAGGATCCAACTCCGAGGCATCTGGTAGGTGCGCCTCGTGAAACTCGTCCACCTCCCAAGTCGCCTTGTCACTGATCTCCGCAATATGGAACAGCGCATCACCCTCATAGGCGAGAGGCAGATTGGTGCGGCCGATGACGATTCCGTGGGTATCCGCCACCACGTCCGTTTCACTGGTACCCATGGGGTCGGCAATAAACCCAATGGTCTGTCCCTGTTGCACCTCTGCGCCCAGCGGCACCAGCACGCGGAGGATGCCGCTCTCAGGAGCGCGCAGCCAGCGCGTGTTGCGGCTGATGGTCGGCGGCCGGGTGCGCGCACGTGAGCGGCGCAACATGCCGATATGGCGCATCACGTTGAGCACCCCCTTAACCCCCGCGCGGATATAGATCTCGTCAAAACGCAGTGCCTCGCAGGACTCGTAGAGCAGCACGGGTACGCCGAGGTCGCCCGCGGCCTGGCGCAGGGAGCCATCGCGTATCTTGGCATCAATGGCGATGGGCGCGCCGAACGCCTCGGTCATGCCCAGCACCGCAGGATCCTCCAGGTTGGCGCGGATCTGCGGGAAGTTGCTGCGATGACGCGCACCGGTGTGCAGGTCGATGCCGTGGGTGCACTGCGCTACGATCTCCTGCAGAAAGGTGTGCGCAATGCGACCGGTCAGCGAACCGCGCGCCGAACCGGGGAATGAGCGGTTGAGGTCGCGGCCATCGGGCAGGTAGCGCGTGTGGTTGATAAAGCCGTAGACGTTGACGATGGGAATCGCGATCAGGGTGCCGCGCAGCCGGTCCAGATGCGGGTCCTTGAGAATGCGGCGGATGATCTCCACGCCGTTGATTTCGTCCCCGTGCACCGCAGCACAGACAAACATCACCGGCCCGGGTCGCCTGCCGCGTACCACTTGCACGCTGATGGACAGGTTGTCGCGGGTGTAGGTGGGCGCGACGGGAATGTCGATCACTTTGCGTTCGCCGGGCTGAACCCGCTGGCCGCCAATGTCCAGAGCCTTGCCGTTTGCCGGCATCTGCCGTTAATCCTGTGTGCGTGCCCGCCTGCCGAGCAGGTAGGACTGGCCTGGGTCGACCAGGCAGCGTCCGCGCATGGCGGTGCGGCCCAGCAGCATGCGAAAGCGCATGTTCTCCCGGTCGGTGAGTGTGATTTCGGCCTCAATGCGTTCGGCACCGAGTTCGATCAGGGTCTGGATGACGTAGCGGTTTTCCCGGTGACCTCCCGAGTCGGTGACCTGGCGCTGGTCCACAACCCGCGCTTCGCAGTCCACGACCTGTGCAGTGTCGCCCTGGCGCGGGTGAATGCCGAAGCGCACCCAGCGCTCACCGTCACGCTCAAAAGGTTCAACGTAGAAGGCATGCAGGGCGCTGGTGCGTGCACCGGTGTCGATTTTGGCCTTGATGTGGGCAATACCGAGCTCCGGCAGCCCCAGCCACTCCCGCCATCCCAGAGTGACCTGCCCGTTCACGCCGGCCTGGCCAGTGAGCGGCCGCGGCCGATGCCGTAGTATTCGATGTCCAGCTCTTCCATTTGAGCCGGGTTATACAGGTTGCGACCGTCAAAAATCAGTGGCGTGCTGAGCTCGTGTTTGATCAGCTCGAAATCGGGTGACCAGAAGGCCTTCCACTCGGTGCAGATTACCAGTGCGTCTGCGCCTTTGAGAGCATCTTCCTTGTGCGCACACAGCACCAGTTCATCGCGCTCGCCGTAGATGTCTCGGCAGGCCTGCATGGCTTGAGGGTCAAAGGCCTGTACGCGACCACCACAGGACCAGATACCCTCGATCAGGTAACGGCTGGGGGCTTCGCGCATGTCGTCGGTGTTGGGTTTGAACGACAGCCCCCAGACCGCGATGGTCTTGCCGCTGAGGTCGGCACCGAGCCGCTCCATCACCCGTTCTGCCAGCTTGTTTTTCTGCCGCTGGTTGGTGTCGTGTACGGCAGTGAGAATGCCCGCGCGGTGTCCGTGCTGCTCTGCGAGGTGCTTGAGTGCGCGCACGTCCTTGGGGAAGCAGGAACCGCCGTAACCGCAACCGGGGTAGATGAACTGGTAGCCAATGCGCGGGTCGGACCCCATACCGCGCCGGACCAGCTCGATGTCGGCGCCGACCGCCTCGGCGATGGCAGCCATTTCATTCATGAAACTGATCTTGGTGGCGAGCATGGCATTGGCGGCCAGTTTGGTCATCTCCGCGCTGCGCGGATCCATATGCATCACTTTTTCGTGATTGCGGTTGAATGCCTGGTACATGCGCCGCAGCTCTTCCAGCACCCGCGGGGACTCGGTGCCAATAATGATGCGGTCGGGGCTCTGGCAGTCGGCGACCGCGGAGCCCTCCTTGAGGAACTCCGGGTTGGAGGCAGCCTCGATTGCAATCGACCGGCCCTGCTTGTGCAGCGTGTCCAGAATATGGCGATGAATCCTGTCGGTCGTGCCTACCGGCACCGTTGATTTGGTGATCACCACCTTGCGGCTGGTCATGTAGCGGGCGATGGAGTCCGCTACCTGCATCACGTACGTGAGGTCGGCGGAGCCATCATTGCCGGCAGGCGTGCCCACGCAAACGAACAGGTAGTCGCTGGCCTGCACGGCCTCTTTCGCATCTGTGGTGAATGACAGCAGTCCGCTGCTGATGCCGTTGCGGATAAGCTGCGACAGGCCCGGCTCGTAGAACGGCACATCGCCCTCGCGCAAGCGGTCCACGCGGCCCGCGTCGATATCCATGCAGATCACCCTGTGGCCCACATCCGCAAAAATCGCTGCCTGTACAAGGCCCACGTAGCCGCTGCCAAATATGCTGATATTCATCGATTACCGGGGGTTCCTGTATGGCCGTTTCCTGATGGCTGCCCACTGTATGTCATAACAGTGACAGAAATAATACAGGAATCCCTTCCGGGTGACTCGCCACTTATATGCCGGGCCGAATTTGGGTAAAATGCTGCGCTCTTTTCACGGGCCACCGCGGCCCCGCCTGCCAGGGGACACCGATGTTTGACCAGCGCATGACCATCGAGGGGTTTGACGACGAGATTTTCGCCGCCATCAAGGAGGAGGAGCGTCGCCAGGAAGAGCATATCGAGCTCATTGCCTCGGAAAACTACACCAGCCCGCGCGTTATGCAAGCCCAGGGTACCGTGCTCACCAACAAGTACGCCGAGGGTTATCCCGGCAAGCGCTACTACGGTGGTTGCGAGTACGTCGACAAGGCCGAGCAGCTGGCGATTGACCGCGCCAAGGCCCTGTTTGGGGCGGACTATGCCAACGTGCAGCCGCACTCCGGCTCCCAGGCCAACTCCGCGGTCTACCAGGCCCTGTGCCAGGCTGGCGACACGGTACTGGGCATGAGCCTGGCTGATGGCGGGCACCTGACACACGGCGCCAAGCCCAATTTTTCCGGCAAGATGTACAACGCAGTGCAATACGGCCTCAAGGCGAGCACCGGCGAGGTGGACTATGACCAGGTTGAGGCGCTGGCGCTGGAGCACAAGCCAAAGATGATCGTGGCCGGTTTTTCCGCCTACTCCCGAGTCATGGACTGGGCGCGGTTTCGGGAAATTGCCGACAAGGTGGGCGCCTACCTGCTGGTCGACATGGCACACGTTGCCGGGCTGGTGGCCGCCGGGGTTTATCCCAACCCGGTTCCCCATGCGGATGTGGTCACTTCCACGACCCACAAAACCCTGCGCGGTCCGCGCGGCGGCATCATTCTGGCGCGCGCCAATGAAGAACTGGAGAAAAAATTCCAGTCCGCCGTATTCCCCGGCGGCCAGGGCGGCCCGCTGATGCACGTGATTGCGGCGAAAGCCGTCAGCTTCAAGGAGGCTCAGAGCCCTGAATTCGTCGCTTACCAGAAGCAGGTCGTGGCCAACGCCCGGGCCATGGCGAAGACCTTCATCGATCGCGGCATCAACATCGTCTCCGGGGGCACCGACAATCACCTTATGCTGGTGGACCTGATCGGCAAGCCCTACACAGGCAAGGACGCCGACGAGGCCCTGGGTAACGCCAACATCACGGTGAACAAGAACGCTGTGCCTAACGATCCACGCTCGCCCTTCATCACGTCCGGCCTGCGTGTCGGCACGCCGGCCATCACTACCCGCGGTTTCACGGAGGCGGAAACGGTGCAACTGGCGGGATGGATGTGTGATGTGCTGGAGGCGCTGGAGCAGGGTTCAGCCGATGCCGCCATTGCCGAGGTGAAGGCCAAGGTGCTGGATATCTGCGCGCGTTTTCCCGTGTATCGATAAATCGGGTGGCTGATTGACAAGAGGGGAGCTTTGGCTCCCCTTTTTTGTAGGCTGGGCTGGGCTGGGCTGGGCTGGGCTGAGGTTGGGACTTCGTAGCACGGCCCGTGCACCGCAACGGGCCTGAAGACTGAGCCTGCGAAAGGAATTGGGGAAATAGCAGGCGGTAAGTCCAGAACGCGTCGGATCAACGCTGCAACATTTGGAATAAGCTTCACGGCTTTTCTTAATCCACCTCAACGCAGGGAGCGTGTCAACTCGGTCATCTCTGGGCAATCCGTACTGTGCGAGCCGGTCGCCTCTGAGAAATACGCACTGTACGAGGGACAACGTGGGATATCGCGGCGAGAACAATCAGGCCACAGCGTTCGTTTTCCATCATCGGAGGGGGCTTTATGGCGAGCACTGTTCGAGTCCCAATTTTTGCGCAGCAAAAATGGTCGAGTTGCGCAGCCGCCCGGAGATGATGGAAAACGAGTGGCCGTTCTCGCCGCGATATCCCACGTTGTCCCGCCGCTACGAAGCGCTATACCCGCCAGCCCGCCAGCCCGGCAGCACGGCAGAGCGGTAATACGTAAGAGCGACAGCCCGTCAGCTGCTACCACGCAATCCCGTAGTCATCCCCGTAGTCCGACGCCCCACCCTGCATAACCCCATGCTCGTGATCGAACCAGATCGCCGTGGTCGGGTTGTAGGTGCGCTCCACCACTTCTACCTTGTAACCCATGCGCGACAGCTCCGCGCGCGTGAAGGGGGAAACCAGCGGTGTGACCTGCAGACGCCCTGGCTCGGACTGGTGCGCGCCGAATGAGCTCTGCATCTGGTAGCTGAGGATATTGTGCGCCTCCGCTGCCTGTTGCACGTTCATGTCGAACTCCACCATGTTGAGGAAAAACTGCAGCAGGTTCTGGTCCTGGGTGTCACCGCCCTGCACAGAGAAGGCCATGAGAGGCTTGCCATCACGCAGCGCCAGCGACGGTGTGAGCGTCACCCGTGGGCGCTGGCCCGGTTGCACGACATTGTAGGGGTTCAGGGCCTCGTCCAGCACAAAGCTCTGCATGCGCTGGCTCAGGCCAACCCCGGTGTTGCCGGCAATGAACGCCGGAATCCAGCCGCCGGAGGGGGTCACAGAGATAACCCAGCCCTCTGCGTCCGCCGCCTGTATCGATGTGGTGCCGGCGAGGAAAGCCTCGTCCGCTGTCATGCGGCTCGCCTGCTGGAAGCTCTCGGCGCCAGCGGCATCGGCTGCGGGCGGTATAGGCGTCCATTGCTGACGCAGTGATTCAAAGGGATTCTTGCCGCGCTGGAACCGGTAGGGGTCACCCGGTTTCAGGTCCATGAGGTTATGGTCTGCAGGCATCAGCTTGCGCCGCTCCTCGGCGTAGCGCTTGGAGAGCAGCCCCTCAACCGGTTCTTCCGGGGGCATGTAGGGATCGCCGTAATAGAAGTCGCGATCGGCGAACGCCAGGTTCATGGCCTGGTACAGCGTGTGGATGTAGCGTGTGCTGTTATAGCCCATGGCCTTGAGGTCGAAGCCCTCAAGCAGGTTCAGGGCCTGCAGCATGGCGGGGCCCTGGGTCCAGGTGGTGAGCTTGTAGACATCGATGCCGCGGTAATTGACGCTCACGGGTTCCTCGAGAATCACTTCCCAGGTGGCGAGGTCATCGGCGGTGATCAGCCCCCCCGCGGCGCGGTTGCTGCGCACAATTTCGGCCGCGATGTCGCCGCGGTAAAAACGTTCGTACGCGGCCATGATGGCTGCCTTTCGGTCTGCGCCAGCCGCCAGTGCAGCGGCCTCCGTGTCGACCAGTTTCTGCAGCGTGGCGAGCAGATCGGCCTGCTGGAAGACCTCGCCTGGTGCCGGTGCTGCGCGCTGTTCCGGGCTGTCGCTGTTGTAGTGGGGCAGGAATACCCGCTGCGAGTCGGGCCACTGCTGCAGGATGTCGCGACGGCTCTCTATGAAGCGCGCCTGGGTGGCTTCAATCGGGTAGCCCCGGGCCATCTCCATGGCGGGGGCCAGCACCTCCGCCAGGCTCAGCCGGCCGAACTCCGCCAGCATCACCATCAGGCCCCCCGGTGTGCCCGGGGTCACCGCCGCCAGTGGCCCATATTCCGGCGGGTAGAGCATGCCCCGGTTGCGAAAGAACTCAGGCGTTGCGCCGGTGGGTGCAACGCCCAGTGCGTTCAGGCCGATGACCTTGCCGGTATTGGGGTTGTAGATCAGGGCCTGGGTTTCGCCGCCCCAGCCGAGCACGTCCCACATGGTCGCGGTGACAGCCAGCATCGCAGCGGCCGCGTCAATGGCATTGCCGCCCTGCTGGAACATCATGGCGCCGGCGGTAGCGCCCTGCGGCTTGCCGGTCAGCGCCACCCAGTGTTTGCCAAGGAGTACGGGGCGCGCCGTCTTCTGTGCCAACACGGCAGTGGGCCAGGCCATGCTGCAGGCCAGCGTAAGCGCCAGGGCGCGGTGAATAAGGCGTTTCTGCAGGCTCTGGGCCATGAGCTTCTCCTCTCGTCGGCTCTGGAGGATAGCAAAGTTGTGGCGGCGGCCCCAACGGCGCAGCCGTTGTCGCGCTAGTCATAGCCAAAATATGTTAGTCTTCAGTCACTTGTACTGAAGGTGAGAGCCAATGCACTGCCCGTTCTGCGCTGCTGATGATACCAAGGTGATCGACTCGCGGCTGGTCGCTGGTGGTGACCAGATACGGCGCCGTCGTGAGTGCCTGAGCTGCCACGAGCGGTTCACCACCTACGAGGTTGCGGAGCTCGTCATGCCGCGGGTGATCAAGCATAACGGCAACCGCGAGCCCTTTGATGAGGCCAAGCTGCGCGTCGGCTTCCAGCGTTCACTGGAGAAGCGGCCAGTGCCGGTGGAAGAGGTCGAGGCGGCGATCAACCATATCAAGCATGCTTTGCGTGCTACGGGCGAGCGCGAGGTGGGTTCCCGGGTGGTGGGCGAGCTGGTGATGGAACATCTTAAACAGCTGGATCAGGTCGCCTACGTGCGCTTCGCTTCGGTGTACCGGAAGTTCCAGGATATTGCCGAGTTTCGCGATGCCATCGAACTGCTGGAATCCGAGCCGCGGCCGGAGCGCGGCAGCGCCTGAGTGGCGCGGCCGGACGTCATGCCTGACCCGGTTTTCGATACCCGGATGATGGCGCGGGCCCTGCAGCTCGCCCGTGAAGGCCGCTATTCCGCCATGCCCAACCCTCATGTGGGCTGCGTGCTGGTGCGCGATGGTCAGGTGATTGGCGAAGGTTTCACCCAGCCCGCCGGCGGCAACCACGCTGAAATTGAAGCCCTGGCGATGGCCGGCAACGCACGCGGCGCCACGGCCTACGTGACGCTGGAGCCCTGCAGTCACCAGGGTAAAACCGGCCCCTGCGCCGACGCCCTGCTGGCGGCGGGTGTGGTGCGGGTGGTGGCCGCACTGCAGGATCCGAATCCGCAGGTGGCCGGTGCAGGCCTCGCCCGTTTGCGCGCCGCGGGTGTGGCGGTGGAATGCGGTGTGTTACAGGCCGAGGCTGAAGCGGTGATACCGGGCTTTATCGCCCGTATGCGCCGTGGCCGCGGGCGGGTGCGGGCCAAGCTGGCCATGTCGCTGGATGGCCGCACCGCCATGGCCTCCGGCGCCAGCCAGTGGATCACCGGTGCGCCGGCCCGGCGTGACGTACAGCGCCTGCGGGCCATGAGCTGCGCCGTGGTGACAGGCGCCGGTACAGTGCTCTCCGACGATTGTGCACTGACCGTGCGCGCGGACGAACTGGGTTTGCCGGACGCTACCGCCGTGCGCGCCAGCGCCCGGCAGCCGCTGCGCGTCGTGCTGGATTCACAGCAACGTGCCCCGGTGACGGCGCGTGTGTTCAGTGCCGAGGCGCCCACACTCTGGTGCCATGACGCGGCCTGCAGGCCGATCAGGCCTGCGCCCTCCACCGGCACTGAGTTGCTGGCACTGGCGCGCCTGGCCCACGGTCTTGACCTGCAGGGGCTGTTTGCCGAACTCAACAGGCGGCAGTGCAATGAAATTCTGGTAGAATCCGGGCCCCGCTTGGCGGGCGCACTGCTGCAACTGGGCCTGTTGGACGAACTGATCGTATACATGGCACCAACCCTGATGGGGAGCGCTGCGCGGCCACTGCTGGAGCTGCCACTGGAGCACATGGCAGACAAGGTGCCCCTGCTGCTCCGTGATGTGCGGCGAGTGGGCGATGACTGGCGATTTACCGCCGTTCCGGCGGCCTGAGCGCCGGGCATAACGCTGGGCACGCGTCAAACGACACAGGACAGACTATGTTCACAGGAATCATCCAGGCCGTGGGCGCCATTGCTGCGCTGCAACCCTCCGGCGGCGACCTGCGGCTGCGGGTACACACTGGCAAGCTGGATCTGGCCGATGTGCAACTCGGCGACAGTATCGCCACGAATGGCGTCTGCCTCACCGTGACCGAATTGCCGGGTGACGGCTATTGGGCGGACGTGTCCCGCGAAACCCTGGACTTCACCACGCTTGGCGGCTTGCAGCCGGGCAGCCGGGTTAACCTGGAAAAGGCCCTTACGCCGGCCAGCCGCCTCGGCGGCCATATCGTCAGCGGCCACATTGACGGCGTCGGTGAGGTAGTCAGTGCGGTGGAGGATGGTCGTTCCTGGCGCTATGTGATGCGCGCGCCGGACGGCCTCGCAAAGTACATCGCCCACAAAGGCAGCATTTGTGTGGACGGCACCAGCCTCACCGTCAATGCCGTGCGCGGTGCGGAATTTGACCTCAACATCATTCCCCAGACCCGTGCGGAAACCGTGTTCGCTGAGTACCGTCCGGGCAGCCGCGTGAATCTGGAGGTGGACGTGATCGCGCGCTACCTGGAGCGGCTGGTGTTGGGGGATGCGGCCGCTGTTCCGGAACATCAGGCGGGCATCTCCCTGGCCACCCTCGCCGATAACGGCTACCTGCGCGGTTAGGCGCGCACTGTCCCACAAGGATTGCAAAGGCATGCAGACAAACAGCGTAGACGAATTGATCAGTGACATCCGCCAGGGCCGCATGGTGGTGCTGATGGACGACGATGACGACAGTAACAATGAAGGCGTGGTCATGGTGGCGGCCGATCATGTCAGCGCGGCGCATATCAATTTCATGGCGCGCCAGGCGCGCGGTCTGGTGTGCCTGGCGTTGACCGAGGAGCGTTGCCGCCAGCTCGACCTGCCACCGATGGTGCCCGCCGCCCACGGCGAGAAGTCCAACTTCACCCTGTCTATTGAGGCTGCGGAGGGTATTGATACCGGCATTTCGGCGGCAGATCGCGCCCGCACCGTGCAGGCGGCCGTGGCACCCCAGGCGGTACCTTCCGATATCGTCCAGCCGGGGCATATCTTTCCCCTCACGGCGCTGCCGGGCGGTGTGCTGACGCGGGCCGGCCATACCGAGGCGGCAAGTGACTATGCCGCGCTGGCGGGCCTGCTGCCGGCGGCGGTGATCGCGGACATCCTTACCCCGGAAGGGCTGCTGGCAGATGGCCCGGCACTGGTCGAGTTCGCGCGCAGCCACGGGCTGAAAATAGGCACCATTGCCGACCTCATTCACTTTCGCATGGTCAATGAGCGCACCATTGAGCGCGTGCGCGAAGGCGACGTCGACACCGCCTGGGGTCGTTTTCGCCTCCATGCCTACCGCGACAATACCGCCGGCGATCTGCACCTGGCGCTGACCTGCGGCGAAATCACGGCTGAGGAGCCCACGCTCGTGCGGGTACACGTGGCTTCGACCCTGCGCGACATGGTGGCCAGCCGCATCGAAGGTCGTCCCTCCTGGCAATTCGGCGCCTGCATGCAGCGCGTGGCCGAGGCGGGTCGCGGTGTGATTGTGCTGCTGGCCGATGATGAAAGCAGTGAGCAACTGCTGGACAGTATCGATATGGCGCTGGGCAGGGCGCCCTCCAGTGCGCGTGCCCTGCTGGATACCTACACCAAGGTAGGTCTCGGTTCCCAGATACTGAAGGACCTGGGCGTGGGAAAAATCCACCTCATGGGCGCACCCATAAAGTACAATGCCATTTCGGGTTTTGACCTGGAAGTGCTCGAATACGTTGCACCCTAGCGCCGGACACACACGTACAAGGAATTCGCATGACAAACATCAAGACGATTGAAGGGGATTTCACTGGTGCCAGCGGTCACTACGCACTGGTGGTGGGCCGCTGGAACAGTTTTGTGGTCGAGCACCTGCTGGAGGGTGCAATCGACGCCCTGCGTCGGCACGGCGTGAAGGACGAGCAAATGACCGTGGTGCGGGCGCCGGGTGCCTTCGAGATACCGCTGGTCTGCCAGCGGGTGGCAAAACAGGGTGGTTTCGACGCCATCGTCGCGTTGGGTGCCGTGATTCGCGGCGGCACGCCACACTTCGACTATGTGGCCGGTGAGTGCACCAAGGGCATCGCCCAGGTGAGCCTGGAGCACGGCATTCCCATCTCATTCGGCGTGCTCACTGTGGACTCCATCGAGCAGGCGGTGGAGCGCTCCGGCACCAAGGCCGGTAACAAAGGCGCCGAAGCGGCGCTGTCGGCGCTGGAAATGGTCAGCCTGCTGGGCCGGATCGGGAGCTGACCGCTGCCGTGAGCAAACAAGCCCGCAATACCCTGGCGGCCGAGCGTCACAAGGCCCGGCACTATGCCATGCAGGCACTGTATCAGTGGCACATGGCAGAGGCGCCGATCAACCAGATCGAAGCCGAGTTCCGCACGGATTACGACTTCAATCATGTCGACATCGAGTACTTTCAGGCGTTGTTGCACGGCGTGCCGGGTTGCGTGGACGATCTTGAGGCGGTGCTGGAGCCCCTGCTGGACCGCAAACTCGATGAGCTGGACCCGATCGAGCGCAGCCTGCTGCGCATGGGTGTCTTCGAACTGCAGCAGCGCATTGATGTGCCGTGGAAAGTCGTGATCAACGAAGCCGTCTCGCTGGCCAAAAAATTCGGTGCTACGGACAGCCACAAGTACATCAACGGTGTACTGGACAAGGTGGCCCGCCAGCTGCGCAAGGCCGAAACCGACGCCAGCGCCTGATGCCGGCTGACGAATTCTCCCTGATAGCCCGCTACTTCTCGTCCCTGGGTGCCGGCCCGGCGGTGGTGCTGGGAGTGGGAGACGACTGCGCCCTGCTGCAGCTTGCTCCCGGTGAGCGCCTGGCCACCTCGGTGGATACCGTGTTGGAAGGTGTGCATTTCCCTGCTGACAGTCTGCCCGAGGACGTGGCCTACCGCGCGGTGGCTGCGGCCGCCTCAGACCTCGCCGCGATGGGCGCGCGCCCGCTGGGGATGACGCTCGCGTTGACGCTGCCCGTCGCCGACGAGCTGTGGTTGCACAGTTTCAGCCAGGGTCTGGCAGCAGTGGCCAGCGAGCTGTCACTGCCCCTGGTGGGAGGCGATACCACCCGCGGGCCCCTGACCATTACCGTGCAGGTGCTGGGCGCCCTGCCGCCTGGCCGGGCACTCACACGCGACTCAGCTCGGCCGGGCGACGGACTCTATGTGTCGGGTACCCTGGGGGATGCCGCAGCGGGCCTGGCGGTGCTGCAGGGTGTCTACCGGCCGGAGCTGGCGGTAGCAGAATACCTTGAGGGTCGCTTTTTTCGACCGACAGCGCGGCTGCAACTTGGCGCAACGTTGCTGCATAACGCCACGGCGGCGATCGACCTGTCCGATGGCCTGCTAGCGGATGCCGGCCACATCGCCGCGGCCAGCGGCGTGCAGCTGCGGATTGATGCCCAGGCGGTGCCACTGTCCACTGCGTTGCAGGCCCATCCGGACCGTGCGCAGGTCTTGGCCTGGGCGTTGGCCGGCGGCGATGACTACGAACTGTGTTTCTGCCTGCCCGCCGGCGCATCGCTGCCCGCCGGCTGCACCCGCATCGGCGAGGTTGCAGCGGGCGCCGGTGTCGTCTGCCCCGGCTTTGAGCACCTTGCGCCCGGCTACAGCCATTTCTGATCCGCGACCGCACGCGCAGGGGGCCTGCCTCGTAAAATGACTGGTTGTTCCGCCGCCAAACCGCAGTAAACTGGCACGACTCTCGGAAGGATAGATGCCCATGGCCAAGCCCGCTGCCACGCCGCCTCCCACACTACTGCGCAACCCGGTGCAGTTGCTTGCGTTCGGTTTTGGCAGCGGCCTGTCGCCGGTAGCCCCCGGTACGGTGGGTACGTTGGCGGCCGTACCGCTGTTCCTGCTGGTAGACACCGCGCTGGCGCGCACCGCATTGCCCCTGCTTTGGTACACCCTGTTTGTGCTGGTGACTGCGGTGGTGGGCGTCTGGATTTGCGAGCGCGCGAGCCAGCAACTGCGGGTGCACGATCACCCGGGCATCGTCTGGGATGAGTTCGTGGGTTACTGGATCACCATGTGGGCGATGCCCGCCGGCTGGATGTGGGTGATCATCGGCTTTGTGGTGTTTCGCGTGTATGACATCGCCAAGCCCTGGCCGATAGGCGCACTCGATCGCAGGGTCGGCGGAGGCTTCGGCATCATGGTCGATGACATGGTCGCTGGCGTGATGGCCTGCATCACCCTGCACATCGCGCTCTGGCTGATGGCGGCGGGGTAGTGTGATGCAACCTGCCCCGCGCCGGTACTGCGGGACGTTCCCGTCCCGAAACGGCCCTCGCCATGGGTGGCTGCCTGCCTTGCTGCTAGTGTGGTGGCTGGGCAGTGGTGGCGCGTTTGCTGCCTCGGTCACGGTGGAGGCTCTGCTGCCGAACACCGCTGTGCTGATGATCAACGGCCAGCGCAAGACCCTGCGCGCCGGCGACAGCGTCGAGGGGGTCAAGCTGCTCAGCGCCGACGCCAGCGGCGCGCTGCTGGAGATCAACGGCACACGCCAGCGTGTGGGCCTGAACCGCAATATCACCACCAACTACGTGGCACCCGAGCGACGCGAACTGCAGATCCCCCGGAACGATCGCATGCAGTACATCACCAGTGCCCTGATCAACGGTCGCAGCGTGCAGGTGATGGTGGATACCGGTGCCAACGTGGTGGCGCTCAACACCCGTCAGGCCGAAGCGCTGGGCCTTGACTATGCCGCCGGCATTCCCTCGACGCTGGAAACCGCCAGCGGCGTTGTCGATGCCTGGCTGCTGAACCTCGAACGGGTCGAAGTGGGCGGCATCCCGGTTGAAGGTGTGCGGGCCACCGTGGTGGTTGGCGAGTACCCCAGCACCATCCTGCTCGGCATGAGCTACCTGCAGCACGTGGAATTGCGCGAGCGCAACGGCGTGCTGTCGCTGTCCCGTGAATGGTAGTGGCCGGCCCCACACCCGGGGCGAATAAGTGCTAAACTACGTCCCTTTTTTCGCCACCGGATTCGCCCGTGCCAGTACGCTACGTAGAGACCTCCCGCCTGCCCACTGCCTGGGGCGTGTTCGATATTCACGGCTTCGAGGACCCTGATTCCAACAAGGAGCATATCGTGCTCACCATGGGTGATGTCAGCGACGGTGAACCGGTGCTGGCACGTATCCATTCTGAATGCCTTACCGGCGATGCCCTGTTCAGCCTGCGCTGCGACTGCGGTAACCAGCTGGAGGCGGCGATGAAGGCCGTGTCAGAGGCCGGCCGCGGAGCCATTTTCTACCTCCGCCAGGAGGGCCGCGGCATAGGCCTGCTCAACAAGATCAAGGCTTACAAATTGCAGGACGCTGGTGCCGATACCGTGGAGGCCAATGAACAGCTCGGTTTCGGCGCCGATATGCGCGACTACTCCATCCTCGGACCGATGCTGAGGCACCTGAAGATCACCCGGGTGCGGCTGATGACCAACAATCCCCGGAAAGTCGCGGCGATGGAGGAAAACGGGGTGAGCGTGGTAGAACGCGTGCCGCTGCACTGCGCGAGTAATCCGCACAACGAAAAATACCTGAAAACCAAGGGGGCGAAGCTCGGGCACCTGTTTACCGGGCGGACAAGCTAGGACGCGCTGCAGTCAGAGAATAAAGCCCAGCTCTGACTGATGGGCAATCTGCTGCAGGCAGTGCGAGGGCGCGGTGCTTTTAACCCCCTCGATGGGTACCACTTTTTCGTGCAGCAGTGCCGTCAGCTGCTCCACCTCCGTGACGTTCAGCGTGCAGATGAGGTCGTGTCGTCCCAGTGTGGTGGCGACGAAGCTGACTTCCGGAATGGTAGCCAGCGCGCGGCATACCGAGCGCCCGCTGCCTCCATGCACGTCAATGCCGACGAACGCCGCGCTCATCGGGCCATCCGGGTGCACCTGCAGGTACTCGAAGCTGATTTGCCGCGTGTTTTGCATACGCTTGATGCGGCTGCGCACGGCTGATTCCGAAGCACCGATTTCAGCGGCTACGGCGCGGTTGCTCTTGCGCGCGTTCTGTCGCAGGCTGGCGACGATTTTGCGGTCAGTGGTGTCCAGCGGCGGTTGTCGGCGCGGCACATCCTCTGTGGAGTGGGCCTGGCAGCCACGTCGAAATTTCCATACGTCCAGTGCCAGGGCCGGGGTTACCCGCGCGATGCCGGCGACACGGGGCAGTGTCTCGGTGAGAAAGGTGCTTACCTCCTCGCGGCTGGGCAAGGCAGCGACCAGTTCGATGTCGTGCCGTCCCAGAACCACATTGACCGTCAGGGCCGCGGGTAGTGAGGCGATGTCACCGGCCACGTCAAACGGCGAGATGTGCTCGACGTTGACCCCGATCAGCAGCAGGTTGGGGTATCCGGCTGCGTGCAGGTCTACCAGGGGCGCGAGACTGATGACTCCCTGCTCCAGCAGACGTTCGATACGCCGCCGCACCGTTATTGGAGTCGCACCTACGGTGTTGGAAAGCGACTGGGTGGAGCGCCGGATATCACCCTCGAGCGCCGCTATGATGGCGGCGTCGAGGGCGTCAGGCTGATAGGCGGAGGGTGTTGCCATTCAGTCAGATGCGCAAGGTCAGGCTCAGTTCAACGGTGCGAGGACGGTTGTAGCTGCCTTCGAAATACCCGAAGAAGCCGCTGCCATCGAAACCCGAGTTGAGCACCCGCTTGTCACCCAGGTTGGTACCGATCAGCCCTACTTCCCACAGCTCGCTGGGCGAGGTGTAGATCAGGCCTGCGCCGAACAGTGTATGGCCGGGCACCTGCAACACGGTGCTGTTTACCGCATTGAGGAAATAGCTGTCGGTATAGCGCATATCTGCACGGAACAGCAGGTCGCCCATATCGCCCAGGTCGTAGCGGTAGTCCGCCGCCATGTTGAAGGTCCATTCTGGCGTATGCTTGAGCTCGGTGTCGGTGAAGTCGCCGGTGACATCGATCCAGCCATCGGAATCGTCATTCAGGTAACCTACCCCTGCCTGCAGCTGGAACTCTTCGGCGGGCAGCCAGGTGGCTTCCAGTTCAACACCCTCAATGCTTGCGTTGGAAGCATTCTCCACCGCCACGGAGCCCGCCCGGGTGATCAGAACCTGGATGTCCTCGTAGTCGTTGTAGAACACGGCGCCATTCAAGCGCAGGCTGCGGCCAAGCAGGTCGGCCTTGATGCCCGCCTCGTAGCCGGTGAGGGTTTCCGGTTCGTACTCTTGCAGATCTGCCGCACTGCCGAAGGCACGGCCGTTATAGCCGCCGCTACGGAAGCCGCGGCTCACGTGGGCGTAAGCCATGACGTCATCGTTTACTTGCCAGGATGCGCCCACTTTCGGTGACGTATTCGACCAGTCCTGCGAGCAGTCAAAATACGCGATGGCTTCATCAAATGCGCAGCTGCTTACGGGTGCGCCGGGAATGGGGAAGACGTGGGGCACGCCGAAGTCGTAATTGCTGATTTGCTGGGTGAAGTCTTTTTCTTCTTCCGTGTAGCGAATGCCCGCAAATACATCCAGCTGGTCGTTCACCGCATAGCTGGCCTGTGCGTAGGCGGCGTAGCTGGTGGTCTCCTGACGGTTATCGAAGGATACCGACGTGCCAAGGCCCTGAATGATGATCAGGTCCGTAAGGTCACGGGTGTCTTCCGCAAAGTAGTAGAGCCCGCCGACCCACTCCAGGGCGCCACTCGTGCCTACCAGCTGCAGTTCCTGGCTGAACTGGTCGTGGTCCTGGTCGTGAATATCGCCCGAGTAGTTCAGTGCGCTGTTGTCGCCGTCGCGGCCGAACAGCGCTTCCGTTTCGCGGTAGCCGGTGATGGATTTGAACTCCAGTGCGTCACTGACCTGCCAGGTATTGGTCCAGGTGACGCCCGTGCCCTCCACGTCATCGCTCGGCAGTGGGCCTGCAATGCCCGACACATCGATGTCGGCGTTTGGGGTGCAGCAGGGGTTATCCGGGTTCAGTTGGTTCCACAGGTCGCCAAACAGAGTGCCGTCCTGCCAGGTGAGCATTACGTTGGGGTAGCCCGTCTGGTCCTGTTCGTGCCAGTCGACGGAAAGTGTTGACTCGAAACTGTCTACAGGGGCCCAGTTGAGGATGGCGCGGGCGGTGGAGAGGTCACTGTCACCGGCATCGTCGCCCGGACGACTCTGCCAGCCGTCCGCCTTGCGTCGCAGATAGGAGATACTGCCGGAAAGTGTGTCGCTAAGCGCGCTCTGGCCGTAGAACGAGACCTCGCCCAGATTGCGTGAGCCCGATGCCAGGCCAAATTCAGCACTGTTTTCCCCAGTGGGTTTGCGCGTGATCACGCTGATGGCACCGCCGATACTGTTCTTGCCGAACAGCGTGCCCTGGGGGCCGCGCAAGACCTCGATGCGCTCCACATCCGCCAACTCCATGTTGGCGCCAAAGGCGCGCGCCAGATAGATGCCGTCCAGGTAGAGGCCGACAGACGGGTCGGTGGTGAGAATGAAATCGGATTCACCCACGCCGCGCAGGAACGCATTGACCGTGGAACTGCCGCCGCCAGTGCCAACGGTAAAATTCAGGTTTGGGGTTTGGCGTTCGATGGCGGTGAGCTGATTGATGCCGGCACGAGCCAGATCCTCTCCTGAAAGCGCGGTAATCGAAATGGGTGTGCGCTGCAGGTTCTCAGAGCGTTTCTGGGCAGTCACCACCACTTCCTCGAGTGTGGCGGCGTGGCCGAGCGTAGGCAGTGCGGCGGCGGGCAGGCCAGCGCTAAGAGCGGTGATCGCAAGCATGAGGCGTTTGTTCATTGTGGTTCCCCCCCGTAGGGTGCGGTAAGCGTGTGTGGGCGAGCGTCTGTCGCGCTTTGATGGAGCGGCTTTTCGGCCATTTCCAGTCTTCAGGATGGTAGATATGTCGGTTTGCGTCAATAAGGGCAATGAAAAAACGCAAAACGCTAATATCTGGTTCAAAAAGGCAGGGCCGTGGGTCGACTGTGGCGGACTTTTTTGTGGTCAGGTCTGCCGTTGAACAATAAATTCGGCCAGCGCGCGCAGGGGATCGGCGCGCTGGTCAAAGCCCTCGACCGCACGCAGGCCGTCGGCCAGCAGCGCGTCTGCGGCGGTGCGGGCACCCTCCAGCCCGAGCAGGCTGACATAGGTGGTTTTGCCCGCGAGGGCGTCCTTGCCGCCAGTTTTGCCAAGAGTGGCAGCGCTGCCCTCCACATCAAGTATGTCGTCCACCACCTGGAAGGCCAGGCCGAGATGCTGGCCAAACATCTCCAGCGCTGCCCGTTCGGAGGCTGATGCGCCGGCTGCGACGGCGCCCAGGCTCAATGCGGCGCGAATCAGGACGCCGGTTTTCAGCGCATGCAAGCCCTGCAGTTCTTGCAGGGTCAGGGTACTGCCGGTGGCAGCGATGTCGACATACTGGCCGCCGACCATGCCGCCGAGGCCGCTGGCCTGTGCGAGCACCTTGACCATGGCTATCTGATCTTCCGCCGGCACGCCTTGTGCCTCGCTCAGCAACTCAAAGGCCAGCGCCTGCAGGCCATCACCAACCAGGATGGCCGTGGCCTCATCGAAGGCCTTGTGCAGGGTCGGCCGCCCGCGGCGCAGCGCGTCGTCGTCCATGGCTGGCAGGTCGTCGTGGATCAGGGAGTAGGTGTGCACCAACTCTATGGCGCAGGCGGCATTGTCCAGCGCCACTTCCGCGGGCCCGTTACTGTCAACGGCCTGCGCCGCGGCGTACACCAGACAGGGCCGGATGCGCTTGCCACCGGCCTGCAGCGCATAGCTCACCGCCGCCTCAAGGCCGCCGAGCGAGGCTGTGGCGCGAGGATCCTGAGCGGTTAAGCGGCTCACGGCCCGCAATCGAGCCTCACAGCGCGCGCGGCTGTGGGCCATGAAGGTACTCAGGGCCGGATTCACTCTGCTGCGCCTTCCTCGTCTTCGTCGTGGAATGGCGCCGCGACAGGTTTGCCCTCTTTCTCGAGCAGCAGCTGCACTTTTTGCTCGGCTTCCTGCAGGGACTGCTGTGCCTGGCGAATGAGTTGAACGCCCTGCTCAAAGTCCTTTAACGACTGCTCCAGAGAGGTCTCGCTGTCTTCGAGGCGGGCGGTAAGCGCTTCGAGCTGGCTCAGGGTCTCGGCGAAGGTGGGTGGCTGCTTCTTGGTCATGGGGTCCGGCTGTGTGGGTTGGGGTGGGGGTATGATAACAGTCGTTTGCCAGTTTTTGAGTGAATGACTGTTATTCCCCCCGAGCGTCCACGCAACGGTATACTCAGGCTGTGTTCAGGTGCCGATGTGGGCAGGCTCAATGCCTGTGGTGCTGACACACAAAGATTTCGACGTCGAGTAAACCAAGTCTGATGCAGTCTACTCAAAAAATCTGGGAGGGCTGGTGAACAGCAATATGACAAGCACAGCTGCGATGGGCTGTGAGATAAGACGCGATGTCGAGCAACACTGGAGACGGTCGTCTTTTCGAGAGCACCTGGCGATTTGAGCATAGTCCCCGACATTGTCAGGCGTCGTATCGCCCATCGCCCCAGCCTGTTGAAGATCATTGACAACATCGGTTGGCTATTTCTTGACAAGGTCCTGCGCATGGGCGTGGGGCTGTTGGTTGGGGTGTGGATTGCCCGCTACCTAGGCCCCGAGCAGTTTGGCCTGCTCAGCTACACCACTGCGTTTGTGGGGCTCTTCGGAGCCGTTGCAGGGCTCGGGCTGCAGGGTATTGTTGTGCGGGATATCGTGCGCGAACCGGCCGGCAGGGGGGTGACCATAGGTACCGCCGCTGCCCTGCAATTTGCGGGCGGAACGCTGGCCTACGGCCTGATTTTGCTGGTTATCTTCTGGCTGCGCCCCGAGGACAGGCTGGCGCAAACGCTGGTTGCGATACTCGGTTCAATGATGCTCTTCAAGGTCAGTGAGGCCGCGGCCTACTGGTTTGAGTCACAGGTGCTATCCAAATACACCGTGATGGTACAGAACGCCACCTTTCTAGCGTTTGCCGTGGTCAAAGTGGTACTCATTCTGCTGGATGCTCCCCTGGTGCTCTTCGCCTGGGCCGTTATGGGCGAAGCGCTTGTGGGCGCGGCATTGCTGCTTTGGGTGTTCGGGCTGTATGGATTTCCACTTGTCGAACTCAGAGCCTCTGCCAGCAGGGCAAAGGCTATGCTAGAAGCCAGTTGGCCTCTGCTGCTGTCCGGTGTGGCGATTACCGTTTATATGAAAGTTGACCAGATCATGCTTGGGCAAATGATTGGTGATACTGAGGTAGGGGTCTATAGCGCGGCGACACGCGTCAGTGAGGTCTGGTACTTTGTCCCCATGGCTGTCATGGCCTCGGTGCTGCCGGCTATTCTGGAGTCCCGGATGGCCAACGAAGCGCAATACTACAGGCGCCTGCAGTCGCTGTTCGATATTATGGTCTGGCTGTCAGTCTGTGTTGCCGTGCCTATGACGTTCCTGTCCACCGCTGTGGTGACATTGCTGTTTGGCAGTGACTATGCGGCTGCCGGCGAGGTGCTGGCGGTTCACATTTGGGCGGCGATATTTGTATTTTTGGGGGTTGCCAGCAGTAACTGGTATCTTGCCGAGAACCGTCAAGTGCTGAGCTTGCAGAGGGCGGTTTTGGGAATGCTGGTTAATGTTGCTTTAAACCTGTTCCTCATTCCGTCCTATGGTGCGTTGGGTGCGGCATGGGCTACGGTCCTGTCCTATGCGACAGCTGCGTTCTTTGCGGATCTGCTGCAGCGGGAGACGCGAAGAATCTTCGCGATGAAGGTGGCGTCGTTCAATATTGTCGGTGTGGCGGCAAGGATGACCCGGTCTCGGTGGTGAATGGCTAATGCGTGAATTTATACGGGAATACGTGCCCGATTTTATCAAGAGTCTCATCAGGCGTGTGCTCTACAACATTCGTTGGGATCAATGGCAACAATGCTCTTGGGCGCAGGAAGGCGAAGACCTCATCCTGAAGCGGATTTTCCCGGAAAAGAAAGACGGCTTTTATATCGATGTTGGGGCGCATCATCCACAGCGTTACTCGAATACCTGTCTGTTCTACAAGGCAGGCTGGCGCGGCATCAACATCGATGCAATGCCCAATAGCATGCGTGCCTTCCGCAAGCAGCGGAAGCGCGATATCAACCTTGAAATGGGCGTGGGGGCTGTGGCAACGGAGTTGGACTACTACATGTTCAACGAGCCTGCGTTGAACGGGTTTTCCGCTGTGCTATCAGAAGAGCGGGCGCAGGCCGATAACCGATTCAGAATCATCTCGACCCGAAAAATTCAGGTGTTGCCCCTGGCGGAGATACTGGAAGCGCACTTGCCTGCCGGCCAGCAGATCGACTTTATGACGGTCGATGTTGAGGGTCTGGATCTTGACGTGCTCAAATCCAATGACTGGAATCGGTACCGACCGGAGTATGTTCTTGTTGAAGTGCTGAAGAGCAGCCTTCACGAGGTTGAAGGCAGCGATGTTGGGCGTTTCATGCGGGATAGGGGGTATGAGGTGTATGCGAAATGTATGAATACGGTGTTTTTCAGGGAGGTGGCGCCATAACAGCTGTCTCATTCTCAAGGAACCATGTATAGGTTTCCTTTAATCCCTCTTCCAAGCCTATTGTTGAGTGCCAGCCCAGCACCGCTAGCTTCGATACATCCAGCAGCTTGCGTGGGGTGCCGTCCGGTTTACTGGCATCAAACTCCAGGCGCCCTCTGAAGCCCGTAACCTTGGCAATGGTCTCAGCCAACTCGCCAATAGAGCAGTCGGTCCCCGTCCCCACATTGATGTGGCTGAGCCTGGGTTGTGTATGCCTCTGGTACCGCTCAAGAGGAAGCTCCATGATGTGCAGGCAGGCACTGGCCATATCGTCGACGTGGAGGAACTCGCGCCTGGGCGTGCCGGTTCCCCAGACGCTGACGCTCTCCGCCTCTGTCTGTGCTGCTTCATGGAACCGTCGCATGAGGCCGGGAATGACATGACTGTTTTCCGGGTGGAAGTTGTCACCGGGCCCGTACAGATTGGTTGGCATCACGGAACGGTAGTCGCGGTTGTGCTGCCGGTTATAGCTTTCGCAGAGCTTGATACCTGCGATCTTGGCGATGGCGTAGGGCTCGTTGGTGGGTTCAAGGGCGCCGGTGAGCAATGCATCCTCACGGATGGGTTGGGCGACGTGCTTTGGGTAGATGCAGGAAGAGCCCAGGAACAGCAGCTTTTGCACGTTCGTCCGGTGGGCTGCCTGTATGACATGTGTTTGAATGAGCAGATTGTCACCCAGAAACTCGGCAGGAAAGCTGTTGTTCGCATGTATGCCTCCAACTCGGGCTGCTGCCAGGTAAACTTGATCAATTGCGTGTCGAGAGAAGAAAGCCTCTACCTCAGTCTGTCGCGACAGATCCAACTCGTCGTGGGATGCTGTGATCAGAGTGACGCCCTTACGTCTCTCAAGCAGTCGACAAATGGCGGAGCCAACCATTCCCTTGTGGCCGGCGACGTATATGGTCTGGTGAAGCATCAATTTTCTACCGTGACTGATACATCGTGACCATGTTGCCTGAGGAATACTTTTCGTTGCGCCACCTTGAGGTCTTCCTCGATCATCTCTGCACACATTTGCCGCGCTGTAATTTCAGGCTCCCAGCCCAGTTCCCGCTGTGCACGCGTCGCATCCCCCTTCAGGCTGTCGACCTCTGCGGGTCGGAAGTAGCGCGGATCGACTCGGACTACCACATCACCTGCCTGTACCGCAGGCGCCTTGTTCCCGAGGACCTCTGCCACGATACCCCGCTCATCGACGCCCTTGCCGTGGAATTCTAGTTTGATACCCAGTTCTTGGCGCTCCAACGCACGAAGTCGCGTACAGAATGTTGCTTGCCAGTGGCGATAACAAAGTCTTTCGCCTCACCGTGCTGAAGCATCAGTCATTGCATACGCACATAATCCTTCGCATGACCCCAGTCACGCAGGGAGTTCATGTTGCCCATGTACAGGCAGCTTCCGAGCCCCTGGGCGATGTTGGCGAGGCCGCGGGTGACTTTGCGGGTCACGAAGGTTTCACCGCGGCGGGGTGATTCGTGGTTGAACAGTATGCCGTTACAGGCGTACATGCCGTAGGCCTCACGGTAGTTCACCGTGATCCAGTAGGCGTAGAGCTAGGCTACTGCATAGGGTGAGCGCGGATGAAAAGGAGTTGACTCGCGTTGCGGTGTTTCCTGGACAAGCCCATACAGTTCCGAGGTTGACGCTTGGTAAAAAAGCGCGTTTTGTGCTCCAGCCCGAGCAACCGAATGGCCTCCAGAATGCGTAAAGTGCCCATCGCATCAACATCGGCGGTATACTCGGGTGACTCGAAGCTGACCGCTATATGGCTCTGGGCGCCAAGGTTGTAGACCTCGTCTGGCTGCACGTGCTGGATGATGCGGGTGAGGCTGGAGGAATCGGTGAGATCGCCGTAGTGCAGGATGAATCGTTGGCTGTCTAAATGAGGGTTCTGGTAGATATGATCGACACGACGGGTGTTGAAAGAGGAGGCGCGGCGCTTGATGCCGTGGACTTCGTAACCCTTATCCAGGAGCAACTCGGCTAGGTAGGAGCCGTCTTGGCCGGTGACGCCGGTGATGAGTGCTGTTTCGGGCAAACTAGTGGGGTTTTGGATTCAGGGTGGTGGGCTATGACTGATCTGTTTCCAAAAATTACCCGGTAACCAGAATGATCGCCGTGATATTATTCATTTCGAAGTATGCAGTTCCTCGCGCTCTTAGGAGTGAGAGGAATTTTCTCTTGGCATCACCTTTGGGCTCGCATGAGGGATCAGCATGAAGGCGGTAATACTTGCCGGTGGCCTTGGCACAAGAATTTCTGAAGAAACACAGTTAAAACCCAAACCGATGATCGAGATCGGCGGCCAGCCAATTTTGTGGCATATCATGAAGATGTATGCCTTTCACGGGGTGACTGATTTCATAATCTGTTGTGGATACAAGGGCTATCAAATAAAGGAGTATTTCGCTAACTATTTTCTCCATTTATCTGACGTAACTATCGATATGAAGTCGAATGAGATGGAGGTGCATCGTCGGCGAGCTGAACCTTGGTCCGTTACCCTAATCGACACAGGCGAAGACACTCAAACCGGCGGGCGACTAAAGCGGGTAGCGCCGTATCTCAAAGAGGAAAATGAATTCTTTATGACATATGGCGACGGTTTGGGCGACATAGACATAGCCGCCAGTCTGGATTTTCACCGGAATCACGGGCGTGCGGCGACCGTCACTGCTGTTTATCCTCCTGCTCGTTTTGGAGCGCTTGAGGTGTCTGATGGCCTCGTCATCGGCTTTCAAGAGAAGCCTCGCGGTGAGGGCGCGCGAGTGAACGGAGGCTTTTTTGTTTTATCGACATCAGTGCTCAATCTAATCACTGATGACAGCGTTGTTTGGGAGCGCGGGCCTATGGAGTCATTGGCAAAGAGTCGGCAGCTCGTCCCCTTTTTGCATGATGGCTTTTGGCAGCCGATGGACACGATGCGAGACCGCTGCTTATTAGAGAGGTTGTGGCAAGAGAGCGAAGCGCCGTGGCAGGTGTGGAAGTGATTAGTCCAGCTTTTTGGCGGGGGAAACGAGTTTTTCTTACCGGACATACGGGCTTTAAGGGCGCGTGGTTGGCGTCTTGGCTAGTCAAGCTGGGCGCTAAAGTTCATGGCTACTCCCTGTCTCCCTCCTATTCTCCAAACGTGTATGGTGCATCAGGTATCGCTGGGAGCATTGAAGAAACAATAGGAGATATCCGTAGTGTTGACGCTTTGCGCACTTCAATCACCTGCTTTCAACCCGAGGTTGTCTTTCATTTAGCGGCGCAACCTCTAGTACGTTATTCCTACGAACATCCGGTAGAGACCTTCGAAACTAACGTAATGGGAACAGTAAACTTGCTTCAGGCCGCGCGGTCCTGTCGCGAGCTATTGGCGGTAATTGTGGTCACGACCGATAAGTGTTATCTGAACCGGGAGCTGAAGGTAGGTTATACCGAGAGTGACCCTTTGGGGGGGCACGATCCCTACAGTGCAAGTAAGGCGTGTGCTGAGTTGGTTGCTCAATCTTGGTATCAGTCCTTCTTGAGCCAGATTAATTGTGAAAGCAAAGAGCTGTTCGGATTAGCCACAGCACGTGCAGGTAATGTGATTGGCGGAGGCGACATGGCGGTTGACCGTGTTGTACCGGATGTTCTTAGAAGCGTGACAGCTGATAGCGGTGTCCAAATCAGGAATCCCAATGCGATCCGTCCTTGGCAGTATGTATTAGATCCCTTGGGCGGGTATCTTTGTTTAGCGGAATCGTTGGCGAATAAGCCTCGCCTGTACTCTGGGCCTTGGAATTTTGGCCCAGGGGAAGATGATGTGCAGCCGGTAGGTCGGGTAGTCGAGCGCCTACTTGCGCTATTAGGTGCTGATACTAGGTGGTCGTGCAGGCCCGAACCGAGCCTACACGAAACCCGTAGTCTGCTACTCGATTGCAGCAAGGCAAAAGCGGAACTTGGTTGGTTCCCTCAGTACAGTCTTGAAGAGGCACTTGAATCAGTTGTGAGATGGAAGGATCTGCCGATGGAGGAAGCATCGCACCGAGGCTTCATTGAGATGGAGATCGACAAATACATGAATAGAGTCGGTAGTGAGACAGAATGTTAGGGAGTGATCTCAGAGAAGTAGTTCTGGCGGCTGTTGCTGAGTATGCTGCCGCAAGCGATTCCGCTCCGGTTTTCATTGGTGGCGAGACGACGATTCCACCATCGGGAAAGGTTATTGGCGGTCCAGAAATGGTTGCGATGGTGGACGCCGTTCTTGACGGATGGTTGACCACTGGGCGCTACAACGCTGAATTCCAGCGAGTCCTCAGCGAATTTTTCGGCGTTCGACACGCATTAACTACGGTATCTGGTTCGGCGGCTAATCTTTTGGCGGTCACGGCGCTGACCTCCGATAAATTTAAGGAGCGCGCTCTTCGTCCGGGGGACGAGGTTATTACTGTCGCTGCGGGATTCCCCACCACAGTAAACCCGATTTTGCAGAATAATTTGATACCCGTCTTCGTCGATGTCGAGTTGCCTACTTATAATGTGGATGCGTCGAAGTTAGAGGAGGCTCGCTCGGAGCGAACACGCGCAATTGTGTTGGCCCACACCCTAGGGAATCCATTCAATCTTGGGGCAGTCAAGGCCTTTGCTGATAAGTACGATCTCTGGCTGGTGGAGGATTGTTGCGATGCGCTCGGTGCCACCTATGGCGGACAACATGTAGGGACATTCGGAGATGTAGCCACTTTGAGCTTCTATCCTGCTCACCATATAACCATGGGGGAAGGAGGCGCAGTTCTAATGCGCTCATCAAGGCTGAAGAAGGTCGTCGAATCGTTTAGAGACTGGGGGCGAGATTGTTACTGCGAGCCGGGTGTAGAGAATACCTGCGGTAATAGATTTGATTGGAAGTTAGGTGATCTACCACTAGGCTATGATCACAAGTACATTTACTCGCATTGTGGCTACAATTTAAAGATCACTGATATGCAGGCCGCGTGTGGCGTCGCACAGATGGGGAGGATAGAGGATTTTATTGCAAAGAGGCGCCGGAATTTCTTTCTAGCCTCAGAGGTGTTTAAAGAGTTTTCACCTTGGCTTATCCTCCCCGAAGCAACGCCCAATTCTGATCCATCTTGGTTTGGTTTTCCAATTTCATTGCGCGAAAATCTGAACGTGGAACGCGTCGAGCTTCTCCGCTTCTTGGAGGAGCGAAGAATCGGCACACGGCTAGTATTTGCTGGAAATCTGACACGGCAACCTTACTTTGATAGGGTCGACTATCGGATAAGTGGCGACCTCACGACGACAGACTTTGTTATGAATCAAAGTTTTTGGATTGGCACATATCCCGCCCTTGGGTCGGAGCACTATGCATACATTGCGCAATCATTCAGGGATTTCTTCCGGAGCCGGTGATTGAGGTATGACTTCATTCAAGCCAGATGTGGTAGCCGAGGACATTGAAGAGATTATCGGATCTATTGATGATTGGGGGGCGCTTTCTGGCCAAACAGTCCTGCTAACGGGCGCTGGTGGGTTCATTGGGAACTACTTGGTGCGAACCTTGTTAGCATTAAACGCGCGAGACGTGCTCGACAAACCAGTTTCAGTTATAGCTGTAGTTCGATCTTTGGAAGCCGCGCGCAAACGCTTTCTGGATTTCGCTGCTGACCCTTACTTTCGTTTGGAATTTTGCGACCTTGCTGTCGCGGAGCTGCCTGATCTAAAGAGCATAGATTATATTATTCATGCCGCTAGCCAGGCGAGTCCACGGTACTACGGCGATGACCCAGTTGGGACTATTTTACCTAATATATTGGGAACTGCAGGTCTTTTGAAGCACGGAGGAGTGTCGCTGAAAGGTTTTTTGTTTATCAGCTCAAGCGAGGTGTATGGGTGTGCGGGAGAAGATGGTAGCCCATTGAAGGAGGAAAACCCTGGAGTAGTTGATGCCACGAATCCTCGTTCATGCTACGCGGAGAGTAAGCGAGCAGGAGAAGCACTATGTGTTGCATGGTACGGACAGTATGGTGTTCCCACTTACATTGTCCGGCCGTTTCACACATATGGCCCCGGGCTGGCAAGAGACGACGGGCGAGTATTCGCGGACTTTATTTATAATGCGGTAGACGGCGAGGAAATTGTGGTGCGTAGCGACGGCAAGGCTAGGCGTGCATTCTGCTATGTGAGTGACTTTGTGACCGGTGCTTTCACCGTATTACTCCGTGGTGAGCCCGCTCAGGCCTATAATGTTGGGAATCCGGACGGCGAGCTTTCGATTTATGATTTGGCGAAGTTGGTAGGAAATGTGGGTGGTAAGTCGCACTTGAGGGTCATATTTCAAGATAGGATGCCGGGAAGCGCTTATCTGAAAAGTAGTTATGATCGATTGGTACCAGATATTGAGCGCCTTAGTGCACTAGGGTGGCGGCCTTTGGTTAAACCTAGTGTAGGGTTTAGAAGAACAATAGATGCCATACGCAACAATTAAAGAGCTTAGGGAAAAATACCTTCTGGCTGAATTGGATAAGCGAGAATTTATCGAGCGCGCAGGTGAAGCTCATGCTGTACTTTTCTCCTATGCCGAACTGTTAAGCTGCTCCGACGTTCGTGAGATACGTATAGGGCCGGACGGTGTTCTCTTTGAGGTCGGCGGGGATGGACTGATGTTTTCTTGCCCTAAGAGTGAAACGAGAGTCGCACCTCTCGAGGCGCTTAACTTTGGCTTCTATGAGCCAGCCGAGACGAAGCTAATGCTCGATCTGATTAGTGACAAGAGTGTGGTCTTCGACGTTGGTGCGAATATTGGCTGGTTTGCGCTGATTTTTGCTAAACGAGTACCGGGCTGTGAGGTACACGCATTTGAGCCAGTCCCGGTGTTTCATGAGCACCTAAATTTGAATGTCGCGCGGAATGCGCTTCAGTCGAATGTTTTGGCTTATTCGACGGGTTTCTCGGATGCTCGTCAATCTGTAACGATGTATTTTGATCCCGGAAATGGTACCAACGCGTCTCTACTCAATGTTTCCCAATCGAGTACGGTAGACACGGTAGCCGCAGAGATGCACACAATGGATGACTGGTGTGCTGAGCGAGATGTTTGGCCAGACTTTATTAAGTGCGACGTGGAAGGTGCAGAGTTGCTTGTGCTTCGTGGCGCGGTCGAGGTGCTAGATAGGAGTAAGCCACTAATTTTTCTTGAAATGCTCAGGAAGTGGAGCAAGCCCTTTGGCTACCACCCCAACGACATAATTAGTTTTCTAGATGAAAGGGGTTACACGTGCTACTCGGTTACTGGAGAGGGTTTAAAGGTTTGTCAATTCGTAGACGATACTACGCTCGAAACCAACTATCTTTTTCTCAACCGGTCTAGCCACTCCCAGCTCTTCAAAAGTTTGGGTATATAGTGACTGACTCAAGAGAGCTGGCTAGGCAAGTCCGTCGATTGTCTCTAGAGATGGTGCATCGCGCTGGCGCATCACACATTGGGAGCGCCTTATCGATAGCAGATATTGTTGCTGTACTCTACGGGAAGGTAATGGCTTATGACTCGTCTGACCCTTCGTCTCCTCAGCGTGACCGATTTATCCTAAGCAAGGGTCACGCCTGTGTTGCCGTGTACGCTGTACTAGCGCTAAGAGGTTTTTTTCCAAAGAAGAGTCTAGAAGAGTATGGTGCTGATTTTTCGATGTTCATGAACCATATCTCACACCATGTCCCTGGGGTCGAATTTTCTACCGGTTCTTTAGGTCATGGATTACCGTTCGCAGTTGGTAAAGCTCTCGCGTGTCGCATGCGTGGGGAGAAGTGGCGGGTGTACGCAGTTTTGAGCGATGGCGAGCTTGACGAAGGGTCCAACTGGGAAGCGTTCATGTTCGCGGCACATCACCACCTAGATAGATTGACGGCCATTATTGACTACAACCGACTGCAGAGTTTGGGGAGCGTACAAGATACGCTGGAAATAGAACCATTGGCTAAGAAGCTTCACGCATTTGGTTGGTCCGTTATTGAGGTGGATGGTCACGATCATCAGGCCTTGATAGAAACCCTCTCACATTCTGATGAAAGTAAAAGACCGCGAGCAGTTATAGCCCACACGACGAAAGGGAAGGGTGTCGGATTCATGGAGAATGAAGTCCTTTGGCATTATCGTAATCCAAGCGATGAAGAATTGGCCGTGGCACTATCGGAATTAGGCTTCGATGCGTAATGCTTTCATTAAAGAATTGACGGCAAGGGCTGCACTGGACGATTCGATAGTCCTTGTCGTCGGTGACTTAGGGTTCGGTGTTGTTGAGGAGTTTGCGCGCCGGTTTCCATCCCGTTTCTACAATGCGGGTGTCGCGGAACAGAATATGATTGGGTTGTGCGCTGGCCTAGCGTCAGAGGGCTATCATGTATTTGCCTATTCAATTGCCAATTTCCCAACTTTTCGCTGCGCGGAGCAGCTTAGAAATGATGTGGATTATCACAATCTGCCGGTGACGATAGTTTCCGTGGGAGGGGGATTGGCTTACGGCAATCTAGGTTACTCTCACCATGCGATACAGGACTTTGCGTTGATGAGAGTGCTCCCGAATATGCTGATTGCGGCCCCGGGTGACCCCCAAGAAACAAGAGCATGTCTGAACTACTTGCTGGCCAATCCGCAGCCATCGTACCTTCGGTTGGGCAAAAGCGGCGAGCAAGAGTACCATTCAAGCTCGCCCGAGGTTTATCCTGGCACACTTGTCCCGATTCCTTCACTTTCTTCCGGTCCGAGTGACAAGCTTTTGGTCACTACAGGTGGAGGTTTGGGTGTGGCCGCGGCTTGGTTAAGAGATGGGTTGTTCGAGAATTATGCGGTGGCGTCTATGCCACTGTGGGGTATGTCGTGGAAGCTCACGCAGTCGAGCATCTTGTCAAACTTCTCACACATCACGACCGTGGAGGACCACATATCTGATGCTGGTTTCGGTAGTTGGCTACTCGAATGCTCTGTGGCTTGCTCTGCATCGGTATCGATTGAAGTTCGCGCTTTGGACAGGAGTGTCTTGGGGATGGTGGGGACTCAGCGCTCACTTATGACTCGCGGTGGGCTGGCATGATTGATCCCCCGTGACGGGAGGAGTGGGGCGATTTAGCCTATTCTCCGCGGCCTTTCGAAATACCGCGGCGAATCAGCTTTGGCGAATTCTGGCTGGTCCATTGGTTCTGTTGTTAATACCGATCTACCTTTCGGCAGAAGCACAGGGGTATTGGTATACCTTTGTAAGTCTCGGCGCATTGACGGTATTCGCGGACCTCGGATTCTCCGCAATCATAGTTCACTTCGTCGCGCACGAGTTTGCCCGCCTAGAGTTCGACCGGGCTGGCTTTGTCGTTGGGGATGTTCAAGCCCGCGCAAGGCTGGCGTCGCTTTTTATCTTCGCATCTAAATGGTCCTTTGGGATGCTAGCGTTGGTCGTCCCAATATCAATAGCACTTGGGTTGTGGCTGATGAGCGCCGGAGAGGCTGGTGTAGATTGGAAGTCTGCGTGGGTGATTTATAGTGTTGGTTGCGGGTTTAATTTTTTTCTGACTGTGCTATTGGCGTTTTTGGAAGGCAGTAATCGAGTCGCAGAGGCTCAACGGCAGCGTTTAGTAGTCTCTATCATAAACGCTCTGCTGCTGGTGGGGCTGTTATCTTCAGGGGCTCAGCTCTACGCGCTAGCGCTTCCGATGTTGGTTTCTGGGCTGCTCGGCGTCGTAGCGCTGTCATTTCGATTTCGTGCGACTGTCTTCGAATTGCTTTCTTCCGATTCATTTGCTCCCGCGAGTTGGACTCATGAACTATTTCCGCTTCTCAAGCGGTATGCAGTCAGCTGGACAAGTGGCTATTTTATATTGCAGTCTATCCCACCGTTGGTGTTTTACTTTTATGGCCCCATAGATGCTGGGCGTGTTGGTCTAAGTATGGCCATATGGATGGCAATTTTTTCGTTATCCAATGTGTGGATGGTGGTTGCAACACCGAAAGTGAGTATGCAAATTTCACTGGGAGACTCGACCCAGCTTTTGCACTTGTTCAGGACGCACTTTCGACTCTCTGTCGGTACATTTCTGGTGGGTTCCGCACTGTTTCTCTCGGCATTGCTGATATCACACCCTTATTCTCTTTTTGCTCAACGCTTGCTACCGATCGAAGCTCTGCTGATTCTAGGCCTGGGTTGGCTAGCTCAGTTGGTGGTTTCAGCTTTGGCAATGTTCATGCGTGCCCATAAGGAGGAGCCGCTGATGTGGGTCTCTGTAGCTATGGCGGCACAGATCGTAATCAGTACAGTTCTTCTTGCGGGTCAGTTTGATGTCCGCTTTATCGCGGTCAGTTTTACCGCTGGGTTCTTGATATGGTTGCCTCAGGTGGTAAAGCTCTATCGTGGTTATCTCTCTCGCTATGAATGATAGGCCTCTGCTCACTATAGCTATACCGAGTTTCAACCGGTGTCGCGAGCTTTCTTTGCTCCTAGGTCAAATAAGAAATCAATTTGATGCGTATCGTAAGGACCTAGAGGTGATTGTCTCCGACAATTGTTCATCAGATGAGACTTCAAGTGTAGTTAGTTCTTTTATTGAAGATGGTTTGCCAATTCGTTATTTTCGGAATGAAGTAAATGTTGGAAGTGGTGCGAATGTAGTGCGGTGCTTTGAGCTTGCCGTTGGTCGCTATGTTCTCATTGTTGGAGATGACGATTTGCTATTAGACGGAGCTTTATCACGGATAATTTCAGTATTAAAGGAGAGTGATATTGGGTTGTTGTACCTCAACGCATATCCATTTCTTCACGACTATAGAGATGAAAGGCCCGCAAGTTTTAGAAGCTATGACTTGGTTCGTTATCAAGATCCTTCCGCGTTCCTTGGTCGCGTTTCCATAAACCTCTCTTTCCTTTCGAGTGTAGTTGTAAACAAGAGTCTAGTTCCCATTGAGTTCGATTGCTCTAGGTTCAGCTCTAGTTATTTGCCTCAACTCAACTGGATATTCTACATCTTGTTTCGCTGCTCAAGTCATGCGGTATTGAATCAGTTTGTTATAGCCGGTAGAGCTAACAACTCCGGTGGGTATGGAGTTTGTCAGGTATTCGGGACGAATTTGAGAGGAATAATCGATAGCTTTGTTCAGGACGGGATCCCCGAGGAGATTTTTGAACCCCTTCACGCATCAATGATAAAATCTTTCTTTCCCAAACATTTGTTGGACCTTCGGACAAGTCGGCACGACTTTGCTGATGAACGCTTTCATAGAGAACTTTGTCCTCTATATGGTGATCGCCTAGATTACTGGGTTTTTCTTTACCCAATATTGCGTCTGCCTAGCGGGCTCGCAAAGATCTGGTTCTTCGGTCTTCGATGCTTCAATGGTATTAATAATGTAATACGACTTATGAGAGAGCGATTCACTGGCATTTTACGGCGCAGAGGGTAAGACAATATTGCGACAAGTAGGTGCTCTTCTTGATCGTTGTGTTTTTAGGGGAGCACTTACGGTTGAACGCTTTGTGTTAATTTCCCCATCCTCCCGTTGATTCCGTCGACTATTCCCTTGGTTGAGTACTCAATACTTTTTCGGCGCTGCGGGCCGAATACTGAATGTGTGTACACTAGCCCCATAAAGTACCAAGTACTGCGAATTTTCCAGCGCCAGTTGATTCTCGAATCCTTGAGAAGCGCGACAAAATTCCTTAATCGATAGTAGATTCTTAGAGGGCTATAGAGACTTTCATGTCGCCAACCAAAGTACCAAACTCGGATAGCACCTTGTCCCATACTTTGATGCATCTTCGCGGAGCCACAACCGATAAGCCGAAATCCTAGATGTCTTGCGCGCATTCCCCACTCGACGTCTACCTGGTCGATAAAGAAGTCTTCGCGCATCGGACCCACCCGCAATAGTGCAGCTACTGGAATAAGCGTGCCCGAAGTTATTAGGGATAGCGCGTCAATGTAAGGCGATTCTTCGCTGGCGATGGCGTGCGAGTAGAAGAATTGCCCCTTCTTCTGGCTCTGAAAGGGATAGGTAACGCCGGTGTGCGTATCAGTGTAAGTCGGGCCAACAGCCGCGATTCTTCCATTTTTCCCATTGCAGGCGCGGTAGCAATCCATAAGCTTAGCCACCATGTCCGAAGCGGGCAGGCTGTCTTGGTCGCTGAGTAGAACGAATGCCGACCCCATTAGTATTGCACGTTCACAGCCTTCATTAAGCGCTTTGGCTATACCAAGGTTTTTACCGAAGCGAATCACGACACAACGTTCAGGGTTGGATGAGTGAGTCCAAATAGATGCAAGCGTCGGGTTGTCGGCGCCGGGAGTGTTGTCCACAAGAATAACGGTTTCAGTTTGATGCAGGAGTCGGTCGAGTAGAGGAGCTAGTTCTGCGGGCTCAGGATGGTACGTGACTACAATACTCGTGATGTTTGTTATGGATGATTGCTCGGTAGGGTTCAACGGCTTGGTCTCCAATCTAGTGTGGGCAAACCGTAACGGCATAACATAGTGAATTTGTGTGGCAAGATGTTGAAAGGCTTGCCAAAGCTCGTAGGTGAAACTAGGCAGGCGCCTTGGAGTTTTCTACGTTCGTTGCCAAGGGTCACTCTTTGCTGGAATAATTCCCGTGGAACATTGAGATAGATTTGTGTACATGCTTTTAAATCCCATCGCAGCACGCTAAAAATTATCCCCTCTATCAATAGCAGAGTGAGGTGTATCAATAGGAGTGGCCACATGACAATAGTCGGTGTCATGACAAAAAGAGAAAATGTTTTGTTTCGTTCACTCAAGCGTCTCCTTCGGTAAGTGCTTAAGAGTTTGCCTCGAAATGGTTTGTTGCCGCCGAACGAACCTCCTTGTCGATGTAGATATCCGCTCTCCTTTAATGCCTGTACAGGGAGACCCGTTAAACGAGCGGCGCAACACAGGTATAAGTCTTCCCCGATTGATTCAAACCACTCCGGGAACCCGCCCAACTGCTCCCAGGTACTTCGCCGAATCCACAAGCACGCCCCAATCACCATCGCCACCTCACTACGCTCCGGGTCCAGATTGGGTACTGGGTTGTAGAAAGGATCCAGCATACAGCCGCGGTCCACGAGGTTCCCACTCTCCCAGTCATACTGCGGAAGGGTGAGGATTCCTGGCGATGTCTGCTGCGCAGCGGTCGATGCCAGCGCGGCCAAGGCGCCAGCAAGCAAGGCGGCATCGTTGTTCAATAGTAAAACGTACTCGCCACGTGCGTGCGCCACCATACGGTTATTGGCCACACAGAATCCGACGTTCTCACGGCTGGCGAGCAGTTCAACCTGAGGGTACTTTTCGCGGAGGAAGGCCACAGAGTCATCTGCTGAGGCATCATCGTGCACGATAATCTCGACAGTGAAGTCGCACTGTTGCTCAAGTACCGAATCCAGGCAGGCGGCAATGAGTTCTGGCCCCCGATAGTGGGCGATGCATACCGAAACCAGCGGCCTATCTGGCCGGTTCAGGGCCGGGTAGTGTGCAACCAGTGCCATGTTC
>DIAF01000018.1:74300-78923 GCA_002414665.1 Halieaceae bacterium UBA5085
AATACTTTCACCGCTCGCTGCATTGATCGTGCGCACGTTCCCCTCTGGTGGCGCCGTGAGTGCCGCCAGAGTCAGACCAATCAGGTCATCAATATACAGGTAATCACGCAGAGCAGAGCCATCCCCCCATACGCGCAACCTTTCTCCGCGTCGGATACAGCCAAGCATGGTTGGCACAATTCCAAACCCCGCAACTTCTGCCTGGCCAGGCCCGTAAATGTTTGATGGCCTTATGATTGTTGCGCTGCCCGCAAATTGCCTCGTCCAGGCTCCGATGAACTGTTCTGCCGCAACCTTGGCTGCACCGTGGTACGAGCGAGGTTGAGGCAGGTCGGCTTCCCCCGAAGCCAACACGGCGTGTTCGTCGTAGATCGCGCCGGCTGAAGAAAAGTAGACCAGCGGTATCGAGGGGCGCGCTTGCAGTGCCTCGAGCGTCAACAGCAAGGGTGCGAGATTCGTATTCAGTTCCACCAGCGGCTTGCCGGCACTGCTGCCAGGTGTGCTGCTCGCAGCGAGGTAGACCAGGGCGTCGACGCCTTCCAGCAAAGTGGCCAGGGCGGCCGGGTTTCTGCATCCGCTGGTAACCTGTTCGGCGGCCGCAAGGCTCGGAACCTGTTCGCCACGCACAACAGCTTTCACGTGAGCACCCTGATCGCTGAGCGCGAGGCACAGGGACCTGCCAATGAAGCCCCCGGCACCAATGACCAACACGCAACTACGCATCAGGATGGCTCAGCAGCGCGTTGTATATTGTCAGGTAGCGATTGGCGCAGTCATCCCAAGTGCCAACGGCTTCCTGCACCCAGCTGCGAGCATTGGTGCCACATTGCATGTTAACGGCGCTATTTTCGAGTTTTTGCATTCCGGTAATGTAGCCGTCCCGGTCACGGCACAGTGCACCTGTGATGTTGTTTTGCACAAGGCTGGCGTGGGCTGGCATATCGGATGCGAGAATGGGCAAGCCTGCGGCCATGGCCTCCAGCATAACCTGCGGGCGCCCTTCTGCGTGCTCGCTAAGCGTAATCAGGCCATGCGCTCTGGGGAACCAGCGGGTTGCCAGCTGCTCAGGAGTGGCGGGCCCGTGGTAGTGCACCCAGCTTGGGATTTCTGTTTGCTCTTGCATGGGCCCCAGAAGGTGCAGCTGCCGAGATTTACCCTTGAACAGCGGTTTTGACCATTCGAACAGTGGACCCAGTTTGTCGCGAGTCAGGCGGGTGACAGCCAACCATACCGGTTGCTCTGGCTTCAATCTTCGTTCGATGTCATACCAGACAGGATCAATTCCAAAGACTACCGGCTGGATGCGGGCGACATCGCCGAAGGCAGCCTGCAAGGGCGCCTCCATCCACTCGGCATTGGGGCAGATGGTCACTGCACGTTGGCGCATCACACGCCGCAGCACCGATTTCATTAATGGGAGCTGCAGGATTTTCAAATCCGTCCCCAAAACCGTAACCAGCACCGGCTTTCCATCGGCAGGAAGCGGCAGAGCCGTTTGCAGCCAGTTCAGATGGTAAAGATCGGTTTTTGACTCTCTGCGAAACGTGGAGTGAAGGGAGCGCAATAGTTTCAGTGGTGCAGTGAAACCACTCAGGCTGCGGCTTCTCATCAGATGGGCGATGCCCCCGGCGGCCATCAGTCCGGAGAGCATGCGCTCTTCATCATGGTTGGGGAGGTAGCGCACGTTGTCGGGCAAGGGGCCTGGTGGGGCCCACAATGAAAGTTGGATATCCTCGCGGCGTGCCAGGGCATCGACCAGATGTCGGATGAACACCCCTCGCCAGTCCTCATTGTCGGCAGGGTAGGAGGTGGCAGCGCAGAGCACATTGATGGGGGCCACGTGTCAGGTGCCCTCGGTGTTCAAGCAATCACCCCACCACCGGCACAGCATTGGCCCTAACCTCGCCATGCGCCAGCCCCGCGTCAAGCAAGCGAGACTCCACCGCTGTCACAATACCTGCCGCGTCCAATCCGGCTGCTGCGTATTGTTCGGCCTGGCTGCCATGCTCCACAAATGTATCGGGAATTCCCACATGCAGGCATGGGGTATCGACGCGCCTTGCCGCGAGTAGTTCGTGCACGCCGCTGCCGGCACCGCCGGCAATGGCGTTGTCTTCCACCGTGACCAGCAGGTCGTGGCTGCCGGCGAGTGTAAGCACCAGGGCTTCATCCAGCGGTTTCACCCAGCGCATGTCGACCACCGTGGCATCCAACGCAGCGCCGGCTTCAAGCGCTGCGGGTAGCACGGTCCCGAAGGCAAGAATGGCCACGCGATGACCCTCGCGCACCGTAACGGCCTTGCCGATGGGGAGTTCGGTCATGGTTTCCGCAATCAGCGCACCGGTGCCGGTGCCGCGCGGATAGCGGACCGCTGCGGGCCCCGGGTGCTGGTATGCCGTATAGAGCATTTGCCGACATTCGTTTTCGTCGGAGGGCGCGCCAATCACCATGTTCGGGATGCAGCGCAGGTAGCTGAGGTCGAAGGCGCCATGATGGGTGGGGCCGTCCTGGCCCACCAGTCCAGCGCGGTCGATGGCGAAGGTGACGTCCAGGTTCTGGATGGCGACATCGTGAATGAGCTGATCGTAGGCCCGCTGTAAGAAAGTGGAGTAGATCGCCACGACGGGCTTCAGGCCATCGCAGGCCATGCCGGCTGCGAGTGTGACCGCGTGCTGCTCGGCGATGGCAACGTCGTGGTACCGCTGGGGGAAGCGCTCGGCGAACTCTACCATGCCTGAGCCTTCACACATGGCAGGCGTAATGCCCGCGAGTTTTGGGTCCTGCTCGGCCATATCGCACAGCCAGCGCCCGAATACGTCCTGAAACTTGGGTTTGCGCGGCGCGGCGGGCAGGTTGGCCTGTGGCCCCTTGGGCACGGCTTCGATCTTGTTGATGGCGTGGTAGCCCACCGGGTCTTTTTCCGCCGGTGCGAAGCCCTTGCCTTTCATGGTACGGATATGCAGGAACTGGGGCCCTTCCAGGTCCTTCATGTTCTCCAGGGTTTGCAGCAGCTGGGGCAGGTCGTGGCCGTCCAGCGGGCCAATGTAGTGCCAGCCCAGCTCTTCGAACAGAGTGCCTGGCGCGACCATGCCCTTCATGTGTTCTTCGGTGCGCTTGGCCAGGTCCCAGGCGGGTTTGATGCGCTTGAGGATCTTCTTGGACCCCTCTCGCAGGCTGATGTAGGTCTTGCTGGCCCATATCTTGGCAAAATAGGTGGCCAGGCCGCCGGTGTTGTGGCCGATGGACATCTGGTTGTCATTGAGCACGACCAGCATGTTGGGCCGCACATGGCCGGCGTGAGCCAGCGCTTCGATGGCCATGCCCCCGGTGATGGCGCCATCCCCGATTACCGCCACCACGTGTCGGTCGACGCCTTGCTGGCGTGCGGCGAGGGCCATGCCTATGGCGGCGGAAATGCTGGTCGAAGAGTGGCCAACCCCGAAGGTGTCGTACTCGCTCTCGCTGCGCTTGGGGAAGCCGGCGAGGCCGCCGGACTGGCGTATGCTGCGCATCTTTTGCATGCGTCCGGTGAGAATCTTGTGCGGGTAGGTTTGATGGCCAACGTCCCACACAACGCGGTCTTGCGGTGTGTCGTACACGGTGTGCAGTGCCACGGTCAGCTCTACCACGCCGAGGCCGGCGCCAAAGTGGCCGCCGCTTTGTCCCACGCTGTAAAGAAGATAGGCGCGCAGCTCTTCGCACAACTGGGCCAGCTCTGCCTCATTCAGCGTGCGCAGTGAGCGCCCCTGATCGACGGCGCTCAGCAGGGGCGTACTGGGAAGTGTGACAGGAATATCGCGTAACATGGTCAGATTTTAGCGTATTCGGAGAGGATTGCGATCATTTCCGTGTGGTAGCACTACCACTTACTCGCTGTCTGACAGGTCCTTGAAACGGTGGATCTGTCGCCGCTGCTTCTTGGTCGGCCGGTGCAGTGGTCGCTCGATCATGCCCCCGGCCGCCTTGCGGGCCTCGGCCTCACTCTCGCGGCGTGCGATACTGGCCTCGGTTTCGGTATAGAGCTGCCGGGCTTCCGGGGCGCCGCGGCGCTGGTCGGATAGCGCAGCGACGACCACTTCACGCAGGTCCCAGCCCTGGCGAATCAGCAGCCGGTCACCCACGGCGATTTCCTTGGACACCTTGATGCGCTGTCCATCCAGTTGCACCTTGCCGCCTTCGATGGCGGCTTTAGCCAGGCTGCGGGTTTTGAAGAAGCGCGCCGCCCACAGCCATTTATCGATGCGAAGTTTGTGCTCGCTCACTTGATAGCTTCCACAGCGTCGGCATCCGGCATGATCTCATCAAAGTGATGAATGCCCGGGAAGCGGGTGTCCAGACGCTTCTGTAGCTGACTGTCGGGCTGCAGCAGGGTGAGCAGGTGGGCGATACCATAGTCATGCGCAGACTGCAGCACGCTCTCGGTATCGTCAATCAGCAGGGTGCGGGCAGGATTGAATGGATGCAGTGCCTGCAGGGCGTGCCAGAAGGCCTGATCCTCCTTGGGAGCGGCGAGATCGTGGGACACCACCATGCGGTCGAACCACGGCGTGATGTCCACCTGAGCCATTTTGATGTCCAGTGTTTTGCGGTGGGCGTTGGTCACCAGTACCACTTCGCGGGGCC
>DIAF01000018.1:79141-79306 GCA_002414665.1 Halieaceae bacterium UBA5085
CACCAGTACCACTTCGCGGGGCCCGGCATGCAGCCGTTGCAGAAACTCGAGGGCGTGTGGCCGCAGCCTTATCATGTGCCGGAGCTCCTGTTTCAGCGACGGCACGTCCATGTCCAACTGTGCGCTCCAATAGTCCAGCGAATACCAGTCCAGCGTGCCCTGGCG
>DIAF01000018.1:79603-79747 GCA_002414665.1 Halieaceae bacterium UBA5085
AGGTCCAGCAGGGTGCCGTCCATATCCAGAAGAACTGTATCGATGCTGTCCCAGTTGATCATGCCAGCCGTTCACTGTTGTTTCGGGCAGCCTAGTATGCCGTTTTTCGGCCGGGGCCGCATGCCGGGGGCCGGACGCTGGCGG
>DIAF01000014.1:0-690 GCA_002414665.1 Halieaceae bacterium UBA5085
CACCAGGCGCGGTAGTCGGGGGAAGCGCCCGATTCGTTCACGGTGACAAAAGCGACCAAGCGATCACGAGCGCCGGGCAGTGGCTGCAGGACGACACAGGCGCTACTAACCTTGTTGTGTCGTATGAGGGTGGCTTCGATCTCGGCGGGTTCGATTCGAAAGCCGCGCAACTTGATCTGTGCATCCGCGCGGCCGTGATAGTGCAGGTTGCCATCGGCGTCCCTCGACGCCAGGTCCCCGGACCGATACAGTCGATCCCCCGATCTGCTGAAGGGGTTGGCAACGAAGCGCTCCGAAGTCAACGCTGCTCGCCGCAGGTAGCCGCGACTCACGCCTGCGCCGGCGATATAAAGCTCTCCCACCTCGTCAGGGGCGCAGGGTTGTAACGCGTCGTCGAGGATGAACATCCGCGTCTGCGGCAGGGGCCGCCCGATACAGCTGGGAGCTCCCGCGTGCGGTGGCGCCGCGTCGCAATCAAACCAGGTCGCATGCACCGTGGTTTCGGTTATCCCATACATGTTCACCAGGCGAAGACCGGCAGGCGCATAGTCCTGCATCCACCAGGCCAGGCGTCCTGCATCCAGCGACTCACCCCCGAACACAATGGTGCGCAGGGAATCCATGGCCGCGATACCACTATCTACGGCGCTGCGATCAGCCTGCATAAGCGCATAGAACAAGCCGGGGGTT
>DIAF01000014.1:797-1074 GCA_002414665.1 Halieaceae bacterium UBA5085
AATACGGTTACCGACCATTGCACCAACAGTGCTCTGAGCTCTTCGGGCGACTGCACGATTTGCGCCGGCACCAGTACCACCCGCGCCCCACTTAGCAAGGCGCCCCACATTTCCCAGACGGCGAAATCAAAGGCGAGAGAGTGCAGCAGGCTCCAGCTATCGCCAGCATCGAATGAAAAGACTTGTGCAGTTGCACAAAACAGGTCGGCGACCTGGCCGTGCTCAACCACAACACCCTTTGGTTGGCCACTGCTGCCCGAGGTATAGATCACGTAGG
>DIAF01000014.1:1288-89005 GCA_002414665.1 Halieaceae bacterium UBA5085
GCCCGAGGTATAGATCACGTAGGCCGCCTGGCCCCGACAGAGCGTAGGTATTTGTGCTTCGAAATTTGTCGCGCGGGGTGCTTGCATCAACTGGGCGAAGGTATACACCGGGCAGGCAGCTACGGATTCCAGCGCCGACTCCGTGCCCTTCTCTTCTACCAGCAGGCACGCCAGGGCCGCATCACGACATATCTGCAGGCGGCGCCCGGCCCCCGATAGCGGGTCTATCGGCACATAGGCCGCCCCGGCCTTGAGAATCCCGATGATGGCAATCACCGTGCCCAGGTTGCGGCTGGCAAGCAGGCCCACCCGGTCTTCGCTGCCGATGTCGCGTTGCCGCAGTTGCATGGCGAACTGGCTGGACTGGCTGTCCAGTTCACCGTAGGTCAGGCAGTTGTCATCGAGCACCAAGGCCTGGGCATCTGGCTGTGCCTGAGCTCTGGCTTGGAACCGTTCAACAACAGATTCAAAGATAGCGGACAAAAGCTGATTCCTACACCGTTCGCGACGCGGTCGACGGTTGCTGCAATACAGCGATGTCGAACTGCTGCTGCCGGGCAACAGCAAAAGTCTCACCTGTACCGGGATCGGCAATCACGTTCATGGGGACATCGTAAATATGTTCCAATATATCGCCATCCATCAACTGACTGGCCGCGCCGCTCCAGGCCAGCCGCCCGGACTTCAGCGCGATCACCTGGTGACAATACCGACTGGCCAGGTTGACGTCGTGCAGTACCACCGCCACGGACAGTCGCTGTGCCTGGGCTACCGCTCGCACCAGGGCCATGATTTCTGCCTGGAAGCGCGCGTCCAGGGCTGAAATGGGTTCGTCCAACAGCATAACAGTTGCCTCTTGCGCCAGCAGCATGGCTATCCAGGAGCGCTGGCGCTCACCACCTGATAAGCGGTCCACCAGGCGCGAGGCAAATTGCTCAGTGTCGGTGACTGCCATGGCCCGAGCCACTGCCGCCTTGTCGCGCTGCGAAAAACGACCCAATGCCCCGTGCCATGGAAACCGCCCCAGCTTCACGACCTCCTCCACCGTAAGCCCCGGCGTGGGTGGCGTGTATTGCGGCAGGTAGGCAACCTGTTGGCTGAAATCCCGCGTCGAAAGGGAGGCATAGGATTCGCCGCGCAACAGCAAGGACCCAGCAGACAGTTTCTGTTGTCGGGCTAGTACCCGCACGAGTGTGGATTTTCCCGAACCGTTCTGGCCCAGCACTGCCGTGACGACACCCGCCGGCAGCGAGAAACTCACGTCATCGATCAGCAGGGCGTCACCGATACGAACTGTACCGGCGGACAGGGTGATCACTGCTGCGCCGGGCGTTTGTATTGCAATGCTGTCAGTCATCCGCCAGCCCCCCGCCCGACATCAGTGTAGTCAACCCGCCGCGCCATCAGGTAAACCAGGAACGGTCCCAGCACCAGCATGGACATCAAGCCGGTGGGAAGTTGCAGCGGAAACGCTATGGTGCGAGCAAGGGTATCGGCCACTGCCATGGTCACTGCTCCTACCCCGGCGCTGAGTAACAATCCCTGTTGAGCCGTGAAATTGCCCAGCGCATGAACAAAGTGTGGAGCGACCAGTCCGATAAATGAAAGCGGACCTATGATCGGCGTCGCTATCGCCGCGACCAGCGCCACCAGCAGCAGGTAGAGCGACTGCGCCATGACGGCCGGCACCCCGATGCTGCGAGCCGTGACAACGCCCATAGGCAGAATGGTGAGCCATCGCGAACCGAGCAACGCCAGCGCTGACAGGGCCACCATCGCGATGATGGCGATCAGGCCAAGCGACAGGCTGGCGCCGTTGGTCGAACCACTCAACCACGACAACAGCATAACTGCGCGGGGGTCACCTGTCGCCGTCAGCAGGCCGATCACCGCGTCAACCAGCGCAGTCAGGGCAATGCCGGCAAGCAGCAGGCGTTCCGGTGTAAAAGAAGAGCGAACAGCAAAGGCCATTACACATAGCAGGGCTATCAGGGCGCCCAGTGCTGCGGCCCCATAAATCCCAAGTGGCGAAGTCATCGCGGGAAACAGGAATGAGGTCACGGCCACCCCCAGGATCGCCCCGGCGCTGACGCCCATTACTTCGGGGCTGGCCATCGGATTTGCGCTTACTCGCTGCAGCACGAACCCGGCCATGGCAAGCAGTCCCCCTGCCCCTGCGGCACACAGAAGACGGGGCACTCGCCAGGACAGCACCTGCTCAAGGCTGGCCCAGTGCGCCAGGGACCAGGCACCGTCAGGCAGCCGGCCGACAAGAAGCAGCAGTCCCGTTAACAGCATTACCGTCGCGACAACGCAGGGCAAGAACCTTTCACTTGTGCGTCGCTGTTCCAAGGTGCTCATGGTCCCATCGCCAGGCAGCCTGCCAGACACGACGCCACGCAATCTGGGCAGCAGAAGTAGCAGGAGCGGAGAGCCAAGGATTGCTGTCACCGCACCCGTGGGCAGGAACGCCGCCGATTCCGCGGCGACTATCAATACGGCCAGATCGGTAATCAACAACAGCAAGGCGCCGAACACGGCCGAGTACAGCAAGCGAGTAGAGAAGCGTCTGGCACCGGACAGGCGTGCAATCGCTGGTCCGGCCAGCCCGACAAAGCCGATCATCCCCACTGCGCTGGTTACGGAGGCGGCGAGTATGACGGCCAGTGCGACGGCGATCACCCGCATGCGCTCTACCGGCACGCCCAGGCCACGGGCGGTATCGTCACCCAGCTCCATCAAGGAGAGGGGCCTGACCAGCAGTGCCAGCACGGTTGATGCGACACCCAGGCGCAGTGTGAGATCTAGGGTAGGCTGCCAACTGAGTTGGCTGAGCGAGCCGCTGCCCCAGATAAATAGGCTGACGAGGTACCTGTCCTTGACCAGTACCAGCACAGTGGCCAGCGCGCCACAATACATGCTGACCAACAATCCGGTAATGATCAGCGAGAGGGGGGAATACTGGCGCCGACGAGATACCAACAGGACAATGCCGGTGGAAATCGCCGCACCCGCGAAAGCCACGAGATCGCGCCCAAACCCGAGGAGAGATGGAAAGAAGGCGCTGGATATCGCCAGCGCAAGGCGCGCGCCTGCACTGATTCCCACCGTTTCGGGTGAGGCGATGGGATTGCGTAACACCTGTTGCAGGATTGCCCCGGACAAGGCCAGGCCCGCACCTCCCAGCAGTGCTATCGTCGCTCTCGGTAAGGACGAATACACCAGCAGGAGGCGCTCGGCATCGTAGACAGCAGTGCTGCCAGCCAGTGCTGCGCCCACCGGCGCGGCGAAGTAGATTGCCGATAACACCGCCGCGGCAAGCAACGCCGCGCCGAGCAATAGCATGGGTGTTTTCCCAGCCTCGCTCGCGGTCATGTCCAGCGCGACTCCAGATAGGGAGTAAGCAAGCTCGCCATCCTGCGTGCAGAGGGGATTCCACCGTACATGAATACCGGGGCAATCGTGCCGTGCTGTTTGCGCTGCACAAACGGTAGTTGCTGCCACAGCGGACTCTGCCCCAGTGCTCGTGCGATATCAACCGGAACCGGTTCCACGGCAATGAACTCTATATCACCGAGTCGCGCCAGCCGCTCGATGCCAACTGTACTGAAACCAAAATACCCTACCTCATGAGTCCAGCCATTGCGCAAGCCCAGGCGAGTGAGCACCTCGGCGTAAAGACTATTACCGCCGTACACGCGAACATGCCGGTTGTCGACGAAACTCGCCATCACCACCGGCCGCTTTTGCAACCGCGCCAGGCGCTCGCTGCCGCGCTGCAACTCGGCCTCGACCTGCGCCAGCCAGGTTTGAGCACGCGCGGTGGCGCCTACCAATGCGGCGAGCTCTTTCACAATCTGGATACGTCGGGCAAGCACGGCCTCACCGGGGTCGTAGACGGAGAGGTTCCTGGTCGGTGCGATACGCTTCAATTGTGGCTCTAGCCGTTCCAGGAAAGGTGAAATGAGGATAAGGTCCGGACGCATCGAGGCAATGAGTTCGAAATTCAGCTCCTGTTGCAGCCCGAGATCAGCGACCGGTTCTGGCAGCGGCGGGTCGACCACGAATCGCGACCAGTCAGAGGCCGCCACTACGCCGGCAGGTATATGCCCAAGAGCCACCAGCGTTTCCGCCAGCGCCCAGTCAAGCACTACAATACCGCCTGTCGTTCCAGTCCTACCGGAAGGCGGCGCGCAGGCAGCGGCGAACAACGACACCAGCAGCGAGAGAAAAGCCCGGCGTCCGACACTGAGCCCAGCCTCATTGCAATCCCGGAATAGGGAAGCAGCGGAGTGAAAACGGTCCATGTTCATTTATTGATCGGTGTCTCCTCTATTGCCTCCAGATTACCTACTCTGCGAAACCCTGAGAGATTTTCAAAGTTCAACACGAAGAGTAATGGGGAAGTGTATTTGCAAGTAACGCTTCGCTCCGTGTCGTAATAAGGCCATTTTGTCCCAAACCGCCGAAAAGGTTCAGTAAGTATCCCCCGGCAAAGCCGGGGGGCTTTAGTTTGTGAGCCGCTCAAAGCGGCTATTACGGAGCCTTCTACGCCTTGCGCCCCCCCCCGAAGGGGGCCAGTTGATTTCAAACCAGCTGCAACTGGTCTATCCGCCGATCTTCCTGCTCTTGGTGCCGGATCTAACTTCGGATAATCTTCTATCAGCCCATCGCCGAGGCAAAGTAACGCCTTGCCCAGAAATGCTGTCCCACGAATTTTTTCTTCCTGCCCGAATACGTTCGGGCAGTGAGCATCGCGCTCTTTCCCTTGATATAGCTCACGGCCTACGAGACCGAATATTTGGGCGGAATCGAGATCATCATATGCACGTGATCCGGCATCAAATGTCCTTCCTCTATCAACCTCTCCCTTTGCCTGGCCAGCGTATGAAACACATCCGCCACCTATCTACGAGTTGGCCATGGATCAGTCATAGAATTCTTTCAGCCTGACCGTGTACAGGCTCTGACAATTAAAGAGGAAGAGCTCGCCAGTATTGGAAAATGGAGGGCTCAAGCAAGCGCCGTTGGACTTGACAGGAGCGAGCAAAATCTGATGGAACCGGCATTCAATCTCTGAGCCTGATTTTTTGTCATTTTACTCCATGGAACGAATGTGGAACGCGAATCCGAAAAACAAATGTATCTATTTGATATTATGGGATTTTATCTGAACCCTCTAATAATTCAAGTCCTCTCCTGGGCACCATCTTCCCGAACACGACGCTTCAGAACATTTCCGCAGAATCCGCAGTAGCACGCCGTCCGAGGCCCTCAAGGTGCACGTGCGACCCCGATCTATGGCCGCTGGAAACGTGACAATCCCAAAAATGCACAATCCACAGCGGGGGCCTGTCCAGTCGCCAGGTCCACGAGTATCTCCCCCAACACCGGTGCGAACTTGAAGCCGTGCCCCGATAGCCCGGCGGCAAACGCGACGTTACTGCTGCCCGGGTAGCGGTCCACAATGAAGTGATCATCCGGCGAGCGTGTGTAAAAGCAGGTCTGATGATTCAAACGTTCGCCCACTACACCAGGCAGGTGGTCGCGCACGAAAGCCTCTATACGCTCGCTGTCCAACGTGTCCGGCGCCCTGCTGGCATTCATGGGATCGCTCACCACCTCCCCGCCGCTATGCTCAGCCACCTTCAAGCGCCCGTCCATTACCGGAAAGCCATAAAATTGGCCGTGCGGAAGGTCAAAGAAGAAGCCGTTCTGGTAGCGGCTGTCGTCGCAGCGAAACCAGTGCAGGTGCTTTCGCTGCACGGTGAGCGGCAGCTCCAGTGTTTGCAACAGGCGAGCGCTCCATGCCCCTCCGGCAACAACCAGGGAGTCGGCGCTATAACTGTCACCTTCCGTGGTCACCACCACGCCCGAGGCAGTGGCCTGCCAGTCAACCACTGATTCGCCCCATCGGTGCTCGGCCCCGGCAGCTACTGCCTGCTCCAGATGCGTCAGTACGCACCGCTCGACGGGCAGCCAACCGGCGTCAGCTTCGTAAAGCGCGGCAAAGCCGGCCGGCGCGCAAAACTGAGGCAGGGCGTTCTCGGGCACCACCTGGACATCCAGTTGATGCTCGCTCGCCGAATTCCGAACGCCCTCAACGATTTGACCGCCAGCAGGACCGAAATAGAAGACACCACTGCGGTGAAGCAGGGAGGGAGCGAGTTGCTCCCACAGCGCATAACTGCGCTTGAGCATGGGCACGTAGTTGCTGTGCTCAAAGTAAGACAGACGGATCAACCGTGATTCACCGTGCGAACTGCCCCGGTCGTGGGCCGGCGGAAAGCGGTCCAGCCCGAGGCAACGCAGCCCCCGCCGCGCGGCGTGATACAGGGCGGCACTGCCCACACCGCCCGTGCCCAGCACAATAAGATCGTAGTGGCTCATGACTGCAGCGACCAGTCGGGCTGAGGATTTCTCGGGCAAAATAGCAGGGTTTTCACATCCCGACCAGCATCCAGACTCCAGCCAATACCATGAACACGTTCTCCGTCAGGGAAACAAACCCGAGCGGCACCTGGCTGTCACCACCCACACACGCACACTTCAGTTCGCGCCGGTCTATATAAACCGCCTTGAACACCGAGACCGCCCCCACTGAGCCGATAAAGAGCGCGACCGGCGCGAATGCCCATGGCGCTACGCCGGCCAGCATGCCAATACCGGCATAGGCCTCCGCGAAGGGATAGACATAAGCATAGCGCACGTAACGCATGGCGAGCAGGTCGTAGGTCACGAACTGGTTGGAGAAGGCGGTGAGATCCTGCAGTTTCTGGATGGCCAGCACCACCATGCTCAAGCCGATGAACGTCGACACCGCAGCCGGCAGGTCCAGCTCGCCGCCACCGCCCCACGCCAGTGCCAGTGCCGCCAGCCCAGAGGTTGCGAAGATGGCGATGACAGGTTTGTAGGTGGTGCCCGAATCACCCTCCTGATCAAGGCCCAGATGCGCGCGCAGCGCTTCGTAACCACCGATCTGCTCACCCTCAATAAATACCTGCGGTGTGGTGTCCACACCGTGCTCCCGCTTGAAGGTATCGGCTTCCTGTCGCGAGGTGAGTACGCGGTCATCCAGTTCGAAGCCCTCGCGCCAGAGCAGGTCTCGCGATTTCAGCCCGAAGGGACAGATATGCTCCGCCGTTTCCATGCGGTATAGCGTTGCCTGTTGTGCCATGAGCGACTCCTCTCTCACGTCGTTGCCAGACAGTGTAGACGCTGTACGCCTCACTCGCCCGGTGCAGCGCAGCAGGCCATGCCCATTGCAAAATGGGTAGACTCGGGCAAACTACCTGCGTCCATCATGACGCAGGGTGAAGACACAGCCGAAACCATCTGTCCAGCGAGGGCCAACAAGGCCAGGAGCACGACGAATATTCCGGCTTTACGCTACACCATGAGCTATGCAACACGATAAACACACGACAGGATCGCTGTTCCTGAAGATTGTTCCAACAATGACCCATCCTCTGCGCAGGAGATCCAGGAACAGTGGCAACACGCATTTCGCAACTCTCCGGGCTACTGGAGTTTGACACCGCCATTCATGTTGCCGACATCGGTGCCGCCCTGCTGGCTGAAACACCGGTGTACGCCGCGCTGGTCCAGGAATACCCACAGGCGCAGCTATACAGTTTCGACGGCGACCCGCGACAGATTGCCGCTTTACAGGCGCACTATGGCGACAAGGCGACTGTGCTGGAGCACTACGTCGGCGATGGCGAGGCTCACACCGCCTACGTGTGCGAGGCGTCATCGGGCATGACATCGCTGTTCAAGCCTCTTCCGGCAGCCCTGGGCTTCTTCAACGGCTTTGATGACTTCGGGCGGGTGCTGCAAACCGAGACCGTACACACCACACGGCTGGACGCCATCGATGCCATTGAACGGATCGACTTTCTGAAAATGGATATCCAGGGGTCCGAGCTGCGGGTTTTACAACATGGTCGCGAAAAACTGCGCGAGTGTGTGGCGATCCAGCTTGAGGTGTCTTTCATCGGCCTCTACGAGGGGCAACCCACCTTTGGCGATATCGACCACTGGATGCGTGACAACGGCTACCTCCCTCACCGTTTCATGGATGTCAAACGCTGGTCAATATCCCCCACAGTCCGCAACAAAAACTTCCGTATCCCCTTCAACCAGCTTTTGGAAGCCGATGCGGTTTACATCAAAAACCCTATTGGGCTGCAGCACTACAGCGACAACCAGCTCAAGCGACAGGTGCTGTTTGCCGACCTGTTCTTCGACAGCCCGGACCTCGCGGTGTACTGCCTGCGCGAACTCTGCGCACGGAAAGTACTGGGTGAGCAGGCGCTGCGAGATTATTTCGCGCTATTGAATGCCACGGCTCAGAGCTAGGCCAGCCACAGCATGCTGGCGACGCTCATGATCTTGCCGCCAGGTCGCGCCCCAGGTACAGATAAACCGCAGGCAGGACATACAGGGTAAACAGCGTGCCGATGGTCATGCCGGAGGCGATAACCAGACCCATGGAAAAGCGCGCAGAGGCGCCCGGGCCGGATGCCAGCAGCAGCGGCACCATGGCAATGACCAGCGCGGCGGTGGTCATCAAAACGGGCCGCAGGCGCACTGACGCGGCCTCCTCAATCGCCTCGCGTTTCTGCATGCCCTCCTCCTGCAAGCGGTTGGCAAACTCCACAATCAGGATGCCGTGCTTGGAGATCACACCGATCAGGGTCACGATACCCACCTGGGTGTAGATGTTCAGCGTGGCACCGGTGACCTGAAATAGCGCGAGGACGTTCAGGCACAGCAGGGCGCCGCACACCGACATGGGGACCGTCACCAGCATGATGATCGGATCACGGAAAGACTCAAACTGCGCCGCCAGTACCAGGTAAATCAACAGCAGGGCAAAGAAGAAGGTCATGATCAGGGCGCTGCCTTCTGTCTTGAACTGCCTGCTCTGGCCCCCGTAGTCCACGCTGTATTCCCGATTCAACTCTTCGCGACTGATCCGTTCCAGGGTGGCCAGCGCATCACCCAGCGCGATACCCGGGCGTGGAATCCCGTTCAGGGTGACCGCATTGAGCTGCTGGAAACCCTTCAGAGAGCGCGGCACCACTTCGCTCTCGAGCCGCACCAGCGTACTCATGGGAATCAGGTCGCCACTGCGTGTACGGGTGTAGTAACCCTCGAGGTCCTGCGGCGTCATGCGCTGCGCGCGCCGCACCTGGGGGATCACCTTGTAGGACCGGTCATTCATGGTGAAGCGGTTCACATAGCCGCCGGACAACAGAGCCGAAAGGTCGGCGCTGAGCTGCTGCATCTCCACGCCCAGTAACGCGGCCTTGTCGCGGTCGACGGTCAGGCGTTGTTGCGGCTTGTCGATCTGCAAATCCTGGTCAATGAAAATGAACTTGCCGCTCTCCCGCGCGCGCTGCAGCACGCGCTGCACATCCTCGAACATGATGTTGAAATCGAGGGTGGACGTCAGCACGAATTCCACCGGCAGCACCCCGCTTGAGGGCAGCGGCGCCGGGTTGACCGCGTTCACCTGCAAACCGGCTATACGCTGCGTACGCGGCAGGATGCTTTCCTGCAGAACCTGCTCCGAGCTGCGCTCGCGTTCACTCCAGGGTTTGAAGATGAACCCACCGAAGGCGCCGTTGGTGGTGCCGCCACCGCCGGGGCTCACGCCGTTAAAGAGGAAGTTGACATCGATTTCCGGTGTACTGCGGGTGATCTGGCCAATCTCCGCCGTGTACTGCTCGATATAGTCCAGCGTCACATACGGGTCTGACTCCGCGAGATAGAAAATCAGCCCGATATCCTCGGAAGGCGCCAGCTCTGAGGGTGAACGCACAAACAGGAAATAACAGGAGACGATAATAATGGCGCCGAACAGCAGAACCCCGCCACGATCGTCGAGCACGCGATCCAGATCGCGCTGGTAGACCCGGCGCAGCGCCTCGAAACGCTGGTCCAGCCAGTGCTCCAGCCGGTTAGTGTTGTCGCCCTCGTCCTTGCTCAGGAGGCGCGCGCACATCATCGGCGACAGTGTCAGGGCTACAACCCCTGAGATCAGTACCGCGCCGGCCAGAGTAAAGGCAAACTCCGTGAACAGGGTGCCGGTCAGGCCGCCCACAAAGCCTATGGGAATATAGACCGCGATCAGCGTGGTCGTCATCGCCACGATCGGCCAGGCCAGCTCGCTGGCCCCCAGCAACGCCGCTTCCTTGGGTGCCATACCCGCTTCAATGTGCCGGTGAATGTTTTCCAGCACAATGATGGCATCGTCAACCACGATACCAATCGCCAGTACGATGGCCAGCAGCGTCAGCAGGTTGATACTGAAGCCCATCAGCTGCATAAGGAACAGTCCGCCGACCAGCGACAGCGGCACTGCCACCGCCGGGATCAGCACTGAGCGCAGGGAGCCCAGGAACAGGAAGATCACCAGGATGACGATAATCATCGCCTCGATGATGGTGGCTTCCACATCGTCGATGGCGTTCTGGATATAGACGGTTGCGTCATAGTTGATATTGCCGACAATGCCCTCCGGCAACCGTGGTGCGATATCCTCGGCGTAGACCTGCCGCACCCTGGCAATCACTTCCAGGGCATTGGCATCGGGCGCGACGTCGATCTGCATGAATACCGCTTCCTGGTCGATGAACATGGATGAGGATCCGTATCCCTCATTACCGAGCTCGACCTCTGCGATGTCGCCCAGGCGCACAATGGCGCCGTCCCGCTCGCGCAGGACCATCTCTTCAAAACCCTGCACCGAGCGCAGATCGGTATCGGCCTTCAGGTTTATTTCAACCATGCTGCCCTTGCTGGCACCCACCGCCGAAAGCACGTTGTTGGCCGCGAGGGCGGCGCGCACTTCACTGGCCGTCAGCCCGAGTGCCGTCATGCGCTCCTGGTCCAGCCAGATGCGCATGGCAAACACGCTGGTGGAATTAGCGCTGGCGCGCAGCACGCCTGGCAGAGTCGAAAGCTTGGGCTGCACCTCGCGGATCACGTAATCCGCTACACGATTCGTGGGCAACTGGTCGCTGATGAAAGAGATGTACATGCTGCCCACCTGCTCGCCGATCGCCAGGTCGAGCACCGGATCCTCGGCCTCTCGGGGCAACTCGTTGCGCAGCTTGTTGACCTTGGTGACCACCTGGGTCAGGACCTCGTCGGGGTCGGCCTCGGTGCTTACATAGGCGGAGATGGTGCTCAGCCCCCGCGTGCTGGAGGATGTCAGGTAATCAATACCCTCGGCTGTGGCAATCTCCTGCTCCAGCGGCGTGGTAATGAACCCCTTGATCAGCTCCGCGTCGGCACCGATGTACGGCGTACTCACTGTGATCACCGCCGTCTCGATCATGGGGTATTCCCGCACGTTGAGCTCGGTTGCCGCACGCAGGCCGAGGATCAGCAGGAACAGGCTGACAACCGTTGCCAGCACCGGCTTGTGGATGAATATATCGGTGAATTTCATGTCAGCCGTTATCCGGTTGCGGCTCGAGTTCCGCCGCTGGCGGGGAGCTGTTGTCAACGTTCACCGGCATCCCGCCATCCAGCTTCAGCAGGCCGCTGGTCGCGACTCGCTCACCCGGATCCAGCCCCTCCTCGACCGCCACCAGGTCGCCCCGCACCGGACCCAGGGTGACGAACCGCTGCGATACCCTCAATGCACCCTCCTGCTCCGTGATGACGTACACCGAGTCTCCGTAGGGGCGGTAGGCAATCGCCGTCTGCGGCACCACGACCCGCTCCAGCTCTATGCCGATCGGCAGCACCAGGCGGGCAAACATACCCGGGCGGAGCAATTCTTCCGGGTTGGGCAGGGTCGCCTGCAGCGTAAAATTCCGGGTATTCGGGTCCACCACGGGCGAAATGGCGGTGACGGTGCCCTCAAAGATGCGTCCGTCCAGGGCCTCCAGTCGCGCCTGCACCGGCATCCCCGCCGCTACCTGCTGGCTATACTGCTCAGGCAGTGAGAAGTTCACATACAGGCTGTCCAGTGCCTGCAGGGCAATCACCGTGTCTCCTGCCTGCACGTAGTCGCCCACATTGAACCGGCGGATGCCCAGCCGCCCCGCATAGGGCGCGCGCAGGGTTTTCTGCTCGATACGCGCCTGCTGAGCCGCAACACGGGCGCGGGCCTGCTCCAGCAGACTGCTGCGCTGGTCCAGTTCCGACTCGGAAATATTGCGCTGCGCCACCAGCCGCCTGGCACGTTCCAGCTCCAGCCGGGCCAGCTCCGCCGCGGCCTGCAGTTCCGCCAGTTGCGCCCGATCCGGTGCCGAATTCAGCGTGATGATGGCATCGCCGGCCTCCACCGCCGCGCCATTCTCGAAGTGGATGGTTTCCACCGTGCCGGGTACTTCCGTTGCCAGTTCAGCTCCGCGGATTGCCACCAGCGTACCAACGCTCTCCACGCTGTCACGCCACAGGGCTGTGCCCGCCTCCATGGCGGTAACCGTAGCGGGCTGCACCGGCATATTGTCCATGAACTCGTTCATCTTCTTGTTACCGAACCACTGCATGCCGAACAGCCCGCCAAACACCAGCAGTGTAATCAGCAGCATCAGCCACATGCGCAGACTGAAGAGAACCTTTTTTCCAGACATGATAGTCACCGACTTCCGTGATCAGGGGGACAGGGGGTATCGCGCAACCGCCACTGCACCGAAACGACAGGCCACCAATGATACGCGGGCGATGCATTCGATACCATGGACACATCGCCACGGTTGAGCAGGACTGTGGCATTGCCGCCTCGCTATGAGTATGCTTGCCCGCTCAACACGGCCCCGGAGCGTACACACTGCCGCCATGACCTATTGCCTCGCCATCGCCATTCAGGACGGCCTGATCTTCTGCTCGGACTCGCGCACCAATGCCGGGCCCGACCGGGTCAGTACCTACAGCAAAATGCATCGCTTTTCAGTGGCCTACGACCGTTCCCTGGTGCTGCTGACGGCGGGCAACCTGGCGACCAGCCAGGCCGTTATCGCGCATATCCAGCGGGATCTGGAGGAGGATGCCGAGTTCAACATCCTCAAGGCGCGCTATGTCGCCGATGTCGCGGACTATATCGGGGAGCTGAATGTGGCCGAGCAGGCACGGCACAAGAAGCCATCGGGGCCGGGCGCAGGCGCCAGCTTCGATGCCTCTGCCACCTTCATACTCGGCGGCCAGATCAAGGGCCATGCCCAGGCGCTCTACCTGATCTACCCCGAGGGCAACTACATCACGGCCTCGGAGCTCTACCCCTACCTGCAAATTGGCGAAACCAAATACGGCAAGCCCATTCTTGACCGTATCGTGCGCCCGGACACGCCCTATGAGACCGCCATGCGCTGTGCCCTGGTCTCAATGGACTCGACCATACGTTCCAACGCCACCGTGGGGCCGCCTCTCGAATGCCTGTTCTACCGCAACGACAGTCTGAAACCCCATGCGCGCTACTTTGCGCTGGAGGAGCATCACCCCTACCTGGCCAAGCTGCGCCAGAGCTGGGATGACAATATTCGCGAAGCCTTCGCCAAACTGCCCTCGCTGGGCGAGGTTATCGGTGAGGACGACTGAGGCATGACGAACAGCAACGCGACGGGCCAACAGGATGCACTGCATGCAGCAGACGCAGCCTCCACTCTCATGCTGAAACGCGTTGCCATCGACACCTACCGGGAAAATGTTGCCTATCTGCACCGGGACTGCGAGCTGTACCGGGCAGAGGGTTTCCAGGCGCTGGCAAAAGTCGAGGTGTCCGACGATGGCCGGCGCATTCTCGCCAGCGTCAACGTGGTCGATGACGACACGATCGTGGGCTGCAACGAACTTGGCCTCTCAGAAGATGCCTTCGCCCTGCTGGGTCTGCCCGAGGGACATCGGGTAAGTGTCGCGCAGGCTGAACCGCCGAAATCGATACCGGCACTGCATCGCAAGATAGCCGGAGAACGCTTGAGCGCCGAGAATTTCCGCGCCATCGTCAACGACATTGCCGAACACCGTTATTCGAAAATTGAACTGACTGCCTTCGTCGTCGCCTGCAACCAGGCTGAACTCGACCGGGAAGAAGTGTTCTTCCTCAGCGATGCCATGAGCCGTGTCGGGCGCCGCCTGAATTGGGGCGAGCACCCCGTGGTGGACAAGCACTGCATTGGCGGCATTCCGGGCAACCGCACCTCGATGCTGGTAGTGCCGATTGTCGCGGCACACGGCATGCTGTGCCCGAAAACCTCTTCACGCGCCATCACCTCACCGGCAGGCACCGCCGACACCATGGAGGTGCTGGCGCGCGTCGAACTGCAGTTCGAGCAGCTCAACAGTATCGTGCGCACGCACCGGGGCTGCCTCGCCTGGGGCGGCACCAGTGAACTCTCGCCCGCGGATGATGTACTGATTGCCGTTGAGCGCCCCCTGTCGATCGACTCCCCGGGGCAGATGGTGGCCTCTATCCTCTCCAAAAAAGTCGCGGCGGGCTCCACCCACCTGGTACTGGACATTCCGGTAGGCCCCACCGCCAAAGTCACGTCCATGCCCGAGGCACAAAGGCTGCGCCGCCTGTTCGAGTTCGTCGCCAAACGCATGGGGCTGGTGCTGGAGGTGGTGATCACCGACGGGCGACAACCCATTGGCAACGGGATCGGCCCTGCACTGGAAGCTCGGGACGTGATGCAGGTGCTGGAAAACAACCCTGCGGCACCTGCAGATCTGCGTCAGAAGTCGCTACGCCTGGCCGGGCGCATGCTGGAGTTCGACCCCGATGTGCGCGGTGGCGACGGATTCGCTATTGCCCGGGACATACTTGATTCCGGACGCGCACTGCGCAAGATGCAGGACATCATCCAGGCCCAGGGCAGCAAACCGTTCGACCTCGATAACCCGCCGTTGGCACCCCTGACTTACACCGTGCTCGCACCCACGGCGGGTACGGTGGTCAACATTGATAACCTGCAGCTGGCGCGCATTGCACGGCAGGCCGGAGCACCGCGGGCGCAGGGGGCTGGGGTCGACCTGCGCGCCAAGCTCGGCGACCCGGTGCAGGCAGGCGACCTGCTGTATACCGTCTACGCCGCCTATCCCACCGAGCTGGGCTTTGCCCGCAGGCTGTGCGAGCGCAGCAGCGGTTTCACCCTGGGCCAGGCCGCTGATATTACCCCGGCATTCATGGAGTTCTGATGAGCGCGCTGCTGACCTACCTGGAAGACGAGCGCGAGCCGGCATTGCGCCTCGCAAGCGCCTGCGAACTGCCCACCCTCGCAGTTGCACGGCACCGTTTTCCCGACGAGGAACTGAAGCTGCTGCTGGACCTGCCAACCGGTACCAAGACGCTGGTGGTCTATCGCAGCCTGGACAGGCCCAACGAAAAACTGGTGGAACTGCTGTTGCTGGCGCGACATGCGCGCCGTGCCGGCGTGCCCCGGCTGGTGCTGGTCGCCCCCTACCTCGGTTACATGCGCCAGGACATTGCCTTCCAGCCCGGCGAGGTGGTCAGCCAAACCATCGTCGGCAACTTCCTCGCCGAGCTGTTTGACGCGGTTATCACTGTCGATCCACACCTGCACAGGATAAGCCGGCTGGATGAGGCGATCCCGCTGCAGGACGCCATCGCCCTGTCGGCTGCGGGGAGTCTGGCGGAACTGGTGGCGGGTCAGCGCGACCGTCCGCTGCTGGTTGGTCCCGATGCCGAGTCGCGACAGTGGGTGGAAAGCGCGGCGGAGGTCCGCCAGCTGGACCATGCCGTGTGCAGCAAGGAACGACACGGAGACCGCGACGTGGTCATCACCCTGCCCGATGTAGCCGTAGCGGGGCGCGCGGTGGTACTTCTGGATGACGTGGCCAGCTCCGGGCGCACTCTGGCGGGCGCCGCGCAACTGCTGCTGCAGGCGGGTGCCAGCTCGGTGGATGTCGCGGTGACTCACGCCCTTTTTGCCGGAGACGCTCTGGCAGTGATGGAGAACGCTGGCATCGGCACCGTGTGGAGCACAGACTGCATACAGCACCACAGCAATGCCGTATCCATGGCTCCCCTGCTGGCCACAGCGCTGCGACCCCTGGTACAGCGCTGGGCTGGCTAGCGCTGCCCCGGCTGCTGCTGCAGGCGACGAATCGCCGTGTCGACAAAGGCCAGCTTCGATTCTACAAAATGGTTGATCACGAAGGGATAGGCATCCCCCCGGCCGACGCTGCGGTTGAGTTCGTTCAGGGTGATGCTGAGGTCGCGCCAGATTCCGATCCGTTCACCGACTTCCAGACGCGCCACGTCCCTGCGGATCACGCCGTAAGCCGCCGCCGTCTCCAGCGCATCCTGAATATGCAGGTAATGCCCCCAGGTTTCCGCCCAATCCTCCATCGGGTGCACGCTGGCGTAGGCGCTGATGTAATAATTGCGCCAGTCCGATGACGGACCCTCCCGGTAGTGGCGGTCCAGCGCCCCGAGGTAGTCCATCGTTTCGTCACCGAACAACTGCGTAAAGCCGCTGCGAATGGTCTCGTCCCGAGCCAGACGCGCCCAGTAATAATGCCCCGATTCATGACGCATATGCCCGAGAACCGTGCGGTAGGGTTCGTTCATCTGCTCACGCACCGCAACACGCGCAACGTCATCCGCTTCCAGGGTATTGATGGTAATCACCCCGCCGACAAACCCCGTGCTGACGAATGACTCCGCGTATTCCTCCCGACTGCGTCCGTCTTCGATGAAGTCCAGCAACAGCCCATGCTCCGGGTCCTGCCAACCGCTGATCAGCGGCAGACCCAGACTGCGCAAGGTGTAGAGGAGGCGTTTCTTGCCCTGTTCCAGTACCCACCAGCGCTGGATGTTGCCCGGCAGCGAGAGGTCGGGAATCGTGCGGTTGAACTGGCAACCCCAGCACAGGGGGTGAGTGTCCTCTTCCGCGCACAGCCAGTTGCAAACATCCCACTCCGAGCCGTTGGCGCACATCCGGTAACGACGCCCCGCCGCCGACTGCAGAATACCGCCACCGACATCGCTGAGTGAGACCATCTCCAGCGCAAGCGGGTCAAAGCCGAGTTGCATGCCACAATGCACGCAGTCCCGGCTCTCGAAAAATACCTGGCTACCGCAGCTGCATTCAAGCCGCTTCATGGTGTATCCGGATGAAACCAGGACGCAGTGATCGCATCGTGCAGGTCGGCCAGCAGCGCCTGAAACTCATCGATATAGGCATGCAGTGCTTCGCGGGACATCTGTTCCGTTTGCAACTTGCCGAGCTTGCGCCGCCCGCGATTCAGAATGCGCATGGCGCGTTCATGGTTTTTCAGCGGCTTCAGTTCGGCGCGGATTTCCGCCAGGCAAAAAGCCACCGAGCGCGGCAGAAGGGGTTCCTGAAATACAAACCCCACGACCTCCTGCGCTTCCACCAGAGGCCCTATCATCCGCCGGTACGCCCCGAATGAGGACAGGGCCTGCAACAGGGAAGTCCAGATCAGCGGGTCAGTGGCATCATGGGTGCCGGCCCGCCCCAGAATCTCCCCCGTGCCTACATCCATCAGACGGGTAGTCATATCGGAGCGTTCCAGCAGGTGCCCGAGGCGCAGGAAGCGATGCGCGTGATCCCGTGGCAGGCTGGATGACAACATGCCGTTCACCCGCTGGCAGCGGCTGATCACCTCCTCGAGAAAGGCCTGGCGATTGCGCCGCCCCACGGACTTTTCCGCCGCATCACTGACATACAGATACAGTTCGTTGATCTGCTCCCAGGTTTCCTCGGGCAGCACATCGCGCGTAGTACGTACGTTTTCACGCGCCCAGCGCACAGCAAAGGGGATGCTGGCACAGCTGTCCTGTTCTGCCATGAGAAAACGCAGGACATTCTGTTCATTGCCCACCCGATACTGCTGATAGAAGACGGGCTCGGCGTCGAGAATACGGACCAGCACGTCCCAGCCCAGCTCGGCCGCACGCGGAATGTCCATGATGAGGTGGTTATAGGCCGCCACCAGACGCGCGCTGTCCTCCGCGCGCTCGAGGTAGCGCCCCATCCAGTACAGGCGCTCGGCGACGCTGGAAAGCATTGTCATGCCTTGCCCTCCACAATCCAGGTATCCTTGCTGCCGCCACCCTGGGAGGAGTTGACGACCAGTGAACCCCTGGTCAACGCCACACGCGTCAACCCCCCGGGCGTCACCCAGGTATCACGCCCCTGCAGGATAAACGGCCGCAGGTCGAGGTGGCGCGGCTCGACGGCATCGTCGATGTAGGTGGGGGCGGTCGACAGGGCCAGGGTCGGTTGTGCCACGTAGTTACGCGGGTTCTCCTCGATCAGGCGAGCAAACTTGCGGCGCACGGCGGCGCTGCTGTGCGGGCCCACCATGATGCCGTAGCCGCCCGATTCATTGGCCGGCTTGACCACCAGTTGATCAAGGTTCTTGAGTACATGCTCGCGATCTTTCTCGCGCATGCACAGCCAGGTGGGCACGCTGGCGAGCAGCGGTTTCTGCTTGAGGTAGTAGCGAATCATCTCCGGCACGAAGGCATAGATGACCTTGTCATCTGCCACGCCGCTGCCCGGCGCATTGGCGATAGCCACGTTGCCCGCCTTCCAGGCTCGCATCAAGCCGGCGACACCGAGCAGCGACTCCGGTCGGAACGCCTCGGGATCCATGAAGTCCTCATCAATGCGCCGGTAAATCACATCAACGCGCACGGGGCCATCCACGGTGCGCATGTATACGCAGTTGTCGTCCGCGACCATCAGGTCGCGACCCTCCACCAGCTCGGCCCCCATGCCCTGGGCGAGGTAGGCGTGTTCAAAGTAGGCGGAATTGAAAATGCCCGGCGTGAGCACGACAATACAAGGGCGTCGCCGTTCCCTGGGGGACAGCGATGCCAGCGTCTGATAGAGCTGGGAGGGGTAGTCGTCCACCGGCAGGATACTGTAGTTCTCGAACAGCTCCGGCAGCACCCGTTTGGTGATCTCGCGGTTCTCCAGCATGTAGGACACCCCCGAGGGTACCCGAAGGTTATCCTCGAGTACGCGGAAACGACCATCACCGTCGCGCACCAGGTCGGAACCACAGATATGCGCCCATACGCCAAAGCGCGGCGACATGCCCATGCACTGCGGTTTGAAATTGCTGGATTCCAGCACGATATCTGCCGGCACCACGCCGTCGGCGAGAATTTTCTGCTGGTTGTAGATATCCTGGATAAAGTGATTGAGCGCAAGCGACCGCTGGCGCAAACCATCGCTGACCGCCTGCCACTGCCGCGCGGATATCACCCGTGGAATGATGTCGAAAGGCCAGGCGCGATCGATATTGCCGGCTTCGTTATAGACGGTAAAGGAAATCCCCATTTCCTGTATGGCGAGCTCGGCCGCAGCGCGGCGTTCTGCCATTTCGTGCCCCGGCAGTTTCTGTAACAAACGCACTACACCCCGCGCCGCAGCGCGCGGCTGACCCTGGGGCGTAATCAGTTCATCAAAGAAACTACCCGACGGATACGACTTCCAGCTTTCGTTCATCGTTCTGGCAACCCGCAATGGAACCAGCATCCACACTACACAAAAAGCGCTGACCCGACTACTCGCGCACAGCGCGGCGAGTGCACTTTATTCGTGCACCCGCTACACTCCGACCACACCCATAACACGAGAGTGCCCGCCATGCCGGTTACAGTGCATCATCGCGCCTGCCATCTCTGCGAGGCTATCTGCGGGCTGCGCATTGAAACTGATGGAGATCACATAGTATCGATCAAGGGCGACCCGGCCGACCCGCTGAGCCGCGGCCACATCTGCCCCAAGGCCGTTGCCCTGCAGGACATTCACAACGACCCGGACCGGCTGCGCAGTCCAGTGCAGCGCATACGCGGCACCGACCAGTGGCGCGAAATCAGCTGGGAGGAAGCGCTGGATACCACAGCGCGGCGGCTGGTGGAGATTACTCAACGGGACGGCGTGGATGCGCTGGGGGTCTACCTGGGCAATCCCACGGTACACAACTATGGAATGATGACGCACCAGAAGAACCTGTTCCGCCATTTCCACACCCGCAACCGCTTCTCCGCCACCTCCGTCGACCAGTTGCCACACCACCTGGCCAGCCTCTGGCTGTTCGGCCACAAGTCGCTGTTCCCGATTCCCGACATCGACCGGAGCGCGTATTTTCTCATGCTCGGCGCCAACCCCATCGCCTCTAATGGCAGCATCTGGACCGTGCCCGATGTGCGCAAACGGATCAAGGCGCTGCACAAGCGCGGCGGCAAGCTGGTCGTGGTCGATCCCCGCCGCACGGAGACAGCAGAGCTGGCCAGTGAGCACCTCTTCATACGCCCCGGCAGCGACGCATTGTTCCTGCTGGCACTGTTGCATACGCTGTTTGCCGACGACCTGGTAGCCCCCGGCCACCTGGCGGCGTTTACCACCGGCCTGTCGGAACTGGAGACGGCGCTTGCCGACTTCACGCCCGATTTCGCCGCCGCTCACACCGGCATTAAGACGGACACAATCCGTCGCATCGCACACGAGTTCGCGCAGGCCGGGGCCGCCATCTGCTATGGGCGGATGGGTGTGTCAACACAGCGCTACGGCGCGCTGTGCCAGTGGGCGATACAGCTGCTTAACATCCTTACCGGCAATCTCGACCGGGAGGGCGGGTCGCTGTTCACACTGCCCGCTGTCGACCAGGTCAGCACCATCGGCCCCGGCGGCTTTGCCCGGCACCACAGCCGCGTGCGCCAGCTGCCCGAGTTTGACCGTGAACTGCCCGCCTCGGTCATGGCCGAGGAAATGACCACGCCTGGAGAGGGGCAGATTCGGGCGCTGTTCGTGGGGGCCGGGAACCCGGTGCTGTCGACGCCGAACGGCCGCCAGCTGGACGCGGCGCTGGCGCAACTGGAATTCATGGTCTGCCTGGATCCCTATCTCAACGAAACCACACGGCATGCGGACATTATCCTGCCGCCCACATCGCCGCTGGAACACGACCACTACGACCTCGCGTTCCACCTCAACGCGGTACGCAACACGGCCAGGTACAATGAAGCGGTGTTCGAAAAACCGCAGGACACACTGCACGACTGGGAGATCTTCACCGAACTGGGGAACCGGGTCGCCGAGCTGCAGGGACAGCCCGCGCAACCGGTGATGGCGCCCCACGAGATCATCGACATGGGCCTGCAGATCGGGCCTTACAGTGAACGCCAGGGCAGCGTGCACGGGCTGACTCTGGACAAGCTGCGCGCGAACCCATCGGGCATCGACCTCGGGGCCCTGCAGCCACAACTGCCCCAACGGCTGCAGACTGCGGACAAATCCATAGACTGCGCCACCCCACAGGCGCTGGCGGACCTCGACCGGCTGCGTACAGCGTTCAGCGCGGACGACAGCGGTGCCCTGCGCCTGATCGGACGCCGGCACGTGCGCTCGAACAATTCCTGGATGCACAACTATCACCGCCTGGTAAAAGGGAAAGAGCGCTGCACCCTGCTCATGCATCCGCAAGACATGGCGGTACGCGGGATCAACGACGGTGACCGGGTGCACCTGAGCTCGCGTGCCGGCAGCGTTACCGTGGCCGTTGAAGCCAGCACTGGGGTAATGCCCGGGGTGGTCAGCCTGCCCCACGGCTACGGCCACGGTCGGCCCGGGGTGCGCCTGCACACCGCGGCCAGGCATGCGGGCGTCAGCTGCAATGACGTCACCGATGATCTCGCCCTGGACGCCCTGTCCGGCAACGCCGCGGTCAACGGTGTTGAGGTCGACGTGGCACTGGCCTGAGTGTTCCTCGCGTCAGCGCCGTTTTCGGGTAGAATCGAACTACCACTACCGCCTGGGAGGGTGTTGCATGGACGTTTCTACGATTGTGTTCTGGCTGGTCCTGCTGGGCCTGGTGATGTATGTCATCGGTATCTACAACCGCCTCGTTGCCCTGAAAAACCGCTACCAGAATGCCTTTGCGCAAATTGAAGTGCAGCTGAAGCGGCGCTACGACCTGATACCCAATCTGGTGGAAACGGCGCGGGCCTACATGAGCCACGAGCGCGAGACGCTGGAAGCGGTGACCGCGGCGCGCAACGATGCCGCCGCGCTGCTCAAGGCGCTGGGGCCTGACGCCATCGGCGGCGCCGACATGACCCGGCTGGCAAGCGCCGAAAACGCCCTGCAGGGTGCACTCGGAAAACTCAACGTCACCATGGAAGCCTACCCGGATCTCAAGGCCAGCGAGAATATGCAGCAACTCTCCGAGGAGCTGACCAATACCGAAAATCGTGTCGCCTTCGCCCGCCAGGGCTACAACGACGCGGTGATGGCCTACAACACCTACCGCCAGAGTTTCCCACCGGTGGCGGTGGCATCAACCTTTGGTCACGCACAGGATGCCACGCTGCTGGAATTCGATGACTCGGCACAAATCCAGGCGGCACCGAAGGTCAGCTTCTAGGGCTATCGCTGCCGGCGCCTGAGGGGCTGCGATGGACTTCTTCGCCCAGCAGGATCTGGCGCGTCGCAACACGCGCCTGCTCACTCTGCTGTTCCTGTGTGCGGTTGCCGCGCTCATTGTGTTGACTAACGCCCTGGTCGCCGCCTTTCTCTGGTGGGGAGACCACTACAACCTGTACGCGGGCAGCCGCGGCAGCTTCAGGGATTTTCTGCGCTATTTCAGCTGGGAGCGCTTCGGCACCATCGGGCTGGGCATTTCCGCCACGGTGGGCCTTGTGGCGACAATCAAGTGGCTGCAACTCGCCGCCGGAGGCAAGGTTGTCGCCGAAGCGATGGGCGGCACGCGGATACTGCCCCAGACCAGCGACAGCGCCGAACGCCGCTGCCTGAATATCGTGGACGAAATCGCGCTGGCCGCAGGTATGCCCGTGCCACCCGTATTCGTGATGAATGCGGAGCGCGGCATCAATGCCTTTGCCGCGGGACTGTCGCCGGCCGATGCCGTCATCGGCGTGACTCGGGGCGCCATCACTCACCTGCGGCGCAACGAGCTGCAGGGCGTGATCGCGCATGAGTTCAGCCACATCCTGAACGGCGACATGCGCCTCAACATTCGCCTCGCAGCGTTGCTGAAAGGTATTACCTTCATCGGCGATGTCGGTTACATCCTGATGCGTGCCAGCAGCCACCACCGCACCGGCAATGACCGGGATCGCAGCAACGGCGGCCCGGCCCTGCCTCTGCTGGGACTGGGGCTGTGGATACTCGGCTGGCTCGGGGGGCTCGCATCCGGTTTTATCAAGGCCGCCATCAGTCGCCAGAAAGAATATCTGGCGGACGCCTGTGCCGTGCAGTACACCCGCGATAATAGCGGCATTGCTGATGCCCTCAAGGTTATCGGTGGCTACGTGCCCGGCTCCCTGGTGCATGCGGCGCGGGCGGATGAACTTTCACACATTTTCTTCGGCCAGATCCGCCACCGCCTGTGGCAACTGTTCGCGACCCACCCGCCACTGCCGAACCGCATTCGGCGCCTGGAGCCGGGCTGGAACGGCACCTATATCACGCGCAAAATCGAGCACTACGAGCACGCCCAACCACACCCCGCCGCGGCCGAGGTCGGCGTAGGGCGCGCAGCACTGGTGGCCGCGGCGCTGGCGGCAGTGGAAGCCGGAAACGGCCAGACGGAGGAATCCGACACGGCAGATGCGCAATTTGCCGAGGACGGCGCCGAGGCCGCGTTCCCCGCGCATAGTGACCTGCCCCAGGCATTCGTGCGCTACAGTCACGAGCCACTGGGTGCCAGCGCACTCATGCTCGCGTTGCTGATCAGCGATGACGCGTCGGTGCGGACCACACAGTATGCCCTGCTCAAGGAAAGCGGTGTGCAGGGCCTGGAGGACCTGACGCATACACTGGCACCTGGGGTGGCGACGCTTGCAGCAGGGCAGCGGCTGCCACTGCTGGAACTGTGCCTGCCAGCGCTGAAAAGCCAGTCCGTCGGGCAGTACCGGCAATTCAAGCGCCTGCTGCTCGGGCTCATCCGCGCGGACCGCCGCACGGAACTGCTGGAGTGGTGCCTGTACCAGTTGCTGCGCCACTACATCGACCCCGAGTTTTTCCAGGTGAAACCCTCGGCGGCGCGCTACCGCAGTCTGCGCAAGGTGCGCGAGCACCTGCGCGTCGTGCTGTCCATGCTCGCCCACAACAGCAGCGGTGACACCATGCTCTGTTTTCGCACGGCGGTGGAGGCTCTGGATGACCCCGCATTGACTCTGTTGCCACAGGCAGAATGCTCACTTGCCGCCTTCTCGCGTGCCGTGCGGGAACTCGCGGATTGCTATCCCCTGCTCAAGCCCAGAGTCCTCAAGGCGATGCGCAAGGCCGCCAATGCCGATGGCCACGTAAGCCCGCTGGAGCAGGAACTCCTGGCCGCCATTGCCGCCGCCATGGACTGTCCACTACCGGACGCCCTGGGCAATCGCACAAACACCGATCGCTGAGCCCTCCGATCATTTTCGCCCGTAGTCGACGTGCGCGACGCACACGCACATTTTCTCTGCTATCTTTTTGGGTGTGGCGCAGGCTCCAAGGATGGAGTGCACGAGCGCTGCCTGCTTCATGACGACACCAGAACAGGGAGGTTCCGGTTATGCAACACCTGCACAGCGCAGCCCTAACGCGGGCTGCCAACACCAACACCAACACCACGTCGAACCACGCACAGCGCCGCGACGGCCAGTACCGCACGACCGACCGCGTCTTGCAGATTCTGCTACAGGGAGACCTCTACCGGCTGCGGGTCGAATCGGTTGCCAGCCAGCTGGGGATGAGCCCGACAACGCTGCGCCGCCGCCTGCGCATGGATCACACCCATTACCAGTTCTTGCTCGACCGCGCCCGGCAATACCGCTGCGAGCAGGCACTGCGCACGGCGCGGCTGCCCGGGAAGTGCCTGGCCGATGAACTGGGCTATCTGGAGGTCAACAGTTTCTACCGGGCCTTCAGGCGCTGGACCGGCGTGGGATTCAGCGACTGGAAGGCACAGCGACTGTAGTGTGCGGGGTCAGACCACGTCGAAGGGATGACGCAGCACAATCGTCTCGACCCTGTCTGGCCCGGTCGAGATGATATCGATAGGGGCGCCGACCACATCCTCGATTTTCTGGATGTAGTCGCGAGCGGCTGCGGGCAGCTCATCCAGCGTACGGGCACCCACCGTGGACTCGCTCCAGCCGGGGACTTCTTCGTAGAAGGGCACCAGGCCATCGTAATCATCAGAATCCACGGGGTTGGGCACCGGCTTGCCGCTGGCATCCACATAGCCCACGCAAATCTGGATGGTTTCCAGGCCGTCGAGGACATCGAGCTTGGTCAGGCACAGGCCGGACACCGAGTTGATGTTGACGGCATTGCGCAGGGCAACCGCATCGAACCAGCCACAGCGGCGAGGCCGACCTGTGGTAGCGCCAAACTCGTGTCCGCGTGCGGCGAGGTGGGCGCCGGTTGCATCAAACAATTCGGTCGGAAAAGGTCCGGAGCCGACGCGGGTGGTGTAGGCCTTGGTAATGCCCAGCACATAGTCGAGGAACAGCGGACCAAAGCCGGAGCCGGTCGCTGTGCCGCCCGCCGTCGTGTTGGAACTGGTCACGAAGGGATAGGTGCCGTGGTCGATATCCAGCAACGAACCCTGCGCGCCCTCAAACATGATATTGGCGTCGGTTTTCCGACACTCGTGCAGTATGGCGGTCACATCAGCAATCATGGGCAGCAACTCCTGCGCCATCGCCAGTGTTTCGCCCAGCACCGTGTCGTAGTCGAGCGGCGCAACCTTGTAGTAGTGCTGCAACTGGAAGTTGTGGTAATCCATCACCTCACGCAGCTTTTCTGCAAAGCGCTGGGGGTCTTTCAGATCACCCAGGCGCACGCCGCGACGGGCCGCCTTGTCCTCGTAAGCGGGGCCGATGCCGCGCCCGGTTGTGCCGATCTTGCCCTCGCCGCGGCGGGCCTCACGCGCCACATCCAGCGCCACGTGATACGGCAGGATCAGCGGACAGGAGGGTGAAATGCGCAACCGCTCGCGCACCGGCACCCCTTTCTCCTCCAGCGTGCCGATCTCCCTGAGCAGTGCGTCCGGCGCCAGCACCACACCGTTGCCGATCAGACACTGCACGTTGGCCCGCAGAATACCCGAGGGGATCAGGTGCAATACGGTTTTCTGCCCATCGATGACCAGTGTGTGGCCCGCGTTGTGCCCACCCTGAAAGCGCACCACCGCGCTGGCGCGATCGGTCAGCAGGTCGACGATTTTGCCCTTGCCCTCATCGCCCCACTGGGTGCCGAGAACCACTACATTCTTGCTCATGAACATTCAACTCATGTGATTGATCAGGAATCGAGCGGGCGCAGTGCCCACTCACCGTCAGCTTTTACCAGTTCGCGGTCACATCGCGGATCGGGGCGCTCGCCGGCACAGCGAATGACTATCTCGCCACCCTTGCGCAGCGCCGCCACCGCCGCGAGCAGTGCAGGGTCGTCGCTGTCCGGTGCACTCACGGCGCCGGGCTCATCTGTCGACGCCGGCACCAGCGCCATCAGGGCCTTGAGGTCGGTGGCAAAACCGGTCGCCGGTCGCGCGCGGCCGAAGACCTTGCCGACATCGTTGTAGCGCCCGCCATTCGCCAGCGCCTGGCCGTGACCGGGGGCATAGGCCGCAAACACCATGCCTGTGTGGTAGTGGTAGCCGCGCAATTCTGCGAGATCGAAATACACGGTAATGCCGGGGTGGCTGCGCGCGATGGCGGCGGCCACGGACTCCAGCGCCGCCACGGCAAGCAGCGCATCCGGGGCTGCCTCAGCCAGCAGCTCGCGCGCCGTACCGAGCACCGCCGCATCGCCGTGCAACTCCAGCAGGCCGAGAATCAGCCCGGCGGCCGGGGCAGGAACATCAGCCAGAGCCAGCAGCAGATCAGGGCGCGACTTGCGCTGCAGGGCGTCGAAAACCTCCGCCTCCTGCTCCGCTGTCAGTGCCGCCGCCGCGAGCACGGCTTCGTACACACCGACGTGGCCCAGATCCAGCGTCACCTGCGTCACACCGGCGGCACCCAGGGTGGCGAGCATGAGCCGGATAACCTCCACGTCCCCCGCCAGGCTGTCGTCGCCGTAGAGCTCGGCTCCCAGCTGAATGGGCGAGCGCGAAGCGAGCAGCGACTTGGGCCGGGTATGCAGAGTGGATCCTGCATAGCAGAGGCGCGTCACGCCGGCTTCGGCGAGACTGTGCGCATCAATACGCGCCACCTGCGGGGTGATATCGGCGCGAATGCCCAGGGTGCGACCACTCAGCTGATCCGTCATCTTGAACGTCAGCAAGTCGAGATCACGCCCCAGCCCAATCAGCAGCGACTCGGTGAATTCCATCAGGGGAGGGATGACCAGCTGGTAGCCCCACTGCTGGTAGAGGTCGAGAATTTCACGCCTCAGGCGCTCGACAATGCGCGCCTGCCGGGGCAGCACTTCTTCTACCCCATCGGGCAATTGCCAGCGATCCACCGTCGTCATAAACGCCCTTTAGTGCACCCAATACAGCATTACCACCCCGAGCAGCATGCTGCCCAGGCCGACATTGCGGATGACCTTGTCCTGCTGCTGCGCCACCCCGATCACCATCTGTCGCCAGGTGCGGGGGCTCAGGAAGGGCAAGATACCCTCGATAATCAGTACCAGCGCCAGGGCCGCTGGCAGAACCTGCCAGAATTCCACATCATCCCCCTGAAGCCGTGCTCATAAAAAAACCGCGGGGCCGGCGTTTGTGGGTAAAACGCCGGATCCCACGGTTGCAGAATTCTACCACAGGCACCGCTGAAGGCACCTGCGTTTTTTACCCCTATTGGCTACCCTCGGAATCCTTCAAATAGCGGAAGAAGTCACTGTCTGGCTGAATCAGCATGATGTCACCGCTGTTCTGGAACGACTCACGATACGCCCGCAGGCTGCGCGTAAACGAGTAGAACTCGGGGTTGCTGTTGAAGGCCTCGGCGTAGATGCTGGTCGCCAGTGCGTCGCCCTCACCACGGATCAACTGCGCGTCACGGTAGGCGTTCGCCTCCAGTACCGTCACTTCGCGGTCAGCTGCAGCGCGAATACCCTCTGCGAGTTCCTGACCCAGTGCACGGTGCTCCCGGGCCTCTTTTTCCCGCTCGGCGTTCATGCGGCGATACACGGACTCGGACACATCCGGCGGCAGGTCGATCTGCTTGACCCGCACATCCAGGACCTCGACCCCGTATTCCTCTAACGCAACTTCACTCAGCTCTTCAGTCAGCGCTTCCATCAACTGGTCGCGCTGGCCCGACACCACCTCCTGAATGGTGCGCACCGCCACCTGGTTGCGCAAACCGTCGTTGATCCGCTGCCCGAGCAGGGCGCTGGCTCGAGCTTCCTCGCCGTTGGTCGCGGTGTAGAACTTCGCGGTGTCCGCCACACGGAACTTGGCGTAGGAATCCACAATCAACGCTTTCTTCTCCTGTGTGAAGAAGCGTTCGGGGGTTGAATCCACCGTCAGCAGCCGCGCCTCGAACTTGCGCACGTTGTTGACGAACGGCACCTTGACGTGCAAACCAGGCCTGATGTCCGGGTTGACCACCTCACCAAACTGCAGCATCACGGCGCGCTCGGTCTCCTTGACCACAAACACCGTGTTACTCAAAACGAACAGCGACAGGGCAGCTACCAGCAGCCAGGTCATACCTTTTCCGCCCATCTTAGCGACCTCCTCTGCGGTTATTGGCTGCAGCGGCGTCCTGGCGCAGCTGCTCAGTCACGGCATCGGTCAACTCGCGAACCGTGTTTGCATCCAGCCGGCCGCTGCGCGGCACGCTGGCGCCGGCAGAACTGGTCATCTTGTCCAGCGGCAGGTACATCACGTTATTGCCGCCTTCCACATCAACCATCACCTTGTTGGTATTGGTGAGCACTTCCTGCACGGCCTCGAGATAGAGACGCTCACGGGTCACTTCAGGTGCCTTGGCGTACTCGGCCAACAGCGCCTTGAAGCGCTGGGCCTCACCTTCAGCGCTGGCGACTACCTGTTCGCGATAGGCGCCAGCCTCCTCAAGCACCCGCTGGGCACGGCCGCGTGCTTCAGGCACGATGCCATTGGCGTAGGCCTGGGCCTCGTTCTTGAGCCGCTCTTCGTCCTCACGCGCCTTGATCACATCGTCGAATGCGGCCTGCACCTGAGTCGGTGGCTTGGACTCGTCAATGTTGACCTTGATTACGCGAATACCGGTTTCATACATGTCGGTGTAGCGCTGCAGCCGCACCTGAACGTCGGTACCGATCTGGGCGCGCCCCTCGGTCAGCACCGAGTCCATACGGGTATCGCCGACCACATGCCGCAACGCGCTCTGGGCCGCATGCTGCAGGGAGTCTTCTGGATCGCGCACCTTCAGCACAAAGCTGGTGGGATCGACGATCACGTACTGCACCGACATGCGCACCTCGACGATATTCTCGTCCTGAGTGAGCATGATTTCACGGAAGGTCGCGGCACGCACCTTGGTGGTGTTGACGCGGATCACTTCATCGATCAGCGGTGGATTCCACTGCAGGCCAGGCTGCACGGTTTCCAGGTACTTGCCGAAGCGCAGCACCACGGCGCGCTCCTGCTCGTCGACCTGGTACAGCCCCATCAGGCCCCAGACCAGGACAGCGATCAGCGCAACCGCACCCAGCAGTCCGGCAGAGAGTCCGCCACCACCACCCGATGATCCGCCGCGCTTGCCGCCACGACCGCCAAACAGGCCGCCGAGCTTCTCCTGCAGCTTTTTCAGCGCTTCATCGAGATCTGGGGGCCCCTGATCACCGCCGCCCCAGGGATCCTTCGGCTTGTTACTTCCACCACCCGGCTCATTCCAAGCCATACTGAACTCCCATTTTCAACGTGTTTGCAGTTTACCAAAAATACCTGAGCCCACGACCCGGGCTCCTAGGGGACAAGCTCCGCCCCCCGTTTCATCAGTCGGTTCCAGTCCGCCCGCGGCAGGCGCACACTCAGGTGTGCAATACCGTCATCTCCGTACTGTTCCGCCGCCACAGCTCCCATCTGGTACAGCGCGGCGCGCAGACGACCCTGTTGCGGCTGCAGGTGCAGTTCTTCCTCCACCATATCAGCCCCCACGCGCTCGCCGATGGCCTGCAGCAGCAGCTCGCAACCCGCTCCGGTGGCCGCACTCAGCCACACGCGCTCGGGGACGCCGTTCTCATCGTAATCAATACGTGGCTCCTGCTCCAACAGGTCAAGTTTGTTGAACACCTGCAGCTGCGGGATGTCCTGTGCGCCAATTTCCTCCAGCACTGCCTGAACCTGGTGGATGTTGTCCTCCCGCGCCCCCGCAGCCACATCAATCACATGCAACAGGAGGTCGGCGCTGACAGTCTCTTCCAGCGTCGCCTTGAAGGCCTCAACGAGCTTGTGCGGCAAATGGGCGATGAAGCCCACAGTATCTGCCATGATTACCGGCCCGACTTCCTCCAGCTCCAACCGGCGCAGCGTCGGGTCCAGGGTGGCAAACAGCTGGTCGGCGGCATACACCTCGGCATTGGTCAGGCGGTTAAACAGCGTCGACTTGCCGGCGTTGGTATACCCCACCAGCGCTATGGTGGGCACTTCCGCCCGTCGACGGGAACGCCGACCCTGGTCGCGCTGGCGTCGCACTTTTTCCAGCCGGGCCAGAATAGACTTGATGCGCACCCGGAGCAGACGCCGGTCGGTCTCCAACTGGGTTTCGCCAGGCCCACGCAGGCCGATGCCGCCTTTCTGTCGCTCGAGGTGGGTCCAGCCGCGCACCAGGCGAGTGCTCATGTGCTGCAGTTGCGCCAGCTCCACCTGCAGCTTGCCCTCGTGGGTTCGGGCGCGCTGGGCAAAGATATCGAGGATCAGCCCGGTACGGTCGAGCACTCGACATTTGAACTGGCGTTCAAGGTTGCGCTCCTGGCTGGGACTCAACGCATGGTTGAAAATCACCAGCTCCGCTTCGTGCAGCTGCACCTCATCCAGCACCTCCTGGACCTTGCCGGACCCTATGAAGGTACGCGAATCCGGCACGTCCCGGCTGCCCACGACAAACGCCACCGGGTCACCGCCGGCCGACAGGACCAGTTCCTCGAACTCGCGGGGGTCTTCACGCTCGTCTTCGCTGGCAATGGCAAGATGCACCAGTACGGCGCGCTCGCCGGACGCTGGACGCTCAAAGAACACGCTCGCCTCGGGAATCGGCTGTGAGGAAGGTGGGAGCGCCGCAGCGCCCGCACAATCTGGGCAGACTAGCTCTCGCCGTCATCATCTTCCGGCGGATTCTGCATGGGCATGCGCACCACACGGGAAGGGACCACAGTGGAAATGGCGTGCTTGTAGACCATCTGGCTGACCGTATTTTTCAGCAGCACAACAAACTGGTCGAACGACTCGATCTGACCCTGCAGCTTGATGCCGTTCACCAGATAAATGGATACCGGAACGCGCTCCTTACGCAGGATGTTCAGGTAAGGGTCTTGTAGCGTGTGCCCTTTTGACATAACTCTCTCCTTGGCTGGCTCAACAGGAGCCTGATAATAATGGATGTACTCTCGCCTTCTCTCACCCTGACGGGCCACTGTACTGGCCCCCGGGGCGTTCCCCGACCGATTGCTGACAGTCAGTATAGCTGGTATTCCCCCTACATGGGGCTCTCCTGCAGATACTTCAAGGCGCAGGTGAGCGAATTTTCATCCAGCTCGCCTGCGCTGTGTTCTGACTCTCCCGCTGCACAAACGTTCCCCGCTGCGTTGGTCAGCAGCCAGTGCAGCCCCTGCCACTTGCGCAGCCAGGTCAGCTGTCGTTTCGCCAGCTGCCGGGTTGCTGCAACACCCTGCTGCACCGCTTCCTCCAGGCTGCACTCGCCATCGAGGTGGCGGCAGAGCTGGCGGTACCCGACAGCACGCATGGCCGGGAGGTCGCCGCGCCCCGCCAGCTGCTCGCGCAGCGCGGCAACCTCCTGCAAAAAACCCTGGTCCATCATTTGCGCAAAACGCAGGGCTATGCGCTGATGCAGCACCCCGCGATCCCGGGGGCATATGGCCACCTGCTGCACACAATAGTCAGACACGGGACTCTGCGGTGCCTGCTCATGCCAAACGCTCAGCGGCACACCACTGCTGAGAAACACCTCAAGCGCCCTGCTTATACGTTGCGAATGGTGAGGGTGGATTGCAGCGGCAGAAACAGGATCCACCGCCGCCAGGCGCGCATGCAGTGCCGGCCAGCCGCGTGCTGCGGCCTCGGCGGCCAATGACACCCGCAGCTGCGGATCGGCAGGGGGCATTGTCGCCAACCCGTCCAGCAGCGCACGAAAGTAAAGCATGGTACCACCTACCAGGATCGGCATTCGACCGCGCCCGACGATATCAGCGGCTGCGCGCAGGGCATCCTGAACAAATTCCGCTGCGGAATAGGTTTCAGTGGGATCGCGGATGTCGACCAGATGATGTGGGTACTCGGGTTTCGCGCTGCCGATATCCAAACCGCGATACACCAGCGTGCTGTCAACGCTGATCAATTCGCCCCCCAGTGCCTCAGCGAGCCCCACCGCCAGATCGGTCTTGCCAGCGGCCGTCGGCCCGGTGATACAGAGCAACAAGGGCTTCTGCGCCTCGCGCAGGGCCGTGTGCACCTAGCGGCCCCGCAGGAACAGTTTATCGAGTTCCTCCAGCGACATGCGCGTCCAGGTCGGACGCCCATGGTTGCACTGGCCCGAGCGCTCCGTTTCTTCCATATCCCGCAACAGGGCATTCATTTCCGGCACGCTGAGGCGCCGGTTCGCACGCACCGAACCATGACAGGCCATGGTCGACAGGATGTCATCCATATGCGCTTCAATGCGGTCCGAGCTGCCGTATTCGGCCAGATCCGAGAGCACATCGCGCACCAGCGCCGCCACATCCGAGCCGCGCAGCGTCACCGGGATCTGGCGCACCAGCAGTGACTCTTCACCAGCAACCTCCACCAGCAGCCCCAACCGGGCGAACACATCGGCGTGCTCCTGCGCCAGGGCCACCTCGCGCTCGCTGACCGCTATCGCCTCGGGCACCAGCAGGGGTTGGCCGGGAATGGCGTCCAATGCCCTGGCCGCCTTCAGCCGCTCATAAGTGATGCGCTCGTGCGCAGCGTGCATGTCGACCAGCACCAGGCCCTCGGCATTTTCCGCCAGGATATAGATGCCCTTCAGCTGCGCCAGGGCATAGCCCAGCGGCGGCACCTCCTCCGGAGTCTGCGCCTCGGACAGCACACGGGGATGCAGGCCGGCATAGCTGCGCAGCTGCTCCCCCGACTGCCCAGGCAGGGGCGCGGATGTCGGGTGGTAGGCCGCCGGCGCCCCCCAACCCAGGCCGGGTTGGCTGGCAATTTCACCCGTCGCCGTATTCACCGCCAGGCCCTCCGCGGTCGTCAGCGGTGTTGGCGCCGCAGCAGGCCTGACATCCGCCAGCGCGCGGTGCAGTCCGCTGAAGATGCACTGGTGTACTGCGCGGCTGTCCCGGAAACGCACCTCGTGCTTGCCAGGGTGTACATTGACGTCCACCTGAGCCGGATCAAGCTCAAGAAAGAGCACAAAGGCGGGATGGCGGCCGTGATAGAGCACGTCGCGGTAGGCCTGTTTCACGGCGTGCGCCACCAGTTTGTCGCGAATCACCCGGCCGTTGACAAAGAAATACTGCAGGTCCGCCTGGCTACGGGAAAAGGTCGGCAGCCCCAGCCAGCCCCAAAGCCGCATATCGCCGCGCTCGACTTCGATAAACAGCGCCTGCTCCATGAAGGCCGGGCCACACACGGCGGCAACACGTCGCTGCCGCTCCGCATCCGAACCAGCGCCGGCCAGGCTGTGAATCACCTTGCCGTTGTGGCGCAACGTGAAGCCGACATCGAAGCGCGACAGGGCCAGGCGCTTGACGACTTCCTCCAGATGATTGAACTCGGTTTTTTCCGTACGCAGGAACTTGCGCCGCGCCGGCGTGTTGAAGAACAGGTCGCGCACCTCGACCGTGGTGCCCCGCGGGTGGGGTGCAGGGCGCAGCTGCACGTCCATTTCACGCCCCTCGCAAAGCGCACTGCACCCCTCGCTGGTCCCGTCGCGGTGATTGCTGGTGAGCGTCAGCCGCGACACAGAACCGATGGAGGCCAGTGCTTCGCCACGAAAGCCGAGGCTGCCGACGCGCTCCAGGTCATCCAGGGAAGCGATCTTGCTGGTTGCATGGCGGGACAGCGCCAGCGGCAGGTCTTCCGGATCAATCCCGGAACCGTTGTCCCGAATGCGGATGAGCTTGCAACCTGCAGCCTCGATATCGATATCGACTCGCGTGGCACCGGCATCAAGGCTGTTTTCAAGCACTTCCTTGACGACGGATGCGGGCCGCTCAACCACTTCGCCGGCGGCGATCTGGTTGGCCAGCCTCGGGCTGAGGCGCTGGATTCTGGTCATGGACGGGGTTTCAGTCGGACTCAGGTCGCGGGTATTTTCAGCGTTTGACCTACCATGATGTGCGAGGAATCACGCAGGCCGTTGTGTTCCCGCAGACGGCGAACCGGCACGTTGAAACGCTGGGCGATGCCCGAGAGTGTATCACCTCGGGCGATGGTGTACTCCTGATCACCCTGTTGCTTGCGCTGGGCAATCAGCGTGCCCGGCGGTGGCTGCGCCAGAAACCAGTCACGAATACCTGCGTGAATGGCCTGTGCCACCTTTTGCTGATATGCACGGGTGCTGAGCTTTTGCGCCTCACCGGGGTTCGAAATGAAACCGGTCTCGACCAGAATCGAGGGGATGTCAGGTGACTTCAATACCGCGAAGCCGGCCTGCTCCACATTGCGTTTGTGCAGCCGGGCCACCGTATCCATGCGCGACAGCACCTTGGCACCGACTTTGAGACTGTGGTCCAGGGTGTTGGTCATGGAGAGGTCAGTGAGCACACTGGCCAACACGTCATCCTTGTCACCCAGCCGCACACCGCCGATCAGGTCCGCCGCGTTTTCACGCTGCGCAAGGTAGCTGGCGGCGGTGCTGGTGGCGCCACGCGTCGACAGCGCGTACACCGACGCGCCGTTGGCTTCACGGCGGGTGAAGGCATCTGCGTGGATGGAGACAAACAGGTCCGCATGGCGCTGGCGTGCGAGGTCGCGGCGCCCCTTGAGGCTGATGTAGTAATCTCCCGTGCGGATCATGGTCGGGCGGAACCCCTCATCGCGCTTGAGCAGCAACTCCAGCTCCCGGGAAATGGCCAGCACGATGTCCTTCTCGCGCTGCCGGTTGGGGCCGATGGCGCCGGGGTCCTCGCCCCCGTGCCCCGCATCAATCGCAATAATAATGTCGCGACTGCCGCGATCCGTAGCCGCGGAGGTCTTCACCGGCTCGGCCGCAACAGCCTTCTCGCTGACGGGATTTCGGTCATAGAGATCCAGCACCAGCCGGTCGCCCGCCTGCGCGTTGGCCTTGAGCACGAAACTGCGTGGGTCCACGGCAGCACGCACATCAAACACCACACGCAGGTCGCGACCTTCACGGACCCCCGAGCGCACCAGTGAAATCGGTGTGTTGGCCAGCTCCAGGCCGGTCAGGCTGGCTTTCAGCGTGGCGTTGCTGACATCGAGGACAATACGATCGGGGTTACTGAGGGTCAACAGGCGGTGATCTGCCGGGCCGGTCAGGTCAAACACGACGCGCGTGTGATCCGGCGCACGCCACAAACGGACGTCATGCACCTCCACCGCCAGCGCCGTCGATACACACAGGCACCACAGCACCAGACTCGCCCAGAAACCCCTGTTCATCTCACTCCAGACGTGTATCCGTCGCTATGCTCGGGCCGCGGATCGCCAGCGCGCCAGGATGCGGTCACCCAGATCGCTTCCAGCCTGCACCTGCAGGCTGCGCCCGCTACCCGCTGCAGTTATGGTAATCGCTAAATCTGCCCGGGGCAAAACTCCCGCGCCACGTTCGGGCCATTCCACCAGGCACAGGCTCTGCGGGCCGAAGTAGTCCCGTATACCCATGAATTCGAGCTCCGCCGGGTCAGCGAGCCGGTAAAGATCGAAGTGAAAAATCTCCAGCCCACCGAATTGATAGGGCTCCACCAGTGTATAGGTGGGGCTTTTCACCGCGCCCAGGTGGCCGAAACTCTGCACCAGACCGCGGCTCAGGGTCGTCTTGCCCATACCCAGGCCGCCGCAGAGATAAATCACCGCACCGGGCTCGCTGGCCGTGCCGAGTAACGCACCCAGGCGTACCATGGCGGCTTCATCAAGCGCCGAAAACGTCGCCTCTGCGGTCATCCCAGTAGCTTCCTCAGTGGCAGCATCAGGTCGCTGGCCAGCAGGCCGCGCTGCCCCGCAGAGGCCGCCATATCGGCTGCCGCACCGTGTGCACAGGCCGCCAGCGCAGTGCCCATCAAGGGGCTCAGGCCCTGTGCCAGCAGGGCGCCAATCACGCCGCTGAGCACATCGCCCATGCCCCCCGACGCCATGCCGGGATTGCCGTAATCCGCCAGCAGCTGCTGCTGTCCGTCGACAATCAGGCTGCCGTTGCCCTTCAGCAGCACAACGCCGCCGAGCCGCGCCTGCAACGCACCCGCCGCCGCAAACCGGTCACACTGCACCGCCGCCGTGGAACTGCCCAGCAGACGCGCGCCCTCCCCCGGATGCGGTGTGTAGACCCGGTTTTCGCGCAACACCGCGCTTTCCCAAGGCAACTCCGCCAGCAGGTTCAGGGCATCGGCATCAACCACCGCAGGCTGCGTTGACTCCAGCGCGACCTGCAGCAGTTGGCCGGACCAGCTGCTGCGGCCAAGGCCCGGCCCCAGCACGATAACATCCGCGCCAGCCAACAAGGGCCGTAACTCCTGCCCCGAGCGCACGGCGCTGACCATCGCTTCCGGTGTACGCGCAACAATTGCCGACAGATGCTCTGTCCGGGTCGCCACGCGCACCAGACCCGCGCCGCAGCGCAGGGCAGCTTCTGCGGCCAGCGCCACCGCGCCAGGAAATCCGTAATCACCGCCGATCACCAGCACCGTGCCGTAGTCACCCTTGTGGCTGGCCGCAGGGCGCTGCGGCCATGCCGCAAGCAGGCGCTGCAGATCGAGGCGGTGCCAGGCCGGCGCTACCGATTGCTGTGCTTCTGCAGGCACCGCGAGATCGGCGTATTCGAGCTGGCCGCTGCAATCGGGGCCATGCAGTGTGAACAGACCGCGCTTGCGGGCAATGAACGTTACCGTGAGGTCGGCGCGCACCGCCGTTCCGAGCATGCGCCCGGTGTCGGCGCAGAGCCCGGAGGGTATATCCAGCGCCACCACCGGCTGGTCTGCACTGTTCAGTGCGTCGATCGCGCTGGCAAAGGGCTCGCGAACATCGCCTCCCAGGCCGGTACCGAGCAGGGCGTCAACCAGCACACCCACTCCCTGCAGGGCATTTCCGGCAAACGGCGCTACGGGCACGCCGTTGGCCAGCGCCTGCTCGCGGGCACGCAGCGCGTCTCCGCGGATTTTCGCCGGATCTCCCACCTGCAGCACCTGCACCGGTATGTCGCGGCGGCGGGCCTGATCGGCCAGCAGGTAGCCATCGCCGCCATTATTGCCGGTACCACAGAGCACCTGCAGCAACGCGGGCCGGGGCCAGCGCAGCAGGAGCTGATGCAGTGCGGCAGCGGCCGCCCGGGACATCAGCACCGCGCCGTCGATGCCGGCGCGCTCGATGGCCCACCGATCCAGCGCCCGGGTCTCGCTGGCGCTGTACAAGCCCTCGTGCTCCGAGCCATTGAAACCCTGCCTGACTGACGTCGCCAAAACCAACCTCGCGCTGCTACACTGACGAGCCCAGGATACGCCCGCAAACCCGCGGATTATAGGCAGCTTTCCCTGCCCGGCCCAGCCCCATGCATTGCACAGCCCCATGACACCGACACTGAGCCCCCAGCGTGATAGCGCTCTGCGCCAGCGCATCGATACCTGGACCAGAGAGCTGGGGTTCAGTCAGTGGGCGGTCAGCGATATCGACCTCACAGCGCACGAGCCCTACCTGCAGAAGTGGCTTGATGCCGGCTATCACGGCAGTATGGAGTACATGGCCCGACATGGGCTGCGCCGCGCGCGACCCGCCGAGCTGGTGCCTGACACTTGCCGGGTCATTTCCGTGCGCATGGACTACCTCACCGCAGACACCCGGCCACTGCAGGTGCTTGCGTCCACGGAAAAAGCCTATATCGCGCGCTACGCACTGGGACGCGACTACCATAAGGTGATGCGCAAGCGGCTCGCGCGGCTCGCGGAGCTCATAGAGGGGGCCGCTGCAGGGGGCCGCTACCGTGCCTTCGTGGACAGCGCACCGGTGCTGGAACGCGCCCTCGCGGAGCGGGCCGGCATGGGCTGGCTGGCAAAAAATACCATGTTGATCAACGAGCGTGCAGGATCCTGGTTTTTCCTCGGCGAAATTTACACCGACCTGCCCCTGAACCCGGATCCGCCGCAGGCGAGCAAGCATTGCGGCAGCTGCAGCGCCTGCCTCGAGATTTGTCCCACCCGGGCGTTTACGGCGCCTTACACGTTGGATGCGCGCCGCTGCATCTCCTACCTGACGATCGAGCACCGCGGCAGCATCGACCCCGAGCTTCGCCCCCTCATGGGGAACCGGGTATTTGGCTGCGACGACTGCCAGCTGGTCTGCCCCTGGAACAAGTTCGCGCGCCACAGCGAGGAGGCGGACTTCCAGCCGCGCCACGCACTGCAGGACAGTGAACTGGTGACACTGTTTCTCTGGGACGAGGCGACCTTCCTCGCGCGCACGGAAGGCTCCGCGCTGCGCCGCATCGGACATGAACAGTGGTTGCGCAATCTGGCGGTGGGGTTAGGCAACGGCCCGGCGACACCGCGCGCCATGGCGGCACTGGAATCCCGCCTCGCACACCCTTCAGCGCTGGTACGCGAGCATGTGCAGTGGGCGCTTGACACGCTCAGGGCGCGCGCAGGAAATGCTCCCGGTAGTAGCGCAGCTCGGCAACCGATTCACGAATATCGTCCAGCGCCTGGTGACTCCCCACCTTGACCACCCCCGCTTCCAGCTCGGGCCGCCACAGGCGCATCAGTATTTTCAGGGTGCTGACATCCAGATTGCGGTAGTGGAAAAAGGCTTCCAGCTGCGGCATGTAACGAGCCAGGAAACGGCGATCCTGACAGATGGTATTGCCGCACATGGGGGAACTGCCGGAGGGGACCCACTCAGCGAGGAACGCGAGAGTTGCCGCTTCCGCCGCGGAGGCGTCGATGCGACTGTTGCGAACGCGTTCCACGAGGCCGGAGCGCGTGTGGTGGGTGGTGTTCCACTCGTCCATTTGCGCCAGCACAGAATCGGGTTGATGCACGGCGATCACCGGCCCTTCGGCAAGGGTGTGCAATTCACTGTCGGTGACAATCGTCGCCATCTCAATGATCACGTCCCGCTCCGGGTCCAGGCCGGTCATTTCCAGATCTATCCAGATCAGGTTCCCCTGCTGCTGCATACCCTTACACCCTGTTGTTTTCCGCGCGGCCGCGCAGTGTAACAAATTGCCTGTACAGCGCCACGTCGGGCACCAATAATGATGCCATGAGCAAACGCAAACTGAGTCGCCAGCAAAGCTTCCGCATCCGCCGAATCCAGGAGGAGCGCACGGCGCGTGCACAGCGGCGGGACGCCAGAACCGATGCCGCACTCGGGGCCGGCGAACTGGGGCCGGAACGGAGCGGACTGGTGATCGCACACTACGGCACTCAGGTGGACATCGAGGATGACACCGGGGACACCCAGCGCTGCCACCTGCGCGCCAACCTGGACGGCCTGGTGACCGGTGACCGGGTGACCTGGTGCCCTGGCGACAGCACCGGCGTAGTGGTGGCGCGCGAGCCGCGTCACAGTGAGCTGCGGCGGCCCGACCCCTACGGCAAGCTGAAAGCCATCGCCGCCAATATCGACCAGATACTGGTGGTAATCGCACCGTTGCCGGAGCCTCATGCGAACCTCATCGACCGCTACCTGGTAGCCGCCGAGGTTGTGGGCATAGAACCGGTGCTGGTGCTGAACAAAGGTGACCTGCTGGATAAAGACGCCGATCTACGCGCGCGCCTGACCGAGCTGCTCGCCATCTACCCCACGCTGGGCTACCGGGTGCTGGAGGTCAGCAGCCAGAGCGGCAGCCTTGCCCTGCTTCGGGAAGCCCTGAAGGAGCGGGTCAGCGTGTTCGTTGGGCAATCGGGGGTTGGCAAGTCGTCTCTGGTCAATGCACTGCTGCCCGGGGTGACGCTGCGGGTCGGCGAACTGTCGACACTGCGCCAGAAAGGGACCCACACCACAACAACCGCACAACTGTTTCACCTGCCGGGCGGAGGCAGCCTGATCGATTCACCAGGTATCCGCGAATTCGGCCTGTGGCACATGCAGCGTGAGCAGGTTGAACACGGTTTCCGTGAATTTCGTCCCCTGCTCGGTCACTGCCGCTTTCGCGATTGCTGTCACAAGCATGAGCCTGGCTGCGCGATTCTGGAAGCGGCGGCCAGCGGCGCGATCAGCCCGGCCCGGCTGGACAGCTACCGGCATATCGTGGAGAGCCTCGATCAGCCCGGTTGACCGGATGCGCCCTGCGACAGGCTGCCCAGCGCCTGGCCGAGCCGGGTGACACTGCCCGCCTGCAGGGCAGGGTCCCAGTCCACGGCGCCCTCCGGGAACAGGAGGATAACCGTCGAGCCCAGTTTGAAGCGCCCCATCTCCTCGCCTCGTGCAAGCTGCACCGCCGCGGGCAAGCTGCGGTAATCGCGATGGCGCACTGCGCGCGGCGGCGGCGCCACCTGGCCCTCCCACACGGTATCGATACCCGCGACGATCATGGCACCCACCAGCACCAGCGCCATCGGCCCGGCGGGCGTATCGAAATAGCAGATCAGTCGCTCATTGCGGGCGAACAGTCGGTCAACGCCCTCGGCGGTCGTGCCGTTGACCGAAAACAGCTTCCCCGGCACATAACGGGTAGCCACCAGTTCACCCTCAATGGGCATGTGTACCCGGTGATAGTCGCGTGGGGACAGGTAGATGGTGGCAAAGTGCCCGTTGCGAAACTGTGCCGCGCGCTCCTCGTCCCCGCCCAGCAGCGCCCAGGTGGAATACCGTCGGCCCTTGGCCTGCAACAGGCTGTGTTCTTCTATGCGCCCGATCTGGCTTACGGCGCCGTCGGCGGGGCACACCAGGCCGGCTGGCGCCAGGGGCCGCACCCCGGGACGCAGCCGGCGGGTAAAAAAGGCATTGAAATTGGCATAGGCCTCCGGGTAGCGTTCCTCGGCCTCGTTCATGTCCACACCAAACGCACGGATAAACGCGGCGATCATCCCGTCTTTCAACCAGCGCGGGTGGCGCACTTCAGCCAGCCAGCCCACCAGGCGGGAGAGCGCGTGCTGTGGGACCAGGTACTGCAGCAGAATAAAAACAGCGTTCATAGGCGATGAATTCCGGGATCGGGTACGGGGCGCCGCTTGCGCGCAGCGCCGCGTACCTTAGCAGAAAAGGGCCAGCGGAGCAGCGCTACAGCTGCTCCTCGGCAAACGCTGCCAGGCGGGAACGCACAATGCCATTTACGTGCATGATGCCCGCATGCGGGTATGCCTTGGTTTTCTCAACCAGATAGGTCAGCCCCGAGGTCAACGGCGATATGTATTTGTTGTCGATCTGCGCCAGGTTCCCCAGAACCACGATCTTGGAGTCTGCTCCCACCCGACTGATGACCGACTTCAACTGAAACTGGCTCAGTCCCTGGGCTTCGTCGATGATGATGTAGGCGTTGTTGAAAGAGCGGCCACGCATGAAGTTCAGCGATTTGAACTGGATATTGGCGCGCTCTTTCACATAGGCGATGCTGCCGTGGCACGATTCATCGGTACCGTGCAGGATCTCCAGATTGTCATCGAACGCCGCCAGCCAGGGCGCCATTTTCTCCTCTTCGGTACCCGGCAGGAAGCCAATATCCTCGGCGATGGGCGGCGTCGAGCGCGCCACGATAAGCTTGCTGAACCGTTTCTGCTCGAGAATCGCGTGCAGGCCATACGCCAGGGCCAGCAGGGTTTTGCCCGACCCGGCCGGGCCGGTCATCACAGTCATGTCAACGTTGTCGTTTTCCAGTAACGACATCGCCATGGCCTGTTCCAGATTGCGCGGCGCCAACCCCCAGAAGCGCCGATGCATCAACTTGTCGCGACTGTCGCAGTGCAGGTAGACATACTCGCTGTCGATACGTTTGACGAACGCTATAAACGCCTGATCGTCGTAGAGAAACATATTCGGGTAGACATCGGGCAGGGAGCGGCGCGGAATGCGGTGCAGCGTGCAATCGCCCTCACGCAGGGTATCCACCTCGGAGATATCCGACCAGAAGTCACCCTTGATGTGTTCATAGCCGCGCGCCAGCAGGTCAATATCATCCAGCACGCGGTCGCGACGATAGTCCTCTACATGCATCAGGCCCGACCCCTTGGCCTTGATGCGCATATTGATATCCTTGGTGACCAGGCACACAAAGGCCGCCGGGGTTTCCGCCTGCAGCCGCAGAGCCACATTGATAATGCGGTTATCGTTGGCCTGATCCTGGGTCACGTCCAGGTAAGGCACATCGCCGGCATCGCTGAGCAGCTGGTCCGGGTAAATTGCCAGTGTGCCCGGCACACCGTCCATGTTACTGCCGGGAATTGGCACCCCCGCCTGAATGGCCTGCGGCGACGCGGTATCGACCACCTTGTCGATCATCTGGATCGCGATACGCGCCTCGCGGCTCACGGTTTTCTCGTGGCGGTCCTTGATGTGATCAAGCTCCTCCAGCACAGTCATGGGAATGACCACGTGGTGCTCATTGAAGGCGGTTACCGCCGTGGGGTCGTGCAGCAGGACGTTGGTGTCCAGAACGTAGGTTTTTTTGACGACGGCCTTGAGTGGGGTTTTTTCGACGCGCAGGGGTGAGCCTGAGTCCATAGTGACATCCTCATGGGTGGGCGTTCAGAGCTGGGGTGCAAGTGGTGTGCGGGGCGTACTGCCGGCGTCCCGGGCCGGGGTGGGGATGAGCGAAAACAACCGGGTTGTCTCAAATGCGCTTCCTGGTAACCGCGAAACCAAAGCGTGCCTCGATTACAAACCCTGCGCCCCACAATGTCAACGACCCGGGAATCCTGACAGCACCGCCGTTTTCGGCTAGGATAGCCAGCTTGTTCAGCCACCAGCCAAAGACTCGATTGCCGCGATGCTCAACCCGGACTCTCTCGCCCAGCTCAAGGGCCTCAAATCCCAGATGGAGGCCGAGAAAGAGCGCGCCGACGCGGTGATCAAGGGCACCCAGTCCCGCTACGGCTTTGCCGTGCTCGCTGACGGCCGGGAGATTTTTGTGCCGCCGGACGAGATGCTGAAGGCGTTCCCGGAAGACCGCGTTCGCGTCTGCGTGCGTCCCTCGGGCGACAACAAGCTGATTGCCGACATCGAAAAGCTGATCGACAGTCCCCTGGGCGACTTCAGCGGCCGCTGTGTGCGCAAGGGCAAGGCGCTGTTCGTGCAGCCGGACCTGCCCCAGCTGAAACGCTGGCTGTTCATACCACCACACGCCCGCAACGGTGTGCGTGAAGGCGACTATCTGCGCTGCGCGATACTCCGCCACCCCATCCGTGACGGCAAACCGCAAGCCAAGGTGCTACAAGTACTGGGTAACGACAACACCCCCGGCATTGAGAATCTCTACAGTATTGCCAAGTACCGGCTTGCCGCCGGCTGGAGCCCACCGGCCCTGCGCGACATGGAAAAGCGGCTCGCTGCAGCGCGGCCACTGGACGACGAGCGGCGCAGTGACCTCACCGATCTGGAATTTGTCTCGATTGATGCCGCCAAGACACAGGATATCGACGACGCACTGTACGCCGATATCAGCAGCGACGGTTGGACGCTGTATGTGGCAATCGCCGATCCCAGCGCCTGGGTGCCCGCTGACTCCAGCCTGCGCCAGGACATCGCGGCACGTGGCACCACCGTGTATTTCCACGGCGATGTACTGCCCATGCTGCCCGAACAGATGGCCCAGGACACCTGCGCGCTGTCAGAGGGAAATGATCGCGCGGCGCTGGTCTGCAAGATTTCCGTCAGTGACAGCGGCCGCGTCGGCGCATTCGAGTTCATTGAAGCCACCGTGCGCTCACGGGCCAAACTGTCCTACTTCGCCGTGGATCGCTACCTCAACGGTCACGGCGACGATCTCATGAGCCACGCCACACCGCTGGAGGCGCTCTACCAGGTGTACCGCGCCCTGCGCGCCCAGCGCGAGGCAGACGAACTGGTGATGGAGGATCGCCGCGAGTACCGCTGGATCCTCAACGACCAGAAGCAGATTGAGACGATTGAGCCCCACGAGAAGCTGCTGTCGCAGAAGCTGGTTGAAGAGTGCATGATCGCTGCCAACCGCTGTGCCGCCCGCTTTCTCGCCGAGCATGATGGCAGTGGGCCGTTTGTCACACACCCCGGCTTTCGCAGCGACCGCCTCGAGGAATGCCGTAAATTCCTTGCCCTGCATGCACCGGAGGTCGCAGAACTCGACCCGACCTCGCGCGAGGGATACCGCGACATCATGCGCCGCCTCGCCGCCAGCGAAAACCAGCTGCCACTGCGGGCCATGATCAATCGCCTGTTGACCCGTGCGGAGCTGTCGACCCGGGCCGGACTGCACATGGGCATGGCCCTTGAGTGCTACACCAACTGCACATCGCCCCTGCGCAAGTACGTTGATTACCTCGTGCACCTGCAGATCAAGGCCGTGCTGCGCGGCGAGCCGGCACAGCTGGTCAGTGCTGCGGAGTTAACCGCGTTGAAAGAGCGACTGGGCAACGTTCGCGCCGCGACACAAGAGGCCGAGCGGTGGCTGGCCAGCAAATACCTGGCGCGCATCGCCGACGGGAAAACCGAAGGCTTCAGTGGCCGCGTCGTGCATATCAACAGTTCCGGCATGAGCGTGCGCCTGTTGGACTGTGGGCTGGAGGGGTTTGTCGATCTGCGCAAAGATCCCGAGAAATTCAGCTACGACAAGTGGACAGCAAGCCTGACCAGCACCACACGCCGCTTTCACCTCGAACAGACGATTGAAGTGGATTACCTGGGCTGCGACAGCGAGAACGCTTACCAGACGCTGTTTGCGGTGCGTCCCGGCAGTGGCCTGAAGCCGCCGAAGGAGCCAGCGACCAGCTCCGCTGCCGGCTAGTCGCGCCCCTGGCCGGGCGCCCCTCGCCGGGCGCCCTAAAAGCTTGCGTTGCCCGGGGTGCGCGGGAAGGGAATTGCGTCGCGCACGTTTTCCATCCCCGTCACATAGTTGAGCAGGCGCTCAAAGCCCAGACCAAACCCCGCATGTGGCACACTGCCGTAACGGCGCAGGTCGCGATACCACCACAGCTCTTCGCGCACCTGGGCATCCATGCGCGCGTCAAGCACGTCCAGCCGTTCTTCGCGCTGGCTGCCGCCGATAATCTCACCGATTCCAGGGGCCAGCACGTCCATGGCTGCTACCGTTTCACCGTCGTCATTCAGGCGCATGTAAAAGGCCTTGATGGCCTTTGGGTAATTCATCACCACCACCGGCCGCCCGACATGAGTCTCTGCCAGATAGCGCTCGTGTTCTGATGCGAGATCCATCCCCCAAGTCACCGGAAACTCGAAGGCCTTGCCGCAGTTTTGCAGAATTTTTACGGCCTCGGTGTAATCAATGCGCTCAAACGGACTGTCTATCACCGTACGCAGGCGCTCCATGACCGTGTTATCGATACGCTGCTGGAAGAAGGCCATGTCGTCCTCACAGTCGTTGAGGACACGACTGAACACGTGCTTCAGCAGCGATTCCGCCAGATCCGCGTTGTCCTGGAGATCGGCGAAAGCGACTTCGGGCTCCACCATCCAGAACTCCGCCAGATGGCGGCTGGTATTGGAGTTCTCCGCGCGGAACGTGGGACCAAACGTATAGACCTTGCTCATCGCAAGACAGTACGACTCCACTTCCAGCTGTCCGGAAACCGTCAGAAATGCGTCGCCCGCGAAGAAGTCCTCGCGATGATCCACCGAGCCGTCCGGGTTGCGCGGCAAATTGGCAAAATCCAGCGTACTCACACGAAACAGCTCGCCGGCACCTTCACAGTCGCTGCCGGTGATGATGGGCGTGTTGACCCAGTAAAAACCCTGATCGTGGAAGTAACTGTGTATCGCGTTTGCCAGCGTGTGACGCACACGGGTAATGGCACCAAAGGTGTTGGTCCGCGGACGCAGATGCGCCTGCGTGCGCAAGTACTCGAAGGTGTGGCGTTTCTTGGCAATCGGGTAGGTTTCGGCGTCGTCCACCCAACCTAGCACCTGCACGGCGCTGGCCTGGATCTCCACCGCCTGGCCCTGCCCCTGCGAGGGCACCAGCTCGCCACGTACCGCAACTGCGCACCCGGTGGACAGCTTGATGATTTCACGCTCGTAATTGTCCAGACTCGCGGGCACTACGGCCTGTACGGGGTGGAAACTGGTTCCATCATGAATGGAGAGGAATGAAATACCCGCCTTGGAATCGCGTTTGCTGCGCAGCCAGCCCTTGACGGTCACCTCGCTGCCGACAGGCAGCTCACCATTGAGGACAGCAACAACCGGACTGTGGTCAGACATGAAGGGGCTCCGTGTACGCTAGTATGGAAAGCCGCGCAGCATAACCAATGCCCGGCGCGGCCGCCACAGCAGCGCCGTTCAGCGCGCGATGCGGTTGATGGTACTGCCGTTCAGGTCGGCATCCTCGATGATGCCCTTGTCGGAGAAGCTCAGGGCCAGCACGGGGTGCTCCGCCCGCGCCAGGCGCACGTTACCGCCGGCAGTCTGCACCAGGTCGACCTCGCCGTGCAGGCCAACCTGCCAGCCGACCGTATTGCGGAATGACACCAGTGCATCGGTGGTCATGAACAGGATGACCTTGGCCGCGCGCGTGGCGCCCGGTGGCAACTCGGCGGGACCGGCTGAGGAGGCGTAATAGGCGATCGGCTTACCATCGACCAGTAACGCACCCTCGCCATACTGCCCGCCCACGCCGAAGCCCATATTGACGATGTCAGGAAAGACCAGCACACCCCTCGCCTTGTTGAGCAGCGAATTGACCCCCGGCGAGTAGCGCCGCAGCTCATCCAGCGCCCTGTCGGATTTTGCCTCAATATCCTCGCGGGTATCCGCGCTGGCGGCGCCAGCGCCGAGGCCAAGGCACAGCGTCACCATGACCGCCGCAAAGAGCCCCTGCCAATGCTTCAACTGCACCATCACGCAAACTCCTGCCCCACCCACTGTTGTGACAGCTGCCAGAGACGCTCGGCAGCCTCCCGGTCTGTCGCCCAGGGTTGCACCCCGGCCATGCTGTCCTCGCCACCCGGGTGTGCAATCTGGCAGTCTTCCAGGTACAGGCCACCCTTCCCCTCCAGTTCCGGGCCGGTGGCCGCCCAGACCGAGGTGGCCGCACCCTGCGGCACCGACTTGAAGGCCATTTTGCCGCCGGGGAATGACGCTGCGATCTGCGCCATGTCATCCGGGTTCAGGTACCGGCCAAGCTCCGTACTGATCGCCCCGGGGTGTACGGCAAAAGCGCGCACATGACTGTCTGCAAGCCGCGCATCCAGCGCAACGGAAAACAGCACGTTGGCGGTCTTCGACTGGCCATAGGACTGCCATTTGTCGTAGGGGCGGTGCTCGTAATTCGGGTCATCGAAATCCATCGCCGAAAAACGATGGCCCGCGGAGCTCAAGTTGACCACCCGCGCCGCACGCTGCGCCGTCCCGGCGGCCTTGAGCGCCGGCAGCAGCAGGCCTGTGAGCAGGAAATGACCAACATGGTTGGTGCCCAGCTGCATCTCGAATCCCTGGGCGGTGTGGCCGAAGGGGCAGGCCATGACCCCGGCGTTATTGACCAGAATATCGATCTTGGGAAAGCTTTTCAGCAAGCCCTCCGCGGCCACCCGGACCTGGTCCAGATCCGCAAGGTCGAGCAGTGCCGACTCCAGTCGCCCCGGCAGATTCTCTCCGCGCAGGGTTGCCAGTGCCGCATCGAGCCTCGCCCGGTCGCGAGCCAGCAGGCACACGGTAGCACCTGCGCCGGCCAGTGCGCGCGCCGTTTCCACTCCCAGCCCTGCGGAGGCGCCCGTCACCAGGGCCACCTTTCCAGTCAGGTCCTGCCCGGCTATCACGTCCTCTGTTGTGGATTCAAATCCGAATGTGCGCATCTACTGTTTCCCTTCGCTGTTCTGTTATGGTGCCTCACTGTGCCGGGCTATCCTGCGCCCGGTAAGCCCAAACCGTCAATATTTGCGCGGAAAACCCCATGAAAAAACCTCATGACAGCCCCTTCGAAGATTGCGCCTACCTGAGCTTTGCCACGCGCAAACGCAGTGGCGAGTTCGTGCCGACCCCGGTGTGGTTTGCGCCGGACCGGGACGTGTACTATCTGTTCTCCGCGGGCGATGCCGGCAAGGTCAAGCGCCTGCGCAATTTCAGCGCCGCGCGTATCGCACCCTGCACGGTAACCGGGCGGCTCACCGGCGATTGGCACGACGCGAACGCCTTTCTCGTTGACTCGCCCGCGGAAGTCGACCGCGCGCTAGCCGCCCTGCGGCGCAAATATGGCTGGCAGATGCGCGGCCTGGACGCGCTGTCACGCCTCGGGGGCAAGTTGCACAAGCGGGCCTATATCCGCGTTGAGCCTGGTGCCTCCCCGTCAGCCTGACGCGGCCCGGCCTGACGTGGCCCGGCCTGACGCGGCCCGGCCTGGCGAACCCGTTCCAGTTGCGCTGCATACTCGCGGCGCTCACCGAGCAGGCTGGCGCCATCGATGGCCTGCTGCAACAGACGTTCCGCAGCAGCGTACAGCTGTAGCTTGAAATGAATGATGCCGGTTGCCGCGAGCAGCGCACTGTCCTGCGGCTGCAGCCGCAGCGCTTCGCGGTAGTGCGCCAGCGCCCCCTCCCAGTCACCGCGCTCGCCCGCCAGGTCTCCCCGCCAGGCATGATAATACGGGTTGCGCTCGCGGTAGCGCTGGATACGTTCCAGCACGTCGTCGCGCTCAGTGATACGCCCGGCCTGGTCGTAAAGCAGGGCCAGGTTGTTCATCGCCGAGCGCTCGCTGCTGTCCCGCTGGAGCGCCTGCAGCAGCGCCCATTCCACCGCGTCCAGCTGCCCGGTCTGGCGGTAAATCGCTCCCAGGTTGACCCAGAGCAGCGGCAGGTCTGCGCTCAACTGCAGCGCGTTGACTGCATGCGTCCATGCCGCGACAAGATCACCCTCTGCCAGTGCGGCCATAGCCAGGTTATTGTCGTGCAGCGCCGCCGCCTCGCGGTCCGCCAGCAGGCGCGAGCCCGCGACATCACGCGGTTGCAGAGGATCAATATCCACCATGAACTGCTCGCCCTGGGGCATGCGTACCATGACATTGACATGCACGCGCATGGTCAGTCTTTCACCGACACGCGTCCATTGCGGACGAACGTCAAGCCACTGGTAGTGTGCTTCCAACCCGGCTTCACGGGCGAGGGCGACGAACAGATGGGCGAAGGACAGACAATTGGCATCGCCCTGGGTAAATACCCGCGCGGCGCTGCCATCGGCGGCCGGCTGGTAGCTGATCGATAACCCGCCGGCCCCGCGCACCGCGTCATGCAAACTGAGCAGCCGATGTCGAGGGCTGCTGCCAGCGGGGGCATAGCGGGCGACAAAGTCACGCATTGCCGGTGTAGTGGCCAGCAGATCGCCAGCACCCGGCCTCGCCCCCGCATCGACTGCGCGCAAGGGCTCAGCTTGCGCCACCTGCAGGGCGGGCAGAGTATTCAGGTCGAGAGGAGGCACTCCCTGCGAGGCGCAGCCGAGCGCGCCTGCTGTGAAACAGGCAACAATGCCGGCCCGCAACACCCGACCTGCGTACATGCTTTCCTCCGCTGCCAACCCTGCACAGTGACTCCCACTCCAAGTATAGCGGAGCCAACGCGCGCGCCCCGCCAGGGCGCCGGACTCCGGGCAATAGCGAAGAACTGCCTGTCAGGCGGCGGTGTGCAGGCCGCACTCCCGGCCATCGTGCACCTTGGTCGGATCGAAGTAGTGGCGGCAGGTCGGCAGCTGGTAGCGCTGCATGTAGTCCTCGACCTCGGCTTCCGACCAGTAAAAGATGGGTGCCACCTTGAGAATGCCGCGATCGTCCATGGATACGATGTCCAGGGTTTTGCGGTGCTCCGTCTCTTCGCGGCGGATACCGGTGAGCCAGATTTCCGGCCGCAGGTCGTCCAGCGCCCGGGCAAAGGGCTCCAGCTTGACCTGACGGGTGAATTCGCGATGCCGCTCTTCTTCATCCACAGTGGGAATACCCCCCATGATGGCATTGCGCCGTTCGGAGGTCATCAGCGGGCTGTAGACGTGGATATTGAGATCGAGCTCACGAATCAGGCGTTCAGCCACCACGTAGGTATCACGCAGGTTGTAGCCTGTATCGATCCAGACCGTGGGCACAGACCGGTCGACCCGGCTAACCAGGTGCAGCATGAGTGCGGCATTGCGCCCCATGCTGGTGGTGGCGATGGTCGGTCGCCCCTGTGCCAGCGCCCACTCCACCACTGCGGGCGCACTGGCGCTTCTCAGCATGTCGTTGACGCTTTTCAGATCTATGTTCACAGCCACCTGCTGAGCCATGGATATCGAAGACCGCGAACTCTAAAGAATCAAAACGGGGCTGACAAATAACCAGTTTTTATAAGGTTATATACCGGCCTGATCCGTTGCGCCACTTTCAGTGGCCCGACGACACCATTGCCTCAGCAGACAGAGAGGATAATACTCTCCCTCCGGTAGACCGATGGAGGACACACGATGACCAACTCACTCTGCGAACGCCTGGGTATCGATTATCCCATTTTCGCGTTCACTCACTGCCGCGATGTTGTGGTCGCCGTGAGCAAGGCCGGCGGGATCGGCGTGCTCGGCGTTGTCGGGTTCACGCCGGAGCAGATGAAAGAAGAGCTGGACTGGATTGATGCCAACATCGGCGACCGTCCCTACGGCGTCGACATCGTGATCCCGCAGAAATACGAAGGGATGGACGCCCTGTCCGCCGAGGACATGGAAAAACAACTCTGGGCGATGGTGCCGAAGGAACACATTGAGTTTGCCGAGCAGCTGCTGGCCAATGCGGGGGTGCCCGAATGGCCCGATGGCAGCAAGACCATGGGGCTCATGGGCTGGACCGATGCCACCGCCACGCCGCTGCTGGAGGAGGCCCTGACCCGTCCGAAATGCCGCCTGATCGCCAACGCGCTGGGCACACCTCCCGCCGATAAGATCAAACAGGTGAAAGACTCCGGGCGACTGATTGGCGCGCTCTGCGGCAAAGTGAAGCAGGCGGTGCAGCACAAGGAAGCGGGGCTGGACTTTGTGGTTGCACAGGGCGGGGAAGGTGGCGGCCACACGGGTGAAGTCGGCTCTATCGTGCTCTGGCCGCAGATCGTCGACGCCATCGGCGACCTGCCAATGCTGGCAGCCGGCGGAATTGGTAACGGACGCCAGATTGCCGCGGCCATGGCCATGGGCGCGGCGGGGGTCTGGACCGGCTCCCTGTGGCTGACCGTCGAAGAGGCGCACACACAGCCGGCGCAGAAACAGACCCTGCTCAACGCCAGCAGTGAGGACACCGTGCGCTCCCGCTCCTGGACCGGCAAGCCCTGCCGTATGCTGAAAAACGAGTGGACCGCAGCCTGGGATCGGCCTGACACCCCCGACCCGCTGGGCATGCCATTACAGGGACTGGTCACCTCCGATGGCATCCGTCGCACCGCGGTCTACGCGGATGCCGGGGACTGCCAGAAGATCGCGTTCAACCCCTGCGGACAGGTGATCGGCCAGCTCAACACCGTGGAGTCCTGCCGACAGGTGATTTTCCGCCTGCTCGACGAGTATGTGGATGCGGTAGAAAAAGCCGGCAGCCTGCTACCCAAAGTCTAGCGGGCACCGCTGACCCTCAGGCGCGAGCACTCTCCAACTCGTCGTAGAGAGCCAGGAACTGCTGTGTCAGCTTGTGGCTTGGTGCCAGATCCACCAGCGGGCGATGTTCGTGGTGCGATTCGCGCATCTTGACTGACGCGCTGAGGAACGTTTTGCATACCGGGTAGCCTTCCTCCTCCAACTCGGCCACCAGTTCACCCGGGAGTCGCGCCTGGCTGTTGAACTGGTTGATGACGATACCCTCGACTTCGAGGTCGGGGTTATGGTCCTCCTGCAGTTCGGCAATATTGTCCATAAGGGAGTACAGGCTCTGGCGGGCAAAGCTGTCACAATCGAAGGGCACGAGAACAGCATCCGCCGCTATCAGCGCAGACTTGGAGTAAAAATTGAAGTTGGGCGGCGTATCGATATACACCCGATCGTATTCTGCATCCAGCTTTTGCAGCGCGTCGCGCAGCTTGTAGATTTTATAGCGGGATTCCAGCTCGCGCTCCAATTGCGTGAGCACCGGGCTGGAGGGCAACAGAAACAGATTCTCCCAGGGCGTTTCCCAGACAAAGGAATCCGGGTTCTGGCGCATTTTCCGGGAACCCACGGTCTGTTTGAACAGCCCTGCCGCTCCCTGCGCCTCCGCCGGGAACGCATCGGCGTCGATTTCTCCCACCAGATAATGGGTTGTGTTGCCCTGCACGTCGAGGTCCACAACCAGCGTGCGCAGGCCTCGGGCGGCGCTGATTGCCGCCAGATTGCAGGTGATACTGGTCTTGCCCACACCGCCCTTCTGGTTAAATACGACGCGTTTCATCTGCTGATGCCTCCGGGCTGCTTGTTGCTGGGGTCGGGGAGTGTAGCCAATGCTCCCGATATTGGGTAGGGCTCTGGCCTCAACCCGCCCAGATGCGGCGATAGAGGGCCACGATGTCCGCTGCGTCGGCGATCCGCGGATTGTTGGCAGGCGAGCCGGAGGCAAGTGCCTGCTCGGCCATGGTGTCCAGGTTGGCGCACCAGTCCTCTTCGGCAATGCCCCATGCCGCCGGACTGGGGACACTCAGGTCGGCGGTGAGCTGGCGCAGCCCGGTCACCAGCTGTTCGCAGGCAGTGGTGTCGCTGTCGGTCGCCTGCGCCAACCCCATCACGCGGGCACACTGCGCATAGCGCTGTGGCGCATGGGATACGGACCAGGCGGTGACTTCCGGCAGCAGCATGGCATTACTGAGTCCGTGGGGTACGTGGAACAGTGCACCGAGAGGACGGCTCATGCCGTGGATCAGGGTCACTGAGGCATTGGCAAACGCGATACCACCCTGGGTGGCAGCGAGCATCATCGCCTCCCGGGCGACCCGGTTTCCCGGATCGTCGCAGGCCGTTCGCAGGTGCTGACTGATGCTGGCCAGTGCGGTCAGCGCGATGCTGTCAGTGAACGGATGTGCCTTGCGGCTGACAAAGGCTTCCAGTGCGTGGCACAAAGTGTCCAGCCCGGTATCGGCGGTCAATCGGCGCGGCATGCTCATGGTCAACTCAAAGTCCACCAGCGCCGCCACCGGCACCAGGCCCAGCCCCATGCAGAGCATTTTTTCCTGGGTTGCCGTGTCGGTGATAACGGCTGCCCGCGTCACCTCGGCGCCGGTGCCCGCTGTGGTTGGAATGGCAATCACCGGCAGACCGCTGGCCACCGTTGCTGGCACCGCGTAGTCGCGCATGACGCCGCCGTGCAGCGCCAGTACAGAAGCCGCCTTGGCGGTATCCAGCGAACTCCCGCCACCGAGCGCCACCAGGCAATCGAAATCGCCTTCCTGCAGCATGGCGAGGCAAGCCGCGACGCTGTCGGTGGTCGGGTCTGGCACACAGTCGGCAAATACCGGACAGCGAATACCTGCCTGCACCAAGGGGGCCAGCAGCCGCCGGGCAAACCCCTCCCGGGCCAGAAACGGGTCCGTCACCAGCAGTGGGCGCGCCAGATCCAGTTCCCGCAGGGTATCCACCAGAGTCTCGCTGGCACCGGCGCCGATGCGCAGGATACGTGGCAGGTGTACACTGGCCGGCACCACGCCCGTTATTCCTCGATGCCGAGCAGGTGAATCTCGAAGACCAGCGCCGTATTCGGCGGAATGGCATCCCCTGCTCCCTGTTGCCCGTAGGCCAGTTCCGGGGGACAGGCGATCCGCCACTTGTCGCCAATGCGCATCAATTGCAGGGCCTCGGTCCAGCCCGGGATCACCTCGTGTACGCCAAAGCGCGCCGGCTCGCCGCGCTCCACCGAGCTGTCAAACACGCTACCGTCAATGAAGGTGCCATGGTAATGCGTGACAACGTTGCTGCGCGGTCCCGGGCTGGCACCCTCTCCCGCTTCCAGCACTTCGTACTGCAGGCCGCTGGCGGTGGTGCTGACCTCCGGACGCTCGGCGTTGGCCTGCATGAACTGGGCGGCCAGTGCCTCGCGCTTGGCCGCCAGATCAGCTGCGATCGCCTGCTGCTTCGCCTTGATGGCGTCGTAGCTGGGGTTCAGTTCGCCGTCGGCGAGCAGTGACTGGCGCTCGTTGTACCAGTGCTGCAAACCTGCCATCACGGCACCCAAGTCCAGCCCCGGGAAGTTATTGCGCAGCAGCTGGTCACCAAACTGCAGGCCGAAGCCATAGCTGACCTTCTGTTCATCGGTGGCCAGTTCGACCTCGGGATGTAGTGACATGCGGGGCTCCATTCTCGGCTGTGTAAAGGCGCTGACCGTAGCATATCCGGGCCCGGGACTGAATTGTCCGCCAGGGATTGCAGCCGCCCCGGACCGCCCCGCAAAAACGCCCCACGGCTGACCGCTGGATCAGCCTACGGCGATTCACTCACCCGCTGCCGCGCATAGCGCTGGGCCGTCATTTCTGTGTGCCAGACGTCAAAACGCCCGGAGTCCAGATCGTCGTAAGCCTGGATAATGGAGTCGTTCACCTCCGGATAGGCTACCTGCCCCCAGGGGCATTCATCCCGGGAAAAAAACCCTGCCGCGAGCGATTCAGGGCCCGGATTCAGCGATTCATCGGCGACGCGCGCCCGGAACGCCACGTAGACCTGATTGATAAAAGTGATCGTGCCCATCATGTAAAACGTCAGCGCGGAGGCAGGCAGCACCACGCCAGACTCCTCGCGCAGCTCACGGGCAGCACCCTCGGCCAGCGTCTCATCCTGTTCGAGAAAACCCCCGGGAATGGCCCACGCCCCGACTTTCGGCGGCAATGCCCGCTGCACCCAGAGCAGGCGCTTGCCACAGGCGACGAAGGTCGTGACCACGATCATGGGGTGGTCGTAGTGCAGACGCGCGCAGGCGGTGCAGCGCCAGTGGTTGCGCAGCTCGCCGCCAACCATGTGCTGTTCCAGCGTTGCGCCACAGTGAGGGCAATAACGGGTCATCGGCGCAGCGCCCTGTGCGGGCGAAAGTCTCCTGCCGGATCAAGGAAGACGCAAAAATAGCACTTTGCCTCGACAAAAGCATCGGCACTACACTGTGCGCCTTTCCCTGTGAGGAGTACGGCCGTGCATCGCGACCCCCAGGTGCAGCTTTTGCTCACCGGCAACGAAATCATGAGTGGCGATACCGTCGACTCCAACTCGGCAATGATCGCCCAGCGCCTGGCAGACATCGGGCTTGGCATCTACCGCAAGGTCACGGTCGGCGACGACCGGGCATTGCTCTGCCGCGAACTCAGGGCAATAGCCGCCAGCGCGGACGTCCTGATCGTCAATGGCGGCCTCGGACCGACGGTGGACGACCTGACGGCCCTGGTACTCGCCGAGGCGGCCGGGGTGCCGCTGCAGGAGCATCCGCAGGCAGTCGCGCATCTGGAGGCCTGGTGTGCCCAGCGCAACATCCCCCTGGATGCTGCCAACCGCAAGCAGGCACAGCTGCCCGCCGGATCACGCATCCTCGACAACGCCGTGGGTAGCGCTGTGGGCTTCGAACTGATGCTGGGCGACTGCCGGGTGATGTGCACCCCGGGGGTGCCCGGGGAACTGCGACGCATGCTCGACCAGATCGTTGCAGATCTCGCGGCTTCACTGGATCGCCCCGCGCAGCGCCATATCCTGCGCCTGCAAACCTTCGGGCTGGGCGAATCCACTGCGCAGCAACTGATTAACGATGCCATCCCGGACTGGCCGTCGGCGGTAGCGCTGGGCTTTCGTGCCGGGGCACCGCAAATGGAAATCAAGCTGTCTGTTGCCGATGCCACCGACCTGCCCCTGCGGGCGGAATGCGAGCAGCGCCTGCGGGGGCTGGTCGGTGACCACATCATCGGCGAGGGTGATATGCGGCTCGCCGCCCGCGTACTGGAACTGCTCTCCGACCGGGGGGCGACTGTCACCACGGCGGAGTCCTGCACCGGCGGGCTGATAGCCAGCGAGTTGACGCGCATACCCGGCTCATCGCAGGCCTTCCACGCCGGCTTTGTGACCTACGCCAACGACATCAAGACGAGTGTGCTGGGCGTTCGCGAGACGACCCTGGAAGCCCACGGCGCGGTAAGCGAGCCCGTCGTGAGGGAAATGGCCCTGGGTGCCATGGACCGCGCCGGCGCCGACTACGCCATTGCCGTCTCGGGGATTGCCGGCCCGGAGGGCGGCACCGCGGACAAGCCGGTCGGCACGGTGTGGCTGGCCTGGGGCAGCGCACAGGATTTGCGCACCCGCTGCCTTGTCTGGCCGGTGGAGCGAACCCTGTTCCAGACCATGATCGCTGCGGCCGGGCTCGATATGCTGCGTCGGCAACTCCTCGGCCTCGACAGCGAGCCGCGTTACTTCGCGCAGCGCCGTGCGCGCTGACTAGTCCGCGGCGGGCTGGGTAGCGGGCGCCCGATGCCAGACGAGGGTGTGGTAGCGCACGGTGCCCGCAGCTTCATCCTTGCCGGTCAGCACCAGGGTCTGGCCATCCAGCTCAGCGTGGCGCAGTTGCTCGGTACCCGGGAAGTTCGGGTTCAGGCTCTGCGTCACATAGTGCACCACGCTGCCCCTGATCACCCGATAACGCCCCGCATAATGGAAATAGCTGCTATACGCGGCGGCGCGCTCGGCATCAGGGACCTTGCGCGGGCTGGCGTCTTCTGGAAGCCGCGCGCGGTCGCGGCGGCTGATGGAGGCGCTCATCCAGCCGTCTTCGGTGTACACCAGAAGACCGAGCGGGTCCTCGCCAAAGGGGCTGCTGAAATCGTCCCGCCCCTCGTAACCGATGGACCACGACTCCAGTTGCCACGCCCCAACCAGTTGCTGCTGTTCAACCATCGCTCTGCCCTACTCCTTGCTCCGTTTGCTGTCTGTTCAGGGCTGCAGGCGCTCGATACGCCAGCCATCGCCCTCACGATAATACCGGAAACGGTCGTGCAGGCGGTGTGCGCCGCCCTGCCAGAATTCGATGCGCTGCGGCACCACCCGGTATCCACCCCAGAAGTCCGGCACCGGGATATCGCCCTCGGCGAATTTACGCCGCAATGCGTTCATTTGCGACTCCAGCACAGCGCGCGCGGATACGGGACGGCTCTGGCGCGAGGCCAGCGCTGCGAGCTGGCTTTCACGCGGCCGGCTGAGGAAATAGCGCGCCGACTCCAGCGCCGAAAGGCGCTCCGCCCGCCCGGCAACGATGACCTGCCGTTCCAGCATATTCCACGGGAACAGCAGTGAAACCAGTGGCTCGCGGCTCATGTCCGCCGCTTTTGCACTACTGTAATTGGTGTAGAACACAAAACCGCGAGTAGAGACACCCTTTAACAGGACTATCCGTTGCCAGGGTCCACCGTTCTCGTCGATCGTGGCCAGCACCATGGCGGTGGGGTCGGCGATGTTCCCTGCCACCGCCTGCTGCAGCCAGGTTTCAAACTGGGCAATCGGGCAGGACGCGAGCATCTCGCGCCTGAGACCACCGGCCAGATACTCACGCCGGAATTCTTCGTAATTCACACTGTGCTTCCCGTAGCCAAGACTGGATTATAGATCATCGGAGGTACTCGGAACGACAGGCGCACGCTGCTGCATGGCAGGTATCTGCGGAAACGGAAACAGGCGCTGCCAGTGCGTACCAAAATCCTCTGCGGGCGAGCGACAGAAGGCGGCACAGTAGCGCTCGGTCAACAGGGTCGCCAGTTCCGCCTGGCTCGCGATCTCCAGCAGGACCGCAGCTTCCAGCAAGCCCTCGAGTCGCAGGCGCTGCGCCGGAGGCGCATCGAACCCGTCAGCCAGCTGCGCGAAAAGCGCGTCGAAACGCAGTTCTATTTCCCTCAGCAGCGTATTCACTAGGGTCCTCCGCCAGCAGTGCAACAGGCTGTGAGTATGCGTTGCCAGCCAAAACAGTTAAAGTGCGGCCCTTCAGCGTCGGAGACACACACTCATGAAACTGACCCGCTACCTGATCATCCTCCTCGGTATCTGCCTGTTGCCGGCCTCCTTCGCCCGGGCGCAGGGGGCCGCTGCGGAGACACCGATCATCGACTTCGGCAGCCGCTTTCTGCCCGCGGTGGCGCGTCAGGGCATGGTCGTCGGCCCGGAACGGCTCGCCGCCGAGATAGGCCTGGACATGCTGCGCCGCGGGGGCAATGCCGTGGACGCGGCAGTCGCCACCGGTTTTGCCCTGGCCGTGAGCTATCCCCGCGCGGGCAATCTGGGAGGCGGCGGCTTCATGCTGGTTCACCTTGCCGACGGCGACCGGCAAACCCTCATCGACTACCGCGAAACAGCACCGGCGGCCGCCACGCGTGACCTGTTCCTGAACGACAAGGGCGAGGTCGACCAGCAACGCGCCTATTTCAGCCACAAATCTGCCGGCGTTCCCGGCACTGTCGCCGGCCTGGTGCTGGCGCAGGCGCGTTACGGCACGCTCCCCCTGCACGAAGTCATGGCGCCCGCGATTGCCCTGGCCCGCGACGGCTTCGAGATATCCTTCGCCCTCAACCAGGAGATTGCCGCGCGCGCCGAGCGTCTGGCGCTCAACGCCGAGGCGCGCAAGCTGTTTCTGGATACCGAGGGGCGCGCACCCGAGGTCGGCACCACCTGGCAACAACCCGAACTGGCCCGGACCCTGCAGCACATCGCAGAACAGGGGCGCGACGGTTTCTACACAGGTGAGGTGGCAGAACGCATCGTAGAGGAAATGCAGGCGGGGGATGGCCTGATCACCGCCGCCGATCTCGCCGGCTACCGGGCGATCGAGCGCGAGCCCGTGCGTGGCCGCTTCCGCGACTTTGAGGTGATCTCCACACCGCCGCCCTCCTCCGGAGGCATCCATATCCTCCAGATCCTCAATATACTCGAGGGTTATGACCTGCAAGCCATGGGCCACAACAGCGCTGCCTATATCCATCACCTGGCGGAGGCCATGAAACTGGCCTATGCCGACCGCAGCCGCTATCTGGCGGACCCCGATTTCGAGCCCGTGCCAGTGGCGGACCTGACCGACAAGGCCTATGCCGAGCGGCAGCGCGCCCTGATCAAGCCGGGCCGCGCCACGCCCTCCTCAGAGGTCTCTCCCGGCCGGGTACTGGTCGACGCCAGCCACGACACCACGCACTACACCGTCGCCGACCGCTTTGGCAATGTCGTGAGCAATACCTACACACTGAATTTCAGCTTCGGCTCTCACATCGCCGTGCCGGGTACCGGCATGCTGCTGAACAACGAAATGGCCGACTTCGCCGCCAACCCGGGCCAGCCCAATCCCTTCGGACTGGTGGAGGGAGAGGCCAACAGCATCGAAGGTGGCAAGCGCCCGCTGTCGTCAATGAGCCCGACCATGGTGTTCCGCGACGGCAAGCCGTGGCTGGCAACCGGCAGCCCCGGAGGTAGCCTGATCATCACATCGGTACTGCAAACCGTACTCAACGCCATGGCCTTTGATATGAATATCGCCACCGCGGCGGCTGAGCCCCGGGTTCATCACCAATGGCTGCCGGACAAACTCGTCGTCGAACAGGGCATCAGCCCGGATACGCTGAACCTGCTGCGCGCCATGGGTCACAATGTGGATGTCGCCGGGCGCACCCTCGGCCGCACCCAGTCGATCATGCTGGAGCGGGGCTACCTGCTGGGTGCGACCGACCCCCGCAGACCGGGTGGACACGTGGCTGGCTACTGAGGGCGAGGCACCCGGACTTTGGCCGTCTGGCGACTGATGGCGACCAGCTTGCCGGCGCTGTCCCAGTACTCGCCATCCTCTTCGACCACACCGTCTGTCAGGTGCCTGGAGAACAGGCGCGCCTGCAGTGGTCCGGGGGCCGGCAGCCCACGGAGCTGCACCGTGAGCTCCACCGTCGGCACCCAGCCCACCAGACCGATAACATCAAAGACCGGCGGCGGGAAAGCGTCTGCGAACATCAGCAGGGAGATGGCGTCCGGCGCCGCTCCATCCGCATGCTGCACCCAGCCACGGAACTCGCCCGCCCCGCTCGGCGCTCCGCCGCGAAACACAGCCGCCGCCTCCACCAGACGAATATCCACGCGCTGCCTGAATTCGAGACTGCTGTCACCGCCCGCAACGCTGTCCTCCCACGCCGGGAATCCGGGCCGCGGCTCGGCAGACCAGCTGGGGCCCTGCAGACGCTCGAACGTGGTATAGGCCGCTGTCACCACCACCTTCAGCTCACCGTCCTGGTAGAGACGTGCGCTGGCATGACTGGTATTGCCCCCGGTTCGCAACACCTCCACCTGGATCTCGACAGGGCCCAGCACGGTGGGCGCCAGGTAGAACGCATTGACGGCCAGCGGATCTTTATGTGGCAGCGCCTCGCTCAGCGCCCGCCCTGCGATGGCCAGCACGTAGCCACCATTGGGTACCGCACCAATACGCCAACCGGTATGCAACTCGGCGCTCCAGAGGTTTTCATCGCGGCGCTCGACAGCGGTCTCCCGGGCGAACTGACTGAGCTGGGATGGTTTGGGCATGACGACTCCGGCATCGGATTCACAGGGAAATGCACCAAAACAGGCGCATCCGCGTATTTTGTGTGGGGCAACGGTAAATGTATATACTTGGATAGTGCTTGCCGCCCTTGCAGGGACTTGGCAAGCGCCTTCGCGATGGTGATCTGTGCCATGAAAGGACTGTATCTTGCGGCGCTCCTGATGGCAGGTGCGCTGGCTGCGGGCCCAGCTCTCGCAGACGCTCTACCGGCTACTGGCAGTGCCGCTGCCGACGATGCCCGTGCGTTGGAGCAGCGCCGCGCACTGCAAGCGGCCATCACCGATCTGGAAAGCGAGTACGGCGCCTACAGCCCGGTGCTGCCCGAACGACTGTTGAGCCTTGGGCTTGCCCTGCAATCCGAGGGGCGGCATGCAGAGGCGGCTGCCGTATTTAAACGCGGCACCCACCTGGCGCGGGTCAGCACCGGCCTGTACAGCACCGACCAGCTGCCTCTGCTGGAGTCAGAAATCGTCAGCTTGCAGGCGCTGGGAGACTACCGCGCCGTCGATGAGCGGCAGCGCTATCTTGACCGCGTTCAAAGCAAGGCTGACCTGACACCTGAACAGCGCGTACGTGGCCTTCTGCAGCAGGGCGATTGGCAGCGGCAGGCCTTTCTGCTCAGTCTCGACGAAGAGCCCGGCCTGCGCCTGCTGCAGATGTGGGAGTACTATCGGCTGGCGCTGAGCGAAGTGCTTGAGCGTCAGGGGGAAACATCCCGCGACCTGCTGCCACCGCTGTACGGCATGCTGCAGGCGCAGTACCTTATCGCCGGCTACCGCTGGGCTGAACCCGCTGACGACTTTGGCAACGGGTTCAGCGGCAGCAGCACGCGCCCTCTCAGCAACAGTTATCTGCGCGACAATTTCAGCAAGGGTCAGGCGCTGCTCAAGGCCATTTACGACCTGGAGCGGCTGCACAGCGATACCGACGCTTCAGCGCCTGCCCGAGCGCGCACCCTGATGGGCGACTGGCTGCTGTTCCATGGCGATCGGGAGGGTGCGATGGCGGCGTATGCCGAGGCTTTCGCGGAACTTGCCGACGATGCCGCTGCCCAAGCCTTACGCACTGAGCTGTTTGGTGAACCCGTACCCTTGCCGGCACTGGAAGGAATCGATGTGCACGGGCCTCTCGCTGTTGAAGGTGATGGGGATATACTGCTGGGGCTTGCCGTGGCGGCCGACGGCAAGGTATCCAACCTTGAACGGCTGGATGATTCCGGCGAAGCGAACGGACTGGCCAACCGGCTCATGCGGGCGTTGCGCAAGACGCCGTTCCGTCCGCGATTTGATCTCGCTTCCGGTACCCCGGTAGCAACCGACAACCTGGTTATGGCCTATGACAGTAAACGCTGAGACATCGATAGCACTGACCCTGCTGCGCAGCACAGGCTGCGCGGCGCTGTGCCTGGTGCTGGCGGGCTGCCCCAGCGCGAGCAATCCGACACAGCCCTCCTCCACGCCCAGCACACCGCCGTCCTCCTCCACCAGCGGCAGTCAAAGCTCGTCCAGCAGCGGCAGCCAAAGCCCGACAGCAAGCAGTAGCCAAAGCGCTCCCGCTTCTGGCAGCAGCTCGTCAATGCCCTCAGCCTCCAGCGGCGAAGCCGCCCGTACTACCGCCGGCGCGCCGGAAGCCGGTACCCAGGGCCCCACCATGGAAGATGGTACAGGGCGCGTGCCATCCACCCCGGGTTCTGAGGCGGATGGCAGCGAGACAGGGGGCACTGCAGAGCCGGGCAGCGAGCAGGTCGCGGGCGAGCCTGGTTTCGAGACAGGTACCGGCAGTGAGGCCCTGCCCGACATGCGCGATACACCGACCCTTGATCCCGGCACTCTGGCCGCGCTAGAGGCGGCCATGGAAGCGGCCGCTGCAAACGGCGACGGGGCGGGCAACGATAGCGGCGAGGACAGCGGCGCGGCGCCGGATGGCACTTCTGGACAGTGGCCCGGTGACGCTGCGGGTGCGGGCGGCGCGGGCGCGACGAGCGGGCCGCTCACGCCGGCCGAGCAGGTAGCCATCCTCGATGCCCGGCTGGAGGCGGGCACCGGGGAGTTCGACACCATGATTCTCGAAGAGCAGGCCCGCCAGCGCAGTGCACGGCGTGCCAGCAGCGACGACGCCAGCGCGGACGCCGCAAGCGCGGACGCCGCCAGCGGTGCAGCACCCGGGGGCCGCGAAGGCCCCTACGGAGAAGATATCACGGTTGCCGGCGCGGGCGGCGGCCAGGGCAGCGTAAACACGCCGGGGCGCTCGGGGCCGGTGAATCCGGCGCGCTATCCGCCCCCCGACGACATACCCAACGGCAATGACGACGACGTGGTTGCCCGGCAGCTGCGCGAGGCCGCCATGCGCGAGCCCGACCCTGCCGTGCGCGAGAAGCTCTGGGAAGAATACCGCAAATACAAGGGAATCAGCCCATGACTACCGCCCGGCTGGCGCTTGTCTCGCTGCTGCTGGTCAGCCTGACCGCCTGCGTCAACCAGACTGTCAAAACCTCCTCGGTGCCCGCCCTGGAGCGCCCGGCACAGGCAGCGCCTGAAAGCGCGCTGCTGGACGTGGGTGTACTGGTATTCGACCCGGGCCTGGACGACTACGATGAGGACCAGCAGATCTACCCCGAAGTGCGCAAGGCCGAAGCCCGGTTCATGCCCCGCCTGCTGGCCGAGGCCATGCAGAACAGCGGGGCATGGGGTGCCGTCCGCGTCGTCCCCTCCGACCGACAGGCGGTTGATCTGCTGGTGCGCGGGCGCATCGTGGCATCGGATGGGGAAACCCTGGAGCTGCATATCAACGCAAGCGATGCTCGCGGCGCAGAGTGGCTGGACAAGCGCTACAAGGCAAACGCAAGCAAGTATGCCTACGCGCCCTCCACCCGCAACAGCTACGACCCGTTCCAGGCGATTTACCATATGATCGCCAACGACCTGATGCGCTATCAGGAGTCACTGACCCTGGCACAGCGCGAGGACATCCGCCTGGTCACTGAACTGCAGTTTGCGCGCAGCTTCTCTCCCGAGGCCTTTGATGGCTACCTCAGGGAAAACCGCAAGGGCGTCATGGAGGTGCGACGCCTGCCAGCGGAGGGCGACCCCATGCTGGAGCGCATTCGCAGCATTCGCGAGCGCGACCAGCTGTTTGTGGATACGCTGCAGGAACACTACGGCCACTTCAGTGGCGAAATGCAGGTGCCCTACCAGGAATGGCGCAAGATGAGTTACGAGGAGGCTATCGCGCTGCAGGAGCTGCAAGCCGAGAGCCGTCGCAACCTGATTGCCGGTGGCGCAGCGATACTCGCCGGCATCTACGCCGCGGGCAGCAGCGATCGCTCCAGCCGGGCAGCGGGCAATGTGGCCATCATCGGCGGCGGTTACCTGCTCAAAAGCGGCCTCGAAAAGCGCGCCGAGGCGCAGATACACGTGGCCGCACTGGAAGAACTTGGCATGTCACTGGAGGCGGAAATCACCCCACAGGTCATCGAACTGGAAGACCGCACAGTCATGCTCAGCGGCAACGTCGAGGAACAATATGCCCAGTGGCGCGAGCTGCTGGCCGATATCTACCAGGCTGAGGTCGGCCTGCTGGAAGCCGCGCCATCGACCAGCAACCCCTGATTCGGGGACAGCCGACACAAGGCCACACTCTGCATGACCAGACCCAGCGATCCCGTCAAACCGATACCCTTCAGCGTCGCCGAGCCCACGCCCGGTGAGGCTGTTGCCCCTGCAACCGCCAGCGGCCAGTCACGCTGGCTCGTCCCCGCGCTGCTGTTGCTGGTGCTACTGGCTCTGGCCGTGGTGTTCTGGCTACCGGGCCAGTTGGGCGGTGACGGGTCACCGGCGACGCTCGCGGTCGATGGCAAGCCGCCGGCTGCCCCCGGCGCGCCGCCTGCAGCATCTGTGACAACCCCGCCGGAGCCTGCAGCCAGCCCCTGGTCTGATGCCCAGCAGGCACGCCTGCGGCAGGAAGCCCAGGAGGTACTGGCACAACTGGTGGAACTGCAATTCACACTGGAGGAGCGGGGCGCCACGTCCTGGGCGGGCCCTGCGCTGGACAACGCCAAAGCGGCCGCCACACGCGGCGATGCGCACTATCAGGCTCGCGAGTTTACCGCCGCGACAGAGCAGTATCGGGATAGTCTGGCACAACTCCAGGCCCTGGAAATGCGTATTCCGGATATTCTGCAAGCGGCAATGACTGCGGCGGCGGATGCGCTGGAGAAGGGCGATGCAGACGCGCTGCAACCCGCACTGGATACGGCGGAACTGCTTGCACCCGCCGATTCCGCACTGGAGACACTGCGCCAGAGGGCTGCCGTCATGAGCGCTTTGCAGGCCAAGCTCGACACGGCGCTGGCGCTGGAGCGTGACGGCGATCTGGCGGGCGCGGAGGCCGCACTACGAGCTGCCACACAACTCGATCCGGCAAGCCGCCGCGCGGCGGACGCGCTCGGGCGCGTGCAGACCGCGCACGCGGAGCAGCGCTACCAGAGCGCGATGAGCAATGGCTACACCGCGCTTGATGAAGGTCGCTTCGACGCCGCGGCGAGCGCCTTCGCCAGGGCCCGTTCGCTGCAACCTGACAGCCCGGAAACCGAGGCAGCAATGGCAGAGCTGCGCGCCACCCAGACCGCCGACCGCCTCGGCAAGCTGCAGCGCAAGGCACAGAACCTCGAGGCCCAAGAGGCCTGGAGCGATGCCGTTGCAAATTACGAAGAAGCCCTCGCGGTGGATCCGACACTGGTTTTCGCCCAGGAGGGCCTGGCACGCGCGCAACCCCGTGCGCGGCTTGACAGCGAGCTGCGCGAGGCGCTGGCCGCACCAGAGCGCCTTTCCGATCCCGCGGTTGCCAGAAATCTGGAAAAGGTGCTGGCCCAGGCCCGCGCAGTGGCACCTCAAGGCACGCTGCTCAGCACCCAGATCGAACAACTGACACAGTTGCTGGCACGGGCCAACACCCCGGTCACCGTCACACTGCGCTCGGATCAGCTCACCGCGGTGCTGGTACAGCGAGTGGCGCGACTGGGACAATTTGGCGAACACAGCCTGGCGTTGCGCCCCGGCACCTACACGGCGGTCGGCACGCGCGATGGCTACCGTGATGTCCGCAAGACGTTCACGGTGTCTCCCGACAGTCCACCGGACCCCATCTTTATCGCCTGCACGGACCCTGTTTGAATGAACACTGAACGCGACACAACGCAGGCCATCACACCGAGCAGCTTCGAACCTCTCAACCAGGTGCAGCAGCCCGGGAAAACCGGTGGATGGGGCTGGCGGCGCTGGCTGCTACCGGTGGCCATCCTGCTGTTTGCGCTGGTCATGGCGTTCCTGTTTGCCGCGCGCTCGGTGGAAATCAGCGTGGAGTCCAGCACCCCCGCCGACATCGAGCTGGGCGGTTTCCACCTGCCGCTGGGGGGCCGGTACCTGATGCTGCCCGGTGTTCATGAACTGCACATCAGCGCACCCGGCTACGTTGCGCTCAATACGACTATCACCGTCAGCGATGCCGCCAGCCAACGCTGGCCTTTTACCCTGCAGCCGCGCCCGGGGCGTGTCACCCTGCTCGCAGAGCCGGAGGGAGCGACGGCAACCATTGACGGTGAGCAGGCCGGCAGCACGCCATTGACTGCGCTGGAACTGGCTGCCGGCACCCACACGTTGCAGCTGCGTCACCCACGCTATCTGCCACTGGATGACACGCTGCAGGTCGCCGGCCGCGACCGCCAGGAGACCTTCGAGTACCGCCTGTCACCGGCCTGGGCAGTGGCGTCGGTCAGCAGCGAGCCGGCCGGCGCCGATATCTTCATCGACGGCGAGCCGGTGGCGACGACCCCCGCCTCGGTCGAGGTGATGCAGGGCGAGCGGCAGCTGCAGCTGCGGCTGCCCGGCTACGCCCCCTGGCAACAAACACTGGTGGCAAAGGCGGGCGCCGAGCTCGAGCTGGGCACCGTCACCCTGCAACCCGCTGCCGGGCTGCTGGAACTTACCAGCACGCCCAGCGGTGCCAATGTCACCCTGGATGGCGACTTCCAGGGCCAGACGCCGCTCACCTTGAACCTTGTTCCCGGCAAACCGCAACGGCTGATGCTGACCCGGCCGGGATACCGGCGCCACAGCGAAACCGTCCAGCTGGCGGCCGGCGCTACGGGACGCAAGGCAATCACGCTGGCCGCCCAGCTGGGCGAGATCGATCTGCGGGTAAGTCCGCCCGAAGCGGAAGTGCGCGTAAACGGTCGCCTGGTCGGGCGCGGCAACCAGTCCCTGTCACTGCCCACCGTTGAACACCGTGTGGAAATCAGTCTGCCGGGGCACCGCAGCGAGTCCCGGCGCATCACCCCGCGGCAGGGGCTGGAGCAGCGCGTTGCAGTTGCCCTGCAAACCGAGCAGGAAGCCCGGGTGGCACAGGTGCAGCCAGAGGTCACCTCGGCCCTGGGGCAGACACTGCGCCTGTTTATCCCCGGAGAACATGGCCCTGACAGCTTTACCATGGGCGCCTCGCGCCGCGAGCCCGGGCGCCGCGCCAACGAGGTTCTGCGCCCGGTCACGCTGCGTCGCATGTTCTACCTGCAGACAACAGAGGTGACCAACGCCCAGTTCCGGCAGTTCCTGGCGAGCCACAACTCGGGCCAGATCGAAGGCAACAGCCTGAACCGAGAACACCAGCCCGTCGCTCAGGTGAGCTGGCAGCAGGCCGCCCAGTTCTGTAACTGGCTGAGCCAGCGCGAGGGCCTGCCGCCGTTCTATACGCAATCTCAGGGCATCGTCACCGGCTTCAATCCCGCGGCAACGGGTTACCGCCTGCCCACCGAGGCCGAGTGGGCCTGGGTCGCGCGCGTCAAGGGGGAATCACGGCTCACCTTCCCCTGGGGCGACACGTTCCCGCCCACCGCAGTACTCGAGAACTATGCGGACAGCAGCTCGGCCTATGTAACCGGCAGGACCGTTAACGGGTACAACGATGGCCAGGTAGTGAGCGCCACCGTTGCCAGCTTTCCCGCCAATCACCACGGCCTGCACGACCTGGGCGGCAACGTCGCCGAGTGGGTGCACGACGTCTACCAGATTCCCGCTGCAAACGTTCCGGCGGAAACGGATCCACTGGGGCCGCAGAGTGGTGACAACTACGTCATACGCGGTGCCAGCTGGGCCATGAGCAGGATGTCGGAACTGCGTCTTCCGTTCCGCGATTATGGGCAAGCGGGGCGCGATGACGTAGGATTCCGGATCGCGCGCTATGCGGAGTAAGCCGACCATGCTGAGCGCAACACGCTCCACACTGCTGACCTTTCTGCTGCTGGCCGGCTGGGCCACCATGCACCCGGCCGCGGCCCAGGACACAGCGGCCGACACCGGTGCTGAGGCAACCGAGGCGCGCGACACCACGGCGCCGCGGCCCGATGAACCCCAAGCGACGGGCAGCGCAGGCGCAGCAACCCCGCCGGAATCGCCGCTGGAGTACGAAGCCTCCGAGCAGATCTCGGAAGACCTTTCCGTCTCATTCCCCGTGGATATCTAGGACACCACCATGAAAATCAAGTTATCCCCGGAGTTCACCTTCCAGCTGTTTGCACTGCTGATTGCCATCATCGTTGTACACGCCCTGTATGTCGGCGTAATCCGGCCCAGCGCGGACGCACAGCTGCAGCAGCAAATGGCGCTACAGGCCGCAGGTGAGGACATCGTGCCAGAGCGCAGCCTGGCGGTTGTCATACGGGACTTCGAGCAGGAGGCCTGCTTTATTCTGCTGTTGTGGGCCCTTGCCATCATGGCCTACAAGGGCCGCAGCACTCTGCGCGAGCAGGCGCTGCTGGAACGCGCACTGCTGGAGATTCCCGATGGCACCACCCTGCTTCCGGAGGATGCGCGAGAATACAGCCGTTCACTCGAGGCGCTGCCTGCCGCCGAACAGGACTATCTCCTGCCGCGCACGCTGTTAAGCGCACTGCAGCGTTTCGCCACTACAGGCAGCATCCAGGCGGTTTCCAACACCATCAAGGAAGAGTGCGAAGTGGAGTCCGATCGCCTCGACTCGGAGCTGTCGATGGTGCGCTATATCGCCTGGGCGATTCCTTCCATCGGCTTCATCGGTACGGTGCGCGGTATCGGCGATGCTCTCGCGCAGGCCTACAAGGCCGTCGAGGGCGATATTTCCGGGGTCACGGTGAGCCTTGGCGTCGCCTTCAACAGCACCTTCGTCGCTCTGGTGCTGAGCATCATCATCATGTTCTGCCTGCACCAGTTGCAACAGTCACAGGAGAAGCTGGTGCTCGACTGCCAGCGCTACGCCGACAAACGGTTGCTGCGCCATCTGGTGGCTCACTGAGATGCCGGTCGCCTGGCTCGACATCCACGACAGCAACCTGCAGATCTGGCACGGTGATCTGCACCTGAGCAGCCCCGGCTACGCGCTGCTGGACGCCGGGCAGTACCGATTCGGGCAGGATGCACGCGCGGCGGCACGGCTGCGGCCGCGAGACATCTCCACGCGCTACTGGTGGCAACTCAATACCGATGCACTGCAGCCCGCCCTGGGACCGGCCCGCCACACGGCCGACCTGGTCCACGCCCACCTGCAGGCGCTGCACCGGGAGGCGGGTGCACCGGAGGAACTGTTGCTGGCCGCGCCCGGCAGTATGCGCAAGGAACAGATCGCGCTGCTACTGGGGATAATCCAGCAGTGCCCGTTCGCGGCTGTGGGCCTGGTCAACCGCAGTGTCGCCCTGGCCAGTCTTCATCCTCCGGAGACCACGCTGTTCCATCTGGAGATCCAGTTACATCAGGCCCTGCTCAGCGAAGTGCGCCGCGACGGGGCAGAGGTCGCCCTGCACAAGGCAACGCCACTGCCTGGCTGCGGACTGCTGGCGCTGCAGGAGCGGGTGGTCGAGGCAGCAGCCAGCGCGTTCATTCGCCAGACCCGCTTCGACCCCCGCCGCCGTGCGGAAACCGAGCAGCAGCTTTATGATGCCCTGCCCGGCACCCTGCGCACCCTGCGCGACGCGGCGGAAACCAGCCTGAGCGTGAACGGCTACCACGCGCGACTGACGCGCCATGACCTGCAGGCGGCCAGTCGCACACTGCTCGACGCGGTCACCGGCAACCTGCCCCGCGAACACCCGGCGACACTGTTGCTGGACCCTGTGGCTGCCCTGCTTCCAGAGCTGCAGTCACGCCTGACGGCGACCGTGCTGCAGGCCGGCGATATGCAGCGCGCACTGGCCTTGCACGAGCCGCGCCTGCTACAGCGCGCCGAGGCCCTGGTCTTTGTCGAGCGTCTGCCCGCCGTGGCAGGAGCTGCCGCCGACACAGCGCCAGAACCGGCGGCGCCGCAGCCACTGCCCCGCGCAACGCACCTGCTGCGTCACGCCGAGGCCCGTGCACTGCAGGCTGATGGCACCTCACTGGGCGCAGGCTGGTCCCTGATGGCGGATGCCAGCGGTGACTGGCGCCTGCATGCCGGGCCGGATGCAGGGACACTCGCGCGCAACAATGCGCCCTGTCACGATGGGGACCGCGTTGCGAGCGGAGATCGCCTGCAACTGGCGGACGGCACCGAGGCCCTGCTGATCCGGGTCAGCGACTAGGCGAGGCGCAGCATGGCAAGGCGCAAGCGCGGCTTTACGACCTTCAACCTGAGTTTTCTGGACATCATGTCCTGCGGCTTCGGCGCAGTCGTGCTGGTTTTCCTGATCATTGACCACTCCATAGAAGTGCAATCGCGCGAGCTGAATCGCGACCTGCTCTCCGAAGTCAACCTGCTGGAGGAGGATATCGCCGACGGCGAAGCCGGGCTGGTGAAACTGCGCAATGCCCTGAGTGACATCGACCAGCAGATGGTGGAGGCCCAGGGCAGGGCCACACGGGTGACAGAGGAAATCGACGAGTATGAAGCGCTGATTGCCGGTCTGCGCGATGCCACCAGCAGCAGCCCGGACCTGGAGCGGCTCAAATCCCAGATTCAGGCGCTGGAGGCGGAAGTGAAGCGCCTGCGGGAATCCGCCGAGGACACCAGTGGCAACAGCGCCCGCACGTTCACCGGCGACGGCAACCGCCAGTACCTTACCGGGCTGAATCTGGGCGGGCGGCATATCGTGATTCTGCTGGATGTTTCATCCAGCATGCTGGCCGACCGCCTGGTCAATATTATCCGCCTGCGCAACATGGGAGCCGACATACAGCGCGGTGCGGAGAAATGGAGCCGCGCACTGAACACCGTTGACTGGTTGACGGCCCAGCTGCCGGTTGGCAGCAGCTACCAGATCATTACGTTCAATACCGAAGCGAACTTTGCACTGCCGGAAACCGCCGGCAAGTGGCTGGAGGTTGCCAATCAGCCACAGCTGGAATCCGCCACGCGCGCCCTGCGCAGCATCCTGCCCAGCGGCGGCACCAGCCTGGAAAACGCCTTCATCGCCTTGGGCCGGTTGAGCCCGGTGGCAGACAACATATTCCTGATTACCGACGGCCTGCCGACCCAGGGCACCGCGGCGCCGCGAGGCAGCACGGTCAACGGTAAACAACGCCTGGATCTCTATCAGCAGGCACTGCGGCGACTGCCAAGGAACGTGCCCGTGAATATCATTCTCGCGCCAATGGAGGGCGATCCGATGGCGGCTTCGGCATTCTGGCAACTCGCCCAGGCGACCCGTGGCAGTTTCATGACGCCCTCGCGGGACTGGCCCTAGGAGTCGGTATGCGCAAACGACGGACCACCGAAGAGTTCTCGCTGTCGTTTCTCGACGTCATCTGCTGTGGTTTCGGCGCCGTAATCCTGTTGCTGATGATTACCAAAACGGTGCAGCCGCAAATTATCGAGGCATCCACCGTCAACTTGCAGGGCAAGGTTGCAGAACTGCAGGAACAGGTGTTCGAGATACGGGGCGAAACGCGCATCCTCAACCGCGACCTGAACGCGCGCCAGGAACAGCTGTCGGCGTATCGCGAGCGCATCGCCATTCTCCAGGCACAGCTGGCCAGCACGCGCTCCCGCCACGACAGCCTGCAGGTCAGCGCCAGCACCAGTGATGTGATCGCCGAGCAGCTGGCCATTGCACGCCAGTCGCTTACCGAGGAACAGAAGCGACTGCAGGCCCAGCAGGCACAGGCGAAGAACAATTATATTGGCGGTATACCAGTCGACAGCGAGTACATTATCTTTGTCATCGACACCTCCGGCTCCATGTTCTATTACGCCTGGGAGCGGGTGCTGAGGGAGGTCGAGTCGGTGCTGAGCATCTACCCGGAGGTGAAGGGCATTCAGGTCATGAACGATATGGGTGACTACATGTTCAGCCGCTATCGCGGCCAGTGGATACCGGATACCGCCGCACGGCGCGCGGCGATCATCCAGAACCTGCGCAACTGGAACGTATTCAGCAACTCGAGCCCGGTGGAGGGTATCACCCAGGCCATCCGCAGCTTTTACGACGGCAAGAAACGCATTAGCATCTACGTGTTCGGTGACGACTTTACCGGCAACTCGATCAGCCAGGTGCTCACCACCGTTGACCGACTCAACCGCGACAGCGGTGACCAGCGCCTGATACGCATCCATGCCGTGGGTTTTCCCGTACTCTATTCACAGGCGCCTGCCCAGCAGAATACCGCACACCGCTTCGCGGCGCTGATGAGAGAGATGACGTATCGCAATGGAGGCACCTTTGTCGGGCTCAATGACTACCGCCCCTGAGCGCGGCCGCTGGCTCGCGGCGCTGGCACTCGCCTGTCTGCTGGCGGGCTGCGGTACCAAACAGGTGGTTGTAGAGAGCGAATTTCCCGACCCGGTGATGAACCCGCTGCCGCTGAGGCTGGGCGTCTGGTACGACAACGAATTCGCCAATCACGAGTTTTTCGATGAGGCCAGTGGACGAGCCGAATCGAGCTGGCTGGTGAATACCGGCCAGGCACAGGTGGAGTTGTGGCAAACCCTGCTCAGGGGCATGTTCCGCGAAGTTGTGTTCATGAACGGCAAACCCGGGCCAGGGCAAATGAATCCGTTGGTCGATGCCGTCCTGCTCCCCTCGGTCGATGAACTACAGTACGCCATCCCGGCACACACCAACGTCAAGGTCTATGAGATCTGGATGCGCTACCGCTTTCAACTGGTCACCGTGGGTGGAGAACCGATCGCGGAATGGACCATGCCGGCGTATGGCAAAACGCCCACCGCATTCATGCAGAGTGATGAAGGTGCTGTGCGGCTGGCCGCCATCGTTGCACTGCGCGATGCGGGCGCGCATTTCGCCACCACCTTTACCCGTGTGCCGCAGGTTGAGGCCTGGCTAAACAGCCTGCCCCGGGCTGGCGGCCAGGCACAGGTGCTGCCATGACGCTGCGTCTCCTGCTGCTGTGTGCGGCATTGCTGCCCTGGTTGACCGGCTGCGTAAACGCAACGGTGGACCAGATGGTGTTCAATTCACCGACGGCCGGTATCGGTGACGCCTCAGTGGTAATTCTCGGTCGCCGCCACGCCAGCGACTACGAGACCGAGCCCGGCTTTATTCGCTGTGTCGGCGGACATATAGAGGCACGCGACCCATCGATTCGTGTCATCGATGAGCTGGAGTTTCTCAATGCCCTCTACCCCTGGTTTGAACCGCGCACCGCACCCCTGCGCCCCTCGGATCTGGAAAAACTCTTCGAGCACCGCGACGTGGCGGAAAAATTTGCGGCCCTGCAGACGCGTTACATGATCTGGATTGACGGCAGTACGGTGCGGGGCGACTCGGCAGGTTCCATGACCTGCGGTATCGGCCCGGGCGGCGCAGGCTGTTTCGGCTTCGGCACCTGGTCTGACGACGCCAGCTACGAAGCCACCATCTGGGATTTCACTCAACGCGCCGAGGTCGGCCGCATCAGCGCCACGGCTAGCGGCCAGTCCTATATGCCCGCCGTGGTGCTGCCGATCCCCATTATCGCGCCGGTTCAGGGCACTGCCTGCGACAGTGTGGGCGACCAGTTGCTGGAATTTCTCTCGCGCACAGACTAGGAGCCGTCCATGATGCCCGCACTCATTCGTCACACCGCGCTGGGCCTTGCATTGCTTGCCGCGCTCACCGGCTGCGCCGGTAACCCCGCAACCGGCGGTGCCAGCGTAGTGGTCATGAGTGAGTCCAAGGAAGCGAAGATCGGGCAGGAGATGTACGCCGAGATCCAGAAGGAAGGTGCGATCTACGATGATCGGGAGCTGCAGGACTATGTAAACCGTGTCGGTCAGCGCCTGGTCGCCAACAGTGACCGACCAGACCTGCCGTTTACCTTCACCGTCATCGACAGTCCGGACCTGAATGCCTTCGCCACGCCGGGCGGCTATGTCTATATCCACCGCGGACTGCTCGCCTACCTCGACTCCGAAGCGGAACTGGCCGGTGTGCTCGGCCATGAGATTGCCCACGTTACGGCGCGGCACGCTGCCCGCCAGCGCGCCGGATCACTCACCACACAGGTGCTGGCGGTCACCGCCGGCGTGCTCACCGGCAGCCGGGACATCATGGACTCTGCGGGGATGTACGGCACTGAGCTGGTGCGCGGCTACGGCCGGGAGCACGAGCTGGAGGCGGACGGTCTGGGGGCGCGTTACATGTACCTGAGCGGCTATGAGCCCGACGCACTGTTGAACGTGATTGGCGTGCTCAAGGACCAGGAGCAGTATCAGCGCGTGCGCGCCAAGGCGGGCGGTAAGCCCGCCGGCACCTACCACGGGCTGTACGCCACACACCCGCGCAACGACCAGCGCCTGCAAACCGTGATCCGTGCCGCCAGCGAGCTGGACACCGGGCAGGTGCTCGAGGATCCCAGCGTGCCCGGCGAGTTCCAGCGGCGCACGGATGGGCTACCCTGGGGCCCACGCATAAAACGTGAGGACAACCGCTACTACCACAACAAGCTGGCGTTCAGTTTTGCCTACCCACCGGGTTGGCAGGTCAGCAGTGGCAGTCGCGCGATCGTCGCCAGCGCTGCAGACGGCAGCGCCAGCCTCACCATTACCCTGCAGAAACCGGACCCGCAACAAACCCCGCAACAGGCGCTGGAGGCGGCCGCCAGTGGCGGCATCAGCGATGGTCTGGAGCTTGAGCAGGCGGGTCTGCAGGGTTACAGCGCCCTCGCCAGTGGCGGCGGGGAAACACGGCGCCTGGCGGTGATCAATCACAACTGGCAGTTCCTGTTTGAGGGCAAGGCTGACAAATTCAAAGCCGCGGACGCCGACCTGCTGGCAATGATCCAGAGCTTCCGCCCGCTGCATCCACAGGAACGCAATGCCGGTGAACAGCGTTATGTGCGCTATATCCAGGTACCACGGGGAGCCACCATGGCCAGCCTCGCCGCCAGTATTCGGCTACCGGATGCGGAAGCGCAACTACGGCTGCTGAATGGTCTTTATCCGAGTGGCGAGCCGCGCACCGGAGACTGGATCAAGATCATCCAGTAGTCGGGGAGCCTGTCAGCCGTAGCGCGTATCAGCCACGAACGGGTTGCTGCGACGCTCCTGGCCAAACGTTGACGTGGGTCCGTGGCCAGGGACAAAGGTGATATCGTCCCCCAGGGGAAACAGTGTTTCGCGGATGCTGGCAATCAACTGGTCATGATCGCCTCGCGGGAAATCGGTGCGCCCGATTGAACCCTGGAACAGCACATCGCCCACCCAGGCCACTCGCTCTCCCGCGTGCAGAAACACCACATGGCCCGGGGTATGGCCAGGGCAATGAAAGACCTGCAGGGTCTGCGCGCCCACTGTCACCGTGTCACCCTGCTCCAGCCAGCGGTCGGGAACAAAGGCATCGGCGTGCGGAAAGCCTGACATCCTGCACCACTCGGGCAGACGGTCAATCCAGAACGCGTCCTCTTTCTCCGGCCCTTCGATAGGCACTCCCAGCTGCTGGCGCAATACATCCGCTGCGGCGCAGTGATCCATATGGCCATGGGTCAGCAATATTTTTTCTACTGTTACCCCCATTTTCTCCGCGGCCTGCAACAGGCGCTCGACGTCACCGCCGGGGTCCACCAGAGCCCCTCGCCCGGTATCCAGACACTTGATGATGGAGCAGTTCTGCTGGTAGGCCGTGACCGGCACGATCGTCACCTGAATAGACATGTGTTACTTCCGTTTCGATTCCAGGTCAGCACGGGGATCGTCAAAGACCGCCATGTCGAGCTGGTTTTCACTTTTACCCACAATCACGGCTACGGTTGCATCGCCAGTGACGTTGACTGCGGTGCGCACCATGTCGAGCAGGCGATCGACACCAATGATGAGAGCGATACCCTCAACCGGCAAGCCGGCCTGTTCCAGCACCAGTGCCAGCGTGACCAGACCGACACCGGGCACTGCCGCGGTACCGATGGAGGCGAGAGTGGCGGTAAGGATCACCGTCAGGTAGGCGGCCATGCTCAGTTCCACGCCATACACCTGGGCGATAAACACCGTGGCGACGCCCTGCATGATCGCCGTGCCATCCATGTTGATCGTGGCCCCGAGTGGCACGGTAAACCCGGCAACGGAACTGTGCACCCCCAGGCGGCGCTCCACGGTCCGCAGGGTAATCGGCAGGGTGGCGCCGGAGGATGCCGTGCTGAAGGCAAAGGCCCACACCGAGCGCATCTTGTGCATCATCATCCGCGGTGACACCCGGGCGATGCTCGCCAGCAGAGCGCTGTAGGTCACCAGACCGTGGAACAACAGTACCGCGAGGACCGTGAAGAAATAGGCGGCGAGATCCATGATGGCACTGATGCCCATCTCGGCAAACAGTTTGGCGAGCAGGGCAAACACACCCCAGGGGGCCAGCTCCATGAGCAAGCCCACCATCTTCATGATCACGGTTTCCATATCGGTAAAAAAGCTGGCAATGCGACGCCCCGGCTCGCCGGCGTGGGAAATGGCGTAACCGAAGAGCAGCGCAAACACAATCACCTGCAACATGTTGCCTTCGGCCATGGCGGCTACCGGGTTAGAGGGCACGATGCCCACCAGCACGTCGGTAAGCGGCGGCGGCTTGGCCACCTCGAATTGCGCGTCCCCTGCCATTTCCACGCCGGCGCCCGGACCAATAGCCACCGCCGCCAGCAAGGCGATGCTGATGGCGATGGCAGTGGTCGCCAGGTAGAACAGGATGGTTTTCACCGCGATTGGCCCCATGCGGGCACTGTCGCCCAGGGAGCTGGAGCCACAGATGAGCGATACCAGCACCAGGGGCACGACCAGCAATTTCAGCGAGGCCACAAACATGCGGCCAATGACGTCGAAAACACCGAGCACCAGCCAGTCGTTGACGATCCGGCGCCAGACGTCGGCCAGTTCGCTGCTCTGCAGCAACAGGTTACACAGGGAGCCGAGGACAATGCCGGCTACCATCGCAAGGAGAATGCGCTTGGTCAGGCTCATTGCAGGGCGGGCCCCCGGCCTCCTGGCGCGGTGCTCACGACATCATCAGGCATCGCTGTCGCAGACTCCCGGTGTATGGCTGACCACGCCCGCGTCGGCACAGGCATTACAGGGCGAGGCCAGTGTCTCGCGCTGACCGCCGTCGCGCAGCGCGCACACGGGATTGTATTCCATGGTACACACCTGCGGTCGAGGTTCCGTGCAGACCTGTTCATTGCTCGCGCTCTGCGGCGAGGCCACCTCGGGCGGGGCCGCCCCGAAGGGCTGCTCCTGTGGCGGTTCCGGCGCTGGAGGCTGGTTTACACCACACCCCGTGAGCAGCAAGATCAGGCACAGCGCCGGAAATCGCAGCATGACTCATCCTTTCCCGTGACAAAACCGCTAGGGTACCACCGCCACCAGATAAACGCAGCCGTCCCGCCGGGTATCGCGGCGGGATTTGGTACGGTGGGCGATCAGCCGAACTCGCCCGACTGGTAGTCACGAATCGCCTGCTCAAGTTCGGCCTGGGTGTTCATCACGAAGGGACCGTACTGGGCAACGGGTTCGGCAACCGGTTCCCCGCGCAACAGCAGCAGGGAGACACCTGCGCTACCCGCACGCAATGACCAACGATCCCCGTGCGTGGTAACGGCCAGTTCCCCCGCGGTAATGGACTGGGCCGGCTGCTCGAGTGACCCCGCATATACATAAGCCAGCAAGGTGTCCCGGGGTGGCACGGGCAGATCGAGGAGGGCCTGGGGGTGCAGCGTGAGGTCAACCAGAGCAGCCCGCGGTGCCAGCTCCCGCAAGGGTCCGTGGCCGACCCACTCACCCAGCCGCCACTCGCCGGCGATGACCGCAGCGGCGTAGCCGTCGCCCTCTACCCACGTGAGCGCTGACGCCGGAATATCGCGGTAGCGCGGCTCCTTCAGCTTTTCCGCCGCCGGGAGATTGACCCAGAGCTGGAAGCCGTGCAGACCCTCAGTGTCCGCGGTGGGCATCTCCGAGTGGATAATGCCGCGCCCGGCCGACATCCACTGCACGCCGCCATCGCGGATTTCACCACGATTGCCCCGGCTGTCCTCGTGGATAATGCCGCCGTGTTTCATGTACGTCAGGGTTTGCATCCCCCGATGGGGGTGCGGCGGGAAACCGCCTCCGAGGTCCTCCCGGCGCTGTGCATGGAGTTCATCCAGCATGAGAAACGGGTCCATCGCCGTATGCCGCATGCCGGTCACCCGCTTGATCGCCACGCCGTCTCCGTCCTGTGCAGGCCTGGCCCGACGTATTTCCTGTACCGAACGTGCGTTCATGAGTGTCGCTCCCAGAGGCTGTTGCTACAGATTAAGCTCGTTATTTGCGAAGATAAATTGCATTATTTGGCCTCTTATTTTCGCTAATAGAGAAAGGTCAGAGCGTGAACCGCACAACACTTGAACAGTGGCGCATGCTGCAGGCCGTGGTCGAACACGGTGGATTCGCCCAGGCGGCTGCGGCCATCCACAAGAGCCAGTCGACCATCAATCACGCGGTGCACAAACTGCAGGACCAGCTGGGCGTCAGGCTGCTGGAAGTCGTAGGCCGCAAGGCGCAGCTTACCGAGGCAGGCACGCTGATGCTGCGCCGCGCCTCCCAACTGCTGGCACAGGCGGCCCAGCTGGAGGACGTCGCCAGCAGCCTCGCGCAGGGCACGGAGGCGGAGATTCATCTGGCTGTGGATGAGCTGTACCCCACTGCAGAACTGGCACAGGTGATGGCGGCGTTCTCCCAACGCTATCCCAACACACGGATTGAGCTTTACGAAACCATCCTTTCCGGTGGCGCAGAGCGCCTGCTGCGGGGCGAAGTCGGATTACTGATTGCCAGCTCGGTGCCCGCGGGCTTCCTCGGCGAGCCCGTCATGCAGACCGAGTTCGTAGCGGTTGCGGCGCGCGGGCACGCACTGCTCGCGCTGGGTCGTACATTGACACTGCAGGATCTCGCACGGGAGCGACAAATCGTCATTCGCGACTCCGCTCAGGACCGGCGCACTGACTCCGGCTGGCTCGGCGCGGAGCAGCGCTGGACCGTAAGTCACGTGGCCACATCCATCGAGCTCGTTACCCGTGGCCTCGGTTTCGCCTGGCTGCCGCGAACGCGCATCTCAAATGCCCTGGATACAGGCGAGCTGGAGGCACTGCCACTTGAGCAGGGAGCCCGCCGCCACGCGACGCTGTACCTGACGGTCGCCGACCCCGACTGTGCCGGCCCCGCCGCGCGCCATCTCGCTGAGCTATTCAGTCGGCAAGGCCCCGCTGGGGGATAAAGGGCACATAAGTTCTATTTTTTCGAAATGTTTCAGCAAAATTATGCGATTTTAAAAGCATGCCTTCGAATTCACACTGCTGCCGACGTAGAGATAACAGGAGCAATGCAATGGGTATGCTGGTAAACGGACAGTGGCAGGACATCTGGTACGACACTGACAGCAACGATGGCCGCTTCGTGCGCGAGAGCGCCCGGTTCAGGCACTGGGTAACCGCCGACGGCGCGGCGGGTGCGACCGGAGACGCCGGTTTTGCAGCCGCATCCGGGCGCTATCACCTGTACGTCTCGCTCGCCTGCCCCTGGGCACATCGAACGCTGATTGTACGCGCCTTGAAGAACCTGGAAGCACACATTGATGTGTCAGTGGTCAGCCCCCTGATGCTGGAGAACGGCTGGACCTTCGATCGCGACCAGGGCAGCACCGGCGACGGGGTGGGCGGCGCCGATTTCCACCATCAAATATACACCCGGGCAGACCCCGCCTACACCGGCCGGGTGACGGTGCCGGTACTCTGGGACTGCGAACGCAATACCATCGTCAGCAACGAATCCGCTGACATCATTCGCATGTTCAACAGCGCCTTCAACAACATTACCGGAAGCACACTGGACCTGTACGCCCCGGCCGAGCGCAGTGCCATTGACGACTGGAATGAGCGCATTTACCCCGCCATCAATAACGGCGTGTACCGAGCGGGCTTTGCCACCACACAGCAGGCCTACGAGGAAGCCTACCATGCCCTGTTCGAGGAGCTGGATCATATCGATGCACACCTTGCGGATCAGCGGTACCTGACTGGCGCCAGCCTGACCGAGGCGGACATTCGCCTGTTCACCACACTGATCCGCTTTGATGCCGTGTACCACGGACACTTCAAGTGCAACCGACAGCGGCTGGAGGACTACCGGCACCTGCCGGGGTACATCCGGGACATCTATCAACGTCCGGGCGTCGCGGACACTGTGGACTTCCACCACATCAAGACCCACTACTACGCATCACACCGCAACATCAACCCAACCGGCGTGGTGCCCGTCGGCCCTCACATCGACTACACCTCAGCCCACGGCCGCAGCTAACCCTCCGGCGGCAGGTCCCTGGGGAAAAGCTGCTGCTGCAGTATCCCGGCACCATCGCTCACGGACGCCCAGTGCTGCACAGACAGCTGGATGCGCAGATAGCCCACCGTCGGCAGGTTGGCCAGGCGCAGCTCCGGCACCAGGAGGTTAGCCAGGTCGGTCAAACCGGGGTTGTGCCCAATCAAGAACAGCTGTTCCTCGCTGTCGGAACGGGCGCGTAGCCAGGCCAGCAGGTCCATTGCACTGAATGTATAGAGATCCCGTTCGCTGCAGTGTGGTGCCGCGGCCAGGCCGGGCCAGCCTGCGCACAGTCCCTGCAGAGTCATCTGCGCACGCCGTGCCGTACTGACATGGATACCCATCGGCGCCAGCTGCCGCTGCAACGCCGCGCCCATGCGGGGCGCGTCACGCAGGCCGCGGGCGTTCAGTGGCCGGTCGTGGTCGGCAAGCCCCGGCTTCCCCCAGTCGGACTTGGCGTGACGCAGCATGTGCAGGGTCTTCATCGAATTTTCCTTCCTCCCAACGCGGCCAGTCACGCACAAAACGAGGAAAAAAACCAGATCGTTTTCGCCGCCGGGGTCACGCATAATGACGCGCCGCGACACTACAGGACCCCACCGGATACCATGAGCAAGAGCATTTCCCAGCGTATCGCCGAAGAACTCGCCGTTAAAGAAAGCCAGATCAGCGCAGCGATCGGCCTGCTGGACGAGGGCGCCACCGTGCCCTTCATCTCACGCTATCGGAAAGAAGTCACGGGGGGGCTGGATGACACGCAGATGCGTCATCTTGATGAACGCCTGCGCTACCTCCGGGAGCTTGACGAGCGCCGCACCGCCATTCTCAAGTCGATTGCCGAGCAGGACAAGCTCAGCCCGGCCCTGGAACAGGCGCTGCTGGAGGCCGACACCAAGAACCGGCTGGAAGACCTCTACCTGCCCTATAAGCCAAAACGGCGCACCAAGGCGCAGATTGCCCGGGAGGCGGGGCTGGAACCGCTGGCAGAGGCGCTGCTCGCGGATCCGCAGCAGAGTCCCGAGCAACTCGCCGAATCCTACCTGAACCCGGATCACGGTGTTGCCGATGTCAAGGCGGCTCTTGATGGCGCGCGACAGATCCTGATGGAACGCTTTGCGGAAGATGCCGACCTGCTGGCGCGCTTGCGCACGTTCCTGCTGGAGAATGCCCTGCTCGCTTCCTGCCTGGTGCCCGGCAAGGATGCCGAAGGTGCCAAGTTCCGCGACTACTTCGAACACACAGAGCCACTGGCGACGACGCCGTCGCACCGCGCACTGGCCATGTTCCGCGGTCGCAATGAAGGCTTCCTGCAGCTCGACCTGCTGCTCAACCCGGAGGAAAAGCCCGGAGATGCCCACCCCTGCGAAGCCATGATTGCGGATCACTGGTCGATTCGTGATGCCGGGCGCGCCGCTGATCGCTGGCTGGCGGATACCGTGCGCTGGACCTGGCGGATCAAGCTGCTCAGCCATCTGCAGACCGATCTGCTGACACAACTGCGGGAGCGCGCCGAGCAGGAAGCGATTGCCGTCTTCGCCCGCAACCTGAAAGACCTTCTCCTGGCAGCGCCCGCGGGAGCGCACGCGACGATCGGGCTCGACCCGGGCCTGCGCACTGGCGTGAAGCTGGCGGTCGTCGATGCCACCGGCAAAGTGGTGGACCACGGCGCGCTGTTTCCCCACCCGCCGCAGAAGCGCACGCGCGAGGCCAGCGCGGAACTCCTGCGGCTGATACAGCAGCACGGCGTCGAGCTAATCGCCATCGGCAATGGCACCGCCAGCCGGGAAACCGACAAGTTCGTCGGCGACCTGCTGCAGGAACACCCGGAACTGAACTGCCGCAAAGTCATGGTGAACGAATCCGGCGCCTCTATCTACTCCGCTTCCGAGTTCGCTGCGCGCGAGTTCCCCGACCTTGACGTGACCATACGCGGCGCCGTGTCCATTGCCCGGCGCCTGCAGGATCCTCTGGCCGAGCTGGTGAAAATCGACCCGAAGTCCATTGGTGTGGGCCAGTACCAACACGACGTCAGCCAGGTTCAGCTGGCGCGTCAGCTGGACGCCGTCGTCGAGGACTGCGTGAACGCAGTGGGCGTCGACGTGAATACAGCGTCGGTACCGCTGCTGGCTCGCGTGTCGGGCCTGAACCAGAATCTGGCCAACAACATCGTGGCACTGCGCGACCAGGCAGGCAGCTTCACCAGCCGCAGGGACCTGCTGCAGGTGCCGCGCTTCGGCGAGAAAACCTTTGAGCAGGCAGCGGGCTTCCTGCGCATCAACAATAGCAGCAACCCGCTCGATGCCTCCGCCGTGCACCCCGAATCGTACCCCCTGGTCGAACGTATTGCCGAACGCCAGCAGCGATCCCTGTCCAGCCTGATTGGCGACTCTGCTTTCCTGCGCAGCTTGCGGCCCAGCGACTACGTCACCGAACAGGTGGGCCTGCCCACGGTGCTCGATATCCTCCGTGAACTGGACAAACCGGGGCGCGATCCACGCCCGGAGTTCCGCATGGCGAGCTTTCAGGAGGGTGTCGAGAAAATCGGCGACCTGAGGCCAGACATGGTGCTGGAAGGCACAGTGACCAACGTGACCAATTTCGGCGCCTTTGTAGATGTCGGGGTCCACCAGGACGGCCTCGTCCACATATCGGTTCTCGCTGACCGCTTCATCAAGGATCCACATGAGGTGGTAAAGGCCGGTGACGTCGTGAAAGTGAAAGTCATGGAAGTGGATCTGGAGCGCAAGCGCATTGCCCTGAGCATGCGCCTCAACGACAAGGCGCAGGACGCCGTCCGCCAACCGGGCGGGCGACAGCAGGAGCCGCGAGGCGCTGGGGCAAAGTCAGCCGCGCGGGGCAATGCCACACACAAGGCTGCCAGCAAGGGTGCAGAACCCTCAACGGCTCTCGCCGCGGCATTCGCCAGGGCACGCGGCGACCGCTAGGGTCAGCGCGAAACGGACGTCGTCCAGCCCAGCTTGACCGCATCGAGGGTAATGTCTGCAGGGGGCCCACTGCCGACTTCAGCGGCGAGCCAGGGCAATAACACGTAGAGCAACCCGGGCGTACCGTGCAGCAGTGGCAGCGCAATGAGCAGGGTATCACCGGCGCTATTGAGCAGTACCGCGTGATCCGTGCGCTGCGGCAGGGACGTACTCACCATCGCGGACCACTCCAACGTCACTCCCTGACGCATCTGCCAGCGCAGTTCCAATGCCAGGTTGTTCAGTTCGGCGAACAGCTGCTGGCACAGGGCGCGCTCATCCACCAGTCGACTGCCCGCGCGTTCTGCTGGCGGCGGAAACTCAACGCGCAACCCGCGCTGCGCACAGACATTTCCGTCACGCGTGAAACTCCAGGCGGGCTCCGGCGTCTCTGCCGTGATGGGTATCGGTTCCTGTCTGGCGGCCTGCGCCGGCGTTGTGGGCGCCAACACGCGGGCACAGTCATTGTCTGCGCAGAACGCCGAGACAATGCGTGCCTCCAGTACCCCCTGCTGGTCCCGGCGGGGGTGACTGAGCATAACGCTGGCAGCGCCCACCTGTATCGCCGGATCTGCAAGCGGCGGCATCAGCAACTGGACCGGCTTGTTTGCCTGCACCGCGCGCTGCAGGCGCAGCACCTCGCCCGCATACTGTTCAACCGCTACCGCCCAGCCGACAGGGCTGCGAGGGCCCGCCTGCTTATCTGCGGCCTGACGCCGCGCCAGTGCCGCCTCGGCGAGCAGCACTTCGGCCAGCTCCATCAGTGCGATGTCCGCAAACTGCTGCCGACCTGACTCGTCAGCCTCCAGTTGCTCCACCAGACGCTGGAAGCGGGAGGCTTCCGTGGCTGGCGTGGCGCCGGGCTCGGCGACCACCCCGACGACAATCAGCAGCCACGTGAACACCACCCGAGACAATGACGGTAGCAGGTGACGGTCGCGGCGGTTCGTTGAAGCTGCCCACCTACGCGGTCGACGCAGGGAAGGTATTATTCGTCTCCCCGCCTGACCGGCCGGCGCTGGGCTTTGAGGGTGCCGCGCTGCTGCTTCTTGTCAAGACGCCTGCGTCTGGACGCGAGTGTGGGTCTCGTAGGCCTGCGGGGTTTACGCGGGCGACAGCACCCGGCGATCAACTCAGCCAGACGCGCCAGCGCGTCCTGCCGATTTTTCGCCTGACTGCGGAAACGCTGCGCCTTGATGGTAACAACTCCCTCTTCCGAAATGCGGCTGTCGCGGCAGGCAAGCAGCGCAGCAATACAGTTTTCAGGGAGGGAAGATGCCACGGCATTGAAACGCAGGTGTATGGCGGTGGACACCTTGTTGACGTTCTGTCCCCCGGCACCCTGCGCCCGAATCGCGTGCAACTCGACTTCTTCCAGCGGCAGGGCCAGCGTTGCGCTTATCTGCAGTATGTCCTGTTCTGCCATGCAGTATCTCACCTCAAATGCAGCGGTTCACGCGGCGAACCGCCCAAGCGTACTGCGCAGGGGCGCGCGCCTAGCGGTCCTGAAACCAGGCGACAAACTCATCAAACTCGACGACGCCGCTGCCGTCGCTGTCAATGGCCCGGAACCCGACCTGCGGGTCTTCCCCAGGCTCTAGCGCATCCAGACCCTCCAACAGGGCGGCAAACTCCTTTAACTCAATCTTACCGTCGCCATTGCGGTCAAAATGATCGAAGTTTTCCCGCAGTTCCTGCTCTGACACATCGGACATTTCCTGACTCCTCACAAGTGCACCAGGGTGACAGTAAACACGTGGTAACGCTCCCGACCAACGGCCAGACTCCGGCACCGGTGCGCCAACACGCTGAGTATAATAGAGTGGCCCACACATGATACCCGGCACATCGCTGAGGAAAAGCCTTCCAAATGGGAATCGTTCGCGTTATGGTGCGCGCACAGATGTCGCGACAACCGTCTCCCACACTCGAGTGACACCGCCAATGAAGAAAACGCAGCCCCCGGGGGCGCCGAAAACGCTGTGGTCACTGCGCCGTGGGGAACACTGTGCCATCGCCGGCTATGACGACCTGCTGGCAGAGGCCTACAAGATACGCCTCATGGAGTTTGGCTTCTACCCCGGCGAGACGGTGTCCTGCCTGCAATCCCCGGGTTTCGGTGCACCCAAAGTCTACCGCGTCAATAACACCATTTATTCACTGGATGACGAAATTGCGGATCACATTCTTGTAGAGAGCACCGCACTGTGACCAAGGTCCTGCTGATCGGCAGCCCCAACTCGGGCAAGAGCATGCTGTTCAACCGCCTGACCGGGTTGTCGCAGAAAGTCGCGAACTTCCCCGGCATTACCGTCGATGTCGCCAGCGGCAAGTTGCAGGGCATGGACGATGTGTACCTGGTCGATTTTCCCGGTACCTACTCCCTGAAAGCGATCTCGGCAGAGGAAAAGGTGGCGGTGGCGCAGTTTGAAAAGGCCCTCGCTGATGCCGACGTCGAGCACGTACTGTGCCTGATCGATGCCACACGACTGGAAAAAAGCCTGTTCTTCACCCTGCAGGTTATCCGCGAGTGCGAGTTGCATGACAAGCCGGTCACCGTACTGGCCAACATGATCGACGTCCTCGAAGCGAACAATCTTAGCATTGACCTGCCGGCGCTGGAGGCCGCCATTCACACCCGGGTGCTACCGATCTCAGCACGTTCCGGCAAGGGACTGGCGGAGATCTCCGAGCACATCAGGGCAGCGCGCACGGCAGACAGGCTGCGGCAGCGGCCACACCTCACCGGCACGCCGGACGAGATCCTCAGGGGCACCGCTCACCAACTTGCACAACGACTCGGCCCACGCGGCGACGTGTTGGTGCGCACGCAGAATCGATTGGATGCCTTCTTTCTCCATTCCCTGACCGGAGGCGTTGCGTTCTTCGGGATCATGTACCTGCTTTTCCAGTCGATTTTCACCTGGTCGACGCCCGCCATGGACGCGATTGAAGGTTCGCTGGCGTGGATCGCCGACGGCATCGTGCCGCTGATCGGCAATCAGGTCCTGCGAGATTTCACCGCCGACGCACTGTTCAGCGGCATCGGGGCATTTCTCGTGTTCGTGCCGCAGATTTTTGTTCTGACTTTTGTGATCGGCCTGCTGGAGGACTCCGGTTACATGGCGCGAGCCACGCTGATCTGCCACAAGCCGCTGCGCTACTTCGGGCTGACCGGCAAGAGTTTCGTACCCATGCTCTCCGGCGTTGCCTGCGCCATTCCGGGCATCTACGCGGCGCGGGCGGTCGACTCGCCGCGGAAGCGTCTGCTCACCTACATGGCCATCCCGCTGATGCCGTGTTCGGCTCGCCTTCCGGTCTATGCCCTGCTGATCGCCGCTTTTATACCGGGCGACACATTCCTCGGCGGCCTGGTGGGCTGGCAGGGGCTGGCCATGTTTGGCATTTATTTCTTCGGCATGATGACGGCCCTGATCATCACCGGCCTCGTGTCGCGTGCCAGGAAAGACCAGTTTGACGACCTGCCCTTCGTACTCGAACTGCCCCCATACCGCTTACCGGGGGTCAAGCCTCTGCTACGCAACGCTTTTAATCGTGCGAAGCACTTTGTGGTCAAGGCCGGCAAGATCATCTTCACGGTGACGCTTGTGGTCTGGGTACTGGGTTACTTCCCCAATTTTGGCGCCGACCTGGGTCAATCCTGGCTGGGCCATCTGGGCCGGTTTATCGAGCCGCTGTTTGCACCACTCGGCCTTGACTGGCGCTACGGCGTGGCCATCCTTACATCATTCCTGGCGCGAGAAGTGTTCGTCGGCACACTGGGCACCATTTTCGGCATTGAGGGCGCCGAGGAAAACATGGTGCCCCTGGTCGAGCAGATCCAGAACAGTGACCTCACCGTCGCTTCTGGCCTGGCACTGCTGGTGTTCTTCGCCATTGCCCTGCAATGCGTGTCGACCATGGCTATTCTGGCGAAAGAGGCCCGTTCCGGCAGCCTCGCACTGAAGATGTTTGGCGCGTACTTCGTACTGGCGTACGCGGCGGCCTTTCTGGTTTATCAGGTCGCGACGCTATTCTAGAGCAGCATAAAAAACCCCAGGGCACGATGTA
>DIAF01000037.1:0-159 GCA_002414665.1 Halieaceae bacterium UBA5085
CATGCCGTAGCCCGGCACGATGACCACGCTGCTTGCGGCTTCCAGTACGTAAAAGGCGTCTTCCACGGAAATCGGCTTGATTTCACCCTCAACCACGGCCTCGGTGCTGCTGACGCTGCCAAAGCCGCTGAACAGGACGTTGCTCAGGGAGCGGTTCAT
>DIAF01000037.1:362-31818 GCA_002414665.1 Halieaceae bacterium UBA5085
CGGTTCATCGCCTTGCACATGATCTGCGTGAGGATGATACCCGAGGCGCCCACCAGGGAGCCGGCGACAATGAGGATGTTGTTATTGATGGCGAAACCCGCCGCACAGGCCGCAAGACCTGAATAGGAGTTCAGCAGCGAGATGACCACCGGCATGTCGGCGCCGCCAATGGGGATCACCGCCATGATGCCGAACAGCAGGGACAGCGCGATGATGGCGTACAGCCACTGGCTGTTCTCGGGCTGCAGACAGAACATCACGGCGCTGGCAAGAATCGCCAGCACCAGCAGACTGTTGACGATCTGCTGGCCGCTGAACGTCACGGCGCCGCTGCCAATCTTCTCGCTCAGTTTGCCGTAGGCCACCAGTGAGCCGGTGAAGGTCAAACCACCGATCAGGATGGACAGCACGATGGTCACCAGGATGAAGGTGTTGCTGTCGCCGCTGCCGAGGGCCGCAGCGCCAACCAGCAGGCTGGCCATGCCGCCAAAGCCGTTGAACAGCGCCACCATCTCGGGCATGGAGGTCATCTGAACCAGACGCGCGGCACCGGCGCCGATCACACCGCCGACAACCATCCCCGCCAGTACCCACTGGAACTCGACGATACCCTGGTCGAGCAGCGCGGCGACAATCGCCAGCAGCATGCCCACGGCAGACAGCAGGTTACCCTTGCGCGCCGTGGCGGCGGAACCCAGCAGCTTGAGGCCGAAAATAAACAGGGCCGCCGCGACAACAAACGCCAATTGAATGGCCAATCCGGTTGCACCCATGATTATTTACCCCTCTTCTTGAACATCGCCAGCATGCGGTCGGTCACCATGTAACCACCCACCACGTTGATCGTCGCCAGGGCGACGGCCGCCGCACCCAACCACTGGGCCACATCGTGCTGGCCCGTGCCGGCGAGGCTGATGGCACCGACCACGGTGATGCCGGAAATCGCGTTGGCACCGGACATCAGCGGCGTGTGCAGCGTTGCCGGTACTTTGTTGATCAGTTCGAAGCCCAGAAAAATGGACAACATCAATATAAAGGTCAGGAATACGGCTTCCATATCAGTTGCCCCCCTCCAGGATTTTCTTGATGGTTTCGTTGGTCACTTCACCACCGTGCGTAATGATGCAGCCGGGCAGGATGTCGTGTTCAAAGTCGATCTTGAAGGCGTTGCTCTCCTTGTCCCAGGCATCGTCCACCAGGTTGAAGAGGTTGCTCGCATACATGTGGCTGGCGTCGCGGCAGACTTCATTGGGCAGGTTGCCCTTGCCGATGATGGTGACGCCGTTCACGGTAACCACTTCGTTGGGCACCGAGCCCTCGACGTTGCCACCGGTTTCGGCGGCCATGTCCACGATCACGGAACCCGGCTTCATGCCTTCCACCATGTCCCGGGTAACGATCACAGGGGGCTTGCGGCCAAACACCTGGGCGGTGGTGATCACCACGTCGGAATCGGCAATGGTGTCTTTCTGCGCGTCGCGCTGTTTCTGGATCTGCTCCGGCGTGAGCTCCGTGGCGTAGCCACCGGCCGTCTCACCGGTTTGCCCGAGATCGATATCGAGGAAGGTGGCGCCCAGCGAGCGCACCTGTTCTGCCACCACAGGGCGGGTATCGAAGGCCGTCACCCGCGCACCGAGACGCTTGGCGGTCGCAATTGCCTGCAGACCGGCCACACCGGCGCCAATAATGAACACCTTGGCCGGCTTCAGGGTGCCCGCCGGGGTCATCATCATCGGAAAGATGCGCGGCAGGTGCGTAGCAGCCTGCAGCACCATGACATAACCCGCCAGGTTGGCCTGGGAGCTCAGCGCGTCCATTTTCTGGCTGCGCGTGGTGCGCGGAATCATTTCCATGCTGATGGAGGTGACACCGTGCTGCTGCAGGGTGCGCACCAGATCGTGCTCATTGAACGGATCCAGGTAGCTGATGTGGATGCAGCCCTTTTTCATCAGCGCGATATCGGCCTTTTCGGGCTTGCGCAGGCGCAACAGCATGTCGGCGTCACGGAACAGGCCTTCGCGATCGGTCGTCAGCGTGGCACCGGCTGCAGCGTATTCCTCATCCGTGAACCCGGACCCGAGGCCCATACCATTTTCAATGACCAGGTCAGCACCCAGGCGACACAGCTTCTTGGCTGTCTCCGGTGTGACCGGCACCCGGTTTTCGCCCGGATGCGTCTCCCTCGGAATTGCGATGCGCATAGTTCTTCCTACCCCGTTTTCAAGCGTGTCGGTTGAGATTTCTGTCGTTGTTGTGGCCGGAACAGCAGGGTCTGGCGCTTTATTTTGTAACCTGCGGTAACCCCTGAATCCGGCTCTCCCTGTTTTTCGGCACGGGACTGTAGCACACAGACCCCGGTCAAGGAATTATGCCTAATATTCACATGACAAATAGTTACGGGACAGGCATTGGCCGACTCAATGCCTGAGTATCCCATGGCCTGCGGCTTCCACCATCCCGCAAACAGGTGAAGGCAGACAAAAAAAAGCCCCCGGGAGGGGGCAGTCGAATCAGCCTGCGCGCAATTGCAGGAATGGGTTCATCCAGCGGTACTTCCAGCTGGTGAAGCGCAGGGGCGCGTCCAGCACGGCCAGACAGATGCAGTCCTCTGACTGCAACGCTGTGGGTGCATGGGTGTCACTGGCCTCGCGGAACAGGAAATCGCCCTCGTGGTAGCTGCCAGCGGCGTCAGAGAACCCCCCCTGCAGCACCAGCGTCATTTCAGAGCCGCGGTGGGTATGCTCGGGAATCTTGCCGCCCGCCTTGATGTGATAAAGCGCAAACTCGTAGGCGGTGTCTCCCGTTTTCAGGTAGCTGATACTCAGGGAGGACGTGATCTTGTTCCAGGACAGCTCGGAGAAATCGCCCTTCATCAGCCGCTGCAACAGCGCCGGGAGCCGGCCTACCGCAGGATCCTGGGCACGCCGGTAGCTGAGTGGTGGCTCCTCGTCCAGCCGCGCCAGTACCGTGTTGAGCAGCGCGTCGCCCACCGGCACCGGTGTCAGGCTCTCGAACAACACGGCACCCAGATCCTGCAAGCGTGCACTTTGCTGCTGGCACTGGGGGCAGTAATTGAGGTGTGCCGAGATGCAGGCGGACTGCGCGAGCGGCAGGATACCCGCCACGTACTCGGTCAATAAATCAACGCTTGGATGAAACTTGGCCATGATATTCTGCTACTTACCTGTCTAACTGAATTTGCAATTTCTGGATGGCCAGCCGGACCCGTGATTTGACGGTGCCCAGCGGGAGATCCAACTCAGCCGCCGCTTCAGCGTGCGACTTGCCTTCCATGTATACCTTGGCGAGTATCTGCGCCTGATCGGGCGGCAGGGTACCCATCAATTCGTGGATCGTGTCCCGGCTGCGGCGGCTCTGCAACATGGCAAAGGGCTCGCTGGGCTCCTGATCCGGCATGAAGTCGTCAGCTGCGAGCGGCGTGTCGAACTTCTGCAGTCTGCGGAACATGTCCGTGCGGCAATTGCGCGCTATGGTATACACCCAGGTGCTCGCGGCCGCCTTCTCCGGATTAAACGCGGACGCCTTCTGCCAGGCCTTCAGCATCACTTCCTGAACGAGTTCATCCGCATGCGCCGCGGACAGGCTGGACCCGGACAGCGCGAAGGCCTTGATCAGCGGCGCAAAATGGCGAAAAAACCGTGTAAACGCCGCGCGATCACCGGTCGCTGCAATTTGTGTGAGGCACTCGCTCCACTCGTCTGTACGGCGCCCTGTGGGGCCCTGCCAGCCGTTCGACGCACTGTCGATCTTTTCTTCCACCGTTGCACCCGCGTTCTTTCATCGTGTTCAGGCCAGTATACGCCCCGCCAACGCCACCGGATCAAATCGTTCGCATAAATAAGCCGAATGATCCAGCCGCACCGGCAGGGCGTAATCTGGCCATTGAACTATCGTTTGAGGCACAGGTACCAGCCGCTGCGCAGCGCGGTGTCACCTGCAGGCCGGGAGGAGTCACACTTTTGGATATCGCAGTCATCGGTTCAGGTATTTCCGGCCTGTCCTGCGCCCATTATCTCAGCCGCGCGCACCGCGTGACCGTGTTTGAGGCGGGGACGCAGATCGGGGGCCACACGGCCACCGTTGATGTCAAGCTGGGTACCCGGCGCTATGCCGTGGACACGGGCTTCATCGTCTACAACGACTGGACCTACCCCAATTTTATCGCCCTGTTGCAGGAACTCGGCGTCAGCAGCAAGCCGACGGACATGGGCTTCAGCGTCAGCGATCTCGACAGCGGCCTCGAGTACTCGGGCAGCAGCATCAATACCCTGTTCGCGCAGCGACGCAATCTGGCATCGCCGCGCTTCCTCGGCATGGTACGCGACATCCTGCGCTTCAACCGCGAATCCGTCGCCGACCTGGAGTCCGGATTGCTGCAGCCCGGGGAAACGCTGGGGCACTACCTGCAGCGCAAACGCTACGGCGACGCCTTCAGCAGTCACTATCTGGTGCCCATGGCCTCGGCGATCTGGTCTGCAGACTGCGCGAGCGTGAGCGATTTTCCGCTGGAGTTCTTCCTGCGTTTCTTCCGCAATCACGGCCTGCTTTCGGTCAACAACCGGCCCCAGTGGCGGGTAGTGGAAGGCGGCTCGCGGGAATACCTGCGGCCGCTCTGCCAGCGCTTCGAGGACCGAATCCACACCTCCAGCGAAGTCACCCACATCAACCGGGACCCAGGCGGCGTCAACCTCGCCCTGCGCGACGGCCGCAGCTTTCGCTTCGATCAGGTGGTGATAGCGGCACACTCCGATCAGGCTCTGCGAATGCTCGCTGACCCGTCGGAGGAGGAAAAATCCGTCCTCGGTGCACTGCCCTACCAGAACAACGAAGTTGTTTTGCACACCGACATCCGCCTGCTGCCGCAAAATCGCAAAACCTGGTCGAGCTGGAATTACCGCCTCGGCGTGGATTCAGGGCGAGCCGTGGTAACCTACAACATGAATATCCTGCAGGGACTCAACGCGCCGGAGACTTTTTGCGTGACGCTGAACGACACTGCCTCGATCAACCCGAACCGCATCCTCGGCACCTTTAACTATGCCCATCCGGTGTTTTCGCTGGCGGGCATCAAGGCCCAGCAGCGCTGGCAGGAGATCAATGGCGCACGCAATACCTGGTATTGTGGCGCCTACTGGCACAACGGCTTCCATGAAGATGGTGTCGTCAGCGCACTGCGCGTGGTGGAAGGCATCAACCAGGCGGCCAAGGCCGCCGCGTGAAGTCCCGGCTGTACCAGGGCATGCTGCGCCACCGCCGCTTCCTGCCCCGTGAGCACGCCTTCAGCTATCGCGTCTTCATGCCCTGGATTTGCCTGGATGAGCTGCCCCAGCTGTTTGCCAAACGCTGGCTGTGGTCCAGCACGCGCTGGGCGCCCGCGCGCTTCCTGCGCAGCGATTTTCTCGGTGATCCCGCAATACCGCTCGCAGACGAGGTGCGGCGCCGCATCCGCGAAGAAACCGGAGAGGAGCACACCGGGCCCATCTACCTGCTCGCCAACCTGCGCTACTTCGGTTACCAGATCAACCCGATAGCCTGTTACTACTGCTTCAGTGACGACGAAAGCCGCCTTGAGTTCCTGGTAGCGGAGGTGACCAACACACCCTGGGATGAGCGCCACAGCTACGTCCTCCGAGGTCCTGAGAGCGGCCGCTGGCTGCAACACACCTTCGACAAGGCAATGCATGTGTCGCCTTTCAACCCGATGGACATGCACTACGTGTGGCGCAGCAACACCCCCGGCGAGCGTCTGTCCATCTACCTGGCGACGGACACCGACGAGGGCCGCATTTTCGAGGCCAATCTCACCCTGCGCGCCCGGCCCATGACCGGTCGCAACCTGAACCGCATTCTCTGGCGCCACCCACTGATGACACTCAAGGTGGCCCTGGGCATTTACTGGCAGGCACTGCGCCTGTTTATCAAAGGGGTGCCGGTGCACAACCACCCCGGATCGAGACCTTCTGGAGCGTGATATGAACGACATGAGTGTCAGCCAGGTGCGGCTGCAAACCAAGGCCGGTAAACGCTGGTCCAACCATCAGCTGGCACGCAAGCTGTTGTTGCGGGTACTTGGCAACTTCACGGTGGGCAGCCTGACCCTGCACGATGGTGGAGAGACGTTCCGGGTCGGCAGCTCACGGCGCGATGGCGAGCCCCATGCCGAGGTAACCGTGCACAACCCAGCGGTGTACGGCAAGCTGCTGTCCGGCGGCACCATCGGCTCGGGCGAAGCCTACATCGAGGGAGACTGGTCGACCCCCGACCTGACCACGGTCACACGCCTGTTCAGCGCCAACATGCTCACCATGGAAGCGATGGAGCGCGGCCAGTCCTGGCTGGTGCGGCTGGGCCTGAAGCTCGCGCACGGCATGAACCGCAACACGCACTCCGGTTCTCGCCGGAATATTGCGGCGCACTACGATCTGGGCAACGATTTCTTCCGCCTGTTCCTCGACCCGACCATGATGTACTCCTCCGCGCTCTTCCCCAGCGCCGACACCTCCCTGGAAGAAGCGTCACTGGCCAAACTCGACGAAATCTGCCAGCAGCTGGAACTCAGCCCGGACGACCACTTGCTCGAAATCGGCACCGGCTGGGGCGGCATGGCGATTCACGCCGCGCAAAATTACGGCTGCCGGGTCACCACAACGACCATTTCCCGTGAGCAATTCAATTACACCTGCGAGCGCGTGGCCGCGTTGGGCCTGGGTGATCGGGTAACGGTGCTCTGCGAGGACTACCGCAATCTCACCGGGCAATACGACAAGCTGGTGTCTATCGAGATGATCGAGGCGGTGGGACACCAGTTTTACGGTACCTACTTTGCGCGCTGCAGCGAATTGCTGAAACCCAACGGAAAAATGGTGATACAGGCGATCACCATCAGCGACCAGCGCTACCAGCAGGCCCGGGATACCGTCGACTTCATCAAGCGTTTCATCTTCCCCGGGGGCTGCCTGCCGTCCATTGCGGTGATTGCCAACCACCTGGCCCGCGACACTGATATGCAGATGGTGCATCTGCGCGACATCACACTGGACTACGCACGCACCCTGGCCGCCTGGCGCGAGCGCTTCATCGCGCAACTGGACGCAGTGCGCCGACAGGGCTTTGACGACCAGTTCATCCGCATGTGGGAGTTTTACCTCTGCTACTGCGAGGGCGGCTTCCGCGAGCGGATTATCGGCACAGTGCAACTCGCCTTTGCCAAGCCAGGCTATCGTCCACCGGCCGTGACAGGGTAATTCGTGTATTCCCACCAGGGGGGCAGCAATGCGCGCCAGACAGGATCGGCATAACGCGCATCGACCAGCAATGCCTTGCCGCGGTCGCTTGCGGTGCGCACCACACGGCCCAGCGCCTGACTGACCTTTTGCGCGGCCGGGTACTGGTAGGCGTAGGCAAAGCCATTCCCGTAGCGGCTGCCAAACAGCTGCCGCAGCTGCTCGTTGCCGGCACTCACCTGCGGCAGGCCGACGCCCACGATCACCACGCTGTGTAGCTCATCCCCGGGCAGGTCGATACCCTCGCCAAAGGCACCGCCCAGAACGCAGAATGCCGCTACATCCCGCGCCTGCTGCAGCAGCGGCAACAGTTCCGCGCCACCCGCGGCATGCCGGCCCTGCACCCAGCGCTGACGCCCGGCGGGCCAACCCTGTTCCAGCATCTGCTGCAGGCAGTCCTCCAGATAGCGGTACGAGGGGAAGTACAGCAGGCAGTTGCCGGGCACGCTGTCCAGCCATTCTCGCAGCAGGGTGGCCAGTGCCGGCAAGCTTGCGGCGCGCTGTTGCAGACGGGTATCCACGTGCGAGGCGATCTGCACCTGCAGCTGGTCCCGGGTGAAAGGGGAGGGCGCGCACCAGGCCACCGCCGCAGGTGTAAGACCCAGCGTATCCAGTGCCCACTGCTGCGGGCTGAGCGTGGCGGAAAATACCACCAGCGCATGCATGGCCTGCTGGCGCAGGGCCAGCAGCCGCGAGGGTTCCAGGCAATGTACCCGCAACAACAAACCCTGGGGGCCGGCACCCCGCTCAAGTTCCAGCCGGAACTCGCTACCCCAGCACTCCAGCAGGCGCTGCCACTGCAGCGCAACGAAGTACAGGTCGCGCAGGGCAGGGCGGGCCTGCAACACAAACGCGTCCAGCGCCTGCGCTGCGTTCACCGCCTCCACGAACTCGCCCAACACCCTGCCCAGTGGCTCCGGCACGTCCCCCAGCCAGTGACTGGGGGACACCCACCCCGCCAGTTTCAACAGCGCCAGCAACTGGCGATTGAGCCGGTCCAGTACCCGCCGCAGGTCCCCAGAGGCCTCGCGACGGGCCGCCATCACCAGCGCCTTGGGCAGCTCGGCACCATACATGCCACGCGCCCGGTCGGGCAGGCCGTGTGCCTCGTCCAGCAGTACCGACCAGCGTCCACCGCTGGCGGTCAGGTGCTCAGCGAGGTTCGCGGTGGGGCTGAACACGTGGTGGACATCTGCAACAATGACATCCACCCAGGGCACCAGGTCCAGGCTGAGCTGGTAAGGGCATACCGAGTGACGCCCGGCAATCCCGGCCAGCGCTTCGCGCCCCAGTAGAGGCGCCTGCAGCGCCTCCTGCAGGGCTGCGGGCAGACGGTCGTAGTAGCCGCGCGCGTAGGGGCAGTCATCTCCGTGGCAGGCTTTTCCCGGTGCCAGGCAGGCCTGCTCCTTCGCCGTGAGGCTGAGCGCGTTGCCGCCGTAGCCCGCTGCCACAAAACGCTGCATGGCCTGTTCCGCGGCGCGGCGCCCGCTGATACGGGTCGTGGCAAAGACGACGCTGTCATGGCGGCCGGTGCCCAGGGCCTTGAGGGCGGGGTACAGCACGGCGGCGGTCTTGCCGATGCCGGTGGGCGCCTCCAGCAATAGTTGACCGGCCTGATGTATGCACTTGTACACGCGCTCGGAAAGCTCGCGCTGGCCCGCCCTGAACTGCGCGTGGGGGAACGCCAGCGCCGTGAGGCTGGCATCGCGCCGCAGGCGGCGCTGCGCCACCTGCGCCAGCCACTGGCCATAGCGCAGAAGGGTATCCTGCAGGAAGTCATCCAGCTCTTCGCGACTGTAGTCCTGCCGCAGCGGGTGCTCCTCGTCCGTATCCAACTGCAGCCAGGTCAGCTGCACTGACAGACCGGGCAAATCCTCACTGGCTGCAATCAATGCCGCGTACAGCCTGCCCTGGGCCAGGTGCAGGCGCGTGACCGCAGGTGGGATACGGGACGGGTCAATCCGACAGGTCTTGATTTCCTCCACCAGTCTCTGCTCGCTGTCATAACCATCCGCGCGACCAGAGACCAACAGCGCCGGTAGCTCTGCCGTACCCTGCCAGGCAAGCTGCACGGGAAACTCCGCGCGGTAGCTGGCTGGACGACGACGATAGATACGCTGGTGCCCTTCAATCCCCTGCTGGCCCGTGGGAGCAGGCGTAAAGCGGTGGTCGATGTCACCGCTGCGATGACAGAACAGCGCCAGTTCGCGCACGTTGACGCGGTGCTCAGCCATCGGACCACACCACCCGCGCCACCTTCGCCGGTATGCCCTGATCCCCGAAGAACTGCAACCAGCGCCGTTGACCGTGCTGCAACTGGTCACCCGGCCCTTTTACCTCCACCAGGCAATAGGCGCCGGGGCCATCACCGAGGGCGATGAGGTCGGGGAAGCCGCGCCGGTTTTCACCCGGGTCGAACAAGATGCGCTCCCAGACCGCGAGCAGGTGCTCCCGCGGCACACAGGCGGTTACCCGCGCCAGAAAATCGGCGCGCAATAGCGGCCAGCTGACCCAGCGACACTGGTAACCCTCGTAGCGCTCCAGCGCAGCCTGCAACTCGGCAGCGAGATCACCCGTGGCCAGCTCGCGCAGGCGGCGCGCCAGCGCCGCCTGCCTGCGGGTGCGAAACTCGGCCTGGTACATGTCTGCGGGCACGGCCTGGAAGGGGTTGTGGAAAGCGCCGGGCACCGGCGCAAAAATCTGCTCCCAGAAGGCAAGCCCGAACAGGCTGTTGAACAGGCTGTTCTCCACATAGTGCACCGAGTCCCACTCGCCATCGGCGAGATGCTCGGCCACCGCGATCTCTACCCGTGTCTCTGTCTGCGGCAACGCCAGGTCCAGCACCGGCACCGCCTGACGCCTGCGCGGAGTCGGGGGCACACCGAGTTGGCGCTGCAGCCGCGGCAGAATGCGCCGGGCCGCGTCGCGCTCCTCTTCACACCAGGGGCTTTGCAACAGCTCCGTACACGCATCCTGCGCCTCCTGCCAGCATCCGCGCTGCTCCAGCACACGGACGAGTCGCTCCCGCGCCGGGTGCAGCTGGCTGCGCTGGTAGAGCCGTCCGGCCAGCGTCCAGTCGCCGCTGCGCTCAAGATTGCGCCCCAGCCGATTGCACAGCAGCCAGTAGCGTCGCTCACTGGTGGCGTGGCGCGGCGGGGTGTCGAGCAAGGCCTCAGCCAGTGCGGTGAAGTCCTCCGCCTCCCCGGCTTGTTCCGCCAGCCAGTGCCTGTCTGCCAATTCGCCCAGTTGCCGGTACTCGTCCACCGCTTCGCGGCAGGGAAAGCGTCGCTGCGCGCGGGTCAGTGTGTACGGAAAGTAGCGGTTGATACCCAGATCGCTGAGCACGAAGTCGGTAAGCGTTTGTCGCCGGTTACCGAAGAACAGCAGCTGGAACAGGCCGACCGTATCCACACCCAGCGGGGCAACCAGTCGCTCGCCGGTTGCGGCGCACAGCGCCTGCAGTGAATTGGCCACCGGCTCAGCCAGCGCCTCTACCGCCGTCACCCATTGCGCCTTGCTGCGTTGTGCAGCTGCGGGCAAGCGGTCCCGGAAGGCGCGGCGCCACTCGGGCAGAGTGAACAGGCGGTCCAGATCCTGCAGCTGCAGCGACTCCTCGCTCGCCTCCTGCGGTAACAGCAGCAGATCGCGTGCGTGCAGTTCAGCCAGCGGTGCTTCAACAGGGCCGATTTCCGGATAATCCAGCCTGTTCACGCGAAACCACGGGCCAACGCGAGAAACGAGCCTGACGTAGAGACACTGGGCCGGCTCCGAAGCCGCACGCCACTGTGCCAGCCAGGCGCGCTCTGCGGGCTGCAACAGATCACCGTAGAGTGTTTCTACTGTATCGCACAGGTGCTGGAAATTGTCGCGATAGTAGCGGGGAGCCAACACCTGGGGCTCGGGCGTGGCCACTGCGATCTAGGCCTCGCGGGGCGCGGTCGTGCCGCCCGCCTGCTGCAGCAGCACGCCGGGGATAATCAATGCCAGCCCGACCAGTGTCGCCGGGTGAATGGTCTCGTCGAGCACGGTCGCGATAAAGACCAGCGAAAACAGCGGCGACAGGAAGATCAGGTTGCCGATCCGCGCCACCGAACTGGTCAGGCGCAGGGCGCTGGACCAGAGCGCGAAGGTGATTCCCATCTCGAACAGACCCACATACAGGGCCGCCAGCAGCCCGCCGGTGCTGCCGGTGGAGAGTGTTGAAAACAGGCTGCACACCAGCCATGCCGCGGGAGTGGCCAACAGGAAATTCAGACACAGGCTGACCAGCGGGTCGCCCTGGTTGCGAGTATTGAGGATCCAGTACAGCGCCCAGACCAGGGTGCTGCCCAGCGCCAGCGCCACCCCGGGCAGGCTGCTGAACTGCAGGGTAAAGGGCTGGCCCTGGGTGGCGATAATCACCACGCCGCTGTAGCCGAGGGCCACCGCGAGTAGATCACGGCGTCCCAGACGCTGCCCGAGCAGCGGCACCGCCAGCAGGGCCAGTGTGATGGCCCAGGTGTAATTGATGGTCTGTGCCTGCTGCGCCGGCAACAGCGCATAGGCGTGCAGCAGCACCAGGTAGTAGAGCAGCGGGTTGATCGCCGCCAGCACCAGGAAATAGCCGGGGCGCTCGCGCAGCGACCGCCACAGTTGCCGCTGCCGACCCTGCCAACAGACAATCGCCAGCAGCGCCAGCGCGGAGGCGGACACCGACCAGGCGACCAGCTGGAACACATCCAGCTCACGCAGGGCGAGTTTGAAGGCAGTGGCCGCGGTGGACCACAGCAGGACCGCGCTCAGCCCCAGATAAAGCGCCTTGCGATCGTTACTCACCACCGTGTTGCCATCGCTGTATTCCCCCTGCCGCCGTTGCCCGCACTGTACCCAAGCCCTAGTTTAAGGCATTCTTCAGCCCTGATGACGCCCGATCAGTGCCTGCCGCAGCAACACGAGAGCCCCCTTGAGCGACCAGACCCCTGACTATCGCCCGTTGACTACTGGCCTTGCACTGGCGCCAGTGATCTTCCTGACCCTGCTGCTGGCGGCATCGGTCTATCTGTTCGGCGCGGACTCCTCCTACGGCGCCAACCAGATCGCGCTGCTGCTCGCGGCCTGTGTGGCAGCACTGGTCGGCAAGCGCATCGGGCTCACCTGGCACGCGACCCAGGAAGGCATTATCCACGGTATTTCCGTGGGGCTGGGACCTACGCTTATCCTGCTCGCGGTAGGCATGCTGATCGGCACCTGGATTCTGTCGGGCACCGTGCCCGCCATGATCTACTATGGCGTCGAGATACTCAATCCGTCGGTGTTTTACGCCGCCAGTGCAGCCATCTGCGCCATCGTGGCAGTCAGTATCGGCAGCTCCTGGACCGTTGCTGGCACCCTGGGTATCGGACTCATGGGTATCGCCGGCAGCTTCGGCCTGTCGCCGGCCATCACCGCCGGCGCGATCGTGTCCGGCGCCTACTTCGGCGACAAGCTGTCCCCCATGTCCGACACTACCAACCTGGCGGCGGCGGCCACCGGGGTGGACCTGTTCGACCACATTCGCCACATGCTGTGGACCACCGTGCCCGGGTTTGCACTGGCACTGCTGGCCTTCCTGCTGATCGGCGGCGGCGAGGCCGCAACCCCCGAAGAGATCGCCGCACTGCAGCAGAGCCTGATGCAGGAATTCAACATCGGCTGGTACCTGCTGCTGCCGCTGATGCTGATGCTGGGGCTGATTTACAAGCGCTTTCCGGCGTTTCCCTCGATCGTGGTCAGCGCCCTGGTGGGCGCTGTTTTCGCAGTGCTGTTCCAGCCACAGGCGGTACGCGAACTCGCGGGTGGCGCGGGGGAGCTCCACCAGGCTGCGTTGCTGCTGAAGGGCGTGTGGATCAGCCTGTTCGACGGCTACGTGGCCAACAGCGGCAACAGTTTCCTCGACGATCTGCTGAGCAAGGGCGGCATGAGCAGTATGCTCAATACGGTATGGCTGATCATCTGCGCGCTGGCGTTTGGCGGCGTGCTGGAGCGCACCGGCATCCTCGACCACCTGCTGCGCAAGATACTGCAGCGGGTGCACAGCGCGGCGGGCCTGGTGGGTGCTACGGTCGGCACCTGCATCGCCACCAACGTGCTGGCGGCAGACCAGTTCATATCCGTTGCCCTGCCAGGGCGCATGTTCCGGGATGAATATGCCCGTCGCGGGCTGTCGCGGCTCAATCTGTCGCGCACGCTGGAGGACTCGGCCACGCTGACCTCAGCGCTGATTCCCTGGAATACCTGCGGTGCCTACATGTCCGCCACGCTGGGTGTGGCCACCCTGAGCTACGCCCCCTTTGCCTTTTTCAACCTGCTCTGCCCGCTGCTGGCCATCACCTACGCCTTCTTCCATTTCGCGCAGAAGCCGCTGGAGCCGGGCCCAGCGCTCAGCCCCCGCCAGGCTGTGTAGCATGACCGTGCTGACCTGGGACTATCCGCAGCCGTTCACGCTCGAGACCGAGGTGACTGCTGCCGACATCGATGGCCTGCAACACACCAACAACACGGTGTATGTAAAATGGTGCGAGCAGGTCGCCTGGGCCCATTCGGTGCACCTGGGGCTGGACCTGGACAGCTATCGCCGGCTGGACCGGGCGATGGCCATCACCCACAGCGAATACGATTACCTGCAGGCTTCACGGGAGGGTGATGCGCTGATTGCCGGCACCTGGATAGTGGGCTGGGACCGCCGGCTCACCATGGAGCGCCGCTTCCAGATTCAACGGCCGGCTGATGGTGCCACCCTACTGCGCGGCATGATGCGTTTCGCCTGCATCGAAATCAGCAGCGGGCGGCCGCGGCGCATGCCTCCCGAGTTTATCGCTGGCTACGGCCCGGCGGTCTGCCCGCCTCCCTCAGCTGCGCTCCCAGGAAAAGGCCAGTAAGCGCCGGATATCCGTCTCCCCGGTGGCCAGCATCAGCAACCGATCCAGCCCGAGCGCGACGCCACTGGCAGCCGGCAAGCCGTGTTCCAGAGCCGCGAGCAGAGCCTCATCCAGCGGCCGTGGCGACTGCCCCCAGGCCTCGCGCTGTCGGTTGTCTGCTTCGAAGCGAGCGCGCTGTTCTGCGGCATCGGCCAGTTCATGGTAGCCGTTAGCCACTTCAACACCGTCGATGTACAACTCGAAACGCTCGCCGACGGTGTGCCCGTCGCGCTGCGCCAGTCGCGACAGCGCCGCCTGGCTGGCTGGATAGTCGTAGAGGAAGCACAGGCCCTGCTCCGCCAGCCAGGGTTCCACAGCGTGGGTCAACAGCAGGTCCAGCCAGAGATCGCGCCCACCCACCAGCGTGCCGGGGTCGGTCAGCTGACCCGCAGCGCGCTGTAACTCGGCGAGTTCAGCGGTAAACGGGTCCAGCTGCAGGCAGCGCTGGAACGCCTCGCGGTAGCTGAACGCCTGCCAGGGCCGCTCGCCCAGACAGCTGCACACCAAGGCCGCCACCTCGGCCATGAGGCCGTGATGATCCACGCCCGGGCGGTACCACTCCAGCAGGGTAAACTCTGGGTTGTGGCGACGCCCGGCTTCGCCGTCGCGAAATGCCTTGCAGATCTGGTAAATCGGCCCGCTGCCGACCGCCAGCAGCCGCTTCATGGCATACTCGGGGGATGTTTGCAGATAGCGCGGGCCCGCCGCCAGGGACTGCCCGTCCCGCACTATCAGGGGCTCGATCGCAGGGTCGGTAATACCCCGGGAACACAGCAATGGCGTCTCGACTTCAAGTACGCCACGGGCGGCAAAAAAGTCGCGGATCGTCGCCAGCAGCCGGGCGCGCTGCCGCAACTGTTCCAGCGTCGCTCCGGGACGCCAGTCACTCACGGGCCAAGGCCGCGAGCGGGGCTTACTTGCTGACCCGGTTCTGGTACTCGCCGGTACGGGTATCAACGCGAATCACCTCACCGGTGGTGACGAACAGCGGCACCTTCACCACAGCGCCGGTGCTGAGCTTGGCCGGCTTGCTGCCGCCCTGCGCGGTATCACCCTTGAGACCGGGGTCGGTTTCCACGATCTCCAGCTCGACAAAATTGGCCGGCGCAACCGACAGCGGCGAACCGTTGTACAGCGTGACCTCGCAGCTGTCCTGCTCCTTCAGCCAGAGGTAGGCATCGCCCACTGCCTTGGCATCGGCCTGATGCTGTTCGAAGGTGTCTGGCTCCATGAAATACCAGAACTCGCCGTCGGTATAGAGGTATTCCATGGTGCGGTCCATGACATCGGCGCCTTCCAGGCTTTCGCCGGATTTGAAGGTGCGCTCCCAGACGCGGCCGGTCTTCAGGTTGCGCATGCGCACACGGTTGAAGGCCTGGCCTTTGCCCGGCTTCACAAACTCGTTCTCGAGAATGCTGCAGGGGTCGCCGTCCAGCATGACCTTGAGGCCTGGACGGAACTCGTTGGTAGAAAAATTCGCCATGACAGGTATCACACTACTGGAAACAGGCGGCAATCATACCGTACCCGGCCGCTTACGGCGATATTGCAGTGGCGATTAACGCCTCGTATGGGCTACTCTTGGTCACGTTTACCAGCAAACAAGGATGGGCGTGATGGGAGGCCAGCAGCATGAGTGACAAGGCACCCGTAAAACTGCGTATTCCGCGTCAGGACCTGACCACCTTCAGCTATTTCCCGCTGACGGGCGCGGATGCTGCGCAATGGGCCGCGGGCCTGCCGGTCACCAGCGCCCGCGAAGTTGCCCAGACACTGGCCACTCTCGTCGGCGAGCTGAATCGGGTTGTCCTCCCCGCGGCGGAGCGCTACGCCATTCTCGAAGCCATCCGGCCAAACATGAACGTCGCCGTTGCCAGCCTCACGCGCAAGGTGATTAACCAGCCACTGGTCATGCCGGAAGAGCCGCGCCAGCTGGCGGAAATAGCCGATCAGCTACTGGGGTTGTCCAGCACCGCCTATACGCTGGTGGCGGTGCACGCCCTCCGCGACCGCGACAATATGGCGGGTGTCAACCCGGCACGCCTGATGTGCGAGGCCCTGCAGCGGGCCATCAATCTTACCGCGGGAAAAATCTTCCAGCATTTCCTGCTCTACCAGCCCGGCGAGAGCCGCGCGTGGCAAACCCTGCACCAGCTCTACCACCTGGCTGAGCGACAGCACCTGACACGCCTGCGGGTGGACGACGGGGACAGCGGCACCACCACCGTCGAAGCCACCTGGCTGCGCCCACTGCTGCTTTCCTGCTGCAAGCCCAACCAGGTTCGCCAGGGTGACCTGATCGCCATGTTCCGCTGCCTGCTGGAGTGGGGCGGTGAGGCGGAGGTGAGCGAGCATGAGGACGCTCTGTTCGCCGTTGACCTGGATGCCGATCAGCCGCCGACCTACGCCAAGAGCCCGCGGTTCACCGACAATCCGCAGGGCCTGCGCCGGGTTGACACCAGCGCGCTGGTTGTCCAGCTGCGTGCCATCGCCGCGGAGTCGGAGGAAAACGGCCGCCGCGATGTGGTGTTCGACAAGGACACCCGGCTACACCATCACACCCTGCTGCACATGATCGAGGCGCTTTCCTCGGTCAGCATGCGCAACTTCCATCGCACGCCGGTACAGCAGACCCTGCATGTGACACTGGGGCTCAGCAATGCACATTATTTTTCCGCGGGCAAGCTGAACTTTGCCGAGGTGCTACACGGCAAGGGCTACCAACCGCAGCCCGGGGAACGCGTCGCCAGCAACCCATTCCTGGTGGAACAGAAGCGTCGCGACCCCTGGGTGGAAGCCACCCCCGACGACATTTTCAGCGGTGAGGAGCAGGCGCAGCCCGACGACCCTGCCGCCGGCAGAGACATCGCCGTCGACCCCCGCACGCGGGCGGCCCTGCTCAGAGACGACGACAGCGTCCCGCAGCAGGACGAGGAGCGCTTCCGCGACTACACCATCAAGTCCATTAACGCCAGCCCCGGGGGCTACTGCCTGGCCTGGGAGGAGACACCGCCCGGGATCATTCGCAGCGGCGACCTGCTCTGCGTGCGCGAGGAAGATCACCCCAACTGGGTGCTGGCTACCATCCGCTGGGTAAGTCATCTTGAGGGCAAGAGCACGCTGATCGGGGTGGAGCTGCTGAGTCCCGGAGCCGAAGCCTGGGGCGCCCGCATCCACGCAGAATCCGGACTCTCAGAGCCCATCCGTGTGCTGCTGCTGCCGGAAATCAAGCTGGTGGCGCAGCCGCCCACCCTCGTCACGCCACGCAGCGGCTTTCGTGAAGGCCAGGGGCTGACACTGCTGCGGGAAGGCTCCACGCGCGACGTGCGCCTGCAGCGTCTGGTGGCGGCCACCGGCGCCTACAGCCAGTTCGAATTCCGGGAAACCGCCGCTCGCGCCGCGGAGAAAGTAAAAACGGAGCGTGAACTGCCGGTGTCGCCGTTTCGGTCAATCTGGTCGGATATCTGACGCCGACGCCGGCTGATAGCGGTCGGAGATACCCAACAGGTAGAGAATGGCGTCGAGGCCGAGGGTGGATATGGACTGCTCGGCGGACTGCTGCACCAGCGGTTTGGCGCGAAACGCAATTCCCAGCCCGGCGATACTGAGCATGGGCAGATCGTTGGCCCCGTCACCCACCGCAATCACCTGCTGCAGGTCAATCCCCTCGCGGCTCGCCAGCTGGCGCAACAGCGCCGCCTTGCGCTCGCCGTCGACGATCACGCCGCTGACGTTGCCCGTGACGACGCCCTGGGCGATTTCCAGCTCGTTGGCGTGAACATAATCGATACCCAGCTGCCGCTGCAGCCAATGGGCGAAATAGGTAAACCCCCCCGAGAGTATCGCGGTCCGGTAGCCCAGCGCGCGCAGGGTGCTGATGAGGTGCCGCGCGCCCTCGGTGATGCGCAGGTTCGCCGCAACCTCCTGCAGCGCCGACTCGGGCAGTCCCTTGAGCAGGGCGACCCGCTCACGAAAACTGGCCGCGAAATCCAGTTCGCCACGCATGGCGCGCTCGGTAATGGCGCTCACCTGCTCGCCCACACCCGCGAGGCGCGCCAGTTCGTCGATCACCTCGGCTTCAATCAGTGTGGAGTCCATATCGAAGGCAACCAGTCGCCGATTGCGGCGATACATGGTGTCTTCCTGAAACGCCAGATCCACCTCCAGGGCGCTGGCGACTTCCAGCAACTCGCGGCGAAAGGCAGCCACATCGGGCACGCTGCCGCGCAGTGAAAACTCCACGCAGGCCTTGCTCAGCGGCGGCAGCTCTCCCAGGGGAATGCGCCCGGAGAGGCGGGAAATACCGTCGATACCGAGGCCGTGTCGAGCGAAAACCCCGCTGACCCGTGCCAGCTGGTCGGCGGTGATTTTGCGTGCCAACAGCGTGGTGATGTAGCGCGCGCGCCCCTGGGCCGCCACCCAGTCAACGTAGCTCTCGGCACTCACCTGCTGCCAACGCAGTTGCAACTGTTGCTCCGCGGCAAAACCCTGCAGCGCGCCCTCGATAGCACTGCGCGGCGCGGCGGCGGGAATCTCCAGCAGCAGCCCCATGGACAGGGTGGCGTGAATCACCGCCTGACCGATGTCCAGTACATTCACCGCGTGCTCGGCGAGCAACCCGGTAACACCCGCGGTAATACCCGGTTTATCCGCGCCGGAGAGGGTGATCAGGACAATATCGTTCACGGGATGGTGGGTCCGGCTGGCTGCAAAGGGCCGTATTCTAACCCTGCACCGGTTGCGGCGAAACCGCTGCGCGCAGCAGACGCAGCCTTGGTTTATACTCGCCGCTTTACCGACAGGGAAGCCACAGGGCGTGAGCAATCGATTCCGCGACGCAAGCTTAAGCCATCAGCTGGCACTCATCGCCGGGCTTGGATGCCTGCTGATCAGCCTGGCATTGGTAGCGCTCGCTGCGACCTCCAGCCGACACATGCAGAAAGTGCAGCAGGCGGAGTTTGGCGATGCGCTGGCCCAGCAGATCGCGCGGCGTATCGGGGTCGCGCTGGAAACCGGCGACCTGCTCAACGTCGCCGCGTCGCTGCATCGCTTTGTTGAGTCGTCCTCCGCCGGCAGGGTCGCCATCTTCGATGTGGAGGGGCGCCCTCTGGGTGAAGCGGGCTATGTCGATGGCGAATATCTCACCGACTACCGTGCGCCCGTAATGATCGGGCCGGACATTGCGGGCGAGGTCGTGATCACCCTGAGCACTGCCGTGGCCGAAACCGCACGCATACGCTTTCTGTTGAGCCTGTTCGGGCTGGCCATTGTACTCAGCCTGATCGTCTATGCGTTGGCGCGCAAGGCGGCACTGGAGTTTCTCGCCAGCCGGCTGCAGCGGCAGGCACGCAGCCTGGCGCTGGAGGAAAACAGCAAGGCTGCACTGCCCGCCAATGAACTGCTGCAATTGCAACACCACATCAATGCACTGCCCATGGAGCTGCTGCGGGCTCGCAGCAGCAGCGGGCCGAATCCGGCCAACTACCGGGATACCGCGGTGCTCTACCTGCACCTGATAAGCCTCGCGGATTATATCGACACTCTGGACGAAAGCTCCCTGCACCGCTACACCGACCGCCTGCACCAGATCGTCTACGCCGCCGCCGGCTTCTACGGCGGACACCTGCAGGTAGTACGGCAGTTTGGCCTGGCCGTGTTCTTCAGTGGTAACACCAGCGGCGGCAGCGCGGCCTTTCGGGCCAGCTGCTGCGCCTGGCTGGTGCGCAGCATCAGCAAGGCGGTGGAGAAAAAGATGAGCCTGTCGCTGGGCATGGCCATGGCTGTCGCCCAGAGTGAGCTGGGGCGCGGCGATGAAACCGATATTTATCCGGGGCTGTACATCCAGTCCACCCTCGACGAGCTGCAGACGCTGTGCGCCAGCAAGCCGCCGCAGGTGATGCTGTCTCCGGGTGTCTGCGAGGATATCGATGTGAGCAGCCGCCTTGAGCAACGCCCCAGCGAGCTCGGCGACTACGCAATCCTGGAAGAGTTTTTGAACCCCTGGGACGACCTGCTGGAGCGACAGCTGCGGCTGACCCTGAAGCGCCTGGGAGAACCACTGTAGCCCGCCGTGCGACCTACCAGAGGCCGCGCCCGCCATCAATGGTGTGGTCAGCGCCGGTGATATAGCTGGCCTCATCCGAGGCCAGGAACAGCACGAGAGAGGATATCTCATCCAGGCTCGCCGGGCGCTGCAGAGGAATGGCCTGCATCTGCTCTGGCGTGCCGCCGGAGAACATGCCGGTGTCCGCCACTGCCCCCGGCAGTACCGCGTTCACGCGGATCCCGGCAGGCCCAAGGTCATAGGCCGCGGATTTGGTCAGTCCGCGCACCGCCGCCTTGGAAGCACCATAGATCGCCATGGTGGGTATCCCGCGGATACCCGCGAGCGATGACAGGTTGACAATAGCACCACCGCCGCCCTGCGCCTTCATCACCGGCGCAACTTTGCTGATGCCCAGCCAGCTGCCGAAGACATTGACTTCCAGCAACCGGCGCACCCGCTCCGGTTCGACCTCGTCGACCGGGCAGGAAAAGAACAGCGCCGCATTGTTGACCAACACGTCAATGCGCCCGAAGCGCTCTTTTGCGGCTGCGACCACAGCATCCCAGTCCGTTTCACTGGACACGTCCTGCCGCACAAAGCAGGCCTGCGGACCGAGTTCCGAGGCCAGCGCCACGCCGGCCTCTTCCTGGACATCGGTGAGGACCACATTCGCGCCCTCCCCCACGAAGCGTCGCACATGATTGGCGCCCATGCCCTGGGCGGCGCCGGTGACGATGATGGTTTTACCGTTGAATCGCTGCATTGGGTTTACTCACTCAACAAGGGGGACAACAGCATAGCGGCGCTGGGCGCCGCTGTGATCCCCCATTCAGACGATAACCAGAGAACACTTATGCCGCAGCGGACGGTGCCAGCATCTCTCCGGGTCGGGCCGCCGTGCTCTTCTGCCCGTCAAAGGTCACTTCACCATTGACCATGGTCATGCGCACCGGTGCCGGGTCGCGGCTCCAGCGCCAGGTAAAGCCACCCTTGCCATCGGGCACATCGTAAACCCGCTTCATCTCGCGTTCCTGCACCTCATCGAGGTTGAAGACCGTGAGGTCAGCGCGCTTGCCCGCCTGCAGAACGCCGCGATCGTGGAAGCCAAAGTGCCTGGCCAGCTTACCGGTCTGGATGTGCACCGCCTCCTCCACCGAGAGGTCGCCAGAGCGCACGAAATCCGTGAAAAGTTTGACGTTCTCACCGCCGCCGCAGAGCATCTGGCCGTGGGCGCCGGCATCACTGATGTTGCCCACGGAATAGGGGTCGCGCATCAGGCGCAGCACCATCTCGCGGTCGCACTCGAAGGGCGGCATGGTCACAGTAGACTGCAGACCATTGGCCAACAGCCACTCCGCCATGGCGTCGGAAGGGTGGGGCGCGCCGATCTGGGCCTGGTACTCACCCAAGGTGAGGTGCGTGGGCCCAACACCGTTGTCCGAATTCATCAGCAACAGGTGCGCCGCGCGCCCTTCGGGGAACGGCGAGAACTCGAAGGTTTTGGTATCCCAGGACTCGCGGGCCCGTTCGCGCCAGCTCGGGTCACGCAACACGGCCGCCTTGGCTTCATCTCCCTCTGCGGTGACGACCTCGTGCCAGACGTAATCATTGGACTGGGCGAAGATCAGCGAGCTTTGCACACTCATCGTGGAGGTGACCGCGATATGGGCAAAGCCCGTCCAGAAATCACGTCCCTCCTGCTTGAACTGCTCATGCAGCTCCACCAGCGGCGCCTGTATGCCCATCATGTCGCGCTGGAACACGAGAGTGGGCAGGCCAGCCCACTGCACGCGCAGCGGCATGCCTTCCGACAGGCGTGCAATGCGACGCATGGTGTCCGGCGCGGTCATGTTGCGGAAGGTGTCGACAATCACCTGCAGCGTGGCGCCGGGGTGCCGGCTGATGACCGCCATCAGGGATTGCAGCTCGTGGTCATCGGCCTTCAGCGAGGGCACCGGGCGGTCCTGCCCGTCGTGATCGAAGAGATTGGTGGACATGCCCAGGGCGCCGGCAGCCAGAGCCTCGTCGAGCAGGCCGCACATCTGCTCCACTTCCGCCGGCGTGGCGGCGCGCTCCCAGGCCTGCAGGCCCATGACCGCCAGACGCAGGGCGATGTGCCCGCAGAATGCAGCATAGTTGGCGGGCATTTTCACATTGCGCACCATGGAGTCGCGGTACTCCGGCCAACTGCGCCAATCCCACGGCAGGGACTTGAGGAAAGGCTGTTCCGGGATGTCTTCAAAGAAGGAGAAGATACCGACCACCTCGCGGCGCGCGGCTTCGTCGTCAGATACGGGGGCGATGGAGAAGCCGCAGTTGCCCATGACCACAGACGTGACGCCGTAGCCGGGCAGTGGGTCGAGCTCTTCATCCCACCACATGGCGCCATCGAAGTGAGTGTGGCTTTCGATAAAGCCGGGGCACACATAGCAGCCGGAGGCATCCACCACCGTCTCATCGGCGGCGGGCGCCAGCCCCGGCGCCACTTCGGCAATCACGCCGTTGTGCACGCGGACGTCGGCCGCGAAGCCAGCTGCACCTGTACCGTCGATCACGGTACCGTTTCGAATCAGTGTTTTGCTCATCGTGTCACCACCTCTTTCATTTTTTATCGGATTGGGAGGGTCGCGGCCGAGCGATTACCGGGGTAATGTCGAACGCGCTGAAGCTGAGTCTAATTATTTTTAATAAGAGTTTCTATAATTATTTTGTCGCCTCTTCTTCAAGAATGGCAATCAGGGAGCGAAAGCCGAGTTCCAGCACCTCCTCTCGCTGGACGTCAGGCAGTGCGCCGCCCACGGCCGCCAGCCATTCAGCATTGGCACTGTCGGCCGCCAGGGAGGAGGGCGCCAGTCGTCGCGCAGGTTCGGCAAAATCCTCAATGTAGATAAGGCCCATAGCCTGGCTGGTGACCCAGGCCAGCAGCAGGGCCGAGCGGCGCTCGTCCAGCTGCAGTGACTGCAGCACACGCAGCAGCGGTGCAACGATTCGCTGGTAGGCCGGTGTCGCCCGACCCTCGATGGAAATCATGCGCAGGGCCACCGGATAGCGCTGGCAGTGGTGGGCCAGGGCGCGCAACCAGGCCAGCAACTCATCCTGCCAGGGAGCCCCAGCACGCATCGCAGGCATGCGGAACAGGCCAAAGGTATGGTCCGCTACAGATTGCAGCAGCTCGCTGGTGTTGGGAAAGTGGTTATACAGGGACATCACTGGCACATTCAGGCGGGCCGCCACATCCGCCATGCTCACCTCGTCCGGGGCGGCATCTTCAAGCAGCAGCAGCACCGCCTCTATGACTTTCTCGCGGCTGATCTTGGCCGGGCGACCGCGACGACGAGGGGTGGGAACGGGGCGTTTGACGGGCATAATCAGGGCCTCATCGAAGCGGCGGGAGCGCTGGCAATGCGGCTACTCCACCCGCATGCCGTCAACCTTCTGGAAGCCTCGCGGCAGCTTGTTGCCGCGCCGGCCGCGCTCGCCGCGGTAGTGTTCCAGTTCGCTGAACTTTAACGTCAGGTGACGCTTGCCCGCCTGTATCACCAGCGACTGCGCTTCATCGATCACCTGTACCGTCACCAGAAACTCCTCGCGCGCCTGTACCCGGGCTGACGGGATTCCGAGGATCTTGTTGCCCTTGCCGCGCGCCAGCTGGGGCAAGTCCGCCAGCGGGAACACCAGCAGGCGGCCTTCGTTGGACAGCGCCGCTACCCAGGCGCCGTCGTTCTCCGCCGGCACCGGGCAGGGCTGCAAGACGCGCCCCCCCTTGGGCAGTGAGAGCACCGCTTTCCCCGCCCGGTTCTTGGTTTGCAGGTCAGAGTAGACCGCCACGAATCCGTAACCGGCATCACTCGCCAGCAGGAATCGCTGCTGCTCATCCGCCAGGAGCAGGCCTTCAAAGGTGGCGCCGGAGGGTGGATTGATACGCCCGGTCACCGGCTCACCCTGGCCGCGCGCAGACGGCAGGTTGTGCGAGGCGAGGGTGTAGGCGCGCCCCGTCGAATCCAGTATCACCGTAGGCTGGTTGCTGCGGCCGCGGGCATCGAGTTTGAAACCATCCCCGGACTTGTAGCTCAGGCTACCCGCATCCACATCGTGGCCCTTTGCCGCACGAATCCAGCCCTTTTCCGAGAGCACCACGGTGATCGGGTCCGCGCTCATCAGCTCCAGCTCGCTGAACGCGCGGGCCTCCTCGCGGGTCGCCAGTGGTGAGCGCCGCGCATCGCCATACTGCTCGGCGGCCGCCTGCAGCTCCTTGCGGATCAGTGTTTTCAGGCGCGCCTCACTGCCCAGAATGAGCTGCAGGGAATCCCGCTCGGCGGCCAGTTCCTCCTGCTCGCCGCGGATTTTCATTTCCTCCAGCTTGGCCAGGTTGCGCAGCTTCAGCTCAAGGATCGATTCTGCCTGCGGGTCGGTGAGGCCAAAACGCGCCATCAAGGCGGGCTTGGGCTTGTCCTCGGTGCGGATGATATGAATCACTTCATCGATATTCAGGTAGGCGATGAGGTAGCCTTCCAGAATATGCAGACGCTTGAGCACCCGCTCCAGCCGGTGCTCCAGGCGCCGGCGCACGGTCGCAGTGCGGAAAGACAGCCATTCGCGCAGAATCCGTTCCAGCGATTTCACCGCAGGGCGACCATCGGTCCCGATCATGTTGAGGTTGACCCGGTAGGTCTTTTCCAGGTCCGTGGTGGCAAACAGGTGGCTCATCAGCGCTTCGGCATCGACCCGGTTCGAGCGCGGCACAATCACCAGTCGCGTCGGGTTTTCGTGATCCGATTCATCGCGCAGGTCGGCCACCATGGGCAGCTTGCGAGCCTGCATCTGTGCCGCAATCTGCTCCAGCACGCGGGAACCAGACACCTGGTAGGGCAGGGCACGGACGATGATGTCGCCGCCCTCGCGCTCCCACACCGCGCGCATGCGCAGCCCGCCACGACCGGTTTCATACAGGGCGCGAATATCCTCCCTGGGTGTGATGATCTCGGCTTCGGTGGGAAAGTCCGGCGCCTGCACAAATTCGCAGAGGTCTGCCAGCGTGGCGCGCGGCGATTCCAGCAAATGCACGGCGGCGTTCACGACTTCACGCAGGTTGTGCGGCGGGATATCGGTCGCCATGCCCACCGCAATGCCGGTGGTGCCGTTGAGCAACACGTTGGGCACCTGTGCCGGCAACACAGAGGGCTCATCCATCGTGCCATCGAAATTGGGCACCCAGTCCACCGTGCCCTGTCCCAGCTCGCCGAGCAACACTTCGGCGTAGGCGGTCAGCCTTGACTCCGTGTAGCGCATGGCGGCGAAGGATTTGGGGTCGTCCGGTGAGCCCCAGTTGCCCTGGCCGTCCACCAGCGGGTAGCGATAGCTGAAATCCTGCGCCATGAGCACCATGGCCTCATAGGCTGCGCTGTCGCCATGGGGGTGGAACTTGCCGATCACGTCGCCCACGGTGCGCGCGGACTTCTTGAACTTTGCCGTTGCCTTCAGGCCCAGCTCGCTCATCGCGTAGATGATGCGCCGCTGTACGGGCTTCAGGCCGTCACCTATGTGCGGCAGCGCGCGATCCAGAATGACGTACATGGAGTAGTCCAGATACGCCTTTTCAGTATATTGATGCATCGAGACCTGCTCGATGCCATCGCTGTCGATTTCCACTATGTCGGACATGCAAAAAAGCCTGTTTCTGTTACATCAGGAGCCAGCGGCGGCGTCGCACCGACCCGCGGTGTGACGACCGGGCTCAGCGTTCCAGCGGGGTGCTGCCGTTGCGCGTGGCAACCAGCTGCTCATTGAGGTTGACGATCGAGTTGGCCATATCCACCAGCAGGCTGTGGATGGTGGCCGGGTTGTTGGCAATGAGATCCGTGAACTGTTCCTTGCGCACCTTCACCACCGAGCAACGCGTACGCGCGCGCACCGTGGCACTGCGGTCAGACTGGGTCAGCGCTGCCATGGCGCCAAAAATTTCCCCCTCGTTGATGCGCCCCACCACCACATCGTCCACCAGCACTTCCGCGCTGCCGGAGGAGAGGTTGAACACGTATTCCGCCCGCTCGCCCTGCCGGATGATCACATCGCCGGGTTGGAACTCCTCGAACCCCGGCGTCGCCAGGCCAGATTCCGGAGTGTTCGCAGCAGTGATGCGCAGCATGAGGCCCGCGTAAGTGACCAGCAGCCGCGTCCATACCTTCACCGCCGCCGGGTTGGCAAACACCTTCTGCATCAGCTCCAGCCCGGGATAGGCGTACAGGCTGGCGCCTGCTTCACTGCCGTACACCACGGCCATATTGGCATTGCTCGTGCCGGCGATATCCGGGAGCAGCATGTCGCCTTCATCCAGCAGATAAACGGTGCGACCGAGATAGCGCGCGGTCAGGGAGCCACTTGCCACCAGGTAGAAGCGGGTGGCGTCGAAGCCGCGAAACGAGCCGTTGCGAACGGCCTCCACCTGAACCTGCACGGGCTGAATGTCGACAATATCGATCAGTGCCGACACCAGCTCCTTGAACTGCTGGTTGAGGTGGGTAAAGTCAGGAGATAGTTCAGCGTTTGCCAGCATCACCGTGCTCTTCGTCAGTCTTTGCGCGGCCATCGCGCCCGCCTTCGGCAGCCGTGGAGGCCTGCCCTGTCTGCCGGCGCTGCACGCCTCCGCATACTACCAACTATTCAGGCAGCGGAGAATCGCCAATGCAGGGATTTGTGCACCCGGAGGATGCCAACGCCGCGGCAGCGCGTGATAATATCGGCACCCTCTCTTCGACGGATCGTACCATAGTGAAAATAAGCCAGGACACCGTAGTTACATTTCATTACTCACTGCAGAATACGGATGGCGAGGAACTGGAATCCTCCCGCGGTGGTGACCCCAGCGCCTACCTGCATGGCGCCAGGAATATCCTGCCAGCGCTGGAGTCGGCACTGGAGGGCCTGGAGGCCGGGGCGCAGACCGAAGTGGAGCTGGCGCCCGCCGACGCCTACGGCGAGCGTCGCGAAGGGCGTGTGCAGAAAGTGCCGGTGAAGCATCTGGTGTACCGGGGCAAACTGCAGCCGGGGATGACGGTACAGCTCAACACCAGCGAAGGGCGCCACCCGGTGACCGTGACCAGGGTGGGCCGCCACAGCGCCGAGATCGACACCAATCACCCCCTGGCGGGCCAGACGCTGCGCTTCGCCATCGAAATCGTTGACGTGCGTGCCGCCAGCGCCGAAGAAAAGGCCCACGGCCACGCCCACGGCGTGGGCGGCCACCACCACTGACCGTGGGTCAGTGGCTGAACACCCGTTTCGAGGCACTCTCGGCGACCGAACTGTACGCGGTGCTGCAGCTGCGTCAGGACATTTTCGTTGTTGAGCAGGCCTGCGTATACCGCGACCTGGACGGACTGGATGCGCATTGCTGGCACATGCGCCATGTGCAGGATGCAGCGCTCCTTGCCTATCAGCGTTGTCTGCCACCGGGCCTCTGCTACACCGAGAGCTCGCTGGGCAGGATTTCGGTGCCGGCGGCCGCACGGGGGTCGGGACTGGGGCGCGCGCTGGTGCAGCGGGGTATCGATTTCAATCTCCGGCAGTGGCCAGGTGCGGGCATCGCCATTGGTGCACAGGCTTACCTGCGGGATTTCTATGCCAGCCTTGGTTTTGTCGCCGCCGGCGAGCCCTACCTGGAGGATGGCATCTTCCACCTGCACATGCGGCTTATGCCGGGCTAGCCTCCAGCAAGAACGTCACCGGACCGTCGTTCACCAGACTCACCTGCATATTGGCGCCGAATTCCCCGGCGGCAACACCGGCGTGGCGTTCGCGCAGCTGCGCCAGCATCCACGCGAAAAACGCCTCCGCCTCATCCGGCGCCATGGCGGTGGAAAAACCGGGCCGCAGTCCCTTGCGGGTATCTGCCGCGAGGGTGAACTGGGACACCAGTAGCACCTCACCGCCGGCATCCCGCACGCTGCGATTCATGCGCCCCTGGTCATCGGGGAAGATTCGATAGCTGAGCAGCCTGTCCAGCAGACGCAGGCCCGCCTCGCGCTGGTCGCCCTGCTCCAGCCCGAGAAACACCAGCAGGCCACTGCCGATTTCCCCGACACAGCGCTCCCCCACGGTCACTCTCGCCGCGGTGACGCGCTGCAGCAGGGCCTTCACGCCTCAGGCGCGACCGGCGCGGCGGCGCTCGTGCTCGAGCAGCAGCTTTTTGCGCAGGCGAATGCTTTCCGGCGTGACTTCCACCAGCTCGTCCTCTTCAATGAACTCCAGCGCCTGCTCCAGGCTGTGGCGAACATGCGGGGTGAGCGTCAGGGCCTCATCCGTGCCGGAGGCGCGAACGTTGGTCAACTGCTTGCCCTTGATCGGGTTCACTGTCAGGTCGTTACCCCGGCTGTGCAGACCGATAATCTGCCCCTCATAGACTTCCACGTTGGGGCCCACGAACAGGCGACCGCGGTCCTGCAGGTTGAACAGCGAATAGGCGAGGGTCTTGCCCTTGACCATGGACACCAGCACACCGTTGCTGCGGCGTGCGATTTCCTGATTCTTCACCGCACCGTAGTGGTCGAACACGTGGGTGAGAATGCCGCTGCCGGAGGTCAGGGTCAGGAACAGGCCGCGGAAGCCGATAAGCCCGCGCGCTGGAATGATGAACTCCAGGCGCACCCGGCCCTTGCCGTCCAGGGTCATGTTCTCCAGCGATGCGCGCCGCAGGCCCAGCTCCTCCATGATCGCCCCCTGGTGCTGTTCTTCGCAGTCGATCACCAGCTGCTCGTAGGGCTCCTGCATGACGCCGTCGATTTCTTTCTGAATCACCTCGGGACGCGAGACGCCGAGCTCGAAACCCTCGCGGCGCATACTCTCGATGAGCACCGACAAATGCAGTTCACCGCGCCCGGACACCTTGAACTTGTCCGGCGTGTCACCCGGCTCGACCCGCAGTGCCACGTTGTGGATCAGCTCGCGCTCGAGGCGCTCCTTGATGTTGCGCGTGGTGACAAACTTGCCCTCACGACCGGCAAAGGGCGAATCGTTCACCTGGAAGGTCATGCTGACGGTGGGTTCGTCAACAGTCAGGGGCGGCAGGGCCTCTACGGTGGCGGGGTCACACAGCGTGTCGGAAATGTTCAGCCCCTCGATCCCGGTCACGCAGACAATGTCCCCGGCCTCTACGGACGGCACTTCAACCCGCTCCAGCCCCATGTAGCCCATCACCTGCAGTACGCGGCCGTTACGGGTTTTGCCCTGGCGATCAATCACCGTGACCTGGGTGTTGGGCTTCAGCGTGCCGCGGGTCACGCGACCCACACCGATGACACCGACGTAGCTGTTGTAATCCAGTGCGCTGATCTGCAGCTGCAACGGGCCATCGCGATCTACCGCGGGCGTCGGCACCTTGTCGATGATGGTCTGGAACAGCGGCTGCATGTCCTCTGCCATGGCCTCGTGATCGAGGCCGGCAATGCCCTGGATGGCAGAGGCAAAGACGATGGGGAAGTCGAGCTGCTCGTCAGTGGCGCCGAGGCGGTCAAACAGGTCGAACACCTGGTCGACCACCCAGTCGGGGCGCGCGCCCGGGCGATCCACCTTGTTGATGACGACGATGGGGTTCAGGCCCTGTTCGAAGGCCTTGGAAGTCACAAAACGCGTTTGCGGCATGGGGCCGTCAACCGCGTCTACCAGCAAGAGCACGGAATCCACCATGGACAGCACGCGTTCCACCTCACCACCGAAGTCGGCGTGTCCGGGGGTGTCCACGATGTTGATCCGGTAGTCGTTCCAGCGAATAGCCGTATTCTTGGCCAGAATGGTGATACCGCGCTCCCGCTCCTGGTCATTGGAGTCCATGATGCGCTCTGCCCCTTCCGAGCGACGGTCAAGTGTTCCCGACTGATTCAGCAGACAGTCCACGAGCGTGGTCTTGCCGTGGTCAACGTGGGCAATAATGGCGATGTTGCGAAGCTTCTCAATCAAGGGAATTCCTCAGTCCGGGGACCCGGCAGCAAAAAAGGCGGCGGATTATACCCCAGCACCGCAGTCAGCGGAGAGCCCGATTCCGGTGATAATGCGGTATTCGCGTGCACGCCAGAGGCACAGGCACCACCCATGAGCCTGCTGTGACGGCATCGGGATCACACCGCGAAACGCCGATGCACCAAAATAATGCACTAACGCATCAAAATAGCGCATAGGGATGGGGCGTCTCCGCGAGGGCAGTGATAAACTGCGGCAAAACAGGGGCTTAGGCCCCTCAGAATATTGGCATGGGTTTTGCTGTAAGGATTCCTGCCAAGATTCGCTGGCCGCTGACGGAGCGCTCGCAAGCAACCGCCGCACCAGGAACACGCACTGCGCCGAACACTGTGGCACGACTTTACACCCCATGGAGGACATCCAATGTCAGAGCATACTCTGAACCTGATCAAGAATAGCGAAGCAAAATGGGTCGACCTGCGCTTCACGGACACCAAAGGCAAGGAACAGCACGTCACCCTGCCCGCAAGCTCCGTGGACGATGATTTCTTTGAAGACGGCCAGATGTTCGATGGTTCCTCCATCGCCGGCTGGAAGGGCATCAACGAGTCAGACATGATCCTGATGCCGGATGACAGCACCGCGGTGCTGGACCCCTTCACCGATGACACCACCGTCATCCTGCGCTGCGACATCGTCGAGCCGAGCACCATGCAGGGTTACGAGCGCGATCCGCGGTCCGTTGCCCATCGGGCCCAGGAGTATCTGAAGACCACCGGCATCGGCGACACCGCCTTCTTCGGACCCGAGCCCGAGTTCTTCGTGTTCGATGACATCAAGTGGCACGCGGACATCTCTGGCGCGGGCTACGCCATCAGCTCTTCCGAGGCCGCCTGGTCTTCCAACCTGCACCAGGAAGACGGCAACACCGGCCACCGCCCGCGCGTCAAAGGCGGCTACTTCCCGGTTCCCCCCGTGGATTCGCTGCACGACATCCGCGCAGCCATGTGCACCGCCATGGAGCAGATGGGCCTGGGCGTCGAGGTACACCACCACGAAGTGGGCACTGCCGGGCAGTGTGAGATCGGCGTCAAGTTCAACACGCTGGTGAAGAAAGCAGACGAAGTACAGATCCTCAAGTACTGCGTGCACAACGTGGCGCACGCCTACGGCAAAACCGCCACCTTTATGCCCAAGCCACTGGTGGGTGACAACGGCTC
>DIAF01000022.1 GCA_002414665.1 Halieaceae bacterium UBA5085
GCCGTTAATATTTCCTATCCTTGGAAAGAAATTTTTCCCACTATATGCCGTTTGTTTTTCTTATACTTCGGATCGGACGGATCGTCATCAAGGACCCCCTGCCGGGCTCCTCTCTGCTGGGTGGTATGGTTTCGCGGGTCGTGTCGATCTACGACTGACTCGGTGCCGGCCCGATACTCCTTCTGGGATCTGCACGTAGCTATCCAGGATGCAATCGGCTGGCTGGGGGCCGGAGTTGTTCAAACCGGAAAAAGTGCGCTTCGATAACCCGCTGAGGCGATTGGAAAAAGCCTTCACGGAAGCCGACCGGCAGTCGTAATCCAAGTGGCTGCCAATGCCGGGATTTTGCCGGGATCAGTCCTGCTTTGTTGTGCATTTCGGTGCAACTTGCAACGGGCGTCACCGATAAAAGTTAAATAAAATCAATCACATGGAAATTGGCTATCCGGCTTTTAACCAATTGGTCGCTGGTTCGAATCCAGCACGGCCCACCAATTCCCCCCTCTCTTTTTTAGAAGCGCTTCGCGCGAAGCCGCGCCCAGCGTCCGCTTTCTCAGTACTGCCAGTGCCTGATTCTTGCCGGACTATCCTCCGTTGGTCAGCGTGGCCCTGGTACCTCTGATCGAGAAACGCCAAGGAGCTGGTCAGCACCCCCGTTCTGACTTATAACACTGCTCGACAGGTCTGAACCAACTGAGCGAGGGCGTCATGGCATCAGCGGCGCAACAGGGAGCGAGCCCGTCCGGACTGGCGGTGGAGAGTATAGATCCGGTCATCGCCAGGGTGCTGGCACCGGAGGAGCGTGTCTATTGGCAGGGGCGCTATACCCCGAAGCGTCTGGGTCCCCTGAATTCCCTGCTGATGACCGCTGCCGTTGCGGCCGCGGCCTGGTGGTGGTTTGGCCAGACCGGCCAGCTGCAGGCGATTCTCGCGCAGCTGGAACAGAACCGCGAGGCCCGCAATGCCATCCTTGCGCTGTTTGCGGCGATTGTCATTGGCCCATTGATCTTCAGGCGTAAGCGGCAGTGGCACCACGCGATCACCAGTGAGCGCCTGCTGGTGTTGCTCAACGGCAAGATTCTTGAGCAACCGCGGCCCGGCGATATCGTCATCATCGGGCGACGCCCGTTCGGCTGGATCCACTGGCGTTACCCGCATGCTGGCGTCCGCAAGGCGGTCCGGGCCAATCCCACCCACGCCACCAGTGGCCTCAAGTGCGGCCGCGACGATGATCCTGAGGCCGTACTGGCGCTGCTGCGGGAATGGCAGGAACGGCCAACCCGTGAGGCGCAGGCCAATTCCGAGGCGTTCCGACGTCGGGCCGAGGCACCTCGGGAACAGCCAGTGCAGCCGCAGGACCTGCCTTCCGCAGTCTCCGAAGTGATCTCCCCGCAAGCGGGCAGCCTCAGTCTGGTGAACCCCCAGCTGGGGTTCGCAGTTGATCTTCCCGCGCCCTGGGAGCTAAACGTCGAACAGCGTTTCGACGGGCCGCTCAGGGTATTTGGCGTCACCTTGTTGCCGCGGGTTGTCCGCGAAGGCAAGAAACGCCGCTACCAGCCGGGTGATTCCCAGCCATGGAACTGTTTGACCTCCCGCGGCGGGCCGTCTGTGGGCGTGGACATCAAAGCCCATCACCTTGGCGAGCGCGAGTTGCCAACGCCTGAGAGTGTTGCCAATGACCGCTGGGCAAAGGTGCTGGGCGTCGTCGCCTTCCACATGGAAGAAGGTATCAAAATGGGTGAATTCAGCGGCTTCGCCGTGGTGCGACGCATGCCCGCGGGGGTTAATCTGCTGGGCTTTGGCATGTTGCCAGTGGAAGTCTATCTGCGCCAGTGGTGGTTGCAGGGCCCGGGGCTGAGCCTTGAAATTCAGGGTGTTGCGCCAACGGATGCCCCGGTGCTGCAGGAAACCGTCGACCTGATTGTACAGTCCCTGCGCCGGGCCTGAACGCTCAGGGTTTAGCGCTTTCCGATACATGAACTGAAAATTGACCGTTCGTTGTCCATTTACCTGAAGACAAGGAGGCCGGTGCAATGGTTCGTGGGATTATGCTATCGCGCACGGACTGAAGCTGATCGTCGTCGCCGAAGATGTGGGAGGCGCCGGTCAGCTCGAGTACCTAAAAGCGCTTTCTTGCGATATGGTTCTGGGTAACCACCGCAGTAAACTGTTGCCCGCTGAGGACTGCGTCGCATATCTGGTGCCTCAATGCGGCGGCTGAGCAAACGGCTCGGAGGGTGGTGAACGATAACGAGCAGGGGTTTTGTTTGTCTCTGTGGTTGTGATCCGGTCCAGGACCGGTGCCGAGCAGAAGGTGTTAGGGTGTTTTTCAGAGCGCCATCATGGCGAGAGCCAGCGATTGCGACACAACGATAAGGAACTGCTATGAACGGTGCGGAAAGCCTGATTCAAACCCTCGTCAATGGTGGTGTAGATGTCTGTTTCACCAACCCGGGGACCTCCGAGATGCACTTTGTGGCTGCCCTGGATGAAGTGGACGGCATGCGCTGCGTGCTGTGCCTGTTTGAGGGGGTCGCCAGCGGGGCAGCGGCGGGTTACGCCGCGATAGCCGGCAAGCCGGCGTCCACGCTGCTGCACCTGGGGCCCGGCCTCGGCAATGCTTTGGCCAATGTCCACAATGCGAAAAAAGGCAACCTGCCCATGGTGAATATCGTGGGCGATCATGCTACCTACCACCTGCAGTACGATGCGCCGCTGACTTCGGATATCACTGGCATCGCAGGCCCGGTGTCGCACTGGGTGCATGCTTCCGGGGCGTCGGCGGATATTGCCCGGGACGGCGCCGAGGCGATTCGCCAGGCTGGCCGGGGCCGGGTGGCCACGCTGGTGCTGCCGGCTGATGTGTCCTGGGGTGACAACCCTTCCGGAGCGGCTGACGTACCTGCCATGGACGGTGTGCCCCCCGTGCCTGAGGACAGGCTGGAAACGGCGGCAAGCATGCTCGGGAACGGCAAGGTCACTGTCATCATGCTGGGTGGTCGATGCGTCAGTCAGGCACAGGGGGAGCTGGCCAGCCGACTGGCGCAGGCAACGGGTGCTCGCGTGCTGACCGAGACCTTCCCGGCCCGGGTGCGTCGCGGTGCCGGAACCGCGGCGATTGAACGCCTTCCCTATCTGGCAGAGTTGGCGATTGCGGAGCTGGAGGGTACAGAGCAATTGCTCCTGCTGGGCGCGAGTGCGCCGGTTTCCTTTTTCGCCTACCCGAATGTGGCCAGTGTGCTCTCGCCGGACGGCTGTGACATCCTCAGCATCGCTGGCCCCAATGACGATATCGAGGGTGCATTGCAGTCTCTGGTGGCGCGTGTGGGCGCGGCCGGTCAGGCCCCGGTGCTGCGCGACCTGCAGCTGCCCGAGGCACCCGCGGGTGAGCTTAATGCGGGCACCGTTGCCCAGGCGCTGGCCCGTCACCTGCCGGAGGACGCCATCGTGGTCGATGAGGGGATCACCTCCGGGTTGGCCTGTTTTCCCGCGACGGCGCATGCCCGGGCCCACGACTGGCTGAACCTAACCGGCGGTGCCATCGGTTGGGGGCTGCCGGCGGCGGTGGGTGCCGCGATTGCCGCGCCGGAGCGCAAGGTGCTCTGTCTGGAAGGTGACGGCAGTGCCATGTACACAATACAGGCGCTGTGGACCATGGCGCGCGAGCAGCTCGATATCACCGTGGTGCTACTGAACAACGGCAAGTACAGCGTACTGGAGGTCGAGTTTGCGCGCACCGGTGCGCGCGGCGGCAAGCCGGGGCCGAAGGCGGCCAGTTCGCTGGCCATCGGCAATCCGGGCATGGACTTTCAGGCGATTGCTTCGGGCATGGGGGTGGTGGCAACGGTGGCAACGACTGCAGAAGCGTTCAATGAACAGCTGGCGTCTGCGATGGCGGGCAAGGGTCCGCGCCTGATAGACGCCCGCATCCCGCCGCTGGAGCTGAACTGGTAATTTCCCCTGTTCGCCTGGTGTATGGGCAAAACGTCTACAGTGCAGGTCCAGGGTGCCCGGCCCCCTCGTAACCTTCAGTGACGTTGAGTCGTCGGCTCAACACATCTGGTAACTTGCGAGGTTCCACCATGCGATTCATTACGAAGTACCTGTCCCTGGCCGCTCTCAGCGGTCTACTCCTCACGTCTTTTGTCGCAAATGCGGGCGATCATGGCCATGACGAGGCAACGGCCAAATCGACCATCGTCGAGATAGCGGTCGGCAATCCGGACTTCTCCACGCTGGTCGCCGCGTTGCAGGCGGCTGGCCTGGTCGAGGCTCTGTCGGGCGAAGGTCCGTTCACCGTGTTTGCGCCGACCAATGCCGCGTTTGCTGCCTTGCCGGCCGGCACGCTGGATGATTTGCTAAAGCCGGAGAATAAGGACACCTTGTCCGCTGTCCTCACCTATCACGTGGTGCCGGGTAAGGTTATGGCGGCCGATGTGGTCAAGTTGACGGAAGCGACCAGCCTCCAGGGCGACACCATTGCAGTGTCGGCAACGGATGCCGGCGTGAAAGTGGATGCGGCAAACGTGACGGCGACGGACATCAGCGCATCCAATGGGGTGATCCACGTTATCGACGCGGTCATTCTTCCCAACAGCTGATACGCTGTCTGTACCGGTGGTCCGCTCGAGCCACCGGTCCCTTGTTCTGCTCATGGCTCGCGATACCCCCCGGCACTGCTTGCACCAAAAGTGTGCAATTCGGATCGATAAAGCATACCGCCAGTGGCCATCGAGATGCTCTGATCGGGTGAACGGGGTGCTACATTGAGTTCCGTTGCGCGGCCGCTCTCTGAGGGTCGCAATACTCACTGTTAACGAGACCCGGTTTGCAGCCGGGCGAGTGAAGGGATCTCTTTATGCCACGCCCCAACAACCCTATCAGCACGGACGAACAGCGCGCCCACGAATTGCTGGCGCTGGATTATTTTAACCACCCGGAGATTGTCAGCGCGCGCGAAGAGGTGCGGACGTTCTGGTTGGAGCACGCCGCGCCCAGTGCTGCCATGCGCCGCGCGTTTGCATGGGCGTTTGAAGAAGTCATGTTCGGTGCCACGGTCTGGGCCCTGAACCAGGACCCGCTCTATCCCAAGGTCATCACCATCAGCCGCCTGCCGCACACGGTAGCCGGCAAACGTATTCCCGGCAGCCGCTGGGGCATCGACAATCCTGACTCGGTGTATCGGGTGATTCCCATCAGCGGCGCGGAGCGCTACGTGATTCGCGGGCGGGTTTCCCAGCCGCGCCTGGTGGAAAACTACTTCACACTGTGGGACCCCACCATGAAAACGGTAGGACTGCTGGACGGCAAACAGCTGCAGGTGGATGCAGACGGTTACTTCGAGATCACCGTGGATGAAAGTCCTGCGGATGGGCGGTCCAACCACGTGCAGGCTCCGCCAGAGAGCCATGAATTCTACATACGCGATGTGATCGCACGCTGGGGGGAAGACCGCGTCAATGAGCTGTCCATCGAGCGGCTTGGCGCGCCACCTGCGCGTGCACCGTTCAGCGAAGCGGAAAACCTCGAGCGCATCAAGACCTACATGCGCCGCTGGGCCACGGAGACCACGCGCTGGAATCGTCAGGCGATGGACAAGCCCGCCAATGGTTTTGAGTTCACGATTGATCGCGACAGTGACGGCGCCCTGCGCAACCAGATTTATATCATGGGTTACTTCCGGCTGCCGGACGCGGAAACCGCCATGGTGCTGGATATCAACCTGGGTGGCGCCGACTACTTCATCGCACCCATCACCAACATCTGGGGCACGACCAATCGCATCACCGACCGCAATGGCTGCCTGAATCGGCATCAGTCCCTGGCCAATCCGGACGGCACCCTGACCTATGTCCTGAGCCTTACAGACCCTGGCGTACACAACTGGCTCGACCCCTCCGACCTCGACGAGGGTATTCTGACCCTGCGCTGGGCAGAGTTCGCCGGTGGGGAGCCGGGTGCTGAGCTGTCTGTGCAACAGCGGCTGGTGCCCCTCGCCGATGTGCAGCAGCATGTCTGTGAGAATCAGCGCATGAACGCGGCGCAGCGCGCGGAGCAGCTGCGTGAGCGGGCCGCGAGTTACGCCTGGCGACTGGAGGAATGAGCATGCCCGTATTGCAGGATTCAGTGTGGTTGATTTCCGGGTGTTCCACGGGCTTTGGGCGTGAAATAGCGCGAACGGCCCTGGAGCGTGGTGCACGCGTGGCAGTGACGGCGCGGCGTCCCGAATCGGTTGCCGATCTGGTGAACGCCTGGCCGGAGCACGCCGTCGCGCTGGCATTGGATGTGACCGACGAAGGTTCCATTACCGCTGCGGTTGCCGACACCGTCAGGGCCTTTGGTCGTATCGATGTGCTGGTCAATAACGCCGGCTATGGCTATGTGGCGGCAGTGGAGGAGGGTGAGGATGCGGCGGTTCGCGCCATGTTTGAAGCCAATTTCTTCGGGGCACTCGCGCTCACGCGGACCGTGCTCCCCCTTCTGCGCGAGCAGGGCAGCGGCCATATCATCAACAACTCGTCCCAGGCTGGCATCATGGCCAACCCGGGCACCGGCTACTACAGCGCCTCGAAGCACGCCCTGGAGGGATTGATGGAAGCGCTGGCGAAGGAAGTGGCGCCGCTGGGGATCCGGGTGACCTCGGTGCAACCCGGCGCATTTCGCACCGACTGGTCCGGCCGCTCCATGCAACGCAGCAGCGAGCGTATGCCCGCCTACGAAGAGCATGTGCACAGCCGCCTCGATATGATCGCGCAGATGGATGGCAAGCAACCGGGTGATCCCGTGCGCGCTGCAAAGATTATTGTTGACCTGTATGAAATGCAGGATCCGCCCGTGCAGCTGCTGCTGGGCGCCGGTGTATTGGCAGCGTACCGGGACAAGCTTGGCGCGCAGCTTGCCAACCTGGAGCGCTGGCAGGCGCTGACCCAGGCGGCGGATTTTCCAGCGGGTGAAGGTCAGGGCGCTTAACGTGGAGGGCGCCCGACAGTTGGCGGTACCGCAAAGCTGTATTAAGCTGGAGTCGATCCATTCACAGGAGTGCAGTGCCCCATGGCCGGTAAATTTGACCTGAAGAAAAGCCCCAGCGGAAAGTTCATGTTCAACCTGAAGAGCGGTAATGGACAGATTGTCCTCACCAGTCAGCTCTACGACAGCCGCGCGGCGGCGGAAAAAGGCATTGCCTCGGTGCGCAAGAACGCACCGGAGGATGGCCGCTATGAGCGCAAGGTAGCGACCAGCGGTGAAACCTACTTTGTCCTGAAATCAGGCAACAGCCAGGTGATTGGCAAGAGCCAGATGTACAAGAGCAAGGCCGCGATGGAGAACGGGATTGCCTCGGTGAAGAAGAACGGCGCCGAGGCCGGCGTGGTCGACAATACCGCCTGAGGCTACTCCAGTCCGGCCTGGCGGGCGGCAATATCGGCCCATTGCACGGCTGACATGTAAATGTCAGCCAGTTCCAGCGCGTCCAAATCGCGGAAGTCCACGGAGCCTGCTTCACCGGCCTCCAGGCTGAGGGCACAGCTCAAAGCCTCCCCTCGATCGCCACTGCGCTGTACCAGTGCGTCCTGCAGTTCCTCGGGTAAGGGCAGGTATTTCAGCGCCTCCTCCAAGGGAACGTCGAGCAATGCGTCCAACACTGAAAACAGGCCCACTGTGAAGTAGCTGTCGGTGTTGGCCAGGCCGCTATGCTGCGCCAGCAGTTCGCAGAGCCGACCGCGCACCAGTCCCATGGTGACAATCTCGTCGGCTTTACCGTCAACGCCGCTCATGATGTAGAGCACCACCCAGTTGCGGATGGTGCCGCGTCCCAGGTATACGATCGCCTCCTTGATAGAGTCGATCTTGCGGTTCAGCGCGTTGGCGGCGGAGTTCACGTAGGCCAGGGCCCTGACGCTGAGGCCGACGTCCTGGCTGATCAGGGTCTGCAACTCTTCCAGATCGGTGTCCGGGTCGCTGATGCGCGACAGCAGGCGCAGCAGTGCGATCTTGTTGGTGGGCAGCCGCTTGCCGCTGACAATGCGCGGGCGCGCAAAAAAGTAGCCCTGGAAGTAATCCACTCCCAGCGCTTTCAGGGTCTGGAACTCCTCCTCGGTTTCCACCTTTTCCGCCAGAACCTTACAGCCGTACTGCTTGATGCGGTTGATCTGTGTTTCCCAGCTTGCCTCCGGCATCGCGCGAATATCGATCTTCACGGTGTCGATATGTGGCATCAGGCGGTCATAGGCCTCTGATTCAACGACGTCATCGAGGGCGATTTTGAAGCCGGTTTCACGCAGGGACTGCACCCCAGCCAGAACGTCATCGTCAGGCACGACGTCTTCAAGGATCTCCAGCATCACCCGCACCGGGTCGATAGGCAGCAAGTCGGGGTCCAGCAGGAACTGGCGTGGCAGGTTGATGAAGGTGATATGCCCGCGTGACAGGCGATCAATGCCGATTTCCATGGCATTGGTGAGCACCTGTGCGGTGGCGGCGTTGCCGTCGAGTTCTTCGGGCGCGCTGTTTTTCTCCGATGAACGGAACAGCAGCTCGTAGGCATAGAGCTTCAGGTTCCGGTCGAGAATTGGCTGTCGCGCGAGGAAGAAATGGTTCTTCAAGAAACTCCTCCCTGTGTTTCCGTTGGTGTAAGGCGCGGCGAAGTATAGCTCAACGGGGCCGTCTGCGCCGTTGGCGTGCCGGGACTGCGACAGAGATCACGCGCCGGGGCTGCGCCCTTCAGGGCGCGGGTCCCGCAACGATCTCGACGCGTCGCAGGCTGGCGCCCTCAAGCGGGTAGCCGATGGGGCTGTCGGCCGGATAGGTCCCGGCGGGTGAGCCGGTATCCACCCCCACATCGAAGGTCTCATCGATGGAGAAGTAGCTCGGGGGTGTCGCGGCAATGCGTCCCTGGTCGACGCGTTGTCCATCAACCAGCAGACTGAACTCACCTCCGCGGGCGTAGCCGCCGCCGTCGTAGGCGAAGTCCACTGACAGCTGCACATCACCGTCCACAGCGTTATCACCCTGCAGGATGATCTCGCCGACCTCAAAGCTGCGATAGCGGAAAACCGGCCGCGAATGATTGTCGAGATACAGGCTCCATCCCGCGACGGTTCCGCCCATGGTTGCGATGACGCCCCGGGGCGCAGGCCCGGTCAGCGTGGCGTTCAGTGTCCAGGAGCGATTGAACAGCGGTGGCCCCTGTGCTTCGGGTATGCCCACGGCGTCAGGCCCGTAGCTGAATTCGCTGCGATCACCGCGCAGGTTGGGCAATGGGTGACTGTTCATGGTGTCCATGGCGCTGCGCAGGGGCAGGATACCCAGGCGCTCCGCTTCCTGCTGGAACAGTGCCTGCAATTCGGCCAGCTTGTCAGGCTCGGCGCTGGCGAGGTTGTTTGCCTGGCTGAAGTCTTCATTGAGGTTGTACAACTCCCAGCGGTCGTCTTCCATCGGGCTGGGTGCCGCGCGCACCCCCACAGTCCAGGGCAGGCGCTGATGAAAGGCGGAAGCAATCCAGCCCTCGTGGTAAATCGCCCGGTTGCCGTTCACCTCAAACAGCTGGGTGCTGTGGTGCTCCGTTGCGTCGGCCTGTGTGAGGCTGGGGAGGAAGCTGCTGCCGTCCATCGGCCGCTGGGCGACGCCTCGCACCGTCTCCGGGACGCCGATGTTCAGTGCATCGAGAATCGTGGGTACCACGTCATTCACATGGGTGAACTGTGAACGCAGCCCGCCCGCCTCATCGCCGATTACCCGCGGCCAGCTGACTACCGCGCCTACTCGCGTGCCGCCCAGGTGTGACGCCACCTGCTTCACCCACTGGAAGGGGGAGGTTAACGCCCAGGCCCACCCCGCGGGATACTGCGGGTAGGTTGTCTCATCACCGATGCGCTCAAGGGCGGCCAGTTGCTGTTCCAGGCTTTCGGGCAGGCCCTGCAGCGCGCCCATGTAATTGATGCTGCCCGCCAGTCCGCCCTCGGCGCTGCTGCCGTTGTCCCCGGCGATGTACACAAACAGTGTGTTGTCGAACTGTCCGCGCTGTCGCAGTGCGCTGGCGAGCCGGCCGATCTGGGCATCCGTATGTTCCAGGAAGCCGGCGTACGTCTCCATCAATCGCTCCGCAACCCGCTTTTGTTCCACGCTCAGGCTGTCCCAGGCGGGCAGTGCCTCGGGGGCGGGGGTCAGCACGGTGTCGGCGGGTACAACGCCGAGGGCCTTCTGCCTGTCCAGAATGGTCTCCCGCATGCGATCCCATCCATCGGAGAAGCGGCCTTCATAGCGGCGAATCCAGGGGGCGGGTACCTGCAGCGGTGCATGGGCGGCGCCGGGTGCCAGATAGACGAAGAAGGGTTTACCAGGCGAGATGGACTGCACGAGGTCAACCCAGCCGATCGCCTCGTCCACGATGTCCTCCGTCACATGGTAGCTTTCCCCGGCCGGGCGTCGAACAGCAGTTGTCCCACGGTAGAGCGTTGGTTCGTACTGGTCGGTCTCACCACCCAGAAAACCGTAGAACGTGTCGAAGCCGACACCGGTCGGCCAGCGGTCGAAGGGCCCCATGGGGGATGATTCCCAGTTCGGCGTCAGGTGCCATTTGCCAAAGGCGCCGGTGCTGTACCCCTGCTCACGCAGGATTTCGGCGATGGTGGCGGTTTCCGGACGCAGCACACCCTGGTAGCCCGGGATGGTGCTCGCGGAGTTCAGCACCGCGCCGACGTTCGCCGCATGGGCGTCGCGGCCGGTGAGCAGCGCGGCCCGCGTCGGGGAACAGATGGCGGTGGTGTGGAAGCGGTTGAAGCGCAGGCCAGCCTGGGCCAGCGCGTCGAGTGCGGGTGTCTCCACCGGCCCTCCGAAGGTGCTGGTGGCACCGAAGCCCACATCATCCAGCAGTACGATGACAATGTTCGGGGCATTCTCGGGGGGCGTCGGCAGGGTGATCGCGGCGGCGGGGTGAGGGGACAAGAGCGCAGTGACCAGTAGCCAGACTGCGGGAAGGAAGAGGTTCAGATCTCTGGATTTCATCGTGAACACTGACGCTGGCCACATGGCGTTGGAGTCCTCAAAAATGTCGGTAAGTTGGCTACCCGGCGTCCGGCTGATAGAGCTCGCGCAGAAGTTCCGGCGGGCTTTCACACACCTCCGTGAGCAGGGTGCTCGCCAATTCGATGCCCGCAGGTGGTGCGCCCGGTGTCGGAAGCTGGTCGCTTTCCAGCCAGAGGCTCAGCAGGGCCTGGTAGGGAAAGGCGTTGTCGCCGCCGGGTACCTGGCGCATTGTCTGGTCCAGGGTCACCCGCAGCACGCTGCTATCTGCAGCGAGCCCCTGGCCCCAGGCCGCTACGCTCGCGGCAAATTCGCCACCGGCACCCGTGATGGGGTTCAGGAGCAGCATGAGGCGCCGGCGCCCCGGTGCCTCTACACCACGCGGCGGACCCGCCAGCAGCGCCTCCTCAGCGCCCGCTGGCCGGATAAGCCGCTGGTCCATGAAACGGCGCTCATCGGCGTCGAGTATTTCCCGCACCCGGCCACTGTGCACGCCCGCCACGTCCACGTCCGGGGCGAAGAAAAACTCCGTGATCACATCGAAATTCACGGCGGGTGACGCCGAGACAACGTGGTTGCGTACATATTTGAGGAAGGGGAAGTAGCGGCTACCCAGGCGCGAGTGGTTGTTCTCGTAGTAGTCTCGGAAGGCCTGCGGGGTGGTGCCCGGCAGGCGACTCAACAGGCATACTGATTTCATGGGCATTGCAGGGGCGCCTTAGCGCCCCCCCTCCCGGAATTTCTCCATTTCCTGGTCTATCGTGAACGATGCCGGACGCTGGCGGGGCGGGAATTCCTCAAATGTGGCAAGAAACTGCCTGACCAGGATAGCGCCGGGAATCCCGCGGGCCGCGATCTTTTTGTCCCACCAGCGGTTGTACATGTTGGAATCCGTATCAGCTCGCTCGAAGGGGTCCTGGCGCAGGTTGAACACCTTGGGGATGCGCAGGGACACAAACGGATCCCGCCAGACGTCGAAGGAGTGCGCGCGCTGCTCGGCGAAGACCAGCTTCCAGTCGCCATCCCGCACCGCGAGCATTTCACCATCGTCACTGGCGTAGAAGAACAGCTTGCGTGGGCCCTGCTCCTCGCTACCGGTCAGGTAGGGCAGGAAGTTGTAGCCATCCAGATGCACCCGGAAGTCCTTGCCGCCTGCTTTGTGGCCCTTCAGCAGCTTGCTTTTGATCTCGCTGTCGCCGGCAGCGGCCATCAGGGTGGGCACCCAGTCGAGGTGCGACATGATGTCGTTGGAGATGGTGTTGGACGGCACCTTGCCGGGCCAGCGCACGATGGCCGGCACGCGGAAGCCGCCCTCCCAGTTGGTGTTTTTCTCGCCACGGAAGGGCGTGATGCCGGCGTCTGGCCACTGATTGTAGTGCACCCCGTTGTCGGTGGTGTAAATGACGATGGTGTTGTCAGTGATGCCCAGTTCGTCCAGCTTGGCCAGCAGGGTGCCTACGTGGTTGTCATGTTCGACCATGCCGTCGTTGTAGAAACCCTGGCCTGAAAGGCCGCTGCTTTCGCTTTTCAGGTGCGTGTAGTAATGCATGCGCGTTGAGTTGAACCAGACGAAGAAGGGCTGTTCCCTGGCGTGAGCGCGGTCCATAAAATCGAGTGAGGCGGCGAGGAACTCCTCATCCACCGTTTCCATGCGCTTGCGGTTCAGCGGGCCAAGGTCCTCGATCTCACCGTCGGCACTGGAACGGATAACCCCTCGCGGCGTGACCAGACGCGTGATGTTGGGGTCGGTTGGCCAGGCCGGATCCTCCGGCGCTTCCTCCGCGTTCAGGTGGTAGAGGTTACCGAAAAACTCATCGAAGCCGTGGTTGGTGGGAAGGAACTCGTCGCGGTCGCCCAGGTGGTTCTTGCCGAACTGTCCCGAGGTGTAGCCCAGGGGTTTCAGCAATTCGGCGAGGGTCGGATCCTGGGGCTGGATGCCGACTGCGGCGCCCGGTACGCCGACTTTGGTCAGCCCGGTACGCAGGGGATGTTGGCCGGTGATAAACGCGGAGCGGCCGGCCGTGCAGCTCTGCTCACCGTAGTAGTCGGTAAACATCATGCCTTCGTTGGCAATGCGGTCGATGTTGGGCGTTTGGTAACCCATCATTCCATGGCTGTATTTGCTGATATTGGTGATGCCGATGTCATCGCCCATGATGACGAGAATATTGGGTCGATCCGCCGCCGCACCCATGGCAATGGACAGGGCTGAGCAGAGCAAAAGCAGATAGCGGTAAGGGCGCTGGCGACGCGGATTCATTATTTTTCTCCTGATGAGTGACAGGTGGATAGCGGCGCTGGGCTATCGGACAGATGTCGCGGCTAACCGTTTGAGGTTATGGGCAGATACCCCGGGTGTCAATGCGGCGGCGGCCCCTGGTGCGGGATAACGAGTTCCTGCATGGCCACACTGAAGGCGCGCGACAGCGCTGCCGTGGACACGCCAATCATGAGTGCACCGTTGATGGCTTCCAGCGGACCCAGCAAGCGATGCTCCGCTGACATCACGACATCGCCATAGCCCAGCGTGGCGAAGTTGACCGCGGAGTGATAGATCGCCTCATTGAGGGTGGCAAACTCTCCCAGCCAGTAGAACAACAGCGCCCAGGCGGTGAACTGCAACGTATTGCCGGCAATGAGAATCAGCATCAGCGCGCCTGTCACCCGCATGGAGGCCAGAAACCGCGAGGGCATCGCCTGCCTTTGGTGGGCGTAGTAGCGCAGGGCGGCGACCACCAGGAGACCCTGCAGCAGCAGGCAGATACTCATCATCGACAAGCCCAGCAACAGATTCTGCAGCACTAGAACGCTCCCTTCAGTTTCAAGCATGGTCTGCCGTACGCGGCGGTCGACGCGCGACGAGCACCGTGCGCACCCTCTCCAGCAGCGTCATGGCCAACACGGCGTACAGGGTGACGGCAAAGAACAGCGCCATACGCACGGCGAAGGCCTGGAACACGTCCTTGCCCTGAGCGCTGTCGGCAACGGATGCTCCCAGCAGAATGATCAGTGTGGTGAGTGTGTTGATCCAGAAAGTCGGCGGCCAACGGCTTTCCCACACGCCGTAGATGCGGCTGCCCAGAACGAGGCTGATCAGGCTCATCCAGCCGACGAAGAACCAAAGGTTGGCGGCCATTTGCAGACAGAACCAGATGAGGACGGCGCAGGCGCCACCCAGCGCGGTTGAGCCCAACAGTTCGCGGCTGGCATAACGCAGGGATACGGTCGTTGACTCACGCCCGAGGAGGATGCTTTTGACCGCTACGGGCACGTACAGCGCCGGGTTGACGAGTGTCAGTACAAACGCAGGCAGCACGATGATTGTGGCGCGCAGTGACAGCCAGGTCGCGGCAGCGGGGGCTGGCGGCCTGTCCTGGGGGGGCGCGCCATCCGTGTCCTCAGGAAACAGCAGGAAGGCGATCCACTGGGTGAAGACCGCGCTCGCAATGCCGACCACCAGCGCGGCGATAAGCGCGCTTGCCAGTGTCTGACTGAGCACGCTGGTGGCGGGAATTACGGTCAGACCAATGGCCAGCAGTGTCGCCGGGGCCTGCTGGTTATGGGCCAGCGCCAAACGGTTGCTGAAGAACAACCCGATCACAATCACCATCAGGGCAGAGGCCGCGGTGTACTGCAACATGGGGCCGAGCACCACGCCGATGCCCAGAGAGGCCATTACGAACATCAGCAGCGCGAGTAATTTGCGGGGCCCCGGGGGTGGCCCGGGTATGGCGCCGAGCATGACGGCGAACAGGGGTGCAATGTAGGCAATCGTCAGACCCGAGCCGTAGCCCAGGGCCAGCGACAGACCAATGCTTGTCGCCAGCCGAAAGGTCCGGCGTGCCGCAATTGGCATGGCGTGAGCGCGGTCCACCATCAGTAGGCGTAGGACAACAGGCTGAGGAAGCGTATGTAGAGTTTGCCCAGCATCCCCAGCGCGCCGTGGCCCTCGGTATAGGCGATGACCGAGGCCTGCCCGCCGATGCGCAGCTGTGCCCTGACCTCATCCTGCAGCGGCAGGTCGAGCGCCACCTGCACCGGGAATCGCTGCGCCTGACGCAGCCAGTCACGGCTGTTCTGCACAGTGGGCAGTGCGCCGGGTGGCGGTTTGCTGCTGGCGCTGACGCCCACCCCGATATTGCGAACCGTACCGCTGAGCACACGCCCGGGAAGCGCATCGAGGATAATCTCCACAGGAGTTCCACGGCGCAGGTTGCCCAGGTTGTTCTCGGTGTAGGCGGCGTTGATCCAGACATCCGCCACGGCGATCAGCGTCATCACCGGGGTTCCGGCTCCCGCAAACTGGCCCACCTCGGCGCGCAGGTCGGTAATGACACCGTCGGATTCGGCAACCACTGTGGTGTTGTCGACGTCCAGTTGGGCCCGGGCGACGCCGGTGCGCGCGGCCTGCAGCATGGTGTTCTCGGCGAGGGAGTCGCCGCCTTTCTGCTCGATAGCGCGCTGGATGTCGGCCTCTGCAGCGGCGACGCGAGCGCTGGCCTGTTCCAGGCTGGCCGCCGACACCTCCAGCCGACGTTCGGAGAGGGTCCCGGGGTCTTCCTCGCGCAGGCGCTTGAGGCGGGTATAGTCCTGCAGCGCCTGGGTTTCACCCGCCAGCGCTGCACGCAGGTTGGCGCGCGCCGCGGTCACAGCAGCATCTCCGGCATCCACCTGCTTCTCTGCATTGGCCAGCTCCGCCTTTGCTCGCTGCAAGGCGAGTTCGTACTGTGACTGGTCAATGGTGAACAGGGTTTGCCCCGCGGTCACCCGGCTGTTGTTTTCCACAGCGACGTGGGTAACGATACCGGCAACCTTGGGTGCCACGCCGACCACATACCCCTCAATGCGTGCCTGGGAGGTGTAGGGCGTGAAGCGGTCGGCGAGCAGGTACCAGCACAGGGTCACCAGCAGCAGGGCCAGCAGGCCCAGGCTTCCCCGGGTTACACTGCGTGATGCCGATGTGTCCGCTACTGGCGTTGGGGTCGAATCCGCTGTGTCGTCAGCGGCTTGCGCTTGTTCGCTCATTGTGTGGAATCCGGCTCTTGGGCAAGGGGAGGCTGCAACAGGTCACCCCAGTCGGTGCGCTGCTGCATGGTATCGCGAATCTCAAGGGGTAGCAGGGTGTCTATTGTGGCCGGTGTCCAGCCGCCGCCGAGCGCCCGGTACAGGTCGATGACTGCGTTGACATGCTGGCCCCGGTTGAGAACGGCGCGGTCAGACTGCGCGAATGTCACCGCCTGCGCATCGAGTACCCGTTGGAACCCTGAATAACCCTCCTGATAGCGGCGGGTCGCAATGTCCAGTGAGCGCTCCGCGGCCTGCAGCGACTGATCGAGGATGTCCTGGGTGTCCCGGGTGCGGGTGATACGGTTGGCGGCGTCATCGATCTCCCGGGCGGCATTCAGGGTGACGCCGCGGAAGCCCTCAATGGCCTGTTGCAGGCGCGCGTCCTGGATGCGCACGGCGTTTTCCAGTCGCCCGTAGTTGAACAGGTTCCAGCTGAAGCTGGGCCCGATGGCCAGCTGGGAGGTCTCGCTCACCAGGTTAAGGCTGTTGTCGCTCCAACTCAGTGTGCCGAACAGCGAAATTGCAGGGTACAGGTCTGCCTTTGCGATGCCGATCTGCGCCGACTGCGCGGCTGCTTGCCAGGCCGCCGCTCGCACGTCGGGTCGACGCAGCAGCAGCTGTGCGGGAATGTTCTCCAGCATGTGGGGGGTGAGGGTGGGCAGTGTGCTGTCGGCGGCCTCCAGTTCCGGCACATCCCCGGGGGCGCGTCCCAGCGCCGCCGCCAGCGCATTGCGCGTCTGGGTCAGTGTGAGCTTGAGTCCAGGTATCGTTGCCAGCGTGGACAGGTACTGTGACTTCGCCTGCTGCAGGTCCAGTTCTGAATCCTGGCCGCGCAGGTACAGGCGTTCGGTGATCTCGAAGCTGCGCTCCTGCAGTGCAACGTTGCGCTCGGCAATTTTAATGCGCTGCAGCGTGGTCTTGTAATTGAAGTAGAGGGAAGCAATTTGTGCGGTCAGCAGAACCTGGGCATCGCGCTGGGCGGCGATGGAGGCGAAATAGGCAGCATCGGCCGACTCAATGCCGCGCCGGAACCGGCCCCAGAAATCCAGCTCCCAGCCCAGGGTGAACGCCAGCTCCCCAGTGCTGAAATCGCTGGTGCCGCTGCCGGCGCGATGCTGGTTGACCCACGCGGCGTTCCCGCCCAGGGCCTGCACCTGCGGGTAGTTCAGGCCGGAGGCGATGCCTGCCAGTGCGCGGCTTTCGAGAACCCGCAGCCCCGCCACGCGTAGCGACACGCTCTCCGTGCGCGCCGCGGCGAGAAGTTGATTGAGCACTGGATCTTCCAGTTGCCGCCACCAGTCATCGAGGCTTGCGCTGCTGTCCGCCGCGGCGCCGGCTCCGTTGCTGTACAGCTCAGGCTGCCACTCGGCCAGCCAGGCCTGTTCAGGCTCCTGAAAGTCGGGGCCGAGGGGCGCACAGGCCGCCGCGGCCAGCGCCAGTGCCAGGGCAAACGCAATTCTGCCGGAGTGGGTCACTCGCTACGCTCAGTCGTTGAATTCTTTGGTGAAATCCGTGGCGCGTGTTTCGTTCACCCAGGCCATAAAGACTTGGTAGGCGATGGCCAGAATCACAGCGCCGGCAAACAGACCGATAATACCACTGAGCAACATGCCGCCCAGCGCGCCGAGCAGGATCACCGGCATGGGTGCTGCCACGCCGCGGCCCAGCAGCATCGGCTTCAACACATTGTCCGCGAGGCCTGCAATTACCAGGTAGATCGTGAGCAGTATGTTCATCACGCTGGAACCGTCACCGGTGGTCCAGATGTAGATGATGGCGGGCACAGTGAAAATCAGTGCGGGTACCTGCATGATACCCAGGATCAGCGCTGCGACGGCAAAGATCCCGGGCGCCGGAATACCGGCGAGCAGGAAGCCCACGCCAAAGAGTACAGCCTGTATAAATGCCACCCCGAGTATCCCGGTAGCGACGGAGCGTACGGTGGCCACAGAGAGTTGGTGTAACTCATCGCCGAACTCTGCACCGCAGATGCGCCGGAAAATGCGCCCGCTGGTGGCCGCGCCCGGCTGCGCGTAGGCCATGAAAATACCCGCGATGACCAGCGCAAAGAGGAAAGCCAGCAGGCTGCCAAGGCCGCCGAGAAGCAGCGACGCAGCTTGCTCCGAAGCGGTGCGAATTTGCCGGGCATGCTGCTGCAGGAACTCGCTCAGGTTGCTGGAAGCCGCCAGCCACGCCTCGTGAATCTGCGGGCCGACGAGCGGCCAGCCTGCCACCTGCTCGCCAGGCGGCGGAACGTGCAGCGTGCCCTCCATGAGCGCGGAGTACGTGCGTAGCATATCCTCGGTGAAGGACACGCCCAGCATGACAGTGGGTGTTCCCAGCAGCGTCAGGCCCAGCACCACCAGCAGCGTGGAGGCCCGACCGGTGCTGGTGCCGAGTTTGTCTGCCAGCGCGCGGGTGAGCGGGTACAGGGCTATGGCAAGCACCGTCGACCAGATCATCAGGGAGATAAACGGTGCAAAAACACGCATGGCGAGCCAAACCAGGATGGCGGCCATGCCGAGGCGTACGGCAAGATCGACCGCTGGCGTCTGGGGGGAACGGCTTTCGGGGTTGTTCATCGGGGCGCATCCTGGCGGTGTGTTATTGGTGTGTGCCAGCGGCTGAGGCCTGTCACGCTTGCAACATAGCGAAAAATGCTGCTCGATACCACGCCGACGCGGCCCATTCGCAAGGACACACCATGAAAAATGCGCTTCTTTCACAGGCCCTGCAACTGCCCTGCGGTGTAGAGCTGCCAAACCGGTTGGCGAAAGCCGCCATGACGGAGGGTCTGGCCACGGCGGGTGGCGTGCCCACTCCGGCACTGAACACCCTGTATCGCCGCTGGTCTGCTGGCGGCGCTGGCCTGTTGCTAACGGGCAATGTCATTGTCGATCGCGATCATCTGGAGCGGCCGGGTAATGTGGTGATTGATCGTGAGCCGGACCTCGAGATGGCACAGTCGCTGGCGGCGTGGGCGGAGGCCTGCACCGTCGGCGGGAATCAGGCCTGGGTGCAGCTCAGTCATGCCGGGCGCCAGACCATGAAAGCGGTCAACCCGCACCCGCGGGCACCCTCAGCCGTCAAGCTGGGATTGCCGGGCGGGCAGTTTGGCACTCCCGTGGCGCTGACCCTGGATGAGATTGCGAGGCTGGTCGAGCGCTTCGCCGTCGCCGCCCGCGCTGTGTGCAGTGCGGGCTTTACCGGTATTCAGGTGCATGCGGCGCATGGCTACCTGCTCTCCCAGTTCCTCAGCCCGCGCAGCAACCAGCGGCAGGATGAGTATGGGGGAAGCCTGGAAAACCGGTCCCGGCTGTTACTGCAGGTGGTCGCTGCGGTGCGCGATGCGGTCGGCCCGGCGGTGGCGCTCGCGGTGAAGCTGAACAGCGCGGATTTTCAGCGCGGCGGTTTTGATTTCGGGGAAAGCCTGCGCGTGGCGAAGTGGCTTGAAGCGGGCGGGGTCGACCTGATCGAAATCTCCGGCGGCACCTATGAGCAGCCCCGGCTGCTGGGCGTGGAGGGTCTGGAAGCTCCAGATCCACAAAAAGTGGCGGCATCAACGCTGGAGCGGGAGGCGTATTTTGTCGACTTTGCCCTCGCCATGCGCCGCGAGGTAAGCGTGCCACTGATGGTTACGGGCGGCTTTCGTACCCGTGAGGCCATGCAGGAAGCGCTGGCTTCGGGTGGCGTGGATGTCATTGGCCTGGGGCGGCCGATGTGCCTGCAAACCGATGCGCCCGCGCGACTGCTGGCTGGCGCGGTCGATGTGCCCCGCTATGAGCAGGGCCTCGGCCTGCTGCCTGACTGGCTGGGGTTTCTGAGGCACGTCAAAACGGTGCGCACGCTGGATACCTTCGCGGGTCAGTACTGGTTTTACGCGCAACTGGATGCGCTGGGCAAGCGCGGTGAGGCTGAGCCGGAACTCTCGGTGTTGCGCGCAGCCCTGCGGGTGGCCATCGAACAGCGGCGTTTGCTGCGTGGGCGCTATATCCCGCCTGAGTGACAGTAAAGGGTTGTTTGGAGCGGGTGATGGGAATCGAACCCACGCTATCAGCTTGGGAAGCTGAAGTTCTGCCATTGAACTACACCCGCCGGGGACGCCGGAGATGGTAGCCCGAAGCGCGAGCGGCGTCAAAGTCGCGGTGGGCGGTTACTGCAACTGTTCATCCTGCTGCACTTCCACAATGCCCGCAGGGTCCTGGTGGATAACCACGTCCGCGCCGGGCATGGCGGCGATAACTGCAGCTTCCACCTCGTCTGAGATGCGATGCGCTTTGACCAGCGGCATGCTGCCATCCAGTTCCAGGTGCATTTCCACAAAGTCGATGCGTCCCGCGCTGCGTGTGCGCAGGTCATGCACGCCCCGCACCTCCGGGTGGCCTTCCGCGATGGCGATGATCTGCGCGCGCTGACTGTCCGGTAACTCCCGGTCCACCAGCTCGTTAAAGGCCGAACCCATAATGCTGCGCGCCGACCAGAGTATGTACAGCGCGGCACCGATGGCGAACAGCGGGTCCGTGCCGGGCCAGCCGAATTGCGCCAGCAACAGCGCCACCACAACTCCGGAGTTGGTCAGCAGGTCAGTGCGATAGTGCAGGGCATCCGCGCGGATGGCCGCGGACTGGGTGCGGCGGATGACATGGCCCTGAAACAGCAGCAGTACGGCCGTTGCCGCAATGGTCAATACCATTACCGCCAGCCCGACCCCGAAGGCGCCGATGGGCTCGGGGTTCAGCAGGCGTCGGGTGGCCTCTATCAGCAGCCACACACCTGAGACGATAATGAACGCGCTTTGCGCGAGGGCCGCTATCGACTCTGCCTTGCCGTGTCCAAACCGGTGCTGGCGGTCGGCGGGCTCCAGGGCATAGCGCACCGCGAACAGGTTGAGCAGCGATGCCCCGGAGTCCATCAGCGAGTCCACCAGTGAGGCGAGAATGCTGACCGAGGAGGTTTGCCAGTAGGCCACGCTCTTGGCGAGGATGAGCGCGGCTGCCACGGTCACCGAGGCATAGGTAGCCAGTTTCATCAGGCGCGCCGCCTGCTCGGGTGAAGCCGGGGAAGTCATCGGTCTGGATGTCCACTGCGGGAATAATCGAACAGCAGGATAGAGCAGCGGCGGGGCATTGGCAAAGCATCAGGGTTGGCTGTGAGGCTGCAGCCCCGGGTCCGCGATCCAGCCTTCAGCCGCGACCGTGTACGTACCGAACTGCGGAGGGCCCTGACGCCAGGCCCATGCAGCCTGCACGGCACACAACAGTGCGTCCAGGGTGTCCGCACCCGGGTCTTCCGCGAGGTCGTCCGGGGCGTTCACCTGCAGCCCGTAGCGGGCCAGCACGGGTTCGCCACAGACCGCTCGCAGGAGGTCCTGCCGCGCACACCGCTGTGCCTCGGTCTGTTTGCTGCGCGTATCCTGTTTGTAGCTGCGCCTGCCGATACAGTGCCTGGCGAGCAGGCCGGGGTACGCTTCTACCGCGATGCGCGCCGGGTCGCCTGCTTGCAGGCCGGGAATCGATACGCCGCAGGCCAGCAGTCGCGGCGCGCCCTCGAAGAACATCAGCCCCACGGGAACGCCATAGAGTTTCTGCGGACTGATGGCGCCTGCCAGTCTGTCAGCCTCCCGCTGGTGCTCGCGGTCGCCCGTCGGCCTGCCGCTGCGGTAGTCGTCCAGCGCACTGCGGAACCCCGCTCGCCCCAGGCTCTGGGCGAGGCGAACGTAGTCCGCCCATGCGGTCGGCCAGCCGATGTTGTGGACAAACCGGCTGGACTGGCCAAAAGGGAAGTCCAGCCCCGCGACCCAGGGGCCGGGGCGGCGCAGCAGTTCCTCAAACGCCTCGAAATGTTCAAGGCGAAGAAGCTCTCTGGCGGTCAGCCGGTTCCCCTGCAACGTACACTGCAGGGCCGTAATCGGTTTGCCCCGGTGCGGCCGGCTGGTGAAATCGATGCCCCAGATCTGCATGGCAACCAGAGTCTCTTCGTGTTGGATAGGCGCCTGCCATATTAAACCGATCTGCCTCCAGATTCAGTGCAACATCGCGGTGCTCTGCTGTCGGGAGTAAGATGGTTGAAGATCCACAATAACAGGACCGTCCGCCATGGCATCGACCACAGCTCCCACGCCCTTCGACCCGGTTACCATTGGGCCGCTCACCCTGCGCAATCGCTTTATCAAGTCTGGCGCCAATGAAGCGATGTGCCTGGATGGCAAGCCGACCAAGGCGCTGGTCAAACATCACAGGGACCTGGCAGCGGGTGGCGTGGGTATGACCACGGTGGCCTATATGGCAGTGGCGAAAGTGGGACGGACGCTGCCCAACCAGATCTGGATGCGGCCCGAAGTGATCCCCGACCTGCGTGTGCTCACTCAGGCGGTGCACGATGAGGGCGCGGCGATCTCTGCCCAGATCACCCACGGCGGCTCGTTTGTGACCGGCATGAAAGTGCCCGGGCGTACTATCAGTTCCTCCTCCGGCTTCAACCCCGCGGGCCTGATGAAAGGCAATATCCTGCAGCGTGCGATGAACGAAGAGGATATGGCGCGGGTGGAGGCGGAATTTGTGCAAGCCGCGGAGCTGGCCCGGGAAGGTGGCTTTGATGCCGTGGAACTGCACATGGGCCATGGTTACCTGCTCAACCAGTTCATTTCGCCCCTGAGCAATCGTCGCACTGATGAGTACGGCGGCAGCGCGGAAAATCGCGTGCGCTTTCCGGCCCGGGTACTGGCGGCGGTGAAGCGCGCGGTTGGTGAGGACATGGCGGTACTGGCCAAGATCAATGTGGCTGATGGCACCCGTCGCGGCGCCACGGCGGAAGACGGTGTTGTCACTGCAGCTGCGCTCCAGGCGGCGGGTGCTGACATGCTGGTGTTGTCCGGTGGCCGCAACGTGGAATCCACCTGGTTCATGTTCGGCAGCAATATGAACCGGGAGATCATCGCCCGGGTGCTGAAGCAACAGGGTGAGTGGATCACGGCGCTGATGATGAAGGCCGCGGCGTCAAGCGAACCCAAGATCGACTTCAAGCCCATGTATTTTCTGGAGTATTCGCGCAAGATTCGCGCCGCAGTCGACATGCCGCTGGCGTATCTGGGTGGCGCGCGTTCGCTGGCCCATGCCGAGCAGTCGCTGGCGGAAGGTTTTGACTGCGTGGTGATGGCGCGGCCGCTGATTCACGACCCGGCGCTGGTGAACAAGCTGCGCAGCGGTGAAGTGACTGAATCCGGTTGTGACAACTGTAACGGCTGTGTCGCCTATATTTACCATCCTGCCGGCACCTGGTGCGTGCACAACCCGCCGAACGATCCCGTGCTGAACACCATCCCCGCTGCGGCGGTGCAATAATCTCACCACTCAGGAGCCAATCATGGGCAGTATTCTCGATCGTTTTCGTCTCGACGGGCAGGTGGCGCTCATCACCGGAGCGGGGCGCGGTATTGGTGCCGCCACAGCGCTGGCCTACGCGGATGCAGGCGCCGACGTCGCCATTTCAGCGCGCACCCTGAGCGAATTGGAGGTCGTTGCGGAGCAAGTGCGGTCGCGCGGCCGACGCGCGCTGGTGGTCACCTGTGATGTGACCGATGGTGTACAGCGTGCAGCGCTGGTGGAGCGCACACTGGCGGAGTTTGGTCGCCTGGACATCCTCGTCAACAACGCCGGTGGCTGGGGTCCCAAACCGGCGCTGGAGACCACGGATGAGGATTTCGACGCCTGCTTTCACTTCAACGTCACCTCGGCCTTTTCCCTGTCCCGTCTCAGCGCACCACATATGGTGGCGACCGCCGGCAAGGGCGCTATCGTCAATATCTCGTCCGTGGCCGGCAGCCTGCCCCAGGCCGGTTTCGCCGCCTACGGCACCGGCAAGGCCGCGCTGTCCTGGCTGACGCGCGCCCTGGCGCAGGACTTCGCGCCCAAGGTTCGGGTCAACGGTATCGGCGTCGGCGCAACAGTGACCACGGCGCTGGAGAACTTCATGACGCCGGAAATGGAGCAGACGATGTCCGCACGCACGCCGCTGGCGCGCCTGGGCGAGGCTGAGGATATCGCCGCCTGCGCGCTCTATCTGGCATCTCCCGCCGCGTCCTATGTCACGGGCGAGATCTGCGGTGTCAACGGCGGGCTCACCTATTCCCAGGTGGAGATGCCCCGGGCACAGTTCTAGCAGCGGCGCGCTTTTTCACGCGCGCCTTGCCTCGACGCATTGACCCCCACAGCGGGCACGCGCACCATGGCAGCTCACGTTTCCGAACGGGGGGAGCATGAACTCGCTCAGTGTGCCCACTCTGTATCTGGTGGTAGCCATGGTGTCAGCGATGTGTACGCTGATCACCCTGATCCTGTGGCGCATCAACCGGGACATGGCGGGGGTTTTTCCCTGGTTCCTCGCAACGCTCGCCAACACCATCGGGTTTCTGGTCGCTTTTCCGTTCGCCGATCGCGGCGGCATCGAGCAATACCTCACTGTCGTCAACAATAGCCTCGCGCTGATCGGTGCTGCGCTGCTGCTGGAGGGAGCGCTGCAGTTCCGTGGCCATCTCTCCCGCTGGCGTTGGCGCGCGGGTTTGCTGCTCATACCGGTATTCGTCTCGATTGCCTGGGTGAACCGCCTGGATCCGGTGGCGCGCCACCTCGTCCACGACCTGCTCTCCGCGCCCCTGATGTTGACGGCGGCGCTGGTGATGGTCTGGCGCACCCGGGGGGCGGCCTTCAGGGTGTATGGACTGGCGGCACTTTTTCCGGCTTTACTGGGCCTGGTGCTGCTGTATCGGGGTGCCTGGGCGTTGCAGGAAATCCTCAGCCCCGGGCAGGGCATTGAAGCGCCGCGTGCGCTCGCGTTCCTGGCGGCCATGCTCTGCCTGATGGGTTGGACCTTTGGCATCACTGTGGCCTGCTATTTTCGCGCCCATCTCAGTACGCTGCAGCTGGCCACCGAGGATGTGCTGACAGGTTTACCCAACCGCCGGCAGATTGACGCGACGCTGCAGCGTACCCTGCGCCGGGCGAAGCGCTATGCCGAGCATTTCGCCCTGCTGCTGGTCGACCTCAACGAGTTCAAGCAGGTGAATGACCGCTTCGGCCACCAGGCCGGGGACCAGCTGCTCGAAGAAGTGGCGCGACGCCTGCGCGGGTTTTTGCGGGAGGCGGATTTCGCCGGGCGTTTGGGAGGGGATGAGTTTCTTGTCATCGTGTACGGGGTCGGCGACAGTGTTTCCGCGCAGGCTGCCCGTGATCGACTGCGCGGGGCGCTTGACGGCCCCCTGGAGCTGCGCGGGACATCGGTCTTTGTGCGCACCGCTATCGGCGTCGCCCTGTGGCCGGCACAGGGTGAAAGCGCCGATGCCCTGATGCGCGCGGCCGATGCGGACATGTACGCTGACAAAACCGGGCATTCTTGAACGTTAGCAAAACATACTGTATGTTCAAATCTTCCGTGGGCGACCAGCTGCCCGCCCATTTCTATGTTGTTTCGATCTGAAGAGGTGCCCTTGTGAGCGACCTGGAAAAATTTCGTGCCGAAACCCGCGCCTGGCTCGAGGAAAATTGCCCGTCGGCCATGCGTGAGCCGGTGCGCGGCTTCGAAGACCTTTACATGGGCGGGCGCAACCCGGAAGTTGACCACCCGGACCAGCCGGTCTGGTGTCAGCGCATGGCGGAGCGCGGCTGGACGGTGCCGCACTGGCCGCGCGAATACGGCGGGGGCGGTTTGAACAAGGAAGAGGCGAAGGTTCTGCAGCAGGAGATGGCGCGGATCGGTGCGCGCCGCCCGCTGGAGAGTTTTGGCATTTCCATGCTTGGTCCGGCGTTACTCAAATTTGGCACCGAGGCACAGAAACAGGAGCATTTGCCGCCCATCTGTCGCGGCGAGATTCGCTGGTGCCAGGGCTATTCGGAGCCGAACGCAGGGTCGGACCTGGCCAGCCTGCAAACCCGCGCTGAGGACCGTGGCGACCACTACCTCATCAATGGGCAGAAAGTGTGGACCTCATATGCCGACAAGGCGGACTGGATATTCTGCCTGGTGCGCACCGACAACAGCGGCAGCAAGCATGAGGGCATCAGTTTCGTCCTGTTCGACATGGCCAGCGAGGGCGTGACGACGCGCCCGATCAAGCTGATCAGCGGCTCCTCGCCCTTCTGCGAAACCTTTTTTGATAACGTGCGTGCCGAAAAGCGCAACCTGGTCGGTGAGGAAGGCAAGGGGTGGGCAATCGCCAAGTACCTGCTGACGCATGAACGGGAAATGATTTCCGGCTTCGGTACGGCGCCGAGGACGTCGCTGGGTTCTGTGGCGGTCGATACTTTCGGAGCGGATGCCAGCGGGCGACTGCGCAATGGCATCCTGCGCCACACCATCGCCCAATATCAGCTGGATGCGCTGGCTTTTGGCGCCACCATGAGCCGCGTGGGGGACGAAGCCAAGGCAGGCCAGGGGTTGGGCGCCGCTTCATCCATCTTCAAGTACTACGGCACCGAGCTGAACAAGCGGCGCAATGAGCTCAACCTGGCCGTCGGTGGTGAACCGGCGCTGGGCTGGGACGGCGATGTCTATGAGGGTGGAGCCACCAGCCGGGACTGGCTGCGCTCCAAGGGCAACTCCATTGAGGGCGGCACTTCCGAGGTGCAGCTGAACATCATTGCCAAGCGCGTACTGGGCTTGCCGGACTGAGCGGGAGAGGACACTGACATGGCACTGGTATTGACAGAAGAACAGCTGATGCTCAAGGAGTCGGCAGCAGGGCTGCTGGCGGAGAAAGCCGGCGTTGCGCAGCTGCGCGCACTGCGCGATGCGGATGACGCCCTGGGCTTTGCGCCCGACGTGTGGCGCGATATCGCGGGAATGGGTTGGCCCGGTATTGCCATTCCGGAAGCCTATGGTGGCCTGGGCTATGGCTATACCGGCCTTGGCCTGGTGCTGGAGCAGGCGGGCCGCCACTTGAGCCCGGTACCCCTGCAGTCAACCGTGCTGCTCGGCGCTACCCTGCTCAACGAGCTCGGCAGCGAGGCGCAGAAGCAGGCGCTGCTGGCACCACTCGCGGCGGGTGAGTTGCACGTTACCCTGGCGTTACAGGAGGGGCCGCTGCACGCGCCGGAGGACACGGCACTGAGGGCCGAAGCGGAGGGCGCAGGCTATCGCCTGCATGGCAGCAAGTGCCTGGTGCTCGACGCGCTGGCGGCGCAGCAGTTTGTGGTGATCGCGCGGACTTCCGGGTTGCCCGGTGACAGCGCCGGCCTGACGGCCTTCCTGGTACCGGCGGATGCTGCGGGCCTCACGGTCGAGCGGCGCAGCCTGGTGGACGCCCGCGGTGTAGGCGCGTTGCAGCTGGACGCGGTGCAGGTGCCTGCCGATGCCGTTCTGGGTGACGTGGATGCCGCCTGGGACGGGCTCAGCCGCAGCCTCGATATCGCCAATATTGGTCTCGCCGCAGAGTTGCTGGGTATCGCAACAGAGGCCTTCGAACGCACCGTGGGGTACCTCAAGGAGCGCAAGCAGTTTGGCAAGGTTATCGGGTCCTTTCAGGGCTTGCAGCACCGCGCGGCGGAGCTGTTTGCTGAGCTGGAGCTGTCTCGCTCCCTGGTGCTCAAGGCGTTGCAGGCGATTGATGCAGACGACCCCCAGTTGCCGGTGTTGGCCAGTGCGGCCAAGGCCAAGCTCTGTGAGGTGGCTCAGCGCGCAACCAACGAGGGTATCCAGATGCATGGCGGTATCGGCATGACGGACGAGTACGACATCGGTTTTTTCATCAAGCGCGCGCGCGTGGTTCAGCATTGTTTCGGCGACTACAACTACCACCTCGACCGGTTCGCCAGGCTGAGCGGTTTCTAAGGCGCATTACCGCCGATATGCAGACACCTGCCGATCAGTTCGCCGACAGAGTTGCCGCATTAACGGCACCCGGCCAGCCCTTTGCCCTGGAAACGGTCACGGTGGGTGGTGTGGCGTATCGCTCCTACTGCGGCATGCCCCGCAACCTCGGGCAGTACTGCGCGTTGATGCGCCAGCACGGGGACCGGTGTTTCGCCGTGTACCGCGAACAGCGCTACACCTTTGAAGAGGCCTGGGCGCACAGTGCAGCGCTTGCCACGGCGCTGCAGCAGCGCTTCGGTGTGGCCCGCGGCGACCGGGTTGCCATCATCAGTCGCAACAACCCGGAATGGATGATGGCGTTTATCGCGATCGTCTCGATCGGGGCGGTGGCGGTGCCGATGAACGCCTGGTGGACGAGCGAGGAGCTGGATTACGGTATCGAGGACAGTGGCTGTCGCGTGGTGATTGCCGACCCCGAGCGGGTCAGCCGTCTGGCGCCAATCGCAGCGCGCCACGCGCTGTCGATCATCGCGGTGGGCGATTGCAGCGGTATCCCCGTGGAGTCCGTTGCCTGTGAGAGTCTGCTGCAGTCGTTCCGGGGCGCGGACATGCCTGAGGTTGCGGTGGCCCCCGACGATGACGCAACCATCATGTATACCTCCGGTTCTACCGGGCATCCCAAGGGGGCCGTTTCCACGCACCGTGCAATTCTGGCGGCACTCTGGAGCTGGTTGCTGCAGGGTACAGTGAACAAGCAGCTGGCGGGTGCGGCACCCAGGCCGCCTTATCCGCCCGCAGGCCTGCTGACCATTCCGCTGTTTCACTGCACTGCCAGCCACTCGGCTTTTTTGCTGTCGCTGTTGGTGGGTCGCAAACTGGTAATCATGCACAAGTGGGATGCACAGGAAGCCCTGCGGTTGATCGAGGCGGAGCGGATTACCTGGTTCAACGGTGTGCCCACCATGTCGGCGGAACTGCAGGCGGCCGCCGCCGAGAGTGCTTATGATCTGTCCTCGCTGGCAGAAATCTTCTCTGGTGGCGCGGCCCGGCCCCCCGATCAGGTGGGAAAAATTGCCGGAGCCTTTCCGGGGTCGTCACCGGGCATTGGTTACGGGCTCACCGAAACCAACGCTCTCGGCGCCGTAAATGCCGGTGCCGCTTACGTTGCGCGGCCTTCCAGTACGGGGCGCGCGGTGCCCGCAGTCACCGAATTCAAGGTGATCGACAGCGCAGGTCACACCTTGCCCGCTGGCGCGCGTGGCGAGCTGTGCATCAAGTCCACGGCGAATGTGCGAGGCTACTGGAATAAACCGGAAGCCACCCGCGAGGCCTTCGTCGACGGCTGGTTCCACACCGGTGATGTGGCCTGGTTGGACGACGAGGGCTTTCTCTATATCGTCGATCGCATCAAGGACATCATTATTCGCGGCGGAGAGAATATCAGCTGCATCGAGGTGGAGGCGGCGATACATCGCCACCCCGCCGTGCGCGAGGCCGCTGTGTTCGGCCTGCCCGACGCACGCCTCGGTGAGAGTGTGGGGGCCGTTGTCACGGTGCGAGAGGGGACGGCACTGGAGGCGGAGCAGCTGCAGGGCTTCCTGCGCGAACACCTTGCGGCCTTCAAGGTGCCGCAGCGAATCTGGCTGCAGGAGCAGCCCCTGCCGCGCATCGCCTCGGGCAAGATTTTCAAGCGTCAGCTGAAGGCCCAGTACAGCGCCGGGTTGACGCAGGCGGCCAAACACTAGTTCTTGGCTAATCTTCAGGAGTGTTCGTTCAGACCAAATCTGACACCGCTCGAAAAAATGAACGCATCTTCCCTGCAGGCGTTCTACCAGGTCACTTGCCGTAAAAAACTGTGGATCGATTGAAGATCTGCAAGCAGATCTGGACAGCTGGCTGGATTATTACAACAATGAACGACCCCATCAGGGCAAGATGTGCTGCGACAGGACGCCAATGGACTCGTTGCTCGATGGCAAAACATCTGGAAGGAAAAGTTCATAGCTTGAACTCGACCTGACAGTAATCGCCGATATCTAACCGGTAACTGTCAGGTCAAGCCCGGACTAAATCACTTAATGACACACAGCAAGAGCGAGCATGCCATGGATCTCGGAGTCAGTGACAAACTACAACCCCTGCTGGCGCAGGTAAGTGCTTTCGTAGCGGAGGAAATCGAGCCACTGGAAGCGGAGTACATTCACGAGATCGGTGTGGGAGACCGCTGGCAGTTCACCCCCCGCCAGACCGAGATCATGGAAACCCTGAAGGGCAAGGCAAAAGCGGCCGGCCTGTGGAACTTCTTCCTGACCGACGGCGAGCATGGCTCCGGCCTGACCACCGTGGAATATGCCTATCTTGCCGAGGAAATGGGCAAGTCGCATATCGCCGCCGAGGTGTTCAACTGTGCCGCCCCGGATACCGGCAATATGGAGGTACTGCACAAGTACGGCAGCGAGGCACAGAAACGCCAGTGGCTGGAGCCCCTGCTGAATGGCGAGATTCGCTCAGCCTACGCCATGACCGAGCCCGGCGTGGCCTCCTCGGATGCCACCAACATCAGCACATCCGCGGTGCTCGACGGGGACGAGTGGGTCATCAACGGCGAGAAGCATTACATCTCCGGCGCCGGAGACCCGCGCTGCAAGATCATGATCGTGATGGTCAAGACGGATCCCGATGCGCCCAAGCACCTGCAGCAGTCGCAGATACTGGTCCCCATGGATACACCCGGCGTAGAGAACCTGCGCGCGATGAACGTGTTTTCCATGGATGACGCGCCCCACGGCCACATGCACCAGCGCTATACCAACGTGCGTGTGCCAAAGGAAAACATGATCCTGGGGCCGGGCCGCGGTTTCGAGATATCCCAGGGGCGGCTTGGCCCCGGCCGCATTCACCACTGCATGCGTGCCATCGGGGCGGCGGAGAAGGCGCTCAAGCTGCTGTGTGAGCGTGCGGTTTCCCGCACGGCGTTTGGCAAGCCTCTGGCGCGTCTCGGCGGTAACGTCGATATCATCGCCAACGCGCGCATGGATATCGAAATGGCCCGCCTGCTAACGCTGAAAACGGCGTGGATGATGGATAACGTGGACCCGAAGGAAGCCCGGGTCTGGATTTCCATGATCAAGACCGCAGTGCCCAATATCTCCATCCGCATTGTCGACCAGGCCATCCAGATGTACGGTGCACTCGGCGTCTCCCAGGATACACCACTGGCCACGATGTACATGGGGCAGCGCACCCTGCGCCTGGCGGACGGTCCGGACGAGGTGCATCGCATGGTGGTGGGCCGTAACGAGCTCAGGCGCTACATGGAGCAACAGGAGGTCAACGCGACTTTCCGCGACGGCTGAGGGTCAAGCCCCGACTGATTTTACAACCACGGATACACGTAACCGCAAGGACACACACATGACTATGAAAGTCGTTCCCAACAGTGAAATGGTGAACCAGAAGGGCCTGAAGCTGGAGCCTGGCCCCTGGGTGACATTGGGCCAGGACCGCATCAACGCGTTTGCCGATGTTACCGAGGACCACCAGTTCATCCACATCGATGAAGAAAAAGCCGCGCAAACGCCTTTTGGTGGCACGATTGCACACGGGTTTCTCACGCTCTCCATGCTGGTGAAGATGTGCGAGGGTGTCGGGGTCATGCCCGAGAAAGTGCTGATGGGCATCAACTACGGCTTCGACAAGGTGCGTTTCCTGACGCCGGTGCGCGCCGGAAAGCGTGTACGCGCGCACGTCGAGATCGTGGATGTGCAGCCCAAGGACGGCAACCGGTTCCTGATCAAGCAGGCCATCTCGGTCGAGATCGAGGGCGAAGACAACCCCGCTCTGGTTGCTGAATGGCTGTCCATGGTGGTTGCGAGCTGAATAGATCTGCCCGCCAGGCGGGCGTACAACATCGAATGAACTGAGGGGAGAGTTATGAGTATTCGCTATGACGGTAAGGTCGCCATTGTCACTGGAGCGGGCCAGGGGCTGGGCCGCTGCCACGCCATCGCACTGGCCGCCCGCGGCGCCAAAGTGGTGGTGAACGATCTGGGTGGCGCAAAGGATGGCACGGGTGCTTCCAGCGACGCGGCGCGCGCGGTAGTCGCCGAGATTGAAGCGGCCGGTGGCGAAGCGATTGCCAATGGCGCCAACGTGGCGCACTACGCCGAAGTGGAAGGCATGGTTCAGCAGGCCATGGAGAAGTGGGGCCGCGTGGACATTCTGGTCAACAACGCCGGCATTCTGCGCGACAAAAGTTTTACCAAGGGTGGGTTGGATGATTTCCAGCTGGTGCTCGACGTGCACCTCATGGGCACCGTCAACTGCACCAAGGCGGTGTGGGATATCATGCGCGATCAGTCCTACGGGCGCATTGTGGTCACCACGTCCTCCAGCGGACTCTACGGCAACTTTGGCCAGAGCAACTACGGCGCCGCGAAAATGGGCGTGATCGGGCTGATGAACACGCTGGTCCAGGAAGGCGCCAAGTACAACATACGGGTCAACGCACTGGCGCCCACCGCGGGAACGCGCATGACAGAGGGTCTGCTGCCGGAGAAAGCCTTCGAGTTGCTGACGCCGGAAACCGTCACCCCGGCGGTGCTCTACCTGGTCAGCGAAGACTCACCCAACCGGACCATCCTCGCTGCGGGCGCCGGCGCCTTTGCCGTGTCGCGCATCGTGGAAACCGAAGGTGCCTGGCTGCCGGTTGAGGAGCAGACGCCGGAAGGCATTGCCGCACACTGGGACGAAATCAGCAGCCGGGAGGGCGAGCGTGAGCTTACCGCGGGCTTTGAGCAAAGCATAAAGATGGTGGGCAAGGCTGCGGAAAACCTTGGTATCAAACTCGATTGATACGCGCCATCCACACAACAGGGGCGCGAGTCTGTTGCGCTCCGGGAGAACATTATGAAAGAAGCCGTAATTGTCGCCACTGCCCGCACGCCGATCGCCAAGGCGTTTCGCGGCGGGTTTAACAACCTTGGCGGCGCCAGCCTGGGCGCGGCCTCGGTGGCCGAGGCCGTGCGTCGCGCCGGCATTGATCCCGCCCGGGTGGATGACGTGATCATGGGCAGCGCCCTGCAGCAGGGCGCCACTGGCTCCAATGTGGCACGGCAGATTGCCCTGCGAGCCGGTCTGCCGGTCACCGTGTCCGGCATGACCATTGACCGGCAGTGCTCCTCCGGCCTGATGGCCGTGGCGACGGCGGCCAAGCAGATCATGTACGACGGTATGAGCTGTGTCGTGGGCGGCGGGCTGGAATCCATCTCGCTGGTGCAGAACGAGCACATGAACCTGCACCGGATGGTCGACGAAGAGTTGATGGCCATGCATCCCAATATCCACATGCCCATGCTGCAAACCGCGGAAGTGGTGGCCAAGCGCTACGGTATTTCCCGTGAAGCCATGGATGAGTATGGCCTGCAGTCACAGCAGCGCACCGCCGACGCCTATGCCAATGGTCGCTACGATGCGGAACTGGTGCCAGTGACCTGCAAGCGCATCGTGTGGAACAAGGAAACCGGCGAGCAGTCCGAGGCGGAGGCCACGGTCAGTGCGGACGAGGGGGTGCGCGCGACAACCGCGGAAGGGCTCGCGGGCCTGAAAACGGTGATTGAAGGCGGCACCATCACCGCGGGTAATGCCTCGCAGCTCTCCGACGGTTCATCTGCGCAGGTGCTGATGGACGCCAAACTGGCAGAGCAGGAGGGCCTGCAGCCACTGGGCCTGTACCGTGGTATCGCGGTGGCCGGCTGCGAACCGGACGAAATGGGCATCGGCCCCGTCTTCGCCGTGCCCAAGCTGCTCAAGCAGCACGGCCTGTCGGTGGATGACATCGGTCTTTGGGAGCTCAACGAAGCCTTTGCCGTGCAGGTACTGTACTGCCGCGACCGGCTGGGGATCGACAATGAGAAGCTCAACGTCAGCGGTGGCGCGATTTCCATCGGTCACCCCTACGGCATGAGCGGTTCGCGCATGATTGGCCACGCCCTGCTGGAAGGCAAACGGCGCGGGGTGAAATACGTGGTGATCACCATGTGCGTCGGCGGCGGCATGGGTGCTGCCGGCCTGTTCGAGGTGCTGTGATATGAAAGCGATTGTCTGCAAGGAGCACGGACTGCCTGACAAACTGTCCCTGGAAACCTCGTGGCCCGACCCCGAAATGGGCGACGACGATGTGCTGATTGATGTAAAGGCCGCGGGGCTCAACTTTCCCGACGTGCTGATCATTCAGAACAAGTACCAGACCAAGCCCGCTCTGCCCTTCATTCCCGGCGGCGAGTGCTCGGGCGTGGTAGCGGCCGTGGGCTGCAACGTCAAGCGCCTGAAGCCCGGCGACAAAGTGATCTCCATGGGGGCACACGGTGCGTTCTGCTCGCGCATTGCAGCGAACCAGCACAGCGTGTTTCCCATGCCGGAGGGCCTGAGCTTTGAGCAGGCAGCCGGTATTGCGATCACCTATTTCACCTCCTACCACGCGCTCAAGCAGCGCGCCAACCTGCAGCCGGGCGAAACCCTGCTGGTACTGGGTGCGGCGGGTGGAGTCGGCACCACGGCGGTTGAACTGGGCAAGTTGATGGGTGCGCGGGTGATTGCGGCTGCGAGCACCGACGAGAAGCTGGCCCTGTGCAAGCAACTCGGTGCCGATGAACTGATCAACTACAGCAACGTATCGCTTAAGGAGACGCTGAAGGAGCTGACCGGCGACAAGGGTGTGGATGTCGTGTACGATCCGGTAGGCGGTGACTACTCGGAACCCGCCCTGCGCAGTATGGCCTGGAAGGGGCGCTACCTGGTGATTGGTTTCGCCAGTGGGCCCATTCCAAGCATCCCGCTCAACCTGACGTTGCTCAAGGGCTGTTCGATCGTGGGTGTATTCTGGGGCCGCTTCATGGGCGAGGAGCCCGAGGTGAATCTGCAGAACATTCACGAGCTCTGGGCACTGTTTGCCGAGGGTAAACTCAAGCCGGTGGTGACCGATCTGTTTGCCCTGGAGGACTATGAGGCCGCCTACGCCTGCATGATGGAGCGACGGGCGCGCGGCAAGGTGATTCTCACGCTATAGGAGTACAAGATGCAGCCCTTCGTCTTTAACACCGTGCCGCAGCTGGTGTGCCAGCCTGGCAGCGCACTGGTGCTCGCTGAGCGTTGCCGGAGCCTTGGTATCCGCCGGCCGTTGCTGGTGACCGACCCCGGCTTGCTGGCAATCGGCCTGGTGCAGCCCGTGCAGGCTGCGCTGGAAGCGGCTGGCGTGCGGGTTACGCTCTATGACCAGGTGCGTGAGGACCCGCCGGAGGCCACCGTTGAGGCGGCGGCTGCTCGGGGTCGCAGCGCTGATGTCGATGGCGTGATCGCGGTAGGCGGGGGCAGCTCCATGGACGTCGCCAAGGTGGTGGCGGTGCTGCTCGCAGGTTCGCAGCCGCTGCACGCCTTGTACGGTGTCGACCAGGTCAGCGGTGGGCGTCTGCCCCTGATCCTGGTGCCGACGACGGCAGGCACCGGCTCCGAGGTGACTCCCGTTGCGGTCATCACCACCGGTGAGACGACCAAGGCGGGTGTGTCCTCGCCTGTTCTCTTGCCGGATATTGCGCTGCTCGACGCCGACCTGACGCTGGGCCTGCCGCCGCGGGTAACGGCCATGACCGGCGTCGATGCCATGGTGCACGCAATCGAAGCCTACACCTCGAAACACAAGAAAAACCCGCTGTCAGACATCCTGGCGCGCGAGGCGCTGCGGCTGCTGGCGGACAACATCCGCACGGCCGTTAGCGAAGGTGGCAACCGGGATGCCCGTGCCGCCATGCTGCTGGGCGCCTGCCTTGCGGGACAGGCATTTGCCAACGCCCCGGTCGCTGCGGTGCATGCCCTGGCCTATCCGCTTGGCGGTCACTACCACATCCCCCACGGTCTCAGTAACTCGCTGGTATTACCCTCGGTGCTGTCCTACAACATGCCGGCAGCCGAGACGCTGTATGCTGAACTTGCCGAGATCATCGTGCCGGCCGCCACGGGCAGCGTCGGCGCCCGCGCCGCGGCGCTGGTGCAGGCCCTGCAGCAACTGATTGCCGATGTGGGCCTGCCTGCCACGCTGGCGGAGGCCGGTGTGCCGGTGACAGACCTGCCGATGCTGGCGACTGATGCCATGCAGCAGCAGCGCTTGCTGGTGAACAATCCCCGTGAGGTGAGTGAAGCCGATGCGCTGGCGATCTATCGGGCTGCCTATGGAGAGTGCGCATGAGCAAACGTCCCGGGCGTGATGCCTACGCTGTCTTCTACCCGATCAGCACCCGTTGGTCCGACAACGACACCTACGGCCACATCAACAATGTGGTCTATTACTCCTACTTCGACTCGGTAGCCAACCGGTATCTGATTGAGGAGGGCGGGCTGGATATCAACGATGGCAGGGTGGTCGGCTACGTGGTGCAGTCCGGCTGTGATTACCACGCTCCGGCCAGTTACCCGGAGGCGATTGAAGGCGGGTTGCGGGTGGACCGGTTGGGCAACAGTTCAGTGCAATACGGTATTGCCATATTTCGCGAGGGTGAGCAGGAGGCGCTGGCCCACGGGCATTTCGTGCATGTCTTTGTGGATCGGGCCAGCAACCGGTCGGTGCCGATACCGGAAGGCCTGCGGTCGGCGTTGGCAAAGCTAACAGTCAGCTGACGACTGCAACAGGTAGCGCAATACAAGGCTTAGCACTTCCCGGTGAAAGGCGGGATCTTCCAATGCCTCGGGTCGTTCGGCGAGGGCGGATTGCAGGCAGGCGTCGAGGCTGCGGCGAGCGATAAATGCCATGGTCTCAATATCACCTTTGCGCAACTGTGCCCGGTGCCGGCGCAGAAATCCCGGGAACCACTGCTCCCAGGACGGATTGGATAGTGACTGTGTCAACTCGTTGACCCGCGAGCGGATGTCCAGGCTCTGCTGGTACTGCAGGTAGAAATCCGGGTACATGCGGTAGAGCTGCAGCAGCAGTGCCGCTTCCAGATCGATGATGGCCGCAAGCGTTGCCTCCAGACTCTGGTCAGTGAGCGCGTGAATACGCGCGAACTCGACTTCGATGTGCGCCAGCAGTTCCACCATCCGCTCTTCGTAGACCTCCGCCAGCACCGCCTCCTTGTTCGGAAAATACTGGTACAGGGAGGCAATGTTCCCCCCCGCCACGTCGGCGATGCGCGCGGTGGTCAGCCGGTCGGGGCCCTCTTCCTCAAGGATCTTCAGGCAGGCTTCGCGGATGGCCTCGACCAGCGCGCGGGAGCGCTGCTGGCGCGGGCGTTTGCGCGGTGCGGGCAGCTCGTTACCGGGCAAAGCGCTGCTCCCGGGGTGAAAAATGTAAGGGTCTGCGCATGTGCGTCCTGTATGGCTGTAAAAATACTTTAAAAACAATAATTTGCATTCGGTTATCAGCGCTGGAAACCGCAGTTGCCAGCGGCCCCCAAGCGGCTAGAGTACTGTATTCCTGACTCTGGGCAAGGCTCATCATGTATTTCGACGTCGATTATTACCTGCGCCTGCTGCGTCACGTCTGGGGCCTGAAACAATGGCCTGGACGCCATCGCCTGCTGCTGCGCCTGCTGCTGGTCACGCCGCTCGCCACGCTGTTCAATACCTTGTGTTTTCTACTCGATTACATCTTCTTCCCCCGGCTGTGGACCCAGCGCGTCGTCGCGCCGGTGTTCATTGTGGGGCATGCGCGCAGTGGCACAACGCTCATGCATCGCCTGCTGTCGGCGGATGGCGAGCGCTTCAGCTATTTCCTCTACTGGGAAACACTGTTCCCGTCGCTGTTGCAGAAGCGGGTCATTCGCTGGCTGGGTACCGTGGACAGTAGTCTGTTGGGCGGCGCCCTGCACCGGCGAATCAAGGCCTGGGACGACAAGACCTTCGGGCCTTTCCGCCATATCCACAATATGAGCCTGTGGACTTCGGAGGAGGATCAGTTCGCCATGCGTGCCGCCTTTGTCACCCAGCAATGGGCGACGGACCTGCCGGTGATGGATGTGCTGGATTTGTTCCACCTCGATCAGATGCCTGCCAAGCGTCGGCGCTGGCTGCACCATTACCGGGAGCTGCTAAAGCGCCAGCTGCTGCTCAATGGCGGCGACCGTATCCACCTCAGCAAGAACCCGGTGATGAGTGGCTGGGTGGGTTCGCTGATCGAATATTTCCCGGATGCGCGTATCGTGGTCATGGTGCGGGACCCTGCCGAGTGCGTGCCCAGCCTGCTCAAGCTGGTGGAGATTTCCTGGAAGAGCAAGGGCTGGCGCAAGGAGGACTACGCGAGTTCTCTTCAGCTTTTGCTGGAGACCTCTTTCGAGAGTTTCCACAATCCTGCCCGGCAGTTGGCGGCACACCCGGACACGCCCCGGGCCGTAGTGGATTACCGCGAGCTGACAGCACATCCGCGGGAGACGGTGCATGCTGCCTATCAGGCCCTGGGCATGACCGTGAGCCCGGAATTCGATGCTTTTCTGCAAGCCAATGCAGAACGCGAGAAGAGCCACCACTCCAAATTCGAATACAGCCTTGGCGATTACTCGCTGTCGCGGGAGCTGCTTGAGGAGCGCCTTGCCGACTTTTACACACGGTATGCATGGCCCACCAGTACACAGGAAAGCGTCTCTACCCCGTTATAAGAGGAACAGCACATGTCCGAGCAAGACAGCAACCAGGCCACCCGCGCAGCACTGCGCGAGGCCTTCGATGACATGATCCAGTGCTTCCAGGAGGCGCGCGATGCCATAGATGATCCGGCGCTGTATTCGCCGCCGCCCAGCGACCGCAATTTGGCTGAGGGCTACCGCTATGTGCTGGGTTTCATGCTCGCCGGCATTGAGCGCGCCTTGGGGGATCCGCTGTACCCGAGGTTTCGTCGCGCCATCCAGCCCATGAACCGGTCAACGATCGATAACGCCGACGGGGTTTACCTTGGCGTGGAGATCGACGGCAATTACAGCTACCGGATTCGCGGCCGCGCAGCCGATACCCGGCACTGGCGCGGGGAGGCCGCCGCGCCGGGCAGGACGGCACCACAGTATGTGATTTTCGAGCTTGCCAGCGGCTACGCGGGCGATAGCGGTGACCTCTCGGAAATGACCCCGGGCACCCGCATCAACACCGGAACCCTGGACAGCGCGGCGCTGCAGGTGGCGGAGGACGGCAGTTTCGAAATTCTGATAGCGCCGGAGAAACCCGAGGGCTATGCGGGCAATTTCATTCTCAGCAAGCGCAGCAGCCGTGGTGTGGAACACGTTGGCCGGTTCCTCACCTGCCGCGAGTTGTTCCACGACTGGGAAAACCAGGACCTGTTGGACCTGGAAATCCTGCGCATCGGTTGTGAGCAGGAGCCGCGTCCGCCTATAGACCCCGCAGGCGCCATGCAGATGCTGCGCGAGGTGGGCCGTATCGCGCGCAACCAGGTGCATTTCTGGAATGCCTTCAACGCGATCACGCTGGAGACCTACGGCCAGATACCGGGTGGCCTGAGTGAACGCATGGGCCTGGACAAGCCGTTCATGCCGGTGAATGACATGAATCCGCCGAACGCGCTGGGGTTGGCGACGGGCGGTGGACAGAGCAGCAATATCTACGCCGGTGGAACCTATCTGCTGGATGACGACCAGGCGCTGATTATCGAAACCCGGACCCCGGTAGAGCCACACTTTCTCGGTTTCCACCTCGCCAATCTATGGGGCGAATCCCTCGATTTCGAGAGTTACCCCAGTAATATCAACGCGCACTTTGTCGAGGCTGATGCGGATGGTGCCCGACGCTGGGTGGTTTGCCACCGCGACCCGGGTGTGGCCAACTGGGTCAGTACCACCGGTATCCCGCACGGCTATACGAGCATGCGCTGGACGTATCCGGAACCGCCGCCGGAGGATGAGTGGCCGCAGCTGAAGGTGACGCTGGTGGCGTTTGATGCCATTCGCGAGCACCTGCCGCATGCGCGCCGGGTTGGCCCCGAGGAGCGCGCCGCACAGCGTCTGCTGCGCCATCGGCATGTGCAGCGACGCTATCGACAGTATTGATGATCAATAACAACATAAAGGAGCCTGTGATGGGACAACTGGAAGGCAAGACGGCGCTGATTACCGGTGCCAGTCGCGGTATCGGACGAGCCATTGCAACCCGCTTTGCGGCGGAGGGCGCGGCGGTGGTCCTGGTGGCATCACGCCTGGGCGCACACGGCAATCTGCCTGGCACGCTGGAGGAGGCTGTGGCGGAGATCAACGCGGCGGGCGGACGCGCGGCGGCGGAGGTCTGCAGCCTGCTTGACGCAGAGGCCCGGGCAGATCTGGTGCAGCGTGCCGCCACACATTTCGGGCCGATCGATATTCTGGTGAACAATGCCGCCATGCAGCGCGCTGACATGCCCAGCCGTGTGAACACCGAGCAGCGTAACCAGATGTTCGACCTGAACGTCAATGTGCCCGTGGAGCTGGCAGCCCAGGCCTTGCCAGGCATGCGCGAGCGCGGGCGGGGCTGGATCCTGAGCATCAGCAGTGCGACCGTGCAGCAGCCGGTGGTGCCCTACCGCCATACCCGCGAAAGCGCGCTGGTGATTGCTGCCTACGGGGCCAGCAAGGCGGCGCTGAACCGCTACAGTGAGGGCCTGGCGCACGAGCTCGCGCCGGAGAGCATCTACGTCAACACGCTGGCACCGGAGAGCATCGTGCTGACTCCAGGCGCCGAGTACGTACGCGATATCGCCCGTCAGTTCCCCGACTGGGCGGAGCCTGTGGAGATGATGGCGGAAGCGGCGCTTTCACTCTGTTCGGGCACGCATGTGGGGCACACGGCCTACAGTCGGCAGTGGGTGCTGGGGCAGGGCCTTGCGGTGCGCAGCCTGGATGGCAAGACCGTGCTGGGTGATGCGTTCCTGCCTGTTGATCTTGGCTAGTTTGCCGCGCCCCCGCGCCGTTCCCGCAGCACCAGCAGCACCAGCACCACGAAGAACACGCTGGCGCTGAACAGCGGTGCCAGGGTGGGGTGTATCTGGTACAGGGCGCCGGCACAGACGGGCCCGGCAACGAAGCCGGTCGCGGGGCAGGCGGCGACCAGCCCGGCCACTGAACCCTGTTCCTCGGTGGACACCGCGAGTGACGCGCCTGCAGAAACCGAGGGCATGGTCAGGCCCAGGCCGGTGCCGAGGAAGCCCATGCCCAGCGCCAGCAGCGGAAAATGGTCGGCACTGGCCAGTATTGCTGCGCCACAGAGCATCGCCAGCAGGCCCAGTCGGATGAATTGCCCGGGCTCCAGTTTCACCCGTTGCATCACCGTAATCTGCACCAGGAAGGTGAACAGGGCCGACACCATCAATGCGGCGCCGGTCATCTGTGCGGTCTGGATGCCGTTCAGAGCCAGTTTGTCCTGCAGCGTGAAGCCCAGCGTCTGCTGGATCCCGGAAAAGCCCACGAATAGCCCTACGGCGGTGGCCAGCAGGTGGCGCACCCGCCGGTCGGTGAAGCGCAGCCGTTTGCGCAGGTGTCGCGGAACACGCTCGCGGCGCGGCGTTTTCGGTAATTGTCGCCACACCAGCAATGCCGCTGAAGCCGCCAGCGCCGCCGCGAAATACAGCGGTGCCAACAGGCCGAAGGTGGCCAGGGCGCCACTCACTGCCGGCCCGAGTATGGTGCCCATGCTGTTGGCGGTTCCCAGGCGCGCCATGGTCCGCGTGCGGTGTTCCGGCCCGCTGTTGTCCGCGGCATAGGCGGTGGTGGCGGGGGTGGTGGCAGACATTACGATTGACTGCCCGCAGCGCGCCAGCAGTGCCACAGCGTACAGCAGGGTGCCGCCGAGAATGCCCGCCAGTCCGATGGAGAACACGCTGGTAAAAACCAGCGTGCCGGCGGTATAACCGAGCAGGCCGGTGATGATGATGGGTTTACGGCCCACCCGGTCGCTCAGGCGGCCCCAGCGCGGGGAGGCGAGGGCGAAAACCAGCGCCGAAATGGCGATGATCGAGGTGATCTGCAATTCGGCGAGCCCCACTTCCCTGCCCAGGGGGGCCAGTATCGCAAACACCAGTGACTGCCCCATGCCCGTTGCCATCAGGGCCAGAATGAGCACGGTCAACTGCCCGCCAGAGAGCCTGCCCGTGGTCACGGCGCGTTTCGCCCGGATGCGCTCAAGTGCTGTCCTGTCCGATTTGGCCCAAGCCCGGCATAAAACGGGGATAGCTGACGGGAAACAGGCGTGTCAGCAGATTGATAAATCTGGCGTCGTTGCCGATCAGCAGGCGCGGCTGCCGCTTTTCCACCGCGCGGATGATCTGCGCCGCGGCCGACTCCGCGGTGGTGCGCACATGCTGCTGGAACATTGCGGCCTTTTCCTCCTCGGTGATGTCGGCACCGCCGCCGCGGCTGCGACGGGCAATGTTGGTGCCGACGCCGCCGGGGTGCACGCAGCACACATGCACGTTGCTGCCCTGCATTTCCAGGCGCAGGGCCTCCGTGTAGCCGCGGACGGCAAACTTGGAGGCGTTGTAGGCGGACTGCGTCGGCACGCCAATCATGCCGAATATGGATGAAATGTTGACCAGGTGGGCCTGATGCGCGCGTTTGAGCAGGGGCAGGAAAGCCATGGTGCCGTGGACAACGCCCCAGAAGTTGATGCCCATCAGCCACTGCACGTTGGCGTAGTCACAGGCATCGACGCGGTCGCTGTAGGCAACGCCGGCATTGTTGATCACGATGTCCACCGCCGGCTGTCGACCGGCGATGGCGGCGGCCCAGGCGTCCATTGCCGGCTTGTCGGCAACGTCCACGCACTGTTGCTGTACGGGGACATCCGGTCGCTCCAGCCCGGCGACGGTGTCTGCCAGGCCCTCGGCGTCGACATCGCTTAGAAACAGGGCGCAGCCCTCGCGGTTGAATTGCCGGGCCAGGGCGCGCCCGATACCGGAGCCGGCGCCGGTGATCACGGCGGTTTTTCCGTTGCTGTAGGTCATGTCGGGAACGGTCCTGTTGTCCAGTGTGAGCGCCACATCATAGAAAACCCGGGGTGCAGCGCAACTGTTTTTTCCCGCCAGGCAGGGCCGCGGGTGCGATGTTGCGTCGCCGGGGTCGCCATCTGCGTTACACTGTGCGCCCCCCGTGCAGCGGAAGACACCAGGACTCCCCGACGACCTTTATGAATCAGGCTACAGGCATTTCGCTTACGGTGATTTTCGCCCTCGGCTTCACGATGATGCTGGGCCCCTTCGCCATCGACACCTACTTGCCCGCGTTCCCACTGATCGCAGCGACACTGGACGTGACCATTCACGATGTGTCGCTCAGCATTTCGGTGTACATGATGGGCTTCGCCGTGGGGCAGCTGACGGGTGGCGCCCTGTCGGACCGCTATGGCCGCCGGCGCGTACTGGCAACCGGGCTGGCCGTGTTCGCGCTGGCCAGTTTTGCGCTGGCTCAGGTGGAGACGCTGGAGGCGCTGCTCTGGGGGCGTTTGTTGCAGTCTATCGGAGGCGGCTGGATTGGTGTCTCGGTGCCGGCTCTGGTGCGCGACCGTGTGCAGGGCGTACAGGCCGCCAAACTGTTTTCGATGATCGGCATGGTTGCCATTGTGGCACCGGCTGTCGCGCCGGCAATCGGCGCCCTGCTGCTGCAAGTGGGTGACTGGGGGCTGGTGTTCCTGTTCCTCGGCGCCTATGCCCTGTTCCTGTTGCCACTGCTGCAGGCCACCGTGTTTCGCGGGCCGCGCAAGCCTCCCGGGGGCGCTGATGGCCTCGGGTTTCTGGCGCGCTACCTGGGGGTACTGCAAACCCGGAGTGCGCGGCCGTATATCTTCTGGCAGACGGCCTCCTTCGGCGGCCTGATCATGTTCGTCACTTATGCCTCGTATATCTACCTCGGGCACTTCGCCCAGTCGCGGGCGGCCTTCACTGGCCTGTTTGCCTGCAATATCCTGGCGATTTTTGTCTGTAATCTGGGCAATCGCCTGCTCCTGAACCGCTTGCAACCGCGTCAGATCATGGGTGGGGCAACCTGGTTACAGGCCGCCAGCGGTCTTGCGCTTTTGGTGATTGTACTGCTCGATGGGCCGGTGCAGGCCTTTTTGCCCGCCATCATGCTGTACGTTGGCATGCTGGGCGCGATCAGCCCGAACATCCAGGCCTGCTACCTGGAATCCTTCCCGCGCAGTGCCGCTTCGGCGGCTGCCGTGATGGGTGCCACCCAGTTCGGCCTGGGCGGCGCGGCAAGCGCGCTCAGTAACTTGCTGCCGGAGGCATTGCTGAGCGTGGTTGCCTGTATCGCGGCCTGTGCATTCGCGAGCCTGGGTTGCATGCTGTGGTCGCGGCGCAGTGCTGACCGGTAGGGCGCCGGTCGGCCGCAGGCAGGCGGCGTATCCACGCGGTGTTTGCTGGACAGGGGCGGGGGTATCCCCTACAATTCTGCACCAGTTTTCATATGCCCGGGCCGCGCTCCAGGCATCGGTTTTATCTGCGAGTAACCAGAGCTGATTCTATGAGAAAAAGCGAGATGTGGTGTCCCCCATCTCGCTTTTTTTCAGCGCGCGCAGCAAAGGTTCGCCGCTGAATCTTGGAGGTGTTCTTGTCCAGCCCAGCCCTTTTGGCCCTTGAAGATGGCACCGTGTTCAGAGGTGTGGCGATTGGAGCGGATGGCGCCTCCGTTGGTGAGGTGGTGTTCAACACCGCGATGACCGGGTACCAGGAGATTCTCACGGATCCCTCCTACGCGCGCCAGATTGTTACCCTGACCTACCCCCACATCGGCAACACCGGGACCAACGCGGAAGACGAGGAATCCTCTGCGATCTGGGCCGCGGGGCTGGTGATTCGGGATCTGCCGCTGCTGGCGAGCAATTACCGCAATCAGGAAGACCTGCAGAGTTACCTGCGTCGGCGCAATATTGTCGGTATTGCCGACATCGACACCCGGCGCCTGACTCGCATACTGCGCGACAAGGGCGCACAGAACGGCTGCATCATGGCTGGGGAGCAGGTTGATGAGGCGGCGGCTCTGGCCCAGGCGCGCGGGTTTGCCGGGCTCAAGGGCATGGACCTGGCGAAGGAAGTCAGTGTGGATGCGCGCTACACCTGGCGCGAGGGCAGCTGGGTGCTGGGATCCGGATACAGCGAGCGGCCCGACCCGGATCTGCCCTGGCACGTGGTGGCTTACGACTACGGCGTCAAGCGCAACATCCTGCGCATGCTGGTAGACCGCGGCTGTCGCCTCACCGTGGTGCCCGCGCAAACCCCGGCCAGCGAGGTGCTGGCACTGCAGCCCGACGGGGTTTTCCTGTCCAACGGCCCGGGCGATCCGGAGCCCTGTGATTATGCTATCGCCGCCATCCGCGACATTCTCGAGACCGACATACCGGTGTTCGGCATCTGCCTTGGACACCAGCTGCTGGCGCTGGCCAGCGGCGCCCGCACCCTGAAAATGGGTCACGGGCACCACGGCGCGAACCACCCGGTGCAGAACCTCGATGACGGCACGGTGCTGATCACCAGCCAGAACCACGGGTTTGCGGTGGACGAGGCCGGCCTGCCAGGCACGTTGCGGGTCACTCACAAATCGCTGTTCGACGGCACCTTGCAGGGCATCCACCGCACCGACAAGGCGGCTTTCGGCTTTCAGGGGCACCCGGAGGCCAGTCCGGGCCCGCACGATGCCGCCCCACTGTTTGACCATTTCATCGCCTTGATGACCGCCAGAACCGGGAGCCGCTGAACCGCCATGCCCAAGAGAACCGACATTAAGAGCATTTTGATCCTCGGCGCAGGCCCCATCGTCATCGGCCAGGCCTGTGAGTTTGACTATTCCGGAGCCCAGGCCTGCAAGGCGCTGCGCGAGGAGGGTTACCGGGTCATCCTGGTGAACTCCAACCCGGCCACGATCATGACCGACCCGTCGATGGCGGACGCGACCTACATCGAGCCCATTGTCTGGCAGACCGTGGCGCGAATTATCGAAGAAGAACGCCCCGACGCGATACTGCCGACCATGGGCGGGCAGACCGCGTTGAACTGCGCACTGGATCTGGCGCGCGAGGGTGTGCTCGAAAAGTTCGGCGTGGAGATGATCGGTGCGACCAAGGAAGCCATCGACAAGGCCGAGGACCGCCAGCTGTTTGGTCTGGCCATGAAGCGCATCGGCCTGGAAACCCCCCGTGCGGCGCTGGCCCACAGCATGGAAGAGGCTTTCCAGGTGCTGGACCAGATCGGCTTCCCCTGCATTATCCGCCCCTCGTTTACCATGGGTGGTTCGGGCGGTGGTATCGCCTACAACCGCGACGAGTTCGAGCAGATATGTACCCGCGGCCTGGACCTGTCGCCGACCAAGGAGCTGTTGATTGACGAGTCCCTGATCGGCTGGAAAGAATATGAAATGGAGGTGGTGCGCGACAAGAACGACAACTGCATTATCGTCTGCTCCATTGAGAACTTCGATGCCATGGGCGTGCACACCGGTGATTCCATCACGGTGGCGCCGGCGCAAACGCTGACCGACAAGGAATACCAGATTATGCGCAACGCCTCGCTGGCGGTGCTGCGTGAAATCGGGGTGGAGACCGGCGGCTCCAACGTGCAGTTCGGTATCGACCCGAAGACCGGGCGCATGGTCATTATCGAGATGAATCCGCGGGTATCGCGCTCCTCGGCGCTGGCCTCCAAGGCCACGGGCTTTCCGATCGCCAAGGTGGCGGCCAAGCTGGCCATTGGCTACACGCTGGACGAACTGCAGAACGACATCACCGGTGGGGTTACACCGGCCTCCTTTGAGCCGGCGATCGACTATGTGGTCACCAAGATTCCGCGCTTTGCCTTCGAGAAGTTCGGCGCCGCGGACCCGCGCCTGACCACCCAGATGAAGTCGGTGGGTGAGGTGATGGCGATCGGGCGCACTTTCCAGGAGTCCCTGCAGAAGGCGCTGCGGGGACTGGAAGTGGGTTCCGCGGGCTTTGAGCACAGAATCGACGTGGACAACCCGGACCTGCGCGAAGAGCTGGTGTCGGAGTTGACCAACCCGGGCGCGGATCGCATCTGGTATATCGGTGACGCATTCCGTGCCGGCATGACGGTCGATCAGGTCTACCGGTACACCGGGGTCGACCCCTGGTTCCTGGTGCAGATCGAGGACATCATTGCCACCGAGGACGCACTGAAGCCGGTGGCCTTGCTGGACATCGACCGCGACCGCATGTTCCGGCTCAAGCGCAAGGGTTTCTCCGACGCCCGCCTGGCGGTGCTGCTGGGCGTGAGCGAGCGCGAGCTGCGCAAGCACCGGCACGCACTGGGTATCCGGCCGGTGTACAAGCGGGTGGATACCTGTGCCGCGGAATTCACCTCGGCTACCGCCTATATGTATTCCACCTACGAGGAGGAGTGCGAAGCCGCGCCCTCCGATCGCGACAAGATCCTGGTGCTGGGTGGCGGCCCGAACCGCATCGGTCAGGGCATCGAGTTCGACTACTGTTGCGTGCATGCGGCGCTGGCCATGCGTGAAGACGGCTATGAAGCGATCATGGTGAACTGCAACCCGGAGACGGTCTCCACCGACTACGACACCTCCGACCGCCTGTACTTCGAGCCGGTGACGCTGGAAGATGTGCTGGAAATTATCGATCTTGAGCAGCCCAAGGGCGTTATCGTGCAGTTCGGCGGGCAGACGCCGCTGAAGCTGGCACGCGACCTCGAGGCCCACGGCGTGCCGATCATTGGCACCACACCGGACGCCATTGATCGCGCGGAAGATCGCGAGCGGTTCCAGAAAATGATCCAGAAACTCGGCCTGCGGCAGCCTGCGAACACCACTGTGCGCAGCGTGGAAGAGGCTCTGGAAGCGGCGTCTCGCATCGGCTATCCGCTGGTGGTGCGCCCGTCCTACGTGCTGGGTGGTCGCGCCATGGAAATTGTCTACCGTGAGGAAGACCTGCTGCGCTATATGCGCGATGCGGTGCAGGTCTCCAACGATGCCCCCGTGTTGCTGGACTCTTTCCTCAGCGCCGCGATTGAAGTGGATATCGATGCGGTCAGCGACGGCGAGCAGGTGGTGATCGGCGCCATCATGCAGCACATCGAGCAGGCCGGCGTGCACTCCGGTGACTCCGCCTGCTCCCTGCCGCCCTACAACCTGGCCCCCGAAGTGCAGGATGCCATGCGTGAGCAGGTGCGGCAGATGGCGCTGGAGCTGGGTGTAAAGGGCCTGATGAATGTGCAGCTGGCCTGGCAGGATGACGAGATCTACGTGATTGAGGTGAACCCGCGCGCTTCGCGCACGGTGCCTTTCGTATCCAAGTGCATCGGTGTCTCACTGGCGAAAGTGGCGGCACGCTGCATGGCGGGCCAGAGTCTGGCATCGCAGAACTTTACCCGTGAGATCGTCCCTCCCTATTTCTCTGTGAAGGAGGCGGTGCTGCCCTTCAACAAATTCCCGGGTGTAGACCCGATACTCGGCCCGGAAATGCGCTCCACCGGCGAGGTGATGGGAACCGGTGACACCTTCGCCGGCGCTTTTGCCAAGGCCCAGTTGGGTGCCGGGGAGCCGCCACCACGCAGTGGCATGGCACTGATGAGCGTGCGCGATGTCGACAAACCCGGCGCTGTGCGGGTGGCGCGTGAGCTGGTGGCGCTGGGCTTCACCCTGGCAGCGACCAGTGGTACGGCCAAGGCGCTGGAAGACGCCGGCCTGCAGGTGCGCCGTGTGAATAAAGTGCTGGAGGGCCGGCCGCATATCGTCGACATGATCAAGAACGACGAGGCCGACCTGATTATCAATACCACTGAGGGGCGCCGTGCCACCACCGACTCTGCGCCGATTCGCGCCAGCGCCGAGCAGCACCGCGTGTTCTACACCACCACGCTGGCGGCAGCGGAAGCGATGACCATGTCCCTGAAACTGGAGACGGACAAAACGGTACGCAGGCTGCAGGACCTGCACAGGAGCATCGTGCAATGAGTAAAGTACCCATGACCGTCAGCGGTGAACGCCTGCTGCGGGAAGAACTGGACCGCCTCAAGCGTGTTGAGCGGCCGCGCATTGTCGCGGCTATCGCCGAGGCCCGCGAGCACGGCGATCTGAAAGAGAACGCGGAGTATCACGCCGCCCGCGAACAGCAGAGTTTTGCGGAAGGGCGTATCCAGGAGATCGAAAGCAAACTGGCCAACGCCCAGGTGATCGATGTGACCGCGATTGCGCGCACGGGCAAGGTGATCTTCGGTGTTACCGTCGACCTGATCAATGTTGATACCGACGCCACGGTCACCTACCGCATCGTGGGAGAAGATGAGGCTGACGTGAAGAACAACCTGATATCCGTTGGCTCGCCCATCGCCCGCGCGTTGATTGGCAAAGAGGAGGGTGATGTCGTCGTGGTCCGGGCACCGGCCGGCGATATCGAATACGAGATAGGCGAGGTGCGCCATATCTAGCGCGTATCCTCCGGCGGTCGCGCCAGATGGGTGACGACTGCCGGGTGCGCTCTCTGCAGTTTCTGCCGCTGCTGTGCCTTGCAGCAGGCTTGTTTTACGCTTCTCTGGCCTCAGCCGCTGCAACACCGGCGGAGTATCCTGACCGAACAGGTCACACAGTCACCCTGCATTTGTCGGCACAGGGAACCGGTGCCCTGAACATCGCCTGCCCGACGTCAGCGCAGGTGCTGCGGCTGCGCGTCGATCGAGGTGAACTGGTGAGCGGAGTGGCGCTGCAGCGGCTGTCGACGCGGCCCGCAGTGCATCGCAGGGAGGTGTTGACCGGCCCCTTCACCGGTGGCACGTTGCAGCTGCCCCTTCCCGCGCCCAGGGCCGGGGAGCTGGCAGATTCGCGCTGCCGCATGCTGGTGCAGGGGCGGCAGGGGGCGCGGCTGACCCTCAGCGTTTTTGAGTGGCAACCGGTCACGCTGCTTACGCGCCTGCGCGGCATGTGGAGCGACTGGACCGGCTATCGTCCCTGGCAGCAGTACTCCATCAACGCCCATGCAGCAGTGGTGCAAACGTGGCACGGCCTATCCCCCAACGTGCTGCTCGGTGTGACTTTTTTGCTGGTTGGGCTGGTGGGCTTCAGGCGCTGGCGCGCACGTTTCCTGTTGGGCTGGATGCTGGCCTGCTGGCTGGTGCTGGATCTGCCCTGGCAGTGGCGCCTCCTGCAACAGGCGGAGGCAACCCGGGCGGTGTTTGCCGGGGTGGCGGCTGAGCGCCGGCCCGGATTTACCGAAGACGCCGCGCTCTGGGCCTTTGCCGAACAGGTCCGCACACGCTTACCAGCGGTAGAGGCCCGGTTTTTCGTAGCCAGTGCCAGCGATTACGCTGGGATGCGTATGGCCTATTACCTGTATCCGCGGAATGTGTACTGGCGTCGCGATGGTCCTGAGCTGCCCCCGGGGGATGCCTTGCGCGGCGGGGACTATGTGGTGGTGGTCCAGCCAAGCGAATTACGCCGCGAGCCGCAATCGGGTGACCTGGTGCTGGAGCGCGTGCAGGCGCGGGTGCTGCTTGACGTGGGCGTCATCGCCCTGTTCGAGGTGCACTGAGTGGACTGGCTGCGCCTGGCTATCGCATTGTTCCTGCCATTGCTGGTGGGCGTTCAGTGGGTCGCGCGGCTGATACCGGCGTCGCCCGCCAGGCCCTGGCTGGTGGCCGGCTACGGGCTGTTCGCTGGCCTCATGTTCTGGCCCTTGCTGTTACGGTTGTGGTCGGCCTGCGGGCTGCCGCTCGGGTTCTGGCCGCCACTGGGGGTCGCCGTCCTGTTGCTGGTGGCTTTGCGCTGGTGGCCGCAAACGGCGTTCCCGACCGACCAGCGGGTGGCACAATCGCGCGCGTCACCGGCAATCCGCCTGCTATGCGGCGTGTTGCTGGCGCTGCTCTGCCTGCGCATGCTCTCACTCACCGCTGAGGTCATCTGGCGGCCACTATTTCCCTGGGATGCGACCATGCACTGGGCCACCAAGGCTCGCACCTGGTTTGAATGGCAGCGTCTCGTTCCCTTCGTGTCCAATGAAGAGTGGTTGCGGCTGGGCGGGCAGGGGGTCTTTACCGACCACCACCCCGATTATCCGGTGACCATTCCTCTCTGGCAGTATTGGCTGGCTACCGCGCTGGCTCGCTGGGATCCTGCGCTGATCAACCTGCCGTGGCTGGTGTGTTACAGCAGCCTGGGCATGGCATTCTACGGGCAGGCAAGGGCTGCGGCAGCATCGTCCGTTGAAGCGCTGGTGTTCACTTTTTTCCTGCTGACCCTGCCTCTGCTCAATACCCATGTTGCACTTGCCGGCTATGCGGACCTGTTTCTCGCAACAGCCTTCGGTCTTGCGCTCATGGCTTTGCACAACGGCAGCGTGGGCGGTCAGCGGTGGCAGTGGCCCCTGCTGGCGTTTTCTGCATTGAGCTGTTTGCTCATCAAGAATGAAGGTTTTTTCTGGATGCTGACCCTACTGCCCGGCCTGTGGGTCGCGCGGCGCCGCGATGCCCGGCGCGTCCTGCTGGCGATAGCCGGCATCGCGGTTGTCGTGCCCCTGGTATTGTGGCTGTTCCCTGCGGACATTGCCGTGGCGGGACATTCGCTGTACAGCCTTGATCTGGGATACCGCCCGGGCGCTTTGTCCGGTATTCTCAAGAGCCTTCTGGTGTTGGGCAACTGGCATATGTCGCTGTGGTACCTGGTGCTCCTGGTGGCTCTCGCCGTGTGGCAACGCCCGGGCGTTCTGGTGGCGGCCGGGCCACTGGTGACAGCACTTTGTGCCGCGTTCCTGCTGTTTCTGTGGCTGTTCACGGTGACTGAATTTGCCATTGGCGCGATCCGCCAGACGGCTGTGGGACGGATCGGTCTGCACCTGATCCCGGGTGTGGTGTTCCTGCTGTTGGTGATGCACGGCCAGCTGCGCAAATCGGCGCTGCGACCGGTCTCACCCGATCCGGCCGCGTAACCGTGGTATCGGCAGAGCGGGTTTGGCGCCTGGCCTGGCTGTTGCTGGGCGGCCTGTGCCTGATACCGGCGAGCATACCCCTCTCGTCGTTGCCTCTGCTGAGCGATGTGCTTCCGGCGCTCGCGCACCATGTCCTGCCGGAGAAGGCACGCTATTCACCTCTGGGTTACTGGCTGCTGCTGACGCTGGTCTGGCAGGCGCAGCGCCGATGGCCGGTGGTTTCCGGGCCGTTCTTTTCGCTGGCGTTGCGCCAGGACATGCTCTGGTATTTCACTACGATGGCGCTGCGCTTGCTGTTCCTCGGTGCCTGGGCGCATGCGGTGGTGGCTTTTTACACGCATTACCTGGGGTTCCTGGCGCTCCCCGGCGTTGCCCATTGGCACCCTGCGGCCCAGTTTGCGGTCGGGGTGCTGTTGGCGGACTTCGCCCGCTGGCTCAGCCACCTGATTCGCCACAAGGTCCCGCTGTTCTGGGCGTTTCATTCGGTGCACCATTCCCAGCGCGATCTCAACCTGTTTACTGACGCCCGGGTGCACCCTGTGGACCGCATGGTGTCTTCGCTGATCACCAGCCTCGCGCTGCTGGTTACCGGCAATGGTGTACCGGCGGTGATCCTCTGGATGCTGATCGAGACGCTGTACCCGAAGTTCTACCACGCCAACATCCGGGTGGATCTGGGGCCCCTGCGTTACCTGCTGGTCACGCCGCAGTCTCACCGTGTACACCACGGCGTGGAGCATCGTTACCACGACTGCAATTTCGGTTTTCTGTTTTCGGTTTGGGATCGATTATTCGGCACCCAGTATCCTGGGCATCGTATCTGGCCCGGCACGGGTATCCCCGATCCGGATTTTCCCGTGGAGCGCGAGGACGGTGCGATCGGCCTGCTGAAGACCCTCTGCCGCCAGCTCGTCTATCCATTTCTGTCGCTGCGCCGTCGGGCATGAAGATCGGTTTCCTGATTCAGCATTTCCCACCCCATCTTGGTGGCGCGGAATGCCAGGCGCGCGATCTCGCTGAGGCGCTGGTGCGCGCCGGATACAGGGTTGCGGTCGCTACGACGCGCGGCGACAGGGCGCAGCCCGCGCAGGAGATGCGTGGCGGCGTCTCGATACGCCGCTGTATCAGCCCGGGACCCCGCTGGCTGAAGTTGCCCTGGAATCTGATTGCCGGTTTCCTGCTGGGCTGGCGCCTGGCCCGGGAGTGCGAGATCCTGCACGGACACTGTTTGTCGCCCTTCGTACTCGGTGGCTTGCTCGCCGCACACTGCCGTGGACGCCCCGTGTTGCTTAAAATCTGTTCCGTTGGGCCGGCGGGCGACGTCGCGCGCCTGCGGCACCCCTGGCTGTTTGGTGTGCCCTGGCGCATCGCGTCTTCAGCGGATGGTTTTCTGGTGCCCACCCGCGCGGTGGGGGATGAGTTGCAAACAGCCGGAATCCCCCCTGCCATTATCCACCACGTGCCGTCGCTGTTCCCGCAGACGGTTTCGCCGCCCGATGGGATCCGGGATGATGACGGTCATGGTGTTCGGGAGGTACTTTTCGTCGGTCGCCTGCATCCGCAGAAAGGCCTGCATACCCTGATGGCGGCCTGGTCGGTACTGGGCAAAGCTTCGGGCTGGCGTTGGGTCATTGTCGGGGATGGCCCGATGCGACAGGAGATACAGGACTGGGTAGTGCGTGAGGGCCTGCAGTCCTCGGTCATGCTGGTCGGCTATCAGCCAGATCCCAGCCCCTGGTTCCAGCGCGCCGATGTCTTCGTTTTTCCCTCGCGTTCGGAGTCATTTGGCAACGTGCTTGTGGAGGCCCTTGCGCACGGCTGTCACGTGCTGACAACAGAGGTTGGAATCGTGCAGGACTGGCCGGATCACGCTCCCGTGGTTCGGCTGCCCATGGAGGAGCCAGCGGTCTGGGAGAGAGCGCTGCGAGACTGGGCCGAGATGTCGAGCGTGGAGCGGGAGCGGCATCGCGGGCTGGCCAGTTCCTTCGCGTCGGAGCAGCACCACCCCGATGCAGTGCTGTTCCGTTTGCAGGACCTGTACGCCGGCACGCTGCCAGTCGGGGCCGGGCGGCACAAAGGGGGTTTCCGTTGAACGCCATGCTGCGCGTGCGACGCCTCTGGTGGCAACTGCGCTACCTGCGGGCACGGCAGGTGGTTCAGAGGCTGCACTTGCGGCTGCGCCGTCCAGGCCGTTTGGCGAGGGTGACCACCCCGGCGTGGCGAGCGCCTCTGCAGCCCTGGGTAGCGCCGGCGCCGCTAACCGCCAGTTGGGATGAAGAGTGTGGTTTCCGGCTGCTGGGCGGCGAACTGCGCTGGTCTCCTGCATCCATCTGGCGAGACAGGTCGCCGGGCAAAAAGCGCCTTATGGAGCTGAACACCTGCAACTGGCTGTGGAGCGCTGGGCCGGTCTGGGGGGGGCGCTTGCTGGCGGACTGGGTGACGACCCAGACCCGGCCTGACGGGCCCGGGTGGCACCCGTATATTACTTCCCAGCGCATCGTGAACTGGCTCAAGTGGGGGCTGGCGGGACATGCACTCGACAGCGCACTGCGCGCGAGCCTGGCACAGCAATTGCGTTACCTGGAGCCGCGGCTGGCCTTTGACGAGTGCGATCACAAGCTCGTCAATAATGCCAAGGCACTGCTTTTCGCGGGCTACAGCCTGGCTGACTCGCGGTCCCCTCAATGGCGGGCTCGCGGCCTGCGTTTACTCTCGCAGTATCTGCCCGCGCTGCTGCTCGACGATGGTGGTTACTCGGGGCGCAGCCCGATGTACCACAACGCGCTGCTCCTCGATCTGTTGGATATTATCAACCTGCTGCGCGCCTATGGTCAGCCTCTGCCTGCAGGGTTGGAGGCTCGTTGCAGCGCGGGGCTGCGCTGGTCGCGTGCCCTCTGCCATGCGGACCAGGAGCCTGCCCTGTTTAATGATGCGGCACTGGAGGTTGTTCCCGGCGCGGATGCCCTCACGGCCTATGGCCGGCGGCTCGGCGTGCAGTGTGCCGCGGATGACGAGGGGACCGGAAGCTGTTGGCTGCCGGCGTCCGGTGTGGGCCGTTTGCAGGCGGGCCCCGCTCTCCTGCTCGCGGACCTCGGACCGCCCGGGCCGGACTATGCCGCCAGTCACGGTCACGCCGGCACACTCGGTTTCGAGTTCTCACTGGCGGGTCAGCGGGTATTTGTCGACACGGGGCTGTCCACCTACGAGGACCTGCGCTACCGCGCCTACGAGCGCAGTACCGCCGCCCACAATACGGTGGTGGTGGACGGGAAAAACTCTTCCGATGTCTGGGGGCTGTTCAAGCTGGGACGGCGCGCACGGATCGTCGCTGCGGGCTATGCGCCGGGTGACATGGGTGGTGTCCTGCATGCCTCGCACGACGGTTACTCGCGTGCCCGGTCGAGGCTGATTCACCACCGTGAGTGGTCGCTGTGTGCTGATCGCCTGACGATCGACGATGTACTGGAGGGCGCGGGTGAGCACCGTGTGGATGCCTACTTTCACCTGCACCCCGACCTCACGGTTGAGCTGTGCGGGCCCCATCTGGCCAGCATCGGTCTGCCGGATGGACGGTGTCTGGAGCTGGCTGTGGATCAGCAGCTCACATTGGGCGTGGAAGATGGCTACCGCGCTACCCGTTTCGGCGAGCGTCAGCCGAGCAAAGTGCTGCGTGCACAGGCTGGGCTCACATTCCCCGTACGTCTGCGGCATGTGGTCACGGGATGGTCCCGCGACTAACGGACAAGGGAGCGGCCCTCGCCCACTGCAGCAGGTCCGCCGCAGAGCTCGCTCAGGGTGGCTGCGATATCCAGGACACTGCTGTCGGCGGGGAGTTGGCCCGGGACCGTGGGCGGGTGGGTCACGGACCCCCGCAGGACAAGCATGGCGTGTTGATTGTGTGCGCCGCTCCACTGCGGCGTGTGTGAGACCGCCAGCCGGGTCAGCCCCGACCCGGTTACGAACCGTACAGGCGCGCGCTCGTTCCACTCCACCAGCAGGTCCGGCATGGCGCCCCTTTCGCCGCCCGGATAGTGCTCGCAGGTTTTCAGTACACGGGTGACCAGAGGCTCGCCCGTCTCGGCGTTGCGCAGTCCGGCGAGTTGTCTGGCCAGGTGATCCAGATACGCCGGGTATTCCTGTGGACTGACCCGGCCGTTCGCCTCCCGCCCTTCAAGGTTGATGCGCAGTCCACCGATATTGTCATTGGAGCGCACCGGAAAGCAGCGCCGGTTGCTGAAATCTGCCCCTTGCAGCTTCTGGTCAGCCCAGTGGCCGGCGCTGAGCAGTTGCTTTCTCCAACCGGCGGGCAGCTTTCTCCACAGCTGCGTCAGGGCTCGGCGCAGTGTGCCGGCTCTTCTGGAAGGTGCGGGCTCCAGGGCGTCCAGCAGCTCGCCCATGAGTGCCGGGTGCACATGGCTGGGCCCCATGCCGGGTCCGGCGAACACCAGCAGTGCGGTATCGGCAGGCAGCCGGGCGATGATATCCCCCACGGCCTGATCCAGCGCAGCGTAGACCGAGAGCAGCGGGTCGCCCTGGGCACCGCCGGTATGGCCCGGATAGTCGGGATCATGGCAGTGCCAGAGCTGATGCCCAGCGCAGTGTCCGACGCACAGGCCCGCGACCAGCAGATCCCAGTCGCAGGACTGCATCCGGTTCAGCACCAGATCGCGGCTCTCGGCGAGGGTGTCGAGCAGTCTGCTGGCCACCGCTTTCCCGTCATGTGCGGTACTGTGGGTAAAGCGTTGCGTGACACAGGGGCAATCGCCGGGCTGCAACCCTGCAGCTGCGAGCTCATCCTGCAGGCTCTCGGGATACAGCGCTCTTTCCTCCCGATAGTTGAAATGGCTGCGCCATCCAGAGACGTAGCAGGTTTCCGATCCGCAGCGGGGTGGCGCCTTGGGGGCATCGAGCACGACCACCTTGTGCCCCTGTGCGGCCAGCGCTGCCCAGAAAGGGGGCGCGCTGCTACCGGTCTGGTGGCTTTTCAGGGTGCTGTAGTCGTCATCGCCAAGTTGCTGATGATAGAAGCGCCCGTGTGTTTGTGGGGGCAGGCCGGTGTAAAGCGATGGCCACAGGGCGTTTGCACCGATTCCGGGCAGCAGGTTGATATCGCCCTGCAAACCGCTTTCGCACAATGCTGCCAGATGTGGCAGCTGCCCGTTCGCGATGCCTGTGCGCAACAGGTCCGGCTCTACGGCCTCCAGAATCAGCAGGCAGGCCCGGGCAGTACTCATTGTGGGCTCCGCGAGTCGGCGAGGATTGTCCGGGCAAGCTGGTGCCAGTCGTCAGTTCGTGCGGAATCGCGTGCTGCCTGCTCCATGGGCTGGCGGGGGGTGCCGTCGAAGAACGTTGCGATGGCAGCCGCCAGCGCTGCCGGGTCTTCCGGGGGTACGACATAGCCCGTTACCCCGTCTACGACGGCGTCGGGCAGCGCACCGGTGCGGGTGACGACCACCGGACGGCCGTGGCTGTGGGCCATTTTGACCACCCCCGAGCCGGTCGCGGAGCGATACGGCAGGATTACCAGGTCGGCGCAGGCAAAGTAGATGGCGATGTCCTCCTCGGCAATATAGCGGTTTTCAAGGCGGACCTGTTCGGACAGGTCCAGCTCGGCAATCAGTTTAGCCCACGCCCCCGCGTCTCCCCAGATCTCTCCGGCGACCACCAACTGGCAAGGGTGGGCGTGTCGGAGCAGGGCGAGTGCGCGGAGCAATGTGTCCAGTCCCTTGTAGTGTCGAACAAAGCCGAAAAACAGCAGTGTGGGGGCGTCTGCGAGGCCGAGTTGCGCCCTGGCCCTGGTGCGGTCTGGAAGCTCTCTGTCCCCCAGCGGGTAGGCAGGGTGGGGCTGATAGTCTACCGGCACGTCGCCCAGCAGTGCGTGCAGCGTGTGCATCTCGCTGCGCGCGTGGACGATCCAGGCATCGCCGCCGCGCAATACACACCGGGCGAGCCGCCGGGAGAAGCGCTGCTCTTCGTGCCCCACCGCGTTGTGCACCAGAAAGACGATACGCGCATCGGGGCAGTGCCTGCGCAGGAGCACCAGCAAGGACCAGACCATGGGTGCCCAGAACACATGCCACCAGGGGATCACGATGCAGCGGGGTCTGGCTCTGGCGATAACCCTGGCGCTGGTCCACCAGGACAGCGGAGACAACGGTGCCAGAAGACGCTGCGCATCCTGCTCGTACAACGTCAGATTATCTGGTGCGCGATCGTCGCCGCCCGGATACAGCCAGCGCGGGTACTGGCGCCGCAGGCTGATAAACAGCGTTGGGCCGAGGTCCCGCAGAGCGCGGGACAGGTAGGTGGTGTGGCTCGCAATGCCCCCCTTGAATGGCCATCCCGGGCCAATCAGGACAACGCGGTCAGTCCTGTTCATGGGCTGCGCACTTGCCGGTCGCCGAGCTCGAGGCGGCGTACTTTTTCCAGGGTAAGCTCCTGGATCTGGCGGTTCTGGGAAATCAGGTCAGACAGCAATCCCGCGACGAAGAGGACGAAGCCCATGGTCAGCAAGACGCCGCCCAGCAGCAGTGACTGGATATGGCCAGCCCCATCGCCGCCTGCATAGCGAATCAGGAAGCGCAGCACGGGTAGCGAGCCGAGCGCCGAAAGCGCGATCCCGGCTGAAAAGAACAGGCGCATGGGGCGGTACATGGCATACATGCGCAGCATGGTGATGAGCTGACGGCTGACAAAATGCGGCGTGCTGCGAAACAGTCTTGAGGGCCGGCGGGCAGGATTCACCGCAATGGGCACGCTGACGACGCGCAGTTGCTTGTGCGCTGCCTGAATGATCATTTCCACGGTATAGCTGAACGTTGAGAGTATGTTCATGCGCAGGGCGGCCTCTCGCGACAGGGCACGGAAACCCGATACGGCATCGGGTATCTCGATCCCCGACAGGGCAACCACCGCGCGGCTTCCCAGTTGCTGCAGGCCGCGCTTCAGGCGGCTGAACTCAGGGTTCTGGCCGGGTCTGCGGTCGCCGATGACGATGTCGGCCTCGCCGGATAGCAGTGGCGCCACCAGGCGGGTGATATCAGCGCCGCGGTACTGGCCGTCGGCATCCAGGTTGACGATGATGTCAGCGCCAAGTTGCAGCGCATAATCCAGCCCTGTGCGAAAGGCCCGGCCCAGGCCCTGGTTGTGGGTGTGGCGCGCAATGTGCCTGACCCCGTGCCGGCGTGCGACGGCGGAGGTGTCATCGGTGCTGCCGTCATCAATGACCAGAACGTCGATCGCGTTGACGCCGTCAATGTGGGTTGGCAGGTCTCCCAGGGTCTGGGGCAGGGTCATGCCCTCGTTGAAACAGGGAATCTGTATGACAAGCCGGGTCATGCGCGGTCTCCTCTGCAGCGATAGGGTGCACCCTGATCTGTATGCAATCCCATGGACATCAGGCCGGTGTCCGGCGCCAGTGAAACAGTGCCGCCAGAACCAGCAGGCCCAGTCCGGCCAGGGTCAGGCTGGCGGGCGGTGCGGTTGAGGTGCTGACGTGATGTGCTGCAATAATCACGGCCAGTAGTGCAGGCGCCCGAACGAGGGTACCCCAGGGCAGTTTTATGCCCGCCGTGGCCAGTTGTTTCAGCATGGCCAGGATACAGGCACCGTAAGCCAGCCCGAGACCGCTGAACAGGGCGGGCAGCGACACGGCTCCCCGGGTGGCCAGCATCGTCACCGTCAGTGCGAGCGTCGCGCTGCCCAGCATCAGGGCGATGAGGTATTGCCGGTACAGTCCGCGACCGATCATGAGCAGGCGCAGGGTCTGAATCAACCCCAGCAGTATGAGTATCCAGCTGAACTGCGCCAGCAATTCGCCGGCTGGCTGAAATGACGCGCCGAGCAAGCCGCTTACCAGCCCGGGCAGTACCTGTGTACCCAGCAGGTAGCAGGCACCGCCCAGGTAGAAGGCGAGGTGCCACACGTTAGCGGCAAAACGCTGCTGGCGCCGGGTGATATCGTTCCCGGGCCTGGTGAGGAAGGGCAGTGTGGCGTTGGTGACCATGCGCAATGCCTGGCCCAGCATCAGCATCACCTGGATCACCAGCGCGGCTTCACCGAGTGTCCGTCCGTCCCCGAGAAAGTGCCGCACCGCAATAATCAAACCAGGGCCCATCCACGCGAGCAGTGCGGAGGCCAACGCCAGCAGCGCACCGCCGGCGAGGAACTCACGTGCGAAGGTGGGCTGCCAGGCGGGGCGCAGAGCACCGAGCTGCCTGCGGTAGGCCCAGGCGCTGGCGGCCAGGCCCAGCCACCAGCACAGGGTCTGTCCCACGGCTATGGTCAGCAGGCTGTAACCGCCCCAGGCGAGTCCCAGGGCCAATAGCACCTCCAGAAGTGATATGGGCATGCTGCTGTAGAGCGCCAGTTCGCTGCGTTCGTGACTGGTAAACAGCGCGTGAAGCCAGGCGGTAAGGCTGCGCAGCAGCACGCCCTGGGCGTAGATGATGATCAGCCAGCGCAGCTCCGGATCGGATTCCAGCAAGGCTGCGCAGAGCATCACCAGCAGTGTGCCTGCGGTGCCCAGCAGCAGGCGCAGGGTCAGTCCTGTGCCGGCCAGCGCCTCGCGCCGGTGCTGGCCAACGGCCTGCCAGCGGGTGAGCAACCACTCGTGCATGCCCCAGCCCGCCACGGAGAGCGCCATCAGATACCAGATTTGTGCGTAGTGGTAGTGACCGTAGACCTCAACCCCGACGAGGCGCGCAAACACGATGATGTAGAGCGCGCGCAACAGCAGGTACCAGGTCTGGGTCAGGCCCTGGAATGAGGTGTTTTGCAGGGCCTGGCGTGCGTGCTGGGAAAGTGGCGATAGGCGGGACACGGCCTGGCGGCTTTCGTCGCGCTCAGTCGAGCACGCGCATCAGGTTGGAGAGCCGCGGATCAGGCTGCTTGGCCCGCTTCAGCAGCAGAACCACATTGCCGATACTCTGGACCAGCGTGGCGCCCGTCTGCGTGCACAGCGCCTCGGTAACGGCACTGCGCGTGTCGCGGTCGCCGACGGCAATTTTCACCTTGATCAATTCGTGGTCACCCAGCGCCCGTAGCACTTCCTGCAGCACAGTGTCGCTGAGGCCGTTTCCGGCCACCGTCACTACCGGCTTCAGCTTGTGGCCGATGGCGCGCAACTGCTTGTGATCCAGGCTTGCTTTCTTGCTCATGGGGTTTCCGCGCTACAATGCCGGCTTCAGAGGGCGCTCAGTCTACACAAGCACTGGCCTTGCGCCTAGGTTGATGAAAAGAGTTGCGTGGAAAGAGCGCAGTGGAACAGGGCCGCGTTGGCGCGGCGGGAAACGGCATGGCCAAGAAAAAATCTTCAAGCAAAGCGTGGCTCAAGGAGCATCGCGACGACCCCTACGTGCAGCAGGCGCAGCGCGAAGGCTATCGCTCCCGCGCCTGCTACAAGCTGCTGGAGATTCAGGAGCGGGACCGCCTGATCAAGCCTGGCATGACGGTGCTCGACCTCGGCAGCGCGCCCGGGGGTTGGTCACAGGTGGCGGCGCAGCTGGTGGGGCACAAGGGGCGGGTACTGGCCTCAGACATACTGCCGATGGACAGCCTGGCTGGTGTTGACTTCATTGAGGGCGATTTCACGCTGGACAGCGTGTTTGAGCAGATTCTGGGCGCACTCGGCAACACGCCGGCGGATGTGGTGATTTCGGACATGGCGCCGAACATGAGCGGAGTGAACGCGGTCGACCAGCCGCGGTCTATGTATCTGGTGGAGCTGGCGCTGGATATGGCCCAGCAGGTGCTCGCTCCGGGCGGGTCTTTTGTGGCCAAGGTGTTCCAGGGTGAGGGCTTCGACGAGCTCTACCGCGATATTCGCGGGGCCTTCGGCAAGGTGGTGACCCGCAAGCCGAAGGCGTCGCGCCCCCGGTCCCGGGAGGTGTATCTTGTGGCTACCCAGTTTCGCGGCGGCGAGGGTTGAAACATGGAGCCACGGCCCCATGTCATGTACATTGGGTCACTGTCCACGTTGGTATTGAGCCCTTTTCGGGGCGCTGGCGTATAACCGGCTATAATCAGGGAGAAACTGGCTGTCTCGTCCACCCAGAGCGGGTGGTTCACTCATGAGGAAACAGCGTTGAACGATATGGCGAAAAATTTACTTTTATGGCTGGTGATTGCCGCAGTACTGCTGTCGGTCTTCAACAACTTCAATATGCAAAGCCCAACGCAGCAGGTGGGTTACTCCGAGTTCATTCAGGAGATCCAGAACGAGCGCATCAAGAAAGTGGTCGTCGATGGTCTCACCATCAACGGCGAGCGCTTCGACGGCAGCCGCTTTGAAACCATTCGCCCGATGGTCGAAGATCCCAAGCTGATCGATGATCTGCTCCAGCATAACGTCGAAGTCATCGGCCGCAAGCCCGAGCAGCAGAGTGTGTGGACGCAGCTGCTGGTGGCCAGTTTCCCCATCCTCATCATTATCGCCGTGTTCATGTTTTTCATGCGCCAGATGCAGGGTGGTGCCGGCGGTCGCGGCGGGCCGATGAGCTTTGGCAAGAGCAAGGCACGGCTGCTGGGCGAAGACCAGATCACCACAACCTTCGCCGATGTGGCCGGTGTGGACGAAGCCAAGGAAGACGTCAAGGAACTGGTTGAATTCCTGCGTGATCCCAGTCGCTTTCAGAAGCTCGGCGGCCGTATCCCGCGAGGCGTGCTCATGGTGGGGCAGCCTGGTACCGGTAAGACGCTGCTGGCCAAGGCGATTGCAGGCGAGGCCAAGGTGCCGTTTTTCTCCATCTC
>DIAF01000039.1:0-34786 GCA_002414665.1 Halieaceae bacterium UBA5085
TGCGGCTCCTTGACCTTGATGATCATCTCCGCCTCGGCAAAGATCGCCTCCGCACTGGCGACGATCTCTGCCCCCGCATCGCGATACTGGGCATCGTCGAAGCCGATGGGCTCAGCGCCGTCCTGTTCCACCAGAACACGGTGCCCATCGTGCACCAGTTCGCGCACTCCCGCCGGAGTGAGACCAATACGGTACTCGTGATTCTTGATTTCCTTCGGTACGCCAATCAGCATATCTGCGCTCTCCAGCGACGGGTTCATTTGACCGGCATGCTAACGGGGGAAAAAAGACTTTTCTCATCTATTTTTGCCCATAAAGCAGTTAATTCAGCTATCTTTTACGCTTGAATAAGTTATAAAGGCCGGGATAGAACAGTGTATGGGCTTCTGCCCACCTTCATATAACCGCAATGGCGAATCAGCAAAATGAGAGAACGCCTGCAGAATCTCAACCGCACCGACCGGCGTTTGCTGCGGCTGCTGCAACAGGACGCGCGCACCAGCTATGCAGAGCTCGCACGCCAGGTCGGCCTGAGCACAACACCCTGCAAGGAGCGGATCAAGCGGCTGGAGCGCGAAGGCATAATCCGTGGCTACCAGGCCATCCTGGACCCGGAGCAGCTCGATGCGGGGCTGGTTGTGTTTGTGCAGATCCGCCTGAACCGCACCTCACAGGATATTTTCGAAGAGTTCAAACGCAGCGCCTTCGAACTGCCCGAAGTTCAGGAATGCTATCTCGTATCCGGCAATTTCGACTACCTGATCAAGGCGCGCGTCGCTGACATGAACGCGTACCGCGCTTTCCTGGGGGAAACGCTGCTCACTCTGCCCGGCGTGCAGGAATCGACCAGCTACGTGGTCATGGAACAGGTGAAAGAGACCCTGGCGCTGCACATTCCCTGAGCGGGCCCCGCTCAGTCGAGGTCGTGATCGATATCCTTGTACTGCAGGTTCGTGAGCTGCTCTGACAGAAGGCCAATAAAGAACACGACCAGTCCCGCCAACAACAGCAGCGAGCTCATATTGCTGAAGCGCAACAAACCGCTGCCAAATGCGCCCAGCAGATAATTGGCCATGCCCAGGCCAGCCAGCAGCACCGAGAGCGGGAAGTAGACCTTCAGCGGGGAGTAGAGCGTGCCAATCTTGAAGATGATCAGGAAAAAACGCACCCCGTCGCGCAGCGGACTGATATGACTCTTTCCGACGCGCTGCTCTACCGCAATGGGCACAAAGCCCACCGAGTAACCGGCGCGAAAGAAGGCCATGGTCGAGGTTGTGGGGTAGCTGAAGCCGTTGGGCAGCAGATACAGAAAACTGAGGAACTTGCGCCGGTCTACCGCGCGAAACCCCGAGGTGAGGTCATCAATGCGACGGTTTACCATCCAGCTTGCCAGGCGGTTGTACAGTGTGTTGGCACTCCAGCGCGCAATACTGGCCTGGGATGACCGGCCCGAACGCGCACCCACCACCATGTCATAGCCCTCCGCCATGGTGGCGAGCAGGCTGGCGATGTCCGCCGGGTCGTGCTGGCCGTCGCCGTCCAGGAATACCAGCACATCCCCCGTCGCCGCTCGCGCACCTGACTTCACTGCGGCGCCGTTGCCCTTGGGGTACGGGTGGGATACTACCGTGGCGCCGGCACTGCGGGCGACCGCGGCCGTGTCATCCTCGGAGCCGTCATTGACGACGATCAATTCCGCATCGGGGTAGAGGATGCGGATGCGTGGCAGCAGACTCGAAAGACTTTGCGCCTCATTTCTGGCTGGGATAACCATAGAAAACCGCATCAAAACCACTCCCGATACAAAGCCAGCGTTCGCCTCTCTGATACTGACAGCCTGCCCGCTGCCTCCAAATCTGTCAAACGGCGCACCAGCTTATCAGTCTCCTCTGATTTCCCCAAGATCCGAGCGAAATATAAATTCATCAGCATTGCCTGCACGCTCTCAGGCTCTAGTAGAAGATATTCTGCAGAGAATTCATATGCATTATCAAAATGTCCAAGGCTATTCGATAATCCAGAAAAAACGGCGTGAAATTTGGATGATGCGGTCGCTATCGCATTCTCCCCTAAAAACAACTCAGTCAACCTCGCTTCCAACCTATTCCTATCAAACGTCTCACAATCGACATCTTGAAGAATCGAGACAAGTGAATTTGCAATACTAACAACAGAGAACGGCCTTACCTCGTTCACAGACCCCAATTCCTGAAAAACCGACTCTGGCACTGACGAATCAGATAAACAGTACAGCGCCAAATCTCGCATTTGACGATCTCCAACTCTCTCGCGCGAACTGAATCTGTAGGCATTCTCAGAGTACTGTAACGCACGTTCAAGCCCTCCAGCCGCAGCAAGCTGGATCGCCATCTCTTCATTGGCTCGAGTAGACTTTGGATGTGCATTTATGTGATGTATTCTCAACAAGTTTGGACTGGACCAAATTGCCACTAGGGAACTCGTTTTAGCACCAAGGAGAATTATTACAAGAACAAAACAGGTGACAACGGGAGCGATCAACTCCGTTGAGAATCGAAAGGAAATAAAAAATAGTCCAGACAAAACAAGAAGCAGGCCAAAAGAGGGGAAGTAATTACGGTGCTCGAAGTAGACTTCTAGTGGAAGAACTGTTGACTCTACGGAGTGCCCAGTGAGAAACACCAACACGCCTACAAGCACAAGTCGCGATCTCAGACTATATCTTGAGCGAAAAACAAGAAACAATAGCAGCGAGAACCAACCAAGTATCGAGTATAGCGTAGTGATTGGAGAAACGATGGAACGAGAAATTTCGAAATCATCATGAAACAACCCCATACGATCCAAATTCGGCAATGCAAGTTGCCCCACGTAATCCCAGAGAACTCGCGACTGAGTAAGCAATCTTTGCAATAAATCAAAATCACGACCCTCGTAACCAAACGCAATATCGTTCCACAGAAGAGCTAAAATTACAGAGAACATCAAGACAAGAGAAGCCAGACTTAACTTGGCTTTTAAGAGAAACTTTTCATGTACGAAACCGTTTACACAGCGCCCTTCAAACCAATAAATTTCGAGAAGTAAAACTATCGGAAGAAGTACTACAGCGTTCTCTTTGGAGAAAATGCCTAAAATGAAAAACAAGAAGAAGAGTGCCGCGAAAAACCAGGCTCTGCGCCCATCAACGATACGATTGCGCCAACATACATAGGCAATACACCCAGAAAAAAGGAAAATTGCGGAAAGAATGGCCATTCGCTGCACAGAGTAAAGGACCGTGCTCACATGCAAAGGAGCGACTAGCCAAACCCCAGCGAGTACTACCGCGAGGAGCCCAGAATTTGCAATCCGATGGTGTGATAACAACAGAAACAGAAGCCATGCCAGCAAAAGGCCAGATACGATATGCAGAGCAATGTTAAACCTCTTGCCACTCGGGTCTACTTCTTTAAAAAACAACTCACCCAGAACAAAGGACCCTACCGAAACCGGCCTTCCCAATGGACCAGAGCGGTCGCCCTGAATCAAGTCCAAGGATTGCTGCAGGTCACTTCCATGCTGAAATATTGGCTTCAAACTTGACTTATCGTCCAACATTAAAGGACCACTTGCTCCTGGGATGTAAAGCCAAAAGACGAAGATGCCAATCAAAGCGAATAGACAGGGCGCCATCACAACCTGCATCAGTCGTAACAACAAAGGACCTAAGCGTGTCTGTGCACTCATTTTGTAAACAGGAACTCTAATTGCCCTAGGCTGCTCCGCTTTTTATCATAACGCAGCCAGGCTTCCGCCGATTCGTACATCGATGCTATATCGCCACTCTTAGAATCTAGAATAATTTTTTCGTATAGAAAACCTCGATCGCCAGGGCTGATCAAAAGAGCAGACTCTATTACTTCTCTTAGCGCAGAGTCCCCGGCGCCCACATGGGCCATAAGCTTCAGCTTAAGTGAAGTAACGCGCAGCGATTCGGGATAACGAGTTTCCAGTGTCGCCAGCACCTGGAATAGATCGCTTGAAATGGATGGGCAAGCACCTTGTACATGACAATCAACGATAGACTCCAGTGCGTTGAAGTCAGAGGCCTGCAATATCCGAAACGAAGCTACTGACTCAAGGCGATCAAGCCATTGCTCGCGTTCATTTAGAGCCGGGAAGTAATTCGAATCGACATAATACAACATAACAATTGCCGCTAAATCGTTCGGGTTAAGCAAATACATCTGCTCAAAGTGGTAGCGGGACAGCATCAGCAAATCCTTAGAAACTTCCGGTGGATCCCCCCGTCGCACGCTCTCACGATACTGCCTCAAAAGGCTATCGGCATAGAAGTAGTGTGAGCGAGAAGAAGATGGGTGATTGTTAACATTCACGCCATTCAACTGAATTTCATCGGACCAAACATCAACTCTTGACCAAAGCGCTGCAGCTATGACAAGCACAAAAGCGACCAGTAGTGATATTGTCAAATTAATACTGATTCGATCTTTCAAAATCACTACTGGTGAGGCCATACACATGACGACAGCTATACTTGGCAAATAGTTGCGATGCTCATATACCATCTCCAAAGGCACTATACTGGACTCGACTAAATGCCCAATCAGAAAAAAAGTAATGCCAAATCCAAGCAAAGGGAAATTAGAGCGAAGCATTACGGCGAGCCCAGCCAGAGCAATCCAGCCAAGGAACGCGACCATGGTAGTTAATGGATCAAAAAAGCCTGAAGCGACCCGAATATAATCATGCTGAAAGCTCATTGCGGTGACATCAGGGAATGCAATCCATCCCAAGTAGTACCAAAGAACACGAATCTGCGTCATCATTCTCTCTTCTAAGGAGAAATCGCGTGACATATACATTGAAGCAAGACTTGTAGGAGGCAAAAACAACAGCATTAGAAAAATGAGGCATAACAGAGCAAATACACCTCTAGCACAGTTTCGCAATAAGCGATTAGATGTCCCATGCCATTGCCCTCGAAAAAGAAAAACCTCCAGCACCAGCAGCAACCAAGGCAGAATGATGCCATTCTCTTTACTAAAAAAAGACGCCCCCCAACACAGGCTCAACCATAAGCCAGCTGCGACAATCTCGTGAGCGCTTGCACCACGCTCAGCCCAACACGTTCGGTAACGCATGAATAGCTGAAGCGCCAATACTGCGAATAGCGTCGACAACTGCGCCATTCGCTGTATTGAGTACAACACAGTTGATACGTGTAAGGGATGAAGCAACCAAATCGAGGCTACTGCGATAGCAAAGATACGCAATCTGTCGGATTGCGTCCCCGGCCAGAGCTGCTGTGAGACACTAAGCGAAAAAAGAAAGATCAGATACCCGATCGCCAGATGAATGAATACATTCGTTACCTTTATGTGTTTCGCAGAAAGATCCCCGGCAAGCACGTGATTTAGTGCGAATGACAACATAGATACCGGACGGCCACCCGGACCAGCTGACGAACTCATCGCCGCAAGGCGCCAATCCTCGAATTTTGTTCCGTCGATGTGAATGAGGCTGTTTGATACCAGCCAAGGCAAGTCATCGAAAAAGAAGGGGCCGCGCACACCCGAAAGGTATATAAGCGTTGTTAGTGTTAGTGCCGTCAGAATCAGCCAGCGAGCATCCATGCTTTATTCGTATCCGCGCTCAACGCTATAGCGCTTTAATTCTTGGTGATTGGGATAAAGAAAAAAGCCCGGCATATAGCCGGGCCTCTAACTGATGCCTTTTACTGCTCATCTAACTTCATGAGATACAAAATCAAGTCCGGCAGTTTGAGGGAAGGTACTTCGGCTCAATCGTGGCAGCGCCGCTATTTACCACCGACTGTTTGCAGTTCCAGATGACCGATCCGTCAGACTGAGTAACACTTGAAAGTGAAAAACCGACCGTGCTAGTGGCACCAGGAATAACATTAGGCTTAATTTCGGCGGTGATGATCGCTCCCTGGCCAGATGAAGAGCTAACGTAAGTTACTGATGCAACAATATTCTTGTTGGGATTAGAATTAATGCCCGCCTGCAGCGCGTTCGGGGGGAAGCGTCGATTGCTCGCATAATACTCAGAGAGTGTTACTTTGGCTTCAGAGAGAGCTGCCAGAGGCTCAGCCATTTTCGCCCGCACCGTGTAATCCTGATAAGCCGGCAGCGCGATGGCAGCCAGGATGCCCACGATCGCGATTACGATCATCAGTTCGATCAGGGTAAAACCCTTTTGTACGTTCTGCATTTTCATGTTCCTTACTCCTGTCCCCTGCGGGGTGTTTGGTCCGCACGCTTGCTCGAAGAGCACGTTGCGCTGGAGAATAAGCATGAAGCGTGCCACCTTAATAGAAGCCACAAGAAAAATATATTTATCTTTTTAAAACAACAGCTTAAGAGATATGATCGACAAACCGCAGCCACCTGCCCGCCACATCCCTGCCCAATTTGGGTCACAGAGCGGCCCGATGTGACACTTTTTGTCAGCTCCGCGGTGACAGAGTTTGCCGCAACGCACGCCATTGCGCGGCAAATTTGGGAAAAAATCCATATAAAATCATGCTTTTACGGCCATTTCAGGGTATTAGCATGAACTTTCTCTGGGTATACTTGGGCTGAGTATTGACAAAATAATGCCACCCTCAGGGATGCAGGCAGGATGAACGAAAGAGCAATTGGGCAATTAAGCGGCCTCGCCGGGCGTCTTGTGGTGGAGGGCCTGCTGAGCGCCGAGGCCGCCAAGGAGGCACAGCGCGAAGCCACCTACCAGCGGGTCCCCCTGGTCAAATACCTCGTTGACAAACTTGACCTGGACAGCCACCGCATTGCCGAGATCGCCTCCAACGAATTTGGCGTACCGCTGTTTGACATCAGCGCCTTCAATCTGGCGACCCTGCCCAGTGGCCTGGTGGATATGAACCTCGTTACCAAGCACCACGCCCTGCCGCTGTTCCGCCGCGGCAACCGCCTGTTCATCGCCGTGTCGGACCCCACCAACCTGGCGGCACTGGACGAAATCAAGTTCCACACCGGTGTCAATACCGATGCCGTCCTCGTCGAGGAGCGCAGCCTGAATGCGGTGATCACGGACTGGATGGAGTCCCAGGACAACCTCACCGAGGGGCTGGGTGATCTCGACTCCGAGGACTTCGAGAACATCGACATTGCCGCTGGAGATGACAGCAGCAAGGAGGACGCGGGGGCAGACAGTTTAGATGAGACACCGATCGTGCGTTTCATCAACAAGGTGCTGGTCGACGCCATCAAACAGGGCGCATCGGATATTCACTTCGAACCCTACGAGAAGAACTACCGGGTGCGTTTCCGCACCGACGGCATTCTGCGCGAGGTGGTCAAACCACCCAAAAACCTGTCGGCACGGATGGCCGCGCGTCTGAAAATCATGTCGCAGATGGATATTTCCGAGCGACGGGTACCGCAGGACGGGCGCATCCAGATGAAGCTGTCCCGCAACCGTGCCATCGACTTCCGGGTCAACACCCTGCCCACCCTGTTCGGCGAGAAAGTGGTGCTGCGTATCCTGGATCCCAGCAGCGCGCAGATGGGTATCGATGCACTGGGTTACGAGGAAGACCAGAAAAAGATGTATCTGGATGCGCTGAGCAAACCCCAGGGCATGATTCTGGTCACCGGCCCCACCGGTTCCGGTAAGACGGTGTCCCTGTACACCGGTATCAACCTGCTGAACCAGCCGGAACGAAATATTTCCACTGCGGAGGATCCGGTGGAAATCAACATGGAAGGTGTCAACCAGGTGCATGTGAACCCCAAGGTGGGGCTCAACTTTGCCGAGGCCCTGCGCTCCTTCCTGCGTCAGGACCCGGATGTGATCATGGTCGGTGAGATTCGCGACCTGGAAACCGCCGAAATCGCCATCAAGGCCGCCCAGACCGGTCACCTTGTGCTATCCACTCTGCACACCAACAGCGCCGCGGAAACCGTCACCCGCCTGCTGAACATGGGTGTGCCCTCGTTCAACCTCGCCACATCGGTGAACCTGATTATTGCCCAGCGGCTGGCGCGCCGCCTGTGCAAGGAATGCAGCGAACCCGCAGAATTGCCCACCGAGGTACTGCTGAAAGCCGGCTTCAGCGAGGAGCAGCTGGCCAACGCCGATATCCGGCGCGCTGTGGGTTGCGACCTCTGCAAGGACGGCTACAAGGGACGGGTAGGTATTTACGAGGTGGTGCGTATCACCCCGACCATCGCCCAGCTGATTCTGTCCCAGGGCAACGCCATGGAAATTCACAAGCAGGCGCGGGCAGAGGGCTTCCCGGATTTGCACCAGTCAGCGCTGCTGAAGGTACTCAAGGGTATGACCAGCCTGGAAGAAGTGAACCGGGTGACCACGGACTAGACACTGCGTAACCAAGTGCTAAACGGACGAGATTATGGCAACCAACGCGGCAAAAAACGTATTTGTGTGGAACGGCGTCGACCGCAACGGACGCGCAACACAGGGTGAGATCACCGCACAGAGCTCGGGGGTTGCCCGCGCGCAGCTGCGCACCCAGGGGATCAAGCCGAAAACGGTCAAGAAGAAGGCGAAGCCCCTGTTCGGTGGTGCCGGCAAGCCGATCAAGCCCGCGGACATCGCCATTTTCACGCGCCAGCTGGCCACCATGATGAAAGCCGGTGTGCCGCTGGTACAGAGCTTCGACATCGTCGCGGAAGGTCTGGAAAAGCCCCGCATGCGCGAGCTGGTGGTCAGCATCAAGAACGATGTTGCCTCCGGTTCCGGCCTGGCGCCGTCGCTGGCAAAGCACCCGCGTCAGTTCGACGACCTGTTCTGCAGCCTGGTCGCCTCTGGCGAGGCCTCGGGTACGCTGGAAGTCATGCTGAGCCGGGTCGCCACCTACAAGGAAAAGACCGAACAGCTGAAAGCCAAGATCAAAAAGGCCATGACCTATCCCACCGCGGTGGTAATTGTGGCCATCGTTGTGACCGCCATTCTGTTGATCAAGGTGGTACCGCAGTTTGCCGAGACCTTCCGCAGCTTCGGCTCCGACCTGCCGGCGTTCACCCTGATGGTAGTGGGCCTGTCGAATTTCATGCAGGAATGGTGGTTTATCATCCTCATTGGCATGATCGCCGCCGGCTATGCCATGAAGGAGGCCAAACACCGCTCGGTCGCGTTTGCCGAGGCACTGGATCGACTCGCCCTGCGCTTGCCTGTGGTGGGCGGCATTGTGCACGACGCGATCGTGGCGCGCTTCTCCCGCACCCTGGCGACGACCTTCGCTGCCGGTGTGCCACTGGTGGACGCCCTGAACTCCACCGCCGGCGCGGCGGGCAACTCGGTGTACAGCAAGGCAATCTTGCAGATTCGCGACGATGTTACTACCGGCACCACGCTGTACCAGGCGATTCGCGCCACCGGACTGTTCCCGAACATGCTGCTGCAGATGGTATCTATCGGCGAGGAATCCGGCGCGCTTGACGACATGCTGGACAAAGTCGCACAGCACTACGAGGAAGCCGTAGACAACGCGGTAGACAGCCTCAGCTCACTGATGGAGCCGATTATCATGTCTGTGCTCGGCGTGCTGGTCGGCGGCCTGATGATCGCCATGTACCTGCCGATCTTCATGCTGGGTTCGGTGATCTAGGCCAGCGCGGGTGCTGGATGTATTCCTCGCGCAGCCCGGATGGCTGGCGAGCTGCCTGTTGCTGCTGGGTCTGGTCGTCGGCAGCTTCCTCAACGTGGTGGTGTACCGGCTGCCGCTGATGATGCAGGCGCAGTGGCGCAGGGAGTGTTGCGAGCTTCTGGAGCAGCCCGTCACCGAAGCAGAGCCGCTGAGCCTGGCCGCGCCCAACTCCCACTGCCCGCACTGCAAGGCACCGGTGCGCCCCTGGCAGAACATCCCGGTGATCAGTTACCTGCTGCTTCGGGGCCGCTGCGCCGGATGCCGCACGCGTATTTCGCCGCGCTACCCCCTGGTGGAAGCCGCCACCGGCCTGGTCACACTCTGGCTGGGATTGCATTACGGCCCCACCTGGCAGCTGGCTGGCGCCATGCTGCTGACCTGGGCACTCATCACCCTCACCCTGATAGACTTTGACACCCAGCTGCTGCCCGACGACATCACCCTGCCCCTGCTGTGGCTGGGGCTGGCGTTCAACCTGAATGGCACTTTCGTTCCCGTCGCCGACGCCGTGCTGGGCGCAATCGCAGGCTACGGCATCTTGTGGAGCGTGTACTGGCTTTTCAAGCTGGCGACCGGCAAGGAAGGCATGGGCTACGGGGACTTCAAGCTGCTGGCAGCACTGGGGGCCTGGCTGGGCTGGCAGGCGCTGCCGCTTGTGGTCCTGCTCTCCTCGCTGGTGGGCGCTGTGGTTGGTATTCTGCTGATTGTCCTGACGCGCCGGGGCCGAGATATTCCCATGCCCTTCGGGCCCTATCTGGCGGCCGCCGGGTGGCTGGCACTGATCTGGGGTGATCCCATTCTCCAGGCCTGGCTGGGCGCGAACGGGTTGCCGGCCTGAGAGGGCCAGCCAGAGGATGGTGGAGAGTATGAGCCTGATTATCGGGATTACCGGCGGCATTGGCAGCGGCAAGACCGCCGTCACTGACCGCTTCGCCCGCCACGGCATTACCGTGGTTGATGCAGACCTGGCTGCGCGCACTGTCGTAGAACCCGGTACTGCGGCGCTGGCCGCAATTACCCGGCACTTCGGCCCGGAACTGCTGCAGGGTGACGGCAGCCTGGACCGCGCCGCCCTGCGCAGAATCGTGTTTGCCGACCCGGCACAGCGCAAGTGGCTGGAGCAGCTGACCCACCCCCTCATTGCTGAGGAGATCCAGCGGCAGCTGGCCGCCTCACGCAGCCCTTACACCCTGCTCAGTTCGCCTCTGCTGCTGGAATCCGCTACCCAGCGCCAGCTCGCCGCGCTGGTAGTTGTCGTGGATGTACCTGAGGAGATGCAACTCGCGCGCACAATGCAGCGAGACAGCAACGACGAGGATCAGGTAAAGCGCATCATGGCCGCACAACTGCCGAGACAGCAGCGCCTGGCACGGGCAGACATTGTGATTGATAACAGCGGCTCACTCGAGGCGCTGGATGCCGTGGTCGCCGAGTTGCACAAGGAGTTTCTACAGCGCGCGGAAGAAGCGCGGCGACACTGACCCGGGGCATTTCACCCTAACTCGCCTGTTCACTCAGCCGCCGGCGAACGGCGCTGACGATGGGCACGTTGGCGGCCGGAAACTCGTAGCGGGCCAGCTCCTCTGCCGTCACCCAGCGCAACGGCTGCCCCTCCAAGCCACGCGCCTTGCCCTCCAGCTCCGTGACCAGGTGAACATCCAGCAACACCGCCTTGTCGCCGTAGTTGAAGGGCACCAGCAGCAGCGGCTGTGAGGTCGCGAATCCGATGCCGAGCTCCTCGCGCAACTCCCGCGCCAGCGCCCGCTCCACAGACTCGCCGGGCTCGACCTTGCCGCCGGGGAACTCCCACAGCCCACCCTGGTGCGCAGCACTGGCACGGCGGCTTATCAGTACCCTGCGCTGCTCATCCAGCACCACACCAACCGCGACATGCACTGCGGCCATTCAGGTACGGTACTCCGCATTGATGCGCACGTAATCGTAGGAAAAGTCGGTGGTCCAGACGGTCGCCGTGGCAGGCCCGCGCTGCAGCTCGACGCGAATGGTGATGTCTTCGAGCGCCATCGCAGCGGCGCCCTGCTGCTCGGTATAACTGGAGGCACGGCAACCCTGCTCGGCGATCAGCACATCATTCAGGTACACGGCGATGCGTGTGACATCGAGGTCCACCAGCCCCGCGCGACCAATCGCCGCCAGCAGACGCCCCCAGTTCGGATCGGAGGCGAACAGCGCTGTCTTCACCAGCGGCGAATGCGCGATGGTAAAGGCCACGTCGAGACATTCCTGCTCCTGCGCGCCGCCATTGACCTCCACAGTGACAAACTTGCTGGCGCCCTCGCCGTCGCGCACCAGGCCTTGCGCCAGATTTACGCAGACCTCCTGCAGGGCGTCACGCAGCGCGTCGCAGAGGGGATCGTCCGAAGATTGCAACAGCGCATTGCCCGCTGCGCCGGTTGCGACCAGCATGCAGGCGTCGTTGGTCGAGGTGTCCCCGTCCACCGTGATGCGGTTGAACGAAAGCTCCACCGCCTCTGCAAGCAGAGCCTGCAGGACTGTGGGGCTGACCGCCACATCCGTCGCCAGGTAGGCCAGCATCGTCGCCATGTTGGGTCGCAGCATGCCGGCACCCTTGGCAATGCCGGTCAGCACATGGCTGCGCCCGTTGCAGCTGAACCGCACGGAACAGGCCTTGGGCCGGGTATCCGTGGTCATGATGCCGTGTGCAGCATCCAGCCAGCCGTCCACCTGCAACGCCGCCAGCGCCTGTGGCAGCACGTCGATAATTTTCTGCACCGGCAGCGGCTCCCCGATGACACCGGTGGAGAACGGCAGCACAGACTCGGGCGCGACGCCGCCCAGTTCAGCGACGGCCGCGGCACAGCGACGCGCATCAGCGAGCCCGGCATCACCGGTACCGGCATTGGCATTGCCTGTGTTCACCAGCAGGTAGGTTGGTCGTTGCTGACTGGCCGCAAGATGCTCCTTCGCTACCACCACCGGCGCCGCGCAGAACGCATTGCGCGTGAAAACCCCCGCGACGTGGCTACCGGCGGCCAGCTCCATCAGCACGACATCCCGTCGCCCCGGCTTCTTTATACCCGCAGAGACTGTGGCCAGGCGCAGGCCCGGTACCGACAGCAACTCCCCCAGGTGTGCTTCACCCACTGCCATGCTGTTGCTCTCCCGCTAGACCACCCGGCTCAATCGATGCGCCCGTGACACTGTTTGTATTTCTTCCCGCTGCCACAGGGGCAGGGTTCATTGCGTCCCACCTTGGGCTGTTCGCGGGTGAAGGTCTGCGGCGTTTCCCGCGGCGCGGGTTCCGCCGCACCACTGGCCAGGGCTTCCTCGGCCATGGCCGAGGCCGCGGCGTGCTGGAAAGCGAGTTTTTCGCGCTCCGCAGCCTCGCGCCTGCGCGCTTCAATCAGCGCCGACTCGTCCTGATGCTGGATCTGCACATGGCTCAGGAACTTGATGACCTCATACTTGAGGTTCTGCAGCAGCTGCTCGAACAAGGCGAAGGACTCACGCTTGTATTCCTGCTTGGGGTTTTTCTGGGCGTAGGCGCGCAGGTGGATACCCTGACGCAGGTGATCCATGGTCGCCAGATGATCTTTCCACAGCGTATCCAGAACCTGCAGCATGATCTGCTTTTCGATCTTGCGCATGGGCGGCCCGACGTCCGCACACTTGGTGTCGTAGGCTTCCTGCACCGCAGCGACGATTTTTTCACGCAGCGCTTCCTCGTGCAGGCTGTCATCCTCGTCCAACCATTGCTGCAGCGGCAGCGTGACGGCAAACTCCGCCTCCAGCTGACGCTCAAGGCCGGGCACATCCCACTGTTCCTCAACACTCATCGGCGGTATGTAGCTGGAGATCGCCTCGTTCACCACGTCTTCGCGAATGGCGGTGATGGTATCGGCAATATCCGCCTCGCCCAGCAGCTCGTTGCGCTGCTGGTAGATGATCTGGCGCTGGTCGTTGGCCACGTCATCGTATTCGAGCAACTGCTTGCGAATGTCGAAGTTGCGTCCTTCGACCTTCCGCTGGGCCTTTTCAATGGCGTTGGTCACCATGCGGTGTTCGATCGCTTCGCCTTTTTCCATACCCAGCGCCTGCATGAAGCTCTTCACCCGGTCAGAGGCGAAAATGCGCATGAGGTTGTCTTCGAGTGACAGGTAGAACCGCGACAGACCGGGGTCGCCCTGGCGCCCGGCACGACCGCGCAGCTGATTGTCGATACGCCGCGACTCATGCCGCTCGGTACCCAGAATGTGCAGGCCACCCGCTGCCAGCACTGCCTCATGCCGCTGGCGCCAGGCCTCGGCCAGCTCGGCGCGCTGCGCCTCAGACACTTCACCCAGCGACTCCAGCTCCGCCTCAAGGCTGCCGCCGAGGACGATATCCGTGCCCCGACCGGCCATGTTAGTGGCAATCGTCACCACCCCCGGGCGCCCGGCCTGGGCGATAATCTCCGCTTCCTGTTCGTGGTATTTTGCGTTGAGGACCTTGTGCGGAATCTTCGCGGCGCGAAAGCGCTGCGACAGCTCTTCAGAGGTTTCCACCGACGCGGTACCCACCAGCACGGGGGCACCGTTTTCCACGCAGTCCTTCACGTCCGTGACTATCGCGTCGAACTTCTCTTCGCGCGTCAGGTAGACGAGATCGTTCAGGTCTTTCCGCTGCCGTGGCTTGTTGGTGGGGATCACCAGCACTTCGAGACCGTAGATCTGGCGGAACTCGAAGGCTTCGGTGTCCGCGGTACCAGTCATGCCCGCCAGTTTTTTGTACAGTCGGAAGTAGTTCTGGAACGTGGTCGAAGCCAGGGTCTGGCTCTCGTTCTGGATACGCACACCCTCCTTGGCTTCAATGGCCTGGTGCAGACCTTCGGAAAGTCTGCGGCCGGCCATGGTGCGGCCGGTGTGCTCGTCAATCAACACCACCTGGTCACCTTGCACGATGTATTCCACGTCCCGATGGAACAGTGCGTGGGCGCGCAAGCCGGAATACACATGGTGCAGCAGGTTCAGGTTGGTCGCGGCATAGAGGCTGTCACCTTCCTGCAGCAGCCCCTCGCCGGTGAGCAGTTCTTCGACGTACTCGTGGCCCATCTCGGTCAGTTCGATCTGACGCTGCTTCTCGTCAACCGTGTAGTGGCCCTCCTGCCCTTCCACATCGCGTTTGAGCAGGGGAATCAGTTTGTTGATGCGCTGATACAGCGCCGAGCTGTCCTCAGAAGCACCGGAAATGACCAGCGGGGTGCGCGCCTCGTCGATCAGGATGGAGTCGACTTCGTCGACAATGGCGAAGCTCAGCTCGCCCTGCATTTTATCCTCGAGCCGGAACGCCATGTTGTCGCGCAGGTAGTCAAAGCCGAATTCATTGTTGGTGCCGTGAATGATATCCGCCTGGTACGCCTCGCGCTTTTGCTCCTGGGTCTGGCCGGAGCGTATGACACCGACAGACACGCCGAGGAAGCGGTACAGTGGCGACATCCACTGCGCATCGCGCCCGGCCAGGTAATCGTTGACCGTAATCAGGTGCACGCTTTTGCCGGACAGGGCATTCAGGTAGGCCGGCAGGGTGGCCACCAGGGTCTTCCCCTCGCCCGTACCCATCTCGGCAATCTTGCCCTCATGCAGCGCCATACCGCCAATCAGCTGCACATCAAAATGCCGCATGCCCAGGGTGCGCTGGCTCGCCTCGCGAGTGACCGCGAAAGCCTCGGGCAGAATGTCGTCCAGGGTTGCGCCGTCCGCCAGGCGCTGGCGGAACTCTCCGGTCTTGGCGGCAAGTGAGGCATCGTCCAGCGCCTGCATACTCTCTTCCAGTGCGTTGATCCTGCGCACGATCTTGCCAAGGCGCTTCAGCTCCCGATCATTGCGGGTGCCGAAGATTTTCTTCATCGTAGTCGTAATCATTAAGGGGTCACTGCGTTAGACATCAGGGCTTCACCCGCCCGGTGTGAAACCCGGCGGGAAACGATTTTTGCGCGATGGGAGATTCAGCGCCGGGTGCGACGCACGTAGCTGGATGGATCGACAGGACGGCCGTGCTTGTACACCTCGAAATGCACGTGGGGGCCGGTAGCGCGCCCGCTGGAACCCATCAGGGCGATGGGTTGGCCCTTGCGCACGAGGTCGCCGGGTTCCACGAGATTGGACTCATTGTGTGCGTAACGCGTGACCAGACCGTCGCCGTGGGATACTTCTACCATCATCCCGTAGCCGTTGCGATCATTGCCGGAGAAGGTAACCACGCCGCCCGCCACTGCGATGACGTTGGAACCGGCCTTGCCGGCATAGTCAATGCCGTAGTGCGCGGAACGCTTGCCCGAGAAGGGATCCGTGCGCACACCAAAACCGGACGATACCCAGCCCTTTTCCACTGGACGGCCGGACACCCAAGCCTCTTCATCCAGTTTGCGGTGGGTGAGGAGCGACTCAAGGATTTCCAGCTGCTGTTCGCGTTCCGTGAGTCGTTCAGCAAAATGCTGTAACTCACCCGTCAGGTCAGGCGCAAGATACTCGACGCTGAAATCAGCCGCCAAGGGACCACCGACCGCCGGAGGCTGACTGAAATCGAATTCGCCGTCCTGCAGGTCGGCCATGGCCGTGAGGTGTTCACCCAGGGCATCCAGGCGTGTCATTCGCGCCTGCAACTCCGCCAGACTGAGTGTCATGGCCTGCAGCTTGCGCTCGGCCTCAAGGCGCAGGCCTTCCAACTCTGTTGACTGGGTGGCAAGTTCGTCCTGCAGGCTGTCCAGGGAATTGTCGCGCAGGTCACGCGCCTGGGACTCCTGACCGACGAAATAGCCCAGCGCCACCATGCCCAGCGGCAGCCCGAGACAGCACAGGGACAGCAGGGCGCGCGACCAGCGACCCAGCTCGAGAGAGCGGGACCCGCCGTGTTTGCGGCTTATCAGGATGACCTTCATTGGCAACCGGTTGCAATGAACTGACGCGCGAGTGTGCCATAGTCACGGGAATATTACCAATAGCAATTTGCGGCGCCGACCGGGACACCGCGGGGCGTGGCCGGGACGGGAGCAGCCCGGCACGCGGGGTATCAGGCGGCTGCGGGGCTCAGCGAGTAGGAAATCGGCGCGGTGGCCTCGTCCTCGAAGGTCACCATTTCCCAGGCATCCGGCTGGGCAATCAGGGCCCGCAGGGAGGCATTATTGAGTGCGTGACCGGACTTGTGCGCCCGGTATTCGCCGATAACGCTGTAGCCGAGCAGGTAGATGTCGCCGATAGCGTCGAGAATCTTGTGTTTGACGAACTCGTCGTCGTAGCGCAGGCCGTCCTGGTTCAGGATGCGGTACTCATCCACCACAATGGCGTTGTCCACGCTGCCGCCACGGGCCAGCCCCTGAGAGCGCAGGTACTCGATTTCGTGCATGAACCCGAACGTGCGGGCGCGGCTCACCTCCTTGACGAAGGAGGTGCTGGAAAAGTCGATTTCCGCGTGCGGTGACCGCTCGCGGAACACGGGGTGGTCAAACTCGATGGAAAACGAGACCTTGAAGCCATCAAAGGGGAGAAAGCTGGCTGTCTTGTCCCCGTCTTCCACCGTGACCGGACGCTTGATGCGGATGAACTTCTTCGCCGCGTTCTGCTCCTCGATACCCGCCGACTGGATAAGGAACACAAACGGACCCGCACTGCCGTCCATAATGGGCACTTCCGACGCGCTGACATCGACAAAAGCATTGTCGATTCCCAGGCCCGCCATCGCCGACAGCAGATGCTCCACTGTAGACACCTTCTCGCCATTGGCGATCAGCGTGGTCGAGAGCGTCGTCTCCCGCACATTCTCTGCACGCGCCGGGATTTCGACCACCGGGTCGAGATCCACACGCCGGAATACAATGCCCGCATCAATGGGGGCAGGCGACAGGGTGAGATACACTTTCTCACCCGTGTGCAAACCGACGCCCGTTGCCTTGATGGCATTGCGTAATGTGCGCTGTCGAATCATACCTTCACCATCTCCTCTGCCCCGGACCCTCCGCGGCAGCCGATGGTGTGTCGGTTGTGCCTCGTTAGTCCGCCTGGCGCCGCAAAAATGCGGGGATGTCAAAATAATCGTCACTCGCCATCGCCGCGGCTTCGCCGCCGGCTGACATGGCGCGACGCATCTTGGTCGGCCGCTCCAGAGCGCTGTAATCGGGCTCCTCATCAGCCGCCGCAGCCGGTGCACGTGGAGCCGAACCGACCACCTGCAGCGGTGCCGCCCGCGCCACCTCGCTGCCCAGACCCGTCGCCACAACCGTCACTTTCAGCTCGTCGGTCATGTTCGGGTCAATCACGGTGCCGACCACTACTGTCGCGTCATCCGACGCAAATTCTTCGATCGTGTCGCCAACTTCGGAAAACTCGCCAAGCGACAGATCCAGGCCCGCAGTGATATTCACCAGAATGCCCCGCGCCCCGCGGAGGTCGATATCATCCAGCAGGGGGCTGTTGATCGCACGCTCTGCCGCCTCGCGGGCGCGGTTCTCACCGCGGGCAGAGCCGGTTCCCATCATCGCCATGCCCATCTCGGACATGACTGTCCGTACATCGGCAAAATCCACGTTGATCATGCCGGGACGAATGATCAGGTCGGCAATGCCCTGAACTGCGCCCAACAATACATCATTCGCTTCTTTGAAGGCATCCAATAAACTGGTACTTTTTCCGAGCACTTCCAGCAACTTTTCGTTCGGAATGGTGATCAAAGAATCGACGTGTTGCTGCAGTTCCTGCACACCTTCGAGCGCGATCGCCAAACGCTTCTTGCCTTCAAACGGGAACGGCCGGGTGACTACGGCCACCGTCAGAATACCCATTTCACGCGCCACTTCCGCAACAATCGGCGCGCCGCCGGTACCCGTGCCGCCACCCATACCCGCGGTAATGAACACCATGTCGGCACCGCGCAGCGCATCGGCGATACGATCACGATCTTCAAGCGCCGCCGCGCGGCCGATTTCCGGATTCGCTCCGGCCCCCAGGCCCTTGGTGATGGCACCACCGAGTTGCAGCACGGTTTTCGAACGGATGTCCGAAAGCGCCTGCGCGTCGGTATTGGCACAGATGAAGTCCACACCCTCGACGCTGTTCTCGATCATGTGCTTGACCGCGTTGCCGCCGCCGCCGCCGACACCAATCACCTTGATCACCGCGTTCTGTGGTACGTTATCGATAAGTTCAAACATAGCGTTTCTCCCCTTTCCTTTATGTGGCCACGCCGTAGCGTGACGGTTTACCGCAAAAAAACTCTAGAAATTGCTCTGTATCCAGTTGCGCAGGCGTGCCACCAGGCCATCACCGCTGGCGGCACTGCGCTGGGCGCTGCCAGCTCGCTCACCGGCCTGCTTCTGGCCGTACTGCAAGAGACCCACGCCGGTTGAGTAGATCGGGTTGCGCACGATGTCGTTCAGCCCCTTGACCGTTTGCGGGTAACCCACCCGCACCGGCATGTGGAAGATCTCTTCCGCCAACTCAACCACGCCTTCCATCTTTGACGTGCCACCGGTGAGCACCACACCGGCGCGAATAGCCTCTTCATAGCCACTGCGGCGCAGCTCGCCCTGAATAAGGGTGAACAGTTCGTCGTAGCGCGGCTCCACTACCTCCGCCAGCGATTGCCGTGACAAATCCCGCGGGGGACGGTCACCGACACTCGGCACCTTGATCGTTTCATCAGGACCAGCCAGCTGGGTCAAAGCACAGGCGTATTTGATCTTGATCTCTTCGGCGTGCTGGGTAGGCGTGCGCAGTGCTGTGGCAATGTCGTTGGTCACCTGGTCGCCTGCGATGGGAATCACCCCGGTGTGGCGGATAGACCCCTCGGTGAATATGGCGATATCCGTGGTGCCCCCACCAATATCCACCAGACACACCCCCAACTCGCGCTCGTCTTCCGTGAGCACCGAGTAGCTGGAGGCCAACTGCTCGAGAATCACCTCTTCCACTTCCAGCCCGCAGCGACGAATACACTTCTCGATATTCTGGGCAGCATTGACCGCGCAGGTAACGAGGTGGACCTTGGCCTCCAGGCGCACGCCGGACATGCCCAGCGGCTCCTTGACCCCTTCCTGGTTATCGATCACGTACTCCTGGGGCAGGATATGCAGCACTTTCTGGTCTGCAGGGATAGCGACAGCCTGCGCCGCGTCGAGCACCCGCTCGAGATCCGGCGGCTGTACCTCGCGGTCGCGAATGGCAACAATGCCATGGGAGTTCAGGCTGCGAATATGGCTGCCTGCGATACCCACGTATACCGAGTGGATCTGGCAGCCCGCCATCAGCTCCGCTTCTTCCACAGCGCGCTGGATAGACTGCACAGTCGACTCGATGTTGACGATCACGCCCTTTTTCATGCCTTTGGACGGATGTGAGCCAATACCGACCACCTCGAGCCCCCCCTCCGAACCGATCTCGCCAACAAGGGCTACGACCTTCGAGGTGCCGATGTCCAGTCCCACGATCATCCTTTTGTCCTGAACGCTGCCCATGGCAGTGATACTCCCCACTGAATTACTTTTCGGCCACGCTGGCCAGTTGTGCGGCATCAACCGCGGGTTCGCGGAAGGCTACCGCCATGCCGCTCTCGTAGCGCAGGTCTACGCGCTCGACCTCGTCCCAGCGCGCAGCCAGCTCCCGTCGGTACACCGTTGCAAAGCGCTCGAGACGATCGCCAAAGTCCACATTGCCCAGCGCCAGCTGCGTACCGCTGTCGAGTTCGGCGTTGAGATGTCCACGCTCATCCAGCGACAGGGCGTGCAGGACCAGACCCAGCGGCTGCAGCAGTTCGCCCAGCTGCTGATAGCTCACAATCAGCTCACGTGCAGAGCCGGCGGGCCCTTCAAGCCGCGGCAGCGATGCCTCGCCTGCCACGCTGGATGACTGGAACACCTCGCCCTCGTGGTTGAGGAAGCCGCCCTGTCCCCAGCGCGCGATAGGCAGCTGCTCCTGCACATTGATCTCCAGCGTGCTCGGCCAGCGCCGGCGCACACTCACCTGGTAAATCCAGGGCAGGGCCTGGAGTCGCGCGCGCACATCATCCAGATTGGCACTCAGGAACCCGCCCACCAGCGCGGGCTGCACCATGTCCTGCACGACTTCAGTCTGGGTGCGATGCAAATTCCCCGTCACGGCAATGCGCTGCACCGGAAGCTCCTGCAGGGCGATCCAGCCTCGCAGGCCCACCACGCACACCACACCAACGCCAAGCAGGATCAGCAGGCGGTTTACCCAGCCACCGAGCAGGCGCAGCCCCGGGCGCATGTCCGGCCGCGGCGCGCGCACTGCGCGACGGCGGGTCGCCCCTCCAGAACTGCGGCGCCGGTTTGCGGCGGTTCTGCGCGCATCAACCATGCCCGCGACCCTCCCAGCTCAATTCCACTATGCGTTGCACCAGAGCCTCGATGGACATCCCCACCGCGCGCGCCGCCATCGGCACAAGACTGTGCGACGTCATGCCGGGGATGGTGTTCACTTCCAGCACGTAAAAGCGTCCGTCGCGGTCGCGCATCAAATCCACGCGCCCCCAGACTGAACAGCCGAGGCTGCGAAACGCGGCCAGCGCCAGTGCGCTGGCTTCCGCTTCATCTTCTGCGCTCAGGCCGCTGGGGCAGTGGTAGCGTGTCTCGTCCGACAGGTACTTCGCCTCGAAGTCGTAGAACTCACGATCGGTTTCCATACGGATCGACGGCAGCGTGCTGTCCCCCAGCACCGCGACGGTATATTCGGGTCCATCGATGAACTGCTCGGCCAGAACTGTGCCGCCGAAGGCCGATGCCTTGCGCCAGGCCTGCGCCAGGGCCTCCGCTGTCGCCGCCGGAGCCATGCCGACACTGGAGCCCTCGCAGGCCGGCTTCACGAACACCTTGCCGAAGCGGGCGATGACCGCCTCCCAGTCGCTGCCGGCTTCAAGCACCACAAAGCCGCCGGTGCTGACTCCCACACCCTGCCAAAGCTGCTTGCTGCGCTGTTTGTCCATGGCCAGCGCCGAACCCAGCACACCGGAACCCGAGTAGGGGATCTGCAGAGTTTCCAGTGCGCCCTGAATTACACCGTCCTCACCCCCTGGGCCGTGCAGCGCATTGAAGGCAAAACTCACATCCTCGAGTTGCGCCACCCAGCCAGCTGTGGCCGGGTCAACAGCGCGCACCTCACAACCCAGGCCCTGCAATGCGGCGACGATGGTTGCGCCTGTCTGCAGCGATACGTCACGCTCTGCAGAACGCCCACCCAGTAGCACGGCCATCGGCCCTGAACTTGCCTGCTGCCAACTCATGCGCGTGCCTCCACCAGACTGCCCAGCGCCTGAAGATCCTGCGCCAGCCGTGCGATGTTGCCCGCACCCTGGGTAATCACAACATCGCCATCGCGCAGAATTCCACACAAGACGTTGGCGACTTCGTCAATACTCTCCACAAACACCGGCTCCACCTGCCCGCGCTGGCGGATACTCCGCGTCAGGCTGCGGCTGTCGGCGCCGGGGATCGGTTCTTCGCCCGCGGGATAGACATCCAGCAGCAGCAGCGCATCACAGCGCGACAGCACCGCGACGAAATCTTCGTACAGGTCTCGAGTGCGCGAGTAGCGATGCGGCTGGTACACCATGACCACACGGCGATCGGGCCAGGCTTGCCGGGCAGACTCCAGCGTCGCCCGCACTTCCGTCGGATGGTGCCCGTAGTCGTCCACCAGCAGTGCGTTGCCCCCCGCCACACGCAGGTCACCCAACACACTGAAACGACGTCCGACACCGGCGAAACCCGCGAGGCCGCGCTGAATCGCAGCGTCATCCACGCCCTCATCGCAGGCGACGGCGATCGCCGCTGTCGCGTTCTGTACGTTGTGCTCGCCGGGCATATTCAGCTGTATCGGCAGCGGCGGCAGATCACCGGGGCGCGATACCGTGAACTTGGTGGTCAACCCCTGCTTGCGCACGTTCATGATGCGGTAATCCGCCGCCTCATCGAAGCCATAGGTAAGAAACTGGCGAGACAGGTCGGGCAATAGCCCGGCAACCACCGGATCATCGATACAGAGCACTGCAAGGCCATAGAACGGCAGGTTGTGCAGAAACTCAAGGAAGGTACCGCGCAGGGTGGCAAAGTCGCCCCCGTAGGTTTCCATGTGATCGGCTTCAATATTGGTCACGACGGTGACCATCGGCTGCAGGTGCAGGAATGACGCATCGCTTTCATCCGCCTCTGCCACCAGGAACCGGCTGGCACCCAGCTGTGCGTTGCTGCCGGCGGAATTCACCAGGCCACCGATGACAAAGGTCGGGTCCAGGCCTGCCTCGGCAAAAACCGCGGCAATCAGACTCGTGGTCGTGGTTTTGCCATGGGTGCCCGCCACCGCAATGCCGTGACGATAGCGCATCAGTTCCGCAAGCATTTCAGCGCGGGGAACCACCGGCACCCGTGCGGCGCGAGCGGCCACCACTTCCGGGTTGTCGGCGCTCACAGCGCTGGAACTGACCACCACGTCAGCATCGCGCACGTGTTCCGCGGCGTGACCGATAAATACCTCGATGCCGAGCTGTTGCAGGCGTGCCGTCACCGAGCTGGGACGCAAGTCGGAGCCCGACACCGCATAGCCCAGGTTCACCAGGACCTCGGCAATCCCGCTCATCCCCGTACCACCTACGCCAATCATGTGGATCCTGCGGATACGGCGCATTTCCGGTACGGTATAGGCGCTGCGTTCAGTCATGGCACATCAGCTCCTCGCAAAGATCCGCAACCCGTGCTGTCGCCTGCGGCTGCGCCGCGGCTGAGGCGGCCGCGGCCATCGCCGCCAGGCGCTTTGGGTTGCTGATGTATCCGGCCAGCGTCGCGGCGACGTCCCGGGCCGACAGGTCCGCCTGGCGCAGCATCAGCGCTGCACCGCGATCCGACAGCGCGCGCGCATTGGCGGTCTGGTGGTCGTCGATGGCATGAGGCAGCGGTATCAACAATGCGGGACGGCCCATAATGGCAAGCTCCGCCACCGTCAAGGCACCGGCTCTGCAGATCACGACATCTGCCCAGGCATAGGCCGCCGCCATATCCTCAATGAAGGCACTGACCTGCACACCTGCACCCAGCAATGCGCCATAGTCGGCGCGCAGGCGCTCCACGTGCGCCTGTCCAGACTGGTGCCAGATGCGCACGGCGTCATCACCCAGTCGTTTGCGCAGGTGGAGCAGCACTTCGGGAAGCAGCGTATTCAGCGCCTGCGCTCCCAGACTCCCGCCCAGTACCAGCACCTGCAGCGGACGCTGGCCGTGGTAATCCCACAGCTGGTCATTGGCCGTCTCAAGCAGCGAGCGGCGCACCGGATTACCCACCACAGACACCGCACGCTGGGCAGGGAAAGCGCCGGGGAAACCCGCAGCTACCCGGCTGGCCAAAGGGGCCAGCAAACGGTTGGTGGTACCCGCCACTGCATTCTGCTCGTGAATCAGCAGTGGCTTGCGCAGCAACCAGGCGGCCAGACCCGCGGGGCCCGCCACATAGCCACCCATGCCCACCACGCAGGACGGCGCGAGGCGCCACACCAGGTGTAGCGCGCGCAGACAGGACCAGAGCAGCAGCACTGCACCGAGCGCGGTGGCTGCGAGATTCTTGCCACGCACACCGCGCACCGGGAGCAGGTGCAGCGGGTATCCCGCCGCCGGCACAACCTGCGCCTCCAGCCCGCGGGCTGTGCCGGTCCAGGCAATGCGGTAGCCGCGCTGCTGCAAGGTGTCGGCCACCGCCAGCGCCGGATAGACGTGTCCACCCGTGCCACCGGCCATCATCAGAACCAGAGGCGCCTCGCTCATACGGCAACCCCTTTGCGTCGGGCGCGGGGCGCCGGCGTGGACAATTCGTTGCCGATGCGCAGCACCAGCGCAAGCATGCAGCAACAGATTATCAGGCTGGTGCCGCCATAGCTGACGAAGGGCAATGTCAGGCCCTTGGTGGGCAAGAGGCCGGCACTCATGCCCATATTCACAAAGGCCTGCCCGGAAAACACCAGAGCGACCCCGTAGCACACGTAGGCGCCGAAGAGCTGGCCCGCAGCCTCAGCTTGCCGCGCGATCCAAAGAATGCGGGCGATCAGTGCCGTGAACAGGAGAATGAGGGCGAAGGCGCCCACAAATCCGGTCTCCTCGGCCCAGATGGAAAAAACGAAGTCCGTGTGTGCCTCGGGCAGATAGAACAGCTTCTGCACGCTGTTGCCCAGACCCACGCCAAGCCACTCCCCACGGCCGAAAGCAATCAGGGACTGGATCAGCTGAAAGCCGCTGCCATAGGGATCTGCCCAGGGGTCTGTGAACGAGGTGAGCCGCTGCATGCGATACGGCGCGGCAAAGACCAGCGCACCGACGACGATGGGACTGGCGAGGACAATGGTCAGGAAGTGCGTGACCTTCATCCCGGCGAGGAACAGCATGCCGAACGACGTGGCCACCACGATGACCGTAGCACCGAAATCAGGCTCGGCAAGAAGCAGCAGCGCCACCAGTGCCAGCACCCCCATGGGCTTGAAGAACCCGCTCCACTGCTCGCGCACCTCCCGCGCCTGGCGCACCAGGTACCCTGCGAGGTACACCACCACAGTGAGCTTGGCGAACTCGGAGGGTTGAAAGGTGAACGGCCCGAGAGGCAACCAGCGCTGGGCGCCCTTCACTTCCTTGCCGATCCCCGGCAACAGCACCAGCACGAGAAACCCAAGTCCGACCAGCAGCCACATCCACCCCGTTCTCAGCCAGAAGCTGGAAGGGAAGCGGTACACCACCGCGGCGGTAGCCACGGCAATCACGATATAGACCAGGTGACGCCGGGTTAGCTGCCACGCGTCCTGGTAGTGCCAATCCGCGTACTCGACCGAGGCGGAGCCGATGGCCACCAGGCCAACCAGCAGCAGCGACAGTGCGAGCAGGAACAGCGCGGGATCGATGGCGAAATGCAGGGGCTGTGCCAGTCTCATGCGCCCACTCCTTCGCGCAATGCGGCGACAGCCTGTACAAAGGCGTCGCCACGCGCCGGGTAGCCGGTGAACATGTCAAAGCTGGCGCAGGCAGGTGAGAGCAACACCACGTCGCCCGCCGCTGCGCTGGCCGCCGCCCGGCGCACCGCATCGGGCATGTCCACGGCGCGCTGTACAGGCAGCAGATCGCCCACGGCATCAGCTATCTGCCCTGCGGCTTCGCCGATCAGGACCAGCGCCTTGCCACTGGCTTGCAGCGGCTGGCGCAAAGGGCGGAAATCCTGGCCCTTGCCGATACCGCCGGCAATCAGAATTACATTGCGGCCGGCACCAAAGCCACTGAGGGCGGCCCGCGTGGCTCCCACATTAGTGCCCTTGGAGTCGTTGACAAAGCGCACGCCGCCGTGCTCTGCAACCAGCTGACAACGATGCGGCAGGCCGGAAAACGAGCGCGCAGCGGCTTGCATCGCCGCCATGGGCAACCCCGCAGCGTGCCCCAGAGCCAGCGCCGCCAGCACATTGCCGACATTGTGCCGCCCCTGAATGCCGAGCTCCTCCACGGCCAGCAAGGCATCGAAGCCCAGGCAGAGCCACTCCTGACCGTCGATCTCACGCAGGCCGAAGCCATGGAGCTCGGGCTCCTTCAGGCGCCAGCTGGTTATGGCGGTTTCCGCACCGACCAGCGGCAGAGTCAGCGGATCATCGCGATTGACCACGGCGTGGGCGCAGCCGCGAAAAATACGGTGTTTGGCCTGGTGGTACTGCTGCAAACTGCCGTGCCGGTCCAGATGATCTGCGGACACATTCAGCACAGTCGCAACTGTAAGGCCGAGGCTGGCAGCGCGCTCAAGCTGAAAGCTGGAGAGTTCCAACACATACAGTTCGCGCTCGGGTGCCAGCAGATCGAGCGCCGGTACACCGAGATTACCGCCCACGCCGACATTGAGGCCAGCCGCTGCAGCCATTTCGCCGAGCAGCGCAGTCACCGTGGACTTGGCGTTGGAGCCCGTGATACCCACCACCGGCGCGCCTGCGGCGCCCATGAACAGGTCGATATCACCACACACCGTGGCGCCCGCCGCCAGTGCCCGCTCGACTATCGGGTGATCCAGAGCGATGCCCGGGCTGACCACCCAGTTACCGCCCTGCTCGATGACGGCATCAGGTATGGCGCCGGCAAACACCGGTACATCCGGCATCTCGCGCTGTAGCATGGCCAGCTCAGGGGGCTGCTCACGGGTGTCGATCACCACGAAACGACGGCCGCTGCGATACAGGAAACGTGCGCAGGACAAGCCGGTCGCGCCGAGGCCGAACACCACCTCGTCGCCGCTGCTTGCTATGAGACCCTGTACCATTGACTCAGCCACTCCCCGCCTAACGCAGTTTCAACGTGGCCAGCCCGAACAGGACCAGCATGACGGTGATAATCCAGAAGCGCACGATGACGCGCGGCTCGGGCCAACCCTTCAATTCGAAGTGATGGTGAATCGGGGCCATGCGGAAAATCCGCCGCCCGGTCAGCTTGAAAGACGCCACCTGCAGGATCACCGAGACGGTTTCCAGCACGAAAATGCCGCCCATGATGAAGAATACGATTTCGTGCCGGGTAATCACGGCCACTGTGCCCAGCGCCGCGCCGAGGGCCAAGGCACCCACATCGCCCATGAACACCTGCGCTGGATAGGTGTTGAACCAGAGAAAACCCAGGCCGGCTCCGGCAATTGTGCCGCAGAACACGGCGAGCTCACCGCTTCCCGCCACGTAGGGAATGTGCAGGTAATCGGCAAAATTCACGTTACCCGTGAGGTAGGCAATGATGCCGAGCGCAGAGCCGACCATGACCGTCGGCAGTATCGCCAACCCATCCAGCCCGTCAGTCAGGTTGACCGCGTTGCTGGCACCGACAATCACAAAGTAGGCCAGAAGAATAAACAGCGGCCCCATGCCCCAGGCGAAATCCTTGAAAAACGGGATGTAGAGCTCGGTGGTGACCGGAGTATCAAAGGCGAGGTAGAGGTAGAGCGCCGCGGCGAGTCCTGCCAGCGACTGCCAGAAGTATTTCCAGCGTGCTGGCAGGCCGCGCGAATCCCGCTCTACCACTTTGCGGTAGTCGTCCACCCAACCGACCGCACCGAATACTGCCGTCACACCCAGTGCCACCCAGATGTAGGGATTGCGCAAGTCTGCCCACAGCAGACTGCTGATACCGATGGCGACGAGGATCAGCGCGCCGCCCATGGTCGGCGTACCGGATTTGCTGAGGTGCGACTGTGGCCCGTCACTGCGCACGGATTGCCCCACCTGGTAAAGGTTCAGGCGGCGGATCATCGCCGGGCCGACCAGCAGCGAGATCGCCAGGGCAGTACCGGCCGCCAGTATGCTGCGCAGCGTGAGGTACTGGAACACCTGGAAGCCGCCGGCGAAGTGGGTCAGATATTCTGCCAGAAATAACAGCATGTCAGTTCCCCGTCTCGCGCAAGGTAGCCAGCAGGCGCTCCATGGCAACGCCACGGGAACCCTTGATCAGTACTGTATCGTCCGCCCCCAGATCTGCGCGCAGCGCCACGGAAGCCGCCTCGCAGTCGGCAAACCATTCGCCGCCCAGCTGCTCCACGGCGCCCAGCAGCGCCGGACCGACGGCGACCAGACGGTCGATACCCCGTTCCCGCGCATAGGCCCAGACCTCGCGGTGAAGCTGCTCACTGCCCTCCCCCAACTCGAGCATCGCACCCAGCACCAGCGTGCGCCTTCCAGGGCAGGCCGCCAGCACGTCGATGGCAGCGCGCACCGAGCCGGGATTCGCGTTGTAGCTGTCGTCGATGAGCACGGAGCCCCCAAGGCCGGGGACTCGCGCTCCGCGGCCCTGGACCGGGGCAACGCCGGCGAGACCCGCGGTGATATCCGCCAGACTGAGCTCACAGGCGAGGCCGACCGCGATGGCTGCGAGTGCGTTGGATACGTTGTGTCGACCCGGCAGCTGCAGGCGCACCGGAGCTTCTCCGGCGGGCGTGCTGGCAACGAACGTCACCCCCTGGGCCCCACGCGACTGTATGCTGTGGGCACTGATTGCTGCGGCCTGTTCGAGACCGTAGTCCAGCACCGTGGACCCCGCGGCACGCGCACGCCAGCGCGCTGCCCAGGGCTGGTCGGCATTGACGATCGCAATACCCGCACCCTCCAGCCCGGCGTAAATTTCACCCTTTGCCGACGCAACGCCTTCCAGACTGCCAAAGCCCTCAAGATGCGCCGGCATGGCATTGAGCAGGACAGCAATGTTCGGGCGCGCCAACTCGCACAGCCAGGCCACATCGCCCTGCCGGCAGGCGCCCATCTCAATCACCGCAAACGCATGCTCTGGCGCGAGCTGCAAGAGGGTCAGCGGCACACCGATTTCGTTGTTCAGATTGCCTTGGGTCGCCAGAACCGGACCGCGACGGGACAACACGGCGGCAATCAGGTTCTTCGCCGTGGTTTTGCCGGCGCTGCCGGTAATGGCGACCAGCGGGGCGGAGAAGAGTGAACGGTTGAAGGCGCCCAGCTGCCCCAGCGCGCGCTGCGTGTCAGCCACCTGGAGCAGTGCCAGCGGTGAGTCGACATCGCGGCTGACCACCGCTGCAACCGCACCGGCTTCCGCGACAGCCTGCAGAAAGTCGTGACCATCAAAACGTTCGCCCTGCAACGCCACGAACAGGTCTCCGGGCGCCACGCTGCGACTGTCGGTGGTGACACCGGTAATGCCCAGGTCAGCGCCACGCAAGCGCGCCTGCAGAGGAGCACTCAATTCGCTGAGGCGGAAGTTGCGCATCATGACGCCGCCCTCTGCTGCAGGGCCCGGGCTGCGCTGTCGACATCGCTGAAGACGACACGCTCATGGCCGATAATCTGGTAGGTTTCGTGACCCTTGCCGGCGATCAAAACGCAATCGCCAGGCTGCGCCTCGCGAATCGCCAGGGCAATCGCCGCGCCGCGGTCGACCTCCACCTGCACACTGCCCTGACAGCCCCGCTGAATCTCGTCCAGGATCGCCCGGGGGTCCTCGCTGCGCGGGTTGTCCGACGTCAGCACCACCTGGTCCGCCGCCGTACTCGCCACCCGACCCATCACGGCACGTTTACCGGGATCGCGGTCTCCGCCGCAGCCGAACACCACAATCAGGCGGCCCTCAACCTGTGGCCGCAAGGCCTCGAGGGCCTTTTCCAGCGCATCGGGCGTGTGGGCGTAATCAACGATGACCTGCAGGCCCAGGGTGTTGGGCACGCTCTGCATGCGTCCAGGCACAGAATGCAGACGCGCTGCTGCACGCAGCACCGCCGGGAACTCACCACCGAGCAGGACCGCACAGCTGATCGCCGCCAGCGCGTTGGAGAGGTTGAAGGCCCCCGGCAATGGCAGTTCCAGCTCGCCCCTGCCCCAGGGTGTTTGCAGCTGCGCGCGCACACCGCCCGGGAAATGAACTGCCTCCCGGGCGCTGACATCTGCTGGCCCGCCACTACTGGAGAAGGTAAGCGCCTCGACACCCGCGGGCAGCGCCGCCAGCATCTGCGCGCTGAATGGATCGTCAGCATTGATCACCGCAAAGCGCAGGCCCGCCTGGCAGAACAGACGCTGCTTGCTGCGCGCGTAAGCCTGCATGCTGCCATGGTAGTCAAGATGATCACGTGAGAGGTTGGTAAACACGGCGACATCAAAGCGCGTGCCCTGCACCCTGCCCTGATCCAGCGCGTGGGACGACACCTCCATGCACACTGCATCCACACCCTCGGCGCGCCAGACCGCCAGCTGTTGCTGCAGCGACACCGCATCCGGCGTGGTGTTGAACGCTTCCGCGGCACTGTCGTCGAGCACCGCTCCCAGCGTACCAATGACGCCACAGCGGTAGCCTGCGGCGCGCAGCAGTTGCGCCACCAGTCGGCTGGTGGTGGTTTTGCCATTGGTGCCGGTGACGCCCACCATCGTCATCCCGTCGCTGGGATCGCCATAAAAGCGCGCGGCAATCTCGCCCACTGACTGTGCCAACTCCGCCTGCTCCAGCAGGGGCACGTGCAGGGCGTCCACAAAACCGGCAACCGGCGGCTCCGCCAGCACGGCAACCGCGCCCCGGGCGACAGCCTGCTCGATGAACTGGCGGCCATCGTGCGCCGCTCCGGGCAGGGCGAGAAACAGGTCGCCCGCAGCCACGCGCCGACTGTCGAGCTGCACGCCAGTGACCTGAACATCAGCCCAGGCTGCGGCCCTTGCGCCGAGCAGCTCAGGCAACGATACCGCGATTTGTGGCACAGCCAGGCTCATCCCGACACCCCCGGGCTGTGTGCCGCGACAGCCAGCACCGCTTCACTGTCATCCGGCGGCAGATTGAGCAGACGCAGGGTACCCTGCGCGACCCGCGCAAAAACCGGGGCCGCCGCGGCGCCACCGCCATAGGCCTCACCTTGCGGTTCGTTGATCACCACCACGGTGACGAAACGGGGATCCGCGGTCGGCGCTATGCCGGCAAAAAAGGCAATGTACTTGTTATCCTGATAGCCACCGGGACCGACCTTGTGCACTGTGCCGGTCTTGCCGCCAACCGCATACCCCGGCACCCGAGCGCGCCGCGCGGTGCCGTGTTCTTCCGTTACCCGTTGCAGAACCGCGAGCACCTCGCGAGCGATATCCGCGCCCACTACCCGGGTTCCCGCAGGCTCGCGCTCGTCGACAGCAAGCAACGATACGGGCGGCATAACACCGTCATTGGCGAAGGCGGTATAGGCGTGCGCCAGCTGCAGAGGGGTGGCTGTCAGCCCGTAACCGAATGCCAGCGTGACTTTCTCAATATCACTCCAGCGGCTGCGGTTGGGCAGCTGACCGGCACTCTCGCCGGGGAAACCGGTGCCCAGCGCCGCACCGAAACCGAAGCGACGAAATACATCCCGAATCGGCTCGTGACCGATATCCAGCGCGATCTTGGTCACGCCCACCTGACTGGACTTTTCGATAATCCGCGAGACCGATATCTCACCGTAGTTGCGCGGATCAGGCAGTGTCTTGCGACCCACGCGAATGCGTCCCGGTGAGGTATCAATCATGGTCTCGCTTGAATAACGACCGCTTTCCAGAGCCGCTACCAAGGTGAAGGTTTTCATGGTCGAGCCGGGCTCGAACATATCAGTGACGGCCCGATTGCGGGTCTGGTCGGGGCTGATACCGCGGCGACCATTGGGGTTGTAGACCGGGTGATTCACCATCGCCAGCACCTCACCGGTACGGCTGTCGAGGGTCACAATGCTGCCGGAGCTGGCGCCGGTCACCGCCATGGCGCGCTGCAGCTCCTGGTGATGCAAGTATTGGAGGCGCAGGTCGATACTCAGCCGCAGGTCCTTGCCGGACCGCGCCGGTTCCAGTACACCGATGTCGCGCACAACATCGCCGCGCAAATCCTTGATGTACTGCTTCTTGCCCGGAGTGCCCTTGAGCCAGTCGTCGTAGGCCAGCTCCAGCCCGGCGATACCGCGTCCGTCCAGATTGGTGAACCCCACCAGATGACCCGCCACCTCACCGGCCGGATAGTAGCGCTGGTATTCACGCCGCCCCGACACGCCGGGCAGCTTCAGCGCCAGCACTTCGCGTGCTTCGGCTGGCACCATATGCCGCCGCAGGTACATGAACGACCGGCCGGCAAAGCGTTCAAGGCGCGCCTGCAGATCGGGCAGCGGCATATCCAGCGCTGTGGCCAGCGGCGATAGATCCTCGACAGCAGCCAGCAGGCGGGGGTCCGCAACGAGGGAAATGACCGGCGTGCTGACCGCAAGCGGCTCGCCGCGACGGTCCGAAATAACACCGCGGTAGGCGGGAATTTCGGCGTTGCGCATGGAACGGCTTTCGCCCTGGTCCTGCAGGAAGCTGCGCCCGTGCTCGATATCCAGTACCTGCAGTGACAGCACCCTTCCCACCAGCAGCGCCAGCATCGCCAACAGTGCAATCGCGACCAGGTAAAAGCGCCAAGGCGCGACAGCGGGCGCGCGGGACCGGGTCATGGACGCACCACCTTGAGGCCTTCCAGCTCGGGCGCCTGCATATTCAGTTCACGGGTGGCGACACGCTCGACGCGGTAATGGGACGCCCACGTGCTCTGCTCCAGCAACAGGCGACCGTAGTCCTCCTGCAGGTACCACTGGTCCGCCTCCAGCTGCTGCAACACGGCATACAGCCGACGGCAGTCATGGGAACTGTGGATAACACCAAAAGCCGAGCCCAGCACCAGCGCCAGCAGAGCGCAAAACAGCGCGAGGGATTGCAGGCTGATACTGCGCTCAGGGGCGGCAACTGCAGATGTCGTGCGGGCCGCCATATCAGCTGATCTTCTCGGCAACACGCATGATGGCACTGCGCGCTCTGGGGTTGGCGGCGACTTCATCAGCGCTTGCCCGCAGGGATTTGCCCACCAGGCGCATCTGCCGGTTAAGCGCGCTGTCGCGTACCGGTACACCTGCCGGCAAGGCGTCGCCGCGCGCCATATCGCGCATGTAGCGCTTCACCAACCTGTCTTCCAGTGAGTGGAAACTGATGACCACCAGGCGGCCGCCCACTTTGAGCAGGCCCAGTGTCGCGGCCAGCAGTGCCGCCAGATCATCCAGCTCGCGGTTGATGAAGATGCGAATCCCCTGGAACGCGCGCGTCGCCGGATGCTTGTGCTTCTCCCAGCGCGGATTGGCCTCACTGACGATTTTGGCCAGCCTGCCGGTGGTAACGATGGGCGCCTCCGCACGGGCGGAGACAATGGCCCCCGCAATACGACGCGCAAAACGTTCTTCGCCGTATTCTTTCAGCACCGTGGCGATATCCTGCTCCGTGGCGCGCGCCAGCCACTGGGCCGCCGTCTCGCCGCTGCTGGTGTCCATACGCATGTCCAGCGGGCCATCGTGCTGAAAACTGAAACCGCGCTCGCTGTCGTCCAGCTGCGGACTGGAAACACCCAGATCGAGCAGGATGCCGTCCAGGCCGCTGATACCGCGAGCGGCCAGCTCCGTGGGCAACTCAGCAAAGGAACCGTGGAAAAAACTGAAACGGGTATCGGTAGCGCTCAGCTGGGCGGCAACGGCGGCCGCCGCAGGGTCCTTGTCCACCCCCAACAGATGACCGCCGGCAGACAGCCGCTGCAGGACAGCCCGGCTGTGGCCGCCGCGCCCGAAGGTGCCATCGACGTAGGTACCATCGCTTGTCGTCACCAGAGCTTCCACCGCCTCTCGCAACAAAACTGTCTGATGCATGCCGCTCACCTACAGGGTCAGAGACATTAATTCGTCGGGCAACTCCGCATCGGCACCGGACTCGAGCAGCGCCTGTTCGCGCTCCGCCAGCCACAGCTCCTCCGCCCACAGTTCCAGCTTGTTGCCCTGGCCCACCAGCACCAGCTTCTTGTCCAGCTGGGCATAATCCCGCAGGGGCTGGGGCAACAGGCAACGACCATTGCCGTCCATCTCGACGTCTGTGGCGTAGCCCAGCACGAGGCGCTGGAACCGCTTCACCGCAGGCTTGAGGGCAGGCAATGACTGAATTTGCTTTTCGATACGCTCCCAATCAGGGAGCGGATAGATCACGAGGCACTTCACCTGGGTGTCGATGGTGACCACGATCTGGCCATCGCAAAGGGCACGCAATGGCTCGCGCTGGCGCGCTGGCATGGCCAGTCGCCCCTTGGCGTCCATATTGATGTGCTGCACCCCACGAAACACGTCAGTTTCCCCCGCTCATCCGGCCCTTAAAAACCACAAAAAGCCAGATATATCCACTTCTTCCCACTTTTCGACACTATAGGGGCGCAGCAATTGGGGTGTCAAGCGAGCCTGACGCGAAAAACGTTTTAATTTCAGCTAATTAGCGCTGATTGGGGGGCAAAACGATGGCTTCTGGGAGCATGCGTGACAGCGAAAATTGCCTTAAAACAGACCGCTAACATCGTATATTAAGGATTCACTTTAAGTTAAAGGCTATTTTCTTCTTCAAGACGGATCGCTTTAGTAGAAATTAACATAAGGAGCGGAGCCAATCCTGAGGGAAATGGCCCCCGCGGCCAGCCTGTGGGGCTCAGCCGCGGGGAGAGGAGAAAGCGAGTCGGTCGATAAGCCGGGTTCTGTCGAGGACGATCATTCATCTGCGACCGGCGTCGCCGCCGGCCTGTAGCGACCTACCCGAATCCACTGCGGGCCGCAGCATACGGATTCCTATTTGGTCTTGCTCC
>DIAF01000039.1:35020-266091 GCA_002414665.1 Halieaceae bacterium UBA5085
TGCCCTGTGGAGCCCGGACTTTCCTCCCCCGGCACATGACCGGAAGCGATCGCCTGACCGACTCGGCGGCAAGACTACGCGTTGCCAGCGGTGCTGGCAAGGAGAGCCGCCGCTGAGCAGCGACTCACGGGGCCTGCCGCTGTTCCAGCAGAAAGTCGTACAGCTGCTTTTTGCGCAGGCCGGTGAGTTCGGCGACCAGCGTCGCTGCGCGCTTGGCAGGCAACTCCTGCGCCAGCCGCTGCAGCAACCTCTGCGTGTCCGGGGACAGGGTGTCGTCGCGTCTGCGCTGACCCGCCACGGCCAGCACAATCTCACCCCGCTGCTGATTGCTGTCACCGGCAACGAAGCCGATGAGCTCGGCCAGTGACGCACGCTTCAGCGTCTCGAAGGTTTTGCTCAGTTCGCGCGCGAGCAGGGCCTCGCGCTCGGCACCAAAGGTTTCCTGCATCGCCTGCAGCGTTTCCAACACGCGATGTGGGGCTTCATAGAAAACCAGTGTTGCCGACTCCGACGCCAGATCCTCCAGCCGACGCAGGCGTGCGCCGGACTTGGCAGGCAGAAACCCTTCAAACAGAAAGCGGTCGGTCGGCAAGCCCGAGGCACTGAGCGCGGCAATCGCGGCACAGGGACCCGGAAGCGGTATGACCCGGTAGCCCGCCTCCTGCACGTCGCGCACCAGACGGTAACCGGGATCGGAAATCAGCGGTGTGCCGGCGTCCGAGACCAGCGCCACGACGCCACCGTCCGCGAGACAGGCCATGATCCGGGCCTGCGCACGCTCGTCGCTGTGCTCATGGTAGGCCAACAGGCTCGCGGTGATGGAGAAATGTTGCAACAGGCGCGCGGTATGTCGCGTATCCTCCGCCGCCACCAGATCTGCCGCCGCCAGCACGTCCAGTGCACGCGCCGTGATATCGCCCAGATTGCCGATTGGCGTGGCAACAACATATAGTCCCGATTCCACTGATCACCCCTGGCCCTGTATCATGCATCCAAGCATGGACTCCGCCGCTGTTGGCGGCGGTCCCGTTGCAGCCGGAAGGATAGCATGACGCGTACAACGACCCCGATCACCGCTGGCAGTCACTGGGCCGGCCTCGCCCTGGTGCTGGCCCTGGGCAGCGGTTGCAGCACAGCGCCTCCGGAGCCGCTCACGCCACCGCCACAGGCGGTAGTACCGCAGGAGCCTGTGGAAGCTGCCCCCGAACTGCCGCCACCCATGCCGGTCAGCCGTTGGGACGACGTTTTCGCCCAGACCAGGGTGGCACTACAGGCTCGCGACTGGATGGCCGCCGAGCTGGCTCTGGCCAAGCTGCCCCCGGAGCTTGCCGGCGAGGACCTTGCCCGACGTGACTTCCTGCTGGCTCGCGTGGCTTTTCTGCGTGGCGACCTCGAAGACAGCCGGCGATGGGTTGCCGCCACCCGCAATGCCGCGGCGCCCGAGGCGCTGCGCATTGAGCGCGCCGCGTTCAGCGCCGAGGTGGCGCACCTGGCAGGGGATTGGCTGACCAGCGCCAGGACGGGGGCCGGCATCCTCTCGGAGCAGGTCGGCAACGCGGCGCTGCGACGCGCCGTATGGGCCGACCTGAACCGCGCCGAGGAAAGCGATCTGGCGGCGGCGCTGTCCACCACCACAGACCGGGACTGGCGCGGCTGGCTGGAGCTGGCGCTCCTTGACCGGCGCGCGGAGAACCGGCAGACCCTGCAAGCAGCACTGCAGCAGTGGCGCGACGAGAACCCTGCGCACGCCGCAGCTGCGCCGCTGCCGGGCGGACTGGAATACATCGCCAGCGGCCCCGCCTCTCCCCGTCGGGTCGCGCTGCTGCTGCCGCTGAGTGGGCGTCTCGCACCCGCCGCGCGGGCCGTTCAGGACGGCTATCTCGCGCACTATTTTGCCGCACAGGCGCGCGGCGAGCCGCCCTATGCGCTCAGTGTCATCGACACCACGGCGTTCGAATCCGCCACAGCCGCCTACCGCCACGCGGTGGCGGTAGGCGCGGACATTGTCATCGGCCCCTTGAGCAAGGAAGCCGTGACAGAACTCGGGCAGTTGCCCGAGCGACCAGTCCCGGTTGTCGCGCTGAATCGCACGGATAGTGACGCCCTGCAGGGCGGCAGCGCGCTGGTGCAGCTGTCGCTGGCACCCGAAGACGACGCCCGGCGTGTCGCAGAACTGGCTTACGGCAGCGGCGCGCGGCGGGCCCTGATACTGCGCCCTGCCGGCGAACGCGGTGCGCGCATCGAGGATGTGTTGCGTGACCGTTGGCAGGCACTGGGCGGCAGCGTTGTCGGCACGGCGAGTTATGCCAGCGCAGAGGCCTACTCTGACAATGTCAAGAATGCGCTCAACCTGAGCGCCAGCGAGCAGCGCGCCAGCGACATTCGCAGCATGCTGGCGACCAATATCGAATTCACACCGCGCCGGCGGCAGGACATCGACGCCATCTTCCTCCTCGCCGACTCGCCCGCCGAAGCGCGCTCGCTGAAACCGTTGCTGGCGTTCCACTACGCGGGCACCGTTCCCGTGTACGCCACATCCAGTATTTACAGCGGCATCCCGGACCCGCGTGATCGCGACCTCAACGGCGTTCGCCTGACGGAGCTCCCCTGGCTGCTCGGCAGCAATCCCGGCCTGCGAGTCGCCATAGCCGCCGGCAACACCGGCAGCGACAATCTGGCGCGCCTGAACGCCCTGGGGGCCGATGCCTGGCTGGTACAATCGCGGTTCACGCAGTTACAGGCCGGTGCCGATGCGCTGCTCCGTGGCGATACGGGGCTACTGCGCCTGGACCCAAGCCTGCGCCTGCAACGCGAACCCGTGTTGGCCGTATTTGATGGCAGCGATCTGGTGCGTCCCTGACCTATACTGCAGCCGATACAGGGAGGTATCGGCATGCAGAACCAGGGCGACCGGTATGAGGAACTGGCAGCAAGCTGGCTACTCGCGCAAGGCTGGCAGATCCTGCAGCGCAATTTCCGCTGCAAACTCGGCGAAATCGATATTATTGCCCTGCATCACGGACAGCTTGTGTTCGTCGAAGTGCGCGCACGGAGCAATCCCCGTTTCAGCTCCGCTGCCGCGTCAGTAGACAGGCGCAAACAGCAGAAGCTGCTGCGCGCAGCCCGTTTTTTCCTGCAGTGCAGCACCCGCTGGCAAAACATGCCCTGCCGATTTGACGTACTTGCCTTCGACCCGCGACAATCCGACCCTGAACCGGCGCCGCGGTGGATACGCAGCGCCTTCAGTGCCTGACCTCCCAGCGACGGATACCCTGCATGGATGATGATTACGGGCTGATTGCCGACACCGTGCAGGACAGCATCAGCGCGCTGGCAATGGCGGTAGACGAACTGGCGGGCCCTGTACAACAGGCCGCTGCCAGCATCGTGGCAACGCTGTTGCGAGAAGGCAAGGTCATGGCCTGTGGCAACGGCGTCGACGCCGGCCTCAGCCAGCTCTTCTGCAGCGCGCTGCTGGCCGGCCTTGAACGGGATCGCCCCTCATTGCCGGCGATCGCTCTGGCAGCCGACGGGGCCAGCCTGTCGGGCATTGCCCACGAGCAGGGTCTTGAAGAGATCTGGGCACGTCAGGTACGGGCGCTGGGTCAACCGGGGGATACCCTGGTGTGCTTCAGTAGCGCACCCGCGGCAGACAGCCTGCTGCGAGCCATTGCAGCGGCACAGGAACGCAACGTTACCGTTGTGCTGCTGTCCAACGCCGTGGACCCCTCGCTGTCGTCAATGCTCAGAGATACTGACATCCGTATTTCCTGCTCCGCCGCGCGACGTCCCCGAGTGATAGAATTGCACACCGTGGTCATTCACTTGCTCTGTGAGCTGATTGATCGCAGCCTGTTTGGTAACTACAACGGAAACTGACCATGAAACAGATTGCACCGCTCTTCGCCCTTCTCGGCAGCCTGCTTCTCGCTGGCTGCGGGAGCATGCTGGCCACCGTGGAAGCGGACTCCATTGAGGATAAACCGGACGAGCGCACCATGGCGCAACGGCTTGAGGACGAGAGTATCGAAATCAAGGCCATCGTCAATATTCACGCTGCCAATCCGGCGTTTGACGATGCCCACCTGATCGCTGTCAGCTACAACGGCTATGTACTGCTCGCCGGCCAGGTAGGCAGCCCTGAACTGAAAGCGCAGGCGGCGGAGGAAGTACGCGAGATACGCGGCGTGCGGCGCATCTACAACGAAATCGATGTGAAGGCGCCTACGGGAGCCCTGGTGCGCACCAGCGATGCCTGGATAACCACCAAGATCAAATCCTGGCTGCTGGCGAATATGGACACACCCGGACTGCGCACCAAGGTGGTCACGGAAAACAGCGTGGTGTATCTCATGGGGCTGGTATCAAAGGAGGAGGCGCGCAGGATATCCGATGTGGCCGCCTCGGTATCTGGCGTCACGCGGGTCGTGCAGTTGTTCGAGATTCTGCCCTGATCGGCTTGCTAATGCGGGCCGCTGGCGCTACTTGACGATCTTCAGCGCCGGCCGGCCTTCCGGCTTTGACGAGGACGGGCCCCCGTCGTCTGCCGGCGGGTTGTCCGGTGGCTCCGGTGACGGATCCTCCGCTTCGAACACCATGCCCTGGCCGTTCTCACGGGCATAGATCCCGATCACCGCTGAGACTGGCAGCAGGATATCCGTCGGCGTACCGCCGAAGCGCCCGTTGAAGCTGATCCACTCATTGCCGATCAGCAGCTCGATCACCGCCGTGGGGCTCACGTTGAGCACGATCTGCCCGTCCTTTACATACTGGGCAGGGACTTCAACGCCCGGGCGCCGGGCGTCAACCAGCAGGTAGGGCGTGCAGTCGTTGTCGACGATCCACTCGTACAGAGCCCGCATGATGTAGGGCCGACTGGGCGTCATCGTTGCGGAGTCATCAGACATGTGGGCGACCCGACGCGCCCCTAGGGGCGCATCTCGCGTTCCTGCTCGGAGAGGCTCTCCTGGAACGACTCGCGACCAAACAGGGCATCCATGTAGGCCAGGAGGGGCTTGGTTTGCTTGCCGGGGCGAACATCAATCCCCAGGGACGGCAGCCGCCAGAGGATCGGCGCCAGACAGCAATCCACCAGCGTGAACTCCTCGCTCATGAAGAACGGCTTTTCAGCAAAAATAGGGGCGATACCCACCAGGCCATCGCGCAGTTCCTTGGTGGCCTTGCTGACCACGTTGTCACTGCGCGAGTGCAGGATAGAGTCCACCAGCGAACACCAGTCCTTTTCAATCCGGTGGATGTACAGGCGACTCTCGGCGCGTGCCACAGGGTACACCGGCAGCAGCGGGGGATGCGGGAACCGTTCGTCCAGATACTCCATCATCACCTTGGATTCGTACAGTACGAGATCGCGGTCGACGAGCGTCGGCAGTGAATTATACGGGTTGAGGTCGGCCAGTTCCGCCGGCGGATGGGCACTATCCGACTCGATCATATCCACCGTGACGCCCTTCTCCGCCAGCACGATGCGCACCCGGTGGCTGTATTGGCTGGCACTGTCAGAGAAGAAGGTCATGGAAGACCGTTTCGCCACCACACCCATTGCGTTGTCATCAGCTCGTTTCATAATGCAATCCAGAACGTGAGGGAGACCGGCAAGATGCCGGTCCCGGGGGGCATATCAGTGAACGTCTTTCCAGTATTCGCGGTTCAACAGCCAGGCAAATATGAAGAACAGCGCAATGAACAGCAGCACGTACACACCGATGCGCTGCCGATCCGCTGCGCTGGGCTCGGCCGTGTAGGCAAGGAAATTCACCAGATCGTACATGGCACTGTCGAATTCCTCGGGTGACATGGCACCTTCCTGCACCAGGGTGAACTGGCCGCAGGGCTCTTCCAGCAGCGGCTCACCGGTCAGGGGATCGCGACGCACGCCGCCGTTATTCGCCTTGCCGGGACCCATCGCACAGGCCTGCAGCCCCTGCAGTTCCAGCATGACATGCGGCATGCCGACATCCTTGAACACCTTGTTGTTCACGCCGTAGGGACGGCTTTCATCCAGGTAGAACGTGCGCAGGTAGGTGTACAACCACTCGGGCTGGCGGGCCCGGGAGACCAGGGTAAGGTCCGGCGGCGTGGCGCCGAACCAGGTCTTGGCCAGACGGTCGTCCATGGCATTATCCATGAGCGAGCCGATGCGCACATCGGGGTCGAAGATCAGGTTCTCGGTGAACAGGTCCTCCGGAATGCCCAGATCCTCCGCGGTGCGTTTATAGCGCGCGTACTTCAGCGAGTGGCAGGCCATGCAGTAGTTCATGTACAGCTTGGCGCCGTTCTGCAGGGAGGGCTTGTCGTGCGGGTCCACACTGATCTCGTCGCAGGGCATGGAGCCGCAGTTGTATTCACCGCCCGCCCCCACTGCCTTCAGAGGCAGTATGGTGAGTGCGAGAATCAGGGCCAGGCCGGCGATGCTGCCCCAGAACCCGATACCGCCATCCATGGTCACGCGCTCCGGGACCGGCTTGGTCTTGTCCAGAGAGGACCATATCGGCATCAGCAGGAAGAAGGCAAAGTAGAACACAGAGCAGATCTGGGCCAGCAGCGTGCGCTCCGGAGTCGGGGCCTTGACACCCAGGACGCCAAGGATCAGGAAGCTCGCCACGAACAACACCAGCATGACCTTGTTCAGGTTACCGCGGTAGCGCCAGGACTTGACCGGGCTGCGGTCCAGCCAGGGCAGCAGGAACGGAATCGCCACGGAGGCGGCGAAGGCAACAAAACCCCAGAACTTGTCCGGCACCGCGCGCAGCACGGAGTAGAAAGGGGTGAAGTACCAGACCGGCGCGATATGGTCCGGCGTCTTCAGGGCATTCGCTTCCTCAAAGTTGGCGTATTCGAGGAAGAACCCGCCCATTTCCGGCATGAAGAACATCACGGCGCAGAAGATGAACAGGAACACGCCAATGGCCTGCAGGTCGTGGACTGTGTAGTACGGGTGGAAAGCCACGCCGTCCAGCGGCACACCATCCGGACCCTTGTGCTTCTTGATATCGACGCCGTCCGGGTTGTTGGAGCCCACTTCGTGCAGCGCCAGCAGGTGCAGTACAACCAGTGCGAGCAGCACGATAGGCAGCGCCACAACGTGCAGCGCGAAGAACCGGTTCAGGGTGACACCTGAAATCAGGTAATCGCCGCGGATCCAGGTGACCAGGTCTTCACCGACCACCGGAATGGCGCCAAACAGGGATATGATCACCTGTGCACCCCAGTAGGACATCTGGCCCCAGGGCAACACGTAGCCCACGAAAGCCTCGGCCATCAGCACGACGAAGATCAGCATGCCAAAAATCCAGATAAGCTCGCGGGGCTTTTTGTAGGAGCCGTAAATCAGCGCCCGGAACATGTGCAGGTAGACCACCACGAAGAACGCGGAAGCGCCGGTGGAGTGCATGTAGCGCAGTATCCAGCCGTAATCCACATCACGCATGATGTATTCGACAGAGGCAAAGGCACCCTCAGCACTGGGCGTGTAATTCATGGTAAGCCAGATGCCCGTCAGCAACTGGTTCACCAGAACCAGCAGGGACAGCACACCAAAGTAGTACCAGAGGTTGAAGTTCTTCGGCGCGTAGTACTGGCCCATGTGGGTGTTCCAGGCGCGCATGATCGGCAGGCGTTCGTCTACCCAGTCACGCAATCCTACAAGCATATTGATCATCAGGCTGCCTCCGCGTCCACGCCAATTACCAGAACCGACTCGGTCTCATAGGAGTACGGCGGCACCACCAGGTTGGTGGACGCCGGGACGCCGGCGTAGACGCGCCCGGACAAATCAAACTTGGAACCGTGGCAGGGACAGAAGAAGCCGCCCAGCCACTCATCACCGCCCAGGTCGGCGGCGCCGACTTCGGGCCGGTATTTGGGTGCGCAACCCAGGTGGGTGCACAAGCCCTCGGCGACAAAGATCTCGGGGCGCAGGGCGCGCGCCGGGCCGTCGATGTAAGCCGGCTGCGTCGATATCGCAGAGTCGGGATCCTTCAGGTCACCGGTCAACTTGTCGAGATCAGCCAGCATGGCGGCCGTGCGGTGGACCACGTACACCGGCTTGCCTCGCCACTCGACCACGATCATCTGGCCGGGCTCCAGCTTGCTGATGTCTGCCTTTACCGGTGCACCTGCGGCTTTCGCCTTGGCAGATGGGTTCCACGACCCGACAAACGGCACCGCGATACCCACTGCGCCGGCAACGCCAACCACACTCGTCGCGGCGGTCAGGAAACGTCTCCTGCCGGTGTTCACGCCATCGCTACTCATGCTTTTCACTCCTGATTACCGGCCTGGACACTGACGATGACAGGCTCGGGTGACGACATCGCAAAAAATGCCGCAAATAGTAATGATTTTGTTCGTTGCTGGCAACATAAAGCCCCTTAAAGAGCCCGGGGATCGCCAGTAACCCCCTGTTTTTTCAGCACAAAAAAACGCCCGGCCTGAATACCAAACCGGACGTTTTCGATACGAGGCAGCCGGCCCGATCGGCCAACCGCACACTCAGCGCTTGGAGTACTGCGGACGCTTGCGCGCCTTGCGCAAACCCACTTTCTTGCGTTCGACTTCACGCGCGTCGCGGGTGACGTAGCCGGCACGGCGCAGGGTGCCACGCAGCGCTTCGTCGTAATCCATCAGGGCGCGGGTGATACCGTGACGAATGGCGCCCGCCTGGCCGAAACTGCCGCCGCCTTCAACGGTCACGTTAACGTCGAACTTGTCGGCCAGTTCCACCAGCTCGAGGGGCTGGCGCACGATCATGCGCGCGACTTCGCGACCGAAGTACTGGTCGAGGGGGCGCTTGTTGACCGTGATGTTACCGCCACCGGTCTGGATGAACACACGGGCCGTGGAGGTCTTGCGGCGGCCGGTTCCGTAATACTGGGTTGCTGACATAGAAGGATATCCGTTAGATGTTCAATGCTTGCGGCTGCTGGGCGGTGTGCGGATGCTCTGCGCCCGCGTACACCTTCAGCTTCTTGAACATGGCGCGACCCAGCGGATTGCGGGGCAGCATGCCCTTCACCGCGGTCTGCAGCACACGTTCAGGCGCCTTGTCGATCAGCTTCTCGAACGAGATGGACTTGATGCCGCCGATGAACCCCGTGTGGTGGTGGTACATCTTGTCTTTGGCCTTGGCGCCGGTCACGTGGATTTTTTCCGCATTAATCACCACGATGTAATCACCCGTATCGACGTGCGGTGTGTACTCAGCCTTGTGCTTGCCGCGCAAGCGGTGAGCGATTTCGCTGGCCAGACGCCCGAGGGTCTTGCCTGACGCATCGACGACAAACCAGTCGTGGCGCACGTCTTCGGCTTTGGCACTGAAAGTTTTCATGAATAAACGCCTCTTGGAGGGCTCCAATTTCGAGAGCGCGAATACTACTGCTTCGCACCCGGCTTTTCAAGCACCGCTGAAAATAATCTGTCGCCGGGCAGAGTCACTCGCGCTCAGGGTCGGTGCTCCCTGGCGAGATAGTCGTGAGACTGCATTTCCTGCAAACGGGACACGGTTCGCTGGAACTCGAACCGCAAGCGGTGGCCATCATACAGGTCCAGCAGCTGCCTGTCAGCAGCCATTACCAGCTTTACGTTGCGATCGTAAAACTCATCGACCAGGTTAATGAAGCGGCGCGCAGCATCATCATTGCCGACGCCCAGTGCCGGCACGCCGGACAGCACCACCGCATGGAACTCACGGGCGAGCTCGATATAGTCGTTCTGTGAGCGCGGCCCCTCACACAGCTCGGCGAAGTCAAACCAGACCACATCATCGGCCACGCTGCGCGTGCGAATGGCGCGGCCATTGATCTGCAGGCTGGCGCCCTCGGTCGCGGCATGCGGCGCCAGCCGCTCGAAGCTCTGGCGCAGACTGACGTCCGCCTCCGCATCCAGCGGGTAGTGATAAAGCTCGGCCCTTTCCAGCGTACGCAGTCGATAATCCACGCCGGCATCCACATTCACCACCTGTGTATGCTGCTCGATCAGCGCGATGGCGGGCAGGAATCGCTGCCGCTGGAGACCGTTCAGATACAGCCGGGATGGCTCGATATTGGAGGTGGCCACCAGCGTCACACCGCGCGCGAAGAGCGCCTCCATCAGACCGCCCAGAATCATGGCATCCGCGATGTCGGTGACGAAGAACTCATCGAAACACACCACACGGGCATCGGCGGCGAGATGCTCCGCCACCTGCTGCAGTGGATTTTTCTCACCCGCCAGCTGCTTCAGTTCAGCGTGCACGCGCTGCATGAAACGGTGGAAATGCACACGCAACTTGCGTTCGAATGGCAGGCAATCAAAGAATGTGTCCATCAGATAGGTCTTGCCGCGACCCACCCCACCCCAAAGGTACAGGCCACGCTCCGGCGCAGCAGGACGGCGCCGCCACCACTGCCACCACACTGAGCGTCGCTGTTCCTGTTGCACCAGGCGCTCAAACACATCCTGCAACAGACGCACAGCCGCCTCCTGCGCAGGGTCACGGGAAAACCCCGGCTGCTGCAAATCCGCCTGGTAGCGCTCCCAGGGAGTCTGTTGCGCTGCACTCACGCCGCTGTCCGGCCTCTTGTAGATGGGAAAACTGGCGGCACACTCTATCCATGCGGCGAGGCCTTGGCAACGCTTTCGCCCGACCCGCGCTAGAGTCCCCCGCAGATTGCGGTATACTCCACACTGCCCCACCCGCCGCAAAGAGGAAACCCTGTGTACAGTTTGACGATTCTGATAGTCACCGGCGCCATCACTCTGCTCGTGGGCGGCGCCATCGGCCTGCTGCTTGGACGTCGCCTGTCTGCAGACGGCCAGCGGCTGCGCGACACGGAGCGCAAACTGGACCATATGACCCAGGACAAACGGGCCTATGAGAACGAGGTGGTTGAGCATTTCACGCAGACCGCGAAGCTGCTGAACACCCTGACCGACAGCTACCGAAATGTCCACAATCATCTTGCCGCGGGCGCGGAAACCCTGTGTCAGGACAAGGGTCCGGTATCTCTGGAGCGCTTGCAGGGCGGCGCCGAGGACGACGCCGAAATTCCTGCACACCTGGCACAAATCCAGCCGCCCCTGGACTACGCGCCGAAAACCTCTCCGGGTGAAAAGGGCATGCTCAACGAGGAATTCGGCATCGAGCGACAGCCAAAACCCGCCCAGGATCGCTGACGCGACTTCATTTACACCGGATTATCAATATCGATAAACCGGTGCTCCAGACCGAATTCCGCGGCGAGATGCTCCCCGAGAGCCTGCACACCATAGCGCTCCGTGGCGTGGTGCCCCGCCGCTACAAAATGGATCCCCTCCTCCCGCGCGATGTGCACGGTGGGCTCGGAGACCTCGCCGGTGAGAAACAGGTCCGCACCCGCCGCCACCGCTTGCCCGATATACGACTGGGCAGCACCTGTACACCAGGCAATCCGCCGGACTGACTGTGCAGGGTTCCCCACGTGCAGAGGTCTGCGCCCGGTGAACTGCGCGATGTCATCAAGCAGCTCCCCCACCGTGCGCAGTGCGGGCAGGCGGCCGATATTGCCCACGGCTGCAGCGTCGCCGGGGTCCAGGGGCTGCACGTCGATCATGCCCAGCAGGGCACCCAGCCGGGCATTATTTCCCAGGTCGGGGTGGGCATCGAGTGGCAGGTGGTAGGCCAACAGGCTGATATCGTGTGCCAGCAGCGTGGCCAACCGCCGGCGTTTCATGCCCACCACAGGCTCCGCCTCGCCGCGCCAGAAGTATCCATGGTGCACCAGAATGGCATCCGCCCGTTGTTCGACTGCCGCCTCCAACAGGGCCTGGCACGCGGTGACGCCGCTGACCAGGCAATGTACCTCGGCGCGCCCCTCCACTTGCAGGCCATTGGGGCAGTAGTCGCGAAAGCGCGCAACATCCAGTAGTTGATCAATGTGGCGCACCAGTTCTAGCAAGGGGACAGGCATGGCGGTATTCCGGGATTTCTGCGGTTTCGTGGCTGTGGATGCTCCGGCCATCATATACAATGGCGCTGCGATTCGACACACGGCCGCCACCTTATGCCCAACAGCCTGCGCTATTTTGTCTGGCCCGCAATTGCCGGCCTGCTGGCGGCCCTGTTGATTCTGGACCGCTGGGTCCTGCCGCGCAGCGACGCGGGCAATCGCGGTGATACCACCATGAGCTATGCCGCCGCCGTGCGCAGCGCCACTCCCGCGGTTGTCAACATCTATACGGCAAAGCTGATCCCCACCCGCAACGAAACGCGCCCCGGCGACCTGCTCAACCGGCCGTCAAACAGGGTGCCCGCGCAGCGCCAGCGGATTGAACGCTCGCTGGGTTCAGGCGTCATCATGACCGCTGAGGGCCATGTTCTTACCAACAACCATGTCATCCACGAAGCCGACGCTATCCAGGTGCTATTGCACGACGGGCGCTCGGCGAATGCCGTGGTTGTCGGTACGGACCCCGCCACGGATCTCGCGGTACTGAAAATAAACCTTGAGGACCTGCAACCCATCACCCTCGGCAATTCGGATACCGCGCGGGTGGGCGATGTGGTGCTGGCCATTGGCAACCCGCTGGGCTTCGGCCACTCGGTCACCCAGGGCATTGTGTCAGCGCTGGGCCGCTACGGGCTGCAGCTCTCGGCCTATGAGGATTACATCCAGACCGATGCCATCATTCACCTCGGCAATTCCGGCGGCGCGCTGGTCAATGCCCGCGGGGAACTGCTGGGCATCAACACACTGATCTACACCGGCGCCGACCAGACCCGGGGCAGCGCGACCGGTATCGGTATCAGCCTGGCCACACCGGTCAACATGGCCCTGTTTGTGATGGAGGACCTGATTCGCTATGGCGAGGTCATCCGCGGCTGGCTGGGCGTGAGTGTGGCGCCCGTGCGCGGGCTGGATGAACGCCGGCCAGGCATGCAGCTGCTTGAGGTGACGGCAATGGCAGAGGACAGCCCTGCACAGCGGGCGGGCATCCAGGTACGCGACATCATTACCCACATCGATGGAGAGCCGGTACAGGACGGGCGCATTACAATGCACCGCATCGCGCAACTGCGTCCGGGAGACAACATCGATATCACCGTGCAGCGCAACCAGCAATCCATCGACCTGCGGGCCATCGTCGGCACGCTGCGGCACTCGCCCACGATCTAGCCAGAGGCCGTCAGTCGTCGCGCAGGCGCAGCTCCGCACTGCGGGCGTGGGCGGTCAACTGTTCGCCGCGGGCCAGAGTCGATGCAACCCGCCCCAGCGTTTGCACACCGGCCTCACTGCACATGATCAACGAACTGCGCTTCTGGAAATCGTAGACACCCAACGGAGAGAAAAAACGCGCTGTGCGTGACGTGGGCAGCACATGATTGGGCCCGGCACAGTAATCTCCAAGGCTTTCGGAGGTATAGGCGCCCATGAAAATGGCACCTGCGTGCCTGATCCGGGGCAGCAGCGCTTCAGGGTCGGCGACGGACAGCTCGAGATGTTCCGGCGCGAGGCGATTGCAGAGCGCGACGGCCTCCTCGAGGTCACGGGTGAGAATAAGAGCACCGCGACCGGTGAGTGACGCGCGAATGATCTCTGACCGCTCCATGGAAGGCAGCAGGCGTTCGATACTTTCCGCCACCCGCGCGATATAGTCCGCATCGGGGCAAAGCAGCAGCGACTGGGCGTTTTCATCATGTTCAGCCTGCGAAAACAAATCCATCGCCACCCAATCCGGATCGGTGCTGCCGTCGCAGACAATAAGTATTTCCGATGGACCGGCGATCATGTCGATGCCCACCCGGCCAAACACCTGGCGCTTGGCGGTCGCCACGTAGATGTTGCCGGGGCCGACAATCTTGTCCACCGCCGGCACCGTCGCCGTACCGTAAGCCAGCGCTGCGACCGCCTGTGCGCCACCCAGCGTGAAAACGCGATTCACGCCGGCGATGGCGGCCGCGGCCAGCACGAGGTCATTCAATTCACCATCCGGCGCGGGAACAACCATCACAATCTCGTCCACCCCCGCCACCCTTGCGGGCAGGGCGTTCATCAGCACTGAAGAGGGATAGCTCGCCTTGCCGCCCGGCACGTAGATACCAACCCGCTCCAGCGCAGTAATCTGCTGACCGAGCAGATTGCCCTCCTCGTCCCGATACTGCCAACTGGCCTGCCGCTGGTGCTCGTGATAGCTGCGCACCCGCGCGGCAGCCTGCTCCAGAGCCAGTCGCTGTGGCCGGGGAATCGAGTTCAGCGCCTGCTGCAGGCGCTCCGGTGGGACCTCCAGCTGCGCCGCCGTGGCAATTTGACGCCGATCAAAGCGCGCGGTGTATTCCAGCAGCGCGTCATCGCCGCGCTGGCGCACCGCAGCGATAATCTCCGCAACGGCCGTTTCTACAGCGGCATCCAACCCCTCTTCCCAGGCTGTCAGGGCATCCAGACTCTGGTCGAAGTCTGCGCTGCGGGTATCAAGACGCCGCACTTCAGTCGACCTCCGCCGCCGCCGCGAGGCGTTCGACCAGTTCATGGACCACGCCATACCGGGCCCGCATGGCAGCTTTGTTGACGATGAGGCGGGAGCTGATCCGGGCGATTTCGTCCAGTGGCTCCATGCCATTGGCCCGCAGCGTATTACCGGTGTCGACGATGTCGACGATCAAATCTGCCAGATCCATCATCGGCGCCAGTTCCATGGCCCCATACAGCTTGATCACATCGGCATGGATGCCCTGCGCTGCGAAGTGTCGCCGGGCAATATTGACGAACTTGGTGGCCACGCGAACACGTGCACCCGAGGCAGACCAGCCGACGGGACCTGCGGTCATCAGGCGGCAGCGGGCAATCCCGAGGTCCAGCGGCTCATAAAGCCCCTCGGCGCCGTGTTCCAGCAGAATGTCCTTACCCACCACCCCGAGGTCGGCCGCGCCGTGGCGCACATAGGTGGGCACATCAGTACCGCGAATCACGACCAGCTGAATATCGGCCCGGGTTGTGGCGAAAATCAGCTTGCGGCTGCTGTGAACGTCCTCCAGCGGCTCGATCCCCGCCCTGGCAAGCAATGGCAGGGTTTCCTGCAGTATGCGGCCTTTCGTCAAGGCCATGGTCAAAGGTTGTGCCATAGCGGACCTCAGCTCGACAGGCGACGGATATCCGCCCCCAGTGCCTGCAGTTTCTCTTCGATGCACTCGTAACCGCGGTCGATGTGGTAGATGCGATCGATAATGGTCTCCCCCTCGGCAACCAGGGCCGCGATGACCAGGCTTGCCGACGCGCGCAGGTCGCTGGCCATCACTGGCGCACCCTGCAGACCGGGCTGTCCGGTGATAATGGCGGTATTGCCCTCAATCACGATATGCGCACCCATGCGATTCATTTCGTGGGTCTGGATGAGCCGGTTTTCAAACACGGTCTCGGTGACCGTGGCGGTGCCCTCGGCAATGGCGTTCATGGCGGTAAACTGGGCCTGCATATCCGTGGGAAAGCCGGGATAGGGTGCGGTCTTCACGCTCACGGCGCGCGGACGGCGACCCTCCATATCCAGTGCAATCCAGTCCTCACCCTGCTCCACCCGGGCGCCGGCCGCTTCCAGCTTGGCCAGCACCACTTCCAGGGCATGCGGACAGGTCTGACGCAGCATAACGCTACCGCCGGTCGCAGCTGCTGCCACGAGGTAAGTACCGGTTTCGATACGGTCGGGCATCACCCGGTACTCGCAACCGTGCAGTCGCTCCACACCGTCAATCGTTATCGTATCTGATCCGTGGCCGGTGATTTGCGCACCCATGGCAATCAGACATTGCGCCAGATCCACCACTTCTGGCTCGCGGGCCGCGTTCTCAATCACCGTGCGCCCATCTGCCAGGGCCGCCGCCATCATGATGTTCTCGGTACCGCCAACGGTCACCGTCTCCATCACGATACGGGCACCGCGCAAACGGCCGTTGACTTCCGCGTTGATATAGCCGCCGTCAACGGTAATCTGTGCGCCCATTGCCTCCAGGCCTTTCAGGTGCAGATCGACCGGGCGGCTGCCAATGGCACAGCCTCCGGGAAAGGACACATGCGCGCGCCCAAAACGGGCGACCATGGGGCCCAGCACGAGAATCGAGGCGCGCATGGTCTTGACCAGTTCGTAAGGTGCGGAGAACTCCGTGACATCGCTGGCATCTACCTCGATACCCAGCTTTTCATCCAGGGTCAGCTTCACGCCCATGCAGCCCAGCAGTTCGATCATGGTGGTGATGTCGTGCAGATGCGGCAAGTTGCTGATAATCACGCGTTCATCGGTCAACAAGGTAGCAGCCAGAATCGGCAGCGCCGCGTTCTTGGCGCCAGAAATGCGCAGCTCGCCGTGCAGGCGATGCCCGCCGCGAATAGCCAATTTATCCACTAGATACTCCTGACGAACGGGCTCAGCCGCCCGTGCCCCATTGTTCAGGGGTAAACGTGCGTATGTTCACCGCGTGAATACTGCCGTTGGCAATCTGTTCGGCGAGCGCGGCGTACACCAGCTGCTGCCGCTGCACAGGGCGCTTACCCTCAAAGACCTCGCCGATGACCGTGATGTCGTAACGGTTGCCCTCACCTTCAACCCGAATCTCGCAGTCCTGTAAATGAGCCTCAAGCAGGGCTGTTACGGTTGCCGCATCCATCATATTCTTTCCCCAAAACAAGCCGCGTTGGCGCAAGGCGCCGCATTCTAGGTGAATCGAGGCTCAGTGGCGAGCGCTGCGACAGGCGAGCCTGGCCACTTCAGCTCTGTATATCCACCGCTGACCACTGTGCGATCACTGTGTCCAGATCACCGCCGTATTTGCGCGCGGAGGCCTCGAACTGGCTGCGGTAAATCTCCCCCAAGTTGACGTTCTCGATCACGAGGTTGCGCAGTTTCCATTGACCATCGCGATCGCGCCCCATGTGATACACCAGCACGTAGGGCTCGGCGCCGCTGTTGTAGATGAGCTGCCGGACCGCGGCCCGGGGACCTGCGGACTCTTCTTCGCTGAGGTCGGGGACTTCGATTCTGGAGCCACCAAAGGCCAGCAGACCCTTGCCGTAGGTACGTACCAAACCCTCACGCATGACTTCCGTGAAGCGCTCGAGCTGATCGCGCAGCTGGTCGCGACCAGCGCCGTCCAGGGAACGGTAACGCTCCACACTGGCATAAGGGCCCATTACGCCGCGGGCAAAGCCGCGGAAATCCACCACGTCGTCCAGGATATCCTGCAAGGTGTCGTAGAAACGCTCGGGCTCGGTATCCAAATAGCCCTCGGCCTCGCTGACGGCAGACATCACCTGATCGGTCGCCTGCCTCACCACCTCGTGCGCACCGAGCGGTGCAGCCGGCTCAGTCGCCTGTACGTTAAGCGCCACAACCATAAGCAGGGTTGCAGCCCATTGCAGCAATTGGGTCATACCTTGTCCTTGAATGTCATTACATGCCGGTCGGCGCTCTGTATACTGCGCTTCCACAACCCCTGTGCCGAGAGCTGCCACGGCGTTCGACACCGCCGCGCCGGCAACAGTTCCATGGCTGTGGGGGCCGCCTACTTTAACAGGAATTGCGCTTTTATGCTGTTAGCAACAGCTGCCATTGTCATCGGCTTCCTGATTCTGATCTGGAGCGCTGACGTGTTCATCGCGGGGGCGGCGTCACTGGCAGCAAACCTCGGCATGTCACCGATTGTCATCGGTTTGACCATTGTTTCGATTGGCACCTCTGCGCCGGAGATTCTCGTTTCGCTGACCGCAGCGGTAACCGGTGCCGGGGCACTCGCCATTGGCAACGCTCTGGGCTCCAACATCGCCAACATCGGCCTTGTGCTCGGAGTAACGCTGCTGATTGCGCCACTGAAGGTGCACCCCGGCTGCATGCGGCGCGAGCTGCCCACCTTGCTGCTGGTCACCCTGGGGGCAGCGCTTCTGCTCATGGACGGGGAGCTGTCGCCGCTCGACGGCATCGTCATGCTGGCGACGCTGGCGATCATCATGACCGCAATGCTGCGCGGTGAAGCTACCGACCCGGAGCTGCTGCAGGAGGCCTCCGAACTGACCCGCGAGCCCACCCCTCTGGCGACTGCCTGGCTCAGATTCGGTGGCGGCTTGCTGCTACTGGTTGCCAGCTCGCGCCTGCTGGTGTGGGGCGCCACGGGCATCGCCGAACAACTGGGGGTGTCCGAACTGGTTATCGGCCTGACCATCGTGGCCATCGGCACCAGCCTGCCGGAACTTGCGGCAACGGTGGCCAGCGCCCTGCGCGGCCACGCGGACATTGCCGTGGGCAACGTTATCGGCTCCAACCTGTTCAACCTGCTCGCGGTTATGGCCATACCGGGCCTGATTGAAACCCAGACCCTCGACGCTCTGGTGCTGTACCGAGACTACCTCACCATGGCCGGCATGACGTTGCTACTGGCGGCGGCGATCTATCTCAGCCGCAGCCGGCACAAATCCGGTACCGAGGGCTACGCTTACATTGGCCGCAGCCTCGGCCTACTGTTACTGGCGGTGTACGGACTGTACTATTACTGGCTGTACCGGACCCGCTGAGCCTGCCGCCCGCCATGCACGCACCTGACCCTACTGCCCACATCGCTTCTGCGCAACGCACGATCCGCATGGAACGCGATGCCATCGCAGCACTCGAAGCGCGCATCGATGCCAGCTTCGCAGGCGCCTGCGAGCTGCTGCTCACCGTGAAGGGACGCGTGATCGTCACTGGCATGGGAAAGTCCGGCCATATCGCCAGCAAGATTGCCGCCACGCTGGCAAGCACAGGTACACCCGCGTTTTATGTACATCCGGCGGAGGCAAGCCACGGCGACATCGGCATGATCACCGCGGAGGATGCGGTAATTGCCCTTTCCAATAGCGGGCGCTCACCGGAGGTCGTCACGCTGCTGCCGCTACTCAAGCGGCTTGGCATACCGCTGATCAGCATGACCGGCAATCCCGACTCCCCCCTCGCCGAAGCCTCCGACGCCCACCTGAATACGGGCGTAGACACGGAAGCCTGCCCGCTCAACCTTGCGCCGACCTCCAGCACGACCACCGCGTTGGTCATGGGTGACGCGCTGGCCATCGCGCTGCTGGAAGCACGGGGTTTCACGGCAGAGGATTTTGCCTTTTCGCACCCGGGTGGCACGCTGGGCAAAAAACTGCTGCTCAAGGTTGAGGACATCATGTACACCGGGGCGGCGATCCCCCGGGTAACGCCCGCTACGCCACTGTCCGCGGCATTGCTGGAGATCAGTCGCAAAGGGCTTGGAATGACCACGGTCACAGGGCCCGAGGATGCACTGGTCGGGATATTCACTGACGGCGACCTGAGACGCGCGCTGGACGAGGATGTGGATGTGCGTAACACCCCGATCAGCGAGCTGATGACCCGGGGCGCGAAGACCATCGGCCCCAACATGCTGGCGGCAGAGGCGCTGCGCATCATGGAAGAGAACAAAATCACCTCCCTCGTGGTGCAACACGAAGACCGCATGGTCGGTGTGGTCCACTTGATGAACCTGCTGCATGCGGGTATCGCCTGATATGGCCACCAGGCCCCACGTCGCATTGGCCATCCGGCTGCTGGCGCTGGATGTCGACGGCGTCCTGAGTGACGGCCGGGTGACCTACGCCAGCGACGGCAGCGAGCTGAAGTCCTTCAACATCAAGGACGGACTGGGTATCAAGCTGTTGCAGCGTTGCGGCATACGGGTGGCGATCATTACCGGCCGTCGCTCGGATGTGGTGGTCAGACGCGCCGCAGAGTTGGGCATCGTCGACCTGATCGAGGGCCGCGAAGACAAACTCCACGCACTGCAGGAACTCAGTGAACACCTGGGCCTGACACTCGCCGAATGTGCCTATATGGGCGATGATCTTCCCGACCTCGGAGCAATTTGCGCGGCAGGCATTGGGATGACCGTGTCTGATGCGGTGGCGGAGGTGCGCGCCGCGGCAGACTGGTGCAGTCGCGCCCCAGGCGGTGCGGGGGCCGTGCGGGAGGCCGCCGAGTGGCTGTTGCAGGCGCGCGGACAATGGGACGACCTGCTCTCGGAGTTCCGCTAGTGGAGCGTCGCAGGCGCCCATGGCTTCTGGCGGCGGCCCTGGTCGGGGTGTCGGCATGGTACCTGGGCATCACGGGCGGCGGTCCGCTGGAGCGCAAACCCCTGGCGCAACAAGCAGATATTGTGCAGACCTATCTGCTAGACTCGCGCAGCCTGACCTATGCGGAAGACGGTCACCTCGACCATGTCATGGAGGCCGCGCGCGTGGAACATCGGGGCAACGAGGAGGTCTCAGATCTGGAGCAGCCGAGGTTCTACTCGCATGACGGCAACAACCAGACCTGGTCTGCCAGTGCCGCCCGCGGCCAGCTAAAACACCGGACTAGCATACTGATTTTGCGTAAAGACGTCGTGCTGACGAATGACGAGGCCGGGGGTGTTCTGGAAACCAGCGCCATGACCCTGAACCTGAAACACCGCACCGCCCGGTCCAAGGTGCCGGTCAGGGTGACCCAGGGAAACAATGTGCTTACCGCCGACGGGATGTACGCAGACCTGAAGCGCCAAACCATACGCCTGATGCCTGGCGTGGAGGGAATCTATGTTCCTGAAGGCTCCTGAGGGGAGTCGCATTGGCCCATGTGCTCTCAGCATCGGGCTTGCGGTGATCAGCCTGCTGCTGGCCAGCGCCACGCAGGCGCTGCCCAGTGACCGCGAGCAGCCAATTCGAATCAGTGCGGATCAGGCCCTGCGCGATGAGCGCGAGGGTTTTACCGAATACACGGGAAACGTGCGCCTGCAGCAGGGCAGCCTGCAGATCCAGGCCAACAAACTCACCATCTTCCATCGCCGCGAGGCCGCTGACCGTATCGTGGCGGAAGGCAGCCCGGCACGTATGCAGCAGCAGCCAGCGGCCGACAAGGCGGTCATTCACGCGGCGGCGCTGAGCATCGAGTACTTCAAATCCCAGGAACGGGTGAAACTCAGCCGCGAAGCACGCATTGAGCAGGACGGCTCGATTGTTACCGGCAACACCATCGATTACTTCATGGCGGAACAACGGGTCAAGGCTGACGCGGGTCGGCGCGAGGACGGCGGCCGGGTCGAGGTCGTCATCCCTGCCGAGGCGCTGGAAGGCGACGGACAAGAGGCGCAGCGTGGCGCAACTCAGGGCGAGTAACCTGGCCAAGGCCTACCGGGGCCGCAAGGTCGTCATGGACGTCTCGCTGGAGATTTCCAGCGGCCAGGTAGTTGGCCTGTTGGGCCCCAACGGCGCGGGTAAAACCACCTGCTTCTACATGGTGGTCGGCATTATTACGGCAGACGCCGGACGTATCGAACTGAACGGGGAGGATATCACGTCGTTGGCGATGCACGACCGAGCTCGCCGCGGCCTCGGCTACCTGCCCCAGGAGGCCTCCATTTTCCGCAAACTGAGCGTGCAGGACAACCTGCTCGCCATTCTCGAAACACGTCCCGACCTGGGCAAGGCCGAGCGACTGGCGCACTGCGACCGGCTGCTGGAAGAGTTCCACCTGACTCACCTGCGCACCAGCCTCGGCCAGGCCCTGTCTGGGGGCGAGCGCCGCCGCGTGGAGATCGCCCGGGCACTGGCGACCGAGCCAGACTTCATCCTGCTTGACGAACCCTTCGCCGGGGTCGACCCGATCTCGGTTTCCGACATCAAGGACATCATCATTCATCTGCGCAAACGTGGCATAGGCGTGTTGATCACGGACCACAACGTCCGTGAAACCCTCGACATCTGCGAGCGTGCCTACATTGTCGGAGAGGGGCATATCATCGCCGAGGGAAATGCCCAGGAAGTGCTGGAAAACCCCCGTGTGCGCAAGGTCTATCTGGGCGAGCACTTCAGGCTCTAGCGCAGGGCCTCGCCCCCACCACGGGGCCCGACAATCCCCCAAGCAAATTTCGCGCCATTCTGTTGCGCGGCCACCTGCGCCGGCGCTACACTGGCGTCACAACCAACCCGCGGCGGTACCCGGGATGAATCCAGTACGTTGATGAAACAGTCGCTTCAACTCAAGCTTGGCCAACAGCTGACGATGACGCCGCAGCTGCAGCAGGCCATCAAACTGCTCCAGCTGAGCACCCTGGACTTGCAGCAGGAAATCCAGCAGGCACTGGACAGCAACCCACTGCTGGAGCTTGCCGAGGACGACTACGACGCAGAGGCTGAAGCCCGCGCGCTGGCGACTGAGAACAGCCAGTCCACCGGAGAAGCCACACCGGAACAGGCCGAGCGCGACGTCGCCGCAAGCGCCGACGAATGGCAAACCGACACACTCCCCGATGAACTGCCCGTCGACACCCAATGGGATGATCTGCTGCCCTCCTCGTCGGCTCCCGCGAGTCAGGGGGAGGACGCGTTTGACGGCGATTTTGACGCGCGCAACAATGCCCGCGACAGTCTGCAGGACCAGCTGCTCTGGCAACTGAACCTGACTCGCCTGTCAGACACCGATCGCATCATCGCCATGGCCATTATCGATGCGACCGACGCCAACGGTCGCCTGCAGAGCAGCGTCGAGGATATCCACGAGTCCCTGACGCCGGATCTGGATATCGACCTCGACGAGGTCGTGGCAGTGCTGCACTGCCTGCAGCAGTTTGAACCAGCCGGGGTCTGTACACGCGACCTGCAGGAATGCCTGCTTGTGCAACTGCAACAGCTTCCCCCGGGGACACCCTGCGTGGAACAGGCGCGGCTGATGATCAGTCGGCACATGGCACAACTGGGCAGTGGAGACTACAAGCAGATCATGCGCCGTATGCGCCTCAGCGAAGCACAGCTGAAAGAGGTGCTCGACCTGATCCGCACCCTCGACCCAAACCCGGGGCAAAGCGTCGGCGAAGACACCACGGAGTACGTGGTTCCCGATGTCTTCGTGAGCAAGCGCAACGGCCGCTGGGTGGTTGAGCTCAACCCGGACATCGCCCCCAAGCTGCGCATCAATGACAGCTACGCCAGCCTGATACGTCGCGCCGACAGCAGCGCCGACAACACCTTCTTGAAGGACAACCTCCAGGAAGCGCGCTGGTTTTTGAAGAGCCTGCACAGCCGCAACGAAACCCTGATGAAAGTGGCGAGCAAGATCGTGGAACACCAGCGCAATTTCCTGGAGTACGGCGAAGAAGCCATGAAACCGTTAGTATTGCATAACATTGCAGAAGCCATCGAGATGCACGAATCGACCATATCCCGCGCCACGACACGCAAGTACATGCACACGCCGAGAGGTATCTTCGAGCTGAAATATTTCTTTTCCAGCCACGTGGGCACAACTGAAGGAGGCGAGGCCTCTTCCACCGCAATCAAGGCGCTGATTCGCAAGCTGGTGGCAGCGGAAAACCCGCGCAAACCGCTTAGCGACAGCAAGATTGCGGCGGTGCTGGAGGAGCAGGGTCTGCAGGTGGCACGCCGTACGGTGGCCAAATATCGCGAGATGCTGATGATCCCGCCCTCCAATGAGCGCAAGAGATTGGTCTAGACTATCAATGTACTGCCCGGCAGTACGTTGTCAGGTTGCCGCCGGCAGAGCGCGGCACACCGGTTCCGGGCGACAAGCCCGGCTTTCATGAGAAGAAGGAGTCAGGTATGCAATTGAACGTCAGCGGACACCACGTAGAGGTTACCAATGCGCTGCGTGAATATGTGGAGAGTAAGTTCGAGCGCCTGCAGCGACATTTTGACCAGATAACCAATACCGAAGTCACCCTGATTGTGGAGAAAATGGTACAGAAGGCAGAGGCCAACGTGCACATTTCAGGCGCGGATATCTTTGCCGCAGCAGAGTCAGAGGACATGTATGCAGCGATTGACGCACTGGCGGACAAACTTGACCGCCAGCTCATCAAACACAAGGAAAAGGCGCGAGCCCGTTAGGAACTTTCATGCACGTTCTTTCTGAACTGCTGACGCCGGGGCGCACGGTCTGTCGTGCCCCCGGCAGCAGTAAAAAACGGCTCTTTGAAACGCTGGCCAGCGTGGTCAGCGAAAACAGCCCGGAGCTGGCCGAGGCGGATATCTTCGCCCAGCTCATCGCGCGCGAGCGCCTGGGCAGTACCGGTCTCGGCGCCGGCATTGCCATCCCGCATTGCCGTATCGCCAATTGCAGCCAGCCCATCGGCTGCCTGGTCACGCTGGAGGAGCCGATTGATTTTGACGCACCGGACGACTTGCCGGTGGACATCCTGTTTGTGCTGCTGGTGCCCGAAGAGGCCCACCAGGCCCACCTGGACATACTGGCGCGCATCGCCCGCCTGTTCAGTCAGTCCAGCTTCTGCGACGCGCTGCGTGATGCGCCCGACAGTGCCACGCTGTTCCAGCGCGCGACCGAGTGGCAGGCATGACCCGCGCCATGCACCTGGTGATCATCTCAGGCCGCTCGGGGTCAGGCAAAAGTACCGCCCTGCACCAGTTGGAGGACGAGGGTTTTTACTGCATTGACAATCTCCCCGCAGCCCTGCTCCCCGCCCTGGTCGATGAAGCCAGCCGCCCGGGTTTTGAGCACTTCCGCGGCGCCGCAGTGTGCATTGATGCACGCAACGCCTGGCGCAATCTCGAGGACTTCAATGCCATCATAGACGCACTGCCGGACAGTGTGACCAGCGAGATACTGTTTCTGGATGCGCAGGACCGCGTGCTGATCAAAAGATTCAGCGAAACCCGACGCAAACACCCCTTGAGTGGTGAGCAGATGCCGCTGGCGGAAGCCATCAAGCGCGAACGCGAGCTGCTTGAACCCATCGCCAGCGCCGCTGCGCTGGTACTGGACACCAGCCAGCTCACCATCTACGAGCTGCGGGATGCCGTACGGCAACGACTGATCGGCGAAAGTTCGGGCAGCATGTCGGTACTGATACAGTCATTTGGTTTCAAACGCGGCGTGCCCACGGATGCCGACCTGGTGTTCGATGTACGAATGCTGCCCAACCCCCACTGGATGAAAGAACTGCGCCTGCAGAATGGACTGGACACAGATGTGCGGGATTTCCTCGAAGCACAGCCCATGACCGGCGAGCTGTTCGACAGCATTTGCGAATACCTTGATCGCTGGCTGCCGGAGTACCGGGACAGCAACCGCAGCTACATGACCGTGGCGATCGGTTGTACGGGTGGTCAACATCGGTCAGTATATCTTGCGGCCAGGCTCTACCAGCACTACAAGGAGCAGTACCCGCAGGTTCATATTCGCCACCGGGAACTGCGGTAACCGTGATTCAAGCGCAACTGACCATCATCAACAAACTCGGACTGCATGCACGTGCCGCCGCCAAGTTCGTCAGCTGCACCGCGGGCTACAGCAGCTCTGTGCGGGCCGGCCGCAACGGCGAGATGGTCGACGGCAAGAGCATCATGTCCATCATGATGCTTGCGGCGGGGCAAGGCACCGTGCTCGACATCGAGGTCGACGGCCATGACGAGGAAGCCGCACTCGAGGCGTTGCGTACGCTCGTCGAAAACCGGTTTGATGAAGGTGAATAGGTCACACTGACCCCCCGCCACATTGTTCCGCCCGGCGCTTTGCCGGATAATCTGCGCTGCATTGCCAGCAGCCCCTTTTCCGCGGACCCGTAAGTCATGGCGCAGCCCTCATCATCACAGGCAAGACTCGAACGCCTGTCCCACGCGCTGGGGAGTGGCACGTTTGCCGATGTCAAACGCATGCTCAACGGTCTGCCTGCTGCGGATGTCGCCCACCTGCTGGAATCCTCACCGCCTAAATTCCGCCACATCCTGTGGCAGATGGTGGAACTGGAGAATGAGGGTGACGTCATCAATGAACTCGGTGACGAGCTCCGCGTGCACTTCCTCAGCGACATGGATGCGGCGGAAGTCGCGCAGATTACCGAACACCTGCAGGACGACGATCTCGCCGACATCCTGCAGCAGCTACCGGACCGGATAACGCGGGAAGTTCTCGACTCGATGGACCACCGGGACCGCGCCCGTCTGGAACAGGTCATGAACTATCCGGACGACACCGCCGGCGGCCTGATGAGCACCGACACCATCACCATCCGCCCGCCATTGACGCTGGATGTGGTGTTGCGCTACCTGCGCCGGCACACCGAAATACCCGCCATGACCGACAATCTGATTGTCGTCAATCGCAATGACCAGTTTATCGGCCTGCTGCCGCTGAACACGCTGCTGGTGTCTGACCCCTCGGCCACCGTGCGGGAAATGATGCTCACCGATGTTCCGCCGATTCCCGCCTCCATGCCGGACGACGAGGTGGCACGCCTGTTCGAGCGCAATGACTGGGTCTCGGCCCCGGTAGTAGACGATGACGGACGCCTGCTCGGCCGTATCACCATTGACGACGTGGTCGACGTGATTCGGGAAGACGCCGATCACTCGCTGACGTCGATGGCCGGTCTCGCGGAAGATACCGACACCTTTGCCCCGGTGCTCAACACCGCCAGCAGGCGCGCCATCTGGCTGGGAATCAACCTGGTCACGGCATTTATAGCCGCCTCGGTCATCAACATTTTTCAGGACACCATCGAAAAAGTAGTGGCGCTGGCGGTGCTGATGCCGATAGTGGCCTCAATGGGGGGCATCGCCGGGACCCAGACGCTGACGGTGATGGTACGCGGTATCGCCCTGGGACAGGTCAGCAAGAACAACGAGTCCTGGCTGATCCATCGAGAGGTGGGGGCGGGCATCCTCAATGGCCTGTTGTGGGCATCCGTGGTGGCAGTAGCGGCGTCCGCCTGGTTTCAGGACTGGACCCTGGGCCTGATCATCGCCCTGGCGATCATCATCAACCTGGTCACCGCCGCGTTTACCGGTGCGGCCCTGCCCCTGCTGCTGAAGCGACTTAAAATCGATCCGGCCCTGGCGGGTGGCGTAGTGCTGACTACGGTCACTGACGTGGTCGGATTCTTCTCATTCCTCGGCCTGGCGACCTGGTTTTATGCCTGATTACAACCATACCGATGAGCACGACGAGTTTGAGCCGCCCAGTAAAAGCGAGCTGAAACGGCGCATGACGGCGCTGCAGAACCTCGGCGAGGCACTCACCGCGCTCAGCGACAAGCAGTTGCAGAAGGTACCGATTGAGGACACTCGCCTGCTGGAAGCCATTGCCGAGGCCCAACGCATTACATCCAACAGCGCCCGGCGCCGTCACCTGCAGTTCATCGGCAAACTCATGCGCGACATCGATGCCGAGCCGATCGCTGCCGCGCTGAGCGCCATGCATCAGGAGCAGCATCGGGCCGCAGCCCATTTCCAGGGGCTGGAGGCTTTGCGGGACCGGCTCCTCAGGGAAGGCCCGGATGTTATCGGCGACGTCGTCGAGCGCTGGCCCGATACCGATCGTCAACACCTGCGCAACTTGCTGCTGCAAGCCCACCGTGAACAGAAACGCGGCCAGGCGCCGGCGGCTGCACGCAAGCTGTTTCGCTATTTGCGCGAGCTGGCTTCCGCTGGCGGCGATGGCGAGGGAGCCCCGCTGGATGCTGCAGCAGACGGCGACGACGAGTCCTGAGCCGCTTCACCCGGCTCCGGCGCAGCTTCAACAGACGCAGCGCCATCGTTGCTATCAAATATCCGCTCCAGCCGCACCTCCGGGTCCTGCCAGGTGCCGGAAATACCATAGACCGCACTGGATAACTGGGACACCTGCTTTTCAAACAGTTTGCTGACCACGAACACCCCCGCGGCCACCGGCAAGCCGGCTGTGAGGGCAGCAACCCAGGGCAGGTTGCTCGCCACGGGCAGCGTGGCAACCAGTTCCCCATCCAGCGAACGGGAGGCAATCTCCGAGCTGCCACTGAAGCGGAAGCCGGAGCCTGCTCCGGACACTGCCAGCTGCGGCACACGAATCATTCCATCCTGCAGCTGCAACTCCCCATCCATGCTGTCGAAGGGAATACCTGACTCAAACAACTGGGTCAGGCTCAGGCGCTGCACAATGTCCGCCAGATTGAGAATACTCACCACGCGCAGCGCGCCAGAGGCGCCAGCCGATGCATTCAGGAAGCGACCATCATCCAGCGCCAGCGCCAACCTGCCACTGGCGTTGGCCAGGGCGAATTGCTGCGGTGCTCCCGGCCATTGCATATCCACTTCAAAACGGCCTTGCTCCGTTTCAAGGATGGCTTCGTAGCCCAGTGCAGCCAGGGTGTCGGCCAGGTCGGCCGCCACCAGATCCATCCTCAGACGGGTTCCCTCATCGGACCAGGTCAATCCGGCTTCCGGGTCGGAGGCGATTTGCAGGCCGGCAAGCTCGCCTTGCAGCTGTTGCACATCGAGCGTCCGATCATCGGGACGCAGTACAAAGGAGAGCTGGCCCAATGCCCTGCCCCCACGCAGGACTTGCCCGATAGCGACATCGATATCCGGCCAGTCACTCACGACGCCAGGGTCGGGGGACTCCCCGCCGCCTGTGGACAGGCCGGCAAGGTCCAACGCGTCGATATTCAGCACCAGCTTGGACAGGCTGCTATCGGCCCTTCCTGCGGCATGCAACCAGGGTGTCTCGACGACACCTCGCCAGCCCTGCGCCGTCTGCTGCAGGTTGATCAGCACATCCTGCCAATCCTGCCCGCGCAGCAGCAAGGTATCCACGAGAAGTTCCTCGACCACGAGTTGCGGGCCCGTTGCAGGGTTTACCGCTGCGGGCCGCGCGCGCAACAGCGGCTCGAGGACCCGCTGCCAGGCATCAACATCCAGTAACGCCGCGTGCCCGGAAACGCGTACCTGTCCCGGCACCAGCGGCAAAGGCTGGTCCTGCAGCGCCAGTGATGCAGCGCCCAGCTGGCCGTCGGCCAGGGCAAGGCGCGCTGCGACACGGTTACCTGCGCGCAGATCAAGAGTCAACGGTCCTTTGCCCAGCGAACTGTCGACGGTGAAAGCGAGTGATTCATCCGCTGCCTTGCCCCAGGTCTCGGGCAGCGCCAGAGTCACGCCCTGCAGGTTCGAGCGCAGCTGCAACTGCGGCGCAGCCCGGGGCTCGATGTGCAGCGCCGCCGTCACCGGTGCCTCTCCGGTCGCCAGCGCCGGTACTACCGCGTCGCCCAGCCAATCACGCAGCGATGCCACCGCAACGTCGCCAGCGACCGTAAGGGTTACCCCGCCCACCTGTGGCGCGGGTGGTGACAGGGACACCGCCAGAGGTCTTCCCCACAGACGCGCCGTCATCCCTTCCGTAGTGAACCCACCGGCGCTGGAATAGCGCAGCGCGCCATTCACTCCGTCGACCTGCAACCCGCCCGGATGTATGGCCAGCGACGCGTCGGCAAGAGCGACATCGAGCGCAACCTGCGCGGGCGACTGAGCCTCGCCGAGGGGAAGATCCAGTGTCAGGTCAAGCATCAGGCCACCCTCCGCGGACCACTGCTGCAGCGCGCCCTGCAGACTCTCGTCCAGCGGCGACTGGTTGATTACCCGCAGGCCGTCTGCCGCGCTGCCTGTCACGCCCGCGGCGATGGCCAGCCGCATTTCTCCCGCCGGCGAACGCCAGGTTTCCGCAGACAGGCCGGAGACGGTGGCATCGTAGAGCCGTGCCGCATCCGCCCACACACTGACCCGGGTGTCATCAATAAGCACGGTGCCCTTGGGAACAGACAGCGCGGGCCAGCGCGGGTGGTAGGCCAGTTCGGCATCACGCAGCGCGAAGAACAACTGGACGGTACGGCCCGCCGGTACGTCAGGGCGGAGACTGCCACGCCAGAGAAAACCGCCGGCATCGAGCGCTGCCTGTTGTACACTGCTATCCAGCCACTGCAGCAGGTTCTCGTCGAGGATATAAGGCAGGTAACGGCTGCGATAGCGGGCATCCGAATCGCGCAAACCCACCAGCAAATCCATTTCTATGCCGTTGCGGGTTGGCCCCCGCGGGATCCACAGACCGAGAAGAGCCTGTGCCACGCCCTCCTCTCCCACGGCGGTCAACAGTCCGCTGTGCAGCCGCACTCCGGCTTCCGCCCAGCTGATATCGAGGTCACCGAAGAGTTCCCGGTAGGCCAGCGGTTGACGGTAGACAGTGGGGAATTCCAGGGTAATATTTTCACTGTCCAGCATCACACGACCGCTGGAAGGTGTGAGCTGAAGATACCCACTGGCCCCGGTTACGCCCGGTGCGCCGTGCCAGGACGCCAGGGCAACGTCGGTGAAGGCTAGCGACAGATCCCATGCGCGCGCTTCCGCGGTCATGTCATCCATGGTGAATTGCAGCTCCCTTAACTCACCCCGCGGTTCCAGCTCCCGCAGGACATCGGTCAGGGCGGCCGGTAATACCCTCGCGGTACTGACCAGTTCTGCAGTTTCCGCCAGGGGAAGACCGCGCCCGCGCAGACGCAAAGAGTCACCCCATACGTCCATCTGCAACCGCGGCACAGTCAGCTGGCCACCCGCGTAGTCCAGCTGTACATCGGAGACAAAAACGCTCAAGCGCTGCCCTTGCTGCTGCAGGCTCGACTCCAGGCTGAGGTAGTCTACCGGCAGCGTCCAGCCACCGACCTCCCCGCGCAGCACGAGATCTTCACCAGACAGCCTCAACTGCAGACCCTCAAGCCCCGCATTCCAGTCCAGCCAACCCTCCAGCCGCGCCTCACCGCTGGCGCCCAGCGGCAATCGCCGATCCCACAGGGGACGCCAGCGGTCGAGGCTCGCCAAATCGACAAGCTCGGCGTTTACGTACACCACACCACTGTACTCCGCCATCGCGAGGGGATCGCCAATACCTTCGGCGAGTATCCGTATGCGGCTGCCGTCCTCCGCCTCCAGCATCGCACGCAGCTGCCGGTGACTGCCCTCGCGTTGTAATGCCAGGTCGAGCCTGAGCAGGTCCTGTCGCGCGTCCGGGGCATGCAGTTGCAGTGTGTTCTGCTCCAGCGTCACGTGCCGGCTGTCCAGCAGCAGTGCCCGCAGGCGCGCCGTTGCATCACCACCGCTGCCACCCAGGCCCATGAGGCGAAATTCCCCGTCGGCGGTGATCTCGCCAGACAACAACAAATGACTGAGACGCAGGTGCCCGATGCGCAGGGAACGTTGCAGCAGGCTGCCCCAGACATCAATGGCGACACGCCCTCCTCCCACTGACAGCGGCTCACCATCGGGAAATCGCAGCTGCACATCACGGAAGACGAGCTCGGGCCCAAAACCGTGCCACTCTGCGGACAGGGCTCCCTGCTCTATCACAAAGGGCACCCGCGCGTTCAGCTCATCCAGCAACCAGCGCTGGTTGGCTTCCACCATCCCGACCAGCAGTCGGCCAACACTGACATACACCGCCAGCGAGACCACGGTAGCTACGATCAGCCGCCACAGCAGCTGACTCAACCGGTGATAGCTCGACAGCGCTTCAGTCATTGCCGCGGACCAGTTCGGACAGCGGCGCACCGGCCTCGCGGCGGGTGAACAGGGCAACCCCAAGCGGGTCGACCCGGTGCACCCGACCGCAGGCCCCATCCTCATCCAGCGCTTGCTGCAGTGCATCCAGCACCCGCCGCCAGGCCGCGGAATCCGTCAGGGAGACAAAATCAACTGCAATGAGGCCACCGATGCCTCGCAGGCGCAGCTCCCGGGGTACTGCCGCCACGGCCTCGAGGTTGGCCGAGAGCGCGGCGCCGCTGCTCCCGCTGCCGGCACCTGTATTGACATCGACTGTGGTCATGGCCGACGTCTGCTCGATAATCAGTCCGCCACCCGACGGCAATGCAACCCGCGGCTGTAACAACGATTCGATGGCCGTGTCCACGCCGCGACGGACAAACAGGAGGGCACCATCGCCGGCGTGTTCCAGCCGTGGCACAAAGGCGGGCCGATGCACCGCACACCAGCTGCGCAGAGCCGCAGCGGTGTCGGCGCTGGCAACACGAATTGCGCACGGCGTGGGCCCCGGCAGGTCACGCAAGATCCGTTGGGCAAACGGCAGTTCCTGCACCAGCACCCGCGGTGGCCCTTGCAGGGCGTGCGCCGCCTGCAACGCTTGCCACCTGCCGGCAAGCCAGCGGGCCTCCTCGCGCAACAGTGCCTCCGGTGCGTCCGCCGCCGCAGTGCGCGCCAGCAGACCGGCACCCTCGACCCCTGCGGCCAGCTCGGCCAGCAGGCTGCCCAGCCGACGACGTGATTCCGGGTCCAGTATTCGGCGCGACAGACCTGTACCACGCCCGGTGGCAAGCAGCACCAGGTGCGACCCGGGCAATCCCAATGCGGTACTGAGCTGCGGACGCTTATCACCCACGGCATCGCGCGTCACCTGTACCAGCAGGCGCTGTCCCTGCCGGAGAGACTTCGGGCACTGTGGATGTGCCAGCGACAGCAGTCCCTGCAATCCCGGCTCAATGGTCACAAATGCCGCATCCATGCCGGGCTGCAAGCGGGTGACACAGCCACTGTATATGCTGCCGACCCGCGAAGGCCTGGCGCAGCGCTCCACCTCCAGCGCCTGCAACACACCATCACACAGGCGGGCCATTCGGTGCAGGACCGCGTCTTCGCTGATCAGTATCTCGTCATGCATCGACAGGTCCGAGACGGCCAGCCACGCCGTGGGCGGACAGCAACGCCCAGGTCTCCGCCAGGGGCAGGCCCACCACGTTACTGTAGCTGCCTTCGATGCGCCGCACGAGGGCACCCCCCAAACCCTGGATGCCGTAACCTCCCGCCTTGTCCCAGGGCTCGTCAGTCGCCAGATATCGCTCGCACAGCTCGCGGGTCAGATTGATAAACGTGACATGGGTTTCTACTGCCACCTCGGCAAAACCCTCCGCGTGGGCCAGGCACACCGCAGTCATCACCGAGTGCGTGCGCCCGCTAAGCCGCGCGAGCATGCCGAGGCCGGAGAAATGATCGGCAGGCTTGCCGAGAATATCGTCGTCTATCACCACCGTGGTGTCAGCGGCAAGCACCTGCTCCGCGGTGCCGCGACGGGCCTTTACGGCCAGGGCTTTCTCCCGTGCCATGCGCACTACGTAATCCTGGGGCGCTTCGCCCGGCCGCGCGGACTCGTCGATGTCTGCCGGATCCACCGCAAAATGCACGCCGAGCTGCGCAAGGAGCTCCTGACGGCGCGGAGAGGCAGAGGCGAGGATGAGTAGTGACATGGTCAGGTAATCCGGTAGTAGCGTCGAACGCTGCGCAACACCTGCAGGACCACGGGCCAGAGCAATGCGCTGGACAGCGCCGGCAGTAAAAACCACAGGCTGCGCGCAGCAGCCCCCTCGAGGTTCTGTACCCACTGGCCGATAAGCTGATGCAGGCCTATCAATACAAACACGACGCCACACTGCTGCCAAAGACTGAACACCCGCAGGCGTTGGTAAACCAGCAGGGCACAGAGAGCCACCACCGCCAGGGAGAAGGCGTTCTGGCCCAGTACCGCGCCTTCCAGCGCGTCGACCAGTACGCCCAGCACGAGGGCGGTAAAGATGCCGATTCGGTGTGGCAGCGCAATACACCAGTAGAGCAACGTCAGGGCGACCCATTCCGGGCGTCCCCACTGCAACCATTCCGGCAGCGGGACAATTGCCAGGAGCGCGGCGAGCAGGAAACTCGCCGCTACAACGGTAAACACCACGCCGTTGCCAGCGGTCACGGCACAGCCTGCGCAGGCGCCGCGTCCTCTGCCGCTTTGACAAACACCAGCAGGACATGCCGACTGCGATTCAGCGCAGCGGTCGGTCGTGCCAGAACCCGCGCGAAGGGTTGCCCGGGATCTCGCTGCACGAGTACCACCTGGGCGATCGGATATCCGACAGGGAAGCGCCCTCCGAGACCTGAGCTCACCAGCAGGTCACCCTCGCGAATGTCCGTGGTAGCGGAGATATGCTGCACCTCCAGGGCGTCAAGCGAGCCGGTGCCCTCGGCGATCGCCCGGACCCCATTGCGGTTGACCTGCACCGGTATCGAGTGGGTCAGGTCTGTCACCAGCAGGACCCGGGAGGTGACTTCGCCCACCTCAACCACCTGGCCCATGAGGCCGTCGGCATCGATCAGGGGCTGCCCGACATACACACCGTCAGTGCTGCCCTTGTTCAATACCAGCTGATGCCGCATCGGATCCGGAGACACGCCGATCAACTCCGCCACCAGCACATCGCTGCGTAACATCGCCGTTGAGTTCAGCAGGCCGCGCAGACGGGTATTCTCGGCCTGCAGCGAGGCCATTTGCAGTGAGCGTCCCTGCAGGAGCAGATTCTCGCGCTGCAGCCGGGCGTTGTCCTCCAGCAGCCGTGCGCGCGAGCGAATGTGCGCATCCTGCCACTGGCCAAGGCGTGCGGGGATGTCCGCCACCCAGATCAGCGGCGCAACCAGCGTATCGAGCACTGCGCGACTGTGATCGAGCTTGTTGTAGCGCAGGTCAGCGGCAATCAGGCAAACCACCACCAGAATGGCCAGCGATATGCGCAGGCCGAGGTGGGATTCCTTGAGAAATAGCGGCTTGATAACAGCCCCCGCCGCGCGCCCTACTCGGTGGAGAGCAGGTCAATCGTGTGCCGATCCATCTGCTCCATGGCTCGACCGCCGCCGCGCGCTACGCAGGTCAGGGGGTCTTCGGCGACAATAACGGGCAGGCCGGTCTCTTCGGAAATCAGACGATCCAGGTCGCGCAGGAGCGCACCACCGCCCGTGAGCACAATGCCACTTTCCGCAATGTCCGCCGCCAGTTCCGGGGGCGACTGCTCAAGGGCCGACTTCACACCCTGGACAATGGCCTGCAGCGGATCCTGCAAGGCCTCGAGTATCTCGTCGCTGTTCAGGGTAAAGCTGCGCGGTACGCCCTCTGCGAGGTTGCGACCACGCACGTCGATTTCACGCAGTTCACTGCCAGCGAAGGCACAACCGATTTCCTGTTTGATGCGCTCCGCGGTGGCGTCGCCAATAAGGCTGCCATAGCGCCGACGCACATGGGAGACAATCGCCTCGTCGAAACGGTCGCCGCCAATACGCAACGAGTCACGGTAAACCACGCCATTGAGGGAAATAATGGCTATTTCCGTCGTGCCACCGCCTACATCCACCACCATGCAACCGGTCGCTTCCTCGACATTCAGGCCGGCGCCGATGGCCGCCGCCATCGGTTCTTCAATGAGGCGCACCTCACGCGCACCGGCGCTAAGTGCGGACTCGCGAATGGCGCGCCGCTCGACCTGCGTAGACATGCAGGGCACACAGACCAGCACGCGTGGACTGGGCCGGATGAAGCGGCTTTCGTGCACACGGGCTATGAAATGCTGCAGCATTTTCTCGGTCACCTGGAAATCCGCAATGACACCGTCCTTGAGCGGGCGGATAGCGGTGATATTACCCGGCGTGCGCCCGAGCATGCGTTTGGCTTCGGTACCCACCGCTTCGATGGTCTTCTGGCCGTTGTGAAAACGAATCGCCACTACCGAGGGCTCATTGAGAACAATGCCCTTGTCGCGCACATAAATCAGCGTGTTCGCTGTACCCAAATCGATAGAGAGATCGTTTGAGAACACGCCGCGCAGCTTCTTCAACATGAATTTTGACTACCTTGTGAATAGATCGGGGAACTCCCTACCGGAGCTCAGCGACACCCCTTCGCGGCGGGCCTCAGGGCCCGAGAGGCCTGCAGTTGAGAGACCGCCTCGTTCATTATTCTGCGGTGTGTAACCTGGCCAATAACTGTATCAATGGCGGGGATTTTGGGCAAGGCGCAAATGTGATAACTTTACGCCCCCGCCGAGAAGGCGGCAGGCTCGCTGATGGTAGTAAATCGAATGACAGTACACCGGGACGACATTGAAAAACTGGCCGAGCTGGCCCGCTTGCGCATAGCCCCCGAGGCAGTGGCCGAAGTCACCGATCGGATCGCCACCATCCTCGGGCTGGTGGACCAGCTGCAGTCAGTGGATACCGGGGCCGTGGAGCCCATGGCCAATCCGCTGGACGCTGTCCAGCGCCTGCGCAGCGATGCGGTCACCGAGGAAAACAGGCGTGAAGCCTTCCAGGCCATCGCTCCCGCCGTGGAGAATGGCCTCTACCTGGTACCCAAAGTCATTGATTGAAGCGGCAAAGCCGCCCTCGGGACGTCACATGCATGATCTTTCAGTCGCAGAGCTCGCTCACGCCTTGCGCAGCCGGGAATTCACCAGCACAGAATTGACCCGGCACTGCCTGCAGCGCATACGCTCGCTGGACTCGCAATACAACAGTTTCATCACCGTGGACGAAGCCGGCGCCCTGGCCGCTGCGGCGAGTGCGGATGCCAGGCTGGCGGCCGGCGAGCAAGGCCCGCTGCTCGGCATTCCACTGGCGCACAAGGACATTTTCTGCACCACGGGCCTGCGCACCAGCTGCGGCTCGAAAATGCTCGATAATTTTGTTCCACCCTACGATGCCACCGTCACCCGGCTTTTGCGTGACGCCGGCACCGTGCTCCTGGGCAAAACCAATATGGACGAGTTCGCCATGGGCTCCTCCAGCGAAACCAGTTTTTATGGCAACACCCGCAACCCCTGGGACACAGCCCGGGTTCCCGGCGGCTCCTCCGGCGGCTCTGCCGCAGCGGTAGCGGCGCGACTGGTACCACTGGCTACAGGCACCGATACCGGCGGGTCCATTCGCCAACCGGCTGCGTTCTGCGGCATCACCGGGTTGAAGCCTACCTACGGGCGCGTGTCGCGGCTGGGCATGGTGGCCTACGCCTCGAGCCTCGACCAGGGCGGGCCCATGGCGCGCAGCGCCGAGGACTGCGCGCTGCTCCTCAACGCCATCGCCGGCCTCGACCCACTGGACTCCACCAGCTCGGCCCACCCGGTCGAGGACTACACGGCGCAGCTGCGCCAACCGCTGACCGGACTGCGCATCGGCCTGCCACGAGAGTATTTCGGCGAGGGGCTTGATACTGCCACCGGGGACCGTATCCACGCGGCGCTTGCGCTGCTCGAGCAGCAGGGAGCGACCCTGGTCGACATCACCCTGCCCCATACCGGGCTGAGCATTCCAACGTATTACATCATCGCCCCGGCAGAGGCCTCGACCAACCTGTCACGCTATGACGGCGTGCGCTACGGCTACCGTTGCGAAGCACCCCGCGACCTGCATGACCTGTATACCCGGAGTCGGCAGGAGGGCTTTGGCGACGAGGTCAAACGGCGCATCCTGGTGGGCACTTTTGCCCTGTCGGCAGGCTACTATGATGCCTACTATCGCAAGGCCCAGCAGGTTCGCCGCCTGATTCGCCAGGACTTCCTCGACGCGTTTGCCAGCGTGGATATCATCGCCGGGCCGACTACCCCGGGACCCGCCTTCGGTCTCGGCACCAAAACCAGCGACCCGCTGGCAATGTATCTCGAGGACGTGTACACACTTGCGGTCAACCTCGCAGGACTGCCGGCGATGTCGGTACCGGCGGGGCTGGCCGCCGGGCTACCGGTTGGCCTGCAGCTGATAGGCCCGCATTTCGACGAGGCCCGCCTGCTCAACGTGGCACACCAGCTACAGCAGGTCAGCGACTGGCACAGGCAAACACCCGGGGAGGCCTCAGAATGAACTGGGAAGTCGTCATTGGGCTGGAGGTGCATTTGCAGCTGGCCACCGAATCGAAGATCTTTTCGGGTGCCGCCACACGCTTTGGCGCTGAGCCGAACACCCAGGCCTGCGCGGTGGACCTCGCCATGCCGGGCATGCTGCCGGTACTCAACGAACAGGCCGTGCGCTACGCCGTCATGTTCGGCCTGGGTATTGGTGCGGAAATCGGCCTGCGTTCAGTGTTCGACCGCAAAAATTATTTCTATCCCGACCTCCCGAAAGGCTACCAGATCAGCCAGTTTCAGGAGCCCATCGTCGGGCGCGGGCACTTTGACATCCAGCTGGAGGACGGCAGCGTGCGCCGCATCGGCATCACCCGCGCCCATCTGGAAGAGGATGCGGGCAAGTCGCTGCACGAGGACTTCCACAACCAGACGGGTATCGATCTCAATCGCGCCGGTACGCCGCTGCTGGAGATCGTCAGCGAACCAGACCTGCGCAGCGCAGAAGAAGCTGTTGCCTACCTCAAGACGCTGCACAGCCTGGTCACCAGCCTGGGGATCTCCGATGGCAACATGGCGGAGGGGTCAATGCGCTGTGATATCAACCTGTCACTGCGTCCTGCAGGCAGCGAGGCCCTGGGGACGCGCGCGGAAATCAAGAACGTCAATTCCTTCCGCTTCGTCGAAAAAGCCATCCACCACGAAATTGAGCGACAGGCCGACATTCTCGAAGCCGGGGGACAGGTGGTGCAGGAGACCCGCCTGTACGATGCGGAGCGCGACGAGACCCGCTCCATGCGGAGCAAGGAGGTTGCCAACGACTACCGCTATTTCCCCGAGCCGGACCTGCTGCCCGTGGTGATTGAGCAAAGCTGGGTCGACAGTATTCGCGCCAGCCTGCCTGAGTTGCCCGCGGCCAAACGTGAGCGTTTCATCGCCGACTATGGTCTCAGCGCCTACGACGCTTCCGTACTCGCGGCAGAGCGTCCTCTGGCAGACTTCTACGAAGCCGTGGTCAAAGACTGCGGCGATGCCAAGATTGCCGCCAACTGGGTGCAGGTGGAACTGCTCGGGCAACTCAACCGCAGCGACCTGGCCCTGAGCCAGAGCCCGGTGGACGCGCAGGCCCTGGCCGCACTGCTACAGCGTATTCTCGATGGCAGTATTTCCGGCAAGATCGGCAAGCAGGTCTTCGAGGCCATGTGGGCTGGCGAGGGTGATGCTGACAGCATTATCGAAGCCCGCGGCCTGCGCCAGGTGAGCGACAGCGGCGCCCTTGAGGCCATGGTCTCCGAGGTGATCCGGGCCAATCCGGAACAGGTGGCCCAGTACCTCGCGGCGGATGAGAACCGGCGCAAGAAACTCTCCGGCTTTTTTGTCGGCCAGATCATGAAACTGTCCAAGGGGCAGGCGAATCCGCAGATGGTCAACGATCTGCTCAACCAGCAACTGGCAAATGCCGGTGGACACGGGAACACATGAGAAAAGACAAGGAAAAGGTCATTGATGAGGTCTGGACCGAGGATCACATCCGCAGCTTCCTCGGGGTGCGCTCCCACGATGGCAGTGACCACGACTTTCACATGCTGTTGAAAGCCTACCAGAGCATGCGCGCGTCCGACTTCGGGCTGTTCGTGGATTTTTTCACCGCCGACGGCCGCAACCTCCTGGCGACAGGGAAGGATGGCCGCACCGTCCTCGATATCATTGGCGAGCATCGCCATGGCACCGAATACGCGGAAATCCTCCGGCGCGCTGCCGGGCCCTGATACCAGGACGGAAAGTCTCCGCCGGAAAACCGGCGAGCCTCAACGGTCAATCGGCACGCGGCCCTTCATGAAGCGCTCCCGATTCTTGCGCTTCTGTTCCTCGCTCTTGCGCAACAGCACATAAACCGCACCGGTGCCGCCGTGCTGCGGCTGCGCGCTGTGATAGGCCTGTACCATGGGCACTTCCTGCAGCCACACATGCACATGCCCCTTGAGCACGGCACTGCGCTCGCGCTCGGCCTTGCGTTCGCCCTTGCCATGGATCAGCAGCACACTGCGCAGCCCCAGTTCATGGCATTGCTCAAGAAACACAAACAGCTCACGCCGTGCTACCGCTACCGTCATACGATGCAGGTCCAGCCGGGCCTCCTGCTCATAGCGCCCCTGGCGTAACTTGCGATACACGCCGTTCTGTACGCCCGGCCGCTTGAACTCGAGTACATACCAGGCGTCGAGAGGCTCTGCCTCGCGGTCGCTGAGCAGATTCCTGTCCGCCTCGCGCACACTGACCGCCGCCTGCCGGCGCGCCTCGACCGAGGTGTCACGGTCGTCAGCGCCCGGGGCGAGGGGCACGCGCTTTTCGCGTTTCAGTGGCACGACATCGGCCACTTCCTGGAAAAACAGCTCGGATTCTTCGTCAGCCATGGCTTCCCGCTCCCATGCAGTGCATCATTATAGCGCGGCAGATCATCGGGTTTCACGCCAATCAACAAGAGGCCACGTTTTCTATGGAAGGCAATCTTGCTCGCGGCGCGGACTACCTGTTCCGCGGCGCCCGCCTGCTCACGCACCCAGCACTGCGCCTGTTCGTCATCGTGCCCTTGCTGGTCAACGTGCTTATCTTCGCATCGCTGCTGGGCCTTGCGTTCAGTTTTCTCGACCGTACCATCAACGACTGGATGGCAGCACTGCCCGCCTGGCTGGCTTTTCTTGAGTGGGTCATATGGCCACTGCTGGTGGTCGTGTTCGGCCTGCTTGCCGGCTACACCTTTACCGCGCTGGCACTGCTGATTGCGTCACCCTTCAATAACCTGCTCGCCGAGAAGACCGAAGAACTCTTGACAGGGCAGCCCGTGGACGCATTGGAAGGGCCCCTGGCCGCCCTGTTGTCCGTGCCCCGAGCGGTGCTGCGGGAGCTGGCCAAACTGGCCTACTACCTGCCGATGGCGCTGCTGGTCCTGATTCTCAGTTTTGTCCCCGGCGTCAACCTGGCCGCGCCGCTGCTATGGTTCCTGCTGGGCGCCTGGATGATGAGCATCCAGTTTGTCGACTACCCGGTCGACAACCACCAAATGGGGTTTGCCGAAGTGAAAGCGGCGGTAGCCCGCAAGCGCCTGAGCAGTCTCGGCTTCGGTGGCCTCGTCGCGCTGTGCGCCGGGATACCGGTGATCAACTTCTTTGTGGTCCCAGCGGCAGTGGTTGGCGCCACCCTGCTCTGGTGTGAGGAACTACGCGAGCAGTGACTCGGGCGGGTGGGTGCACTCAAGCCGCTCACCCAGTAGGGCTTCAATATCCGGCAGCAGGAAGGCATCGTCTTCGCTGGCGAAGCTGATGGACACGCCGGTGGCGCCCGCACGCCCGGTGCGACCGATGCGGTGCACATAGTCGTCCGGATCTTCCGGCAGGTTGTAGTTGACCACGTGGCTCACACCATCAACGTGAATGCCGCGGCCGGCGACGTCTGTGGCGACCAGCACCTTGATATCACCCTTCTTGAACTGGGCCAGCGTGCTGGTGCGCTTGGCCTGCGGAATCTCCCCGGAGAGGATTCCGCAGGAGACGCCCGCCTTGCGCAAGCGCTCGTGCAGCCTGCGCACCTGATCCCGGCGATTGGCAAATACAATGACGCTGGTAGCTTCCGGGCTGCGCACCAGATTGACCAGGAGACGATAGCGCTGCTCACTGCTGACCAGGTAGACCTTCTGGTCTACCGAGTCAGTGGCCACATGATCAGGCTCAATCTCAATCGTCACCGGCTCCCAGGTCCACTGCTGTGAGAGGTTGATGATGTCCTGCGTGAACGTGGCGGAAAACAGCAGGGTCTGGCGGTTCTGCTTGGGAGGCGTGGCCCGCACAATGCGTTTCACCTGCGGAATGAAGCCCATATCCAGCATACGATCGGCTTCGTCGAGCACCAGAGTCTCGACGCGATCAAGGAACAGGTCGCGGCGCTGCATGAAGTCGATCAGGCGGCCGGGCGTCGCCACGACGAGGTCCACCACGTCGCTGTTCAGCCTGTTCAACTGCTTCTGGTAATCCATGCCGCCGATCAGCGTGACCACCTTCAGACCCGTGAACCGGGCGAGGTCCTCCGCATCAGCGGCAATCTGCATAACCAGTTCCCGTGTCGGCGCGATCACCAGGGCTCGCGGCTCGCCAAGGAAGCGCTCCCCTTCCTGCGGATGGCACAGCAGGTCGTTGAAGACGGTGATCAGGAAGGCGGCCGTTTTACCGGTGCCGGTCTGCGCCTTGCCGATAGCGTCGTGACCCTGCAGGGTATGCGGAAGGATCGCGGCCTGAATCGGAGAGCAGTAACTGAAACCGAGGCCCGCGATGCCGCGCATCAGTTCCTCGCGCAAGCCGAGATCATGGAAACGGGTTTTGCCCTCTTCCGGTTCTACCTGGAAATCATCCAGGCTCCAGGGCCTCTCGGGCGCAGGGGACCGGCGGGAGCGCTGTTTTCCCGACTTGCCCTGTCCGCGGTCACTGTGTCCGGGGCCGCGGGGCGGCTTGCCGTGCGTCGAATCACTACCGGAGGTTTCGGGAGGGGGAGGTGTGGTGGCGGCGCCATCAGCATTCTTGCCACCGCGGCCGAGTAGACTCTTGATCAAAGTTGCTTCCTGTCAGGGTTCACGGACTTGCACAGTCTCACAGGGGCGCTAGTCTAGCAGTTTTGTCCGGAACGTGCCGCTACCGGGATATAAACGCGCGAGATAGTAATCGGCACTGACCAGGCGCCCTCCCCCCATGAACAACAGTGCCATCAGCATGATGAAATAGGTGGCCGCAAACTCGATGCCGTTGTTCAGCACCACGAGATTACCGTGCTCTGTCAGCCAGCTGAAGTTACCGTGTTCGCGCAGGAGATCGTGCGCAGTGCCGAGACGCACGGCGATGTCCTCTGCGCCGGAATCTGCAATCGCCGCCCAGCCGTTTTGCCAGTGCACTGTCCACGCGGCGACCAGCATGGTCACCATCAGTGGCAGGGCAACCCAGCGCGTGGCAAGCCCGACAAGCAGCAGCAGTGCGCCGATGGCTTCGGTATAGGCGGCCAGGTGGGCCAGCAGCGCAGGGAACGGCAGTCCCAGCCCCCAATCCTCATTGGCGAACCATTCGATGGTGCTGTCCATGCCGGCGATTTTCTGCGTACCGGCCATCCAGAATACGGGCACCAGGTACAAACGCAGCGCCAATGGCGCCAGCCAGTCGACATGGCGCAAGGTGCCAAACACGCCGTTGTGCAAGCGGTAATAAAGCCCGATCAGCCAATCCATAGTGCATTCTCTCCGGTGCGTGACAGTGTGACCCCACACTGGGCAAAAAGTTTGCCGCCGCAGCGTTTCAGCGCCTTGCCCGTGATCCGCAGTCCGGGCAATCCGGCTTCCGCTGCAGCCGCAGGCGGTATTGGGACAACGTGCGCAAATCCAGCATGAGCACTTCATCGCGCAAGGTTGGCAGGCCCGTGAGGTATTTCAGCGCCTCCAGCGACAACAGCGAGCCCAGCACGCCCACCACCGGCCCGAGTACGCCGGACTCGGCGCAGGCCTGCCGGTCGTCATCGGCGGCCGCCAGGGGGTACAGGCAACGGTAGCAGGCGCCGCCCGAGGGTGTATCAAACAGCGCCAGCTGCCCCTCCAGACGCACCGCCGAGGCCGACAACAGGGGCACCCCCATGTCCAGGCAGGCCCGGTTCACCGCGTAGCGCGTGCTGAAACGATCACTGGCATCAATCACCAGGTCCTGCCCGGCAACCGCCTCCACCAGTGTCCTGCCCTGCAGATGCGTAGCGAAGGGCTGCAGTTGGATCGTGCTGTTCAGTGCCGCCAGGCGCCGCACCGCGGAGGCGGCCTTGTTCATGCCCAACGTGGTTTCATCGTGCAGTATCTGGCGCTGCAAGTTGCTCGGCTCCACCACGTCGCCATCGGCCAGCCGCAGGTGGCCGATCCCCGCCGCCGCGAGGTACAGGGCCGCCGGGCTGCCCAAGCCGCCAAGGCCAATAACCAGCACGCGGGCAGCCGCCAGTGCCTGCTGCCCGTCGATGCCGAAGTCCGGCAGCAGCAGTTGCCGGCTGTAGCGGGCTAGATCCGCGTCAGTCAGCATGCCAGCAGCCACCGGTCACCCGCTCCTTGCCCGCCAGGTCACAGCGCGTGGCAACAGACTCGAAGCCATTCTCCCGCAGCAGCTGTCGCACCGCTGCGGCTTGCTGGTGACCGTGTTCAAGCAACAGCCAGCCGCCGGCGGCAAGGTGGGCCGGCGCGGCCGCGCAGAGCTGTGTGAGGTCGTCAAGCCCATCCTCACCGGCAACCAGTGCGCCGACAGGCTCGAAACGCACATCACCCTGTGCCAGCCAGGGACTGCTGCTCTCTACATAGGGCGGATTGCTGACAATCAGCGCGTGGCGTGAACCCTGCAGCGCCGCAAACCAGTCAGACTGCAGGCAGCGCACCCGGCCCGGACACAGCCGCGCGACATTGTCCTCTGCCACCGCAAGGGCCGCGCTGGAGCGATCCAAGGCAGTCAGCTGCCAGCCGGGACGCTCCGCCGCCAGGGCGATGGCGATGGCCCCGGTGCCAGTGCCGAGGTCAAGCACGCTGGCGTCGGGGGGCAATGGCAATGACAGGGCCCATTCAACCAGCGTCTCGGTCTCCGGACGGGGGATCAGCGTGGCATCGGTCACCCTCAGCGGCAGCGACCAGAACTCGCGCTCACCGGTCAGGTATGCGACCGGCTCACCCGCGCGACGACGGGCCAGCAGGGCTGTGTAGCGGGCGGCCTGTGCGGGGGCCAGTTGCGCATCGGGCCAGGCGTAAAGCCAGCTCCGGGGCTTGCCCAGCACATGGGTGAGGAGGATTTCGGCATCGCGGCGCGCACTGTCACCCGGCAGGTCGTTGCCGGCACGCAGGAAGGCGTCGACCGTCAGCATTGGTGTGCCGCCATGGCCGCCAGCTGATCCGCCTGGTACTCCTGACGTAGCGGGCCGATGACCGCGTCGAGTTCCCCCTGCATCACCTCGTCAAGCTTGTACAGTGTCAGGTTGATGCGGTGGTCTGTGACGCGGCCCTGCGGAAAATTGTAGGTGCGGATGCGATCGGAGCGATCCCCGGTACCGACCAGGTTGCGACGCTGTTCGGCCTGCTCCGCCGCCTGCTTGTCCTGCGCGGAGGTCTGCAGCTTTGCCTGCAACAGGGACATGGCCCGGGCGCGGTTCTTGTGCTGTGAGCGTTCATCCTGGCATTCGACAACAATGCCGCTGGGCAGGTGTGTGATGCGCACAGCGGAGTCGGTCTTGTTGACGTGCTGGCCGCCTGCACCTGACGCCCGGAAGGTGTCGACGCGGATATCCGCCTTGCTGATGGCGCCGACCGCGACCTCGTCGGGCTCCGGCATCACCGCTACCGTACAGGCAGACGTGTGGATACGGCCCTGGGATTCGGTTTCCGGCACGCGCTGCACGCGATGCGCACCGGATTCGAACTTGAGGTGGGCGTACACATCCCGCCCCTCCACAAGACTGATGATTTCCTTGAAGCCGCCGTGCTCTCCCGGACGCTCTGAAAGGACCTCGATTTTCCAGCCCATGGTCTCTGCGTAACGACTGTACATGCGAAACAGGTCGCCGGAGAAAATCGCGGCCTCATCGCCGCCGGTTCCGGCGCGAATCTCGAGGAACACGTTACAGGAATCCTGGGGGTCGCGCGGCAGCAGGAGTGCCTGCAGCTCCAGCTCCAGGGCCTCCAGGCGCGCCGTGCCGCTGGCGATCTCTTCCTCCGCCATGGCCACGATGTCTGCATCCGCCTCCTGCAGCATGCTGCGCGCCTCATCAAGATCGGCGCGCACGCGGCTGTACTGGTGGTAACAACTCACCACCTCTTCCAGTTCAGCATACTCGCGGGAAAGTTCCCGAAAGCGGTTCTGGTTAGCGATAGTCTCGGCGTCTCCGAGCAATGCAGAGACCTCCTCGTGGCGATCGGTGAGGGCATCCAGTTTGGTCAGCAGGGAAGCTTTCATTGCAGGGTTCGGTCGACTCGGGATTGGGCTGCCGGTGCAGAGGTGGCAGCACTGGCGTCCTCCACAGATTCCGGGCGGTTCGCGCCGGGGGCGCTGTGCACGGCATCATCCAGACCGAGCAGGCGACGGGCGCCTGCCAGCAGATCCTGGCGCCCTTCGGCACTGGCCCGCTTGAGGCCGGCAGTGGGCGCGTGAATCAGCTTGTTGGTGATGCCGCGCGCCAGCTGGGCGACGATCTGCTGCGGGTCATCTCCGCGGGCCAGGGCGCGCAGGGCGCGCTGCAATTCCAGCTCGCGAATAGATTCCGCCATGTCTCGGTACTGGCGCACGCTGTCCACAGCGGCGAGGCTGCGCAGTTCCTCGAGATACTCGCTGACGCCGGCCTCGATAAGCTGGTCGGCCTTGCGCGCCTCCGTCTGGCGGCTGCGCAGGTTCTGTTCCACGATATCGCGCAGATCATCCACAGTGTACAGATAGACATCGGGCAAATCCGCCACCTGCGGCTCTATATCCCTCGGCACCGCGATATCCACCATCAGGACCGGACGGTGCTTGCGCACCTTGATGGCCTGCTCAACGGCACCCTTGCCGAGAATCGGCAACTGGCTCGCGGTCGAGGTGATAACGATGTCTGCATGTGGCAAGTGCGCGGGAATCTCGGCCAGCAGCACCGCCTCCGCACCGAATTTCTGCGCCAGCTCCCGCGCACGCCCCAGAGTCCGGTTGGCAATCACGATACGTCGCACGCCCGCTTCCAGCAAGTGCCGCGCTACCAGCTCGATGGTCTCTCCCGCGCCGACCAGCAGCGCATCGCACCGGCTCAGGTCGGAGAAAATATGGCCGGCGAGGTCCACGGCGGCGTAGGCTACCGACACAGGGTTTTCGCCGATTGCGGTGTCGGTGCGGACCCGCTTGGCGAGGGCAAATATTTTCTGGAACAGACGGCCCATATCCGCGCCGATGGTGCCCGCTTCCATTGCTACCGCATAGGCGGACTTCAGCTGGCCGAATATCTGGGGCTCTCCCAGCACCATGGAGTCGAGGCCACTGGCCACCTTTACCATGTGGCGCAGCGCATCCGCCGCTTCGTAGTGATAGGCCGCCCGGCGCAGCTCGTCACGGGACAAGTGATGGTAGTTCGCCATCCAGTCCACCAGCTGCGCGGACTTCTCCGCGCAGCGGGATGCCTCGGGCACGATGGCGTAGAGCTCGGTGCGATTGCAGGTGGACAGAATCACGACTTCATCGAGCCCCGCGTGCTCACAGGCATGCTCCAGCGCTTCCGTCACCTGCTCCGGCGCAAACGCCACGCGCTCACGCACCTCGACGCCAGCCGAGTTGTGGTTGATTCCGAGGGCAATGAGATTCATAGCGCGCGAGGGGCTCCGGAGGGGTGGCGGGCCGGGTAGACGCCGTAACCCGAACCACATCCTGTCTCGTCAGCCCGTGATTCTACCAAGATATGCGCTGAATGACAGGCATCTTGTGTGACCGACGCTGAAGATACCGCCTGCGATCCGCATTACACCACTTGGGATTCAGCCCCTGAGTGTGTCACTATTACTGCCTCACGCCGGATACCGATACCTGTCCTGACCATGCTCCGACTCTTGCTGACAAGTGCGCTCCTGCTGGCGCTGGGGGGCTGCGCGTCCACCTCTCCCGCTACGCCGAGCAAGGAACCGGCGGACGCCGCTGTCGCGCCCGTTGACGTCGCAGACCCTCCGGAGCGCGCCTTTCCGGCCGAAAGCCTCTACCCGCTGCTGCTGGCCGAGTTTGCCCTGCGCCGCAGCGACTACGACACCGCGCTGACTACCTACCTGGAACAGGCCCGGCTGCTGCGGGAGCCTGCGATCAGCGCTCACGCGACGCACCTCGCCCAGTTCATGAAGCGCGAAACCGAGGCCTACGAAGCGGTGAGTCTCTGGGTCGAGCTTGACCCGGAAAGCCCGGAGGCCAACAACACGCTGGCGACTCTACTGATCCGCAAGGGTCATCCGGCGCAGGCGGTACCGCATCTTGCGGTGGTCGCGCGCAACGAGTTGCGCACCAGCTTCCCCATGCTGCTGAGCGGCTTCCGCGAGCTGCCAGCCACCGAAAAAGCGGCACTCGATGACGCCGTGGACACCCTGCTGGCCGAACGCCCGGAGGATACCGGCCTGCTCCTCACGCATGCCCTGATTCGCGACGAGCTTGGTGATACGGCAGGCACCCGCGCTGCCCTGGAGCGCCTCCTGGCGCTGGAACCCGGGCAGACCCAGGGACTCATGCTGGACGCCAAGTTACGCCTGGAAGCGGAGGAGGAACGGCCGTTCCAGCGCATCGAAGCGGCGCTTGAAGAGCAACCGGACAACAGCGTCCTGCGCCTCCAGTACGCCCGTCTGCTGACCCGCTCCGACATCACCGCCGCGCGTCGCCAGTTCGAGATTCTCTCGGCCCGCTCCCCCCGCGACGGCGACCTGCTGCTGTCCCTGGCCCTGCTCAATCAGGATGCAGGCGACACGCTGGCCGCCAAGGCCTACCTGAGACAGGTGCTGGCGCTGGAACAGCGGGTCGACGAAGCGAACTACTATCTGGGGCGCATCCTGGAGCAGGAAGGGCGCCCCGAGGAGGCGATCGCCGCTTATACACAAGTCGAGGACCCCGGCAGCCGGGAGTTCTTCAATGCCCGCGGACGCGTCGGGCGCCTGCTGATCGAGCAGGGCAACATCAGCGAGAGCGCCGCTTTCTTCGACCAGCAGCGGGCCAGCTACCCCACACTGGCGGAGCAGCTTTTCGCGCTCGAGTCCGAGTTGCTGACCCGGGCCAACCTGCTGGAGGCAAGCCTGACGCTGCTGGACCAGGCCCTGGCCACGCTGCCGGATGCCGCCTCCCTGCGCTACAGTCGCGCCATGCTGCGCGAGCAACTCGGCGATCTGCACGGAATGGAGGCGGACCTGAGGCATATCCTGCAGGACAACCCCGACAATGCCACGGCGCTGAACGCACTGGGTTACACCCTGAGCAACCACACCAACCGCTACACGGAGGCCGAGCAGCTCATTTCCCGCGCCCTGACACTGGCCCCCGAGGAACCGGCCATCCTGGACAGCATGGGATGGGTCCTGTTCCGGCAAAACCGGGCGGAGGAGGCCCTGCACTATTTGCAGCGGGCCTGGACGGGACTCAAGGACCCCGAAGTCGCAGCGCATCTTGGCGAGGTGCTCTGGACCCTGGGTCGCGAGGATGACGCCACCGCAGTCTGGCGCAATGGGCTGCAGCTGGATCCAGAACACGGCACCCTGCTGGAGACACTACAGCGCCTGCAGGTGCCCCCTGCCCGGCTCGAAGGCGAGTGACACCGCCGTACACCCCCGCGCTGCGCCTTGCCCTCCTGTGTATGGGGCTGTGGCTGGCCGGCTGTGCCACCACACCACCGCCGATCCCGGACAGCCCCTGGCTGCAACGGTCGCAACAACTGGGCGCGCTCGATGACTGGTCCGCCACCGGCAAGATCGCCGTGCGCAACGGCGAGCAGTCGGAATCCGCCAGTCTCAACTGGGAACAGCAACAAAGCGACACCACGGTGCAGCTCAGCGGCCCTCTGGGGCTACAGGCCACCGAGCTGCGCAGTGACGGTCGCACGCTCGCAGTGTGGCAGGGGGAGTCCGTGCGGCTGTTCGACCTGTCGACACCGGATGTCATGGCTCAGGAGACGGGCTGGGACCTGCCGCTTGCGGCCCTGCCGCACTGGCTCAAGGGCATTCCTGCTCCGACTCCAGCACCCGATGTGCTGGACATCGCCGACGACCTGCTGCAGACCCTGCAGCAGGCGGGTTGGCGGATCCGCTACGAGCGCTACCAACAGGTGGGGATTTATTTCCTGCCTACACGATTGACCCTTGAGCGCGGTGCCACCCGTGCCAAAGTGATCATTCAGCACTGGCGTGCAGGCCGCGAACGATGAGCGCCAGCGTGGCCCTGATATCGCCGGCCAAACTGAACCTGTTTCTGCACGTTACCGGCCGGCGCGAGGACGGCTATCATACCTTGCAGACCGTATTCCAGCTCCTGAACTGGGGAGACAGGATGACGTTCACCGCCAACGACAGCGGCAGGGTCACCCTGCACATGCCAGGTAGCGAGGTGCCCCTTCAGGACAACCTGATCCTGCGCGCCGCACAACTGCTGCAGCGTGGTACACTGGGCGCCGCAATTACCTGTGACAAGCAGATTCCCATGGGCGGCGGGCTTGGCGGGGGCTCCTCCAACGCGGCGAGCACACTGCTGGCGCTGAACCGGCTGTGGCAGCTCGACATGAGCCTCGACACCCTGCAGGCGCTCGGTGCCTCCCTGGGGGCGGACGTGCCGGTGTTTGTTGGCGGTCACAGTGCCTGGGCCGAGGGCATCGGCGAGGTCTTGACGGCGATCCACTTGCCAGAGGCCTGGTACCTCATCCTCAAACCCCGCTGCGCGGTGCCCACAGGGGAAATTTTTTCCGACCGGGAATTGACACGAGACAGCCTGCCGATCACAATGGCCGCCTTTTTTCAGGGGGTACACCGCAACGACTGTGAACCGGTTGTTGTTGCGCGCTACCCTGAAACAGGTGAAGCGCTCAACTGGCTTCGGCAGTTTGCCGAGCCCCGACTGACCGGCACCGGGTCCTGTGTTTTCGCCGCGTTCGGCACACGGGAAGAGGCGCAGGCGGCACAGCGTGAAGTGCCCGGGAAGTGGGGCTCTTTCGTTGCACAGGGCGTCAACGAATCACCTGCACTGAGGGCACTGGCCTGAAGTTTACAACGAATTATTGGGGTGTCGCCAAGTGGCAAGGCACCGGGTTTTGATCCCGGCATTCGTAGGTTCGAATCCTACCACCCCAGCCATATCCCCCCAGGAGAGAAGTGCCGTGTCCTCCAAGCTGATGGTCTTTACGGGTAATGCAAACCCGGAACTGGCCCAGAAAATCGCCAACCGACTTTATCTTTCCCTGGGCAAAGCCAGCGTGGGTAAGTTCAGCGACGGCGAAATCGCGGTCGAACTGAATGAAAACGTCCGCGGCAAGGATGTGTTTGTCGTGCAACCCACCTGCGCGCCGACCAACGACAACCTGATGGAACTGCTGGTCATGATCGATGCACTGCGCCGTGCGTCGGCGGCGCGCATCACCGCGGTAGTGCCCTACTTCGGCTACGCACGCCAGGATCGTCGCGTGCGCTCTGCCCGCGTGCCTATCACCGCGAAGGTCGTTGCCGACATGATGGTGTCTGTGGGTGTTGACCGGGTGCTCACCGTGGACCTGCACGCCGAACAGATTCAGGGTTTCTTCGGTTGCCCCGTAGACAACGTCTACGGCTCGCCCATCCTGAACGCCGATATCCTCGACTGCAACTACGAGAACCTGATCGTGGTATCCCCGGATATCGGCGGCGTGGTCCGGGCTCGCGCCATCGCCAAACAACTGGACGATGCAGACCTCGCCATCATCGACAAGCGCCGCCCACAGGCCAATGAGGCTCAGGTGATGAACCTGATCGGAGAAGTCGACGGTCGCATCTGCCTGCTGGTGGACGATATGGTCGACACCGCCGGCACCCTGTGCAAGGCCGCCGACGCGCTCAAGGAGCGCGGCGCCAGCAAGGTCGTGGCTTACTGCACACACGCAGTGCTGTCTGGCCGCGCCCTGGAAAATCTTCGCAATTCCCAGCTCGACGAGCTGGTCGTGACAGACACGATTCCCCTGAGCGCGGACGCCCGGGCCGTTTCGAAAATCCGCCAGCTGACCATATCGGATCTGCTGGCGGAGTCGATTCGCCGGGTTTCCAACGAGGAATCCATCAGCGCGCTGTTCCAGTAGGGGCAGCGCATAACCCACCCACTGCCGGGCCGGTCGCAGGCGAAGCAGTGTGTCATCAAAGGAGTGCAGACAATGTCTGACCAATTTGAGTTGTACGCAGAAGTGCGTGAGGACATGGGGAAAGGTGCGAGCCGCCGCCTGCGTCGTCTCGCAGACCAGGTTCCCGCTATCATTTACGGCGGTGACAAGGATCCCCAGCCACTGTCCATCATCCGCAAGGATCTGGAAAAATCGCTGGAAAACGAAGCATTTTTCTCTCACGTGCTGGTCATCAACATCAACGGCAAAAAAGAGAAAGCGATCCTCAAGGACCTGCAGCGCCACCCGGCCCGCAACAGCGTTACCCACGCTGACTTCCTGCGCGTCAACGAGAACGTGGCCATCAAGGTTCACGTGCCCATTCACTTCCTGAATGAGAAGACCTGCCACGGCGTCAAGGTCCAGGGCGGCATGATCCAGCACCAGGCTACCGACATCGAAGTACTGTGCCTGCCGACGGACATCCCCGAGTTCATTGAAGTGGACATGGCGGACGTCAAGACCGGTGAGATTATCCACCTGTCAGACATCAAGCTGCCGCAGGGCGTCACGTCGGTTGCCCTGGCTCTGGGCGAAGACCACGACCTCGCGGTCGCCTCCGTTGTTGCACCGAAGGGTGGCAGCGACGCCGGGGAAGACTCGTCCGAAGACAGCAGCTCGGACAGCAGCGAGGACTGATCTCTCGCGACGGCGAGGCACTGGCGTTGGCAGGCTCCATATCCATGATTGCCGGACTGGGCAACCCGGGCAGCGACTACCGGGGAACCCGTCACAACGCCGGTGCCGACTTCGTCGAGGCACTGGCACGCCAGTACGGTGCCATCCTGCAGCCAGAATCCCGATTTTCCGGCCTGAGCGCTCGAATCCAGGTTGCCGGTCAGGACATTCGATTGCTGATCCCCACCACGTTCATGAACCGCAGCGGGCAATCCGTGGCGGCCATGGCGAACTTTTTTAAAATCGCACCCGAGGCCATTCTGGTCGCACACGATGAACTGGATATTCCCGCCGGCAGCGCGCGCTTCAAACGCGGAGGTGGGCACGGTGGCCACAACGGCCTGCGCGATATCGTTTCCCGCCTCGGCAACAACAACAGCTTCGCCCGCCTGCGCATCGGCATCGGCCATCCGGGCCACGCATCCCAGGTGACCGGCTACGTGCTCGGCCGGGCCAGTGCGGTTGACCAGGCGCGTATCGAAGCCAGTATTGACGCGGCCATTGATGCCCTGCCCCTGTTTCTGGCCGGGGAAGACACACGGGCAATGACACAGCTACACAGCTTCAGTGCGCCCTGAACCGCGCGCGTCGCGCTGCACGCGCCCCATCACACTCGTACCGTAAAGACAGGATTCAAACATGGGTTTCAAATGTGGAATTGTCGGGCTGCCCAATGTCGGCAAATCGACCCTATTCAACGCCCTCACGCGAGCCGGCATCGATGCGGAGAACTTCCCGTTCTGCACCATCGAGCCCAACGCCGGTGTGGTGCCGGTACCGGACCCGCGCCAGAAGCGTATTGCCGAGATCGTCAAACCCCAGCGCGAGGTGTCGACCACCATGGAGTTCGTGGACATTGCCGGGCTGGTCGCCGGCGCCTCCAAGGGCGAGGGCCTGGGCAACCAGTTCCTGGCCAATATCCGCGAAACCGATGCCATCGCCCACGTCGTGCGCTGCTTCAATGACGACAACGTCATCCACGTGGCAAACCGGGTCGACCCCCGGGCGGACATCGACGTGATCAACACCGAGCTGGCCCTGGCCGACCTGGAGAGCTGTGAAAAACAGCTACAGCGGGTGACTCGCAACGCCAAGGGCGGCGACAAGGAGGCGATCGCCCTGAAAGCGCTGCTGGAAGGCAAGCTGCTGCCGCACCTGAATGAAGCCCTGCCCGTGCGCTCACTGGCCTTTGAAGACAGCGAGCGGGCGCTGGTGAAAACACTGCACCTGCTCACGGTCAAACCCACCATGTATATCGCCAATGTCGATGAAGAGGGATTTGACGACAACCCCTACCTCGACACCGTACGCGAAATCGCCGCCACGGAGGGGGCCATTGTGGTGGCGATCTGTAACAAGCTGGAGTCCGAAATCGTCGAACTGGAGGATGCCGAGCGCCAGGAATTCCTGCAGGACCTGGGCATGGAAGAGCCGGGGCTGGACCGGGTTATCCGTGCCGGCTACCAGTTGCTCAACCTGCAGACCTACTTCACGGCAGGTGTGAAGGAAGTCCGCGCCTGGACCGTACGCGTGGGGGCAACCGCCCCGGAGGCCGCCGGGGTCATCCATACGGATTTCCAGAAGGGCTTTATTCGCGCGGAGGTCATCAGCTACGAGGACTTTATCACCTACAAGGGAGAGCAGGGCGCCAAGGACGCGGGGCGCTGGCGCCTTGAGGGGAAGGACTATATCGTTCAGGATGGTGACGTTATCCACTTCCGATTCAATGTCTAGGAGTGAACAGCATGGCTCGCACCGTGACCGTCGCCGCCACCCAGATGGCCTGCAGCTGGGACCGGGCGGCAAATATCGCCAACGCTGAGCGCCTGGTGCGCGAGGCGCACCGCGCCGGCGCGCAGATCATCCTCCTGCAGGAGCTGTTTGAAACCCCCTACTTCTGCCAGAAACCGGATGAAGACCACATCCTGCTGGCCACACCAATGGCAGAAAATCCCGCCATCAGGCACTTTCAGGCTGTTGCGCAGGAATTGCAGGTGGTGCTGCCCATCAGTTACTTCGAGCTCGCCGGTCGTGCCCGCTTCAATTCGGTGGCGATTATCGATGCCGATGGCAGCCTGCTCGGCAACTACCGCAAGAGCCACATCCCGGACGGCCCCGGCTACCACGAGAAGTTCTACTTCAACCCAGGCGATACCGGTTTCAAGGTCTGGAACACCCGTTATGCACGCGTCGGGGTGGGCATCTGCTGGGACCAGTGGTTCCCGGAGAGCGCACGCAGCATGGCACTGCTGGGAGCCGAACTGCTGTTCTACCCGACCGCCATTGGCAGTGAACCCCACGACCCCAATATCCATTCCCGCGACCACTGGCAGCGGGTGCAACAAGGCCACGCCGGTGCCAACCTGATGCCCTTGATTGCCAGCAACCGCATCGGCCGTGAAGTCCAGGACGACAGCGACATCACCTTTTATGGTGGCTCCTTCATCGCCGACCACACCGGGGAACTGGTGCAGCATGCGGATGGCGCCCACGAGAGTGTGCTGGTCGAGACCTTCGATCTCGACGCCATTGAAAAGATGCGCACGGCCTGGGGCGTTTTCCGCGACCGTCGGCCACGGCTCTACGCGCCCATCAACACACTGGACGGCGAACACGCGTGACCCCGCAACCCGGCACGCCGCGCGCCGACGGCTACTACATGCCGGCGGAATGGGCCCCGCACACGCGGACGTGGCTACTCTGGCCAGAGCGTCCTGACAGCTGGCGCGCCGGTGCCGCACCAGCGCAGGCCGCCTTCAGGGCGGTTATCGCCGCCATCGCGCGCTTCGAACCGGTGACCGTAGGCACCTCGCAGGCGCAGTTCCTGAACGCCTCCACTCAGCTGGCTGACATCCCCAATGCCCGCGTTATTGAACTCTCCAGCGATGATGTCTGGATGCGCGATTGTGGACCAACCTTTGTGGTCGACAATGCGGGTGGCCTGGCAGCGGTAGACTGGGATTTCAATGCCTGGGGTGGCCACGATGGCGGCCTCTACCCCTCCTGGGATATCGACAGTCAGGTAGCCCGTAAAGTCGCCCAGCTGGAGGGCGTCCCGCGCTATGCCACACCCGGCTTCGTGCTGGAAGGCGGCTCCATTCATGTGGACGGGGAAGGCACGCTGATCACCACCGCGGAATGCCTGCTGCACCGCAATCGCAACCCACAGCTGTCGCAACCACAGGTAGAAGCCTACCTCCGGGACTATTTGGGGGTAGACACGATCATCTGGCTGCCACAGGGCATGTACAACGATGAAACTGACGGCCACGTCGACAACTTCTGCTGCTTCGTGGCACCCGGAGAGGTCCTGCTCTGCTGGACAGATGACGAAACCGACCCCAACTACAGCCGCTGCCGGGCAGCGCTTGCGGTTCTGGAGAACAGCCGTGACGCCAAAGGTCGCTCACTGCATGTACACACTATCCCCATTCCCTCGGCCCGCTACGCCGTTCTGGAGAGTGAGGGCGGTGCCATCGGCCAGGTGCCGGATGAGCAGGGCCGACCGGAGCGACTGGCGGCCTCCTATGTGAACTTCCTCATCGTCAATGGCGGCGTAGTGATGCCGGGCTTCGATGACCCAATGGACGCCGTAGCCCGGGAAACGCTGCAACGCCTCTTCCCCGGGCGCGAGGTGGTCATGGTGCCCGGGGGTGAAATCCTGCTCGGTGGTGGCAATATTCACTGTATTACACAGCAGCAACCGCGACCGGTAGACGCTTGACTTGCCCCGGCAAAATTAGGAAAATGCGCGCCTTCTCGGGACAGCAGTCCACGCTACTCATTGTGGCTACGTAGCTCAGCTGGTTAGAGCACAGCATTCATAATGCTGGGGTCGGTGGTTCAAGTCCACCCGTAGCTACCACTTTTTCCTTTTTAAATCAAAAGCTTAGGCTCCCGGGCTCTCCGGCTCGGCTCTCCGGCTCTCCCCAATTAACGGGGGATAGACCGGTTCTCACTAAACTCGATTGATGATGAAGAGCCGGACCGGCTCACAGAGACGAAGCAGTCGCGATCGTATTTCCGCCGTCGACGCTGCCAGATCCACAGCGGCCAACCTGGCGATGAAATCCACCGGTTCGAAGGCCACCTGGGTCGTTCCATCCCGGTACGGTGTCTTCAGGGTGTAGACCACCTTGCCGGTGGAACTCAGTGAAAGGCGGGGAACCGCCACGGCGGGACGGGAAATATACCGACAGAGACGTTCACGCTTGTCTTTCTCATGCCCTTCACAGCTCACTCCTGCGTGCAGGGAGAATCCGTTGGCCTTGGCGACCCGCTCCAAACCAGGATCAGGTCGCTCCAGCGGGCGGATAGTGCGGATCATGAACGCTTTCTGGCCTTGCTGTGAGCCAACGGCTATGCGGTAGGAGATGGAGCTGCCCAGGACAGGCTGGCGGCAAACCTATTGCACGTTGATCTGAAAGCTGCAGCGATCTATTACGCCACTGCGAGCACCCTCTACCGGTATTAATAAACTATAACTCAGTGGCCTGCCATCCCCCAAAGGCTTTTCGTTTTTGGGAAGCACGTACCAAACAATTGCTTGCTTGGTATCATATGTGACGACATCCGGGCTTGTGTGGGTGTACCTCAGCCAAATGCCATCGGGCCCCTCAAACGCCAGTGGATCAACAAGTTGGATCATGCCTGAGCTGAGAAGCACCGTTGTGAGCAACAGTCTCTCGGAAGAGAAGTCGACATCAAAGTCTACGGATTTCTGCCCTCTGCAGAACGAGAGCCGATCAAGCTCTTTCTGGGATTGCACCGCATGCGCTCGAGACAGGAAAACATTCTTCGAAGATCCGTCCCCGCGCACATCTCCCTTCCGATGTTCAGGTTCACCTACCTGCCACCGCCCGTCCACCCGTTTTACCACGACCACAGCGTGAAACGGTCTGTATCCCATCGGGCCTACCCCGGTTAAAAACCGCGCGGCCACTTTTACTGCGTCTTCAGAGAGCCTCTCAGTTTTTAGAGAATCTTGAAAAAACCAACCCTGCACCACGGGCACAACTGTTCCAGAACCGAGGCCGGCATCAGAGCCCGTCGGCGCATCCAGAAGATACAAGCCACCAGAGCAAGGGTGGCTAAACACCGATAGTCGGTCATCAATAATGCTCAAAAGACGTCCCTTGGAAGGATTGTCGAGCACACAATCAACGACGACTGAAGACGGCCTTTCTGTGTCACTAGCCCCTGGATCGGAACCTGTATCGGCCCATGCCGAACCAATCAAGAGCAACGAAAAACCAAAACCCAGTAGTGCTAACCGTCTGTTCATTACCGATCCTCCTGATTGATAAACGTCGGGAGAATACTCTCTCAAGCACCGTGCGTTAGTAATGGGGTAAACACCCCAATCAATCCCTCAGCGGTAAGGAAACGTAAGCTGAAGTACCCCTTCCTTCGCGGGAGAGTAGGCGGAAGTCTGCGTTCACACTTCGACATAGCTCGCTTACGATTCCGAGGCCTAAACCCTGACCGTCGGAGCCTATACCTTTTACACCTGGTTCAAGCGCAGTTTCCAATGCGTTGCTGTCAATGCCTACGCCATCATCATGAACCTGAAACACCACCTTTGAACCTTGACGCCGAAAGCCAACTACGACCCGTTTTGCCTGCGCGTGCGCCAGGGCATTGGACAGCAAATTGGTCATGACCCTCATCATGGGCAAAGGTTCGACAAAGACGCTACCCTTAGAACCAATCACGCGCAGTCGGACTCCCTGCTCCTCGGCCTGCGCTAAAAACATGTGCTCCAGCATCTGCGCGAATGTTTGCACATCGACCGTTTCGGCTCCGCCTGATGTGCGATCACTGGATTCAAGATCATTACTGGCAGCACCCCGAGACTCATTCCCGACATAGGCATGAGAAAGACTTGCGATGTAATCAATGGCTCGGGATAGCTTTCCTGCATCATCACCTTGCCCAGCGCGCTGCATTTGATCTACCGCGTGTCGTAGCGCCATCACCGGCTGCTTTAGATCGTGCGACACGGTGGCAAGCCTGGATCGATGCTGGCTAGCGGCTGTGAGTGCATCCTGATAATCGGATCGCGTCTGGTTCAGAGCAAGTTGCAACTGCGCCTCGTTACGCTCTGCTTCCAGCATTTGCCGCTCTGTCTTTAGATTCTCTCGTGTATTGGCAACGATCTGCCAAAGCACCACCGCCAGGGAGGACATAGCGTAGAGAAGCGCAGTAAAACGGTTTAGCTCGTTCATTCGCGCCTGCGAGAAACCCTCACCTGTGTAATGAACCACTTGTATTGCGATCGCTATGGCGGCGACACCCAGAGGAAAAGACCACGTCAGCCGTCGCTGCAGTGGGTCGCTCACGTGCCAGGTCAGTGGCGGTAGGGCCTGAGATAGAAGCATCAAAAAGAACAGCACGTTCACCGGCAGCCACATGAAGGCGAGAGAAATCTTACCGAGCCAAAACACATAGCTGACAGGAAAGCACGCAGACACCATGGCCAACAGTCGAAAACTCAGCTTTAACCGCGCCAGCGGATGAAGCGGCTCTATCCTTGCCGACACAATTAGAAAACCAATAGCGGTCGTGGAAGACAAAAGGAGGAACGGCAGCACCCAGACAACAAAGTCGCCGCCCCTTAGAAGATAAGCCAGACTGCCGTCCATACTGGAGACACTGAGCAGCAACAGTGAAAACAAGCCAACATATGCCATCCACTGAAACTCTCGGTATGCCAAAATCACGGCAGCGGACACAGCGATTATCGTTATAGAGAAAGTATAAAAGACGGCATCGCCCATATCCGGCACATAGTTCTCTGTGAGTGCAGATACTCCAGCTGCCCACAATACTGCGACTATGCCGAATCCAATCCGCAGAGGCAGTTCATAGAGTCGACGCTGCCTTGCACAGGCTGGACTAGAGTACTTTGGCAACAAGTGGAATAGTATTTTCATCATGTCAGATCACTGATTACGGCCGAATTCTCGTTGTATAGTCCGGGATTGGCTTTGGTGATGACATGGGGTTTCCACCCCATATTGCTACATAGCGTCGATCAAACCGTCCTTGAGAGCTCGAGCCATGAGTTGCGCCACTGAATGCACCTCTAGCTTTAACATGACGCTGCCGCGATGCTTCTCTACTGTCTTAGGGCTGATATTGAGCTCCAGGGCAATCTCCTTATTGGACTTGCCCATGACAATCATATTGAGAACCTGCCTCTCTCGCCCGGTGAGTGTTTCAGCCCGCTGCCCCTTCCGAATGATATCGGTAAGCTCCGGCGCAACGTAACGCTCTCCCAACAAGATGAGCGGCAACTTCGCCAGCATATCTCGTGCTGGACTAAGCTTGCTAAAGATAGCATCTGCACCAGCTTCCAGGATTCCCGCCAATACGCTCGGGGAGGTTACGCCGGTAAAAATGATAATCCGCGTGTCGGGGCTCCAGCGTCGAACGTCGTGAATAATCTCTGCGCCACCAGCTAGGGGCATCGAAATATCAAGAAACAGAAGCGCCGGTCGATGCCCCTTGATAGCGGCAATCGCTTCAAGCCCGTTTTCGGCGGTGCCGACAATCTCGAAATTGCTGGGCGATACCGCAGCTTCATTCACCGTCGCCATACTCAATAAATCGTGAATGGCATCACGAATAATTGAATGGTCGTCGGCGATGACAACGGTAGTGGTCTTTCTAGGTACTTCGCTGGGCATCCACGCTCCTCGATTAGCCACCGGTTAACGTGGCGCTCAACCTAATTGCCATACAAATGACACCAGGGTTGGGGAGTGGTTATTGGAGCACGAAGCGTTGTTATGTGAAAGATATTGAGTGCTGGCAACGGCAAGTTAAAACTGCCCCCCCACTTTTCAATATCGGCAATCTAAAATTGACCCCCAAGGTTAATCGGACTTCTGTTTCGATTCTTTGCTAATAACACCCGCTTTGTATTTTCCACGCAGTCGGTAGCTGTCACCGCGGATCATTGCACAGTCTGTACCGCCTGCTGCGTGGCATCAAGCGAAGTAAGCACGCCATGAAAGAGTATGGTGCCCGTAGAGCGCTCGACAATAGCGAAGCTGAATGGGCGATCCACGACGATTTCGCGGCGGGGAAAAGAACGCCTGACACTGGTCACGCCGACCCTACCTCCTATGAAGGTGACCGCCGCCGCACTCACGCCATTTTCGTTAAACCCAAGACGAGTGTCCTGCCTGATAATGCGCACAAAAGACGGTTGCTCGGACAAACGCCCAAACTCGACCGTTGGGCTGAACAGCCTGTCTATATCCAGTGCCCTGGGAAGCGGGCTTTCTTTATCCATTTCAATGGAATCACTAAAAGCAAATACAGGCATCTGTATGGTGAGTTGGTTCGGCGAATTGGAATTGGACAGTACCGACTTCACAAGCGCTTGAAAGCCGGGCAGCGAGTCCTGGATCAACCATGAACCCATGTCTACGGTATTTTCAGGTGCTGTATGTACGACAAAGGCGTACTTTCCGCCGGAAAAGGGCAGTTCGAAGGCAGTACTCCCATCTGGGAAACTGGCTATCGGCGCGACGTAATCGGTGACCCGAATTGTCTCTGCAGTTTGCGAAACGCCCTCCAAGTCTGTAAAGCGATAGCCGTCATACCTCGGAAGTCGCTGGGTAGATTCAGCCCATCCTCCCTCAAACGTGGCGGCGTTAACAATCGTCCAGTCGAGACATTTGAGTACCTCCTGATCAATGACTTCAGATATTAGTTCCCGGGTCTGTTCTTTAATCCAGGCATTAATGGCACCAGTGGCGTCTGGAGAAGCAAAGTCCAATGACTGATGATTGGCACCGTAAAGAGCCAGGCCTCGCGCCAGAAAACTCTCGCGGAACTCGAAAGGACGACCGGAGTGACAAGAAGGCGGCGCATCATTCCCACTGTTTGACCACAGCGAATTACTGAGACTAAAAGCACCCTGAGGACCCCCATCGATAAACGGCGAAGTTATCGCTTGGGCAAGCGCCGGCGCCAATACATTAAGCTCTGAATCTTCGCTGCGCATTAAGCGTTGGTTAAGCAGGTCTCGAGTTTCTTTGTCGGCGCCCTCAGTCAGAATTGCGAGAGCGTAGTACAGCGACACGGAGGACACCATGGCGTTACTCAAGCCACCATGATCTAAGCGTGCAGCCAACAACTCTGTCGACATTGCGTTTATAGAGGTAGCCTCTTGCAACCTCACGGGGCTTAAACCCTCCACGTCGACGCTCTGGGACCCCGCGCTGAGATAAGCAGGAGAGAGGCAACACGCCATCAATGCAAAAATGGAAACACAACGGAGGCTCATAGTTTACTCACTCGTAACAAGGCTCTTAAACCTGATTCGTAGAAACGGTTTGCACCACGAATCTCGATAGCTAAAGCGCTGGTGAAAGCCTTTACATGCAACACCGGTCGAACTTCCTAGGCTTGGTAGCTACCGCTGCGCTAGCTGCAGGAGCTGCTGCTAGCGAATCACACGGCGATCCTTACTGATAAATGATAGACACGACCCCCTCGGTTTTCGGTGTGTCGGCGTACTTATCGCCCCAGCCACCTTGGGCACTACCGTTGCCAATCACCAGGTCATCTTTGCCGTCACCGTTAACATCACCAATAGCGAGGGAATAGCCAAAGCGCATGCCCGTAGTCGCCTGGCTTATCGCAGGCAAACTGGGCGCTGAGATTGCCTGCGCCCTTGTACCGTTGTAGGCCCAAAATCCATCAGCATCTTGTGCTCCGTAGAAAATCGTGATCATTCCCGCATCTACATAGTCTGTACCGCCGCGCTTTAGATCTTCGCCGGGCGACGCGACCACGATATCGGGTATGTCATCATCATTTAGATCACCCACCGCCAGGGTCGCGCCAAACATGTCGCCGCTCTCCGACGCACCCGGCACGTCTTTAGTGCGCTGCGTGAAAGACTGCTGGTGATAAGCAGCGCGACCATTCAGTTTGGTGACAACCAATCCACCGGCCATATTATTTTGGAGGCCTATGCTGTCGAGGCCTAAACCCTCCGATTTGGATGGTTTACCCTGAAAGATATGTATAGTCCCTGAATTCACTTTACCGCCCAGGTCTTCGCCCGGTGCGCCGACCACCAGCATATTTTCATAGGCTGCGAGAGCGAACCCAAAGAGATCGCCGTCTTCGGGACTGCCGGCAACGTCTTGCAAACCCTGGTTGATAAGCTCATTCCCCGGCAAGGCAGGGCCACCTTCGTTAACCCACGACCATTTGATGGATTCGCTATAAATAATGTTGACACCACCTGCGCGCTTACCGTCTACTACATCAGCGTAAGCTCCCACCGCAATATCATTCGCACCATCGCTATTGAAGTCACCCACGGCGATAGCGCTACTAAAATACTCGTTTTCATTCCGCGTGCCCATCAGAACTCTCTGGCTGTAGAGAGAGTTGTTAAAGTGCGTGTACTGCTCACCGAATCGGTCAAGCTGGTATTCAGGGTCGTACATGACTACGTTGATAGAACCGGCATTTTTTATGCTGCCTACGTCTTCGGTAATGGCGCCAATGATCACGTCCACACCGCCGTCGGCATTCAGATCACCAACCGCAATGGCATTACCGACCCGGTCATCCGCCTCGACAGTGCCTTTGATGTTGAAACGACCCTGATGAAAATAATTCATCGCCGTGTTGTCCGATGAGCGCGACAAATTACTATCACCTATATCAATGCTGTGGTACGTCTTCTCACCAAATCCGATAAAATGCACCATTCCCGCATCGACCTTTTTTTTAGAATCCTCCCTCGGCACGCCGACGATAAACCTACCTCTAGGCCAGTTCTTGGCGACGGCCAGGGAATGACCGAAGCGGTCGCCCTCTTCGACGCGACCTGCAACTTCCGGACCCAACTGGCTATACATCTTGTTGAATATCAGCTCGCCATTCTCATGAACAAGCTCGAAAACAGCCCCGCCTTTAACGCCATCCACTCGGTATTCCGGTGCGCCAATAAGCACTCGCCTGTTAGCCACCGCCAGCGAAAACCCAAAAGCAGAATCAACCTGCGCTGTCTGCCCGAGGCTGCTAAGGGTAATAATCTCACTATTGGAAGGATCCAAGTTGGCCAATGCGAACGGTGCCACCAGTAGTGATGCTATTGCCATTGCGGTACACGCCGTGATCGGACGTAGACCGTGCTTTATCGCCGCCTTTTTGCTTATTTTCTCGTTTGTCGATTGCTTGGATTTCATCACTAGGCTTCCTTGTTAAATCGAGTTTCGGGCGTTAGACGCTGTTTGGATGTGCTGATGACTCCATCAGCTTGAAAATCAGTCTATTGCTGCGTCTCCGGAGCATCTATGGGGTAAACCCCCCAATTGACCGGCCAACTCCTTCTCTTTATCCCTCATCACCCCAAATATCGTCTTCTTCTTGTTCGTCGCTCCGGGGCTCGGGCTCATCGTCTGGGTCTTGATCATCGTCAATATCCCGATCGTCGCGGTAGCGGTCTTCATCACGGTAGCGGTCCTCATCGCGGTAGCGGTCTTCATCGCGGTAGCGGTCTTCGCCGCGGTAGCGGTCTTCATCACGGTAGCGGTCCTCATCGCGGTAGCGGTCCTCATCGCGGTAGCGGTCCTCATCGCGGTAGCGGTCCTCATCGGGGTAGCGGTCTTCATCACGGTAGCGGTCTTCGCCACGGTAGCGGTCCTCATCGCGGTAGCGGTCTTCATCGCGGTAGCGGTCTTCGCCACGGTAGCGGTCTTCATCACGGTAGCGGTCGTCAACGCGGTATTGGCCGTCATCGGCAGATCCCGAGGCGTACTTACCCGCCTTTTCGTCAGCAAATGCGCGGGGATCATCTTGAGACACGGGCACGAGGGTATAACTTGCAGGCCCCAGTGCCCCCGCCACGTTGACCATCAGATTTCCGTCGCGCGTCAGTCGTGCTGAGAAGGAACCCATGAGTGGGAGGTCTTGCCCGACGTACTGGCCACTACCCGTGCGCCTAATATCCTTCAGCACCACCATCATTGGCTGGATTTTTAACACGAACAAATGGACCCAGGGATCGACGGCGAATGCCCGTCCCGACTGTATGCGGATTCGCTTATTGATGGATGCAACCACCCACTCGCCATCTATCGGCGTTGCCTCCGATGCAGGCACGCTCTGCAGCCCTGGCAAAAACGCTGGAATCTGTGGGATTTCCGGAATCCCAGGTAGAGTTTGGCTGTGCGCGGGAGCAACAAGCCCCATCATGAGGACAGCAGTGGACAGTGCAAATACGCTGCGAATGCGGCGCGATATTCTTCGGCTAATGGTGCTCTTCATGGCGATGCTCCTTGATTACTGATACTTAGTATTATTTTTTTCTTGGGCACGCACCATAGGGTGATCACCCCAGTTTGAAAAGAGTGTCGCCTTCCCGTTGTGCGGCTCCGCCGTGAGCCTCCAACGCCACTGACAGTCAACAACATATTATAAGCCTGAAGAAATCTGATCTTTTCCCTCAAGCTACCGCCCTACGCCACTCATCGAGAGTTATAACTGAATCTGGTGTTTGAGCATTTGAAAAAAGGCGGCGTATCTGGTTGATTGGTTATCGCCAAACAATCAAGCAACCGAATAAGGATACGCCACCATGAGCAAGGGTAACGTCATTGCACTCGCAGGTCGACATGAGGGCCAGGACCCACTGACGGACATGTTGAGAGTCGGAGCGCAGCAGTTGACCCAGCAGCCAACTGCAAGCCTCCCCCAAACCAGGAATTGGCACGGTTCCTTGGGGTGATTATTCAGATTCAGGAGGGATTTCGATCGCGGGCGAGGCGATGACTTTATCGGGGTTTTCATTTCGCCATTTCTCGCGCCGTGCTTCTTTTTCCAATCGAGCCTGGATGACGTCGTTCTGTCGCGCAACAGTTTTCAACTCCCAATCATTCAGCGCGGATTCAGTCAAATCGCCACAGGTGTTGGCCATGACGCAATAGCTGCGGTCATCAAATGGATCATCATCGTGATAGCAGACCTGACCGTCAGGACAACTTCCCGGTGAACAGCTAAACGAGCCCGAACAGGTATTGGGCGTCACGCGCTTGCCGTCCGGGCAGGTTACGCTCCATCGAGACAAACATCGGTGCTGGCAATCGTGTGATGCGGTGAATCCACTGCCTTGTGTTTGGCAAGGCGTTCCAGCGGGATTACCGCATCCAGACAACAGCAGTGCGACAAGGCAGCAGAGCAGAATTCTCATCCGCCAGAATTTACAACTACTTGTGGATTTATGCCAGCGGGAAGATGACGCTGTAACGAATGTTGATCCCGGCGACCCGTGCAGCTGCACCTTGAGCGAGTCCGACTCGAGGAGACCTGCATTCCAGTGCGCGCAGCCGCAGAATTTCAGGTAGGTCTGCCTGGGCGTGGGTTCTAGGGTTCGACATAGCGGTACATCTGCTGTGCATCCAACTCGCCATCTCTCCAAAAGACCGCGACGGCTTCTTTTTCTATCCGCTCCAAAATCAGAATATCGCCGTCACCTTCGGGGAGGTCGAAACCGCGCAGGCGGCGGGGAAGGTCACCGACATCGTGGATCCAGTGCCACGCTTCGACCTGATCGACATACCCTTTACGCAGCGCGCCCGGGATCTCTTCCGTGCCGATGGCATGCAGCCACGTTCCGGCACGACAGAGCGCGATCGCACGCCTGCCGCTTGCGCGATCCCTGACCTGCGCGACCTCGTCAATGCTGCCATCGCCATCAAAATCACCACCGAGTGTGCGTGGGCCATAAGCCGCATCGAGGGTTTGGCGGCGGAGGTCAAGGCCGCATGCGCCGAAAATCTCCTGCTCCTCGGGGATGTAATCCAGGCTCCGCACATCAAGGATTCGCGCGGTTTCATCGGCGGGACGCGGCCAGTACAGACAGGCTTCGAACTCGAGATAGTTCATGACAGCCTTTTCACCCGGTTGCGGGTTTCGCAGGCCGTAGTCAGTAATCTCCAGAACTCCCAGCCCGTCGTTGGGATCGAGCTCCACGGTTCCCCCGGAGGGTTTGAAGCCGCCGGTCCCCGCGATTCCGGGAGAGATGACGAAGACCCGCGTTTCCTGAGGTGCGTTAACCGAACCGTCGTTGGGCCCCGTATTGTTTTCATTGCGGAAGTGCCAGCCGAAGAGCTCCCGTGGATTGGGCGCCCCGCGCAGGGGTGGGGTCAACTGGGTCAGGTCCACCGCACCCCGCTCGGGCTCGCCATCGAAGAGGCCCAGCCGCCAGCCCGTCTCGGTGCGCTGCAGGGCGAACACCCATCCGTTGTCGAGGGTCTGGTAGAAGCTGCGCTCGCCACTGACGCTCGGACGCGATCTAGGGGTGTCTTCGGTTCCGACGGGACTGATACGGACGGCATAACGGTCAGGCGTCGGCTTGCAGTCCTGCGGGCCGGCTAACGCGCCCGACGGGATCAGGAGCAACGTAGCCAATGCGCTAATCCAAAGCTGCCTCACGGAGCAGCCTCCTCGATTCTGCGAGACTTCGGCAATTCGGGCCGCCCGACTGGCCCTGTTGCCTTCCGACGTCGAAGATAACAGAATACACAAAAATGATGCGCATGTGCGTAGCAGTCTCTCCTGCTGAGTACCGAAACAAGTCCATAGACGCAGAAGAACACACGGAGGCCATCATGACCATCAAAACTCTGATCGGCGCAGGTGCGACAGCGCTCGTTCTCACGGCCTGTGGCGGCGGGGAGAGTTCTTCCGGGGAAACGGACGCGGCGCAGCAAGGTGATGTTGGCAGCGCGAGCGCCGCGCTGCAGCAGCTCGGCGACAGGAAAATGGTCGTGCAGCGAGGCGCTGGAGGCAACCTCGCCGGATCGAACCTCGATCTCCCCGCGGGTTTCCCTGACGACGTCCGTCTGCCGGGAGACATCAACATCATCAACACCGGCAACCCCATGCCCGAGCACCAGATGATTATGGGCATGACGCCAAGCGCGCCCGCGGATGTCTTGAAAGAGCTTCGCGGCGCGATGAGCGGTGAGGGATGGAGCGAAAGCGCTGCGCAGGAAATGACCCCGCAGATGAGCAGAATAGAGTTCGCAAAGGACGCTCGCATGGCCAGCTACACGATCACCCAGAACGGTGACACGAGCGCGATCCAGCTGCTGACGGGGCCCAGACTGGACTAGGAAAGCGGTGCTGATACCTGCATCACTCACCCTCGCTCCGGCGACTTATGCCGTGAGCACCCGGTCTGCTGACGAAACCCGAAACACACCCGACGGGACGCCAAGCGGATGGGCGTCCGTGGCAAACCGGTTTTCGGGGCCTGGGTCTTACTCGTGTAACAAAACGTACTTCGGAGTCTCAGGGAAGGCAGAAGGCACCTGAGCCCTGCCGGTCTCCAAATTTTGAAAGGTGCTCGAAATGGAGTACAGCGCGTTTGGACGGTACAGGCCAGCCTTCCTCTTTGATTCTGGCGATGGTGTCAGGGAAATATTTACCGCCGGGTTTTCGATTCGCCAAATCGGGCAGATACGCGCTAAATTTGCAGTTCTTCCGCGGAGCAGAAACCGATGCGCGTTCTGGTAATCATTGTTGCGGCCATTGTCGCGCTATTTTCAGGGGCCGCTTCGGCCCAGCAGGTCGCCCTCTCCGCGCCGGCTTCCGCCCCAATGAATTCTTTCGTTGATGTGCAGTGGACCGGGCCGGATGACAGCGGCGATTATATCGGCATCGGTAATAAGGACGGCAAGCCGATCCCGTATTCAGGTTACTTCTACACGGGCAACAGCGATGGCGGCGGACAGCTACGGCTGCCGGAACGGGCGGGGACGTATACGATCGTCTACGTCAGTAAGGCCGCTGGCCCTCTGCATGCTATCCCTATCACGGCAGAGCCGGTAAGCGCGACACTCGAGGCACCGACCAGTGTCGCGGCAAACTCAGATTTCGAGGTGAGATGGAGCGGTCCGAATCTCGAGGGCGACAGGATCACCATCGGTACAGCGACTGGCCGCGCGATACCGTATCAATCCCGTGCTTACACCAATGGCGCTGGCCCGGTGGTAACCATGCACGCCCCGGAGAAACCGGGCGACTTCACAGTTGTCTACCTGACCGGCAAAACGGTCATCGGCAGTGTTCCCTTCACCTCCGCGCGACTTGACGCCACACTCGCGGCTCCCGCCGCGGTGCCGGCGAACGACGCTTTCACACTCAACTGGACGGGTCCCGACAACCCGGGTGACAAGATCCAGATCGGCGACGCCAACGGCCGCCCAATCCCTTATTCGAGCTACGGTTACACCGGGCAGAACCCCGGGACAATGGAACTCAATACCCCGGAGAAACCCGGCGCTTACAGCATCACTTACATCACCGGCTCAACGGTCGTTGCCTACGTGCCGCTTACCGTAACGGCGCTAAGCGCCTCTATTGAGGCGCCCGCTACGGTGCCGGCCGGCACGCCGTTCACCATCCGCTGGAGCGGGCCCAACAATGCCAACGACCGGATTCGTGTACATGACGCCGACGGGAAATGGATTCCGTATGCGAGCTCCGCTTATACGGAGCTCAACCCCGGCGAGGCCCAACTTATCGCACCCGAGGAGCTCGGGCCCTACACGATTGCCTATGTCACCGGCGACAGCGTGGTGACCAAGACGCCATTTACCGTGGTCGAGGTGACCGCGAGCCTGATGGCAGACGACGAGGTTTCGGCCGGGCTCTCCTTCCCGGTGACCTGGGAAGGCCCGGGCAACCTCCGCGACGTTATCGTTCTGGTTGGGGACGATCCGCTGTTTCCACTGGCACGCGGCTACGTTGCGAGCAGCGAGGACAATGTGGTCACGCTCGACGCCCCTAACCTCAACGGCTTGCTAGAACTGCGCTATATGACGCCAGGCGGCAAGCAACTGGCCCAGCGGCCAATCCGCATCGTCGCGCCGCCCGAGGAGCCGGGACGGCTCGTGGTGCTGCCGGTTACCAGATTGACATCACTATCAGCGCTGGAAGTGATCCTGGATGCATCGGGCTCGATGCTGCAGCGACAGGACGGACGCCGCCGCATAGACATCGCCAAGGAAACGCTGGCGACGCTGCTGCAGCAAACTATACCGGATGGGACGCCTTTTGCTCTGCGGGTGTTCGGCAACCACGAGGCGGACAGCTGCCGGACCGACCTCGAGGTGCCGCTGGCGCCTCTTGACACCGTTTCCGTGCTCCGCCTCATCGACAGCTTACAGGCCGTCAACCTGGCAAGGACCGCGATCGGGCGGTCTCTGGAATTGGTCGAGAGTGATCTCAGCGAGGCCGATGGCGAACACCTGATCATCCTCATCACCGATGGCGAAGAAACCTGCGAGGGCGATCCCGCCGCCGCCATCGCCACGCTGCGGGCCAAGGGAATTGATGCGCGCGTCAACATCGTCGGCTACGCCATCGAAGATACCGAGCTCGAAGCAACGTTCGCGGACTGGGCCGAACTCGGGGGCGGTAGCTATTTCGCCGCCGGTGACGGCGACCAGCTGGCCGCGGCGCTACTGGCAGCGGCCCAGCCAAGCTTCACGGTATCTGACGCCGACGGGGTCGTGGTCACCCGCGGATTTGCCGGCAGCGAGCCGATCATCTTGCCGTCCGGCACTTACGAGGTAAGGTCCTCAGCGACATCCGTGAGAGCGGTCGTGCGACCCGATAAGGAAACCGCAGTCGCACTCGACTAAAAATCTGGCACGGGAAGCTCCCTTGGCCAGCCCCCTATTTTCGGCTTTCCCCACGGGCTCTTCCCGCAATCGATAATTATCATTTTTCTGAAACCATACGCCCTGTGGCTCATCATCTCCAACTTGTTGTGAAGTAATCATAGGAAGATTCCAACAACCTGCCGCACTTAACTTGGCGATGCCGTCCGAAGAGTTTCACTTGCCAGTCCCTCTAATCACGTTGTCCCGTGGTGGTGGTGATTTTCCGTGTATTTCCCGAAATCCCGAAGGTGTAGTGCCAAAGCGGCGCTCAAAAGCCGTGCGGAAAGCAGCCTCGGAACGATAGCCTGTAGCGGCCACTACCTGCTTTATTGGCATTGGGGTCAGCAATAAATCGCGAGCTCGCACCATCCGGGCTTGCTCGATAAACTTGGCAGGCGTCATGCCGAAGGCGGCAAGAAACTTTCGGAAGAAATTTCGTTCACTCATGTTCACTCTGGCGGCCAGCTCCTCCACCCTGATCGGTTCGGCCAGGTGGTGGTTAATCCAATCTATGGTGTCATCAAAATGATTCCCTGATTTCGATTGCGCCTGCAACAGTTCCGAAAACTGCGTTTGGAAACCAGGCCGATGCGCATAAACCACCAAAGCACGCGAAACGTAGGTTTTCAGCTCGTGGTCGTGGTCTGCTTCAATCATGGCTAACGCCATATCAATGCCGCTGGACACTCCGGCAGAGCTCCAAACCTGGCCCTCACAGCGATAGATTGCTTCATCGTCCAGCGTGATATCCGGAAAATCCAGCCGGAATTCATCGCATGCGATCCAATGGGTAGCTACCGTTTTTCCTTTGGCTATTCCCGACTCGGCCAATACAAAACTGCCAGTACAAACCGAGGCGATACGTGCCCCGGACTGATAGGAGCAGCGCAGCCATTCCAGTAACTCGTCGTCTTGTCGCGCGCTGCGGAGCGCATCTTTCAGGCCACCCGTCACCACCACCGTGTCGACCGCCGTTACTTCACAGCAGTGAATGGACTGCGTACCCAACTTGACACCTTCGTAGCTGGTGATCAGTCCGCCCTGAGTGGATACCGTTATTGGCTGGTAGGCCGTATACCCCAGCCGGTAATTCGCTGTGGAAAATACCGACGACGGTCCGGCCATATCCAGCAGCTCGAAACCTGGAAAAACCACCAAAAATACTTTCATCGACTGAGTCATCTGGCGGAATATAGTCGAATATTGTCATTTCCGCCAAAACTATCGCAGCGTACATTGCACCCATCGAAATCAAGCACTTCAGCATTACCAATCGCGAGGGCGCTGATATGAATATCATCAAGCGATTTACACGTTTTTGCCGGCGAGTTACTGCTGGCCGCTCTCAGCACAATAGCTTTCATCAGAAACAGGAGCCAGATATGAAATCGCTATTCGCTGTCACCCTGATGGCAGCCATGACAGGTTGTGCGTCCGTGAGCCCCCTGCCAGACCAAGCCATGACGCCGTCGACGCCAGTGACGATATACCGATCAGCACAGCTACAGGGCAGCGTGACCGACACCTATATCGGCTGGAACGGCGACTACTATGTCGCGCTGGCGCCACGGCAAGCCACCACAGTCAATGTGCTCGCGGGACTAACCACCTTCCAAATCAGGGCGCATGCGGACTTCCGCAATGAGCTCACCTTATCCCTGCATCCTGACGAGCCGGTTTGCCTGATGGCGGAAGTGAATCCGGCCAACATTGCGGGCGTGAACTGGTTGGTTCCTGGCTATCAATTGCGCCAGATACAGTGCGCGGATAGCCACGGCAACCCGGAGTATGACCTTGTGGCCGCACCAGCTGTCAGGCCGGCGCAACGAAAGAACGAATAGCATCAGTCGCCTGCACGCCGTCGGTCGAGTGAGTTAACTGACCCAGACGCCAGACCCGATAAAGACACACAAATTGCGATAGCGGCCGATTCATGACTAGCGGCCGGTAGTGGCGCACGCGCTAAAAAAATCTATGCGGCAGACCAATAGCCCTGGAGCAAAGAATGCACATTTTCGATAGAAAACCACTGATAGCCCTGTCTCTCAGCCTGAACCTTGTCGCCTGTGGGGGTGGCTCGGGGAGTGGATCCAGCACGTCGCCCACACCAACGCCCGCACCTATAGGCGCCGCCATCGCCGAGGAGTATCAGGGCACCTGGATTGCCGAGGCCTACGGTCGAGTAATCGAAATAGGCGGAAGCACCTTTCGCCTGCTCGACTACACCAGCGAATTTTGCTTCCTGGTCGAAGAGGCATCTGACATTGACACCAGCGACGTCGAGACGCTTTTTCGTATCCGTGGGAATCAATTGGAGTGGTACTCAAGCACGGGCACGGCATCGTTCGGTGCCCCCTCTACAGTGTTTGACCCAGCTACGGCTTTACCTCCAAGTTGTGCCGACACTGTCGACCTTCAGGACGGGCAAGCGGGCTACGCAGCCGATCCGAGACGTGATCTGAGACTATTTGCTCAATTGCTCGAGGAATACTCAATATACCCGGAGCTTCGCGGCATCCCCGTCACTTCGCTGTACGAAGAGCAACTCAGCCAGCTTACAAGCTCAAGCAGTGACGAGGCACTTGCCGAAGCCGTATTCACAATTGCGTCGGCCTACCGTGACATTCACACGACCGTAGAAACTCGTCTTGGACTGGTAAAGGTGCTGAACAAGCCCGTATACGCGGATCGCTTGTTCAGCGAGTGGCTGGAACAACAAAGCCTTACGCCGCCGCTGTCACCAGCGCAGGTGGCGGCCGCAAACAGCTACATCGGTGAACAACTTGAACTTGAGCGATTGATAACACTTTCCTACGCGGGCGATAGCGCCATTGTGCAAAGCGCCGCCGGTGGGCTGCTGACCTGGTACGTCGTAGACGACATCGGCTATCTGGCTATCGATGCCATGCTCGGCTTTGGTGACGTGGAAGACAACGATGACGAACTGGCCGTGCTGGAGGGCGCGCTTGATCAGGCGATGAACGATCTGCGTGATACGCAGGTGCTGATTGTCGATGTGCGACGCAATGGCGGCGGTAAGGATTTTCTGAGCCTTGCAATCGCAAGTCGATTCACGGGCAACGAAGCCCTGGTGTACCGCAAGCAGGCGCGACTTGGCAGCGGTCGTACGGCGCTCGCCGATGTGTTTCTCAAGCCCCGGGGTGATTTTCAGTATCTGGCGCCGGTATTCGTGCTAACCAGCAATCAGACCGCCAGCGCCGCTGAGGTCTTCACCCTTGCCATGCGCGCGCTGCCTCAGGTCACGCTGGTCGGAGAGAGCACACAAGGAGGTCTCTCCGATCAACTCGACAAGCAGCTCAGCAATGGCTGGCCCGCGTCAGTTGCCAACGAGTACTACCTCACGCCGCAGGGAGAGTCCTTCGAGGCGACAGGCATTCCGGTCGACCTGGAGATATTGCAGCTGTCGCGGGCAGCACGCCTTGCGGGTGTCGACGCAGGGATCGAAGCGGTTATCAATCTCTTGCAGGAGTGAAAATTCTGGAGATCCAACCCATGCGTTATCTGCATGCAGCACTACGAGCCCTGTCGGGACTGCTGCGCTCATCACTGGTTGTTACCCATTAAACGGGGATGCACCGATATTCACTAAACCCGGTTGATGATTCCGTCCCACTCGCGACGGGTGAAGGCGCGCAATCGGTAGCGCTCAACAGTTCTGGATCCGTATGCTCCTCAAATCAATACCAGCGCAGGGCCGTGCCGCCGTACCCGGAAGACTGACGAAAACAACCTGGCCCATGCTGACTTCAAGGGCGTCTTTTCCATCTGGCGATCCGCGCGGCGTATTGAACCGAGGGCGTACCGGCGATTGCTCCCGTCAGGACGCTAAATTCACAGCTTGTATCGATCACCTGTCGGTGTTGAACTCCATCCAGACACCTACCCCCCCGACAACTGCGACCACACTCCAGGCATAGGGCGCAGGGGTTCCCCACATGACGTCACTGGCGTAAACGGCCAGCCCTATGCCGAGCGCCGCGAACCCGCTGCTCATACCTGTCGCAATCACGGCCATCGCGATGCTGCCCGGCTTCAGCGCCGCATGAGCAAACATGATGATCATTGCAGCGACGGCTATTGACCCCACGTGCCAGGAGAAATGGTGTAACCAGATTACATTCTCCGGTAGTTCTGTCGCGACCAACGGCGACAACACCATTGGAGCGCCTATTGCCTCGTGCGCCACGAGCCCGGCCAGCGAAAGTAGCGCGGCAAACCAGTACATCATTTTGTATTTGCCCACTGTATTACCCCCCTGATTCAGCCAGAAAATCCATAAGTGCGGGAATAACGACGTCGTGCGCATCTTCCTGAATGAAATGCCCGGCATCTTCAACGCGAATGACGCGCGCGTGGGGGAAGTCGGGTAGCCACATCTCATCAAGTACACCGGGTTGGAATGCCACATCCTTCATTGGCCAGACAATAGTCACAGGCTTGTGGCGAAAGGCAGGCACCAGTTCGGAGTTCAGCTGCGCCACAAAGTCGCTCACCGGGCCTGCTGAATCTGCAGGAATCTGGCGAGGAAATTCAAGGATTCCGGTTCTTGATGACCAGCTCGGGTGCGGGGCAAGGTAAGCCGCCTTGTCCTGGCTGGACAGGCAATCGGTGTTGACCAGGCCGTCCTTGAACAGGAACCGGGTCACGAATGCGTTCATGCCCTTTACCAGTAATTCACCTACGCCCGGGGTGCGAAACAGCTTGAGCGGCAAGGGCAGTGGCACCTGCCCTTTGGGCCTCTGGAAAAAGGTGTTGAGGATAAAAAGCTTCGCCACGCGGGAGGGGTGCTGCGCAGCCCAGGCAAGCCCAATGGGCCCGCCCCAGTCCTGAACGACAAGCGTCACATTATGTAGATCCAGCGACTCCAGCAGCTCGCTACAGCGCTCTGCATGACGCGGTACCTGATATAAAGTTGCCTGTGAAGGTTTATCCGAGCGGCCGAATCCCAGGTGGTCCATGACGATTGCCCGGTAACCTGCTTTCGTGACTGCTGCCACGAAGCGTCTGTAAAGGTAGCCCCAGGTTGGATTGCCGTGAATCATGACTACCGGGTCACCGTCTCTCGGGCCCTCGTCGATGTAATGTAGTGTGCCGTCACTCGTTTCAAACCACCTGGCCTTATAGGGCCAATTGCCCCCGAAACTCCAGTCCTGATGCGCATTTGACACTGTGACAGCCTCTACCTGGTTTCTTTGAATGGTCTTAGATCCAGCTCGTGGGTCCACGTGCTTTTTCTCCCCCAAAACAGCTGCCATTCAAGTTAGCGCTGGCCAGGTACGAAAAGAAATGAATAAATAGACACTCAGTAGCAAAATGTTGGAATACCAAAAGGCCGACGAGCATTATGGAAACCGCAGACATTAAGCTGATCCGCACCATTGCGGAACACGGCAGCCTCACCCGGGCGGCGGAATCGCTGCACCTATCGCAACCTACTTTGAGCAAAAAACTCGCGCGCCTGGAATCACAACTTAACTCCAGGCTCTTCTATCGATCACCCACCGGAGTTGTCGCTACAGAGATCGCACGCTACATCGTTGCTAGCTCTCATTCGATACAGGCGCAAATCATGCGAATCGAGCGCCATGTTGAGCAGTTGAGCGAGTTGGCAACGGGAGAGATACGGCTGGGCGTTGGGCCTATTATTGAACAGGTATTATTGCCCGAACTTGCATTGCGATTTGTCGAGTTAACTGGAAACGTCCGCCTTTCGATTTTCACGGATCATGCAGAGAAATTGCTCGCGCGGCTTCACAGTGCCGATCTTGATGTGATTGCCGGCCCCTTTCGTGCAAGTGAGCATCCTGATCTGGCCGGGTTTCCACTTGTCCAGGACAGCTTTGCCACAGTGGCACGTGCTGGCCACCCAATTTTCCATGATAAAGATGGAGTGGATATTAAATCCTTTGCCATTGCCTCACCCGTACCTGAAGGGGCAGTGACTGGGGGGGCGCTTGCGCAGTCAGTATCACCCAAGCAGATCATTTGCGATAACTATGCCTTGCTCAAGAACCTGACCATCAACAGTGATTGCATCTGTCGCGCGCCCCTCTATGTGTTCCGAGAGGAATTGGGCAGTGGCAGTTTGCGTGAGATCAAGACTGACAATACCCTGACGTGGGAGAGCGCCTGTCTGGTGCGGCCGGAGTCAGTGGAAACACCGCTCGTGAAGCTCATACTGAACCTCTTTTCTGAGGGGGGCCAACGTTATGCCCAGCGAGACGTTAACGAATCGCCGTGAAGCCTTTGCGAAACCCATAGCGGATTGTCTCCAATGCCGCGCACTGACCGATTGGCTACGACTAGAACAATGAGCAAGACACGTTTTGTGTCAGCAGGTTCACAGCCTGGTGGCTCAGCGCAGGGCCTTTGAGGCAGCGATGTCGCACGGCCAATAGCGTGGTCACGCCCTGTGCCAGGCAGTCGGTCGCAAGCCGGCAATCATGCAACGCCATAGCTTATAAGCATATTTCGAAAAAATCGTTGGCTGCGTCGTGTCTCTGGCCTAGGATGCGCAGCCTCGGTCTCCGGCCCAAGCGGCCCATGACACAACATCTGAACACAAGTGGGGACTTCGCGTGATTCTCAGTAACTCTCATCTGGTCGGCACCCTGCTGCTGGCCGGCATTGCAATGACGGCTGCCGATGCACGGGCAACCAATGGCTACTTTACCCACGGCACCGGCGTGCGCGCGCAGGCGGTCGCCGGTGTCAGCTTCGCACTCCCCCAGGATGCCCTGATTGCCGCCAGCAATCCGGCGGGCAGCGGCAGGATCGGTGATCGAATCGATGCCGGACTGACCTGGTTTCAACCCGACCGCGGCTCTGTGATTGAAGGCAACCTCGCCGGTGCTGATGGCCGCTACGATGGCAATGACGATGCCTGGTTCCTGCTGCCTGATCTTGGTTTTACGCAGTCAATCAGCGAACAACTCAGCTGGGGAATCGCGCTGTACGGCAATGGCGGCATGAACACCAGTTATACCGACAATCCCTACGCCGCTTTCGGGGCCACCGGAGTGGCCGGCGTCGATCTGTCACAGGCTTTTATCACACCATCGATCGCCTGGCGCGCCGGCAATCACAGTTTTGGCGCTGCAGCCACCTTTGCCTACCAGCGTTTTGAGGCGAAAGGCCTGGCACCGTTCGACGGTTTCAGCAGCAGGCCCGGATCCGTCACTGACCTCGGCCACGACAGCAGCACCGGCTGGGGCATCAAACTGGGCTGGATGGGCAACGTCAGTGACAGCGTCACACTGGGCCTCGCCTGGTCTTCGGAAATCGATATGTCACGTTTTGACGACTATGCCGGGCTCTTTGCCGACGGCGGCGATTTCGACATCCCCCAATCCTATGGTGCCGGTGTCGCCTGGGCACTGAGCAACGAACTGACAGTGGCGGCCGACTGGCAGCGAATTCAGTACAGCGACATCAACTCGGTCGGCACTCCGCTGGCACCCCTGCTGGCGGGTGTGCCACTGGGCGTCGCGGGTGGTCCGGGCTTTGGCTGGGAGGACAGTGACGTCTACAAACTCGGCACCATATATAAGGTGACGGAAACACTCACGCTTCGAGCCGGGGTCAGCCACATGGATCAGCCCATTCCCGGTGGCGAAACCTTCTTCAACATTCTCGCTCCGGGTGTGATTGAAACCCATGTCAGCTTCGGGGCCAGTTGGGCGTTGTCCGACAAAAACGAGTGGAATTTTGCCTACACGCGCGGGCTTGAAAAAACCGTGCGCGGGGCCAACTCTATCCCTGGACCGTTCGGTGGCGGCGAGGCCAACCTCACCATGCACCAGAACATACTCGCAATCGGCTTTACGAGACTGCTCTGATGGACATTGCCTGGACCCTGTTTACCCCCTGGCATTCGCTTGCCGGGGGCGCCTTGATTGGCCTTGCCGCAAGCCTACTGCTGCTGGGCAACGGCCAGATTGCCGGCATTAGCGGCATACTCGGCAACCTGCTCAAGCCCGAAGGGCGCGCGCCCTGGCGCTTGGCGTTCCTTGCGGGCATGGTGCTGGCACCCCTGCTGTTATGGCCGGTGATGGCGCAGATTGCACCTTCTCCTGTCGAGACCCCCGAGTTAAACGGCTCAACCCTGATCCGGCTGCTGGCAGGCGGGTTTCTGGTTGGCCTGGGGACCCGCTTTGCCAACGGGTGCACCAGCGGCCATGGCGTTTGCGGCCTGGCCCGGTTTTCTCCGCGTTCGCTGGTCGCGGTGCTCAGTTTCATGGGCGCCGGCTTTGTGACGGTTGCCCTGTGGCGGCTGGTAAACGGAGGGGTCTCGCTATGAAAAGTACCCTCAATGCACTGCTCGCCGGCCTGCTGTTTGGTGCCGGACTGATTGTCTCAGGCATGGTAAACCCGGCCAAGGTTATCGGTTTCCTCGACCTGACCGGGCAGTGGGATCCCTCCCTGGCGCTGGTCATGGCCAGCGCTATCGGCCTGTCCTGGCTGGGTGTCAGGCTGGCGGCTCGACGCAGTGATCCAGCCTGCCCCACTGACGCCCCCGCCAGGCCCATCGACAAACCACTGGTACTGGGCAGCATCATGTTCGGCATCGGCTGGGGTGTGAGTGGCTTTTGCCCCGGCCCGGCGGTGGTTGCCACCGGGGATCTCTACTGGCCGGCTTTGGTGGTGCTCCTGGGCATGCTGCCGGGTCTCGCTGTGGCGGGGATGTTCGGGCCAGCCCAGGGCGATTGATTGCGAGGCGCGCTTCAGCAAGCTTTCACAGAATCCACGGAATCAGGACTTTACGCTCTGCTGGATAATCATCGAACTTTTTCAGATACCACTGGTGCACCTGAAACGCACGGGGCACAAGATTGGCCGCGCTCACAAACAACACGAACAACGCACCGGGCGACCAGGTTGCAATTGCAAAGCCGGTGAACGACAACAGTTCCGTAAAGTAGCTCGGGTTGGTGACGTAGCGGAACAGGCCGCCTTGTGGAATGCGATAAACCCGCTCGCCACTCTCGACTTCCGCCTTGCTGCGGAGGTTACGTATGATCGCGTCGGAATGCACGTTCATGACGAAGCCGAACACGTAGATCGCCATGCCGATCAGGAAACGTGGGTCGGTCAACCAGTCAGCCGTCAGATGTGAGGACAGATGGGATATGAAGACGGCATTCAGATAACCGTGCAACGTGGTGACCAGCCAGCCCGCCACCACCACCAGTAACCCGAAGGTGCCTTTGCTGCCCTTTGCCACACGCATGAACAGGGGAAACAGGAAACCGCGGTTGGCGTAGTGAATCAACCACACGCCGAGGAAAATCATCGGAACCAACTCGCCGGCGTTCTTCCCGTGTAGATAAAACCAGAGAAAACTCAGTGTGGCGGGAAGCTCCATCAGGAACCATCCGAGTCGGGGGGATAGCGACAACCCCCTGCCCTCCGCACCGAAACGTCCGTAAGGTGCCCTCGACAGAAAAGCGCCTACCAGAATAAACGCGGCGTAGACAAAACTGCCAATGAGAATGGTGTTGTACACCTCAGCGGACATCAGCCAGTTCATGCTCTCCCCTCCTGTGACTGCCCGGGCGGACAGTTGTATCGTTCTTCAGTCATGCAGCCACGTTTTCGGCGGAGCGCATAGTACATGACCACTGCCTGACAGACGTAGCGCATTTCCATACCACGTGACGAAAAATGCCGAGCGTGCCCGAAGAGCAAGGGCTTGCTGCTGCGAAAAACAGCGGCATTTAATCCTTTCTTTTGACGCAGGCTTTGCTATCATACCTATCCTTCTGGCGCACATCGGTCTGCGCCACAATGTAACGCCACATCCGCTTCACGCTCTGTGTCACCCGGTACCCGTAAAGTACCCCCAGCTATACCGCAACACACCCCGCTCTGGACCGAGCCATCAAACACGTAGCGTTTGCTACTTTGCATGTTGGCCAGGCGATCTGTCAGCCAAAAATCAGGATTAACATCACGTGTATTTTAAAGATCTCGGCCTCTCGGCCGAACTGCTACGCGCAGTAGAAAAACAGGGCTATAGTCAGGCCACTCCCATACAACAACAGGCCATACCGCTGGTTCTGCAGGGGAAAGACCTGCTGGCAGGGGCGCAAACCGGCACTGGAAAAACAGCAGGCTTTACCCTGCCTGTACTGCAACAGTTACAGGACAAGTACCCCGCCGGGCAAAAGAGCTACCCCAAAGTACTCGTGCTGACGCCAACCCGCGAACTCGCGGCACAGGTGCACGAGAGCGTTCGCGACTACGGCTGCTATCTGCCTTTCCGGTCCGCAGTTATTTTCGGCGGAGTCAGTATCAATCCGCAGAAACAGAAGCTCATCAAGGGCGTCGATATTGTCGTAGCAACGCCGGGCCGCCTGCTTGACCACGTCCAGCAGCGCAGTATCGACCTGTCACGGATCGAGATACTGGTTCTGGACGAGGCAGATCGCATGCTGGACATGGGCTTCATTCACGACATCCGCAAAGTGTTGAAGATTATCCCCAAGCAACGCCAGACGCTGCTTTTCTCTGCCACCTTCTCCAACGACATCAAGACGCTCGCCGCAGAGTTCCTGCAGCAACCGGCGCAAATCCAGGTAACACCGGAGAATACCGCGACTGAACTGGTCAGCCAGACCGTGTATCCGGTAGACAAAAAACGCAAGCGTGAACTGCTTGCCGAGAAAATCGGCGAAGAGAACTGGCAGCAGGTGCTGATATTTACCCGCACCAAGCACAGTGCCAACAAACTGGCGGAGCAACTGGGCAAGGACGGCATCACTTCAGCGGCAATACACGGCAATAAGTCACAGGGGGCGCGCACCCGTGCCCTGTCCGATTTCAAGGCCGGCACGGTCAGAGCCCTGGTGGCAACGGACATCGCCGCACGTGGCATCGATATCGACAAACTGCCGCATGTGGTGAACTTCGAGTTGCCCAACGTGCCCGAGGACTACATTCACCGCATCGGGCGCACCGCACGAGCTGGCCAGCAAGGCAGCGCCATATCACTGGTGTGCGTAGATGAGCTGAAACTGCTGAAGGATATCGAGAAACTCCTGGGCAAGCCCATCGAGAAAGTGCATGCACCGGGGTATGACGTTGATCCCAGCATCAAGGCTGAGGTGATTCAAAACGGCAGCAACCGCGGCAGCGGGCGCAACCAGCCGAGCGGCCGGGGCAGATCGCAGGGCCGCAGTCGTCCCGGCGCGTCCGGGAACTCCGCCAGACCCCGCACCGCCAGTGGCAACCGGCATCCCGGCTGATGGGGCACGACACGCGACTACAGGTTCAATTTTAGAATATCACGAGCTTCGCGAGCCAGTGCTTCGCGAAAGCTCGGGTGGGATATAGCCACAAGATCCCTGGCACGCTCACGCAGTGAACGGCCTCGAAGCTTGGCAATACCGTATTCCGTAACTACATAGTCAACCTGTGCACGTGTCGTCACAACCCCCGCACCACTGGCCAGCGCGGCCACGATGCGCGTGGCCTGACCATCGCGCGCCGTGCTGGGCAACGCGATAATGCTCTTGCCGTGATCTGAGTAGGTTGCGCCGACGACAAAATCGACCTGTCCACCAACACCGGAATAGATACGGTGACCAATCGAATCGGCGCAAACCTGCCCGGAAAGATCTATCTGCAATGCACTGTTGATTGACGTTACACAAGGATTCTTGGCAATGACTGTTGGGTTGTTGACGAACTCCACATCAAGAAACCCCACTTCCGGGTTATCGTGCACAAAGTCGTACAAGGCCTCACTACCCAGCACAAAACTGGTCACGGTTCTGCCGCGAGCAATGCGCTTGAGCGAATTGTCAATTACACCGCTCTCGATAAGTGGCAAGACGCCGCTGGAAAACATCTCCGTGTGAATTCCCAGATGCTGCCGGTCTCCGAGGCAACGCAGGGCGGCATCCGGGATGGCACCGATACCCATCTGTAAACAGGCTCCGTTTTCGACCAGTGATGCGACGTGCGCTCCGATACGATCTTCTGTATCACCCGTTTCTCGCTCACTCACCTCCAGCAGAGGCTCCTCCAGCTCAAACGCCGTATGAATATTGCGGATATTGATAAAGCCGTCGCCGTGGGTACGCGGCATGCGCGGGTTGATGTGAGCGATTATTCGCCCCGCGACTTCACAGGCTGCTGCCGTCGCCTCCACTGAAATTCCGAGAGAGCAATTGCCATGACGGTCAGGCGGGGATACCTGTACCAGCACGGTATCGATCTTCTGTTCCCGTCGGCGAAACAGCTTGGGCAACTCAGACAAAAAAAGGGGGACGTAATCTGCTCTGCCCTGATTAATCAACTCACGTGTTTGCTTGCCGGCAAAGAAACAGCGGTGTCGCAAGTGCCCATCCAGCTCAGGGACCGTGACGGCGTCCGCATGCTCCAGGTGCAGTTGCATCAGTGTGATGTTGCTGTGGGACAGTGCGTGGTGAGCCAGTGCGTCGAGGAGCCGTGTGGGCGTGGCCGCCATGGAATGGCACCAGACAAACTCATTGGAACCGATAGGCTCAACCGCCTGCTCAGCACTTTCTACACGTCGCACTTTTGTCTCCCGTTATAGGCTCCGTCCAGAGTATACGTGAGCGGCCCCTCGAACGTTGTTTCTTCGACACCGCACACGGATGCATTTACCTGACCAGGCGCAGGGACCGCCCACCGGACGGGCATCCGCCGCCTGCCACCGCCGACAATCATTGCCTTGACGCTGCCGCCGGCGAAACCTAGTCTCGACCCTTTGCCGAGCCGGGATGCCGAATGCATGGACAGATCCAGTGACACACCGCCGACCGGGAAGCCGACCCCGGTCAGGGAGCCTGCACGCCATCCCGCAACCTTGATGGCCATCATCGCCTTTCTGGCCCACAACGCCGCAGTCGGACTGTGTTATGGCTCCTTCGGGGTGCTGGTCATGGAGTTCGAACGTCATTTCAGTGCCGGTCGTGCCCAGACCTCCCTCGCATTCTCCCTGGTCGTACTGGCCAGCGGCCTCATGGCGCCCTTCGTCGGCGCGCTGCTGGGCCGGACGCACATACGCACCGTCATGATCAGCGGTGCATTACTCGCCAGCGCCGGATTCTTCTGCCTGCCGTTTACCCAGCACCCGTCCGCAATGCTCGCCTGCTTTGCACTGCTGATCGGCCCGGGCATCAGCCTGCTCGGACTGCTGCCGGCGGTCACACTGGTGAATAACTGGTTCAGCCATCGTCAGGGCCTGGTACTCGGTCTTGTGATGATGCCCGTGGCAGTCACTGTGGTGCCATTGATTGTGGTCAAACTGTTGCCGATCCTGGGCTTTGAGACCTTGCTGCAGGGTATCGGCCTCGTCTACCTCGCGGTTATACCAATACTGCTGATGGTCAAGGACAGCCCGGAGCACTGGCAGGCCAGCAAATGGCACTCCGGCAACTCGGAGGCTGACACGCCCACTGTCGTGAAACCGCAGCGACCGTCCGTGTCTGCGGTGCTCTGGCATCCCGCATTTCTGCCGCTGGTCATCGCTACCGGCCTGATGATGGGAGCCGGCGTTGCCAAGAATACCCATATGGTCCCGCTGCTGGTGGAGGGCCAGTGGTCAATGGAGCAGGCGACGCTGTTACTTGCCGTATCCGGCGGCTGCGCAGTGCTGGGATCACTGCTGCTAGGCTGGCTGGCCGACCGCCATAACGCGGCAGCCGTGATTGCCTTCAACGCGCTGCTACAGTCCGTGGTCTGGCTCATTCTCATCACTCCCGCCTCCTTCGCACTGTTGTTGCTGGATGCGGTACTGATCGGCATGTGTATTGGTGGGCTCTCCACGGCCAAGGCGGTGGTCGTGTCTCGCGTGTTCGGTCGCAGCCAGTTTGCCTTTGTCAGCGGGCTGATGGGGTTCTGCACGTTGCCGCTGCTGTTCACACTGTCGCCACTCATGGGGTTGCTGCGACAAACCAGTGGTGGCTACACGCTACCTATCTCACTGATTATCGGCGGATTTTTCGTTGCAGCGGCCTGCATGTGGCTGGTCAGCCGCCTGGAGCAGCAGGCACCGCAGCCCTTGAGCACAGAGCCATCATCCGCAACAGTGTGAGCAACCCGAACGCAATGGCTGGATTCGACGCCTTCAACCATCTACTCTATCCCATCCCCCGGGGCATCACCCGTAACGCGGAGAGCGAACAATGCAGCACTTCGAAATATCCCCACTGGCAGGCGGTATCGGCGCCGAGGTTCGAGGGTTGGACCTCAGCCGCGAGATCGGCCCCTCGATACGCGACGCCATGGTGGAAGCCTGGCTGGACAGGGGTATTCTGCTGTTTCGCGGCATCGGCGACAGTCCGGAGAAGCAGCTGACGCTGAGCCGTGCATTCGGCGAGCTGGAAGTGCACCCCATCGAAAACATTCGTGTCGATGGCTACCCCGAACTCATCTGGCTCTCGAACCGCAAGAGCGATGAAACAGCGCCCATTTACCACTACGACGGTGTCGCCACCGTTGGTCGCATTCCGTGGCACAGCGACCTCGTTTACACCACCACACCCAACCGGGGCGCGCTACTGCGCATGCTGGAAATGCCCTACTCCGATGGCCAGACGGGATGGATCGACACGGCAGCGGCCTACGATGCACTGCCGGAGACCACCAAGCAGCGCATCGAACACCTTGAGGCACGCTTTCGCTTTATTGCCGACCCTCGCGAAATGCGCTTTGGGCGGCCCAACGTGGAACGCCACGACGAAACCAACCTGGAGAGGGAAAAAGCTTTCTACCCCTCGTTTCCGGACACCATCCACCCGCTGGTCTGGAGACATCCAGTGAGCGGACGCAAGGCCTTGTGTGTCAGCCCGCTGCACCTGCGTGAGGCCATCGGGCTACCAGCAGACGAGGGCGATGCGCTGCTGCACGACCTGGTGGCACACGCGACCGATGCGCGCTTCAGCTACGTGCATCACTGGGAGCCGAATGATATGGTGCTCTGGGACAACCTGCGCACGATGCACCGCGCATTCGGCAACCCGCCCGATGCCTCCCGCCTGGTACACCGCACTACCCTGAAGAGCACGGTGGCTATGGGACGATTAGCCTAGGCCATTCACAGCAGGTGGTGGCGGGAATCTGCCACTGTTCCTGCACCGAATGTGACTGCTAAACTCCGCGTTACCAGCTCCCGACGCGTACCTGACTCCCATGCCCTATCCGCCTCTCCCCGCGGTCGCCATGCGCGTTGTGCACATCACCTGTGGGGCAGCTTTGCTCGCTGTAACTGCGATTGCGGCAACGGCCAGTGAGGCGGCTCGCTATACCGACGGCCACCTGCATACCGTAGATTTTTTTCAGCAAGGCGCGCCGCTGGCAACGCTGATCAGCGCCATGGATGCAGCGGGTGTCGGCAACGCCATGGTATCCGGCATGCCGTTGATGAAGAAATGGCACGAGAACGAACCCAAACGCCCCGATACTTACGCGGGGGATGATGCCGGCGTGTACTGGTTCAGCGCCACCGATGCCTATCTGGCTAAGGCGCTGGAGGCCCTGCCACCCGCGTAGCGCGCAGCAACTTCCTCGCCCTGCTGCCGACCCGGGGCGTTTGTCCGCGGAGCAGCCCTCGCTGTATTGCCGAACCCTAGGCGCTTGTCTTGACTCTTCCACGCCGCGAGCGGTCAACCGGCACAGGCATCCGCAAGACCACGCACAGCGGCAACAAATCCTCCGTGCGCTGCGTACGCAGTGCGCGCAGCGCCGGGCGGGACGCCTGGTTGAGGAACACAGTGTCGGTCTCCTTCGCCGCCACAACCGCCTGCTTCCAATTGTTGTGCACCGGGGATTCCAGGCAACTGAGCATTCGGGTACCCATCTGTACACCCTCTGCACCCATCGCGAAGGCACCGGCCATGGATAGTCCATCCGCAATGCCCCCCGCGGCGATGATCGGCACATCGACTCTGGAGCGAATCAATGGCAGCAGGACCATCGTGGAAACAGGACTGGGATTCTTGAAACCGCCCCCTTCACCGCCCTCGACGACAAGGCCGTCGACGCCACAGTCGATGGCCTTCAGCGCGAATGGTATCCAGTTCACCCGACGAGGTCTCGATAATGCCCAGTCCACCGGCATTGCTCACGGCGGAAGCCAACTGGGCACGGGCAATCCACCCCATCGGGGCCTGAATTATTGGATACGCCGTGCCCGTCATCGCCGTGACACGGTTTTTCAGTGCATTTTCACTCATTAATAACTCCAGAATTCATGAGCGCCCGCGGCGGGATTTCCGGCGTCGCCGATGCAGCCCGGGACACGAGGATTACCCGAAAACAGCGCCGTTACTCCACCCGTATTGCCCACCCGGCGATTACGGCATATCCTCTGCCATAATAATGTGGCACAGTATATGCCGTTATTACATAATAATTCGAGGACTGCCGCCATGCAGACAATACGGCCACTGGTCGCCGTACTCTCCCTTTGCAGCTTCGGTGCGTTTGCCCAGGCCAGCGTGTTGGAGGAGGTCATCGTTACCGCGACCAAACAGGCAGAGAGCCTGCAGGACATCGCCGTCACCGTCAATGTCTTCACTGAGGACGCCATTCAGCAAGCCAATATCCGCGACGCGTCGGATATCGCCATCCTGACGCCCGCGCTGAATATCAATGCCAATATCAGCCCCTTCAGCAGCCGCATTTCGATACGCGGCATCGGCACCCCCGGGTCGTCTTTCCTGGAGCCTTCGGTTGGCACATTCGTCGACGGGGTCTACCTTAACCGCTCAGGCCTTGCCGTGTCGGACCTGGTCGATGTTGCGCGCATTGAAGTTCTGCAAGGCCCCCAGGGTACGTTGTATGGCAAAAACACCAACGCCGGCGCCATCAGCGTCACCACCAAACGTCCAAGTTTTGAAGCGACCGAGGGGCACCTGGAGGCCACCGCCGGCAACTACGCGATGGGTCGCGTCACGGGCGCACTCGCGGGGCCGTTGACCGAAACCCTGGCCTATCGCGTCGCAGGCAACGTGCATCAACGGGATGGCTATCTGGACAACCTGGCCGGCAAGGACCTCAACGATGCCGATGAATGGAGCCTCGTTGGCAAGTTGCTGTGGGAACCCGATGATCAGTTTTCCATGCTGGCCAAAGTCAGCCATGTGCGGCGCGACATGAATTGCTGTGCGCCGGATTCGGTACACGACCCACGCGCCGAGCAGGCGATTTTGGACCGTGGACTGCCCCCGCTGGGCACTGACCCTTTCGACCAGAGAACGGCGCAAGACACGCTTACCCCATTCAAGCAGGCCTCCAGTGCAGTCTCCCTGCACATCGACTACGACACTGGCCGGGGCATTCTCGAATCGATTACCGCCTGGGACGAATACGACGTCGATTCGTCCCAGGAAACCAGTCGTTCGGTGCTGGACACCACCTTCCTGAACCAGCCGCAGTCCGGCGACAGCGTTTCCCAGGAATTGCGGTTCAGCAATAGCGGCGACAGCATTGACTACATGGCCGGCATCTACTACTTCGAGCAAACCACCCGCGAGTTCGAGGGTGAACTCAGCGCACTGGTGGGCGACGATGTCGGTGTTGGCAATCAGATTTTCGGCCCGCAACTCGGGTTTATCGCGGCGCCGGGCGACAGCGCTATTCAGGACAACGTGTTCGACACCGAAACGGTCGCCCTGTTCAGCCGCGCAACCTGGCGTGTGGGTACTGACTGGCACCTTACCGGCGGACTGCGTTGGAGCAAGGAAAGGAAAAAAGCCGACCTGTTTGTGGATGTGGAATCGACCGCGCTGACCGCGCGGGATCCTGCCACGCTGCCAGCGCCGCTGCTAGCGTTGCTCGCACAGCAGGGCATTTTTCCGCCCTTCTCGCTACTGGCTGCCGCACGCCCGGAAATCGATGAGCGTTTCAGCCGGGAGTCCGAGAATGTCGACTGGCTGGCCAGCGTCAGCTACGACCTCAACCTGGACACGCTGTTGTTTGCCAGCGTGTCCACCGGCACCAAGTCCGGAGGTTTCAACGGCGTGGCAGGCGCAACGGATGAACGGGAGTTCGATGACGAGGACACAACCAGTTATGAACTGGGGATTAAAAGCACCCTGCTGGACGCGCGATTGCGCGTCAACTCAACGCTCTTTTTCACAGCGATCACCAACCTGCAGAGCTCTCAACAGGCGGATTCCGGTCTCGGGCAGGTGACCAGCAATCAGGGCGAGGCCGAGGTGTCCGGCATTGACCTGCAGGTCGACGCCCTGCCGCTGCCCAATCTTACCCTCAGCCTGGGGCTGCAGTACCTCGACACCTATGAATTCACTGCCGGGCCTGACGAGGGACTGAACCTGCCCTTTGTCGCAGAGCTCAGCGGCAGCCTGGCGGCAACCCTGGTGTTCCCCCTTGCCAATGGCAACCTTTACCTGCGCAGTGACTACAACGTCATGGGAGACCACTGGACCAATTCTGCCAGTGCAGCACAGCTGGAAGCCAAGGACGAGCAGAACCGCGAAAACATCAACATGACGCTGGGTTGGCGCAACGACCAGTGGAACATCAGCCTGTGGGGCAAGAACCTGAGCGATGACGCCTATGCCGTGCAAACCCTGACGCCCTACCCCGTAACGGATATGGACGCGTACTTCCTGACGCCTCCCAGAACCTGGGGGATGACTCTGCGCTACGAGCTCTAGTCGCGCCTGCGGCTAACGCGGCGCCGATCGCCTCATGCGGTACGCGACAAAGAACGGCAGCAGCACCAGCAGGGACACCAACAGCACCCGCAGTGCATCAGCGTAGCGCGCCTTGACCGTGTTGGTGAGCAACTGGCCCATCTGGGAGTAACCCGTCGGCAGCGGCAGCACGCCGTTCTCGTCCTGGAAACGCAGATAGCGTGCCTGCATCGCATGAAAACGATCGGGCTGCTGCCCTGCGAGGTCGACGACTTCCCCCGGATCACTGACAATATTGTAGAGCCTCCACTGCCCATCACCCAGGGGCGGCCGGTTCAACACCAGTTTGTAGTCGCCTTGAAACAGGGCCGCATGACCCGTGAGTTCGTAGCCCACCGCGTCATGCTCTGCGTACACGCGCTCGCTCTCGCCGGACAGCAACGGTGTCAGATCCCGCCCCGTGATTGGCTGCACGGGTTTGCCCCCGTAGCGTTCGCCCGGGAATGGCGTACCTGTCAGGGAGAGAATGGTCGGCGTGATATCCGTCGCCCAGGCGAAGGCCGGCGTCAACCTGTTGTGCCGCGGAAGCGGATCTCCGGCGATGATCAGCGGCACTCGCATGCCGCCTTCCCCGGTATAGAACTTGTAGAATGCCAGAGGACTGGCGGCCGCGCTGGCGAAGCCGGGACTGATGGTGTTGTAGCTGCCCTGCTGGCCCAGGCGTTCGTAATCCACGTGATACCCCATCATGGCAGCACCGAGGCGTGATGACAGCGCCTCCTGGTCCGCCGGGCCACTGCCCTCACTGCCGTTATCGGAGGTGAAGATGAACACCGTGTTGCGGTATTCACCGCGGGTCCTGAGATAATCTACGAGGCGGCCAATATGGAAGTCCATGGCTTCAATCATGCCGGCATACACCGCCATGCGCTTCGCTTCGTAACGCCTGCGCTCTGCCGTGAGCGCGTCCCAGTCACCGCGCGATTGCATCCACACCAGCGCGGTCTGCGGCGGCACGATGCCCAGGGCAATGGCCCGCTGCAAACGCGCTCTGCGCAGTTCATCCCAGCCTCCGTCATAGACACCCCGATAGCGGTCAGTGAACGCCTGCGGCGCCTGCACCGGCATGTGTACCGCCATGAAGGGGATGTAGGCAAAGAACGGCTTGCCGTCTTGCAGGTTGCTGTCGATAAACTCGATGGTTTTATCGATCAGGAAGCGCGACGAATAAAAGTCCTCTGGCAGCGTGAAGCGTTCACCATCAGCGAACCAGTTGGCCCGGTCATACAGCGGCAGGTAGGGGCGCTGCTCCCAGTTGTCGGCACCGGAATCCATCAGTGCGACGGTGCGCGAAAACCCTCTGCGGCTGGGGCGCTTGTCTGGGCTGGCACCAAGGTGCCACTTGCCCGCCATGTAGGTGTGATAACCCGCGTCTTCCAGCAGGGTGGCCACGGTTACCACGTTGTCGCCCAGCACGCCCTGGTAGTGCGCGTGCCGGCGCTGCTCAGGTGCCAGCATCTCCGGGATATTGGGCACGCCGGCCAGGTGGTTGTTGACACCGGTGAGCAGCATAGCCCGCGCCGGGGCACAGTTGGCAGCGGTGTGATAGTTGGTGAACCGCACCCCCGTCTTGGCAAGAGCGGTCAGCGTCGGCGTGTGTACCTCACTGCCAAAGGGCGCGATATCGCTGAAGCCGAGGTCGTCTGCAAGAATAAACACAATATTCGGCCGCGAATCGCGTGCGTCGGGCGACACCTTCTCCGCCGCGAGCAGGCCGGGCACGCAGGCCGCGAATGCCAGTCCCGCCAGCGTTGCGCACCACCGTCCAAGGCGGTCTGACACTCAGTCCTCCCCGGGCAGGTAGCGCGCAGCAGCCAGAAGCAGCAGCGCGACGATGACCTCCGGGGCGATCAGGTGCAGCGCCAGCGCGGCGTCGTGCAGCAGCCACGCAAGTACACGACCCACTGCAGCAATGGCGAGCAGCATAATCGCCGGGTAATACCAGACGCGACGGCCACTGATCAGCGCTATCAACATGCAGGCACCCAGAGTCAGGAAAAATCCCGACAGGTCACCGACCTGTGAGCTGAGCCCTACGCCTTCCCCCAGGGTCATGCCGAGCATCGGGGCGACCCCGGCGGGCGCAATCAGCCAGCGCACGCCGGTAACGATGAACAGCAGTGCTGGTACCAGTACCAGCACGCGCAGGGCGTTTCGTGTGATGGGCATGGACAAGCCTCCTTGGCTGCGGCCCGCAGCAGCATGACCCGCTGGCCGCGTATTTTTTGACATGACTTATGTCATTATGTAGCCTGATCTGTGACCAGTCCACACCGCCTGCGCGGAAACCGGAGAATGCCATGAAAAGGTCTGCCGTCGTTATCGGTGTCGCACTTGTCCTGGCCGCCATCGCCTACAGCCAGCGCGCCAGCATTGTCGCCCGGGTGCTGGAACAGGGCCTTGCATCACGCATCGGCGCCGATGCGCTGGCAGAACTCGAGGATGGACTGCACCTCGCCCTCTGCGGTGCCGGTGGCCCGCTGCCGGCCCCGGATGCCTCCGGGCCCTGCGTCGCCGTGGTGGCAGGCTCAGCGCTGTACGTCGTGGACGCTGGCACAGACGGTGTGCGCAACCTGAACCGCATGGGCTACCCGGTCGGTGCCCTGCAGGGCGTATTCCTGACCCACTTCCACTCCGATCATATCGATGGGCTGGGCGAGATGGGTACCCTACGCTGGGCCAGCGGGGATAACCAAAGCCCCCTGCCGGTGTACGGGCCTCCCGGGGTAACCAGTGTGGTTGATGGATTCAACCTTGCCTATGCACAGGATTTTACCTACCGCCACCAGCACCACGGCGACAGCGTCGCGCCGCTGAGCGGAGCGGGCCTGAGCGCCCTGCCGTTTGCCATGCCCGCCCTGGGTGAACTCAGCACGGTGCTTGAGGCCGATGGGTTGACCGTTGAGGCGCTGGCAGTCGATCACTCGCCCGTGGAGCCCGCGGTGGGCTATCGTTTCAGCTACAAGGGGCGCTCACTGCTGATCACGGGTGACACGGTGAAACTGGCCAATATCGCGCAGTTTGCCCAGGGGGTAGACCTGCTGGTGCACGAGGCGCTGGCGCCCAACCTGGTTAACCTGATGCACGAAGCCGCCCTGCAGAACGGCAACAACATACTGGCGAAGATCACCCACGATATCCTCGACTACCACGCCAGCCCGGTAGAGGCGGCAGAAACGGCGCGCAGCGCGGGTGTCGGGCACCTGCTCTACTACCACATCGTGCCGCCGCTGGTTGTTCCCGGCCAGGAAGCGCTGTTCCTGAACGGGGCCGAGGATATTTTCCCCCGTTATACGGTCGGCAAGGACGGCGTGTCTTTCTCACTGCCAGCGGGCACCAACGCCATCGTGCAGACGCGCAGCGGTCTCTGACGACGTCAAGCCGCGTCCGGGGCACCGCGCTGCAGCTGCCGCTGTATCTCGCGCGCAAACAACCACAACCTGTCCTGGCCCCAAAGCGCAAGCAATGGATGGCCCTGCGCATCGAGCAACCTGAAGCTCGGCACACCCCACAGCCCCGCCGCGTACATGGCCAGGCGGTTTTCCTCCAGCAAGGGCTCCCAACCCGGCTGACCCAGGTGCGCGGTTGCTTCCTGCCAATCGAGACCTGCCGCTTCCACCACTTTGCGCAGACCGCGGTCATGGAGAGTGTTGGTGCCAAGGGCAAAGGCGTGACGCAGAAAGCTCGACAGCAGTGCGTTGCCCTTGCCCTGCTCTGCAGCCCAGGGATACAGCGAATAGCAGCGCCTGGCCGGCTCTCCGATCGGGTCATAGAACTTGCCGTAGGCAACTCCCGCCGCTCGGGCTTCGCGGGCGGCGTCCATGAAAATATAGAAGCCTTTCTCCCGTGTGGCGGGCACACCGCGCATGACCATGGGCAGCACCGGTCGCACCTGCAGTGTGACACCAACGTCACGGGCCAGCTGCACCGCCCGGTCGAACACGATCGCGGTGTAGGGACTGCGCAGGGATGCGTACATTTCCAGGGTGAGTGTGCCGCTATCACGCAGCTCGCCCACCTCGACGTCCGGCCGCGGCATCAGCATTGGCTCAGCTGGCTGCCGGTCCGCACCCAGGGCTGCAAGGCGCTTTTCCAGGTGATACAGGCGATCTACACCCCAGTACCACTCGCCGCCGTAATACAGCATGGCACCGGAGTAGTGCTTCAACTCCGCGCGCCGCTGGTTTCCGGCGGCCAGGGCAGCCCTCAACTGCTGTTCCGATGCCTGCCCGTGTTGGCTGGCGAGCGACGCCAGGGCCTCCGCATCGCCTGCCCACAGCGCACATCCCACGCCGGCCGCGAGGGGGGCGAAATCTGCCGATGGCTGGACGGCAAGAATAGATGATGCCTGCTGCACCAACGCGGAAGCCGGCGGCTCCGGGTGGTGAGGAAACGACAGCCCATACTCCGGCGCAACGTGATAGGCGTCTCTGCGCGACAATTGCAGCAGCAACTCGGGCTCAGCCACGTTGCGGCCCTGCGGCCCTGCTACCAGATGACAGTGCAATTCGATGGCATAGCGCGCGACAAGCCTCGGCAGTACCTGGGCCATGAGGTGGCTGTATCCGTCATCGACCTGATGGAAATACTCTACCCGGTGGGGCGCCCCTCGCCTGACGCGCTGCTTTTCCGCTTTTGCACGGCGCCTGTCGACAGTGCCGGGGCTGAACAGGTGGCTCATCAAGGTTGAGGTGATCCAGCGCGCCACAGGACTCGGATCCATTGTGGCAGCGCCACCCTGTTCCTTGAATTGCTCGGCCATGGGCAGTCCTCTTTGGCGATCTACAGGACGGGGATCAGGCCCCGAAGAAGCTTCGTGATAATGGCGATGCTGTCTTCCTTGCTGAGCCCCTGATGCTCGCGCAGACGATGCCACATTTCAAACGAGGCGATGGCATCGACCGCCTCACGCTCATCGGCTGGCAGCGCCTGAAGTTCGGGGAGCCAGTCATTGAGGTTGTGTCGTAATCCTCGCAGGGCGCGCGCATAGTTCCTGCGCAGGAACTCATAGCGCCAACGCTGCGCTGCGGTGGACAGCATGACATTGCAGATCTGCTCATAGGCATCCGCGTAACACTCCACCGCATGCACCAGGCGCTCATCCAGCGTGCCCGCGCGGTCGCCGCCCGTGAAGAGATTTTTCCAGGTTTCACCGAGCTGTTCATTGACTGCTTCGGCAAGCGCACCCATGTCCTCGAAGTGACGGAAGAAAGAGCGAATGCCGACACCCGCCCTCTGGGCCACCTGCTGGGCCGTGGGCACCAGCACGCCCTCCTCCATCAGGGCGACCGCGGCCTCGATAATCGCGGTGCGACTGCGCTCGCTGCGCAGACGTCGGCCGTCAATGGCGGTTGTCTGTTCCGCTTCACCCATGATCGTGCATAGCTGAATGGCTGCCTCGGGATATAATGACATTTAATATGCAATATTTTGCCACGGTTTGTGGCCATTGCCTATTTGGTGCGGAAACGCTGAAGCAGCATGATCACCGAACGAGAATCCGGGCCACAGTGCTTATCGCCCAGAGCTGCCTGGGCGAAGGTAAACGGCGGCTCCCCAACAGCGCAAGATAGCAGGGCGCCAGGCAAGAACCATTGCCACCAGCAGCGCTGCCGGCACCAGCAGCATGACCCAGACCAGGACCGCCATGGTCGGCGCATCCGCAGACAGGCAGGCGGCCAGTGCAGCCGCCAGCGCCAGCCACCCGAGACAGCGCAATACGAGAGCCGGGTGTCTTCGCGTGGCCGCGGCGGACATGACCTGTGCCCAGTGCACCGGCATGGCCAGCGCCAGCCACACCGTGCCGCTGAAGCTGCCCACGGCAGCCAGCCACAACCAGGCCGCATCAGCCACGTGACACCTCCACAGGCTCTACAGCGGTGCTGGTGGCCCCTGCACCCCGCCCATCCAGCCTGACCGCCGCCGTGAATGCGATAAACGCCACCGTCAACAAACTCGCATCCACGCCGGCGACCGGCCAGTAACCCGTTGTGACCGTGTGCCACAGGTGATCCCCGGTAGTCATCCAGTTGAGTGCCACCGCCAGTACCGCGAGCGCGGCAATGCCGATACATTGCTCTCGCCAGGCCGCTGACACCTCACCCCGGATCAGTGCGGCGCTGCGCACATAGGCGTGTAGCAGGGTGCATAGCCACGTGCACCAGAACACCCTCTCCTCCCACATGGCGCGCGCGGGAAGATCCGCCGGCAGTGCCCGATTGGCAACCAGCATGCCCAGCACTGCCAGCACCATCCCCGTGACCGCAGTGACCGCGAAGGCATCCACCCAACGCAGCGCCTGCGGTGAGTGCAGCGCCCATTGACGTTTGCGCCTTTCCGTGAAGAAGATGAATCCCGTGGCGATACACACACAGCCGACCAGACCACCCACGACGTAGAGCCAGCGCAGCAACCAGTGGCGGAAGTGCTGGAGATGCAGGCCGGTGAGAAACTCACTCACCGCATGTACGGCAGAAGGTGCAGGATCCTCATGCAGGATCTCACCGCTGCTCGCGCGGAAGTGTATCCCCTCGCCGACCAGGGCCACGCGGTCGCTGCCAGCGCGGAAAACGCTGACATAGCCATTGCGATCACCAACGTGCTCGATGGTCAGGAACCCCACTTCTCCCGGTATGCCACGCTGCGCCCAGCGCGCCTTCGCCTGCGCCACCATCGCATCTACCGAAGCAAGCGGCGCAGGCACGCCTGCCGGCTCGTGTGGCAAGCCCGTGCGAGCAGCCTCCATGACCTCGTGTTGCCTGTCCAGGGGCTGCAGCAAGGAGTCGTGCACGGGCAGATAGATTGCGGCAAATATCAGCAGACCGGTCAAGGCAAAGAAAAAATGAAAAGGCAGCGCTACCACACCTGTGAGGTTGTGTAGATCCAGGGTGCTGCGCTGGGTGCGTTTGCGGGGCCGGAAAGTGAACAGCTCGCGCAGCAGGCGGCGGTGAATCACCAGTCCGGTAACCAGCGCCGCCAGCATGGACATGGCCGCCAGCCCGACGACCCAATAGCCGATGATCGCCGGGGAGGCGTTCAGGCTGTAGTGCATGGGATAGAAGAACTCGGTGCCGATCTGCAACCGATTCTCGGGCAGGAACTCCCCGCTACGCGGGTCGACCTGTGCTCGCCCGTGCACATGCAGGTGATCGTCGGCCGGATCCAGCGGAGCATTGGGTACCCCGAACTCCGCTCCGACCAGTAGCACCGGGTCGCGGTGTGTGGTGTAGGCGAACAGTGACACCAGCGGCAGGCTGGCGGCATCCGGCAGCTCACCTGCCACACGACGCGCGGTACGCTCAACGTCATCAGGGTCCGGGCGCAGGCGCTGAAATACCGGCGCCAGCACCTGGTCAAAGGATGGCATGGGCTGCACCGCAAACCGGGTTTCGGGAACCGCCCAGCGATCGATCTCGCGATCGAACACCGACAGGGTGCCAAAGAAGAACACCACCATCAGGACGTAGCCCAGCATCAGGCCGAAACCTGTATGGACCCAGGCCATGGCCTGACGAAAGGTATCAAACATGTCTCAAACCCCGGCCAGAAGCCTGAGCTGCCACTGGGCAGCTAGCACCGTGGTCGCCGCACCGACCCCGAACAGGCAGACCCACACACGGAGCACGCTGCGCGCACTGTAAGACCAGAGGAACACCGCGAGAAAGCCGGGAAAGGCCACCAGCATACCCACCATCCAGGCTTCATCCCAGGCGATGCCGCCGGCCACCTGCGCCACAATCAGCAGGCTGCTGGCGCCCCAGACAAACGCATAACTGCCGAACAGGCTGGCGAAGACCCGCGCCGCCAGCACGCTCCGCCGGACAAGCGCACCTGGCTGCCGGTGTCGCAGCGGTTTTCTCGCCATAACAGATCCTGATCGCACTAATATTGAATGATAATTATTATTATTTGTGAATTGATGTCAAGTGCTGACTGGATCCCCTGTGATCACAGGCGCTCGGCCTGCTTTCTTGATCAGGGGCAAGCCAGAGGCAATCCTGATGTGTCATCATGATTCGCAGTCTGCTTGCAAGGCAATACGGAGGAGCGGTGCCATGAGCATCATCGATGAGCTAGGAGCCGTTGTCGGACCCAAGGGATTATTACTGGGTGACGATGTACGTGCCAGGCCAAATCACAGCTGGGGCATAGGTCGCTGCGAAGCGCAGGCCATAGTGCGCCCTGCCAGCACGGCCGAAGTGGCCGAAGTCATGCGCATCTGCCATGCACACAACCAGAGCGTGGTGCCCTGGGGTGGCCTGAGCGGCCTGGTGGACGGCATCACCTGCTCGGCGAATGACATCGCCCTGTCGCTGGAGCGGATGCAGGCCATTGAGCAACTCGACGACAGCGCCGGCGTGATGACGGTACAGGCCGGCGCCATTGTGCAGAGCGTACAGGAGGCGGCTGCAGAGGCAGGTTGGCTGTTCGCCGTGGACTTCGGCGCGCGCGGCAGTGCGCGCATCGGCGGGATGATTGCCACCAATGCCGGGGGTAATAGCGTTGTCCGTTACGGTATGGCCAGGGAGCAGGTACTGGGGCTGGAAGCCGTGCTGGCCGATGGCACAGTCATCAGTTCCATGAACGAGATGCTGAAGAACAATGCGGGCTACGACTTGAAGCACTTGTTCATTGGCTCCGAGGGCACGCTGGGCATTGTCACCCGGGCGGTGTTGCGCCTGCGTCCCGCCCCGCGTGCGACACAAACCGCGTTTGTCGCGGTGGACGAGTTCCCGTCCCTGCTACAGCTACTGCGCCGGCTGGGCACCGAACTGGAGGGGAAACTCAGTGCATTCGAGGTCATGTGGAACAGCCACTACCACTTGCTGGTGGAAGAGACACAGCGGCATCAGGCGTTCCTGCCAACACACCACCCATACTATGTACTGATTGAGGCGCAGGGGGCCAACGGAGATCACCTTGAGGCGCAATTCACGGATGTGATGGCAGCCCTGTTGGAGGACGGCCACGTGGTGGACGCAGTCATCGCGCAAAGCGGCCAGCAGGCCGACCAGCTCTGGGCGATGCGTGATGATGTGGAGGGGCTTGTACACAGCATCAGCCCGATCGCCGTCTTTGATATCAGCCTGCCCATCCGGCACATGGACGACTATATCAACGACCTCAATGCCGCATTGGCAGAGCAGTGCCCGGAGGCGAGACTGGTCTGCTTCGGCCACATGGGCGACGGCAATCTGCATCTGGGCGTCGGGCCTGCCGACGACAGGCATCGCATAGAGCGCATTGTGTATGAGCATCTGGTACCGCTGCAGGGCTCGGTCTCAGCGGAGCACGGGATCGGGCTGGAAAAGCGCGAGTTTCTGTCCTGCAGCCGTTCACCGGCCGAAATCGCCCTGATGCGCACCCTGAAACAGGCACTGGACCCAAAAAACCTGCTCAATCCCGGCAAAGTGCTGGCGCCCGAACCAGTGCGGTAGCGCTACTGTGCACAGATTCCCGGCTTGCCCTGGAAAGCGGAATCGCGCAAGACTGAACACTGACCCTGACAGAAAGACACCACGATGAAATTCTATTCGCGCAAGTGGATCAAACCGGAAAACCTCAACCCCCACGGCAGCCTGTTCGGCGGGCAACTGCTCAGCTGGATTGATGAGGAGGCGGTGATCTATGCCATGAGCCAGCTGGGTGGAAACCGGCACCTGGTGACCAAGTTCATGTCCGAAATCAATTTCGTCAGCTCCGCGCACCAGGGCGACATCGTCGAGATGGGGGTGGAGGTGACCGCCTGCGGTCGCACCTCGGTGACGCTGAGGGCGGAAGTCCGCAACAAGCTCACCAAGCAGACCATTATCTCTATCGATCGTATTGTGTTCGTCAATCTGGATGACCGGGGCGCGCCACTACCGCACGGTTACACTTGGCCCGGGCAGGACACCAACGAGTAACGCGCCAGCACCAGAAGCACAGTGGTTGCCTAACCGGATACGGAAGGTCCGATGGGCACCCGGGTATCGCTGACGATACGCCCGTCCACCAGATCGATGGTTCTGTCGCAGGCGGCGGACAGGCGCGGATCGTGGGTCACCAGCAGCACTGCACAGCCCACCTCGCGACCAAACCGCCGCAGCAGTTCGAACACATCCGCCGCGGTACGCGTATCGAGGTTACCCGTCGGCTCATCTGCGAGGAGCAGCGAGGGTTGGGTGACCAGTGCACGGGCAATCGCGACCCGCTGCTGCTGGCCTCCCGAAAGTTGGTTGGGGCGGGTCTGCGCATACTTCTCCAGACCCATTGCCGCGAGCAGGCCGCGGGCGCGGTCGATCGCCGCGACACTCGGGCGCCCGTGACGCAGCATCAGCGGCATCAAGACGTTATCCAGCGCGCCAAAGGCCTGCACAAGGTGGTGAAACTGGAACACGAAGCCAATGGACTCACCGCGCAGCCGTGTACGCCCGGCATCGTCCATGGTACTGGTGGGCTGTCCCAGCAGGTAAAGCTCACCGGCACTGGGCTGGTCCAGCAAGCCTATCAGGTTGAGCAGCGTGCTCTTGCCGGAGCCCGACGGGCCGATCAAGGCGGCGAAATCATCGCGCTCGATGACCAGGTCGAGGCCGTGCAACACCTCCGTCTCATTGGGCAGGCCGACATTGTAGGATTTTCGCAGTCCCACCAGGCGCAGCACCGCTTCCTGTGCTTCAGACATAGCGAATCGCCACTACCGGGTCCAGCATTGCGGCACGCCGTGAAGGCACCGCTGCGGCGAGCACGCCAACCACGGTGGCGAGCACAAGGGCAAACACGACCAGAGTATGGGCAACGGGAATGAAGAACAGGCCCGGACCAAAGGTATTGAACACCCAAACGAGAACATAGGCACCGGCGATACCAACAAGGGCACCCACCAGGCCATACAGTGCACCCTGAATCAGAAACACGTGCAGCACCTGCTGACGCCCGGCCCCCATGGCGCGCAGTATGCCGATTTCCCGGGTGCGCTGCACGACACTCACCGACAGCACACTGGCAATGCCAAAAGCCACTGACAGCGATACAAATACGATAATCATGTTGGTGGACAGGCTTTGTGCGCTCAGCGCATTCATCAGCTGGGCGTTCTTTTCCATCCAGCTTTCGGCCTCCAACCCGGTCAGGCGGGCAATGCGCCGGGCAATCGTGTTTGCGGCAAAAATGTCGTCCACCACCAGGTCGAGCTGGGTCACGCCGCCGGGCAGCCCGAGCAGTGCCTGAGCCTGTTTCAGGCCAAGGTAGACGTTGCGCGCGTCCAGCTCCCGCACGCCGAGCTCAAAGACGGCCACTACATTCACCACCGCCGGATTGTCGCGGCCGGTGTCCAGGCGCAACTTGTCACCCACCCGCAGGCCAAGCGTGGTGGCCAGCTCACTGCCAATCATCGCCTCACCCGGCTCCAGTCGCGCGCTGCCGTCGATGACGTAGTCCGGCAGCGGGATAATTTGCTGGTAGCGCCGCAGGTCGATGCCGGTCAGCGCAACCGACTCCAGCGCAGCGCCGCGGCCGGCGAAGGCCGGCCCGGCGATCACCGGCGACACCGCCCGCACCGAGGGCAATGTATCCAGCGTTGCGACCACCTGCTGCCAGTTGTTGATGGACCGGCGACGCTGGGCCCGCTTGTCTTCCCGCACCAGCTGCAGCGCACCCTCAGCGACTGCCTGCCGGCGGTTCACCTCGTCCGGGGGCAGCACGCGGATATGAGCCTGGGTACCAAGGGTGCGCTGCACGATATTCGACTGCAAACCCTGTATCAGGGCGCTGACAAAAACCACTACCGCCACGCCTACGGCCACACCCACCATGATGGTGACTGTCTGCCCGCGGCCATCGCGCAGAAACTGCAGCGCCAACACCCAGGCTGTCCACAGTCGCGCGACCGACGTCCTGACGGGGCGCTCAGTCAAACTGCACCGGCAGTTCGTTGCGGCTGCTGTCGGCTGCGGTGCTCTCGCCCACGGGCAGCGGCCAGGGCTCGACACGAACTCGCGTGCCCTCGGCCAACGCGACGTCGGGATCAGCCAGTATCTGGTCCCCTGCCGCCAGCCCGGCCGTCACCTCAGAGAACACCATGCCGCGCAGACCCAGCTCGACGTCAACACGCTGCAACCGACCGTCACTGACGCGAAGCACCTGCGCACGGGCGCCCTGAACACCCGCGAGGGCATCGTTGGGCAACGCGAGAGCCCGATCGCGACTACCGGTTAGAACGCTCACCGAGACGGTCATGTCCTCGCGCAGGAAGTCCGGAGCCTGCGCCACCGACAGGTGAGCCTCCACGGTACCGCGCTCCGGGTCCACACGGGGCGCCAGAAAGCTGAGACGCGCGTCAAAAGGCCGCTCGGGATAGGCATCGGCCACCACTACCGCCGCTTGCTGCAGCGCGAGAAAAGCGAGGTTTTTCTCATCCAGCGGCACACGGATTTCGGTTTCACCGTCCCGTGCCACAGTGAACAGCACCTTGCCCGGCTGCACCAGATCACCCGGCTCGACATCGCGGGTCAGCACCGTACCGGCAACCTCTGACCGTACTGTGGTCTTCGCCAGCTGGGCCTGCAGCGACGCCAGTCGGGCACGCAGCACAGCCTCCTCCGTACCTCCGGGTGCCACAGCCGCTGCCGCCACACGCGCTGTCGCAGCGGCATTCTGTGCCAGTGTTTCCGCCTCTTCCGCCTGTTCCAGCGCCTCGCGTGACAGCAGGCCACGGGCGGTCAGGTCGCGCCGCCGCTGCGCCTCACGGCGCGCCTGCAAAAGCGTTGTTTCTGCCCGGGTCAGGGCGAGTTCGGCCTGCGGCCGGGTCGCCGTCTCCAGCTGCTGCAACGCCACCTCCGCCTGCCGCACTTGCGCCGCCAGTTCATCCGGCCGCAGCACCAGCATTACGTCGCCGGGGGCAACGCGGTCGCCCTCCCGCACTCGCCGCTCCAGCACCACGCCGGTAATCTCGGCACCCACCTGCGCCCGGGACACCGCGGCCACGCGACCGGAAGCAACCACGGTCTGCTGCAAGGGCATGAACGCGAGCTCATAGGCCGGGAGTGCGGGACCACGCCACCACAACCAGAAAGCAAGGGCGACAGCGCAGGCCGACAGCAGGGGCGCGATGACATTTCTGGACAGGTTCAAGGAAAAGCCCACTCATGAATGGCGTTTGCCGAAAGACTATCACAGTCACCTTGGCAAGGGTGCAGCACCGGGATAGGCACAAGACACGACAACACGTGGGTATTTGCTACACTGACCGCGAGCCATAAGTGCCAGGGGCATCATCGACAGTCCCTTCGGCAATCTCTGCGGAGCAAGGGCAGCCGCAGGGCATACTGATCTTTGAGGCGGACGCGCGGGACGGCGGTATACTTGTCGGCACACTGCGCTTTGCGAAACCCTTTTTGCTACCTGTTTGAGGAGCCGACATGACTGCCAGCGATGCACCCGACGCCGCACCCGAGCGGGAGCTGCGGCTGGCCCTGGTGTGCTATGGCGGCGTATCGCTCGCTGTGTATATGCATGGCGTGACACGCGAAATCCTCAAGCTCGTGCGAGCGTCAAGGGCGTTTCACGCTGTGCCAGAGGAGTCGGCGGCTGACGCGCGCTACATTGATGCAGCGCCACACCGCGGCGAGCTGGACACGGAAACCGTTTACTTCGAATTGCTGCAACAGATTGGTGGCCACGTGCGCCTGCGGGTACTGGTGGACGTGATCGCAGGTGCATCGGCTGGCGGCATCAACGGGATCATGTTGGCGCGCGCGCTGGCCTTTGATCTCTCGCTGGACGCGCACCGCAAGCTATGGCTGGATCTCGCGGATATCGAGGCGCTGCTGGACCCCGCCGCGCGACCATCACGACTCTCAAAACTCTACATGCGACCACTGTTCTGGCTGGCGGGACTGCTGCGTAAGCGTCATAACCGGCGCGCGGGCATCACCAGTGAGGATCCGGAAGTGTTGCGGAATCTGTCACTGTTCATGCGCTCCCGCTGGTTCGAGCCACCCTTCTCCGGCACCACAATGAGCAATATGATGCTCGATGCCCTGGAAGCACTCGGCGAGGAACAGGCCGACGGCTGCCAGTCGCTGCTGCCGCCAGGACTGCCACTGGAGCTGTTCGTCACCACCACGGACTTCTGGGGCTCGCCGCAAACCATTCCCCTGCACGACCCAGCAACGGTGCGCGAACGGGAACACCGTCACACCTTCCACTTTCACCACCAGTTCAACCAGAACCGCGATCTGCACCCCTCTACGCTGGGCCGCGATCATCTCCCGTCACTGGCGTTTGCAGCGCGCGCCACCAGCAGTTTCCCCGGTGCCTTCCCGCCGCTGCGTCTGGCGGAGATGGATGCGGTGCTGGAGCAGCGCAGCACCCGCTGGGAGGGTCGCAATGCCTTTATCACACGCCAGCTGCGCGGCGCCCGGCGCGCGGGCGAGCGCGCAGACGAGGCGGCCTTTATCGACGGCAGCGTACTGATGAACAAGCCGGTCTCAGTTGCGCTGGATGCTGTACAGCGCCATCCGGCGCACCGGGAAACGGACCGTCGACTGGTCTACCTGGAGCCCAATCCGGAGCCGGAACGCGAAACTGCCCGCGAGGCGCCCGGCTTTTTCACCACCCTGCTGGGCGCGCTCTCCAGCATTCCGCGCCACCAGCCGATTCGCGATGACCTGGAATGGATCGCCGAGTTCAACAATACCGTACACCTGCATCGTGAGGTCGCTGATGGTGTGCGCGCACAGGTGCTGGCAACTGTCGGCAACCAACTGGACGATACGCTCAATAGCGCTCCCTCTGCGGCCACCATTGCCGCCTGGGGCAAGGAGGCCAATATGCGCGCCGCCGTGGATGCCGGCTACGCCTATGAAGGCTACTCGCGCTTGAAGGTACTCGGGCTGCTGGATGAGTTGGCGGAGCTCTTCCAGCGCAGCACACGTGGACTCACCCGTGCGGAAGCCGTTACCCGGCTCCAGGCCTGGGCGCGCATGACACGCATCCGACCCATGGGCGACACCGCCAGCAGCGCCCGCTTTCAGGAGGCAACCCCCTGGGTGCAGTTCCTGCGCAATTACGATATGCGTCATCGGCTGCGGCGGGTCATGCTGCTCATCCGCCGCGCGAATGAACTGTATACCGACCCCGACACCCTGCGCATTCCCCGCTATCGGGAGCACCTCGACCAACTCAAGTTGCGGCTCTACGGCCGCGCCGAGACCCTGCGCGAGCACATGGACTGGCGCGGAGCCCACCTGGAACGCCCGGGAGAAGAGTGCCTCGATGATCACCTGAACGCCTTTCTGGTGCGCGTTCGGGAACGGCTCAACCTGGTCGAGTTCGATACGGCACTGGAGAACGAGCTGGCACACTGGTGCCAGGCGGCGGGCGCCATGCATCTGGTTCGCGAGGTGCTCACCAGCTACCTGGGTTTTGCCCACTATGACGTGCTGACTTACCCGATGAGCCAGAGCCGGCAAATGGACACGCTGGAACAGATCAAGGTGGATCGTATCGCCGTGGACGACGCCAACAGCCTGCGCCATGGCGGCGCGCGGGATATCCTCAAGGGCGTCCAGTTCGGCAATTTTGGCGCCTTCTTTTCACGGCGCTTTCGCGAGAACGACTACCTCTGGGGGCGCCTCACCGCCGCGGAGCGGCTGGTCGACATTGTCGGCAGTGCGGCACCAGAAGCGGTCGCCGCCGGCCTCGACCTGCAGGATTACAAGCGCCGGCTGTTCCTCGCCATACTGCGTGCCGAAGCCCCCCACCTCACCTATATCAGTGAGATGATCACTGAGCTGGAGGCCAGCGCCCGTGACCTGGGGAGCCGCTCCGATGCGCCCTCAACGGGCCGGTCGGTACCAGACGGGTGACGTGTAGGCTCGCTCCTGCAGGGTGGAAGGATAACCCTCGGCCTCCTGCTGTTTGAGTGCCAGCGCATCGAGCAGCGAATGACGCGGTGTCGGAATCTGCAGTACGCGCACGTAGTAGAACGCGGCCTGTGCCGGATCGAAGTCCGGGTCCTGCCAGAGCGCGGCGAGGCGCGGTGCGCCGATGCTGTTGTCCCACGCTCCGTTCGCCAGGTTTACCGTATTGCCGACAGCGGGCAGCACGCCTGCTGCATCCGGCTCCCGTGCATCGGACCAGGCAACATCATGAATGCGCTCGTGAGTGACCCCCGCCGCATCAATCCAGCCCTTGATCACCTGAATCCGGTCCAGATTGGCGCCCACGGGATCGCGTGAGGCCTGCACCAGAATCTGCGGACCGTTGTCTGCGGGCGCCGAGGGCAGCTCGCCGCCCATGGGCACACCCGCCGCCGCTGCTGCCTGCCAGTCCTCCGCGCTATCCGCTCCAACAACGGGCAGGTTCCAACCTGCATACAGTCTCACGCCGATACGCGGTCCTGTGGTGGCATAGACTTCCCGCCGGCGTAGAGCCTCAAGAATGGATTCCCGCGTGTTGCTCTCCGCCCAGACTGCAGCAAGCCCTGAGGCCGACATCGCCCAGCCGCTGGGGCCCTCCTCCTCTGCCCAGCGATTCTGCTTGTTGGCCGGTATGGAGTCGGTGGCCAATTTACCGTGGAAGTTATCCTCCTCTGCCGAGGACAGGCTGGTGTGGGAATCTGTGGAGCCGATGAACCCCAGCTGGTAAGGATTCACGCCGAGAGCGGCTTCGAGTTGCAGCCCGCGCAGCAGGGCCGGGCGCAGAAAATCACCGACCGCAGGCGTGTAATCGCTTGCGCCCTGCTGAATGTAGAACGGATAGTTTTCAAACTCCGCAAAGGGGTCGTCGGGCGACAGCGCGGGGTGCGTTTCCGAGTCCCCCTTGATCTGCGTAATCTCCGCCACCGGCTCCCAGTAACTGCGCACGCTGGCCAGCTCTTCGGTCAACGGCTCACCCCGCAGCGTGGTGTCGTCAAACATGAAGCCTTTGGAGATGTTTGAGTTGTGCGGAATCGCGATGAAATCGTCGCCGGTCTCCTGCGCGGTGACAGCCAGCCAACGCCAGAGGTCCTCCGGGTATTGACTGTCATCCAGACCGAAGGGCTGGTATTTGCGCGCGCTGCGCGCATCCCCATCAGTCACCACCACACGATGCAGATTGGCGCCGCCGGGAATCGAACTCCACTCCCAACCTATCAGTGCCGTGAAGCGCCCGGGCTCATTATGGCGATCAGCGGTCTCGGCAATCTGCCGCCAGGTATCGGCTTCCACTGATTGCATGTCCGGTATCATGCTGGAGCCAACGCGCAGAGTCATGGCAGCCTCGCGAGGATCGTCGGTGGACTTGGGCAAAACCGACATGAACAGATCACGGCCGCGCCCCTCGTCCACTCGGCGCCGCAGCAGCCAGCCGACAAAATCCGCCTTCAGCCTGTCGACGAGTCCGAGATCCACGCCATCCGATCCGCTGTAATAGAGGTGGCGAATAACACCCATGTACTCGGCGTGATCAGACACCACGAGAAAGTCCAGCGGCGTTTCGATCTGCAAACGGGCGCCGTGGTACGGATGCACCACAGGAAGGCCTTGCGCGTAGCGATAGGCCGTATCCGGATCTGCAAGCAGGTTATTGTTGGCAAAGGCGTCGGAGGAATAGGTGGTGTGCAGATGGGTGTCACCCCACAGCAGGGTTTTTTCCTGTGCGCTGGCCACAACAGGCAGGAACAGCAGAGCGAGAAAAAGAGCGTGGCGCATGCGGGTTTCCTTGTGTTTCTTTTTTATCGGTGGTCAGGCGGCTTGCAGCCGCACCGGCATCTGTTTGAAAGCGTGAATACTGTTGGAGCGGATAAAAACCGGCTCTCCGGTACGCTCTATGCCGGCGAAGGCGCGGAAAAACTCCTCGAAGAAAATACGCGCTTCCATGCGCGCCAGGTTGGCACCGAGGCACAGATGAATGCCGTGGCCAAAGGCGAGATGCGGGTTGGGAGAGCGCGTCACATCAAAACGCATCGGATCGGCGAACACCTCCTCGTCAAAATTGCCCGAGCTGTACAACATCACAACCCGCTCACCTTCACGAATCGGCTGCCCGCGCACCTGCGTATCGCAGGTGGCAGTGCGGCGGAAGTAATGCAGCGGGCAGGTCCAGCGCAGCATCTCCTCTATCGCAAGTGGCAGTGCGCCAGGATTGGATGCAAGATGCCGGTACAGTCCGGGGGCGCGCAACAGCTGATCCATGCCGGAGCTGATCAGGCCGCGAGTGGTCTCGTTGCCGGCCACGGCAAGCTGCACAAAGAGCGAGGCGAACTCCATCTCCGACACCGTGTGCCCGTCGATCTCCTGATTGACCAGCAGCGAGACAAGGTCTTCGCCCTTGCCATCGCGACGCTGTGCCGCCAGCGTATAGCCGTAGGTCCCCATATCGATGGACGCCTGGGTCACCTCTTCCGGCGTACCGCCCAGATCCGGATCCGACCCGGAGGTCTGGACGTCAGACCAGCGACGTATCTGCGGCCACATGTCTTCAGGGATGTCCAGCAGGGAGCAGATCACTGCGGTGGGCAGGTCACCCGCCAGATCGTCGACAAAGTTGATTTCCTTGCCGCACTGCGCCTCCGCCATGATACGTCGCGCAATCTCCCGTACACGAGGCTCCAGCTCGGCAAGGCGCCGCGAGGTAAAGCGCGTGATAACGGCACGGCGAATCGGGCCGTGATTGGGCGGATCCATGCCGAGCAGCTGGTTCTGCACCATGCCGAGAATGTCCGGCGGCATATCGTCCACCATGACAAAGCCGCGCTGGGCTGAAAACGTTTTGAAGTCCCGCGACACTGCAACGATGTCGGCGTGCTTGCTCAACACCCAGTAGCCGCCGCCGTCCGGGTGCGGATGCCAGTACACCGGTGCGTGTTCGCGCAGCCAGGCGAACTGTGCGTGGGGGATACCGTGCAGATAGCTGTCGGGGCTGTAAATGTCGATTTCCATAGTCACCCCATCAGCACGTTGGGTCGCGGCAGACCCTGTTGTTCGCACATGGCGAGGTAAAACTCCAGGGTCAGCGCACCGTCAACCACCGAGGTGATATTGCCCGCGGCATCGAGGTTGATGTTGGAGCCCGTCATGTGAAACCACACCCGGGTGTTATCTTCGATGCACTGCAGCGTGTGTACCGAACCCGCCGGCTCATAGAGAAATGAGCCAGCGCGGTTCACGTAATCGTATTCCTTGTATTTCCAGGCACCACTGGTTGTGAAGCCATACACGGGCCCGGTGTGGCGGTGCGTCTCCACTTCGTAGCCCGCCTGGAAAATATTCTCAATGACCCAGATGCCTTCATCCGGCTTCACCTGAAGCACCTTGAGTCGGCTGCCATCGCCGATGTCGACGAAGGGCAGATCGTTGTTACCGATGTGTACGGCGAGGGGCATGTCCATGGCAAGGCTCCGCTGCGTGCTGTTGGATGGCGACGATGTTACTGGCGACTAACTCTTATTAGCCGAGGATACTGCTTGCCTGTGCTGTCAACAAGTGCGGACATGAACACCCAGGCACCACTGGACAGCCCCGCCGGAGCGCGTATCGTTGAGCCAGTCCCCCGCACACAGGATCAACATGCCCAGCCTCAGCAGCCTTCTCAACAGCCTCGCCAACAGCCTGTGGACTTTGGCTCCGGGCTCCCGGACTTCGCTGCGCGGCCGCGAGGTACAACTCGTCGCACACCGCGGGGCGCACGGCCCCGGACTCGCACAGGAGAACACCCTCGAAGCCTTTGCACTGTGCGCCAGGGCCGGCGTGTGGGCGGTGGAAACCGATATCCGCCTGACGGCCGATGGACAGCCGGTGGTCTATCACGATCCCCATTGCGGGCGCCTGCACGCAAGACCCGACCTGGTGATTGCCGAGTGTACGCTGGCCAGACTGCGCACCGAGGTACCCGCAATTCCGACCCTTGCCGAACTCGTTCACCACCTCGCCGGGCACGTGCACCTTATGCTCGAGCTCAAGGAATCATGGCGCCAGCGCCCCGAGTATCCGACGCGTGTGTTGTCCTGCCTGGCAGACTTGCAGCCGGTGCGCGACTTCCACCTGTTGTCGCTGGTGCCCGACCATCTCGAGGGCTTTCCCACTGTGCCACGCGCCGCCTGTGTCGACGTCGCCTGGATGAACACCGGCCGCACCATTGCAGAGAACGCGGTGCTGGGTCATGGCGGTATCGCCGGTTCCTTCGCACTGCTGGGGCGCCGACGCCTGCGTCAATTACAGGCCAGCGGGCGGCGGGTCGGCACCGGCTTCGTCAGCCGGGCAGGCGCGCTGCGTCGAGAAGTCTATCGAGGCGCAGACTGGATTTTCACCGATCACGCACTGATGCTGCAGGCTCTCATCGACAGCGAGAATGCTCAAGCGCCGGGCAAAGCGGCTTAAAAAACTCAGGCAGGGTGTTTGCCTGAGTAACCCCGCTGACGCAGAATGACCCCCGAACTCCTCACCGCGCCGCAGGAAACAGACATGGCAGAATCCGTCACTGCACTCGCCAGCATTATCCAGATCGCCGTTGCCCCGGTTTTCCTGCTGGCCGGGATAGCCGGGTTTCTCAACGTGATGTCAGGACGACTCGGACGCATTGTCGATCGCGCGAGGGTGCTGGAGCGCCGGGCGAATACCTTCAGTGATGAACACAAGCTGGCCCTGGCCAGCCGCGAGTTACGCACTCTGTGGCGACGGGTCAGGATCATCAACTGGTCCATCGGCATGTGCACCGCCTCAGCCCTGATGGTGTGTATCGTGGTGGTCAGCCTGTTCATCGGTGATTTTCTCGCGATACACATTGAGACCTTTGTGGTCGTCACCTTCGTGCTTGGCCTGCTGTTGCTGATCGTGGCACTGGTGCTGTTCCTCAAGGAGGTGCAGCTGGCCACCCGGGTACTCGTTGCGGGACTGGAGTACAGCGAGTGATCAACGCGTTACCAGGGAGACCAACCGTGCAGCGTATTTTTCGCACTTGCCTGCTGGGCGCAGCATCGCTGTTCTGCGCGCTGTCCAGCCAGGCCCTGCCCGCTTCATCCGACCCTGTCGAGCAGCGTCTGCTGGCCCACATCGACCGCCAGGAGGGCGCCGCCCTGGACCTGCTGATACGCAGCGTCAATATGAATAGCGGCACCATGAACCTGTCCGGCGTACGAGCCGTGGGTGAACTGTTCGGGGACGCCTTTGCCCGTGAGGGGTTCGCTGTCGAATGGGTAGACGGAGCAGGCTTCCAGCGGGCTGGCCATCTGGTAGCACGACACGCCGGGGCGGAGGCGCGTCGCAAGGTGCTGCTGATCGGCCACCTCGACACGGTCTTCGAGCCCGACAGCCCGTTCCAGCGCTTTACCCGCATTGATCAAGAGCACGCAACCGGACCCGGCATAGCCGACATGAAAGGCGGCAACGTGATTATGCTGCAGGCGCTCGCGGCACTGCGAGCGACGGGCGCACTGGAGCGGCTGGACATCACCGTTGTGCTGACCGGGGATGAAGAACTGAGCGGCAGGCCGCTGACCCTGTCCAAGCAGGCGCTGGTGGATGCGGCGCAGCATGCGGACATCGCATTGGGCTTCGAAAACGGGGATGGCGACTACCGCACGGCAAACGTTGCGCGCCGGGGCAGCGTGGGCTGGCAACTGCGGGTCACGGGCATTCCTGCCCATTCATCCCAGGTCTTCCGGGAGGACATTGGCTCCGGGGCGATTTATGAGGCGGCGCGCATTCTCAGCGCGTTCCACGATGACAGTGTGTTGCGCAATAAGCAGTATCTGACGTTCAATCCGGGGCGCATTGCCGGCGGCACCACGCTGCACGACGAACCCGCGGAAAACACCACCAGTGCCTACGGCAAGAGCAACGTCGTGGCAGAATCCGCGCTCGTGGAAGGCGATATTCGCGCGCTCTCGACAGAGCAGCTGTTACGTGCCAGGGCGCGCATGCAGGCGATTGTTGCGGAGCATCTGCCAAACACCACCGCGGCACTCACCTTTGAGGAAGGCTATCCCCCAATGGCGCCTTCGCCGGGCAATCAGCAGTTGCTTGAACTGTACTCGCAGGTCAGCGAGGACCTGGGATTCGGGCCGGTCACGGCAGTCAGCCCATTGCGCGCCGGTGCCGCTGATATCTCCTTCGCCGCAAAGCATGTCGAGATGGCCCTCGACGGCCTCGGCATGAGCGGCACGGAGGGACACACGGTGAATGAAACCGGCTATCTGCCGGCACTGACATTGCAGGCCAAGCGCGCTGCCGTGCTGCTCTATCGACTGGGGCTTTAAGGGTAGCGGGATGCCGGCAACGGTTACCCCACGAAAGCACTGTAGATTGACCGGAGTGCTGCTGCGTAATCCTCCGGAGCAACACCCACGATGATGTTCAGCTCGGATGCGCCCTGGTTGATCAGCCGCACATTCACACCAGCGGCCGCCAACGCCCCGAAGACCTTGGCAGCAATGCCCGGGGTGCGCGCCATTTCCTCGCCGACAATCGCGATCAGGGCGATGTTCGGCACAAACTCCAGCTCGTCCGGTTCCAGTGTGCGCCGAATTTCGTCCAGCAGAGTATCCACGCGACCTTCAAGCCAACGCGCTTCCAAGACCACGCTGACGCTGTCAATGGCGGAGGGGCAGTGTTCAAAGGGTATGCCGTTGTGCTCGAGCACCCCGAGCAAGCGATAGACAAACCCCACCTCACGATTCATCAGGTGCTTGCCGATGGTAATCATGGCGAACGTGGCCTTGCCCGCCACCCCGGCGATCTGTGTGCTCTGGATGACCTCCGGTGAGAGCTCGGCCACAATGCGCGTACCTGGATGCTCGGGCTCATTGGTGTTGCGAATGTTCACCGGAATGCCCACTTCCCGCACGGGTGCCATGGCCTCTTCGTGCAACACGCTCGCCCCCATATAGGACAGCTCACGAATTTCCGCGTAAGTCACCTCGGCCATGGGACGCGGGTTGGGCACGATGCGCGGGTCAGCCATCAGCAGACCGGATACATCCGTCCAGTTTTCGTACAGCGAGGCGTGCGCCGCCCGCGCGACAACCGCACCACTCACGTCGGAGCCACCGCGGGAGAAGGTGCGCACTTCGCCGCTGGCATCACGCCCGTAGAAACCCGGCACAACATAACGCCGGGAGCTATCATCCAGGCGTGCCCCCAGCAATGACCAGGTAGCAGGATCCACCAGACCATTGGCGCCAATCACCACACACTCCGCCGGCTCCACAAACTCGGCATCCAGCCATGCCGCCAGCAACAGACCCGAGAAATGCTCCCCGCGGGAGGCCGCGAAATCGGCGCTGACGCCAGCGGCCAGCTGATCACGAAACAACTCGAGGTGGCCCTGCATCATAGGCTGCATGCCGAGTTCCCGCTCAATAGCCGCGAAGCGCTCGGCAATCTGCGCAAAAGGTGCACTGAAATCGGAGTTCATGCTTGCCGCGTGATGACACAGATACAGCAGATCGGTCACTTTGGTGTCGGCTGAGTCGCGCTTGCCAGGCGCTGACGGCACAATAATGCTGCGCCGCGGGTCGGCCTCGATAATCGCGCGCACCTTGCGCAACTGTTCGGCACTCGCCAGGCTGGATCCACCGAACTTGCATACAATACGCGGTACAGCTGCCTCACGCGCCATAACCACCTGATCCACTTCCGTCACTGCCTCGGCCCCATCGCTGACGCACCGCCGGTATGGGGTGCGATAAAGCCCCACAGTTTACTGGATAGGCGGGGCAGAGCTAAAGAGCAGGTCGCTGGCCCGAAGCCGGCAACTACGCGTACACTCAGGCAGCACACAATGAACCAAAAGGATGATAACCGCATGCTCACACTGCACGGCTTCTCGGCCAGCAACTACTACAACATCGTCAAGCACAGCCTGCTGCTCAAGGGCGTGCCCTTCACCGAGCACCTGGTCTATCCGGGTTCACCTGAGCTGCTCGCGGTCAGCCCGGCAGGCAAGGTCCCCGCCATGACGACCGAGAAAGGCACCTCACTCTCGGAAAGCAGCGTGCTGCTGGAGTACATCGAAGACGCCTATCCGACCACGCCCCTGCTGCCCGCTGACCAGGAGCAGCGGGCCCAGGTGCGGCAGGTGATGAAGGTCGCGGAGCTTTACCTGGAACTGGCGGCGCGACGACTGCTACCTGCCGTACTGGCCAATGCGCCGGTATCCGATGCGGTCAAAGGCGAAGTGCGCGCCACGCTGGACAAGGGCACCGCCAGCCTCGCTCGGCTGGCGCAGTTTTCGCCCTGGGTCTGCGGTGAAGAGCTGACTCTCGCTGACATCTACCTGCGCTATGCGCTGGCCATGCCCAAACTGGTAGGTCCCAGCCAGCTGGACTGGGACATTCTGCCCGCTGTGCCCGGCCTTGCCGAGTGGGATGCCCGTATGGCTGAGGAGCCCGTCTCCAAGCAGGTGGACGCCGATCAGGCGGCCAACATGACGGACTTCATGGCGTACGTCAGCAAGGCGATACAGCGCGGAAAATAAACGGCATCACAGCTGCGCGCCACCCTCGGCCCGCAGCGCCGGCTTGTCGATCTTGCCGGCTGCGTTCAGGGGCAGCGCCCGTACGCGACACCAGGCCTTGGGGGTTTTGTAACCTGCGAGGAGGCTGCGGCAATGGGCAGCGAGCTCCTCGTCACTGGCTGCCCCATCCAGCACCACCACTGCCGCGACCTGCTCCCCCCAGCGCCGGTCCGGCAAACCGATCACCGCGCAGTCGCGAACGGCGGGGTGGAGACGCAGGGCTTCTTCCACTTCGCGTGACGCCACGTTCTCGCCACCGCTGATGATCATGTCCTTCTTGCGATCGACAATACTCAGGTAACCCCGCTCGTCAAAGCGACCGATATCCCCGGTATGCAGCCAGCCATCGACCAGCGCGCCGGCGGTGGCCTCGGGCTGTCGCCAGTAGCCGCTCATGCACTGTGGCCCTTTCACCAGTATTTCGCCGGCCATGCCCACGTCGCATTCACAGCCTGCATCATCCACCACCTTGACCTGCACCGTGGCCAGTGGCTTGCCCACCGTGCGCAGCAGCTCCGGCTGGCCCGCCACTGCCTGCTGGTGATCTTCCACCGTGAGGAAGGCTGCGCTGCCGGACAACTCGGTCATACCGTAGCTCTGGCAGAGTCCCACGCCGGTTTCCGACAACAACCGCCGCAAAAGTGTTTCCGGCATGGCCGATGCACCGTAGCCAATCGTGCGCACCGAGGCGAGGTCTGCAGGTGTAAAGGCCGGATCATCCAGTAACATGGCGATCATCGTAGGCGCCAGAGACAGCGTGGTGACCTTCAGGTCACGGCAGGCACGCAGGGTTTCGGCCGACGAGAATGCGCGCAATAGCACCACCGCGGCACCGTACTGGTGCTGCAGCAGCACATTGTGCGCCGCGACGTGAAACAGCGGAAACGGGTACAGGAAGATATCCCCGGTCAACACGGGGCGCGCCAGGGCGGCCGACGCCAGACCCGCCAGGAAAGACCGGTGGGTGAGCACTGCACCTTTGGGTCGCCCGGTGGAACCCGAGGTGTAGAGAATCCATACTGGATCATCTGCCCCGGTAACAGGCAGCGACGCCCGCGGCCCGTCGGCAACCCAGCCACGGTAGCCGTTCTGTATGTCCACCATGGGCAGGGACGGCGCTTGCGGATGCCCCCTCAGCGCCTGCAGCAATTCCGTGTCGGCAAACAGCAGGCTCACGCCGGCGGCCTCAAGCTGATAGATCCACTCGGGGGGTGCCAGCCGCGCGTTCAGGGGCACCAGAATCCGACCACTGGCGGCCGCGGCGTAGATCAGCTCGAGGAATTCGGGCCCGTTGAACGCGAGTACGCCGATGCGCTCACCCCTTTCACCCACGCTGGCGAGACGCTGCGCCAGCTGCGCCACACGCTGCTGCAAGTGCGCATAGGACATCGCCCTGCCCTGCCACCACAGTGCTGCGGCTTCGGGCTGCCGTTGCGCCTGCAGGGCCAGCAGCTCATGCAGCCGCGTTGCCTCGGGTGTCTGTTCGCTGCTCATGCAGCCGCGCGTCTCGCTGGCGGGTTGCAGGCCGCCGTCACAGGCTGACCTCAATGGCCGCGGTGACCTGCAGCGCTTTCTGCACCGCGGCCTCAATGCTGTCGGCACGGGCCAGGCCCACACCAAGGCGACGCTCACCACGCACTTCCGGCTTGCCGAACAGGCGCAGGTCCGTGTCCGGCTCGCGCAACGCCTCGGCGAGGTTGCCATAACGCATATCGCTGGAATCGCCAGCCACCAGGAGGACCGCGGAGGCCGAGGGGCCCCACTGGCGAATCACCGGTATGGGCAAACCGAGAATGGCCCGTGCGTGCAAGGCAAACTCGGACAGGTTCTGGGAAATGAGGGTCACCAGGCCCGTATCGTGTGGACGCGGAGACACCTCACTGAAGATGACGGTGTCTCCTTTGACGAACAGCTCTACGCCAAAGAGTCCGTGGCCACCCAGTGCACCGGTCACCGCCGCCGCAATGCGCTGCGCTTCCGCCAGCGCCGGCGCACTCATCGCCTGGGGCTGCCAGGACTCGCGGTAGTCGCCTTTTTCCTGCCGATGGCCAATGGGCTCGCAGAAACTGGTGCCGTCGCGGTGACGCACGGTAAGCAGGGTGATTTCGTAATCAAAATCGATGAAGCCCTCGACGATCAGCTTGCCTCCACCGCTGCGTCCACCCGATTGCGCATAGTCCCATGCTGCCTGCACGTCGTCCGGGGTACGCACGGTGCTCTGGCCTTTGCCGGAGGAGGACATGATCGGCTTCACCACACAGGGCAGGCCGACATCGGCCACGGCCGCAGCATACTCCTCCCGCGTTTCCGCGAAGCGGTAGGGTGAAGTTGTCAGACCGAGCCGTTCGGCCGCAAGGCGGCGGATGCCTTCGCGGTTCATGGTCAGTTGCGCAGCGCGAGCAGAGGGCACGACATGCCAGCCTTCGGCCTCCAGCGCAACCAGTTCATCGGTGGCAATGGCCTCTATTTCGGGCACGATCAACTGCGGTCGTTCCCGCTCGACCAGGCCGCGCAGCGCGGCACCGTCCAGCATATTCACCACATGCGACCGGTGTGCCACCTGCATGGCCGGCGCATTGGCATAGCGGTCCACTGCAATCACCTCGCAACCGAGGCGCAGCAGCTCAATCGCAACTTCCTTGCCCAGTTCGCCGCTGCCCAGCAACATCACGCGTGTGGCCTGGTCCGTCAGGGGAGTTCCGATGGTGGTCATGGCTTGTGCGTCCTGTCATGAAAAACCGCAGTTTATCATCCGTGATCAGAACTGCAGCGGATATTGCGCCGGTGCAGGTTCCGCCACCCGCGCAGTCTGAGGTCCTGACGATGGCTCAAATCCGGACAGGCTGAGACCGAGCAGGCGCACTCCCAGCGGTACTGGCAGCAGGGATCCCAGTATTGAGCGTGCCACCTCACCAAACTGCCGGCGCTCGAGAATCGGAGCGTGCAGGGAGCGCGCCCGGGTGACCTGGCGGAAATCCGCGTATTTCATCTTCAAGGTCAGCGTTCGTCCCTGCACACCCTGCTGAGCGACCCGCTGCCAGACAATGTCGATGATCTCGTCCAGTGCGGCATGCAACTCGGCGCTGGCCTGCAGGTCACGCGCGTAAGTGCGCTCACCGCCTACCGACTTGCGCACACGATCGGGGCGCACCGGTCGATCGTCCTCGCCGCGGCTGGCGTGATACAGATACAGCGCCGACTTGCCAAAATGCTGCTGCAGAAAACCGAGGCTCTGGGACCTCAGATCTGCACCCGTGTGGATACCCAACTGCGCCATGCGCTCGGCGGTGCGGGGCCCCACCCCGTAAAAGCGTCGCGCCGGCAGCGCGGCCACAAACGCCGCACCGTCCTCCGGCAATACCACGAACTGCCCGTTGGGCTTGTTCTGGTCCGACGCGACCTTGGCCAGAAACTTGTTGTAGCTGATGCCGGCGGATGCCGTTAACCCCGTCTCCGCGAGAATATCCCTGCGAATACTTGCAGCGACGCGGATGGCACTACCGATGCCCCGACGATCTTCGGTAACGTCGAGATAGGCTTCGTCCAGCGACAAAGGCTCCACCAAGCCACTGTAGCGCTCAAAGATCGCGCGGATCTGCCGTGACACCGCCTTGTAAACGTCAAACCGCGGCTTCACGAAAATCAGCTGCGGGCAGCGTCGTTTCGCGCTGACCGAAGGCATCGCGGAGCGCACCCCGAATTGCCGTGCTTCGTAACTGGCGGCAGCGACCACACCGCGCTCGGCAGACCCGCCCACGGCGACCGGCTGACCGCGCAGGGCCGGGTTATCGCGCTGCTCAACGCTGGCGAAAAACGCGTCCATATCAATGTGAACAATCTTGCGCAGCAGTGTTTGCTCCCACGCTGGTGAACTCTGGAAACGGCGCGACCGGAACAATAAACTGAACCCTCCATGTCACAGCCCTGGGTTATATTGCCTCAACACTGCTACCGAGGACACCCGAAATGGACGACCCATCCCGCCGCACACTCATTAAACAGGGGCTGCTGGCCGCCACCACAGCAGCACTTGCACCCGCCTTGCGCAGCGCTCCCGCCACCAGCCTGTCATTCGCAGACTACCTGCAGTGGGACGCGCTGGACATTGCCGAACGGGTGCGTGCCGGGGACGTCTCCGCCGCGGAGGTTCTGGAAGTGGCGATTGAGCGTGCCAACGCGGTTAACCCCACTTTGAACTGCATCGTGGAAACGCTGTATGAGCGAGCGCGCAGGGTCGCTGCCGGGCCATTGCCGGACGGCCCCTTCCGCGGCGTTCCCTTCCTGCTCAAGGATCTGGGCATGATGCTTGAAGGCACGGTCACCACCCAGGGTTCGCGCTTTTACCGCGACAACGTGGCCAACTATACCAGCACCGTGGTCACACGGTACCAGGCTGCGGGACTCGTCATCATGGGCAAGACCCACAGCCCGGAGTTCGGCGGCACCGGCAGCAGCGAATCCATTCTCTTCGGCGACACGCGCAACCCCTGGAATCTGGCGCACTCGGCCGGTGGCTCCTCGGGCGGTTCCGCCGCGGCGGTTGCCGGTGGCATCCTGCCCATCGCCAACGCCACTGACGGCGGTGGCTCTATTCGCATCCCCGCATCGGCCTGCGGCCTGTTTGGTATGAAGCCCAGTCGCGGGCGGGTGCCGAATGGACCGCGCACGCTGTCGTCGATAATGTCTGTCACGCACGCCGTGTCGCGCAGCGTGCGTGACAGCGCCGCGCTGCTTGACGCCACCAGCGGCCCCGAGCCGGGACAGACGGTGATCGCACCGCCGCCCGCGGGCAGTTTTCTGCAAGCGGCGCAACAGGAGCCGGGGCGCCTGCGCATTGGTCTGGTCACTACGCCGCTCACACATACGCCCGTGCACGCAGAATGCATCAGCGCCGCACGCAGTGCCGCAACCCTCTGCAGCGGGCTGGGGCACGCCGTTGAAGACGTGGCATTGCCCGTCGATCCGCGACGTTTTTTCGCTGCCTTCGGGCCCATCATGGCCGCCAGCACCGTCGAGCGGATTCGCGCCAGGGAACGGGCTCTGGGCCGGAAAGTCACCGAGAACGACCTGGAGCCACTGATCTGGGAGCGTTACCAGGCCGATCGCAACAACAGCGCCGAGCAACTCTACTCGGCCATGCTGGACATCGAGCAGATTACGCGCGACATGGCGCTGCTGCAGGAGAAATACGATGTGCTGCTATCGCCCACCTTGACCACACCGCCCGCGAAACTCGGGGAACTGAGCCTGAATCAGGAAAAGGCGCCCTACGAGCAGGCTGCCATCAGCGTATCGGCCTTCACCAGTCTGTTCAATGCAACCGGGCAGCCCGCCATGTCCGTGCCGCTGCACTGGAGCACCGATGGGCTGCCAATTGGCGTTATGTTCGCGGGTCGCTATGGTGAGGAAGCGCTGCTGTTCCAACTCGCCGGGCAGCTGGAAAAAGCGGCTCCCTGGTTCGACCGATTGCCAAAGGTGTGAACCCCGTCACCTAAGCTATCTGGCGCGCGCTGCTTGCCCTGCGGTACTCTCATATCTGATTATCGACAAGCGCCGCGCCATGAGTACACCTGTTCCCGTTGAGCTTCGCATCCCCCCGCAGGACGGCGCTCCCTTCACCCGTTTCGCGACCCGCTTGGCGGCCGCGGCAGCGTGGTGCGATGCACTACCGATGGCGGATCCCTCCGGTGTGGCGCACACACTGCGTGACACACTGGACGAGCTCAATCGCGCTCCAGTGGACCCGGAACTCCGCTATGAACTGCTGGAAACCCTGCGGCCAAGCGTCACCCAAACGCTGACCCTGCTCGACCGCATGCTGGTGAATCAGCCGCTGGTCATGCCACCACGGTTACAGGCACTGGCGACTTTGTCCGACCAGATTGGTGGCCTGGCCTGCACCGCTTATTCCATCTGTGTCATGCACGCCGCGCGGGAGCCCGCCAGGATCACCCGCCGCGCGCCCGCCAGACTGGTCTGCGAGGCCCTGGAGCATGCCCTGCACTACGCGGCGCACAAGGTGGTGTTGGCGCTCAACCTGCAACTGCCCATTGAGTCCCGCACCTGGTCGACGCTGCATCAGACCTACCTGTTGGGAGAGCGCTATCGGCTGACAGAGCTGACGGTACCCGCGGCAAGTGGCGGGGAGAGCACCATTCGCAATACCTGGCTGGTGCCGCTGCTTCTGGCCTGCTGCCAGACCGGCCAACTGCTGCGCAGCGACATTGCTGTGCTGCATGCTGCCCTGCGGGCGTCAGTGGCGGGGTGCCGGCTGCGACCCGGCACAGATGCCGAGGGCCTGTTTGCCGTCGACCTCAACGGCACCAGCCCTCCGGTCTATCGCAGCAGCATGGCCATGCCGGGCAAGCAGGTCAGGCTTCTGGACACGTCGGACTTTATCGCCTCGGCGACAAGCGCGAGGGATACGGCACGCAAGGCGAGCCGCAGCGCCGTGTTGCTGGGTGAAACCCGCGTACCCCTGCCTCTGCTCGACCACCTGCTGGACTGTCTTGGCAACGAGCGGGAACGGGCAAGTCGCAGGGTGATCGTGAGCGAACCCCTGCAGGCTGTGCTGGGCTTCAGTGCGGCACACTTCCATCTCGCCGGCGAGCGTACACTTGAGGACCTGGCCCCCAAGCCCCGCAACCGGTCTGCCAGCAACAGCAAGGAAAACCCGTTTCTGACCGAACGCAAAGATGACGACCCCTGGGCGGCCGCACACGACACAGACCGCAGCCACTCATCGCTGAACCGTGACGGCAGCATCAACGTCCTGGCGCGGGCCCGAACAGAGCGGGAAGCGCCCCCCGAACTACCCGCGAATTACAGCGTTTTACGCGTGACCACCGTTGACGCCAGCCCCGGAGGCTACTGCCTGGATTGGGGCGCAAATGCACCCGACACCGTGCGCAACGGAGAATTGCTCTGCCTGCGTAAAGACCAGAAAGACCCCTGGCTCCTTGGCGTCATCCGCTGGACACGTCGCCGCCATGCCAGCAGCACAACCACCGGCGTGGAAGTGCTGGCCTCTCGCGCGGAATCCTGGGCTTGCCAGACCTTGCGCGACGGCGCCAGCCAGGCCTCTTCCCTCCGGGTCATGATACTGCCGCCAAATCGCCTGTCTCAGGGCCGGGAGACCATCATTACACCGCGCAGTGGCTTTGCACCCGGGCATCACCTGCTGCTCCAGCGCGGGCAGGAGCAACGCACGGTCACCCTGGGCAAGCAGATGGCAATCAGTTCCGGGATGAGCCAGTTTGAGGTGCGCGAGGGGTTACTGACAGCGGAGCAGCCTGAGGCGGCCGTCGCGGACAAGGGCGGGATTGATTACACCCCCTGAGGTCCACGCAGGGCAACCAGACTCTGGTGAGCAAGATGGCGCAGCAACATCCCCGGAGGCATGCGCACCCAGTGTGACCGCAGGTACAGCATCTGCTCAGCCACTGCAGTGCGCCAGGGCTGGTCGACCCGCGGCGCAAGGTGCCAGCGTATCAGGCTGGTCATCGCACGATCGACAGGATACACCGGCCGCGCCTCCCGCACCGTTGACCAGGCGCTATCCGGGAGTTCAAGGCCGAACAGGTCCCTGGCAGCAGCCAGGACGTAGTAGAGTGGCCGCAACAGCTGCAGCGCGCGCCCCTGAGTGACCAGCGCATCCCAGAAGCCGTCATCCTCCGCAGCCGCCTGTCGGCACTGCGCGTAAATATCGTAAAGATCCCGAATGCCCCCCCGCAGTTCATCGCTCATCAACAGGTGCAGCGCGCTGTGCAGAACCCTGTCCGGCGCTGCCAACACATGAAACGGCGTTCCCGACACGGGCTGCGCACGTGCGATCAGCGGTGCCGCATCCAGCGCGCTGCGGCTGGTCACCTGAATCAGGTTGTGGTGCACATCGAGTTCCAGTGACGAATCCGGGTGCCGCATGGGGGGCAGTTCGTGCGACCACGCCCGGTAATATTGATCATCATAGGCAGACAGGGACGGATCAAATTCCCAGCCGGCCGTAAGCAAACGGCGCTCGAAATCATCCAGCGCATCGCGAGGCACCAGTACATCGATATCGCTGAGCCCGCGGCCCGCCGCAAACGGCAGCTCCGCCATCAGATATGCCGCCCCTTTCAGCAAGATCACGGGGTAATCCACCTGCGCGGCCACCGCGCCAATCCGGCGCAGTTCGTTGCGCACCAGTACATGCATATGTGCAACGTAGCGTGCGTGGCCGGACAGCATATCCCGAGCCCCCACAGGCAGGGGTACATCGGCAAGGCTCTGGGCCAGCAGGTGGTGCACGCGCGCCAGCATCCGGGTGCGCCGCCCCTCGCCAAGCAGGGCTTCCCAATCGGCTGGCGTGAAGTGACGGGCAGTCGCCGGATCGCGCAACGCCGCAATCAGCGCCTTCAAGGCAGGCGCTCCTGTGCCAGGCGTTCAATGGCGGCCACAGCTTCATCGAGGCTGCCATTGGTCAATTGATAGCTGCCACACTCACGCACCAGCCTGCAGAGTGAGCGAAAACCCTCGGCGCCGCTCACACGGTAATTGAATGAGTTGTTTACGAGACGTGTCATGGCCACTTCCGGGGCCTGCTGTTGCACCTGCAGGGCGGCACCGGCCTCATAGCGGGGAAACACGATGAGCTGCGGCCGGGCGGCTTCCGCCTGCCGCTGCAGGCTCTCTGAGGGCGGGAACATGTGCACCACATCGCCCTTGCGGGTTTTGTCGAAGCGGGGACCGAAAGCGAGATGCGGCGCAAAGTCGCGCAGCAGGGGAATCGAAGCATTCTTCAGGGGAGCAGCTCGCGGCAGAGGCAGAAAACAGCCATCCGCATAGCGCAGAATACCAAATTCGTCTGACAGCAGGCGCCAGCCACGCCCGACCAGCGCCGCACACAGAGTGCTCTTGCCAGAACCCGGTTGCGCCGGCAGAACCACCGCACAGCCATCACGCTCCACCACCGCACTGTGCAACATCAGGTAGTCGTGGGCCGACATGGCGATACACCAGTTCAAACCCCACTCAAACATGGGGAACGCCTGGTCCAGGGGATAGGGGTCGAAGGGCGTCAGCTCTTCCACGCGAAACACGACCTGCGGGCGATACCAGCGGCGTACACCCTGCTGGCGCTCTACGGCAATGCGAAAATGACAGACCGTGTCATCAGGCAGCACGTCGAGTTCTGCATAGCAGTGCTGCCAGGTGGCAGCGAAGGTGGGAATGTCGCTGCGCAAACGAACCAGAAACGGCCCACTGGCGACACACAATCGCTGCTCTCGCAGCCTGACCTGCAGCTCCTCGCCAGCCAGCTCGCCCAGCTTCAATGTGCTACGCGCTCGACAAGTTGTATCGCTCGTAGACGCTCGAGCACTTCACTGACCTGCGCCACCCAGGCGTCCGCCGGTTCATCCATAACATCGGCAATCAACGCGGCAATCTCACTACCGGAGCACGGCGCGGTGTCTACGAGAAATTTCAGAACTTCCACAGGCAGGGCGTCGAGCAGGTGCGTGTCACCGGTCGCGCCAGAGTACACGGCATAACAATCACCCACGTGCTCGATAAGGAGTGAATCAGCTGATACGGGTTGCCATTGCTGCATTGCCGCAGTCTACCACGGCTCTGAACGCTTCAGGTTTACTCAGTTATACGAGAGAAGGTTCGACGGATTGAGCGAGGTCCAGCAGGAACCCGTCATGGGCGTGGCGTGCATGTCGTTGAAGCTGGACTCCGGGATCTGCGGCCAGTACCCAACAATCTCAGGCTTACCCCCGCTGACATCAAAGAGCACCAGAACGTGCCGCGTTGACTCCTTGTACCCATGGCCCAACAACTCATCGCGATTTGTAGCGTATGCGGTTCCACTGTTGTGGTAGTAGACACCATTGATGTCGTACAGATCGTTCGCCAAGCCCTGTACGCTTGGGCCCTTCTTCTTGAAATACGGCACTTCCATGCGCACGGCCGTGTCGCCTTGCAGGCTATTGCCCCGGCTGGCTGATTTCATGTTCGAGAAGTTTCCGCCAGAGCACTGCGCTGCGCTGGACATGGCGAGCGCGGCATTCGGCGTGAGTGAAGCGAGCAAGGGGGCCGCGGCAGATGCCTTCAACAGGCGGCGCCGGGTAGCGTTTACCGACCTCTTGTCACCTGTTTGCTGATTCTCCACGATACTACTCCTGTTATGACGGCCAACATGCCTTGGTTACTACAAAGCAAAAAACACGCCAAATTTGCAACTAACTGATTTTTCTACGTTAATATTCAAGGTCTGCAGGGCACGACCTCAGGTCTGTAAAAATATTCGACAGCTGCTGTGCCTACTGGCTGGCCCGCTCTCGCATGTACTCCACACAACCCCACTGCGAGATTAAATCCTAGCACAGCCTTGCAAAAGACACTGTGCACTGGTTCACAAAACCCGGCGGTCAACATGGCTGCCAATGTGCAGTTCTACTCTATAGCTTGCGGTGAACTCGACAGCCAGGTCTCAAGTGACCGGTCCGTATCTGGCATGAACTAGGTACGGGGGTGCCCTCCGCCCTGAGTGACCGAAGAAAGTCTACAAAATTTGCGGAAACCAAAAAGGGGAAGAAGCTCACGCTCCTTCCCCTTTTGGTCTGGATTGTACAGTCGGATTTCGCGACCAGGCCTTGCGACGTCCACGGGCGGTGGCACCAAGACCGGGCAGCCCCAAACCCAGAAACAACAGGGTGTCGGGTACAGGCACCGGCGTGGAGCCTGTGCGTGACACATATCGGAGCTGGCCGATCAACCGTTACGCAACTTTTCCGCCAGGGCCCTGGCCGCCGCGGCCTCCGGGAACGCGGGGCCCTTCAGCAGACGGTCCAGCAGTTCCAGCGCCTCGGCGGGCCGCTCGGCCGCCGCCAGGATCTGGGCGCGGTGAAAGCGGAACTGCGGTGAATCGGGGGCGGCGTCCAGTGTCTTCTGGTTCACGGCCAGCGCCTCATCGAAATCACCCTTCTCCAGCAGGATCATCGCGTGTGTGTCCTGAATGGCTGCATTATCCGGCACACTCTGCAGCGCCTTCTGTATCAGTTCCAGCGCACGCGCAGTGTTTGACGAGCGATACGCCCAGGCCAGGTTGTTCATGGCCACCACATCCTCCGGCGCCAGACGGTGCAGGGTTTCAAACACGGCCGCTGCGTCATCATCCCGGCCCTGGGACAGGTACAGTGGCCCTAGGGTGTTGAGCACGACTACGTCCTCCGGCGCGCTTTCCAGCCAGCCCTCCAGCATCCGGTAGGCTTCATCACGCTTGCCCTGCTGCAACAATGTCGAGGAGAGGAAGACCAGCGAGTTGCTGGAGGGCGCCGCGCCGTGAGCCTTGCGCAGCAGCGCCTCGGCTTCCTCCAGTTCCCCCTGGGTCAGGGCCAGTCGACCCCGCGCGAGGTTCAGTTGGGGTTCTGGCACCACGCCGGGCGGCAGCTGCGCAAGTTCCTCGCTGGTTTCCGCCAGCTTGTTCTGCTGCAACAGCACCTCGACCAGCAGCTTGCGAGAATCCACATCCTGCGGCTGCAGTTCCACTGCCTGACGCAGACGGCGCTCCGCCGCCGGCAAGTCGCCATTGGCCCGCTCAGCCTGCGCGGCCATGCGCAGCGCGCGCACGTTGTCGGGCATCAACTCAAGCAGGCGACGGGTAGCATTGACCGCAGCGCCGGGCTGGTCAAGCGCCAGGAACGCCCCTGCCAGCAGCTGATGGATGCGGGGGTCCCCATCGTGTTCATCGCGCACCGCCGTCAACAAGTCCACGGTTTCACCGGGACGCTGCTGTATGAACTGGTAGCGTGCCAGCATCAAACGGGGTTCCAGCGCCTTGGGATGCGCGGCAATGGCGCGCTCCAGCACAGCGACCATTTCGGCGGTTTCACCGCGCTGCTCGTGTACGGCCGCCAGGTTCATCATGCCCTGCAGGTCATCGGGCTGTGCCGCCAGGCTTTCGTTGAGAATATCGAGTGCCGCGGCGGAATCATCAGCGAGCATCGCCAGCGATGCGAGCCCGGTGGTGGCCTGTGCGTTGCCCGGGTCCAGAGCCAAGGCCGCGCGGTAGCTCTCGGCAGCACCTGCACGGTCGCCCGCACCCAGTGCCAGCTGCGCTGCCAGCACGCTGGGCAGGGGGTCTTCGGGCGCGCTGTCACGAAACGCCTGCAACTCGGCGTCAGCAGCCTCGGCATCACCGCCGGCGGACAGGGCGCGCACCAGGCGGTAGCGGATTTCCCCGTCAGCCGGATCGAGGTCACGCGCGATGCGCAGCGCTGCGGTACCAGCATCGAGGTCACCGGAACGCACCAGTGAGGTGCCCAGTTCCATCTGCACCTGCGCCGAGTCCGGCGTAACCGACGCCATATCCTGGTAGACCGCGGCGCTTGCGCCATGCATGCCCTGCGCGGTAAGCGCCAGCGCGAGTATGTTCATCGTGGGGACATTCATGGGCAGTTCCTCCAGCAACTTGCGGGTGATGGTTTCAGCACGCTCGGGCTCCCCCATGCGCAGGTACACCGCTGCGAGCATCTGCCGCGCGTTGATATTGCGCGGCTGCGCCGCAAGGAAGCGGCTCAGCTGGTCCTCGGCGGTAGCCAGGTTGCCTTCGCGGAAATTGGCATTCGCCGCCAGATACAGGCTCGGCAGGTGGTCCGGGGCAACATTCAACACCCTGGACAGCTCGCCGAGCCCGGCACTCGCGTTGCCCTGCTCGATCTGGATGCGGGCCTGGGCGTAATTCACACCGGGGTGATCGGGGATGATCTTCTCGAGTTGTTCCAACTCTTTCGCGGCTTCCGTATGCTTGCCCTGCTCCACCTGCACCGCCACCATGCTCAAGCGGTCGTTGAGGCGGAAGCGGTTGAGTGAACTCGCCGTGGCAAAGGCCTGCTCCGCCGCCGGATAGTCAGCCCGCGCCTGCAACACGCTGCCGTAGAGGCTCCAGGCCTCGGCAAAATCGGGATGTTTCTCGGTCAGGTCCTTGAGGATCGCCTGCGCATCCTCGCGCTCACCGGTGTGGGTCACGGAAACAAAGGCTTGTGCAAGCCGCACCTGGGGGTTCTCCGGCGCGAGGTCCATGGCACTGCGCAAGGTCTCCTCGGCGCTGAACGTGTCCCCCGTGGCGGCCTGCGCGCGTGCCACCAGCGCCAGCCAGGCTGGCTCTTCCGCGGCGAACGCATACCCGGGGTCAGCAAAGTGCTGCAGCAGCTTCTCTGCCTCGCCGGCGCCAATGAGCGCCTCGGCGTACAGCACCGCGACCTCCCCGACCTTCTCCGCTTCCAGCGACTTTTCAAACTCCACCGCAGCTTCAGCCATGGCGCGCTGACGCAGGAACACCTCCCCCAGTACGCGCCGCCCTTCAGCGCTGCGGCTGTCCTGCTGCAACGCCGTCTTGGCGTCGATCTCCGCCGCGTTCAGTTTCCCTTCCGCGAACGACTGCTGGGCACGGGCCAGCAGTTCATCGTGTGTCAGCGGTTTGGAGCAGGCAGAAATAGCCAGAACGGCCATAGCGGGCAGCCACAGCTTGCGAGCAACGGACATGTGCATGGTAACGCCTCGTAACATCCTATTCTTTCTCACACTCTAAGGCAGGAAAGGGAAGCCGCCAAGGCGCAAATGCGGCACTGGCTCACACTTTGGCGGGTAAAAGGCTAGAACCAGCGACGCAGTTCAATAAAAACGCGGTCGCTGGCGTCATATTGCCCAAACAAGCCAATTTCGCTGCCACCGAACAGGTCTGCGCCAAATTGCAGGCGCCACTCCTGTGTTACGTTCCAGCTCACGCGAGGCTGCAATGACCAGTCACTGCGGTTCAACCCGGTGAGATACAACATCTCGGCCTCCACACGCTCACCAAAGCGCCGGTTTACCAGCAGCGTGATACCTGTTTCATTGCGATCGGAGAGCAGCGCGGAGTCATAATCCGCGAGGTGGCGGCCGTACACCTGGGCATCGAAGCGCCAGTCACCCAGCGGCAGCATGACACCGACCACGTAATCCAGACCATCGCTCTCCCGCAGGCCGTTGGCCGCGTCCGGGTCCAGCGAGAAGTAACTGCGGCCGCGTGTGTAGACTGCCTCGCCCTTGAAGACAAAATCGAGGAAGTCCTTGGAGAACGTACCGCCGAACTGCTGGATGCGGTCATGGCGCAGCTCCAGACCGAGGTCTGTCTGGTACAGTGTGGGCGCCACGTCGGTACTCTGGTAATAAAAGCCACTCAGATCCCAGCCGGACAACAGGTAGGAAAAACGCCCACCCAGGCCGTGGTTGGCTACCTTGCTGCGGCTTGGCCTGATTTCGGTAACGGGGGTGCCAGGCGCTACTGGAAACGGGTAAAAATCCGCTCCCGGCTCACCGATCCTGTCGTAACTGGGATACGGCACCCACAGCAGTTCCAGATGCGCGTCCCCCGCAAACCGTTCCGCGCGCACCGCCCACTGCGGAATACGCATGGTTTCAAACTCCTCCAGGAAGAACTCCCGGGTGTCACGCGCTGACACCACATCGGCGAGAAACAACCCCACCATCTCCCCCCACACTACATGCTGGCGCCCCAGCCGGTATTCCCAGTCGCCAGCGCCAAAATCCAGGTAGGCCTCTCGCAGTGAAGCGTCATGCCGCTGGTCGCGACGTACTGCAAGGGGGTAGAAGTCGTCCTCTACGCTGTAGGCCGCGTCCCCTTCCAGGCGCCCGACCACCTTGAAACGCGCGCCCCAATCAAGCGTGCCGCTTACCCCCAACTCCAGCCGGGCGCGCAGCTTTGACCAGTGCTCCGGCTGCGCGGTGTTGTAGGCCGCCGCCAGTTCGCCATAGCCGCCCACCAGCAGGTCGCTGACACCCGTCGCCGGCGCCGCTTGTGGGCTCGCCGCTGGCTGGGGTGCCGCAGCCGTTTGGGCGAGCTCCCGGCGCTGAGGCCGGGAGACGCTGGACCCCGGCCGGGCAGCATCGGCCACGGCCAGCGGCGCTGGCGCCCGGTCCGGGGGCTCCGCCGCCGGCGCGGCAGCGCGCGCCACCGATTGTTCACGCGAGTAGATATCGAGTACCAGACGGTAGCCACCGCTGGCATCCGGGCCGAGCACAAAACTTTCGTGGCGCAGGTCTCCGTCCGCCAGGTCCAACACCAGGCGCAGCGTGCGGCCTTCACGCACACCGGTGCGCAAACCCGCCACCGGCGTCGCCGCGAACAGGCCGGGCGCCGGGTGGTCGGCGAGCCGTGTATTCTTGATATCAACCACGATGCGATCGGGGCCAGACAATTCAAACAGGTCGAACTGCGGCGCGGCGTTCAGATCGACCACCATGCGCGTGCGCCCTGCCTCGCGACCGACCCGGATACCCGCGCTGGCTGGCGCAGCCCGATTGGCCTCGGCAGCGTCGCTACCGGCCGCTGCAACAGGCACGGCTGAGCACATCCCGAGCGCTGCACAGGCGAGAAGCACTGCCCGGCAGCCGGACAGCATACGGTTCACGCGCCCGCCTCCTCCGCCTGCAGGGCCCCAGCGGCTTCTTCGCGAAGAATACGGCCGTCTTCCATATGAACCAGGCGATCTGCCATGGCCATCACGTGGCTGTCGTGGGTGGAGAACACGAAGGTGGTACCGGCCTGGCTGTTGATGCGCTGCATCAGCTCCAGAATGCTGCGACCGGTCTCACGGTCGAGGTTCGCGGTCGGCTCGTCTGCCAGCACCAGCCGGGAGTGGGTGGCCAGAGCGCGGGCAATGGCGACCCGCTGGCGCTGACCACCAGACAGCTGGTTAGGCCGGTGCGAGCCATAGCGCGCCAATCCAACCATGTCCAGGTAGTGCGCGACCCGCTCACGACGCTCGGCGCGTGACAGCTCCCGCAGCTGCAGCAGCGGATACTCGACATTTTCCTCGGCAGAGAGCACCGGCAGCAGGTTAAAGGTCTGGAAGATAAAGCCCAGGGTGCGCGCCCGCACGTCCGCCAGCTGATCCGGCGTCTTGCCGGAAACATCCTGCCCGTCAATCAACACGCGCCCCGCACTTGGCGTGTCAATACAGCCGATGATGTTGAGCAGCGTGGACTTCCCGCTGCCCGAGGGCCCGGCAATGGCCAGGAACGCGCCCGGCTCGACCGCCAGCGACACATCGCGCAGCGCTTCCACTATCTGCTCGCCGAGTGGATAGCGTTTACAGACCTTTTCAACCTTTACAATAGCCATTACACAGCGCCAGAATGCTGTTACACGTGGCCACAGGATAGCACCCATGTTCCGGCAACTTCGCAAAAATCCTGACTTTTTGACCATTTTGGGGGGGGTACTGCTGGCCTCCCTGCTGACGCAGGGCGCGGTGTTGGCGGAGACCGGAGCCACCGCAGACACCCCATCGGATATCGAACAGTCGACCGCCGCCGACGGCGCCGGCAGCAGCCCGGCTGCGGAGGCGCCGGACGCTACCGCCCTGGTACAGCGCGCCGATGCCATCCGCTTCCCCCGCGAGAGTTTTGAAACCCTGATCACCGTGACCAATTACAGCGGCGGCGAGGCCGGTGATGTGCGCGAGTACAAGGTGATGTCGCGCGGCAATGAAAACACCATCGTGCTCACCGAATCACCCGCTTCCGAGCGCGGCCAGGCCCTGCTGATGCGCGGACGCGACCTGTGGATATTCATGCCCACCGTTTCCCAGCCCGTACGCCTGTCGCTGTCACAGCGGCTGACCGGGCAGGTGGCGAACGGCGACCTGGCCCGAGCCAATTTCGCGGGAGATTACACCGCGGCACTGGCGGGAAAAGAACAGGTGGATGGCGAGGATGCCTGGGTGCTGGATCTGGCCGCGGCCGGGCGCGGTGTGACCTACGCCAGGGTGCGCTATTGGGTGGCGGTTGCCGATGACCGGCCCATCAGGGCAGAGTTCTATGCCGTCTCAGGTCGGCTGCTGAAAACCAGCCGTTATGAAGCATTTCAGGACATGGCCGGACAGGTGCGTCCGACCCGCATCGTCATCGAGGACGCGCTCAAGGACGGCGACTATTCCGTGCTCGAGTACAACACCATGACCATCAAGGACCTGCCGGAGCGGATGTTTACACAGCAATACTTGCGGAGGCTATAGACCCCGTTTCGTTGCCAGGAGATGAAGCTGAAGCGAGGCGCTCTAAACCTTCTGGTCCAGAGCGCCTGAAGACAAGTGCGAGGGAAACAACTAGCGGTTACGGCGCCCCCGGATGCCAAGGCCCAGCAGGCCAAGACCGAAGAGCAGCAATGTTGACGGAACCGGAACCGCTGCCTCGGCACGGCTGAAAGTCAAATCGTCCATTGCCCACGCCCAACCATCATCGGGCTGCACACCGTCAATGCGCCGGACATCGCTGGCCGTGAACGCTACGGGGATGAACACACTGCTACCCGAGGTGATCGTCAGGGTTTCGAGTAACGCGTCGGCGGCATCGTACAGGTTGAAGGTAACCGAGCGCGAGCCGAGACTGTCGAGCTGGAGGCTAATGTCGAAAACCGGTATATCAAACAAAATGCGGACAACATCGGCACGATTGCCGGGGCAGGAAAGACTCGCATTCGCGCAGTTTGTGAGCACGTTCGGACCACTGGGCGCTGTCACCCCGTCAGGGTCCGGTGCGGCGTTGATATCCACCGGGGCGCCATCTTCCAGCCCCAGAAAAGTCACCCCCACGCTCGCGTACTGATCCGTGATCGGCGTATTCGGCGCGATAGGATTACCGAGACCATCAACGTCAAAGTCGATCACAATCGGTGCGGCCATGGTGAGCGACGAAGCGAAAAGCAACGCCACCGAGCCAATAACATTTCTAAGAGTATTGTGTTTCATGCGTTCTTCCTGTGTGAATTCCATAGGCCGGAGATCTAAAGCACATTTCCTGCCAGAAAACATATTAATCAATTAAATCAATGAGTTATATCCAAAGAGGAAACTTTGCTGCACAACATCGCACTCGATTTGTAAAAAACATCGACAGCACCCACCGCGCTCGCTGCAGGGGCGACCAGACGGTCGGGTGCTCCGCGGAGCGTGATCCATGGTGCGCGGTTGTCGGTGACAGGGCCCAGCCGGGTCGAGATCTATGCCTTGACCTTAGCCTTTCGTGCGGAGGCGAGCGCCAATCAACATCAGGCCCAGGCCGATGAGGAACAAGGGGCCGGGCACCGGCACCTCGGAGACGGCTTCCACCTCACGCACCTGGTAGGCGGTGATGTGAACGTTGGCGAAGCCGTTGCTCGCCAGGGACAGGGTCTGCGACGTGCCGCCCGCCGTAAATTGCCCCACGGCGAACTGGCCAAGACCACGGGCACTGGCGTTCAGGTTCACATTATTGCCCAAGCCATCTCCGAATGTCATATTGCGGCCGGAGCAGCAGCTGCGAAGGTCCGTGTACCAGACCTGCACGATGTAATTCATGCCGGACAGCAGGTTGCCACCACCGATACTCAGTGACTGGGATGTCCCCCCACCAAAATCAAAGCGACCCAGCAGCAGGTCGTAATCGGCATCGCCGGTTGACGCACCACTGAGCGGATTGGTTGCCGTTGACTGGGGCAGCAGCGCGGCACTGTTGGCAAAGACGACACCGTTTACGGTGACCGAGCCGACACTACTCGGGCCCGCATTGACCGCCTCGATCAGGTTCCCGCTGACCACGACATCCGTTGCGCCCGTCGTGCTCTGGGCGCCGCTCCATGTGATCGGCGCCGAAAACGCCAGGGACGAACCCAGCAATGCCACACACGCCACTACCGATCTGATTGCTATCATTTTACGCCAGTCTCTGCAGATGAAGGTTTGCACTCGTACTGCGGAAATTTAAGCAAATTTTGAGCCAATAACTTTAAGTGCTTGTTTTAAATAACGATTTTACTCCCAGCGAGGGGGCAACGGAGAGCGCCTGTAAAGAATTCCGACACACTGCAGCGGGCAACGCCCCCGCGGAAGCTACACCGCCTGACGCAGGGACTCCGCAATGTCCGCCCGGGCCGCGCGCCGCGCGGGGCGCAGGGCCGCGACGACGGGCGCCAGCAACCCGATCAGGAACGAGACCCCGGTGATCCACCAGGCCAGGCGAATCAGGGCGATGTAGGCGATGTCAGAATTGGGGGGTGGCGGCATGGGAATGCCAATCCAGGAAATCAGCAGCGCCAGGCCATTGCCCGCGACCACCCCGAGGGTGGCACCGGCCAGGCCCAACAGGGCACTTTCCAGCAGGATCAGGCGGGCGATTTCCCGCCGCGGCGCACCACAGGCCTGCATGGTCCCAAACTCCGCAGCGCGCTCGTAGACACTCATATTAATCGTATTGCCCACACTCAGGCTCACCATCAGCAGAATCACCAGCACCAGAAAGCCGAACTGCTGCCGATACAGTGCTACGGTCTGCTCATAGAACGGGTTCAGGCGCTGCCAGTCCAGAACCTCGAAGCCCTGCTCCGCCAACGCGGCCTCTGCCACCTGCTTTGTGGCCGCCGTGGCTTCCGTGCGGCTCAGGCGCAACACCGCCAGATGCACTCCGGCGTCGCCGAGCAGCGCCTGCGCGGCCGCCAGCGGAATACGCACCGCACGGGCGTCATAATCTTTGGAAAAGGTCTGGAAAATGCCCACCACCTGAAACTCCAGCACATTGACCGCGCCGTCCGTGGTGTTGGTAAGTACGTCCACCCAGTCCCCCGGCTGCAGGTCAAGCGCCTGCGCCACCCCGGCACCCAGCATCATGCCGAAGGGGTCAGCGTCGGTGAGCTGACGCCCTGCGGAAACATTGATGTAGGTGCCCAGGCGCGTCTCGGCGTCAGGCTCCACGCCCTCGCCAATGATGGCCCAATCCGTGCGCCCGTTGTTCAGCAAACCGCTGAACACCGAGCGCAGCAACACTTCCTCGACATCGGGAATCGATGCCAATGCCTGCCGCAGCGCCTCAGGCTCCTCAATCAGATAGGCAGACGGGTCACGACTACCCTGCTCACGGTAACCCACGCGGTTCACCTGCAGGTGCCCGGATTGGGAACGAATCATCGATTCGCCCAGTTCGTCCACCGTGTCCTTTATAAAGCCGCCAGCGAGGATCAGGGCCACCACACCGAAGGCAATGGCCAACAGGGTCATCCACGACCGGCCGCGCTGTCGCAGGACATTGCGAGTGGCGAGTTGCAGCAGCTCCTTCATTGCCACGCTCCCGGGCAGCGCCAGCGAACGCGAGCATTACGGCGACCGCCGGCAAACGACTCACCGCGCATGGCGGATGGCCTCCACGATTTCCATGCGCGATGCACGCCAGGCCGGGTAAAGAGAAGCCAGCGTGGTCGTGAACACCGCGATCAGCAGCACCTCCAGCACCATCGCCGGCGTGACAAGGAGCGCTGCATGGTAACTGCGGGCAAAGGTCGGTGGCGGTGGCATCTCAATCGCCGCCAGGTCCAACAGTTGGCCCGCACCCAGAGCGGCCAGTACACCCAGCGCGGCGCCCAGCAGCCCAAGCAGGGCACCTTCCAGCAAGAACCCGCGCAGCACCGAAGCCCGCGTATTGCCCAGCGCCATCACCGTTCCGATTTCTCCGGTGCGTTCCAGCACACTCATCATCATGGTGTTACCAATACCGAGCAGGATGATGAACACCACGATACCCTTGACCAGGTCCAGCTGCTGCTTGAAAAGCACCGAAGCCCGGGCATAAAACTCGGCGAGGGCGTGCCAGGGCTGCACATCGAACGCGGCCGGTGGCAACGCGGCGCGCACCGGGCCCAGCGCGGTGTCCGTCGCTGCCGTATCCTGCAGGAAAACGAGCCAGGCATGCGCGCCGTCCACCTGTGCCAACTCACGCGCCAGGGACAGGGGCAGCAGCAGCGCCGCATCATCAAACTCCTGGCTGAATGAGCTGAAGACACCGACCACGTCGGCTTCCGCCGCCCCCAGCTGGCCCTCGGGTGTAGTGACCAGCAGCACCACGGAGGCGCCAGGCACCACCTCGAGCTGCCGCGCCAACCCCTCCCCCAGCACCACCTGATGGTGATCCGCGGGCGCCAGGCGACGACCCTGCTCAATGCGCAGGGAGCGGTCGTCCAGCATGTCACGTGCCGGGTCGATACCTTCGCTCATAAAGGGCAGTGTCTGCTCGCCAAAGCTCACCAGGCCATTCAGCAGAAGGCGCGGTGAGACGGTCGATCCCGGGGGCAGCAGCGCCGGGTCCAACGCTATTTCGGCGGGCAGCAGATACGCCCAGGGATCGCTGCGGCCACGCTCCTGAAAGCCGGGACGCGTGATCTGCAGGTGGCCAAACTGCGAGCGAATCGTGGCCTCCCGGAATTCCTCGAACATGGCTTCATTGAAGCCGGTCGCCACCAGCAGGGCCGCCACACCAAAGCCGATGGACAGCAGCGCAGTGAGGCTGCGGCGAAACTGCCGGCGCAGATTGCGCAGGGCCAGCAACAAGGCCATCAACAGGCCGGGCACTCAGACGCCCCCCGGGAAATAGCGGAACTTGCGCTCGTAATCCAGGCCCATGCCGTGGGGAAAGGAGGCATAGGAGAAACAGCGCAGTTCCGGCACTTCAGCACCGCGGCGCGCGGCGGACTCGGCAATCAAGGACTGAAGCTCTGCACCCACAGCCTCCGGCCCGCGGCTCGCGATCTGCGCCAGCTGCACGTCCAGGCGCAGGCCGCCCTCGTCCACTGCCAGCACACGAAAAGCCCCCGAAAGCTGGTCAGCGACCGCCGGCCGCCGGTACAGCAAGGCCTTGAAATGATCCACATGCCAGTCGGCGTTGACCCGATCCCGAGCACGCCCGTGCATCGCCAGCATCGGGAAGGGCACCGCTGCAAGCGCGCGCCGCCCGGCCTCCGTCAAGGGCTCGTGGTCGGCCTCCGTGAGCCAGCGCGCGCGATCGCCGGTGCGATAACGGATCATGGGCACGGGCGCCTCGCGGTCGAGCATGGTGATCACCAGGTCACCCACCCCGTCCGGCCCAGTGTCGACAATCTCCACGTAGCTGCGCAGCGGGTTGAAGCAGAAGTACGACGGCAAAGGCTGATCAGGATTCTGTCGATGCAGTGCACGGCGCAGGGCAATGGTTTCGGATGTTTCAAAAAACAGATTCAGCCCCAGTTCACCCACGCCCATGGAACTGCCAATGAGCGTGCCGCCCGGCTCGTCCAGGGGCACCTGCAAGGCGGCAGCCAGGTAGCTTCTATAATCCTCGGAGAACATTTCTTCACCGAGAATGACGTTCATGCGCAACTGCGACCAGTCGAATGCCTGCTCAGCCGCATGGTCCAGCAGGCGCTTGCAGAACAGCGGGTCGGTACAGAGGATCGCCTGGTCGAACAGCGGGCCCGCCTGGCGAAGAATCGCCAGCGCCATGTCTTCGCGGACACTGACATTGGCCACGCAGACCGTATTGGAGGTAAACACCACACCCATCGGCAGGCAATTCACCAGCAGGGTGGAACGCTGGTCGATGCCAAACGCCTGCTGCAGACCGAGGTCGATATCGTCGGGGGTCAGGTGATGCTGTCGGCGGGTGCTGACGCCAAAGGCGAAGTTGCTGCCACCGTGGCCGGAGCTGGTGAGCACTCCGGCCAGGATCGCTGGCGACACGTTGTCGACCATGAGTTCCTGGATGGGGAAGCGTTCGAAGAGGTCGGCCTTGGTGAGGATGGGCGCCCGCTGCAGCACCTGCTCACCGCTGGTGCAGTGCTCCGCAGGCACCCCAGCCTCCTCCAGCAGGGTGCGATAGGCCGTGCAATGACGCGCCGCGCGCTGCAACACCGCGGGCAAGCGCTTGCGACCCACAGCCTGGAGCTTCTCGGGCGTCTGCCGCGCAAGCAGGGACAACAGTACGGTGCGTTTGAGTCGGCTCAGGCGTGACATGAAGAGGGTCGAGTCGCTGGCAGGCGCATCATCACGGTCCGCTGCGGAACCACCACATCAAGGCCGGATTGGACGCTTCAAGCGCCTCCTCCAGCTTGCGCAAGTCGCCAAGGTAGGGTGTTACCGGGCCGTAATAGTCGCTTTCCGGGCCGATAGGCGTGAAATCGAAACCGTAGATCCGCAGTACGCGAGCCAGCCCTTTCTCCATGGCCGCGTACCAGTAGCGGATGCCGTTTTCACAGCTGAACCGGTAAATCTGCCGGTACAAACCGAGCACCAGCAAGGGCGCATTGACGCGCTTTTCGCCTCGCGGCGATTCGTCGACGGCGCCCGGGCCCTTCAGGTGCGATTCGTTGATGCCCCACAGGCTGTCACCGGCACGGCGCCGGTACTCGCGCTTGACCGCGAGGCGCGACACCTCACCCGATTCCGCTGCGGGCGGTGGTTCAAAGTCGGCAAAGGGTGGGCAATGCTCAAAGAAAGGCAACCGCTCGCCCTCCACTGGCATCACCAGGCGCGCAGTACCTGCGACGACACCCTCGGCATTGGTGGCAGAGAAATGCGCGGAGCGCGCATCGTAAACATCCGTTTCGAGGCCATCGGGGTAACGAGCCGCATTCAGGAAATGGCATTCGAGGCAGTAAATCTGGTAGCGCAATGCATAGAGATCAGAGAGCTCCGCGGTTTCACTGCCTCGATCATAGGAGTGAAGCGAAAAATATTTCGCCAAGGCTCCCAGCGATGCTGCCGCGTCGCGATCCATTGCTGTCTCCATTAAGGTGTTTTCTTTATCCTTGGAGCATAGCACCAATTGGTGGCATGCCCGAAGACAAACGACAACTAAGGTAAAGCTAAAGCGTCGAATCCAGCCAGTGTAGCAGTGTGGGATTCACCTGCGCCAGCCGCCGTTGCAGGGCGGTGAGCTCCAGCATGTAAGGCGCAACCGGGCCGTGGTAGTCAACAGAGGGGCCGATACGTTCGAACTCGACCCCAATGCGGCTCAACATGCGCACCAGAGGCCGTTCCATGGCCGCATACCAGCATTCGATGCCATGTTGCAGGCTATATTGATACATTTCCCGGTACACGGTGAGAATGACCGTACCGGTGTCGCCACCGCCGGGCGGGGTCCGGCAGTTCTGGTTAAGCACCAGGCGCGACACTTCGCCGGCGGTATGCGCCGCCGGCAGGGAGACCTCCGCGAAGAGCAGGCAATGCCGTTGGAAGGGGAAGCCTTCGCCCGCTGCGTCCAGCACCAGCCGCACTGACCCCGCCACCTCATCGTCGCGATCAAAGGCCGCAAAGCACGTGGCGCGAAGGTCGTAATCGTCGCGCTCAAGCCCGTCAGGGTAGTCCTGCGTGGGCAGGAAGGCCCTCTCCTCGCAGTAGACGTTATAGCGCAGGCGATGGATCCGGCGCAGCTCCCGAGGGTGATTGACGATACGGGTACTCAGCCAGTGCTCCGGACGGAACGCCTTGGAATTGGTCATAGCAAAATGTGGCCTTCAGAGTGGCATATTACCGCTAGATGTTGTGGAAATGCCCCGTCGCATCCCGCCAAGGCCGGCGCCATGTTACGAGATCCCGGCGGCTGCGGAAAGCGGCTGTCAGGAATTTTTACACCGGGGTGCGATGTGGGCCGCCGAGAGACAGAGAAAAAAACTCATCCCATTGTTTTTATTGAATTTATTTTTATTGGCACGTGCCTTGCTTTAACTCTCGTGCGACGGCGGCCAGGCCACAACCACTGGCCGGACGCTAACACTCCGATACCCCCAGGGCACTGTCGGAACACAATATCAGGAGATTCATGATGAAAACGATGATCAAGACAGCAGGCGCAGCGAGTCTCCTCGCGATGGCCGTAGCTGGCGCTTCAGCGGTAGCCGCACCACTTGCCGAGCTGGGCTTTAGCCAGCATGCGGGTTTCGATACGCCGACATTCTCAGGCGGAGCACTGCAATACAAGCCTGCAAGCGATGTCGTCAACACCGACCCGCTCGCGCCAGCCGGCACGTTGACCAGCTTTGCCTGGGAAGGCGCTAACGACCCCGTTGAGTCGTCCATCGCCATTGTGTCTTACAACAACAGCACCGCGCCGACTGCAGACCTGGATGGCACGCCCCTGCGCTACACGGCGGACTTCCTTGGCGTGGATGGCGATGGCCAGTGGAACGAGGGTGACTGGTGGGTTATCGACACCATTACGCAAACCAACAACACGCTTACCAGCCTTGGTGGAGGTTTTGTTGATCCGCTGTGGGTGGTTGACACTCTGGCCAACCTGCGTATCTATGCTGATGCCGCGCGTACTGATCTGGCCTACGCTGATCCCACGACCACCAACAGCATCCGTTTCAACGAAACGCTGAACCAAGACGTTGATGATTGTGCAGGGCTGAACCCGCTGGGTACCGAATGTGATGATATTTTTACCGCGTCATCTGACGCATTTGCACCGGTCTCGTTCAACCGTGACGGCTACCGTTACGACCTGAGCTTCTTCCTGCTGCCCGGTACATCCACCGACAATGGCGTTCCAGCGGGCACCTCTCTTGTAGTCGAGAATGACGATGGTACGATCACCGTGTACACGCCTGAGTTCAACCCTGGCACCAGCTCGATCCACATTGCAATGAGCTACACAGCGACGTTGATTCCTGAGCCTTCCGTACTCGGTCTGTTCGGTGCCGGCGTTTTAGCGTTGGGCTTTGCGGGTCGCCGTCGCAAAGGTATTCAAGCGTAATAGCAGAAGCCGCTACAGAAAAGCGACTCGCAGGAGAGTCTCAACCTCTCGCAACCCAATCAAAGCGGCCCTTTTAGGGCCGCTTTTTTTTCCCCAGAAAACAGGAAAACGCTCTCAAAACACATAGTAAAATTGGAAAATGGGATTGAATGGATTTATCATCTTCCACATTGCAAGAGAGCAAGGCACCGTTGCACTGGCAATTACGTTCAACCCCGGTTCTCAACCAACCCTGGCGTCCCAAAGGCTGGCCTGTAATCAGTCGACCGCCAGACTAAACCTCAACATCCTTGCTGGAGTCTCCCGCATGACAGCCATGGAGCTTACACGTAATCTTGTTCGATCCTGCCTCAACCTTGATGCCGCGGAGCCCCTTTCCGAAGATACTTATCTAGTAGGCGGTTTTCCCGAATTCGATTCCCTGACAATCACGACACTTATCGAGCAAATTGAAGAGGCCGTTGGCTGCGAGATCGATGACGATGAAATCAGCGGCGAAACGTTTGAAACCGTTGGCTCGCTGGCACACTTCGTCGGCGCCAAGATGGCTGAGGCGACGTAACGCGCGCATCGGTGAGGAGACACTCTAGTGATGGTGGTGTTTCTCCGGGAGCGACTGAATGTAAATCACCAGATGGTCTATCTCCTGCGCCTGCAGGAATTCACCCCAGGGCGGCATCATGGGGCTCATGCCGAGCGCAGCACCGCCCTTTTCAATGACTGCATGTATGTCTTCAGCCGAGCGCTGGAAGTGGTAAAGGGGCGACGTCAAATCCGGAAGGTCCACACCCAGCATTGACGCATCAGGGCCCTGGCCGTCACCCTTCACACCGTGGCAACGTGCACAGTTAACTGCAAAGGAGCCCGCCGCAGCGCTTTCGTCGTACTCCGCAGGAACCGCTTTGACTTCATCATTACGCTCCACCACGTCCGCCTCGTCTGCCCTGACGAGGATCAGCACCTCACCACTGGCTTCCGAGGCCGCACCCAGGGTTGTCACCAGAATTTCACCCGACTCTAGTTGGACCACGGAGCTCACACCGCGCTGCGCATACTGTCCAGCACGGGCAATCAGATCAACTTCTTCAACACGCCGCTGATCAGCGGGCATGACAAAGAGCTTTGCAGAATAATTGTCTGCAAACACATACTTCCCGCGCAGAGAGGGATAGCGCTCACCGCGGTAGACCACACCGCCAATCACTGCGCGATCATAGGCATTGTGCTCGTAAGCATACACCGGACCTTGCTCGGGAACATCGAGCGCCTCCCATCCTGACCTGCCTGTAGGGAGGTGCCCCTCTGCAACAGGGAACTGGTAGTGCTTGCCAGGCTCAATCCGATTGATCTCTTCCCATACTGTGGAACCCACGTCTCCCAACCAGAGGTTTCCGGTGGCGGGGTCAAAACTGAATCGAAACGGATTACGGAGCCCCAGCGCCCAATATTCCCCTCGGATGTCCGGGTGATCGACGAAAGGGTTGTCTGCGGGCACACGATAGTGACCAAGTGAGCCCCAGAGGAAAGGTTCTGGGGGAAGATTTTCAGGCAATTCGTCAACGTCCAGACGCAATACTCCAGCCCTCAGAACTGAACCGGAACTGCGCGCTTCGGGATTTCGGGGGTGCACCCCTTCACCCAGTCCCATATACAGGTAGCCATCTGCACCGAATTCAAGCGAGCCTCCATTGTGAAAGCCGCTACCCTCTCGAGGCAGTGCCATCAGTTGTAGCTCGGAGGCCTTACGCTCAGCCGGGCCAGGTGAGCTCAAATCAAAACGGGACAGTTTATTCACTTGCCCGTCCTCGGGCCGGGTATCGGTGTAGTAGATGAAGATATATTTGCTGCCTTCAGGCTCCGAAAACGCGGGATGAAACGCCAACCCAAGTGCGCCATTCTCCACTTCAACTTCCCCGAGTTGGTCGCGTATATCCAGCACCAACTCCTTTTCCTCACCCGCCGGAAACGGTACTTTATACACGCGACCTACCCTCTCCAGTACATACAGACTCGCGGTATCTCCCGGGGCTTGAAGGGCGAGTACTGGTTGCTCAAAAACCAAGCGTGGGTAGAGGTTCTTCAAACCCCATTCTGAGGTCGGCACGGGGTTGAACCAGATGCGGATCTGTGTGATGCGGTTGGCGATATCGCGATCTTTTGTGAAGGCCATACCCAATGCCAAGGGCACAAGGAAATACACAACCGCCAACACACCGGGGACGCTCACCATGCGTCGCAGCACGTTCCAGATTGGCTGGCCAAGTGCTGCCAAAATACCAAGGCGGCCCCACCGCAAACATACAATACTCATGGCAATGAGATAGAAAACTGTGGAAATCAGCCCTGTAGCGGCAATGAGCTGCGGGTCATAGTTGATCGTGGTGGCGAGGAAACTATAAAGCGACGCTGTTGTGTAGGCGAAGAGGTAGAAAAGGTACTCCGTGCCAAATCTACGGAGTGAGCTAAAACCGTGGCTACCCAGCAACAAGTTGCTCAGGATAATTTGCCCAAGATACACGCTGACAAATATCCTCACCAAACTCCACATGTCACTCTGGCTTACATGAACATCGGGTAAGCGCAGCACCGCCTTGGGTATAATCAGGGTTTCACGCGAAAGGGCGTAGCCCAGTACGCAAGCCAACGCGATAAAGAGGAGTTGTAACCCCGCTACCAGAAGCTGAGTTTGAATCCGGGATCGGTTCACACGATATCCTTAATGAGTGATTGGGTACGCAAGAATTTTTGCTCAGGGCTCGCTGATAGCGCAATTGCTAAGGCCACTGCCCCACTTTGGCCAACTGATTCCTAAGCCCGGGTAGTGGAAAACCTGCGTCATATGCTTTCTTGGCGTGCCTCTTTGCCGCGCTGTACTCTTTCAGCTTGACCAACAACAAGCCGTAATTGTAATTGGCTTCTATGTTCTCTGAATCTATGGCGAGTGCGGCCTTGTACTGGCTCTTGGCCATCGCTAACTTGCCCGCCCGATGCAAATACATTCCGTACAACATCATCGTCGTGGCATCGTTGGGGCTGTAATGAATCGCGCGCTGAAACCAGCACTCTGCGGGTATTTCTGAACCTTGCCTTTTCCTATTCACCTGAAACTGATAGCGCGACATTGAATTCAAAGCCCGATGATGGTTTGGCCAGGCTCTGAGCGTGTAAGCCAGGTCCCCATAGGGCGACATCGTAGACTTGCCACGGGTGAGTGACTCAACCTCCGTGGTGAAATGGTAAGTTTCCACGGTGCGGAGTTGCTCTGAATAACGGCCTCTCAGCATATAATCATAGGGGCCATATCCGCCGCCTGAAAACCCTGTGCAAGAAACCCCGCTCAAATCCTCACCGACAAAGGGAGGGTGAGTTTCTGATTGCACCCCGGCGGAGGCCAGCAAGAGGATTAAAAATGTAGCGCTTGCTTTTTTCATTTGCCTAAACACCCCCCTGGACTATTAACTTTAATCCTCTCACTTCCATTACTCGGTATGAAGTTTACCTTTTACGCAACGCAGGTTAGCATGACCATGACTACACTACGGCTTTCCTGCGACAGACTCAATTCTTATTGTTAACCGACCTGCGAAGCGACTCACATGACGATTAGCGACGAGCGTTCTTGCATAGCCTCGGCACTACCGACCAAAACAGAATTGCCCGGACGGCCACTGGTCAGCGTCGTCATTCCCGCCTATAACTGCGGCGAATATCTTAAAAGGGCGATTGTAAGTGTCTTTGAACAAACTTACCCGAGGACGGAGTGCATCGTCATAAACGACGGTTCAACAGACAATACCGCGGAAATAGCCATGTCCTGCGGCGGCAATGTCCAGCTTGTCAATCAGGCTAATGCAGGTGCATCAGCTGCCAGGAATTGTGGCATTGCGGCGGCCAAAGGTAGCCTTATTGCGTTCCTGGATGCCGATGACTGCTGGCACCCCAGAAAGCTGGAGAAGCAGGTTAGCCTGCTAGAACGCCACCCTGAAGTGGTATTGGTAAGTACAGACCTCAAGACATACAAGCCAGAGTACGCGAGTGAAGCCGACGCGGAAATCTGTATTGAAGCATCCGGCACGGACATACATGAGATTTACACTGACCTCTTGCCACTCTTTCGCGATCCCTACCTGGGCACACCCAGTGTCGTGGTAAGGACCGACCGAGCGCGGGAAATTGGTGGCTTCGACACCACACTTCCGATTGCAGAGGACGTGGACTTTTACTTCAGGGCGTGCGCAGGCAGAAGTTACGCGCGCCTGAAAGAGCCCCTGACGATCATCTTTCAACGCAGTGGCAGCCTGACACGCACGCTCCCAGGCTACCAGTACAATCTCGAGGTTATCGACAAGGTGGCCCGCAGTAACCCGGAGTTCGCCAGAGTTCACGCGAACGAGTTCGCCAAGCAACGCCTGCTTATATACTCACGTTGGATCGAACGGAGCTTGTATGCGGGCCGTGGCCATCAGGCGAGACGACTCCTACGGGAAAGTCGAGCGCATGGCCGCCTGGATGGTTACCGGCACATCGCACTCAAGTCGTTCTGTGCATGGCCGATTGCAATCATGCGACGGTGGGTCCATAGCGCCAAGCTTCCCAGCGGGCGGCCAATGCGACCAGGGAGCTGACACGAAATGTGGATAGCAAAAGGCAATCCAGTGGAGCACCCAGACGGTCGCTACGAGGCAACATTCTGTGCAGCTACAGAATATGAACCACCTCGAAACTTGCGAATAATTACGGAACATGCTCCATCCGTAGGCGACAATGAGCGATACTTTGCTCTTGTTCTTGGCCGACTCCGACCCTACGGACATGATTATAATCTGACGAACTCTGGTGAGTGGATTCTGCAAGAAATCGAACGCGATCCCATCGATTTCTACGAGGCCATTGCGGGCTTTTTTGCCATTGTGCTGCTGGACAAGCACAAGGGGAGCATCCGCCTTATAAGTGATCACGTTGGCAGCGTACCACTTTACTATAAGACGGAAGGTGGAGAATGGTGCATTACAGACAGCTTGAAACTGCTGGAACCCTCGTTCCCTGAGCATGAAGCTGAACTGAACTCACAGGCAATTTTCAATTATTGCTTCTTCCATTGCATTCCGTCTCCCGCGGCTGTGTACCGGAACGCTGCCAAACTGCGACCAGGAGAATCGATCGATATTGATTTCGCTGGCGAGACCAGCAGGCAGAATCTCTACCGACCCTCTTATGTCTATAGCACAGCAGCCCCCGATGTCCTCAGGGCTACTTGCAGACAGGTCATCAGTGATGCAGTAAAACGCAATATTGCACCGCGCTCCGGTGCTTTTCTGAGTGGAGGACTGGACAGTTCCACTGTAGCGGGCTTCTTCGCACAGCATCAGCCAGCAGCACCAACCTTCTCTATTGGCTTTGAGGCGGACGGCTATGACGAAACAGCTTACGCCCGAATTACTGCCGAGCACTTCGGCACCGAGCACCATGAGCACTACTTGCAGCCTGCAGAGATTGTGCAAAACTTCGTGGACGTTGCGGGTTTTTTTGACGAACCATTTGGTAACTCCTCCGCGATGGCGGCCTACGTGTGTGCTCGTTTCGCGCGCAGTCACGGAGTAGAAGTCATGTTGGCGGGTGACGGTGGTGACGAGATCTTCGGAGGCAATGAGCGCTATGCAAAACAAAAGGTTTTCGAACTGTGGCCTGCGCTGCCTTCTGCATTGCGCAGGCCACTGGCCGCCCTGCTGGAAACACCTGTAGGTGAACTGCCGGTACTGCGTAAAGCCAAAAGCTATGTAGATCAAGCGTCCGTACCCTTGCCAGACCGAATGGATACCTGGAACTTCCTGAACCGTTTCGCTGTGGAAGAGGTCTTTGAAGTATCATTCCTCGCACAAGTTGACACTGGTACTCCAGCGGTAGAGAAGCGCCAGCGCTATGAAGAGTGCCTCACGACTGATCCGGTCGAGCGCATGATGTATCTTGACTGGAAGTTTACTCTCGCCGACAACGATCTGGTAAAAGTGTCCAGAATGTGCCGCAAGGCGGGCGTGGAAGTACGCTACCCCCTATTTGAGAAAGAGGTCGTTGATTTCAGCTGCACGGTACCCGTCAGATTAAAGCTCCCGGGCGGGAAGCTCCGAGATTTTTTCAAAAATAGCTTTCGTGGATTTTTACCCGATGAAACGCTGAAAAAACAGAAACACGGCTTTGGGCTACCGTTTGGCGTCTGGATGAAAGACGAACCTGCGTTGCAAGCACTGACACATGACACCCTGGAAAAGCTGAAAACCAGGAAAATTTTCAGGCCCGATTTTATTGCCTCTGCAGTGGCAAAACACCAATCCGGCCATTCAGGCTATTATGGCGAGTTAATCTGGATTATGGTGGTTCTCGAATTATGGCTGGAAAGTAGAAACCTGTGAACGTTTTTGCCTCGGCATTATCACTGACTGGACAGGTTCTCGCCAGAGGGAAGCTGTCCATACTGATTTATCATCAGGTCTTGGCTGCTCATGACCCGATGCGCCCCTGGGAGCCGACCGCGGATGTTTTTGATTGGCAAATGGCATTGCTGAAGCGTTATTTCAAGCCACTAACACTTACCGAAGCGACCCAACGCCTGAATGAAGGCAAGCTGCCCGCCAATGCAGTTTGCGTTACATTTGACGACGGATATGCGAATAACCTGACAATTGCCCAACCCATTCTTGAAAAGTACGGTATTCCCGCGACTGTCTACGTAGCCACAGCCTTCAGTCACGGAGAGAACATGTGGAACGACAGAGTCATTCACTTGTTCAGTGATCCTCGACGCAAAACGCTGCAGCTTGAAGACCAGGTTGTGGAACTGGGAGAGTGGGAAGAGCGTAGGTCTATGGCCGAGCGCTTACTCATTGCAATGAAGTATCTACCTGTCAAGGATCGTCTTGAACGGGTAGGAGCACTGTACAAATCCGCCAATATAGAGGAACAAGCCTCCCTGATGATGACTCCAGATCAGGTTCGCACACTTTCAGAAGCTGGTGTGGAGATAGGCGCGCACACAGTGAACCACCCGATTCTAAGAGTATTGCCGGAAAGCGAACAGCGCCATGAAATTCAGCATAGCAAAGCGGAACTCGAGTCCTGGATTGGCAAGCAAGTCCAGCACTTCGCCTACCCGAATGGCGTAACGGGTAAAGACCTCGACACTGACACAGTACGCTATGTTCAAGAGTCCGGTTTCAGCACAGCCGTCGTCACGGACAAAGGAACCTCCAGCGGGCAAACCTCTCCGTTCCTGCTGAAGCGCTTTACCCCCTGGGACAGGTCAGCATTCCGATTTCAGCTACGCATGATTCACAACAAGGTGTTTGCGTGAGTCTACGTGGGCGACTTGCACGCTATACTGATTTTTTTCGCAAACATGACTTTGCGACTGGCAGTGCACTGCTCGCTCATCGCCTTATAAGCAAGTTAGGCGGTCAATCTGGTCTTTTCTGGTACAAGTTTTATAGACAGCCGCTGAATAGAGTACCCACGCACCCCCGCAGCGACAGCAAGCTTATCTTCGTATGGCTGAATCACTACGACAAGCTGTTGGAGGCCTTACCAAGGCCGTTGACTAATATAAAGTCGCGATTTACGCAAGACGTGCTGTGCCTCGCAGCAATTAAAAATGAACAACTAGCCGCATGTGCCTGGTTCGGATTCGGAGAATTTGATGAGGATGAAGTGCGCTGCACCTACGTATTGCCAGGCGATGCTGTATGGGATTTCGACATTTTTGTATTTCCTGAGTATCGATTCAGCCGTGTGTTTTTGAAAATGTGGGAAGAAGCCAATAAGGTACTTAATGACAAGGGATACACCTGCTCCCTGAGCCGGATCTCAGCCTACAACAAGCATTCCATTCGCTCACATGAAAAGCTGGGGGCGACAACCGTGGGAAGTGCCGTGTTTCTGCGAATTGGTGAAGGACAACTCATGGTAGCCAGCCGAAAACCCTACATTTGGGTGTCCTTTTCGCCAGAAAATCTGCCACGAATTGCACTACCCTCGGTATATTTGCGATGACGATAAGCGGTCACTTCATCACTTCCAGCAAAGGGCGAATTTTTCTGACAGTCACAGGAGAAATACGGCCGGGAAAGGCAATCCTTTGTTTACCGCCATTATTCGAGGAAATGAACCTGTCTCGAGCCGTAATAGCGAAGCAGGCACAGTATTTTGCCGCCCACGGCTTCCCTACCTGCGTTATGGACTATTACGGTACCGGTGACAGCGAAGGTAACATCGAAGACGCCAACGCGAGTGCCTGGCTCGAGGATGTTGTCGCTTCAGGTGTTTGGCTCAAACAGCAGGGCGCGACAGAAATTATCCTCTGGGGAGTGCGGTTCGGGGGGCTAATGCTTTTACACTTTCAGAAGACTCTGCACAGGAAGCTGCCGATTCTACGACAACTCGTCTGGAAGCCAGTGACCGAGGGGAAACTCTATACTAACCAGCTTTTGCGCGTTAAGCATGCTAATACTTTGTTGCGAGGCAGTAATGAAAAGGTCAACTGGCGACAACGTATTGCGGAAGGTGACACTGTAGAAGTCGCGGGCTATATCATGAATGAGTATCTTCTGAGCTCGATTGAAAACCTGACATCAACCTCGACCACGCAGCCACAAACGCACATAGGCTGGATGGAGCTTGGGGCCCACACCATTACACCAGCAGCAGAGCGCGTTGTGAGCTCTTGGGACGACAACCTGTACCAATTAGATACGCTGGCCACTCCCTTGTTCTGGCATACGCCGGAAACCTTTACGGTGCCTGCCCTCTATCCTCACAGCCTGGCCATCCTGGAGAACTAGTCTGTGGAAAGAGCGGTTACCATCGATATCAACAATGTGCACATCCTGGGTATCCTGCATCTACCGGAGGCATGCCGGAAAACTGGCGTTGTGCTGATCGTGGGTGGTCCTCAATATCGAGTGGGGAGCCACAGGCAGTTTGTCCAACTCGCCCGCGCACTCTCCGGAGAACAAATTGCGTGTCTACGCTTTGACTATCGAGGCATGGGGGATAGTGAGGGTGTGAAACAAAGCTTTGAGACCATAGAAGATGACATCCGAGCGGCCTGTGACGCCTTTATAGCTGAAACCGGTGTGAGCAAACTGGTGCTGTGGGGCCTTTGTGACGCCGCCTCAGCGGCAATGATGTATGCGCCGAGCGACCCGCGAGTCGCGGGCGTTATCCTAGTAAATCCATGGTTAAGAAGCGAGTCCGCCATGGGGAAAGCCATGGTGCGGCACTATTACTTACGACGTTTTTTCTCAAGAAACTTCTGGAGAAAGGTGCTGAAAGGCAAAGTGAAGATAGGTGGAAGCCTGAAGGATATTGAGACATACATCCGTGCCAGCCGCAGCGAAGACAAGCACCCAATTCCCAGCTATAAAGTCAGGATGGAAGTCGGCCTAAACACGTTTGCCGGCCAAATCTGTCTTATATTGAGCGGCACCGACCTCACGGCCCGTGAGTTTGAGCAGCAGGCACTGAAGGACCAGAAGTGGCCATCTTTAGCATCCACGCGAGCGCAAATATATCGACTACACCAAGCTAATCACACATTCTCATCCACAGATGACAAGGCCGAGGTCGAGGCAATCACAACTAAATTTGTGAAGCACCTCGCGGTCGAGGGGCCCTTGTGATTATGGTGCTCTATCGAGTACTGATCGCGTTGCTCATGCTGCTGTCGGCTGAAGGGGGTCACGCCGACAATCGTTGGAGCATTTCACCGAAGCTGGAAGCGCAAGCATCCGTGTTAAAAAAAATTGCGGACCTGAAGCCCAACCACGCCATCCATCTTGGCAGCGCAAACGTCATCGGCGATTTCAATGATATCGCTAAGCAGTTCAAGCTTGACGAAACTGGCCCCATGGGCCGTGACTATTCAATCAAAATGGTATGGGCACCAGAGCGTGAACGCGCACTATTCACAGGCGCAAACCATGGTCATCCACACCGCCTGAATGATGTCTGGGAGTTTGACCTCGGCGCACTAAGCTGGGCTTTACTATACGCACCTGACAACCCCCGCAGTTACGCTGGTCTCGGGAGAAATCCCAGCGATGTGAAATTTAAAGATGGCGTTCTGGTAACAAAGCGGGGCGGGCCTGCAGTTATCGGCCACACCTGGTGGGGCATTACATATGACGAAAATAATCGCGAACTATTATTCATGAACACTTGGAATACCAACCAATCGAAGGCTATCGAGCAACTGGGCGGCAACCCCGATGAACGCTATAAGGGAGCACCACTGTGGAGTTTCATCCCGCAAACTCAGCAATGGCGATTCAACAAGACACGGGGCCTCTCTCCACGCGCACCATTCGGAGGCATGCTTGAGTACATCCCGGATTCCGGCGGGGCAATCTGGCATACCAACCATTGGCAAATGCTAGCGACATGGCTCTACGAGCCGGGTGCAAAGGTTTGGACAAATCTTCGCGCTAATGCAATCCGCGGCGACCTCAGAGCGCAGTCTCCTAAAACGGAGCAGGTAGGCTATTACGATCCCGAGCGTAAAGTGATCATTTCACAACGAGGGCATGACACCTTCGAGTATGATATCAGCGACAGGCGCTGGAGCAAGATACTCGAAAAGCCCGCGAATCACGAAACCTGGCCCAACGGCCATGACGCCTTTGCACCTATGTATCGAGACCCAAACACTGGACACGGTCTACTGGTGGACTTTAGGAGCAACGAACTCTGGAGCTACAATCCAGAGGATAACTGGTGGACTAAGCTTAGTCCCATAGGCGCCAGAATGCCCAAAGGGAGAAAACGTGTTGCCTATTTTGATATAAAGCACTCTGTATTCATTGTGATTGATGGGCTAGACATCTGGGCATACAGGTATTCGTTATGAAACTATTACCGATACCCAATCCAACCGCCATCGCAATATTATTCCTTCTCTGCGGACCGACACCGGGCATTACCCTAACTGCTATTGCTGATATCCCACTTGATGATGGCTCAAGGGGTATGACCTGCGACTTCCACTTTGCTGCAATTCGGGCTGAATGGCTGAATCGTGGTGGAGACTGGCTCGACAGTACGAGAAAGCCACAGGGAGTGAACCCTTATGACAAAGCCGTCATAAAGAGTTCGAACGAGACACAATCGGTTGAGTGGAACATCGTCACTCTGGCGAACGAATGGAACACTGGCGTGAGGCCAACCGGGGCCATAATGCTTGTTCAAGTCCCGGGAGCCAGAGCCGGGATAGTCAACTTTAGAAGCCGTGAATTCGCCGATCGTTCCGTGCAGCCTTCACTGTTAGTAGCATGGCAGGACGGCCTGGTGCAGAGGCTCGATGCAAAGTCAGATACCACGCTAGACTGCACTACGAGAAAAAGTCTAGGTGGCCGCAAGAATCTTAAGATTGGGCCTCACGAAAAATCTGTCCTCAATTTCCCTTTCGAGCCCCGACCCGGCTACAGGGTAAAATCAGCCACATTGAGACTGCACTCCTACAAACAGTGGCAGGGCGGCACAACGGTCGGGGCCTATCGCCTTTCTCCCCCATGGTCAGCCACATCAAAGAAAACAACTGGACTAAGTTCTGCATACCTCGGTGACAAGGGCATCGAAGCACATTCGAACGTTTTATTTTCAACGGGCTTCGAATCCGAAGACTGGCGGAACGAGTGGAGCACCTTCAACCCTAAAAGTACCGCAAGGCTTATTCACTATGATGGAGCGAACGGATTTTCGGCATTGGATGGTCAATCGCTAGAAGTCGTGCTTACTCCGAAACAAAATCTTGCACTCGACCTTCGCTATGATTTCGCAAAACTACAAGAGTACGAGCCAGAGGAGATCTACTTCCGATACTACTTGCGATTCGGGCAAAATTGGAATCCAACACGAGATGGAGGCAAGCTTCCTGGCTTCGGAGGCACTTACAATCAAGGTGGCTGGGGGCTTCGAAAGGCGACTGGTACAAACGGGTGGTCGATAAGAGGCGCTTTTTTTCAGTATCCTGCGAACTACGAGCCAATTCGAGGTTTCGCCGGGATTGGCTCGTACGCTTACCATATGGATGTTTCCAATGCACCTAGCGAAAACTGGGGCTGGGGGTTGGGCGCTGGTGGCCTTTTAAAGAAAAATCAATGGTATAGCATTGAGCAATACGTGAAGTTGAATACGCTTGGCAAGAAAGATGGCGTTTTCAAAGCCTGGATTGATGGACATTTAGTAGCGGAAAAAACAGATATACGCTTTCGGGAGACTCCGGAGATCAAGATTGAAAATGTGTGGCTGAATGTGTACCACGGTGGAGTGTCGAAGCCTCCTCAAGAGATGTCACTATACATCGACAATGTTGTGATTGCCAAAGAGTACATCGGTCCAATGACGGAATGATGAATACCTCCAAGTACTTGGGCACAGTTACTCAGTTGGACTTAAAGTTGCCCCAAAAGCTACTCGATAAATTCTACGCACATTCCAAAGCTGAGGGGCAATCCGAGCGAGTATTACTGTTAAAGGCAACATCATTGAATATTTGAACAGGTCAGGGGGAGAGCCGCCCTCGACTGCGTCAGGCGGAAATGAGAAGCAGATGGGCTCAGTGGGAAAACAAGTTACGACCGGTGCCGCCTGGATGGTCGGATTAAAGCTTATCGAGCGCAGTATCGGTATGTTGTCCACCGTTATACTAGCTCGTTTGCTGATGCCCGAGGACTTTGGCCTTGTCGCTATGGCCATGGCAGTGGTCGCGCTACTTGAGGTCCTCGGACAATTTGGATTTGACTTCGCGCTAATACGAAACCGTACAGCCACTCGGGCACACTATGATAGCGCTTGGACCGTTTCGGTTTGCTACGGGGTTATTGCCGGCGTCACCATAGCAGGACTTGCCATTCCGGCATCCAACTTTTTTGATGAGCCTAGGCTCATCGACATTCTCTACGTGTTGGGCGCCCTCGCTGTCCTGCAGGGCCTGGAGAACATAGGAACAGTCGATTTCCGGAAGGACTTCGAGTTCCGGAAGGACTTCACACTACTATTAAGCAAGAAGCTGATTGCCTTCATTTTCACCGTTGCCCTCGCCTTAATTTTTCGTAGCTATTGGGCACTTATAGCTGGTACAGCCATTTCACGAATCATGGGTGTTGTTTTGAGCTACTACCTACATCCATACAGGCCAAATATTAACTTCTCCAAAGCCAAGGAATTGTTCGGGTTTTCCAAATGGATTGTACTTACTCGAGTTATTCAATACTTAGGCGCACAAGGGCCCACGTTCCTCATCGCGCGACACATGGATGCAACCGCACTAGGGTTTTATAGGGTCGGCCGAGAGATATCGACTCTACCCACTTCAGAGCTAATTTTTCCGATAATGCGCGCAGTATTCCCTGGCTATTCCGCCGTTGCGCACGATAAAAAGCTACTTGCGAAAACTTTTCTGAATGTTCAAGCTGCCATAGTGACACTAACCTTCCCTGCCGGAGTGGGAATTGCACTACTCGCGGACCCCATCGTCATGCTTCTACTGGGTCCGAACTGGCTCGATGCTATACCACTGATTCAAATCCTAGGATTCTATGGCGCAATCAGTGTTCTGCAAGCCACCAACTTTTCAATCTTCACAGTATTGGGAAAGCCCCACCTCAGTGCGGCGATCCGCGGCTTTGAGGTGATGCTATTACTACCCAGTCTCGGCGCGGCACTCACAATCAATCAAAGCCTGCCCGGAGTAGCGTTAACTATCCTGGCGGTGCATGCCATCTCGATACCCGTCAGCATGTACTACCTGAGCAAACTGATCCCAATTAGTGCCAAGGATCGGATCAAGGTCACGTGGCGACCTCTTGTGGCTACCGGAGCAATGTTGGTTTCAGTCATTTCAGTAACGAGCGCGATACCCGCAAATGGAAATGGAGTTTACTCGTCAGCAATACTACTGTCTGTTGCAGTTTTAACCGGAGCAGTCATCTACGCTCTTTCTCTTTATATTCTCTGGGGTGCATCTAAAAAGCCCGATGGACCTGAGAAAGTACTCCTAGAGCTATTCAGTAAGTGGCTAGGCGGAGCGAGGAACGAATAGTGTTAGTCTAGTGGCGCATCTCGAAAGGTTTAACGAACCGAAAGAGGACCGACCAAGACATAGGCTTGAAACGAAGGCCGAGAGACCAACTCGCCACATTTTTGTAAAAAGACACTACCTAGGCGAGAGAGTCCGGCCCTGCGTCATCACTAATTTATGTAGCAATGGAGGAAGCGATTGGATGTATCTCTATCATGAACAATTCTCAATGAACCATGATTTTCCACTAGTGGAGGCTCCAAAAAAAGTGCTGGTCATCGCATCAACTGGACGTTGTGGAAGTCATATGCTGGGACACGCTCTGCATGCGACAGGAAAATTCGGCTTTCCGCTCGAATACGCGAACCCCGGCAATATCGCTCAGTGGCAGGAGCGACTGGGCACGAATAGCGCATTAGAGACACTAAAAGAGATACAAAAAATAAGAACTTCATCTAACGGCGTGTTTGGCATCAAAATTCATTACCCACATATCGCACAATTCGGTGGCTTTCGAAATCTGTTAGAGTTTTTTCCGGGAGCATATTTTGTACTACTGACACGAAAAGACGTATTAAAGCAGGCTGTATCCCTATCCATCGCCAGTCAGACGGGCGTGTGGATTGCAGGACAAAAGTCAGTAACCGATTCCCCTCGCTACAGCTTCGATCATATTGATAGCTGCCTCCGCGAAACAATCCTGAATAACGCTTCATGGAGATACGCGCTAGCAGCGAGTGGATGTAAGCACCTGGAACTTGATTTTGCTGCCGTCCGCCAAAACATCGCTGAGACAGTAGAGAATATAGCAGATTTCATGAACGTGAAGATTGAAACGAGTAACGTACCAAAGCAACAACTGACTGAAAAACAGAGCAACAGAATAAATGAAGAGTGGACGAGAAGGTTTGTTACCGAATTCAAAAAATCCAGCGAACTCATCAGGAAACAAAAGAAAAGGTTCGGAACCCAAGTGTTTAACAAAATCCGAAAAAAGTGGCGCCTTTGGGCGAATAGCTAAATTGATTAGCATTGCGACTTCTCAGGCACATCCATAAACCTCTGAGGTGCGGTGCGGGACATGTAACCTATGCTTTCAGTAGTTTGATATCCTCTAGAACTTTTAGATATCGATGAACATGATTCTCTGAAATGTTATCGGCACTTAGAAACGGTTGGCGAGCGGTTGCCACCAAAAGATCGCTCATAGCAGCCTCCAACTCTCTGTCACCTGTCCGTGCCTTAGGTGCAGGACTCCAGTTTTCAGACCAAATCCCCGCGTGTTTAAGTGCACGCTTGAATACGTTCTTGGCCCGAGAGGTTGTTGGCAGATTTCTCTCCACATCATACAACGAAGTTACGATTGAGGGTTGGTATGACAAATCTACGGTGGACAACCAATCGCGCCACTTAAACTCCGATATGAAGTCATAGCAAGCTACAGGCACCCAAGGAACGCGCAGAGCGTCAGCTACTATGGCTCCATGCATGGCTTCACACAGAACGACCTCGCAACGGGAAATCTCTCTCAACACTCTTTCAACATCCCATTCAGCGGAAATGTAATGCAGGCCTGAGCTCTCGCATGCCATCGACCAATCAAAGTAACGACTGCTCAGACAGTGCGGAATGAAGCCGAAGCGCTTATCTCTGGCCTCCGCCACCGGATAATTCACAGTACGCACCAAAACAGCCGCATCAGTAATGACCAGTTCTTTTGGGAGCCCTAGTACTCTCGCACTTTCGAAGCCACGTATCGCATGAAATACCCACTTATCATCCAACAATGGAAGATCTCCATATCCGACCCCGCTGCCCAGCACGTGCTTAACAGGGCTAGATGGCACACGATGATTAAGCAAAGTGCCAATTCCTACTAGAATACTACTTTCGTCCTCATCAAAGAGACCAGGAAGTAACTTATCCCAAAGCCAGGGGTTAAGGTCATCCCCAAAATTGCCTTGAGGATCCTTAAAGTAATAAAGCTTCAATATGCACCCCTTTTAAACCCACTAATCTCGAATGGATCCACGTGACATCGACGCAAGTTCTCTTCGCCGTATCGTCAGTACAGCAACCAATCCCAAAATTGCGTAAAACCCGTCAAAATATGCCAAACTGACATTAGCTCCTGTTATGCCATAGCCGATCAAAGACAAGGTCAAAGACTCTGAAAGCTTTTGATACCAAAAAACGCCGCTCGCTCTTCCTTGCCCCGAATTTCTTACGCTACTCAAGAACGCAAGAATTAAAATTGCCAAAAAAATCGTTAATCCAATGAAGCCATGATCGCCAAGAACCTGAAAGTAGATATTATGCGCTGCTTTCGGATTCTGCCACGCAGGAATCTCAGGAGTCTCCAACGGCGGGAAATAGGGGGTCCGCGGCGCGTAGTAATTCCATAGATTTGGCTCCAAAATGGCACCGAAGCCGCCACCAGTTGTAGGGTAGTCCATGGCAATCATTGTTGAAATTTTCCAAGCCCATAGTCGACCTATAAACGAGCTGTCGTCTTGTGCTGCAGTGGCAATCGTAGCTTGTCGATCTCGCCAATCTTCGGGAGTCTTCTCATACAGAACAGGCAAGACCAGTAAAGCCGCCAGAAACAGCACAACTTTGTGACGAGACTTCAACCAAAACGCAATTGCCAATACTATCAATCCAATGAATCCACCTCGAGATCCGGTGCCAACAATGCTCACAAGGTTAAGTACAAAAAGAATCCATAATCCCAGCTTCAAAGAACGCTGCTTTGTCGTCTGCGCGAGATAAATTATCAAAGGAATACACATGTTCACTGCTACGGCAAAGTCGTTTCGGTCCTTTATTATTCCAGCCCTGCCTGCAATTTGATGTCCTCCACCGGACAGTATAAATTTAACCGCTTCCATGGCAGCGTAGGCGGAGATAGCGAGCACAATAGCCCAGACCAATGTATCAATATGTAGACGCTTGGTGATCACGATAGTTATGAAAAGAAAGAGCAATAGTATCTTCCAAAACTGATTCCAGTAACCCCACACCCAAGATGGATCTGAGTTAAGATTGAAGACAGTGCTAATCAACGTCCAGAAGCCAAAAAGAAGTACCCACAAACTCAGACCGTTAATATTTATTTGCTTGTTTTTTTCGACCACCATGTATGAAATCATGGTGACGACAACGATTGTCAGGTTCAGCCTAAAACTGGAAGAAAATCCGAACGCCCATTCTGCCGGCGCCATGAGAGCTATCCACGCCCAAGCCGCTACTCCGATGTACGGCCGCCGAAACGCATAGAAAATCGCTATAAACAAGAACCCGACTAACAACAGGTCGCGCATTAGTCTTTATCCTGCCTATCCGCCCACCAAAAGAGGTAGCAAACGCTAACGACCACTAGCAACAGAAACAAGCTATCTATCATTGAGGAACTACAACCTCGAAACCATAACCACACTTAAATCCTCGCCGCTACACCTTTCAGTCTCACGTAACGAGGATTGCCTTTTCGAGCATCAAACAGCACAAAGCGGTTGGAGTATATCATTCGATGCAGCATCCGCTCCTGTGAACTGACACACAGTTTCCGCAGGTAATTCGCGGAAATAGAAATCCTACTTTAGCTGAAGATGAGTGTAACCATCGTATCTTATTGCTGTATAGGCCTGCCCTGCGACTTCTCACCCGTAAATGGCATCTCAGGCCTTCCGAGGTGTCTTAGTGAGCAGACCTGCTGTAGAATGAGTCACGGAGTTTACGAATCTTAGTGCGGGCGCAAACGGTTCTGGTATGCGAAATGACCACAAGAGTCGCTATCACTTTCGACATTGAATTTGACATAAACGGGGCCTTCACCGCGCCAGGCGTACATATGCCACTTGGCAGGACTTCGCTGATCGGGAACCCGGAACGAAGGACCGGGCTGTCCGTAATTCTCGACATCCTCGAACGTCACTCCCTGAAGGCCACATTTTTTGTGGAGGCGTTGCAGGTTAGCTGGTTTGGGCTAGAGGAAATGAGCGGAATCGTAGAGGTACTACGGCTACGTGGACACGAGATTCAACTGCACCTTCATCCCGTATGGTTGCTATTTGATAATCCTGACTGGGAAGACTTTGTAAAGCGCAAACACCCCCAACCAGAAAGTCACGATACGTTGCTAACGATTTCGCATGGTAAAGTGATCGAAATCATCGAACGCGGTAAAGACACGTTCGTGGCATGGGGACTTCCTGAACCAACAGCCATACGAACAGGCAGCCTGTTCGTAGATCGTCATCTATATCCGATGTTTCGGGAATGCGGGTTAGAAATTTCATCTTCAGTCGGCTTAGGGCTCTACCAGCCCAAGGACCCCAATCTCAGACTATACCAATGTGCCAAGCTGATTGATGGGGTATTGGAAATCCCAGTTAGCAGCTACATTGGCGCAGACCGGCGTCTAAGCTTTCGCACCCGTCTTGCAACCCTCATAGGTATGGGGATTGCGGAACAAGATGCCTGGCTCAGACTCGCGACGAAAGAGGAGCTTCCGCTCCTGGTAGTCCTTTCTCACGTTAGTGAGTTTCACTCAGGTGTTGGAAGTGAATACCGGCGCAACAAACTTACAGAGCGAAAATTTGAACGGCTATGCTCTAGACTCAATCTATCTGATGAACTACAGGCAGTGACAATTACTGAACTGCACCAAGTCTCTGAAATCATCGCTAATGGTGATGATATCCCAATGACTCTGCCACGTTGGGTGTCCGTGCTGCGCTTTCTGGAATCTGGAATGCAAAAGGTAATATATCCGTGACCGCAACGGTTTTCCCCCTTCGCTTCACCCTTGCTAATCGCACATTGTTGTCAGCCAGCCTGCATGTAGTTCACATCAATGGCTTTGGAAGATTCACTACAGATGACGCGTGGACTGCACTACCTGCGCAGTGGCCCAAAGGCTTAGACGGATACCTAGTTCACTCAGCCCAGGTAACAGGCGAGCTCCCAGATCTGGAGCGAACTGGGAATCGGCTACGATATAAACTGGCGCAGTATACGCATTACCGTACCGACCTGCGCGGCAGCTTTGATGATTTTCTAAAGACCAAGGCGTCGAAGACTCGATCAACATTGCGTCGCAAGCTGCGGAAGTTCACTGAAGCGGACAAAAATGAGCGACTCAATTGGGCTGAGTATCGTCGCCCCGATGAGCTAGACGAGTTTTTTGAACTCGCCATCCCTCTTGCTCACTCCACATATCAAGCGAAGCTATTCGATGGCGCGTTGCCAGATACCACATCCTTTATCGAACAATCCCGCTCACTGGCTGAACGCGGGAAATTACGCTGCTACCTGCTTTTCTTAAACGAGGCGCCAGTAGCTTACCTGTATTCTCCCATAGAGGATAGAACCGCAGTTTATGCCTATTTAGGTTACGACGAAGCAGCCGCGGCCCTGTCGCCTGGCACGGTTTTACAATACATAGTGCACCAACAACTCTTCGATGATCCTGAAGTAGACTGGTTTGATTTTACCGAGGGAGAGGGACCGCACAAAGCTCTCTTTGCGACGGAAAGGCTTTCATGTTGCAACATCCTCTTCATCAGAGATACAGCAAAAATCCGCTGGTCGGTTAAGTCGCATGTCTTGTGGAATCACACAATTTTTATGCTCAAGAAGGTAATGAGCTGTAAGTCAATGAATTAAACCCCTGCCAAGCCCTAAGCAGCAGCTTGGGTGCGACTCTCGCGGGCACCATGATTTTCTAACGCCGCTAAGTACAGAACTCCAGGACAGAAAAGCCAGTCGGCCTACGCCATCTAATGACAAACACTCGCGCAATAACAATTAAATCCATCCTGCCGAGATGTTGCATACCGGCTTTAACAAGGCCCTTACCGGAGTTGACATTCTCAATGCTGGTTTCGGCGAATATCGCAGAGAAGCCTGCCTCACGAGCAGCAAGCCCACGCGCCAGCACCGAACGTCCCTGACATCCGCGACCGCGATAGGCAGGTACCGTAAAAGAATTACCAATAAGGGCACATCCGTGCGGCAAGCCAAGCAAACACGAGGTGCGATTATGCTTATACAAGAAACCGTAATGGACTAACTTGCCACAAAACTCGACTATCACACCAACCATTAGGTCTCGACGTATATCATCAATATAATTACTATTCTCACGATTAAGATCTATGAGTTGGGACGTTAGCTTGCTAAAGCTATCAACCGATTTAGATGTAAGAAAGAATATTTTTTCACCTGTGACGTTTTCCGGCGCAGAGGACTCGAGACAGCACATCCCGTAGATTTGGTATGAGCGGAACATAATAACTTGCGCGAGGAACCGCCTTATCATAATGCCTCTAATGCACGGTAACTGACTTGGCAAGAGTCATAGGTTATCATGCTATTCTTAGAAATGTGTAAATGACACTAGGATATGATTGAAACGACCCTCACTGTCCTCGGGACACAAAGGTATCTGCCACAACAAAAATTCTTTCATTGCAACCCACGTCGGGCAATAATAACGCCAGTGCATCTTGACACGAGTGAAACATGGTTCGAGCATGAAGATCAATTGACTGGTGTAGCCCCGATATTGCGCCTGTTCGCTCGGCGCGTTGAGGACTACATGCAGGATCGGTCCCCAAAGGCCGTTATCCAGTCCCCAACGACCAACGACTATACGACCTCTAACGAAGCAGCCAATGAATCCTAGAAAAGCGCTATCCTACCTCAAAGAACTTAGAGCAGCGGCCAAACACTACAACACTAGCCTGGCTTTTCAATGTAGGCGCGCCCTTCTGCTGCACAATCGACATCTCTTTTCACTTGAGGATATTTTATTTTGGGGACTAACAAATCCAAAGATTAGTGACCCTGAGTTTTCGCGCTACATTAGCAAAGAATCACGAACACGCCTTGTGTCAAGGGTAAATCAGTTTGCAGCCATAGAAACTGTTAACAACAAAGCACTATTCTATGAATTGTGTGAGTCAGCCAAAATCAACATACCGCGAACTTACGGAGTCTATGGAGAGCAAGTAAACACTCGGGGCACTAAACGCGCTGTGGTCAGCTGCAGGGTGTTAGATGACGGTTCATACGTCGGAAAACCGACACATGGGTGCAACGGCGTTGGCTTGATTTTTTTCAAAAAATCATCCGGCACGTATAGTTTCGGGGAATCATTCATGGGCGAGGATGATGCACATGCTTTTCTGCTCGCCCAATCACAGACCGATACACTGGTTGTACAGGACTGGATTGAACCGCATCCCGACCTTATGAAAATTAGCTTGTCTCGCGGAGCTCAATCGGTGCGAGTGGTCACGTTTCTCGAAGAGAATGGTCAGGTTCACATCCTACTCAGCAAGTTCAAATTCATTTGCAACAACAATCTTACAGATAACTTCCTCCACGGCGAGTCCGGGAACCTTATAGCCGACGTGGATACGAAGACTGGAAAGATAACCGCTGCTTGGACAAAGCATCCAGGTGAGATTGGCCTTCGTGAGATTGACACCCACCCTGATAGTCAGGAATCGTTACATATTAGCTTGCCCTATTGGCATAAGGTCGTGGAAATTGCTGTGACTGGCGCCAAAATATTCCCCAAACTGAGATGCTTGGCCTGGGACATAGCGTTTTCTCCAACTGGGCCAGTAGTACTCGAAGCCAACGTGAACTGGGAGATTTTTCCAACTTCGCCCTACAGCCCACCCACCTCAACTAGCGATTGGGACCGTCTAATTTATTGAAGCGGAATGACCACAATCGCTAGCTTTCAACGTCGCGCCTGCATCCAAGACAAACGCTCACGCATCTTGCCATCCTCATTGTGCGCGTCCCAATAGCGGTTACCCTCGACAACCACCGGCCCTGAAGTCGTAATAGAAATGTCCCAACCAATTGAACGGGCAGGTAGGAATTCGAGCGCCGCTCGCGTTGCGAGCCGAACTACTTCACCCCACATCGGAACCCGTTTACCAACAAGAATCTCTCCTGTTTCCATATGAGTACTTGTCGTATCCAAACCAAACTCATACGGGAAATTCTTGCCTCGGTATGCGACCTCTATCTCACCAGACTCGGGGACAATATTGCACAGAAGACCAGGATTTGTACCAAAGCAGAAGTTATCTACGACTGCTGAGGCGCTCGCAAGTCGCCATTGGGCTGCTAGTACACTAGCCTCGCCATCCCTGTCCACGTAGGTTACTACCCTTAGTGTTTGCAGAGCCTTTGCCGGACTCAGCTGAAGAACTTTCGAATGATTAAACAACCGCTCCTCTACGAGCCAATGCTGGAAACGAGAATGCAGCTCACAATGCCTGACTATCTCACTTTCTAGATCATGGAAGTCTGGGCAACTCGAAATGGAGAATACGAAAACTCCATTTCCATGGCAGCCATAAGCTGGCTTCAAAACGTACTCGCCCATTGGCAACTTGGAGACAGTCCGCTCCACCACGCCAGCAACTTCCGTGCCACCGCCATGCGATGTCTTCTCCAAATAAAATTTACCAACCATCTTTGTGGTGGGAATTCCCCGACTACTGCACAACTCGGCAAAAACAAGTTTATTTTCTGTTTCAGCACTGAGGTGCGAGGGGTTCAGTTCCATTTGAAAATCAAGCAACTCCTCATTGCTGACAAAGTTGTCAATGCAAATACGTTCGTCAGCAATGTTTAGTAGGTCGCACTCTGCGATTTCTATTGGAGAAAACCTTTTTCGGTAAAGAGACATAAATCGAAGTGCGACGTCAAGCCACGCAGATTCATAATCCAAGGCTGCCTTATTGATCATAAACAATGCTAATCCAATTTTTTCTTTTGCACGCACAGAATTCCACCGAGCTAACAAAGCCCATAGCCTATAAACTTCTCGCCTATGGTACTACTGAATATGCTCTCCAGTCTCAGGAAGGATACGAAACTGCACTTCGAGCAGCCCCGTCAAGCATTAGGTTATAGTCAATCCGAAAATCATCCATCACCTTACAAACTTCATCTAGCTTCTGGGCCGAATAGTGCTGACGCCAGCGATTAAGGCTTCCATCGATATTGCCAAACTCCTTAGATGAAACGAGCCCGCGGCCCTGACCAGAATACGCTGTAGAGCTTCTCACCTGACTGCTGTTCAAGACTGCGCGTCTAAAAGGTAACCCTATCGAGTTCAGTAGAAGCTTAAACTCAGCTTCGAAATTTGTTACCAAATTTTCGTACACCACCAAGGACCAACCTTTTGACTCCCAAGTATCTAGCATCCACTTATTCTCTAAACACCAGATAAAGGCCTCTCTCCCTTCGTCGGTTTTTACTTGCGTCAGGATGTGCCGGAAGGCATTGAAATATTCACGAAAAAACGGATCTTGGGTCCTAAACAGCAAGGTAGGATCGTAAGAGAACTTGTCGACGAACTGCGCACCAGCTACAGACTTCTTAAGAATCTTGGAGCGAACTACGTCAAAGGGGTTCCGAATAAGGTAGAGCACGTTGGAAGGCTGGATGGCCAGATTACTTTGCAGAAAGTCCACGCAAAAACTCGCTCGCGTAGACTTTAAGAGCAATCCCTGAGCGAGCCAGTGTATATTACGTGAATTGCGGTGGTCCTGGCTCCAGCCTTTACGCTCACTGCCCAATATTGATCGGATAAAACCGGTGCGCTCGTCTTGAGGATGATTTCCGGACAAAACAAATCTCGGAGAAGAAAACTCCTTAAGGCTTTGCTCCGCGTTCGGGACAGCCTCAAATATGGCGCGGTATCGGGCTGTCTTTAACAATAACTCCATCAGCCACGTGCTACCGCTGCGCGCAGAACTACAGATTAACAACGTCGGTAGGGAATTTGACACCTGAATAGTGGGCAAGTAATTGTGAAATATCTTATACTTAGTCTTTGTTTTCAGGAACTCCCATTCTCCCTGACGAAGCTCATTCCAAATGTCTTTTAGATGCATCGATATATTGCTCTATTACAGCGAGCCAAATCAAATGACCACTGAGAACACCTGCACATGATTGAAGTATGGAGATATCTCAAGTCATAAACTCTAAGCGCAACTCACCACGTACCTGAACTTACCTGAGGCTTCGCGCGCGATCTCTAAAACCTCAATCACCTCTATGATAACACCCAATCCAAGACGCGCTCGCAGTCCTGACTCAATCTCGCTAACCATCGCCGATGTTAATTCTTCAATCGGCACAACCTCCACCCGCGTCAGCTCCAGTGACTCCTGCACAATACGAAAATTCGCCACGCCCGGCATATCCCGCAACACATAGATCAGCGCCAGCCCGTGCAGAATAGTGCCATCCGCCGCAGTGACAAAGTCCGTGGTGCGGCCCTCGACACTGGCCAGCACTGGCAGGCCCCGGCCACAGGTACAGGGCTGGTCGCTCAGGGTTCCCACGTCTCCCGTCCGGTAGCGCACAAACGGGAACTCACTGGTGAACAAGTGCGTTACCACGATCTCGCCGCTCTCTCCCGCTGGCAGCACGTTACCCGCAGGGTCCACAATCTCCACCACCATGTCCTCGGCGGTTATGTGCAGGCTGCCTGCCGGGCAGGCGTGGGCGATAAAGCCCGCATCGCGGCCGCCGTAGCCATTGGCCACCGGGCAGCCAAAAGCGTTTTCAATGGCTTCGCGCTGGTGCTCGTACAGCCGCTCGGAGGTCACAAATGCCACCCGGATGCCCAGCCCGTCGAGGGCAATCCCCTGCTCCCCGGCAAACTGTGCGATAAGCGCCAGTGAAGAAGGGTAGCCGAACAACATTTTCGGGCGGAACTGGCGGATCCGCTCCGCGAATTTCTGCAGGTTGGCCTGTGACATCTCGAAAGCCGACAGCAGCTCGGTGCGAAACAGCTTGTCCCTTAGCAGCCGCACCCGGTCCTGGGAGCCGAGTTCAATGGGGGAACCCCAGACCACGATCTCCCGGTCGCCAATGTCCACGCCCCACCAACGCGTGGCGCGGCGCTTGGCCGCGACGTCATGACTCACACGTTCATTACCCAGGTAGAAGATCAGTGGTTCGCCGCTGGAGCCGCCAGTATTGAAACGCTTTAACCCCTGCGCATCCTGCGCCTTGAGTTGTTCCGTGTGGGCGCGGATGGCGGCCTTGTCCAGCAGAGGCAGCCGCTGCAGATCGGCCACCGAAGTCACCCCCTCGGGGTTGAAGCCAAGATCGGCAAAAAGTTTTTGATAATACGGTACCGTACGGCCGATTTTGGTCAGGAAGCGGCGCAGGTTGTCCAACTGCAGCTGGGCCATCGCCTCCGGCGCAAGCCACTGGGACCGCTCCATCGCTTTGTGCACAGCTATAGTGTCGTGACCCTTGAGCTTTTCATGCAGGGGAAACAGCAGCCCGGCAACCGCCTTCTGGTAGAGGCTCATGTCGCCGCACCCTGCTGCGCGCCCACTGCCATCGTATAGGCATCCAGCCAGAGCTGGCGGACTTCGGGCCAGCCATACTGGGCCACCTCGTCCAGGCCATTGGCGCGCAATTGCTGCCGCAGCTTGCCATCTCCAAGGATGCGCAGCATGGCGGCGGCCATGGCGTCAGGATCGTTGGCCGGCACCAGCAGCGCGGTGTGTTCGTGGCGTACAATGAAGGGCACGCCACCGACATCGGTGGATATCACCGGCACCCCGCAGGCCAGCGCCTCAATCACGGAGTTGGGCATATTGTCCACGGTGGTCGGGTTGAGCATGGCGTCCGCCGCTGCGTACAACGTGACGACGCCGGCCCGGTCCAGGCGGCCCTCGAACTGCACGGCGGCAGCAATGCCCAGCTGTTCAGCAAGGGCTTTCAAGGCACCTTCCTGGGGACCGCTGCCGGCGATACGCAACCGTGTATTCGGCGCTTCGTGCAAGACGATTGCCAACGCCCGCAACGCCGTGTCTATGCCGTAGATTGGCTCCAGGTTGCGGGTAATAACCAGAGTGAAGGCGCCGCTCTCTACCACCGGTTCCGGCACGGGCCGGAACAGGGTTTGATCGACGATATTCGGAATCACCCGGGTCGCTTGTCCGTAGTCCGCAAACACGGCCTGCAGGTATCCCGAGGGCACCACCACCAGGGCGGCCTTCCGCAGGGAGGGATGTATCCTGCGCCAGGAGCGACGGAAGTACTCGCTGGCCTCACCGCCCCGGTAGTTGACGATCACCGGACGGCGGCGCAGCCAGGCCAACCACAGCACGGGCGCCGCAAACAGCTGCCAGGACCAGCCGGAGTTGGCCATCAGGTGAATGACATCAACCCTTCCCACCAGACGCCATACCCGCACCAGGTAGGGCAGCAGGCGGAAAACCGCGCGCACACCAGGCAGGCGACTGACAAAACCCGGCCAGTACGGTGCGTTGGTCGCCACCTGCGAGACCTGCAGTCCCTCAGCCCGCAGCAAGCGCGCCAGTTGTTCTGTCTGCATGGCCATGCCGCCATTGGGTGGCGGCACCGGCCCGACCAGGCCCAGGTGTAACAGGCTCACTTCAAGCCACCATAAACAGCTGCATAGCGCGCAACGCTCGCCGTCCACGTACGCTCCTGCTCGACGAATGCGCGACCGCGTTCCCGCATAGCCGGCCAGTCATCTCTGCGTGCCAGAAGCCCGGTGACGGCAGACGCCAACGCGCTGGCGTCCCCCGCAGCAAACAGCATACCGGTGTCGCCAGAGCGCACCAGCTCCCTGTGCCCGCCAACGTCCGACGCCACCACCAGTCTACCCTGGGCCATGGCTTCCAGTGGTTTGAGTGGGGTCACCAATTCAGTCAGGCGCATTGGCAGGCGGGGGTAGGTGAAAATATCCACAAGGTTGTAATAGTCCTGTACCTGCGCATGCGGGACACGCCCGGTAAGGATGACGATATCCTCAAGATTCAGGCTGGCGATCTTGCCACGAATGTACTCCTCCTGTGGCCCACCACCCACCAGCAAAAGGCGAAGTTCAGGGTGTTGCTCCAACAGCGGTGGCAGTGCGTCCAGCAGCAGGGGAATCCCCTCATAGGCATAGAAGGAGCCGATAAACCCCAATACCGTCTTGCCCTCAAGCCCGAGCTGCCGCTGTAACTCAGGGTTCGCCGCAGCGCCATAGGTGAAGCCTTCGGTATCGACGGCGTTCGGGATGACCGTTATTTTCGCGGCATCTATGCCTCGCCCGGCGATTTCAGCACGCAAACCCTCGCAGATTGTGGTCACCGCGTCGGCGCGCCGAAATACGCGCGTCTCAAGTGCTCGTGTGAGGCGATATCGCGGCCCCCACTCCCGACTCGTGCCATGATCCACCGCGGCATCTTCCCAAAAAGCACGGCACTCATAGACCACTGGCAAACCAAGTTCACGACCGGCACGCAGGGCCGCCAGGCCATTCAACGCTGGCGAGTGCGCGTGGAGAATGTCCGGCTGTTCAATCGCTGCCACCTCCACAATGCGCCGCGCCAGCGTTGTCACCACCTCCCACTGGTCAAGTACGGGCAAGCGGTATAGCGGGTTGTTGCCGGGGCTTGTGCGGTAGAAGTGCAGGCCATCGACGGTTTCTTCCGCTACGTCACTCACCCCCTGCTTGAGCCCGGTCACGTGAGCGGTGTGCCAGCCCAGGGCGCGCTGGCCCCGCAGAATATTGCGCGTACGAAAGGTGTAACCACTGTGCAGGGGTATGGAATGATCGAGGATATGCAGAATACGCATCGGGCCTCCGCTCACGCCGCTACCACAAACTGGTCGTCACGCACGGTGGCCTGAAACATCAGCAAAGTCCACAGCGGCGCACTGTGATCGCGCCTTCCAGACTGGTGCTCATCGACCAGACGCGCCAGATAATCCTGATTGAACAGCCCGGTGGCGGCGAGGCCGCCGGACTCCAGGAGATCCTTCCGTAAACGTTCCTTCAGCGGGCCGCGGAACCACTTGGCCAGTGGCACACCAAAGCCCATCTTGTCGCGGTACAGCACATCCTGCGGCAGGCGGGATTCGAGTGACTTCTTCAACAGATACTTCCCTTCCTGGCCGCGCAGTTTCCATTCCGGGGACAAGCCGGAGACCCATTCGGTCAGCGGGTGATCCAGCAGGGGTACCCGCACTTCCAGCGCATGGGCCATGCTGGCGCGGTCCACCTTGGTCAGGATGTCGCCCACCAGGTAGGTTTTCATGTCCAGGTACTGAATCATCGACAGCGGATCGTCGGTGGGGCTGTTAGCCGCATGTTCATCAAATACGCTGTGTACCGAATAGCCCTGCAATTCGCGCTTGAAGTTGTCGCTGAACAGTGCAGCACGCTGCTCATCGCTGCAGATCGACACCGAATGCAGGTAGGCCTGCACCGAGTTTCGCGCCAGCGCCTGAAAGGTTGTTTTCGCACGAAACACCCGCGGCGCCCAATCCGCCTTGGGGTACAGGCGGCCAAGGGCGCCAAACAGGGGTTTGCGCAGGCCCAGCGGTAACGCCTGTCGCAAACGCTCTTCGTGCATATGCCAGCGGTAGCGTCGGTAGCCGGCAAAATGCTCATCACCGCCATCACCTGAAAGTGCCACCGTCACCCGCTTTTTGGCCAGTTGACACACACGGTAGGTGGGAATCGCCGAACTGTCGGCGTAGGGTTCATCGTAGAGCGCGGCCAGCTCGTCAAGAAGATCAAAGTCCTCGCTACTGACGATTTCCTGAAAGTGGTTGGTGTGATAACGCTCTGCGACGCGTGCGGCATACTCGGTTTCATTGAACTGCTTGACATCAAATCCGATAGCACAGGTGTTTACCGGATCGCTCTGCAACTCCGCCATCATTGCCACAACCGCGCTGGAATCCACACCCCCTGAAAGGAAGGCACCCAGCGGCACCTCGGCCACCATGCGCACCTGCACCGCCTCGCGCAGCCTGGCGATCAACTCGGCCTGCAGATCGGCCTCACTCGCCACCGTCACCGGCTTGAAGGGAATATCCCAGAACTGATTTTGTGCGGGCACGGGTTCGCCATGACGGAACAACATCGTATGCCCGGGGCGCAACTTGAACACATCGCGATAGATGGTTTTCGGCTCTGGCACATATCCCAGTGCGAAATAATCCTCGACCGCCTGCGGCTGCAGTGCGCGAGGCAACCCGGGGTGGGCCTTGATCACCTTGAGTTCGGAACCGAATATCAGCTGGCCGTCTGCCAACACACTGTAAAAGAGTGGCTTGATGCCAAAACGGTCCCTGGCGAGAAACAGGCTGCGGGCATTCGAATCGTACAGCGCGAAAGCGAACATGCCGCGGAAATGATCCACGCAACGCTCGCCCCAGGCTTGCCAGGCATAGAGAATGACCTCGGTGTCGCAGTGCGTACGAAAGTGAAAACCGAGGGCCTCCAACTCACTGGCAAGCTCTTTAAAATTGTAGATTTCGCCATTGTAGACAACACAGAGCGTGTTATCCGCACTGAACATGGGCTGTTGACCACTGGCCAGGTCGATAATGGACAGCCTGCGGTGAGCCAGGCCCACCCCCGGCGCCAGAAAAACACCGCCCTCGTCGGGGCCGCGATGAAACTGGGTCTGATTCATGGCTTCGAGCAAAGCACGACCCGGCTCGCGCTGCTGGGTCAGATCAAAAATACCGGCAATGCCACACATAATCAGGTCCCGTCCATTGATTCCGGTAGGCGGCTGCGTCCCAGCAGATCGTCATACACCTGAAGGTAAGATGCCACTGTTCGCTCCCAGTCAAAATCCCTTTGTACACGCCGCACGGCGGCATGAGCCATTTGCTCGCACTGGGCGGGGTCATCGATCAGCGTTTGAAGCGCATTCGCCAGTGCGGTTACATCCCCCACCGGCACCAGCAGTCCTGTCACCCCATCCTCCACCAGCTCCGGATTGCCACCTACACGCGTGGCGACAACAGGCAAACCACTCGCCATGGCTTCCAGAACCGTATTGGAAATGCCTTCGCCCAGAGACGGCAACACAAACACATCCATGCTTGCAAGAAGTTCGGGAATGTCATCCCGGTCGCCCGCCATCCAGACACAATGCTGCAACCCGAGTTCCGCGATCAACGTCTGCAGTGCCTGCCGTTCCGGCCCATCGCCCACCAGTATACAGCGCAGGATATCCCTTTGCTGAGGGCTGGCGTCAAGAAGCTCCGCGAGAGCAAGCAGCAGGGTCCTTTGGTCCTTCACGGCCGCCAGGCGGCCGACCGTACCCAGCACTCGACAGCCCGGCGCATCGCAAAAGCCCGCTGGCATCCCCTTGACGGCAACCCGACCTACCGAGGCTGACGTTGCAGTGTCGCCAGCGGGCAACGTACAAGGCACAAAACGATCCTGTGCCACACCATTGTAGATCTGCACCACTTTATCCGGCCGGATTCCCACGGAGGTAACGAGCCAGGCAGAGAGATCACGACTCACAGCAATAAACCGGTGAATCAGGGGCTGCAGCGCCCTGCGTAGCATCCGGTATTTACGATTGCTGCCGTCGAGATCACTGATATCTCTGCCGTGCTCCCCGTGTACTCGCTTGCATCCAGTGAGCAATAAGCCAAGCAGCTGCGTCTCTAGAGCCGCCAAATTGCGTGTATGCACAATGGCGGGCCGCAGACGCCGGAGTACACGCCACAGGCGCCAGTACATACCGGGGTCGTGACCGGGCTTCTTGTGCAACTCGATCACCTCAACATCTGGCGCAGTGATGCGACCGGCAAACGCCTCACTGCGCGTAAGGCAAATAATTGCGTGGCGATAGCGGTCCGGAGGGCAACGGTTGATGATGTTGACCAGTCCATTTTCCAGTCCACCGGTACCGAGCGCATAAATCACGTGGGCAATCAAAGGTGGCTCATCTTTCCGGGGCTGAGATGGCATGGACGGAGCAATCACCGATCCAGCACGGCATCGAGCGCGGCACCGTGGATCTTGAGGAAGTGTCGCAACTGTTGCCGGCCGTTGGCGAGATCTTCATCCACTGGCGTTACCAAAAATATGCGCGAGCCTTTGCGCTGCCCCTGACGCACTAGTTGCAGCGCCTCCAACAGCTTTACCAGATAGGGATTGTCGGTTGAGGTCCCTCCTACCCGGTACCAACTCCAGACCAGCAGCCGTTGGCCGGCAGACTGAAGCAGTGCTTCGCGCACGTTGAACGCCGATTCGACGCCCAGACCGGCTGGCTCTGCTCTCTCTCCGAGAACACGCCAGCCTCCGTCCTCCGACCGCCATGGCGACTGGCTCTGAACAAGCTCGACGCCTTCGACCTGCTGCAGGTGCTGTCGGACAAACATACCCACAACAGCACCGCTGTTGGTGTAGAAGACCTGCAGCTCCTGGTCTGCACCCTGATGGAGAGGATGCCAGAACCACTCCGCATCCGCGGTGAGCTCCCAGCCTCCCGCAGCGGGCACAGCTGACAATGGAGTCGTTGCCGCAAGCGTATGACCCACGGAAAGTCCCCGTGCAATCACCGGCCCAAGTGCGGTGACCGCGACCAGCAGCACAAGGGTGACCCAGACAGAAGTACCAGGCTGACCGGCGATCTCGCGATGTTGCACAGGCATAGCCCGAGCGCCACCCTGTTCGTCCTCGCGCCAGAAGCTGCCAATCCAGAACAGCAGAAACATCACGACACCGAAGAACACCCACCCATAAATCAAGTGGTCGACACCCACGGCAAGCTCCATGCCGCTGAAATGCCCGATCATCACGATGCCGTAGGCCCTGAGGCTGTTAGCCGCAATCGGCAACAGCAGGGAGACAAGAACAAAAACCCCGCGTTTCCACAGACTGCGATAGGTCAGATAGGCATAAACGAGGCCGAGCGTGAACGAGGCGATCAGGTAGCGCACACCGCTGCAGGCTTCGACCACGGACCAATGGCCCGTTGGCAACGTAAGATAGGTCCCTTCCCGATAGACAGGAATGCCGCTGGCTCGCACCAGCGCCTCCGTCGTGTTGGCGGTCAGTTCTACGAGCGACGGCACCAGGCCCTCGCCCATGGGTACTGCCATGACCAGAAAACCCAGTGGGAACGCCACACGACGCGCCAGTTCAGTGCCGAGGAGCGACCATATACCTGTGATGAGGATACCCACGAACGCCAGTTGCTGTACGACACTCACCTCGACGAGATAGGCGAGCAACCACACCATCCCACCCCCGAGGGTCAACAGCAGTACGGTGGGCTGTGGACGAGCCACAGCCCCCGCCAGTTGATCGCGATCGCGCCAGAGCAACCAGAGGCTAATGGGAACGATGAGAAAACCGTGGGCAAACGTCTCCGAGACGCTCCAGACGCGCACCATCGACGCCGCGGTGTCAAAAAACACGGCTACTGCCAACACAACGTACACAGCGACCGCTACTGTCAGGCTTCTGCCCGCCAACGCACTGCCACGCCACGTATACCCGACCTGCACCTCTTCAGTCACTGGTTACCTGCCCCCTCGCGTACCTCGGCACCGCAAAATTTTCACCCAATAGCAAAACGACTTCCGGAAGATTTTCCTCCCAGCTGAATCCCTGCTTGACACACTGGCGCGCGCGCTCCCCCAGCTGCGGGTATTCGCCCTGCACCAGCCGACCAATCAGGCAGCGATAATCCTCGACTGTCTCGGCGAGCAGCACGTCCTCACCATCAACTGCGGCTATGCCCTCCAGTCCCTTTGCGCTAACGAGGACAGGACGCGCCATGGCCATGGCCTCCAGTACCTTGTTCTGCACCCCTCGCGCGATGCGCATCGGCGCCACAGCTGCAATAGCGTGCTTGAGGTAGGGGCGCACATCGGGCACGCGCCCGGTTACGGTAACCCCGGCATGCTGCGCTAGGCGCTGCACTTTGCTCGACGGGTTTCCGCCGACGATAGTGAGGACGATGTGCGGATGCTGCCGACGCAGTGTCGGTAGCACGTTCTCCACGAACCAGGACACCGCATCGACGTTGGGCCAGTAATCCATGGCGCCGGTGAACACCAGGGGAAGGCTCCCCTCGGCGTAGGGACTGGGCTGGGGATCTGCAATGTCATACGCGGGATCGAAGTAGTCACAGTTCACCCCATTGTTGTAGAACCCGATTTTGTGCGCCGTGTGCGGAGAAAGCTGGTGAAACAAATCCGCCTCGGCCGAGGAAACAAACAGCCCAGCGTCAAACTGCTCAGCCAAGGCCTGCTCCAGCGCCAGTAAGTAACGCGCCTCACGACGATAAATCCAGTTCAGGGGCCAGGGCTTCTGCGCGGCATACTGCTGCCACTTGTCGGAATCCACATCCACAAAATCAATGACCTTACGCAGAAAATTCGCAGCGCCCGCCGGCAGAAACTGCGCCATTGACGACGAATAAACGATCGCGTGCTGAATACCGTGTCGGGCCGTAATGCTCTCTGCCCATCTCAGCATTTTCCGGTCCGTGTAATAGGGAACCGAGAGCGCCTGACCCGAGAGGAAACCCCAGGCACTGCGCAACGTCGCGAGCCGCGAATCGAGCGGCCGCAGAAACACGCTCGCGCAATACTTTTCCAGTTCAGGCGCCCAGGGCCAATCGTCCGGGTCATCCACAAAGCTGCCCAGATGGATATCGAAGTGCTGGCTGAGGTGATGCAGCAGATGGAATGAACGAATCTTGTCACCCTTGTTGGGTGGATAGGGGATACGATGGCACAAAAAAAGCAGCGGGGGCTTCGGCATGTCTCCCATGTGCCTATCCCAGGCTACGGGCCAAGGGTGGCCCCAACAGGTTTGCGACCGGCAATGGCAGCCGCTGCCAGGCATTCACCAACAGACGATACTTCGGGTTACTGGGGTTTACGTCAGGTACCTGGTCGCCGTTGACCAGAAAATACTCGTAAGGCAGCGGTTGCGGCTCGAAACCCCAGTGCCTCTTGAACTCGAAAGGCCCCGTGTCGCGCTTGCTGCGTCCGAAGTCATACAGCGTTACACCCTCTTCGGCACTGCGACGCATCAGGTCCCAGTACATGAAATGGTTGCAACCGCGAATGCTGCGAGCACGTGCGATGCTGCCGCCGTAGTAGGGCAAGACCTCATTGCGGAAATAAAAGCTCATGACCCCGGCAACGTCCTCGTCGCCCTGGCGAATCATCAGGACACGGCAATCCCCTGCAAATTCGGTGCGCAGTGCATCGAGGTAGCGCCGGCTGAACACCGGAGTCCCCAGGTTGCGCACACTCTCCGCATACACACGATACAGACGCTGGGTGCCCTCTGTTTCCTCGCCCTCCAGCCCTTCCTGAATACCTTTGCGAATCATGGCGCGCTGGCGATTGGGTATGGCCTTGAGGTTGGCATCGTTATCCGCCGTAATTGGCTTGCGGAAGGTGTAATAAAGGTCCTTCACCGGCCACCCGCTATCACTGCTTGCGCAATTGCGCAGCTCAAGTGCTTCTACACCGAGGCGCGTGGCCATGGCTTCGGCCTCACCGCGCAACATGCGAGCGGCTTCGGGGTGCTCTGTAGCGATGCCTCCGTAGACACAAAAGGGCAACCCGGCCAGTTTGTAGCCGAACAGACGGCTGCGCACCTCCGCGAGCGGCAGGACGCCCACCACGGCACCATTTTCCTCGGCCAGCAAAAAATGGCAGCGATGCCGCAAAGCGCCTTCCAGCACCCGTTTCCAACCGAAGCGATGAAAGAACGTGGCCGGCGGGCATTGCTGCACGAACCGCTCCCAGGCCGGCTCGTCGGCGGCGTCCGCACAGCGCACCCGCACCGTCACGCGCCCACCTGCTCGCGCAGGCCACCGCGGGCATCTGATGCGCCAAAGGCAGGCTGTGGCAACGTCCCCGGCGCAGCGATAGCCGGGGCAAAAACGCGATCCATGCGGTCCCAGTGAAAATCGCCCAGCAGCCGCTGCAGGCGTGACTCCATGCGGCCCAGGTTCAGGTAGTGACGAAAGCGTGTGCGTGCGCTAAGCCCAGCCGGCCGAGGTTGCTCAGGGTCGATTTCCCAGGGGTGAAAATAGAAGTGCGCACTCTGGCCCTCACCGCGGTTGATCCGGCGTAGCGCCCAACGTGAGAACGTGTAGGGGAAAAGGCGGAACCAGCCGCCCCCGCCACAGTTGATGTTGCGCCCGGCGAGAGGCAGTGTAGTCACGGGAATTTCTGCCAACCGGCCCGACGCCGCGGAAAAAGCGAAACGTGGCGCTTCCGGCATACCGTACAGATCGTGCCGGATAGGCGCGATGCTGGAACTGTAGCGATAGCCCGCATCAGCCAGTGTGTCGAGTGCCCAGAGGTTATCGCGACCTATCGAATAGCTGGCCGCGCGGTAACCCTTGACCTCAACGCCGGCGATATCCTCGAGCAAGGCCTTGGTACGCCGTATATCATCGAGGAACGCCGGGGGCCGCTGGGTGGTGACCCGTGTGTGCTCCCATCCATGACTGGCAAGCTCATGGCCTTCCGCGACGATCCGGCGCACCATGTCCGGATGACGCTCTGCCACCCAGCCCAGCGTAAAGAAAGTGGCCTTGACCCCATGCCCATCGAACAGTTCCAGGATGCGCTCGACATTGGCCTGCACACGCAGCGGCGTCGTTTCCCACGCTGCGCGACTCACCTGCGACTCAAACGCGGACACCTGGAAATAGTCCTCCACGTCCACCGTCATCGCGTTCACTATGCTGGCCGATGCATCACTCATGCTGGCCACTCCAGCGCGCCAGAATGGCTGCAATGCGCTGCGCTGCCTGACCATCCCAGTGCTCAGGCTGGCGACCCGCCTTGCCGCCCCCTTCGATCACGTCACGATACGCCTTGCGAATAGCCACGGGCTCTGTTCCGACAATAGTGTTCGTGCCCTGCTCAACGGTAATGGGCCGCTCCGTGCTCTCGCGCAGAGTGATACAGGGCACGCCCAGAGCTGTCGTTTCCTCCTGGATGCCACCGGAATCAGTCAGCACCACACGCGCATCGCGCATCAGGCCAAGCATTTCCAGGTAACCCTGTGGCGGCAGCAGGAGGATATCCGCCCCGGCGAGCATGGCATCCAGGCCCGCGTCACTGATACGGGCGCGCGTGCGCGGATGCACCGGAAATACCAGCGGTGTTTCCCGGCTGATATCGGCGAGCTCCGTGAGAAGGCGCCGCAGCACTGTGGGATCATCCACATTGGAAGGGCGGTGCAGGGTGAGCAATCCGTAGCCATCGATGAAGCGGGGGCCGGCCTCGGCCAGCGTGCTGGCAGAGGGTGTGGCCGACGCCAGATTGTAGCGCAGGGTATCTATCATCACGTTACCGACGAAGAACACCTTATCCCGGCTGATGCCCTCGCGCTCCAGATTGTCAGCGGCCGAGATCTCCGTCGTGAACAGGAGGTCAGACAGCTGATCCGTGAGGATGCGATTGATCTCCTCCGGCATACCGCGGTCTCCACTGCGCAAGCCCGCTTCAACATGAATAACCGGGATACCCTTTTTCACCGCGACCAGGGCGCAGGCGATAGTGGAATTGACGTCCCCCACCACCAACACCGCATCCGGCTGCTGCGCATCCAGCACAGGCTCAAACTTGAGCATGATCTGGGCCGTCTGCTCGGCGTGCGTGCCAGAGCCTACCCCCAGATCGACATCGGGCTCCGGAATGTGCAGCTGCTCAAAAAAGGCGTGCTTCATCGCCGCATCGTAGTGCTGCCCCGTGTGCACAAGGCTGGCGCGCAGTCCGCTCCCGGCCGCGTTGAAGGCACGCATGATGGGGGCGATCTTCATGAAGTTGGGCCGCGCACCCACCACACAGAGAATGTGCGCGCCTGTCTGTTCACTCATGATCGAGGCGTCCTAGAAGGCGTGTCTGACGTTGAACGTTACCCGGTTCTCGTCATAGTCGTTCAGCGCGAAATCTGAATCCTGTGTCAGGAACTGGTAGGCCAGTGTCAGCGTGGTGTCATTGCCGAGTTGGCGCGTGAGCCCCAGACCAGCCAGCCAGCTCTCGCTGTTCTGGCCAAAGCCGCCAAAGTTACCGCCCTCTCCCTCACGCTCGTCCCAGCGCAGGCGCACGTTGGCTGACAGGGTGCTGGAAAGCTTGCGCGTAAACGTCACTCCCGCGTCGCGGAAGGTACCTTCAGCGCCGTCATCCACCCGCTGCTGGCGGGAATCCGACGCGGAAAACGTGGCCGAGCTCCGCCGCGCCTTAAACCGGTAGCGCAACTCGAACCGTTCATCCAGCACCGGCGAATTGCCGATGAACGTGGGCAGCCCCTCGTTGCCCAACAGGTCGCCAGGCAACTCCCCAAAGCCCGGGCCAAACGGATCATTCGGGTCGACCAGGCTGGCATCGGCACCTCGCAGCGTTCGCGGCAGGGTGAGTGTGCGCACATAGCTGGCGCTCAACTCGCTGCGCTTGTGGCGGTAGCGGATATCCGCCCGGGGTGAGCTGCCAAAGAAGCGCTCACCCGTGCCGACATTGACTTCCACGCGGGGATTGGGCGTCCAGCGAACACCTACATCCCAGTAGCTGCCATCGATATCCTCGCGCTGGCTGGTGAACTCGTTCCACTCCTCACCCGCGAGGCCATTCACCTGCAGGCTGTCCAGCACCTGAAAACCGAGGCGGAATTCGGCATTCGACAGCTCATTGTCAAAGGCCGGCTGGAAGTCCGTGGCTTCGTAGTTGATCTTGCTGTACTGACCGCCGAGCCCGGCACTCAGGCGCCCCGACCCCGGCAGTGTGTCGAGGTCAAACTCGACGCGGTCCTCATCGCTGTTGCCGTAGATATCGGCGTCATTGAACTGCTCGTTGTAGGCATAGCGCACGCGCAAGTTGGCCGCCTGCGCCAGTCGCCGTTGCACCAGGGCGCCAACCGTGTAGTCATAAACAATATTGGTATTATCCCGACCATTGCCGGTGCCGGGCGGGCCAAAGGGGTTCAGCGCGTTTTCCCGCGCGGAGGCCGCCGCATCCAGTTGCAGCCAGTTCTCCACCAGCTCGTAGTCACTGTTGAAACGTACACTGGGAATAAAAGACTTGCGGTTACTCAGGTTGGACGCCTGGCCGGTTTGACACTCGATATCGCTGTCCCCCAGCGAGTTGTACTCAACCGCCGCCTGCAGGTTCAGATTGCCGCGTGCGCCGCGCCCGGTAACGCTGACATCGGGTCGCGCCGTCGCCACCGCCTTGCCTTCCTTGTCGTTCGGTGCCAGGCAGATATTGTCCGAGTAATAACCGCCGACCGACATGCCGGCGTTGGTTTCCCACTCAGCTGACATTGCCGGAAGTGTCACCACGAGGCCCGCGAGGGCGCTTAGTGCGAGAACAGGCGTGCACCTGCGGGCTGCGAGGCCTGCGCCAGCTGCTGCTGCGGGCTGCGCGTGCCCTGGAAATGCGGGAAACGGTGTCCGGGAAGTTTTCACGGGTTCATGGCCCTCGCTGCATCCTGGTCTGCGGCTTCAGCGGCCTCGGCGCGGCCACCGTAGCCATAGCCGTAGCCATAGCCGTAGCCGTAACCGACCCCCATACCGAACAGCCCCATGCGCCGGCGCGAGGCGCGGTTCAACATCACCGCCACCATCTTGTCGGCACCGATGTGCTCCAGCGCCTCTTTTACCGCGTGTTGCGGCGTAATATCCGCCGAGGCAACAAACACGATCTGCCCCATGAAGCTGGCCAATACACCCGCCTCGGTGGTCAGCAGCAGCGGCGGTGAATCAAACACGATGATGCGATCGGGGTAGCGGGCGGAGAGCTCCAGCATAAACTGGTGCATGTTTTCACTGGCCAACAGCTCTGTGGAATGCTCGTCGGCGGTGCCAGCGGGCAAGACGCGCAGCTTTTCCATGTTGGTGCGCAGTATGACGTCTTCCGGTTTCGCATCGCGACGCAGGATATCGAGCAGGCCCGGTGTACCAGCGGGAATGCCCAGACGGTGCCCAGCCGTGGCCTTGAGCACATCCGCATCGACAAACAGGACCGTCTTGTCCCGCTCCATGGCGATACTCATCGCCAGATTGATCGATGAAAACGTCTTGCCATCCCCCTGCAAGGCGCTGGTGACCATGATCAGGTTGGCGTTGGGAATGGGTGTGGGTGACGCGCCGGACGCGTTTTTCAGCAGAGGCCGCTTGATGGTGCGAAACTCCTCGGCGATAGCACTACGCGGAATCGCAGGCGTGAGAAAGCCCTGAGCATGCAGCGCATCGAAGGGAATATGCACTTCGGCGCCACTTTGCCAGTCAGAGTCCTCGTCGCGCTGCACTGCGACGGTGGCCTGCAGCGGCTCGCTTACGCCGGCCCGCTCCACAGTGTTCTGCGGCTCAGGCTGGGACGGCTGCGACTTCTTCGCCGCCTCCATTTGGCTGAGGGCTTTCTCGATCGTACTCATTGTTCTGCTCTCCGGCCCCTGGGCCTGCTGTCAGCCGAACCGGCCCCGATAACGTAGTACCTCATGCTGTGATCCCCGGCACGATGAGCACACCGGCAAAGGCGACCAACAAGGCCCCCCCACACATCGCAAAACCCGCCAGACGCCACAGGCTGCTGCGCTTTTCCTCCGGCGTCTTGTTCCAGGTGACGGTGCCCAGCAAGGGCAGGCCCGTCGAATGTGCCAGCATCCGGGCGTCAGTCACAATGGGATGCAGCAGCGTCAACAGCAATGCCACACCGACACCGGCGCCCAGCGCGACAATCAGCACGCCGGCGTTCAACAGCAGCTTGTTGGGCTTGCTCGGTTTGCGCGGCACGAACGGCGGATCGATAACGCGGAAGCTGACTTCACCACCGGTGCTTTCCACATCTCCGGACAAGCGCGCGGACTCACGTCGCTCCAGCATCTGCTGGTGTTGGCGCGCTATTACATCGTAATCGCGATTCAACTGCTTCAGTTCGGCTTCTACTTCGGGAATCTGATTGACTTTCGCCGCCAGCTCTTCCGCACGGCGCTCATATTCGGCGACGCGAACACGCAGCTCAGCGGCTTCGGCCTCTGTCTGCGCCAGCATGCTGCGCATACCCTGGTACACCGGGCTGCTGGCCAGGCCACTGAACGAGGCACCGGGCTGTTCCCGCATGCGCGCGTACTCCGCCTGCCGCTCCGCCTCCAACTCCTCGATCAGACCGCGCAGGCGCACGACTTCGGGGTGCTTCGCCGTGTAACGCGCCAGCAATCCGTCCATCTGCAGCTGCAGGGACTGCACCCGGGCATCCAGCGGCGACTGCGCCATGCCGGAGGAGCCTCCCGCTATAAACACAGGGTCCTCACCCTCGATTTGGCGCTGCAACTCACGGCGGCGGTTCTCGACTTCGCGCAATTGCAGCTGCGCCTGCTGCAAAGCACCCCGGGTTTCCTGCAGGCGGCTGTAGTAGTCCCCGCCGCCCCCGGGCAACACGTCTACATTCTGTTGCTTGAACATGGCCAGCCGGCGCTCGGCCTCGACCAGCCGCTGCTCCGACTCTGCGATTTGCTGTTGCAGGAAGCTCTGCGCGTCGGAACTGTCCTCGCGTTTGTCACTCATGGAGTTTTCGATGAACACCGTGATCAGCGCCTGGGCCACGCGCCGGGCAGTCTCCCGGTCAGGGTCTGTCACGGAAATGGTGTAGAGAGAGGTGTTGCCACGGCTACCGGACAGCCCGATGGACTCCTGCATACGCTTGATCAGGGCCTCCTTCTCGACTTCCGTGGTCGCCCCGAGGTCCAGGTCGGTCATTCGCGCCAGCCGCTCCATATTCGGCCGGCTGAGCAGCGTCTGGCTCATCATCTGGATACGCTGGTTTATGTCCGGCGTGATGGTGAGCCCACGCATGAGTGGGCGCAGGACGGAGTTCGTATCCACGTGCATGCGGGCCGTCGCCACGTAGGACTCCGGCATCTGCCAGACGTAAGCCCAGCCCGTGAGGGCCAACACCCAGGCCGTGCCGAGCGCGAGCCAGCGGTGCCGCCAGACGCCCAGCACATAGCTGACCAGTTGCGCAAACACATCCTGCATGGCTCGCTACTCCGCGACCGACCGGAACCGCACCCGACTCATCAGAACCAGCTCTCGGAAATGATGACGATGTCGCCGGGCTGCAGCGCCATGTTCGCCGAGATGTCGCCCTTCTTCAGAAGGTCATCCAGACGCAGGCCGTAGGAGTCCTGCGTGCCACCGTGGGTACGTACCAGTACCGACTTGTTGCCCGCGGCAAACTCGGTCATCCCGCCCACTGCGATCATCAGGTCGAGCAGCGTCATGTGCTGTCGATAGGGTACGCTGGAGGGCGTAGCCGCTTCTCCCACCACACGCACCTGCTGCTCCGGCACGCCCACAAATCCGTTAACGATGACACTGACCACAGGCTGGCGGACGTAATCGCCATAGGCTTTCTCGATATCACGCGCCAGTTCGGTCGAGGTACGACCACTCGCCTGCAGATCCTCAACCAGACGCGTGGTGAACTTGCCGTCGGGGCGCACAATGCCCGTCGTGGTGAGTTCCGGGTTACCCCAGACGAAAATCTCCATCGTATCGCCGGGACCGATGACATAGTTGTAATCTGGCGCCGCAGACCGCTCTGCGACCGGCGCCGGTGGATGTGAGGCACAGGCCGCCAGGGTCAAGACCATCAGCGCTGCCAGCACGCGGGCAACAGGCGAACGCCCCTCTGGAAGTTCGGTGAATATGCTCATCTTCTTCTACTCCTCAGCGAGCCATTGGCGGCCCATTTTGTTTTACCACGTTTGCCAGGTGCCACGTTGTCAGCACAAAAACAACTGCCAGCGTAACAACAGGTAACCACATTCGATGGGCAATATCCCACCGTTTTCCCCACTATTCCAGAAAAAACCCGAAGCTGAACCCGGTAGCCGCCCAGGCGACCAGGGCAATGGACGCCAGCAGGATTCCGCCGATCACCCAGCCTCCGCCTAGCTCCCCGCCCGGGCTCTGGGCACTGTGGCCGCGGCGCGCCGCGGTGGTCGGCTTCGTTACCCGCCCCTTTTTGGCGGGCGCAGCGCGCCGTGTCCTACCCGACGCCACGGTAGCTCCACCCGGTGCCGGCCTCCCCTTGACGGAAGGCTGGTCACTCGCCGCGTCCTGTGCTGTTGATGCTGGCGCAGGGGCGGGCGCAATCGTTTCCGTGGCGCGCATCGCGTCCACCGCTGCGGTAACCGCGACTTCTGTCTCCACATGCCCGTGTATCGGCGCTGGAACTGACTCGTCGGTGCCGGTGCGCCGCGCCGTCACGCCGGCGGCGCCGGCAACCACCGTCAGGTGCTGACGCCCCCGAACCACCTGCTGTTCCGGCTGCTGCTGGACGGCGTCATCCGCCCGCCCGGCATCGCCGACGGCAATCTCTCCTGCGTCGCGCTGCCCGGTGTCATGTGCACCAGCAACCTCAGGGTCCGCGTCACCCTGCGCTGCCGCGGGCGCTTCATCCGGCGTGTCCTCCAGCCCGTGAAAATCCGCCTCGGACCAGCTGGCGCCAGCAGCCAGATGCTCGTCCTGCAGTTCGCCAATCACCTCGCGCACATCCGCCACCTCGACGCGGTGCCGCTGCTCCAGGGCACAGTGCAGCAGCAGTCGACTGCAAATGAGGTTGATGCGCCGCGGTATCCCTTCACTGAACTTGTACACCAAGGGGAATACCGCCTGACTGAAGGCCGGATCGCCGCGCCAGCCGACGACGTCGAGCCGATGCAGAATGTACTCCCGCGTTTCTTCCAGCTCGAGTGACTTCAGGTGACTGGCCGCAACAATGCGCTGATGCACCTGTTCCAGCTCGGGGCGCAGCACCAGTTCCCGCAGCTCGGGTTGACCGAGGAGAAATATTTGCAGCAGGGGTTTCCCAGCGACCTGAATGTTGGTCAGCAGACGCAGCTCTTCCATCGCGGACACCGCGAGATCCTGCGCCTCGTCGACGATCAGCAGCGCTCGCCGCCCATCGCGGTGCCAGGCGCGCAGCTGCTGGGTAAGTCGCTGCAGCAACTCGCCTTTTTCCACGACATCAACCGCCACCCCGAACTCATAGGCGACGAGCTTCAGCAAGTCGTCAGCTTTCAGCTGGCTGCACACCAGGTTGGCCACCCGCACGTTTTCGCCGCTCAGGTGTTCGATCAGGGCGCCGACCAGCGTGGTCTTGCCGGTGCCGGGGCGGCCGGTGACCATGACAAAGCCTTCCTCGCGCATGAACGCGTACGCCATGTAGGCGCGCGCCTTGATATAGCCCTTGTGGGCATAGGCGAAAGCATGGTCCGGACTGAGCCGGAAAGGCTCCGAATTGAAGCGGTAGAACTGGTCGTACATGGCGACGCGTCTCTACGGGTTGCTCGTTATGACCCTAATGGTGCAGGCAAAGCCATTGTACCGCAAGGTAACATGTGCCTTGACTTGCCGGATTGTGAACCAGTTCAAGGCAGACACTCAGCGCACTACAGTCGCCAGAGTGCCAAACCGGCGGCGGCGGCCTCTGCCCGGTCCAGCACGCCCTTCACGTCGATAACCACACCGCCCGGCGCCAGAATCGGGGTGACGACTTCCAGGCCCTTTGCCAGATACTCGGCATGCGGCACAGCCAACACCACGGCATGCGCCGCGGGCAGCGATGCCCAGCTGACCAGCTCGATGCCGTACTCCTCTTCCGCCTCCGCCGCATCGGCGAGGGGGTCGTGCACAGTCACATCGCAGCAGTAGTCCTGCAATTCACGGATGATGTCCTCAACCCGCGAGTTGCGCAGGTCCGGGCAATTTTCCTTGAAGGTCAGGCCCAGCACGGTGACGCGCGCACCTGCCACCGGGTGTCCACGGCTGACCAGTTGCTTGACCGTCTGCTCGGCGATGAACTTGCCCATGCCATCGTTCGTTTTGCGCCCGCCGAGCACGACCTGCGGATGGTAGCCCGCGCTCTCGGCCTTGTAAGTGAGGTAGTACGGGTCCACACCAATACAATGCCCCCCCACCAAACCGGGACGGAACGGCAGAAAATTCCATTTGGTGCCCGCCGCCTCCAACACATCCAGGGTGTCGATGCCCAGCTTGTTGAAGATCATCGCCAACTCGTTCATGAGGGCGATATTCAGGTCGCGTTGGGTATTCTCGATGACCTTGGCCGCCTCAGCCACTTTCACACTGGCCGCGCGGTGCACGCCGGCATCAACCACGCTTTCGTACAGGCGGGCAACGCGATCGAGGGTGGCAGGGGTGTCCCCCGAGACCACCTTGGTGATGGTCTCCAGCCGGTGAACCTTGTCACCGGGGTTGATGCGTTCCGGCGAGTAGCCGATGAAAAAACCCGCATCGGCAGCAACATCCTCACCGCTGCGACCAGCCCAGGTGAGCCCTGAACCGGCCTCCAGCAGGGGCACGCACACTTCCTCAGTGCACCCCGGGTATACCGTGGACTCGAAGATGACCACTGTGCCCGGTCGCAGGTGTTGCGCCACAGTGCGCGACGCCCCTTCGAGCGGACTCAGGTCCGGCCGATGGGCGTGGTCGATCGGCGTCGGTACCACCACGATAATAATAGATGCCTCGGAAAGCGCCGCGGGCTCGGTGGTGAACTCCAGCTGCGAAGCCGAAGCCAGCGCCTCCGGTGACACCTCGCCACTCGGATCATGGCCGGCACGGTAGTGGGCGAGCTTGCGTGCGTTCAGGTCGAAACCGATGGTGCGGCGCTTGCGACCAAAGGCCACCGCCAGAGGCAGGCCAACATAGCCAAGCCCGACAATTGCTACCGTTTCTTGCATGGATAACTCGCTCATGTGGATGACTGCCCCAAAAACCACGCCGCCGTGCGCGCCAGACCTTCTTCAACCGCGTACTGTGGCGTATACCCCAGCAGGCGCGCCGCCTTGCTGATATCAGCCTGGGAATGCCGCACATCGCCTTCCCGGAAGTCTGCATAGACCGGTTCCAGGGCCGCCAACTCCGGCTTTCGCACACTCAACAGGTCACGTATGCCGTAGTAAAGCGCATTCAGTGATGTACGCCCACCGAAAGCCACGTTATACACCTGGTTCACGGCCTCCGGCGACTCCACCGTGGCCGCCAGCAGGTTGGCTTGCACCACGTTATCGATATAGCAGAAGTCGCGCGAGGTTTCGCCATCACCGTTGATCTGGCAGCGCTGTCCGGCCGTGAGCTCACCGAACCAGCGCGGGATGACCGCCGCATAGGCACCCTGGGGATCCTGCCGGGGCCCGAACACATTGAAATAGCGCAGGCCAACCGTCTGCATGCCGTAGGCACGCCCGAACACATCCGCATAAAGCTCGTTGACATATTTGGTCACGGCGTAGGGTGACAGCGGCTTGCCAATCTCGTCCTCTACCTTGGGCAGGCCCGGGTGATCGCCGTAGGTCGATGACGAGGCAGCATAGACGAAACGCCTGACGCCGGCGTCGCGCGCTGACACCAGCATGTTGACGAAGCCATCGATGTTGGCGGCATTGGTCAGGAGAGGATCTTCCAGAGAGCGGGGAACGCTCCCGAGCGCCGCCTCGTGAAGCACGTACTGGACGCCCTCGACGGCCTGCCGACAATCCGCGAGTGAGCGGATATCCCCCTCCAGAAATTCGAAGCTGCCCGCGCCTGCCGCCTCCTCGCGCAACGCCTCAAGATTGTGCCGGTGACCGGTTGCGAAATTGTCCAGGCCGCGCACATGCTGACCCAGCTGCAGCAGACGCTGACACAGGTGCGAGCCGATGAACCCTGCTGCACCGGTCACCAGCCAGGTCACCGGGCTCGCCCGCAGGGCACCCTCGGTTGCTTCTATCGTTTTCATTCCCCACTCTTCCCCGTTCGGAACCGGCGCGGCGGCGCGACCCTGTAGACCTGAAATGTGCTGCGTTTGGCATCTACACGCTATCAGCGTTTACACACTGTTACACTGAGTATAAGGTCTGAACGCTATCACGGCCATGCCTGCACACGCAGCGCGGCATAACACGACAGATTCGGCGGGGAGTAGGACAATCGGATGATGGGCAATGTCGGCCTGATTACGCACCTGATTGCCGCCACCAGTTTTGGACTGCTGGCCCTGCTGCTGGTCTTCCAGTGGCGCGTGCGACCACTGGGTATAAGCCTCGTTCTCGCCTGCACGGCCTCCGCACTCTGGTCCGCCATCATCGGGCTCGGCACGCTGGCAGACTACCCCCCTGTCCACCTGATACAGGTCGCGGAACTGGTACGCAATATCGCCTGGGTGTACTTCCTGCTACAGCTGCTTGGCCTGCAGACAGACGGCGCCTCGCTCACCCTGCGCGGCCGCGACTGGCGGCCACTGTTCTACCTGGGCTCTGCGGCCGCCCTGTTGATTGTTCTGGCACCAATGCTGGCACCACTGGGAGGCCTGCACTTCGGCTACGAAGTCACTCTTGCCCTGTGGCTGGCCTTTGCCCTCGGCACGCTGCTGGTCGTGGAGCAGCTCTACCGCAATGCCACCACGGCGGAGCGCTGGTCGCTGAAGTTTCTCTGTTTCAGCCTGGGTGCCATCGCCGCCTGGGACTTCTTCATGTACTCCGAGGCCCTGCTGTTCCGTCGTCTGGACCCGGACCTGTGGCAGGCGCGCGGACTGGTTAACGCGGTGGTCACACCCGCGCTGGGGATTGCCTTCGCGCGCTACAGCTCATGGCGCGTGAGACTCCAGGTCTCCCGACAGGTCGTCTTCCATACTGTCACGCTCGTGGGTGCCGGCATCTACCTGCTGGGTATGGCCGCGATCGGTTATTTCCTCAAGTTCATGGGAGGCACCTGGGGTACGGTGCTGCAGCTCGCTTTCCTGGTCGCCGCCGCAACCCTGCTGTTCAGCCTGCTGTTTTCGGGCCGCCTGAGAGCTTTACTGCGCGTGCAGTTGAGCAAACACTTCTTCAGCTATCGCTATGATTACCGCGAGGAGTGGTTGAAGTTCACCCGGGCGCTCGCCAGCCTTAACGAGGAGGTCGCCGAAGGCATCATCCGGATCATGGGCCCGTTGGTCGACAGCCGCGCAGGCCTGCTGTGGGGCGGCAGTGAAGGCCAGCCCCTGCGCCTGCTCGCACACTGGGAGATGAGCATCCCGGAGGGCGCCGCCGAGGAGGGTCTCGGCGAGTTGCCCGCGTGGCTGCAGCGCACAGACTGGGTGATCAACCTGCAGGAATGGCGGGCCTCGCCGGATGTCTATGTTGACCTGCAACTGCCGCCGTGGTTGCGGCAGGACGAGTCGCTCTGGCTGATCATCCCACTGGTGTTCCGCGACCGGCTGGAGGGTGTGTTGATGCTGCGCCGGTCGGAGCTGAAGGACAGCATTAACTGGGAAGACCGCGACCTGCTGAAAACCGCCGGACGCCAGGCGGCCAGCCATCTGGCTCAGCATCTGGCAAGCCAGGCGCTGGTTGAGGCGCGGCAGTTCGATGCATTCAACCGCTTATCCGCGTATGTCGTGCATGACCTGAAAAATATTCTGGCGCAACAGTCCCTGATCGTATCCAATGCTGCCAAGCACCGCCACAACCCGGCGTTTATTGATGACATGATCGCCACAGTCGACAACTCAGTGGCGCGCATGCAGCGCCTGATGGAGCAAATGCGCAGCGGTATGCGCAGTGCCAGTGCGGCAGACGTTGAGCTGGAACCGCTGCTGCGCCAGGTCATTGACGGGAGGAGCAACACCCGGCCCATACCCAGCCTTGCGGGCTTTGACCATCCGGTACACGTGGAAGCGGACAGTGAGCGGCTCGCCACCGTCTTCAACCACCTGATCCAGAATGCACAGGAAGCCACCCCGGCCGATGGCAACGTCAGTGTGCAGGTCACCACGAGCGGCAATCAGGTGATCGTGGACATCAGCGACAGCGGCCGCGGCATGGACGCCGAGTTTGTGCGGCTGCGCCTGTTCCGCCCCTTTGAATCCACCAAGGGCCTGACCGGCATGGGTATCGGCGCGTTCGAAAGCCGCGAGTACATCCGCCAGCTGGGTGGCGACATCAGTGTGCAGAGCGAGCCGGGCGTTGGCAGCCGTTTCCGGGTGACCCTGCCGCAGGCCGGCGGACACTCAACGAGTAACATGGAATAACCGGATACGACATGGCAAAGACAACAACCAGACACCTGTTGGTGGTAGAAGATGACAAGGGGCTGCAAAGCCAGCTCCGCTGGGCCTTCGACGGCTACGAGGTCGCCATCGCGGGGGACCGCAGTGAGGCCATCACCGCGCTGCGCCGCTTCGAGCCCGGTGTGGTACTGCTGGATCTCGGGCTGCCACCTGACCCGGGTGGCGTCACCGAAGGTCTCGCCACCCTGCGCGAGGTACTGAGCCTCGCCCCGGAGACGAAAGTGATCGTGGTGACCGGCGACAACGACCGCGCAAACGCGGTAAAGGCCATTGCCGGTGGCGCCTGGGATTTCCACCAGAAGCCCGCCGATGCGGAACTGCTGTCCATGCTGGTGGACCGTGCCTATCACGTATACGCCCTGGAGCGAGAAAACCTGCGGCTGCAAAAGGCCAGCGAGAACATGCCGCTGCGGGACATCATTGCGGTCAGCCCGGAAATGCTGAAAGTGTGTCGCACCGTGGAAAAAATTGCCCCCACCGACATCACCACATTGCTGCTCGGCGCCAGCGGAACCGGCAAGGAGCGCTTTGCGCGCGCCCTGCACGAACTGAGCCCCAGAGCCGGAAAACGCATGGTGGCCATCAACTGTGCGGCGATTCCGGAAAACCTGCTCGAAAGTGAACTGTTCGGGTATGAGAAAGGCGCATTCACCGGCGCCAACCAGCAGACCATCGGCAAAATTGAGTATGCCAACGAAGGCACGCTGTTCCTCGACGAAATCGGCGACTTGCCGCTGGAATTGCAGGCCAAGTTGCTGCGCTTTCTGCAGGAGCGTGTGGTCGAGCGCATCGGAGGCCGCAAGGAGATTCCGGTGGACGTGCGCATTGTGTGCGCAACGCACCAGAACCTGGAAGAGCAGATGCGGGAGGGGCGCTTCCGAGAGGACCTTTACTACCGCATCAGTGAAATGACCATCAAGATCCCCGCCTTGAAAGACCGCACCGGTGACACTGCAGTGCTGGCCAAGGCATTCCTGTCGCGCTTCAGCGCCGAACTCGGCAACGGTGGTCGCAGCTTCGACAGCGGCGCCCTCGAGGCCCTGGAGCGCTACAGCTGGCCAGGCAATGTGCGGGAACTGGAGAGCCGGGTGAAGCGTGCAGCGATTATGGCAGATGGCCCCCAGGTGACCGCAGAGGACCTGGAACTGGACATGCAATCTGCGGAAGACACGCTGCCGCTCAACCTGCGCCAGGTGAGAGACGCGGCCGAGCGTGGGGCGATCATCCGCGCTATGGGGCATGCCGGAGACAACGTCTCAGAGGCGGCTGCCCTGCTCGGCGTAACCCGGCCAACGTTGTATACCATGCTGGAAAAGTACGGCCTCAAATAACCGGAGCTTTCTGCGGTGATACCACCGACCCGATCACCGTTTCCCTGGCTATGGCTGGGTTACTCCCTGCTGCTGGTCTACGGCACCTGGTTCCCGCTTGACCGCTGGGACTGGGCACTGGGAGGCTGGCAGGCTTTCATGGCCATGGACTGGCCGAAACGGGTGGCCCGCTCGGACTTCATCCTCAACCTGATCGTATACCTGCCCTTCGGGCTGCTGGCCATGCTCTGCCTGCGCGGCCCGTTCATGCGCAGACTGCTGCTCGCAACAGCGGCGGCCACAGCGCTGTCCGCCAGCCTGGAATTCGGGCAAACCTATCTGCCTGGACGGGTGAGTTCGCTGGCGGACCTGCTGCTGAACAGCGCCGGGGGCTTTCTGGGCGCGCTCGGTGCAGGATTGGCTGTACGCCTGACGGTCTCCAGACAATTCACCCGGCGCGTGCTGGCCGCACTGAGCGACCCCACCACCGGCAGGCTGGGACTGCTGGCGCTGGGCTGCTGGGTACTGGCTCAGTGGGCCCCGCTTGTGCCCAGCCTGGACATCGGCAACCTGCGTGCAGGCCTGGCACCACTCAAGGCGACGCTCACCGGCAAGGCGGCTCTGCACAATGTCCAGGTCACCAGCTATGCCTTGATGTTGTTTGCAGTGGGCACGCTGTCGCTGAGTATTCTTGCGCCGGCGCAGCGCCGCCTGTCCACTGTGTGCGGGCTGCTGGCTCTGGTGCTGGCAGGCAAGATTCTGGTGCTGGGCCGGGTGCTCTCTGCAGAGGCCCTGCTGGCCTTCACTTGTTTGATCCCGATATTCTGGCTGTTGCGCACCGCCTCTACCGGCCTGCTGCGCTGGCTGCTGCTGCTAGCGCTGACAGCCTTCCTGATACAGGACGCCCTACTGCCTGCAGAGGGCAATAGCGCATTGCGCACAGTCAACTGGATCCCGTTTCGCGGTCATATCAACAGCGTACACGGCGTAGTCAACCTGCTGGAAACCCTGTGGGTATTCATCGCCCTCGCCTGGGCCACCTATCCTTGGAGCCGCAGCCGCAAACTGCGCACCGTATTGGTCTGCCTCATCGCCGCCATGACTCTGGGTCTGGAGTGGTGGCAGCAATTTGTGCCCGGTCGCTATCCTGATGTCACCGATGCGCTGGTGGCAACAGGCGGCTGGTGGTTAGCCACGGTTTGGCCCTGGTCCGTCAGCCCGGACCCACAAAACCGCAATGAGCAGCAGCCCCCAACCGCAACGCCGAACAGGGACACCAAACCGCGCCGGCCACCACCGCACCGCGTGTTGCTGTTTGCCGGCGCCAGCCTCGTGGCCCTGTTGGCAGGCCTGTACCACACCCTGGCACGAGAGGAAGCCGAACCTTACGCGCTGCCAGCGATTGAGCAATTACCAGCGCCCGCTTTTCCGTCCTGGCGACAGGAACATCCAAGGCTGCCAGCGCCGACAGACCAGGACATCGCCCTGCTGCGTGCACACAACCCGGCCTTTTGGGAGAGACATCGCGAAGCGGCGCGGAAGGGCCAGCTATACTCGCGCATTCTCATGGCCCTTGTAGAACCCGGCTCCATTGATCTACAGACGCTGCACAGCAACTTGATGGCGCTGCAACCCACCTGGCGTGGCCACGAGCAAACGCGACCCCTGGCGCTTGCCTACGACTGGCTCTACGCGCAGTGGACGCCAGCTCAGCGGCAAAGCCTTCTCGGCCGGGTGGAGGCGGCCTGCGACTACCAGATTCACGTGATTACCGATAAGTATGCGCTGTCACCGTACAACGTCTACCTCTACAACAGCCCGCTGCAGGCGCTGATGATGGCCGCCATCGCCAGCCATGGTGATAGTGACAGCGACCGCTGCATGCGATTTACCGCAGACTACTGGCGCCACCGGGTGCTGCCCGTGTGGCGTCAGGTCATGGGCTCTACGGGTGGCTGGCATGAAGGCGGAGAATACGTCGGCATCGGTATCGGCCAGGCGGTATACCAGTTGCCTGCGCTGTGGCGCAACGCCACCGGCGAGGATCTCTTCGCCCGCGAAGCGGGAATCCGCGGCTTCGCCGATTTTGCCCTGCACCGGACCCGGCCGGACGGCACCTACATCCGCAGCGGGGACGCAGCTTTTTTCCGCCGTCGCATTCCGGACCTTGCACCGCTGGCGCTGGAAACCGGGCACCGCGCCGCCTATACGCTGGCCGCGCCAACAACGCCGCTGCGCCCCCTGTCCTGGCCCTGGGGCCCCCTGGCGCAGCCCGGTTTTGCGGATACCACTGCCCTGCAGCGCGAACCCACCAGCCGCTGGTTCGACGGCATCGGGCTGCTTCTGGCGCGCTCCAGCTGGAGCGAAAATGCCACTTTTGTGACCTTTCGTGCGGGCAACAATTACTGGTCACACTCCCATCTGGACCAGGGGGCGTTCACCATTTTCCGCAACGGAGCACTGGCCATAGACAGCGGCCTCTACAACCGGTACGGCTCTGAGCATCACATGAACTACACCTACCAGAGCATCGCCCACAACGTCGTCACTGTCACCGACCCGGAAGACACGGTCCCCATGCCGCCGAAGGACGAGAACGGCAGCAGCCGTGCCATTGCCAACGATGGCGGCCAGCGGCGGGTCGGCTCCGGCTGGGGGCGCGCGGCACCACTGGACTTCCAGCACTGGCAGCAACAGGCCGGGCACTACCGCACCGTCGGTGAAGTGCGCCAGGGCGATGAGCGCGGCGTGTCCTGGGTGGTGGCGGACCTCACCCCAGCCTATACCAATGCGGCCTCAGGCAAGGGTGACTTTTCGGCACGCCGCCAGCGCGTGCGCAGCTACCAGCGCAGCTTTGTATTCGACAGAGAACAGCAGGTGATCATTGTCTATGACCGCGTGACGGCCCACGACGCCAGCTTCCGGCAGAAATGGTTGCTGCACAGCGAGCTCGAGCCTGAACGTGAGGGCAGGAACTTTCAAATTGCGGCGCCGCCCGCCCCGGGTGGCCCGCGCGGACTGCTGCGTGGCCAGGTCCTGCTGCCCGAGGATGCAAACCTCACCGCCATCGGCGGCCCGGAGCTCGAGTTCTTCGTAGACGAACAGAACTACGACCAGGGCGGCACGCTGCAGGCAACTGCCCAGCGCCTGCGCCGCGAGCGTGGCGCCGAACCGGGCGCCTGGCGCCTGGAACTGCAGCCCGGCCGAGAGGCTGAGACCCAGGAATTCCTCGTCGTCATGGTCACTACCGATTGGCATGCCCCGGCACGACCGACACAGCAGTTGCAGGCCACACTGACAACGGCGGGCGATATGTTGACCGTAGAGGTGCCCGGCGAACAGCCGCTGACGGTGCGACTGCCCCGGGGGATGGGAGACGTACAGCTACAACGCCATCGTTAACAGCGCCCGCTCTCCCTCAGTGGAAGTTCAGGTCAGCCAACAGCTGTTCCAGCAGGCCATCCAGCGCTTCATCGATCTGCGTGTACACGGCCTCGAAACCCTGCCAGTCACCGTAATAGGGGTCAGCGACCGGCAGGCCTGCCACAGCGCCCGGCTGGTACTCCCCCAGCAATCGCACACGCTGCAGCGACTCACTCCCGGCAGCCAGCAGCGCCAGCTCATCGCTATGCGTTTGCTCCATGACCACAATATGCGTGCTGCGTTCAAGCAGGCCCGGGGTTGCCTGGCGAGCGCGTATTCTACCCAATGGAAAACCATACACCTGCGCCAGCCTGGCCACTCGTGGGTCTGGAGGACGCCCCAGTTGCCCGGGACGCGTTCCTGCAGAGGCCACTGCCACCTTGCGTCCAAGCCCCATGCCACGCAGGCGGTGGCGCAACATGGCTTCCGCCAGTGGCGATCGGCACACGTTGGCGGTGCACACAAACAGTACCCATAACTGCGGCCGCCACCAGATCATCGGTAGTCGCCCCCAAGCTGCTTCAAGGGGCTATGCGATCAAGTAATTGATGCACCCAGGTCACCGGTATCACATAGCTGATGCCGGAAGGACGCTCGAGTACGGACTCCCGGGATTCCTTGACGAACACGCTGTTCACCACGCCGATCACCTTTCCGGTTGCCGGATCATATACCGGACTGCCGCTGTTACCCGGGTAGGCTGTGGCGTCGAGTTGGAAAACATCGAACGGGTTACGCATGCGCTGCAACTGCACGGCATTGAGATCGCGCGCGGCGTCGGCGGTGCGCGCTACCGGGGTGATGGCCGACACCATGCCGCGGTGCGTCACCGGATACAAACCCAGCACACCACCGATCGGAAAGCCGGTAAAAGCGACCGAATCACCCTCACGAACACCGTCGGAATCGCCCAGGGTCAGTGTCGGCAGCGGGCTACCGGTGATTCGCAGAACCGCCAGATCGTGCACAGGATCCTGCGCCGCAATTTCAGCGGGGTGTACCCGGGCCTGGCGTCCGCGCCCGGAGAACACGGCGAGCATCTGCTGATTATCGTGGTCCAGCAGTTCCGGCAGAACATGGTAGTTGGTCACGATCAACTGGCCGTTTCCCACCACGAAACCGGTCCCACGCAAACTGTCCGGACGGCGATCCCCGATGGGCTGGCGGGGCGGATAGCTCGTGCCGACACCGACAATGGCCGGTCGCACACGCTCGATCACATCGGCCAGCGAGGCCGCACTGACCGGTTGCGTGAAGGCCACGATACACAGCAGCCCGGCGAGCGCAGGCACAGAGATCGGACGAAAAAAACGGCTCATGGCATCACTCCTGTGACGGGGGCCTCATCCTGCGCCGCTTCGGGCTTGCCGAAGCGGCCGTTGCAGGCGACACTGCAAACCTGTGACCATAGTCCAGAACCATCAGGCCGCGCAACGGCGGCAACGCTGGCAACCCCTGGCAAGGAGAACCCCGGGTGGCAGACCTTATCCATCAGTTTATCGCACGCGGCGCGCAAGTGCAGGGCGACCGACCCGCACTGCTTTTCCGGGACACTGTGCTCACCTACGCGCAGGTATGGCATCTGGTGAGCAATGCCGCCAATGGCCTGCTCGCACAGGGTCTCTGCGCGGCAGAGCGTGTCGCCATCTATCTGCCGAAACAGCCAGAGACCGTCGTGGGCATCTTTGCTACTGCGGCTGCGGGTGGCTGCTTCGTTCCGGTCAATCCGGTACTCAAGCCCCGACAGGTCAGCTATATCCTGCGCCACAGTCAGGCCCGAGTGCTGGTCACCTCGGCACAGAGGCTGCAGCAGCTGGCGGCAGAGCTGCCCGACTGCAGCGACCTGCACACACTGGTTCTGGTCGACACTCTGAGCGCTGATAGCCGGGAGGCGCTGGCGCGTGACCTTCCGGCACTGACGATCGTCGACTGGCAGGATCTGCTGGCAGCGACGCCCCTTCCGTGCCACCGGCGCATCGACACGGACATGACCGCGCTGCTGTACACCTCGGGCAGCACGGGAAACCCCAAGGGTGTGGTGCTCTCGCACCGGAACATGGTGGCGGGCGCACGCAGTGTCGCGGAGTATCTGGAAAACACCCCTGAAGATCGGCTGCTCGCAGTGCTGCCACTCAGCTTTGATGCCGGCCTGAGTCAGGTCACTACCGCTTTTTCCGTGGGCGCCTCGGTGGTACTCATGGACTACCTGCTGCCTCGCGATGTGCTGAAAGCCGTGGCTCGCTATGAGGTCACGGGGCTGGCCGCGGTTCCCCCACTGTGGAACCAGTTGTTGCAACAGGAGTGGCCAGCGGAAATCGCCAGGACCCTGCGTTACGTCACCAACACCGGCGGCGCCATGCCGGTCGCGAGTACGCGGGCCCTGCAACAGAAACTGCCGCAAACCCGCATCTTTCTGATGTATGGACTCACCGAGGCCTTTCGCTCCACCTACCTGCCACCAGAGGAACTCGAGCAACGGCCACAGTCCATCGGCAAGGCCATCCCCAATGCCGAAATCCTTGTCGTCAACGACGCCGGCGAGCTTTGCGGCGCCAATGAGCCCGGCGAGCTGGTGCACCGCGGCGCCCTGGTCGCTCTGGGCTACTGGAACGACCCGGAAAAAACCGCGGAACGCTTCCGGCCCGCACCCGGGCAGGACCCCGCTCTCCCGCTACCGGAACTCGCCGTGTGGTCGGGGGATCAGGTCGTGCGTGATGCAGAGGGCTACCTGTACTTCGTCAGCCGCAAGGACGACATGATCAAAACCTCTGGCTACCGGGTCAGCCCGACCGAGGTGGAGGAAGTCGCCTATCTGTCCGGCCTTGTTGCGGGAGCCGCCGCACTGGGCCTGACACATCCAATGCTTGGGCAGGCCATCGCGCTTGTCGTGACGCCCTCTTCCCAGGCCAGCCCCACGACCATCGAGCGTGACCTGCTGGCGTTTTGCCAGCGTGAACTCCCGAACTTCATGGTGCCCACACGGGTGATCGTGCGCGAGGCGCTGCCCCACAACCAGAACGGAAAAATTGACCGACGCGCGCTCAACGCCGAGTATGCAGGCCTGTTTGAGGAGCCGACAGCATGACAGACCAACAAGACAGTCAGTCCACCCCAACACGGGAGCGCAGCCGTCCGCAGCATGCGCCGCAGAACCACTTCCCCGTCGTCAACAACTGCCTGCAGATTGGTGGCCGTCCTGTGACCGAACTCGCCGCAGAAGCCGATGGCCGTCCTTTTTATGCCTATGATCGACGCGTGATGGATAAGCGCGTAGCGCAACTGCGGCAGCAGCTGCCCTCGCAAATCCATCTGCACTATGCCATCAAGGCCAACCCCATGCCCGCCGTGGTGCAACATATGGCCGGTCTGACTGACGGCCTGGATGTCGCTTCAGCCGCGGAGCTGGCGACGGCACTGGCGACGGGGATCGACCCTGCAGAAATCAGCTTTGCAGGGCCGGGAAAGTCGCTGGAAGACCTGCAGGCGGCGGTGAGCGCCGGTGTAATTATCATCCTGGAGTCCATGACTGAGATGCAGCGAGTCGCTGACCTTGCCGCAGGCAAGTCGGTATCTCCCCGGGTTGCAATTCGTGTCAACCCGGACTTCGAACTCAAGGCCTCGGGAATGAAAATGGGCGGTGGCCCAAAACCCTTTGGCATCGATGCGGAGATCGTTCCCGAGGCAATGGCTCGCGCTGCCGCATTGGGCCTTGACCTCGTCGGCCTGCATATTTTCAGCGGCTCTCAGAACTTGCGACCTGACGCCCTCATCGAAGCGCACGACAAAACGTTCGAGCTTGCGCTGCGTCTTGCCGCTCAGGCTCCCAGGGCATTTCGTTGGCTGAATATTGGCGGGGGTTTCGGCGTACCGTACTTCCCGGGGGAGGAGCCCCTCGAACTGGCACCGGTCGTCGAGAACCTGCAGCGGCGCGTCGATGACGCGCTGCAGCAATTGCCGGGAATCGAGTTGGTCATGGAGCTCGGGCGCTACCTGGTAGCCGAGGCTGGCATCTATGTCTGTACCGTAAGCGATAAGAAGGTCTCCAGAGGCCAGACATTCCTGATCACCAACGGAGGGCTGCACCACCATTTGGCGGCATCGGGCAATTTTGGTCAGGTTGTCCGCAAAAATTATCCGGTCTGCATTGGCAATCGCATCGCAAGTGAGCAGCAGGAAACGGTCACCATCGTCGGCCCCTTGTGCACACCCCTGGATCTGCTCGGGGAACGGATGCTGCTACCTGCAGCGGAAATCGGGGACCTTGTGGTGCTGTTCCAATCGGGGGCATACGGATACACCGCCAGCCCACACTTGTTTCTGAGCCATCCAGAGCCACTGGAATTCTTCGTTTAGCAGTTGCGGATCTGAGAACCCTGTCACAGAATGTAACATTATCCCTGTACTAATGCCTGCAGCTGCTAGAGTTTGAAGGCTGGCCGACGTTCGCCCTCATCAAACCGCGCAATAGCCAGAACATGCACAGTATACTGGGAACAGACCACTATGTTAGCGAGTAGCCTGTTGGGAACCCGACGCGTCTTCAAGCACCACGTTCATGTTGCCTACTACTGGCTGGCACTGCTTGATGCCGTGCTGTTTACCGGTGCCTGCTACCTGGGAACCTATCTTTACTTCCTGCGCGACCAGGCGTTACTGGACTCCCATCTTGAAACACTGCTGCCCCGCGCGCTGGTGTTTGCCATCACGACTGTGCTGGCCATGCTGTCCCTTGGCCTGTACCAGCCTCGCCTGCGCGAGGGACCGAACGGCATCCTGCTGCGCGTTGCGGGGGCCTTCGTGCTGGTGACTATCGCCATGGCGGCCACGTTCTACCTGCTGCCCTCACTTCACCTGTGGCGCGGTGTATTGGCCTACTCCTCCGTGATTGCCTTCACCTCCTGCCTGATCACGCGGGTGATTTTTGCCAATACCGTGGAACTCGAGCAGTTCAAGCGCAAGATCCTGGTGCTCGGCACTGGCCAGAGGGCGCTCAATATTGCGCAGCGCATGCGGCGCAAAAGCGACCGTCGCGGGTTCCGGATTGCCGGCTATGTGCGCACGGAGGGCGAGGAAACTCTGGTAGAGACAGGGAGCGTGTTCACCCCGAGTGAACCCCTGCACGACTATGCGCTGGCACATGACATCCGCCAGATCGTCGTAGCCCTTGATGACCCCGCTGCACTACCTGCCGAAGAGCTGATGCATTGCCGCACGTCAGGGATAGAGGTGGTCAACATTCTCGACTTCTTTGAACAGGAGGCGAGCAAGATACTGGTAGAGGAAGCGCCCCGGGAGTGGTTCATTTACTCCGATGGTTTTGCCGCTGGCGGCGCCAAAAATCGCGGCAAACGAGCCCTCGACCTGTTCGCCGCCTTTTTCCTGCTGGCCGGTACCTGGCCCCTGATGCTCCTGACAGTACTCGCAATCAAACTGGAGGACGGGTGGCAGGCGCCGGTCATTTTCCGCCAGAAACGGGTGGGCCTGAATGGTCGCGTCTTCGACGTCCTCAAGTTCCGCAGTATGAGTGTGGACGCGGAAGGCGACGGCAAGGCGCGCTGGGCAACCACCAATGACAGCCGCGTAACGCGGGTTGGCCAGGTCATCCGCAAACTGCGCATCGATGAATTGCCGCAAATTGTCAACGTGCTCGTAGGGGATATGGCACTGGTCGGCCCGCGACCGGAGCGCCCGGAATTCGTGCGCGAGTTGTCCGCAAGCATTCCGTTTTTCGACAAACGTCACTGTGTGAAGCCCGGCATTACCGGCTGGGCACAGCTCAATTACCCCTATGGCGCCTCCACACGCGATGCACTGCACAAGCTGGAGTACGATCTCTACTACGTCAAGAACAGAAGCCTGTTTCTCGACTGCCTGGTGATTCTGCAAACCGCCGAAGTCATTTTGTTCGGCAAAGGCGCCCGCTAAGACCCGCAAAAAACGTGGTACCGAGCGCAATTGAACGTGACACCCCTGTTACCCAAATGTGTCAGGTTTTTTAATTCCTCAGCCTGAGGTTTCGCTTGAGATGCCTCCTCGCATTAGGTAACCTCTTGATATCGCATAGCTCTATCCTTGTTGGTGCGTAATTTGCAATAACGACCACGACTTAGGGGTTGAAGAGCACTAGTTGGCGCCACCACGCCAGCACCGTTGGGGAGAATAACCGGGGCATGAATACAGTACTGACCATCATCGCGATTCTGGGCCTCGGCGCCCTACTCGTGTCTGTCGTACTCTTCACCATGGCCGCTCGCCGCTACGTGTCCGATGAAGAACCCGAACACATTTCCCTGGTACCCAATACCGGTCGCGATCACATTCCGCGCAGCAGCGGTGACCGACGCCAGACAAACGCCCCCACATTGTTCCCGATTACGGTAAACGGTGAACTGATTACCCGCGAACGCCGCCAGATGGCAGACCGCAGGCAGCAACCCCGCCGCTACGGCTGAGGCAGGACATCGCACAGAACCACCCCTGAATCTCGACTTTTTGACGTTATTCACGGGACAGACGCCGCCAGACCGCCTAACATTCAACCCATATGCGTCATTTATTGAGGCTATGGCCGATGAAAGCAGCTGCCATTTTCATCATCACCCTGTGCGCGGCCCTGAGCGGCTGCGGCGGCGGAGGTGGCGGCTCTGGCGCTGACCCGATTCCTGATACACCCCCCGTGGCACCCACTCCCGTCGACCCGGAGCCAGTCGGCGAACAGCCGCTGCGCGGCATTCATGCGGCAGCGCGGCTGGCCTCCCGCGCCACTTTCGGTATGCCCTGGGAAGACATCCGCACCATTGAGCAGGCGGGCGAGAACGCCTGGCTGGAAGCGCAGTTCGACACGCCGCCCAGCCTGCACGATACCGTTGTCAGTGACCTGATGGCGCGCGCTGCACGCGGCGAACTGAGCGCTCTGGACCCCGACCCTACCCGCCTTGAAGGACTCTTCAGCCGCCTGGCGTGGTGGCACACTACCCTCACAGCGCCTGACCAGCTGCGCCAGCGTGTGGCCTTCGCGCTCAGTGAAATCTTCGTGGTGTCGGACAACGTCGATCTGCTCTTCCAGTCACCCTACGCATTGAGCAACTATTACGACACGCTGCTGCAGCACGCGTTCGGCAACTTCCGCGACCTGCTGCTGGCGGTGACACTGCACCCTGCGATGGGGGTGTATCTCAGCCATATTCAGAATGCCAAGGCGGACCCCGAGGCCAACACCTTCCCGGACGAAAACTACGCGCGGGAGGTCATGCAGCTGTTCAGCATCGGCCTGTTCGAGCTGAACCCGGACGGCAGTGAACGCCTGGATGACACGGGCCAACCGATTCCCACCTACGACAACGACGATATCCGCGAATTCGCCAAGGTGTTCACCGGGCTCTCCTGGGGAGGCGGCAACAACGAATTCCGGGCCTACCGGCCCAACTTCCGCGCCCCCATGCGCATGTTCGAGGAATACCACGACAGCAGCGAAAAGCGGCTGCTCCGGGGCTCGATCCTGCCCGCCGGGCAAGGCGGCATGCAGGACATCGAAGCGGCGGTGGATAATCTGTTTCAGCACCCCAATGTGGGGCCATTCATTGGGCGTCAGCTGATCCAGCGTCTGGTCAGCTCCAACCCGTCTCCAGACTATGTCGCGCGCGTTGCGGCCGCGTTTGATGGCGAGGACGGCAGCCCCCGTGGAGATCTGCGCGCCACGATTCGGGCCGTATTGCTCGACCCGGAAGCCCGCGCTGTGCCCGACCCTGAACGGCCACGCGGCAAACTGCGCGAGCCGCTATTGCGCCTGATCGCCACACTGCGCCAGCTGAATACCACGAGCCCGGATGGCTTCTACGCCAACGCGGGCTTCTACGTGCAGGAACAGATCCAACAGCACCCCCTGTCCTCTCCCAGCGTGTTCAACTTCTTTCTACCGGCCTTCGCGCCCGTGGGTGCCATTGCCGATAGCGGGCTGGTAGCGCCGGAATTCCAGATCACCAACAGCAGCTCCATCATTGCCATATCGAACCTGTTGCAGGGCGCGGTACTGGGCGACTTCCTCAACGACCTGCGCGAGCCGCCGTTCAGTGCTGCAACCTTTGATCTCGGAGAGTACCTGGAGGTCGCGGACGATGTGCCCGCTTTGCTGGAGCGGCTGGATACCGTGTTCACCTACGGCACGCTGGGAGAGGAAACACGCGCAAGCATTACCTCGGCCGCAGAACAACTGGACGACCTGGAACTGCGCACCCGCGTAGCGCTGTACCTGCTGTTGATATCGCCCGACTACGCGGTGGAGTTGTGAAATGCTGACCCGACGAGGACTGTTGCAGCGAGGCCTCCTGCTCGGAGGCGCATCGACCGGCCTGGGCAGCCTGCTGCAATTGGGCTTGGTGCGCCACGCCGCGGCCCAGGGCGCAGGCAGCGACTACCGCGCACTGGTGTGCGTGTTGCTGGCCGGCGGCAATGATTCCTTCAATATGCTGGTGCCCTGGGATACCTCCACCTACACCGGGTATGCGAACATGCGCTCCGACCTCGCCCTGCCGCGCAGCGCGCTACGTCCATTGGCAGGCACCGATGCCGCCGGGCGCGCCTATGCCGTGCACCCTGGCATGCCGGGGCTGCAGCGCCTGTTCAATGAGGGCGATGCAGCACTCATCAACAACGTGGGTGCCCTGGTGGCACCACTGGACAGCGCCGCCGTTGCGGCGGGCAACTGGCCTACCCCGCTCGGCCTGTTCTCCCACGCGGACCAGATCCAGCAGTGGCAAACGGCGGTTTCGGATGCGCGCATCGCCCAGGGCTGGGGCGGGCGCATCGCCGACCTGATGCAGGGCGCCTCGCCTGCCAACGGCCTGGCCATGAATATTTCGCTGTCGGGCAACAACGTGTTCCAGAGCGGCACTGCGACAACCCCCTACAGCATCACCACGGACGACCAGGGCGCAAGGTCCCTGAATGGTTACACCGAGGATTCACCCGGTGGCCGGTTTACCCGCGCCGTGGTGGACGACCTGCTCGCCAGCAGCCAGCAGCAGCTTCTGCGACGCGAGTACGGCAATCGCTTCGCGGATGCACTCGCCACCCAGCAGGCGGTGTCCAGCGCACTGTCCGGGGCACAACCGCTTACGACGCAATTTGCTGCCGATCCCTTCGGCCAGGCCATGCGACAGATCGCGCGCATGATCAGCGTACGGGACCAGTTTGGGTCCTCACGTCAGACATTTTTTGTCACCGTTGGGGGCTGGGACCACCACGATGGTTTGCTGGAAAACCAGGCGGCGATGCTGCCGATGATTGATGCCGGGCTGCTCGCGTTCCGCGATGCACTGGCGGAGCTCGGCGCCCTGCCCCTGGTGACCACGTTTACGACCTCGGACTTCGCGCGCACGCTGACCTCCAACGGCAAAGGCTCAGACCACGGCTGGGGCGGGCAGCATATTGTGATGGGGGGTGCGGTCAACGGCGGTCAGTTCTACGGCGACTACCCGGATATACATCCGGACAATCCGCTGGATGTGGGTCGTGGGGTCTACGTACCGACCACCGCGACTGACCTCTATTTTGCAGAACTCGCGCGCTGGTTCGGTGTTGGTGACAATGACCTGACCGAGGTGCTCCCCAACCTGGAGCGATTCTACACCATCGGCTCAGGCGCACCGCTGGGGTTCATGCTGGGTAGCTGATAATGCTGGAAGGCTCGCGCACTCTTTGACTCACGAGGAGTGCAGATTCAAATGATGACAAAGCGGGATCTCACCGCTACACTCGCAGTTGCTAGACGCAAACAAGAAACTTAACAAGGGCCAGTCGTACGCGAACAACGACCGACCCGGGCGCAGCAACCACGGGATTGATCATCATGCCACACAGCATCGCTATCGCCGGAGGCACCGGCGGCCTGGGCGCCGCCCTCTGCCGCCATCTGGGCTCGCAGGGCTTTCACGTCATTGTCGGATACCACAGCCGCGCGTCGGCAGCGGATACCGTCGTCCGTGACATCATCAGTGCGGGCGGACACGCCACCGCTGTCAAAGTCGATCTCTGTGACGCAGATCAGGTCGCCGAGTTTCTTGCTGCAGGCGCAGGCAGCGGCGCCCCTTTGGCTGGCGTCGTAAACGCCACAGGGCCCGCCATACCGCTTCGGCCTCTCTGTGATATCAGCAGTGACACCTTCAGCCACATTATGCGCACCGACGTCGAAGGCGCTTTCAATCTGCTCACCCAGGCAGGCAGGTGGCTCGCCGCCACGGGTGGAGGCAGTGTCGTGCAACTGCTTACAACCGCCGTGCTGCGCACCCTGGAGAACGACGCCATGTCGGGCATTCCCAAAACGGCGATCAGCGGCATTGTGCGCCAACTGGCGAGAGAGCTGGGACCACAGAACGTTCGCTTCAATGGTATCGCTCCCGGCGTGATCGATGCGGGCATCGTGCACAGCTCGTTTACTGCAGATCCGGTTGCAGAAAGCGTCATCAACGACTGTTTGGCAAAAACACCCATGCCCCGCCTGGGGAAACCGGAGGAGGTCTCCGCCCTCGCCGCTTTCCTGCTCAGTGACGCCGCAGGCTATATCAACGGACAGATTATCGGTATTGATGGAGGCTACAGCGCATGAAAAGACCGGCCTACAAGAGTTGCCAGAACACAGTGAGGACAGCCAGTGCACTATGGGCTGCCCTGGGCCTGATTGCGGCCGGGGCCGCTGTAGCGAAGGATAGCAAAGACCCCGCACTGTCCACGCTGGCCGCTAGCGGTGAAGCCCTCTACGCGGAACACTGCGCCACCTGCCACGGCCTGACGCTGCGCGGCTCGGCGCACGGCAACACCCTGAAAGGGGCCGGGTTTCTGGAGCAGTGGGCCGGGCGCGAAGCCATGACCCTGCTGGCGTTCAATCGCGCAAATATGCCTCCAGGGGGCGCCGGGGTCCTGGAAGATGCGCAGCACGCTGCCATCACGGCCTATCTCATTGACGCCAATCGCGAATCCGGCGAGCTTGAACAGCGGCTGTTCACCAGCGCCGATCAGCTGGTGGGTGCCGCTGATGGCAGCACCGAAGTCTCCTGGGTCGCCTTTGACGGCGCGGGCTCCATTGATGCGGACGCGCGCACTCGTGGAGGCTTCCAGAACCGCAGCATCAGCGACTTTGCACCCGTGACCGCAGAGGACCTGCGCAATCCGTCCGACAGTGATTGGCTGAGCTGGCGACGCACGCTGGACGGCCAGGGCTACAGTCCGCTCAGGCAGGTCAATCGCGACACGGTCGCCGGGTTGAAGCTGTCCTGGGTGATCACCATGCAGGACGGCAGCAACCAGCCAACGCCCCTGGTGCACAATGGCATCATGTACCTCACTCACCCCGGCAACGTGATACAGGCGCTTGCCGCCGACACCGGGGAGCTGATTTGGGAGTATGGCTACAGCTTCCCCGAGGCCTCTCGCACGCTGGGTGGGCCCACGCGCAACATCGCGATTTACGGGGACAAGCTCTACCTCGCCACCTACGACGCCGCCATCGCAGCGATTGACGCGCGCACGGGTGTCGAAGTGTGGCGCACGCCCAAGGCCGACTTCAACAAAGGTTACACGCACACTGCCGGCCCCATCATCGGCGATGGCGTCGTGATCAGCGGCATCAATGGCTGCGAGTGGTACAAGGAAGAAGGGTGCTTCATTACCGGTCACGATGCCGATACAGGAGAAGAGCTTTGGCGGACCTCCACCATCGCCCTGCCGGGCACGCCCGGTGGCGACACCTGGGCAGACCTGCCTGCGGAGATGCGCGCCGGCGGCGACACCTGGATAGCTGGCTCCTACGACCCGGAGCTCAAACTGTTCTTTATCGGCACTTCGCAGGCAAAGCCCTGGGTGGCCGCAAGCCGCGGCATGAGTGCGACGGATGAGGCGCTATATACCAACTCCACACTGGCACTGCGGCCCGACACGGGGGAGCTGGTGTGGCATTTCCAGCACATACCCGGTGAAACCATCGATATGGAAGTGGGTTTCGAACGTGTTCTGATCGACGTCGACGGCAGGCCACTGCTCTACACCATTGGCAAAGACGGGCTGCTCTGGAAACTGGATCGCGCCAGCGGCGCCTATGTCAATGTGGTGGAAACGCTGCAACAAACAATCTACGCCGACATCGACAAGGCACGCGGCAAGGTTCGCTATCGCGATGATATCGTGGCAGCAAAGGTCGGTGACACCATCGAAGCCTGCCCCGGTATCTATGGAGGACACAACTGGCAGGCCTCGGCCTATAGCCCGGAGACCGGCAACCTGATCATCCCGCTGCACCAATTGTGTTCCGACATGATCGGGCGCGCGGTTGCCCAGGAACCGGGCTCCGGCGGTTACGGTGCAGACTCACGCACCTACCCCATGCCCGGCAGTAACGACATGCTCGGACGGCTAGCCGCATGGGACGTGCGCAACATGACCGAGAGCTGGGTTCACGAGCAGCGCGCCATGTTCCTGACCGGGGCACTCACCACCGGTGGCGGCCTGGTATTTATCGGCGACCTTGACCGCCACTTCAAAGCCTTCGACGTGAAAACCGGCGAATTGCTGTGGCAGACACGTCTGGGAGCACCACTGCACGGCTACCCCATCAGCTATGCGGTCAATGGCAAGCAATACATTGCCGTGCCCACGGGCATTGGCGTGTTCCGCGCCATGACCGCAGTCGTCAGCCCGGAGATTTACCAGCCGACAGGCGGAGAGGCGCTGTATGTGTTTGAGGTGGAATAGCACCGTGCCAACCGAGGGTTGCATTCCAGGTTGACAGCCCCCTCGGGGGCGCCTAGTCTTTTGAAGTGTATTCAAGTTTAATGGCCATAAATCCAATAAAGAGTGTAACTATGGAGTCCGCGCACAACCCCGGAACCACTGGCGACCTGATCGTCAACCTTAAAGACGTGCCATTCCTGGAACTGGGAACCGGCACGCGCATCAAGCTCCTTCGCTACAGCGAGGAAACGGGAGACTGGGTGCTATGGGTAAGCATGCAGCCCGGAGCGACGTTCGCACCTCACTGGCATTTGGGACACGGGCAGTATTTTGTCACCAAAGGCGAGCTGCTTTACGACGTGGGGTCGGCACCTGAAGGCACCTACGGATACGAACCGATAGGCTCACGGCACAATGAAGCACGCTGTGAGGTTCCGACCGAGTATCTGTTCATGGGCCACGGCGCGGTAGCATTTACCGACGATGAGGGTGAAATTCGTTTTGTCCTTAACCACGAATTTCTTCGCGATTTAAGCGAACAGAAACTCAGCGCTGACATATCCAAACAAAGCGCTTGAGGCACTCCCAGGCGAACTCTCACGCTCCGCGGCAAAGAGGAACGAGGATGCTGAAACCATGACTTACGGTACAGCCAATGACAAGCACGATCCGGTCGTGCGCGGCGCCATGCTGGCAGACACCAATCGTATCGACTGGGTGACACTGGGCGAGGGAGTGAAATTCAAACTGCTGCGGTACTGCGATGTGACCGGTGACTGGGTGCTCTACGTGCAACTGCAGCCGGGCGTCAAGTTCGCGCGTCACAAACACATCACGCCCGCCGAATTTTTCATCACCAAGGGCGTTCTGAAATTCGAACGTGGTGAGGCTGGCGCGGGTGTCTACGGCTACGAACAGATCGGCGAAATTCACGAAGAAGCCGCGGGGGAAGGAGAGGTTACCGAGTTCCTCTATATTGGCCACGGCCCGGTGTCCTACATCGACAAGGACGACAACCTGCAGTTCATCGGCGACGGGGAGTTCTTCAAGCAGGCATGGGAAGGCAACCTGCCACAGAACATTGTTGAAACATAGGTCGCCGATGCCTTCAAGACGGGCCGGCGGCGCTCCAGCCCATCGCAGGTTATTCCAGGGCGGCGCGCATTCTCTCCACTCCAGCGAGCCCACAGGCTTCGTCGTGCGCGGCGGGGGCGCCGGAAATACCGAACCCTCCAATGTGCTGCCCCGACACCGAGTGTACCGGCACTCCCCCCTGCACAATCGTCAGGGCATCCACGTGGGGAATTCCCAGAGGTCGCGTACTGTCGGCGTACTCGATTGACGCGAGCTCATTGGTGGAAAGCGCTGTGATTGCGGCGGTGCGGGCCTTGATGTGCGCAAAATCAATGGTAGCCACCGTGGTACCGTCCTGCCGGGCAAACAATTTGAGGTTGCCGGACGCATCGTAAACCGCCATCGACACCGCAGGGAGCTGGTGCTGCTCGGCGTAAGCCTCACAACCGGCAATCAGGTCCTGCGCCTGCTGCAGTGTCATCACCTCTTCGACGTAAGGATCGGCTCCCTGTACTGCAGCAGGCAGCAAGAGCAACACCATGAACCGTAGCTTTCTCATACCTTCCTCACAATAGCCGCATTTTCCAATCACATGTGTCAGCGCCGCTCTGCCGCCCGCTACTGCGCGGTGAAGCCGCCATCCACTGAGAGCACAGACCCCTGACAAAGCGTTGAGTCATCGGAAGCAAAAAACAGAATGGCTGACGCAACCTCGGAGGCCTTGCCAAGCCGCCCAATCGGCATTGTACCGCGCAGCATCTCCTGAGCCTCAGCCTGATCCGGCATCGTGTTGGTCCACCGCTCCATCATCGGTGTCGCGATCACACCGGGGCACACGCAATTGACCCGGACCCCGGAAGGGGCGAGTTCGATTGCCATGTCACGAGTCAGAACCACAAGCCCCCCCTTGGCGCTACCGTAGGCAGTCGAGCGCGGAAAGCCGACAAGCCCGTTCAGTGAAGAGACATTCACAACACTGCCAGAACCTCGCTCGACCATGCCGGGGACAAGGTACTTACAGAACAGCCACGGCCCCCTGAGATTTGTATCGATGACCGATGACCACTCGTCAACGGTTGTCTCGTCATATGTCTTGCTCAGTTCAATCCCGGCATTGTTCACCAGAACGTCTACAGCATCCCACCGCTCCAGCGCTGCAGATGCAACTCTTTGAACATCGTCCTCACGCCTGGCATCACACTGCACGGCAGTCACCGCAGATCCCAACTCGTCTGCCAGCGTCTGCGCCCCGGTGAGATCCAGGTCAGCGATGAGTACTTCGGCTCCCTCCTGAACAAAGCGCCGTACCGTCGCTTCGCCAATACCGCTGGCGCCCCCCGTGACAATACAACGTTTACCTTCGAGTCTCATATCAGTTCCTCTCTCTCAGAACCAGGTTGTGTCACATGCCTTTGCGGCCAGAAAAACTGCAGGCTGGAACGCGTGAAGACCCAACGCCCCTGCTCTTTGCGATACGCCTCGTCATACAGCGCAAACCAGAGTATGGGGTTTTCATCCGGCGCAACATGCGTGGCCACGTCCAACAGGTAGCACTGTCCTTTCGCCTCGCTGGGTGAAAGCAATTCAACGGTATGGTTCGTATTGATATGCTGGGAGGTGAACGGCAAGGCCAGATGACCAGTAAAGGTTTTCCGGTAGTTCTCCATCACGGTCTCCTTTCCGGACCACGCACCGTAGGGCCCGTACTCGCAAAGCACATCGTCTGCAAAACAGTCCGCCAGTCTGTCGAAATCCCTCTCGTCCATTGCCAGCGAATAATCAACGTGCAGCTTCCTTATCGCCTCCACCTCCAGGAGCTCACGCAGTCTCGATATTTCCTCACTGTCAAATGGCGCTTCGCTCATGGATCTACACCTGGCTGTTGTTGCTGATCACCGCCTAATATTGCATCCGCATCGACGCGGCCGCAAACCAGACCCACTGTCATCCCTGCTGACTCCCAGATGCCTCGAATGTAATCTCCAGAGACTCCAGATTTCGTCCGAAAAAACTGGGCGTATACTTAAGCGGAGCCTGGGGATTTTTCAGCCTTATATTCCGCAGCCGCTGCGCAATGACCTGAAAACTGATCAGCATCTCCTGGCGGGCCAGTGGTGCCCCCACACAGTGGTGCCTGCCAACGCCAAAGGCCAGATGGTTTCCCGCCTTCTTGCGTTGCAGATCCACCCGATCGGCGTACTGGAAAATCTTCTCGTCACGGTTCGCTGCGCCGAAACGCAGGCTCAGCACATCTCCTTTCCGCAACGCCACACCACCGACAGTCGTGTCCTGGGTCACCTCCCTGAACATACCCTGCGCAGGAGATTCAAGCCGCAGAACCTCCTCCACAAAGGTAGGAATCAGGTCGGGATCGTCCTGCATTGCCGTCAGCAGTTCGGGCTGTTCAGCAAGCAGTAGCATTCCCGAGGATATGCCGGCTGTCGTGGTTTCGTTGCCCGATGCCAACAGGTCAATGGTCACGATGGTGAGGAGTTCATTCATCGGGATCGCTTCACCACCTTCGTATTCCGCGTTGGCCAACTGCGACAGGATATCGTTCCTGGGCTCCCGGCGACGAAGGTCTATCTGTTCCTTGAAGAAGTGCTGCATTTCAACAACCAACTTCGCACACTCAACTTCCCGCTCTTTGCTGATCATCATGCCGAAAGGCTCTACGATCGCATCAGACCAGCGCTTGAACAGTTCCAGATCCCTCGAATTCACACCAATCTGTTCAGCAATGACAATCATCGGCAGTGGGTGTGAAAACGCCTTCACAAATTCACATTCGCCCGAAGCTGCGAAACCCTCAATCAGGTTGTTCGCGGTTTCTTCAATGTAGGGAGCCATCGACCGTACTTTCGCCATCGTAAATAGTTGCGACAGGAGACCCCGGACCTTCGTATGACGCGGCCTGTCGGAGGTAGAGCAGGACGCAGCCGGCACCCAGCCCTGCTGTTCGTAGACCTCCATCACCTCACGGGGGACGCCCTCACTATTCAACGCCATGGGCGAAACACCGCTAATGAACAGATCGGGCTGACGGATTATCTCGTGGCATAGATCAAAGGTTGTTACCAGGTAAAACCCTGTCTCCGGCATGCGATAGATGGGCGATTCCGATCTCAGCTGCTGATACAGCGAATAGGGGCAAGCCTGCACGGCAGGATCCATCAGGTTTTGCATGCATGGTCCTCCTGTTATTTCTTTGCTTTTCGCACTGTTTTTCAACGCATCTGGTTACGATGGTTCCACTCATGCGACCGTGCATCAGGCCGGCATTTCACAGCACTCAGAACCAGTACCCGCCGGCGTGGAATCGCACAACAGACGACCCCGGATTAATGGTGAATCGCACGGTTCAGGGCATCCAATACCGATTCATGCATGGACTCCGACAGTGTTGGGTGTGGAAATACGGTATCCAGCAGATCGTTCTCGGTGGCTTCCAACTGGCGGGCCACAGTGAATCCCTGCACCAGTTCGGTAACTTCAGGCCCAATAAGATGTGCGCCGAGCAGCTCGCCAGTGGCCTCGTCGAACAGCGTCTTCACCAGTCCTTTGCCTTCACCCATGGCCAAAGCTTTGCCGTTTGCCTGCAGGGGCGCGCGTCCAACCCTGATGGGACGTCCGTCGGCCCGAGCCTGCGCCTCGGTCAGTCCGACACTGGCAATCTGTGGGCGGCTGTAGATACAGGTTGGCACCCTGGACATTTGCAGCGCCTGACGGTGACCAACGCCCGCGATGCGTTCAACGCATTGCACCGCCTGATGACTCGCCTTGTGCGCCAACCATGGGGGCCCGGCGACGTCCCCGATGGCATACAGTCCGACGACTCCGGTATAACCCCAGTCATCGGTGACCAGAAAACCACGACTTACCTCGGCGCCCACTGTTTCCAGACCCAGATCCTCGACATTGCCGGTGACGCCAACAGCGAGGATCGCCCGATCTGTCTCGACTTCCAGCGTATTTGAGCCCTCGGCTGACGCCAAGGTCGCCGTCAAGGCATCTTGACCCCGCGGCGCAAGCTGCACCAGAGAATGCCGGGTGAGGATACGGATACCACGCTCGCTCAGAGCGGCCTGGGCGCGCGTGGCGATTTCGTCATCCGCACCAGGCAATATGCCACCGGCCATCTCTACTAAGGTCACCTCACTGCCGAGATCGGCGTACAGGCTGGCGAACTCGACACCAATCGCACCGGCGCCAATCACCAGCAGGCGTTGCGGCAGCCGTGTCGGTGTCATGGCCTCTCTGGCGCCCCAGATCAACTCGCCATCCACCACAATCCCCGGCAACTGGCGAGGCCGCGCGCCTGTTGCTAGTACAATATGCTTGGCCTGGTAGGTCTGCGCCCCCTCTTCGCCCTCCACGCTCAGGCTGCACTTTCCCTCAAGGCGCGCGTGCCCCTTGATATGTGTGACGCTGTGCTTGCGCAGCAGCTGTGCAATCCCCTTGCTGAGGCCCATCGCTACCGAACGACTGTGTCCGACCAGGACCTCCAGATCCAGTGATGACGGACCGACAGTGAAGCCAAAATCACCTGCGGTACGCAGAGTGTGTGCGATCTCTGCGCCTCGCAGCAGCGCTTTCGTGGGAATACAGCCCCAGTTGAGGCACACCCCTCCGAGCGCTTCTCGTTCCACCAGTGCGGTGCGAAACCCCAGCTGGGAGGCGCGAATGGCCGCGACGTAGCCCCCGGGACCACCGCCGACAACCATCAAATCGTACCGGGTTTTCACTCGCGATCTCCTCAGGCCAGCATGGTGGCCGGAGTTTCCAGAAAGCCCCGAAGCGCGGACAGGAAACGGGCCGCAAGAGCGCCGTCGATAATGCGATGATCACTGGAAAGAGTGAGTGTCAGCACCGTTGCCACGGCGAGTTCGCCCTGTCTGACCACGGGTTTCTGCTCTGCCGCGCCCACCGCCAGTATTGCTCCCTGCGGGGCGTTGATGATCGCGTCAAACCTGTCCACACCGAACATGCCGAGGTTGGAAATACTGAAGCTTCCACCCTGGAACTCCTCCGGCCGCAGCGTGCCCAACCTGGCGCGTGTCGCCAGGTCACGGACTTCGTTGGAAATCGCCACGACGCCCTTGTGGTTGGCGCCGCGCACAATGGGAGTTATCAAACCATCGTCAAGCGCCACCGCAACGGCGATATCAGCATCCCCGAACCGCTGCACGGTTTCGCCATCGAATTGTACGTTGACACCAGGCACAGCGACCAACGCGCAGGCGCTGGCTTTCACCAATAGATCATTGAGCGATACCTTTGCCTCGCTGTACCGTCGGTTGAGTTCTTCTCTTACCGCCAGCAACGCATCAACCTCCACGTCAACCTGCACACGGAAATGTGGGGCATCACGTTTGGACCCCTGCAGCCGTGCAGCAATAGTCCGGCGCATGCCGGACAGTGACCGTGACTCCACCCTTGAGGGCGACTGGCCATCGGCCCGCCCAGCGGCGCCACTGTCGACCGATGCTCGCGGTGCCGCGGCTTCAACATCCGCTTTGCTGACGCGCCCGTGACGCCCACTACGGCGACAATCCAGCAGGTTAACGCCGAGTTCGCGCGCCAGCCGCCGCGCCACGGGGGTCGCCGACACTTTACTGTCGTCCCGCTGGGAACGCATCTCGGGACGCGCGGAGGAATGCGGCTTTTCGAGGTGTCGGCCGTTGGCTTCGAGGATGGCTTCGATATCCGCAAGCGTCACCCTGCCATGGCGTCCCGAGGCCGGAACCTGATTCAGGTTGATCCCTTGCGCGCGTGCCACCCGCCTCGCCACCGGCGTGGCAGCGACACCGCTGTCATCCCCGCCTCCGGAGAGCCCGGCAGCGGATGCGCCGCCCGAAACTTTACCGGGCGCCTGCTCTGGTGTGGCTGCAGGGGCTGAGCGCGGCTGAGGAGGTTCTGCAGCCGGGGCGTCGACACGCTTGTTTTCAGGCGCGCTGGCCGCGGCACCCGCCAGAAGCCTCTCAATTTCATCGTCAGGCACATCGGCGGGAGCGATCACGGCCAGCGTCTTTCCAACGGCGACAATTTCACCCACCGCACCCAGCAGGCGTCTCACGACACCGCTCGCCGGTGCAGTCACCGTATTGACGATCTTGCTGGTTTCTACATCGAGGAGATCATCGCCTTCGACGATGCTGTCGCCCTCGCTGACGTGCCACTCAGCGATTTCACCTTCGACCATCTCCATGCCCCACTTGGGCATGGTGACTGTATTGATCCCACTCATTCACTGCTCTCCGCCATCATGTTCCCAGGCAATTCAAGCAATTGCCCGGTTCACCTTCAGGACTATTCGTCATCCGCTGCCAACTCAAAGGCAAGCAGCACATTTCCCGGCATGTGGTGTACCAACATATATCCGGAGTTCATCAGCAACAGTCCATCCTTCAATACCGCACCAGAGCCCCCGGCCATTGCGCCACCGCGGGCCGAGGCGCCACCCGGCGTCGCGTAATCACGCACCGTATCGTGACGCCAGAGTATCTCGCCGTCTCGCAAGTCATGAATACGGATGTAACCATCCAGGCTGCCGGTAATGACCAGATCATCGGTTACCGTTGCGGGCGCGCTGTGCCCTGGTTTGCAGAGGGGCCTTCCCTCACAGGCGTCTTCCGCAGGCCATGACCAGAGTGACTTGCCACTGGCGATGTCCAGCGCGTAGATTCCCGGCCGCTGCTCTCCATTCCAGCGGCTGCCGGTTGCCGTCGCGCTAAGCTGCACATCCTCATCATTGATCGGCACTATCACAGCGCCCTGGCTAGCTGCCATGCCGAAGTGCACCCCTCCGAGCATCCCGCCACGACCAAGTTTACGCTGCCACACGACTTCACCCTTGTCGGGCTGCAAAGCCCACACGTGGCCGGATTTCTGCCCGGCGATCAGGTATTCCTCACCATCACTGCCTTTGGCGAGGATGACGGCAGCACCGATATCCATGTCGGAGTCATCCCCGGCTTCCTCCGGGCAATTGGTTCGGTCCGCCAGTTCACAGGCGGTATTCCATGCGTCCCGTCGCGTCTGAAATACCCAGCGAACCGCACCCGTCGCCAATTCGATTGCCAGCACAGCATCGCTGGTGGCCGATGTTGGCGATGAGTAGTTTTGACCCGTACCCACGTAAAGCACGCCACGCTCTTGATCGACCGTGGGACTGTTCCATATCCCTGCGCCCGACGGGGCAAAGCGCGCCACGCCGGCGGCATTCTCGCCTACTTGTTGTGGCACTTCTGGAATGCTGTAGGTCTTCCAACGACGCTCACCCGTGCGCCAATCGTATGCCACCACAGAGCCCCGGAAGGTACAGCAGGGATAGCTGGCGCGGGCGGCGCTGGCGACCTCCAGAGACGTTACTGGCACGTAGACGTCGTTGCCATGGAGTGCTGGTGTCCCGGTAATTGTCGCTGCGGGATGTTCGTCGACCTTGTTTTCCCAACTCAGTTCACCGGTTTCGGGATCGACAGCATAGATATAGCCCAGGTAGTCGCCGAACAGCAGCAACGCACCCGCCCTCTCTTCGCTTCCCATAATGATCCCGGTACGCACTTCACTCCGCGCCAGGAAGCGCCAGTGGACACAGCCGGAGTCACGATCCAGCGCATATACAGTGCCATCCTGACTGCCGACAAAAATACGGTGCCCCGCGATCAGGGGCTGCGATCTGGCCCGCACAGCGTCGGGAAATCCGAATGCCCACTTGAGCTTCAGTTGCCCGACGTTGTCGCGGGTAAGCCTGGAGAGCTCCCTCGTATAGGCGCGGGTATTGAAGGGTGTTACACCCCAGCCGACTGTGTTCGTGGAGGCCAGCGCTGCATCGCCGGGCGTCGGGCTACACCAGAGCAGAGCGGGCTCCTCTTGCTCTGCGGCTGGCTCCTTGCCGGTGACATAGGCGATCACCTGACGTTTCTCGACTGAGGAAAGATGCTCCGACATGGGCCGCATCACACCCTCGTCAAGCACGCGTGCAAGCGCGCCCGGTGCCATATAAGCCATCATTTCCAAACCGGGGGCCTTGGGCACGCTGCCTGTATGGCACGTCGCACAATGCTCCGCGAAGAGTGCGCGCCCCGGATGACTGGATGCAGTGGCTTCGCGCTCAAGCGGCGATGCCGACACCAGGGATGCCGGCAGTAGAGTCAGCAACAGCGTCAGTACAAGGCAGCGAAAAACCATTCTTCAAACCCCATAGCGCCTGCGCGCATGCGCTCGACAGCGTGCAGGCCCAGCGTTAACGTCGATATGCGACGACCTCGCGAACCGCTCGCTCAATGTCGTCTTCACTGGGAATGTAGAGATCTTCCAGCACAGGGCTGAAAGGCGCAGGCGTATGCGGCGCGGTAACAGTCATTATCGGTGCCTGCAGTGCCGCGAAAGCCTTGCGCGCAACAATACTGGCGATATCTGCAGCGACACTGCAACGCTCCCAGGCCTCGTCGACGATAACCACCCGACCGGTCATTTCGACGCTTTCCAGAATGGCTTCTTCATCAAGCGGTGAGGTTGTTCTCGGATCGATCACCTCGACAGAAATTCCCTCTTCCCGCAAGCGATCAGCGACAGCAACGGCCTTCTGCACCATCGCTGAGAAGGCAACCACGGTGACGTCAGTCCCTTCTCGAGGGAAGGAGGCCTCGCCAAACGGGATCAGATACTCTTCATCCGGCACTTCGCAGGCATTCTCAAACTGCAACTTGTGCAGCAGGAAAATCACCGGGTCATCATCGCGGATCGCTGTCAGCAAGAGCCCCTTCGTATCGTAGGCGTTCTCAGGCATGACCACCTTCAATCCGGGCACGGCGGTGACCTGCGGGTGCAGACTCTGCGAGTGTTGTGCACCACAGCGGAGTCCTGCGCCGACCAGCGACAGAATTACCAGCGGGGTATCCGACTTGCCACCAAACATGTAGCGAAACTTCGCCATCTGATTGTAGATCTGATCAAAGCAAACCCCCAGAAAATCGAAGAACTGGAGATCTGCTATGGGGCGCAGGCCGGTCATCGCAGCACCTGCCGCAGCACCGATGTAGGCCGCTTCGGAAATAGGCGTGTCAATAACCCGACCTCGACCAAACTCGCCGACCAGCCCCTTGTAGAATCCGAAGGCGCCGCCAAAGGCATCGTCCTCGCCACTACACCCTGCTCCCCCCGCCACGTCCTCGCCCATGAGAATAACGTTCGGGTCCCGGCGCATCTCGTCCCGAACCGTATCGTGAATCACTTCTCGTATCGTCTTCTTTGGCATGAATCAGTACTCAGTAGGTTTTATAGACGTCGGTGAACAGCTCTTCGGGCCCCGGGTAGGGTGCCGCCAGCGCTTCTTCGACAGCCTCCTCTATCAAGCTGTCCACCTCTGCATCGATGTCCTGGAGCGCTTTCCGAGTGACCGTTTTCTCCTTGAGCACACGATCCACAAAGAACGTGATGCAATCCATGTCACGACGCTGTTGCTCTATTTCCCCCTTGGCGCGATACAGCTGAGGGTCACCGACAAAATGCCCACCAAAGCGCGTGGTCATGGCCTCAATGGCGGATGGACCCTCGCCATCCCGACCGCGCGCCACGGCACGTTGGACAGCCTCATAGACGGCAAAGAAATCCGTGCCGTCCACTTTCTCGGCCGGCATGCCAAACGCACCCGCACGGCCCGCGATGTCACCGGAGCCGACGGCGTAACTAAAGCCGGTAGCCTCGCCGTAGCCGTTGTTTTCGTACATGAACAGCACAGGCAGCTTAAGCACCACAGCCAGGTTCATGGACTCGAAAACAACCCCTTCATTGGAACCACCGTCGCCAATAAAAGAGACTGCAACGCCTCGCGTACCCCGGGTCTTGGCGCTCAGGCCGGCGCCCACGCAGAGTGGCGCCGAACCACCCACAATACCGTTGGCGCCCAACATGCCCTTGCTAAGGTCCGCGACATGCATGGACCCACCCTTTCCCTTGCAGATACCGGTGACCTTTCCCATCAACTCGGCGACCATGCCTTTGACATCGCAACCCTTGGCAATGGAATGCCCGTGCCCACGGTGCGTGCTGCCGATATAATCGCTATCGCTCAGATTCATGCACACCGCCGTTGCGATAGCTTCCTGCGCCGAATACAAGTGAGTGAACCCCGGGATCGTGCCTTTCTCAAACTCCTGCCCCATGCGCGTCTCGAAGGTACGAATGGTGCGCATGGTTCGGTAGGCCCGAAGCAGCTGCTCACGATCCAGCTTGGCGCCACTTGCGGCTTTACGTCTTGTCATGGTTCAACCTGCTTACGTGCTGATGTAAATGGAAGCCTTGCGCGCCAGGCACAAGACTGTTCAAACCACTCTGCTGCCACACCCGGTCACAACCTTGCAAAACTGGATGGGCAAACGGCAAATCACTTACCCTCATTGCCCTGCCTTGAAGTGCAGCAGGACATTGCCGGGGAACCGTCCTCCCCAGAGATAGCCTGAGTTAATGAGCAAACTACCGTCTATGAGTACGGCCCCGTCAGACTCAAGCGCGCCGCCATAACCTTCGACACCGGAAACGCTGTCATACGTTCTAGCCGTGTTGTACTCCCAGATGACCTCACCCGAGCTGCTGTCATGAGCACGCAAGGTGCCGTCCAGCGCGCCAGAAAACACAACGCCCTGGGTCGCGGTTACCGCGGCGGAGAGCCCGGGATCGCATCCGGGCGCTGCCCCTTCATCACAGGCCAGAGCAACCGGCGACTCCCAGAGAATCTCTCCCGTCTTGACGTCCAGTGCAAACAGCCCCGGCTTGCGCGTCCCCTTGAAACGGTCGTTGATATCGGTATCTGCAATCGGTGCATACAGCACGTCACGTTCCGGATCTACAGCCATACCCCAGTGTACCCCGCCGTAAAACCCTCCGCGCCCCACGGCCGTTTTCCACAGCAACTTGCCTTCGGCATCAGGGTCCAGCGCAAAGACGTGGCCCGATTTCTGGCCTACCAGAAGGCGCTCACGCCCGCTATCGTCGCGGTGCAATATGGTCGATGCGCCGATGTCGAAATCGGGACCATCCTCACTGGGGCAGTTGTCGGGCTGTGCCAGGTTGCAGCTCATGTTCCAGGCATCACCCGCAAGCGCCTGGTGAACCCAGCGCCGCTTCCCGGTCTCCAGGTCGAAGGCTACTACCGCGTCACTGGCGCCGTGAGCCGGAGAGCTGTAGGCTTCGCCGGTTCCCACGTAGAGGACACCGCGCGCTTCATCAATAGTAGGCGAGTTCCATACGGGAGCGCCGGATGGTGCCAGTACTGGAGTTCCACGTGCGTTGGTTTTACCCGTCGCTGAAGGCGTTTCACCTACAACATAATTCTTCCAGCGTATGGCGCCACTCTGCCGATCAAAGGCAGCGACACCTCCGCGGAAGGTGCAACACGGGTAAGAAGGATCCGCCGCGGTCGCCCACTCTCTGGAGGACATCGGCACATAAAGCGTTTCCCCGTGCAGCTTGGGGCTACCGGTGATAGTGACATCGGGGTGATCATCGACATTCTTTACCCACAGTGGCTCGCCGGTACGTCCGTCGAGGGCGTAGACGTTGCCATTGAAGTCACCGAAGTAGAGTGTCAACTCACCCTCTTTACCACCGGCATAAATCGATACCGATGAGCGTACTTCAGCGCTCGCCTGATACACCCAGTGAGTACACCCGGTGTTTAGATCAATGGCATACACAGCACCGGTTTGCGTACCGGTGTAAACAACGCCCTGATGCACGGTTGGTTGCGAGCGCGCACGGGTGGCGCCCGGAAATGCATAAGCCCACTGCAGTGATAATGAGGTGGCGTTCGCCAGACTGATTCCGGACACGTTTCCTGGAACGCTTCGAGGATTCGTATCCCCCATTCCCCAGCTTACTACTGAATGCTCCGACGTGTTCCTGGGTAAATCACTGGGACAGAAATTGGTAACCGCCAGCGGTGTGTCACTGACCGGGCGCCCACCAAGAAACTCAGCAATCGCCAGCTTGCCTGCTTCACTTAAATGCGCTGACTGTGCCTTCATGACGCCAGCCGTCATGGCATCCAGAACGGACTCAGGGCTCATCACCTGAAGCATCACCACATGCGGCGCCTTTGGCGCACCGCCATCGTGACAAGCCAGGCAATTACTGGCGAACAGTTCCTCACCGCTCGTTGATGGTTCTGTGGCGAACGCCCGTGCAGCAAGCAACACACAGACGGCGAATACTGAAAACACCCGAATCACGTCGTGCTCTCCTTTTTTATTGTGCTGATAACGCCAGGGAAACTATCGCATTTATTTTTTAATAAAATTCAATTTATGCAACAACCAATGCGCTGTCAATACTTCTTCAGCGTTTTGTCTTCGGCACGACTGAAGATAGCGCTGACAGGATTCAGCAGGAAATACTGGTGACAAAAAATGAGGCGCGAGAAACTATCGACCAAGGAAAAAGCCACCACCCAGAGCCACCCATGCACCGGCACGGGTGACGTCTGAACGATGGAAAATGAGAACTTGTATTGTGCCTAGCCCGACGGGACCCAAACTATCAGTCCCGTCGAGCCAGGCTTTGACTACCCGAGCAAGCTCCGGACTAGAAGTTATACCCGACCTGGATACCAAGCTCACGTGGCGGCCCATAGGTCGTAAAGTTCCAGAGGTTGGCCACAGGGTTGGCAGAGTTACGGTACGTCTCGTCCGTCAGGTTTTTACCGTAAAGCGACACGGTGAACTCGCTTTCAGGCGACTCCCAGGTGACGTAAGCATTGAGCAGCGTACGCTCTTCCAACTGGGTGTTGGCCTTCTGGCGCAATATCGGATTCTCCAGCGTACCACCCTGGAAGCTGGCAGGTGCCGGGTTAACTTCTGCCTCACCCTGATAATGCACGTTGAGGTTGTAGGTCAGCATGCTGCCGCTGGACAGCTCCTGGAAGTAGGTAACGCTTACCCCACCATTGAACTCAGGTGAGTAGGGCACCTCCAACTCGGAGAAGTCAAACGTCTGCGGGGGACCTGAAAGCCCAAGTGTCGCAGGATCGTAACCTGGGTTGTAGTTATCGTACTCATGATCCAACCAGCCGAAGTTGGCATCGAAGCGCAGATTGTTCGTTGGCACATAGCTCAACTCAACCTCCATCCCGATGGCCGTACTTTCACCCTCGTTGAGCGCAATGGTCTCCTGGAAATCGTTACCGGCCGCGTCCTTGAACGCAACCACCGTATCGCGCTGGAGGTTTTCATAGACCGTATGGAACAACGCCGCATTCATCCTGAGTTTGCCATCCAGCATGTCAGCCTTGGCACCGATCTCGAAGTTCTCGTTCTCTTCACTGGCATACGGCTGGCAGCTTAACGCACTGCCACAGGTCTCGGAGAACCCACCGGACACAAAACCAGTCGCAAAACTGGCGTAGGTCATGATCTCGTCAGTCCAGTTGTAATCCAGAACAACCCTGAATGTATTGGCCGAGAATTCCTTTTTATCGTCTATGACATTGCCAAAAGCCGTTATCGGCAGCGGATTGGTATGCGGGCCCTGGAACTGATCAACGGTGATGAAGTTGCTGACAGGGTTCTCAGCAGTACCCAAGCTGCGACGCGCAAAGACCTTTTCATCCTTGGTGTGTCTGAAGCCTGCTGTCAGATTCAGTGAATCCGTAAGCTCGTAAGTACCATCGACGTAGAACGCCAGCCCTTCCCGGTCCTGACTGGTCACCTGAACCTCATAGGTGTCGCGATAGAACTCTGCGGCGGGGCCAGCGAAAATCAGGAAGTAGCCCAGATTCCCGAATACCAGAAAGTCGACGTCATCTTCGTAGTAACTGGCACCGGCAACAAAGTTAAACGGTCCACTGTAATTGGATGAGATACGGAACTCGTTTTGCAACTGTTCGCGCTCGGAGTTTCTGCTTGCATCGTACTGGGACGTGTAAGCCTCACCGGTGTAGGTGCTGGCGAGCACCTCATCCTGTGTGCGCGCGCCCAGAATCCACATCAGGGTGTAGGTGTCAAAATTAAAGGTCTGGTTCAGGTAAATCCCGTCGGCGTCGATTTGATGACCGCCCGGAATATCAACAACAGGCGTAGCCGTATAGGACTGACCTGTCGAGAAGGGGTCACCGTTACCAATACCCGGGAAACCGGCGATCGGCCACAAGTAGCCTTCGCCACCATTCTGGCTCGCCAGGGGTGTTTCGTTGGCAGCCGCTACCGTGTCACCGCGGTCTTTTACATACTCAAAAATCAGGTCGGCAAGATAAAAATCGTTGGGTTGCCAGCGAAACTTCAGCTTGGCTGCAAGCACATCCTTGCCACCGATGTCCTCGCCATTGCCCACATCAGGAAACTTCGAGCGGGCAGCATCGTTACACTCTGCTGAGCCAGGCTGACCGGGGAACGGGCATCCCAGGCTCTGGAACTCGCCACCTGCTGGCTTGTCATTGGTATAAAAGCCGTCACTCTTGTCCTGAATAACCGCCAGGCGTGCAGCCAGGGTGTCGCCCAGGGGTACGTTCAGACTAAGCTTCAGTTTGGTGGCGTTTGAATCGTTCGATGCGAATTGGGAATAGTTCGCCTCCACGTCCCCAAAAAACTCGCCGAGAACCGGCTTCTTCGTCGTGAATGCAATTGCACCCCCGGTCGTGTTCTTGCCGAACAGAGTGCCCTGCGGGCCACGGTAGATCTCCACCTGCTCCATGTCGAACATTTCGATGAACTGCGACTGCACATTGTTGAAAACAAACTCGTCGACGCTGATGCCGACCGACGCGTCCTTGGTAACCAGAATCGAGTTAAACCCCGTACCGCGCATACCACCCGCAATAGCGTTAAACCCGGTTTGCGGCGTCAGGTTAACGTTGGGCGCGAGCTCTGTTAAGGCGGTGACGTCGTTCTGGAAAGTGCTCTCCAGCTGCTTCGAAGTGACTGTCGTAACAGCGACGGACAGATCCTGTTGTGCCACCGTGCGTTTGGTGCCGGTTACGACAACCTCTTCAAGTTGCAGCCTCTCAGATCTATTTTCGGACTCAGCATGAGCATTCCCACCCACGACCACTTGAGTGAGCGCCAGACAGACGGCAGTCCCCAGAACCTTTCTATTGAAATTCATCATGTAACTTCCCTCTCTTATATCTTTTTGCTGAATTATCGTGAGGAGCTCCGTTAACTGCCTGCACTTATTTACCTTGCAGTTCAGCCTCTGGATAAACTTAACAATAATTCAAAACCGTGCTTTCTAGCAAGCATTTTTTGAACAGTATTCAAGATTAAAACCCGGCCGGCATCCCGCTCCTTTACAGCAAAAAAAATCGACTCGCGCACAAGCCGTGATCGCGGCTATCTAAGCTTGGTCATCTGGAAGACCCGCTTTGCCCGCCTCGCGAATCATTGGTTGATACTCTGCAAACGCAGGGCCTGCCACGGTCGCTCCAACCGTAAATCCGGCATCCGTCGTCAGGGTATGTCCGGTCGTATAACCTGACTCATCACTGGCCAGCCACAACGCGGCGTTCGCGACGTCCTCTGCCAAACCCGGACGACCACGAAGCGGTGAAGCTTCCGCAAGCATCTCCTTCGCCTTGTCGATATTCCGCGGATCGCCCGTCAGCACGCTGGCTACCATCGGAGTCGCCATGGATGCGGCCGCTATGGCATTCACACGCACGTTGCTACCCGCCAATTCCGCCGCCAGATTTTTGGTGAGACCCACCACCCCATGCTTCGCCGCCGTATAGGCATGTGGACCCAGGCCGCCCATGATGCCTGCTGTGCTCGCCATACTGATAATCGAACCAGAACGCTGGGGCTGCATGACTCTTGCCGCATGCTTGGCGCAATAGAACGCGCCATTAAGCAGAACATCGATGGTGAAGCGCCATTCTGCACCGGGTGTCTGCGCTGCCGGACCAACTGAGCCAACAATACCGGCGCTGTTGAACATGACATCCAGTTTACCGAAACGCGCTACCGTCGCGTCGACCGCAGCGCTCACACTATCTTCGTCGGTGATGTTGCAGTAACTGAACATCGCCTTGTCGCCGTATTTCTCTGCTAACGCAGTGCCCTCGGCCTCCTGGATATCGCACAAAGTGACCCGGCAGCCTTCCTGGATAAACCGTTCCACAGCTGCAGCTCCGATTCCGCTTGCAGCGCCCGTAATCAATGCCACCTTTCCTGCCAATCTCATGCCTGTTCTCTCCAGTTACAGGTTGCAAAAAAAGGGGGCCGCAGCCCCCGCAAACTTCATTACATTCGGTACAGGTAATCGTCGGGTGCTCGCTGCCCCACCGTCTCCGGCGCAATGCTGCCAAACCCGCGCGACTGGGCCGGCTCCAGCCGCGTCCAGTCGGTCATTCCAACCCTGCGCACGATGCGCCATTCACCGTCGCGCAGCGCAAAGTGGTCCAGATAACGCCCTCCGACGAAATAGTCCATCTCGTTATCGAACGCATCCGGGCCCGCCAATGGGTCACCGACTGGCCGCATGCGATGAAACGCGGTGAAGTAGGTTTCGGCTCTTGCTTTATCCGGCCCATCCAGCTCTACCAGAATGTTTCCGAGGTGGTGGTGCGTGCGGCTGTGCGCCGAAAGCACGCCCAACGCAAACGCCACAAAATCGCCAGGCTGCTCTGCGGTGGACGGACGTGAGGGGTCAGACGATGGCCCCTCGAAGAAATGATGATGCTCCGAACCCGGATGGAAAACACTGCGCAGCAGCGCTTCGTCCATCCGGTCCAGAGCCCGCGCGTAGCGGACGATCACTTCCGTGATCGCCTGCTTTGCGAGCAACTCCTGCAACTGCTCGTTCATCGTAACAATCAGTTATTGAAGTTGTAGACCACCTCGAACCCGTAGGTGCGCGGTGGGCGGGTGGCAGCGTAGGACCAGAGGCCAGCCACTTCATACCCGTGCGTGTAGCCGTCTTCATCGGTCAGGTTACGGCCAAACAGACTGAACTGAAGGTTGTTGATGGCGTAATTAACAGACGCGTCAATGATCCCCTGGCTCTCGTTCTTCAACTCCTGGTTGTTCGTTGCATTAGTGAAGTGCTCACCGATATATCGGTAAGAACCACGAACCCAGGCATTGCCGCCCGCCACATCCCACTCATAGGTAGCGTCGACAGTACCGGTATATTCCGGTGCACGGCGGAACTCAAAGCCACTGAAATCGACAATGGAACCCTCGGAGTCCTCAAACACGAAATCATCGTATGAGGAGTCCAGGTAACCCAGGTTAGCACGCACACTGAAGTTCTCGTTCAAGTACGCCATCGCTTCAAGCTCGATACCACGAATAGTCGCCGTAGAGGGATTAGCCACCACCGTCTTCTGGCCTGTATCCGTCTCGTTCGATGGGAGCTGCAGCTCTTCCTGCTTGTCCTTGTAATCCATGTTGAAGATCGTTGCGTTCAGGCGCAGGCGATTGTCCAGCAGCTCCGACTTTATACCGATTTCATAGTTATCAATGGTCTCGGGGTCGTAGGGTTCGAAGGCTTCGACAACACTGGCGACACGACCATTAAACCCGCCTGCGCGATAACCGCGGGAATACGTCGCGTAGAGCATGATGTCATCATCAACCGCATAGCGCAGACCCACCTTGGGAGTAAACTCATCCCATTCCTCCTGGGGGTGGCTCGTGCGACCGTCCGCTACGGTAAACACCTCACCGTATTGCTCGGAGGTCTTTTCATCTTCGGTGTAGCGTCCACCCAAAGTCAGGGTCCACTTGTCGGTAAAGCGATAGTCAGCCTCAAAGAAGGCGGCGACGGAATCGGTCGTCTGCCGTGTAGTTTGCGGGATATCCGCAATCAGGCTGGTGAAACCGGGATCCCCAGGGGCGCCATTGATAATATCCAGAAAGCCGATATACGAGCGCATACGACTCTCGTACTCAGACTCCCAGAAGAAGAGTCCACCGACCATACTGAAGGCGCCGCCATCATCCCAGGTGAGCCGCATTTCGTGGCTGTCCTGCTTCCATTCGCCCGGCCGACGGGTGTGGTAAAGCAAATCCGGTGTACCGTCCCAGTCCTGCAGGCTGTCCTCATCCGATTCCCAGCGTCCGAATATGTAGTCAAAACGCAATGCTTCACTAATTTCCCAGCGGGCCTCGAGAATGTGAGTGTCTGTATCGAAGAACGCCTCCATGAAGTTATCATTCAGATCGTCACGAAGGGTCACATTGGTGGCCAGGCTCGGAGCGGGCGCAGGCTCCCCACCACCACCTGCAGCACCACGGCGATCACCCGTAATCGTTGAGTCGGTGCTGGGGGAGCAATAGTTGTAGAGAATGCAGAAAAACTGATCCGGCCGTGACGCATTTACCAGGGGGGGGGTATCTTGGTCCAGGCGCTCACGGATGTAAGAGTATTCGAGCTCCAGCGTATCAGTTGCACTCCAAAGGAAATTGGCTCCGAGCTGCTCGTAGTCCTGACGGCCCTGGTCGCCGCGGCGGGTAACGTTGTCGTAGTAGCCTTCACCCTGGTCGCGCTTTGATGCTGTCAACTTCACCGCAAGATCATCGGTGACTGCAAAGTTAAAAACCCCGTCAAGATACCAGGTATCGTAGTTTTCCACACCGCTGCGGAAACGGCCGCCCAACTCACCAGTTGGCTGGGTACGTGTAATATTGATGATGCCGCCCACAGTGTTGCGCCCGAACAACGTACCCTGTGGCCCCCGCAAGACTTCCACGCTCGCGATGTCGATACCACGCATCAATGCACCAGCCGTAGAGCCAATGAACACGCCATCAACACTGACGCCAACTGCCGGGTCAAAGTTTTTCTCCAGGTCAGCAATGCCAACACCGCGCACATAAATCGCTGCTGTGCCACCGGGGCCCTGCCCGGTGTCATCGATAATGACGTTGGGAGCAATATTGGCGAGGTCCTGAATATCCCGCGCGAACTGACGCTGGATTTCGGTTTCGCTCAGCGCGCTGACCGCGAGGCCAACGTCCTGCATGCTCTCCTCTCGCTTACGCGCCGTGACAGTGATTTCCTCCAGCACCCCTGGTGCGGCGGATACGACGGCAGGCGCAGAAACGCCCACCGAAGCGGCGGCTATGGCGGCGAACAAAATGCTGCGTTGTGTCTTCATGGAACGTCTCCTCGACGAGTTTGTTAATAGTCTTATCGATCGTTGTTGAGCGGGTCAGGGCCTCTTTCAGCCCTGCGGCGCCTTCAGCGGAGCGCCGGGTATCGGGTTGAAGTAGTGGATCTGCACATCACGCTGGACAATCTTCCAGCGCCCCGCGGTGCGCCGCAGGGTGTCGCTGTAGGTCGCGCCTACCATTTGGCAGTCAGTATCGCCGGTCAGCGTGCCGATGCAGTCGACATCACAGACACAGGTTGCGTTATCCGCATCCTGAAAGCGCACGATATGGTTGGTCGACAGGTGATGGGACTCCTGCCAGGCTGGCCAGAGAACATCCAGCACAGCCTCGCGAATTCCCGCGTGGCCACGGAAAGTCCCGAAGGGCGGGCCGATATTCCACACGCAATCCTCACTCCAGATAGCGAGGAAGCGGTCGAAATCCCGCTTGTCAAAGCCGTGGCAATAATCCGATGTCAAGTCGACGATATGCTGCCGACTTTCCAGCTGGTCCACCCGGGCTGCGAGCGCCGTCAGCGTATCGCGGTCTTCGGACATGTCGTACCTCGTGCCGTTCTTATCATTAATATTTTTACGCTTTGCCAAGCACTCGATACCATCGAGGTGCAATTAGCTTGTTTGCGTCTAGCAAGTGTAGTGATATTCGGGAGCGAGTCAAGCACTGCCGGCAATCGCTGCCAGCGCAGGAAGCCGGTAATAAGTCACAAATGTGGTGTCCCGCTGGAAGGCAGCAGAGGAGGACCTGTGAGAACGTGGCAGCGCCTGCGTGAACAGCCTCACGCAGGCGTTAGCGCCGGCTCAGGGGGTTTTGGGGCCAAATGCCAGGAACACATTCCCGGGCATGTGGAAATAGATGCCGTATCCGGAATTCACAAACATCATGCCGTCACTGAATACCGGCCCGGCCGCTCCACCAAAGGAGCCGCCCTGGGCAGTACCCCCGTCAGTGGTGGCAAATGAGCGAACGCTGTCGTAGGACCAGAGCACCTTGCCCGTTGCCTTGTCATAGACACGCAACACGCCGTCCATGGCGCCGGCAACTACCCCACCCTCAATGGCGGATGCCGCGGCGGAGAGGCCTGGCTGGCAGAATTCGCGACCCTCACAAAGGTCCTCCGCGGGCCTGTACCAGAGCACGTCGCCATTGCGAATATCCACAGCATACATCCCCGGGAGTGCCTTACCCGGCCAACGAGGGCCACCGTCAAAATCCGAGATCGGCACATAGAGCACATCGCCATCGAGCGCCATGCCAAAATGCACGCCGCCCTGTATGCCACCGCGGCCCAGTTTCTTCTGCCAGACAATGGCTCCACCACGCGCCGGGTCCAATGCGTAGACATCGCCCGACTTTTGCCCGGCCAGCACCAGATCGCGCCCTTCTGAGGTGGTTGCCAGCAAGGTCGCCGCACCAAAGTCGTAGTCCGGGCCATCCTCCGGCGGGCAGTTTATCCGCTCCTCAGTCTCACAACCCATATTCCAGGCATCCCCGGCCGTCATCTGCTGGCTCCAGACTATCGAACCGTCCTCAAGGCTCAGGGCGAGAATGGCATCACTGGTATCGTTGGCCGGTGAGGAATAGTTTTCTCCGGTGCCGACGTACATCACGCCGCGCTCAATATCCAGCGCGGGTGTATTCCACACCGGCGAGCCTGAGGGGGCGATGCGATCTGTACCCACCGCATTTTTGCCCACCACCGCGGGGGGTTCCGCGATCGTGTAGCTGGTATGCAGTTTCTCACCGCTGAGTGCGTCGTATACCGCTACGCCACCGCGGAAGGTACAGCAGGCATAGCCGGGATCTGCTGCCGCAGTGACCTCGAGTGACGACAGCGGCACATAAAGACGGCCATCGTGCAGTGCAGGTGAAGCCGTGAGCGTCAGGCTTGGGTGGTCATCGGGCCGGTCACGCCAGGCAAGTTCTCCCGTCACCGCGTTCAGCGCGTAGACGTTGCCGACAAGGTCACCGAAATAGAGCAGCGGTGGCGCCTTTGCACTCGGCTCCCAGTCGGCGACAACGATGCCGTTGCGCACTTCCGCTACCGTCGAAAACCGCCAGCGAATGCAGCCCGTGGCTTTATCCAGCGCGTACACGGTGCCGTCCTGGCTGCCGATGAACACGGCGCCTCCGGCAATCGCCGGCTGGGAGCGTGCGCGCAACGCGCCGGGAAAAGCAAACGCCCACTTGAGTTCAAGCTCGTCCATGTCCGCTGCCGTGATTCCCGCGAGCTCGCGACGATAGAACCGGTGGTTGCCCAGATTGACGCCCCACCCGGCAGTATCCGGCCGGGCACTGAAGTCGAACGCGGACTGCTCGGCACTGCACTGCGGTGCCGCACTGGACATGGCCGCTTCCGCCAGACTATGGCCGGAGAGGTATTCGGCCAGGGACCGCTGCTGGGCGTCAGTCATTGCCGCGGCCTGCGTTTGCATCACACCGCCCTGCATCGCCCGCAGAATAGAGGTCGGTGGCATGATCTGCAGCAGGCTCAGCTGCGGCGCCTTCGCCACCCCCCCTTCATGACAGCTGGCACAATGCTGTTGGTACAGCGCTGCGCCATCCGGCGTGTTGTCTACAGGCACATCGGCCTGGGAAAACGGCGCCAGAAGCAACGCGGCCAAGAGCGAGGCAGGTAAATGGTTTTTCATCCCAAGGGCTCCACGCGATAACCGGCGCGAGGAAAGTGCACAACCACCTCCCCGGCTCGCGAATCAGTTCGACAAATGGCAATGTCTTCGCTCGTAAGCCGCACCAGCTCACCTGCGACCGGCACCGCACCGTAATCTTCCGGCGTCACGTTAACCGCACTGCCCTGCTGCAAACCCGGCAGGTGCACAGCGGAAACTGCCGCCTGCGCTGTAGAGCGGGATTCACGGGCAATCGCCAGTGCCGATTCCGCATCCAGTTCCCTGCGCTCACCGTGACCGATAGACGTGATCCGTTGCTCCCAGTCAGGCAACCAGCGCCACTGCGTCAGCAATGCGTCACCATCGCGGATATTGCCGCGGCACATCCACACCGGAAAATAGCCCAGGATGTCCGCCCAGGACGGTGCATCGCCCAACACGTAGGGCCGGCCGTCCGCCAGCATGCTGTCGAGCAGTTGTAACTGCACCTCAAAGGCTGCGTACAGGTGGGGCAGTTGCGCATCCAGTGTGCTGAAGTCGAGGAAATTGAAGAACGCCTTGCGATCCTTGAGGATGGCTTCCGGCAAGCCGTCGTTGGTGCCCATGGACAAGCCGGCACCCGGGCGGAAAAAGGCGCTGTCACTCCAGGCCGACAACGCCAGGCAGATTCCCTGGCTTGCACCCGGAAACAGCGACGGTTGCCCGGGAAACCTTGACTCCAGCTCCCGGGCAATACGCTGCGTGTCGCAGTAAATATCAGCGCCGATCTGCAGCACCGGCGTTTTTCGGTAGCCGCCGGTAAGCGCGGTAAGGTCCGGCTTGGGCATAACCAGCGGAATCTCCACTGATCGCCAGGCCAGCCCTTTCAGCCCCAGTGCCAGACGAACCTTTTCGGCGAAAGGGGATATGTCGAAGTGGTGAAGTATCAGCTCCATGCTGTCTGTCCCGGTGAGGCTATTGTTGCCGATCGAAAAAACGCCATGCATCGCGCGCCTGGTCGCACCACGACCTAACGCGCCAGCCTCCTCTCCAACTCGACATGAAAGTGTCTCAGGCGCTGTTCCTGCTCACTCCAGAGCTGACCATCAAAGCCCCGGGAGCGCATCCCCTGTTGCACCACGGGCAGCAGCGCGGAATCCTGGCTCAGTACCAGCCCCAGGTTTGCGTCCTCTTCGATGCTGTAGTGCTCGGTGGCCGGACGCACCCGCCCCGTGGTATCGGTGCCCTCGGGCAGTCCCATCCAGGCCGGCGGACGGTAACTGCCGTCCTCCACCGGAAAAATGAGTGTCATGGTGTCGTAATAGAACCGCTCCGGATCTGTCTCGTGGGGCAGGAAGCGCATCAGGAACACCGCTTCAGGATGACAGCCGATCTGCACGTTGGGAAAGACACCCGTCGCCCAACTGTCCGAGAGCTGCCCGTCGACGAAGCGGGAGTAATCCAGCCCAAGCCGCTCCGCGCGTTGACGCTTTCCCTGCTGGATGGCTCGGCGCACATCTGCTGCGGTCCCGGTGAAGCCCGAGGGATCCAGGCCCGCGTCCTCCAACATCATTTTCAGACCCTCGGTCACCGTGGTCTGGTCATGTATGCGCGGGCTGGGCTGTCCCAGCGGCACGATCATGCGGCTCGCGCCATTGGGGTATAGGTCATACTGCACGTTCAGGTCGCCCATCACGCCGCGGGTTTCCGGGTGCACGGCGTGCAGGTGGTAGCTTTCGTAAAACGCTTCCACGCCCACCTTCCAATTGGCGCCCCACTCGCTGCGCACGTGACGCGCGACCCGCATGTCAGCAATGCAGTAGGCCTCCAGATATCCATCGGGCAGCCCGATAGCCTCCTTCAGGGGCTGCTCGGGCGTGTCACTCATGTTAATGAACACGATGCCGGCGAGGGTATCGCAGTGCACCGGCTTCAGACCCGGGCGATGCGCCACCACCTCGGGCTTGAAGTACTCCTCATCCGTTATGCGACGCAAACGGCCGTCGTTGTGGAAGCTCCAGCTGTGGAAGGGACAGACAAATACCTTGCGGTTACCGCGCTCGTCCCACACCAGGCGTGCCCCGCGGTGACTGCAGACGTTGTAGAAAGCCTTGATACCCTCTTCAGTGCGGGTCACGATGATCGATTCGTCGCGAATGTTGAACAGAAAGAAGTCGCCGACCTCCGGGATGTCTGACTCCACTCCCGCAATCAGCCACGAGCGGGTCCAGAGCTTGTCCCACTCGCGTTGCATGTATTCACGGCTGAAGTAACCTTCTTTGCCGGCCATCTCCACGCCGTTATCCACCTCCGGCTGCTTCGACTCCAGGGATTCCACCGGCGCATCGGGGTTGATTACCGCAATCGGCACACCTTTCGCATTCATGATGAATTACCTCTCTGACTGTCAAGCGTGAACACGGGAAGGGTAACGCTCTCCGACCAGGGGGCAAAAGCCACCCGCACCGGAAGCCCTACCGCAACTGTTTCCGGGTCGCAGTCGACGACATGACTCATCAACGTCGGCCCCTCTTCCAATTTGATCAGCGCAACCACGTAGGGTGCCTCATAGGCCTTGGAGATGGACCTGCGCACCACGGTGAAGCTGGTGATTTCGCCGCGTCCCGTGGCAGCCACCCATTCCAGCTCAGCGCTGAGGCAGGTGGCGCACATGATGCGCGGATAGAACTGGTGGAGACCGCAGCGGCTGCAGCACTGCAGGCGTAACTCGCCCACGCGGCAGCCCGCGATATAAGCGTCGGCAAGTGCGCCGCTGGCCGGCTGGATACGTTCCACGTCAGCCCTCCTCCCTGCTCAGTATGAGCGTGCTGTGACTGGACATGATGCCGCCCTGCGCATGCAGGAGCCCGTAACGGGCATTCGCGACCTGGCGCTCACCTGCCGTGTGTCGCAGCTGCCAGACCGATTCTGTCAGTGCGAACATGGACCCAGGGTTGCCTGGGTGACAGTGAGACAGCAGACCGCCGTGGGTGTTCACCGGCAGCTGTCCCGCCGGGCCAATGCCCGCCTCGCTGACGAAGGCCCCGCCCTCACCCTTGGCACAAAAGCCCAGGTCCTCAAGCTCCACCAGCACGGTGGGAGTGAAGCAGTCATAGAGCTGCGCGAAGTCCATGTCAGTGGGGCGTAAACCCGACATGGCATAGGCTCTCTGGCCCGACTCGCGGGCGGCGGAGACGGTGAGGTCTTGCGCCTGACTGATGTGTTCATGGCCATGGCCTTCACCCACACCCAGTACATAAACGGGAGACTGACGGAAATCACGCGCCCGTTCGGCCGATGTGAGAATGATCGCTGCACCGCCATCTGACACCAGGGAACAATCGAGCAGGTGCAGCGGGTCGGCAATCATGCGCGAGTTGAGCACGTCGTCGACAGTGATCGGCTCACGCATCTGGGCCGCCGGGTTGCGCGCGGCGTGTGCCCTGCAAGCGACCGCGATTTCTGCAAAGTGCTCTGGCCGGGTACCGTAGCGCGCCATGTGCGCCTGTGCGATCAGCGCATAATACGCGGGCACCGTGGGCCCGTAGGGTTGCTCGTATTGCGGATGCCCGGTTGAGGACTGCATCAGCATCGCCTGGTCGCGGGAAAGACCACTGCGCAGACTGTCCGCCATCGCAATCACCACCACCTCGGCCATACCGGTCACAATCGCCGATGCCGCGTGGTGCAACACCGAAAAGGTGGTGCCGCCGCCAGCCCCGGCGGCAAAACAGTACCGCGGCGTGATGGCCAGGTATTCTGCGATGGCTTCTGCGTGGTACAGCATGGGCTGCGCCATGCTGTTACAGGTGACCAGGCCATCCACCTCATCCTTGCCAATGCCCGCGTCAGCGAGGGCCAGCAAGATTGATTCGATGCACAGTTCAGTGGCCGTCCTGTCCGGCACCACACCAACGCGGGTATCCGCCGCTCCGACAATGGCTACCTTGCCGCGCAAACTACTCACTGCATGATCCCCATGGAGCTCATTGGGCGTCCAATACAGCGGTGGCCACGCCGGGGGTGACCACCTCCCCCGAAGCGTTCTTGATAAACACCTCGACCCGTACTGCGCCCGCCGCGGGGTCGACTTCGATCACCGTACCCCCGGAAGTCAGGGTTTCGCCGATATAGGTTGCGGCACGGTTGGAGTACTCTATGGACACGAGGCGGCCGTTGTCGCCCAGCCACTCCTCCACACACTGGTTCAGCCAGTCGCCGAGCATCGGCCCCGCAATCACGAGGCCGGGATAGCCTTCCACACCTTTGGTATAAGGCTCGTCAAA
>DIAF01000039.1:266218-282673 GCA_002414665.1 Halieaceae bacterium UBA5085
TAAGGCTCGTCAAAATGGATCCTGTGTGCATTCCACAGCGCGGCGTTGTAAAGAAACAGCTGCACATTGTCGGGCGTAAGCTCACGCTCTGGAAGTGCATCGCCAACCTGCACTGACATCGGAGATTTTTTTTCAGACAGCGCCAAATCGCTCACCTCAGAATTCGAGTGGTTTGTTCACGGATGACTGGCTCACCCGCATCGTTAACGATCTGCATGTCAACTTCATAGAAGATCAGCGGCCCAGAGCGGCCGTGCTTTTCGTAGATGTTTGTCAACGTACGCGTTGCGGTAAGCCAGTCACCGGGATACACCGGCTTGAAGTAGTCGATTTTCAGGCCACCCGCCATCGCCCGCTCCAGCGGGAACTTGGGCAACAGCGAATCGATTGACACACCGTCCGGCGTCAGCTCATCGAGTTCCACCACATCCCAGAACAGCGCCACATGAAACATGGGCGGCGCCTGATCGCCATCGAGGTATTTGCGTTGGCGGTTCCCTGTCGCTATCGCGTACTTGCGAATATCGCGACGGGTGACCAGCTCACGGTGCGGGGTACTCTGCCGGCCGATATTGGCCAGCAGCTCGTCACTGAGCAGGCTTGTCATACCTTCCTCTCTCCCTGATTCCAGTAAGGGTCGCGCAGTTCACGCTTGAGAATTTTCCCCGTCGGTGCTTTGGGCAGGCTGTCGACGAAATCCACAGAACGCGGCTTCTGATAGGACGCCAGATGCTGGCTGGCAGCAGCGATAATCTCCTGCTCGGTAGCCTGCATGCCGGGTTTGAGTACGACAACCGCTTTTACCGACTCACCCCATTCCGCATCCGGCACCCCGAACACAGCGGACTCCAGCACCGCGGGATGCTGGTGAATCGCGGCCTCCACCTGGGTGCTGTAAATATTTTCGCCGCCGGAGATAATCATGTCCTTGGCGCGATCAACAATGAAGATGTAGCCATCCTCATCCCACACCGCCACGTCACCGGTGTGCATCCAGCCATCGCGCAGGGTCTCGGCTGTGAGATCCGGACGCTGCCAGTAGCCCACCATGTTGGCCTCGGACTGCACCAGTATTTCACCCGGCGTCACGCCATCGCGCGGCACCGGCTCGCCGTGCGGGTCAACCAGTTTGATGGTGGTCATGAAGCCTTCCCGCCCACAGGAGCTCAGACGCTCGGGATGGATGCCGGCGACCGCGTTGGCATGATCCTCCTGCGAGAGAAAGCTCATGGTCATGCCTTCGGTCTGTCCATAACCCTGGATCAGGGTACAGGGGAAGGCCTCCAGCGCGGCTTTCACCACACTGTGCGGCATCGGACCGCCGCCGTACTGAATATTCCTCAGGCTGCTGAGATCGTAGTCCGCAAAATTGTCCACTGCCATCATCCAGTTGAGCATGGTGGTGATGCCGAGGAAAGCCGACACCCGCTCGCGCTGGATCACCTCCAGCGCCAGCCGGGCCTCGAAGTTGATCAGAACCAGCGGACAGCCATGAGCCATGTAGTTCATGGCCAGACCTACCGGTATGTGAAACATCTGGCCGGTGAGCATGTAGACGTCTGAGGGCACAATACGCTCGGCTACGGTCTGGTTGATCATGCCGGCAAACAGCGAACTGTGCGTGTGCAGCGCTCCCTTGGATTCCCCTGTAGTACCACCGGTGTAGAGAATCAGGACCGGGTCATCACCCCCCGTCGACGCAGACTGGACGGGTTCTTCCGCACTCGCCTGTGCCAGAAGCGCCTCGTAGCTGCCGTCGCTGTCTTCGCCGAAGGCAAAGGCATGGGGAATACCGGCCTGCGCCACGAGGGTCGACGCCTCATCTGCGTAATCGGAGGCATACATGAGCACTTCAGGCTCCCCGCCACTGGCGATCTTGAGCAGTTCTGGCGCGCCCAACCGCCAGTTCAGAGGCTGCACAATGAGGCCAACCCTCGCGCAACCGTAATAGACCTCCATGTATTCGATGCAGTTGCGCGCCAGCACCGCAACACGATCCCCCTTGGCGAGCCCCACCTGTTGCATGAGTGCGTTGCCCAGGCGGCGCACGCGCTCATCCAGAGCACCGAAAGTGAGGCGCCGGCCGCTGGAAACGTCGATCAACGCTTCGCGCGCAGGCGCGAGGCGCGCTGTTTTAGACGGGATTTTGCCAATATTCACGCCACCCTCCGTCAGTAACTTTTATCGAGTTCGAGGTGCCGTTCGAGCAACTCCCACTGGCCATCACGACGTACGACACGGTCATGGTAGACACCGGCGGACAAGAGTGAAATTACGCCGTCTTCTGTGGCAAACAACGTCAGGTTGGAAATGACTGCAAAGCCCTTATCCGCCTCGTGCGCTTCGTCAGGAAAGAAGATATTGGACACGACGTGCCGGCGCTTATCCGTTTGTTGCGCCATGGCCCCGGTCATCAGCTCCATAATGCCCTCGCGGGATTCGAAAGGACCGACTAGGTCTCCGCCGGCAATGCGCATACTGAAGCGTGCATCAGGCGCAAAGCTCGCCGCCAACATCTCCAGATTGCGTTCGTCCAATGCGTAGGCTGCGCGCGAAAGCAGTTCATGAATGGCAAGTTTGTCTGCAACGTCCAACGTTGTCGTCATGCGGTGTCCTCCATACCCAGAATATCCAGCGTGCCGCGCCAGGCCAGCGAACCGCCGTCGATCAACCACACGGCGCCATTGATGAAACTGGCCGCCGGGCTGGCCAGAAAACAGACCAGTTCGGCCACATCTTCCGGCTTGCCCATCCGTGGAATCAAATGCGTGTTGGTCATCGTATTGAGCATGGCTGCGGGATCCGGCGCGGCAGCAAGGAAATCGTCAACCATCCTGGTACGTATTGAGCCCGGGCAGTAACAGTTGACGCGGATACCATCTGCCGCCAGGTCAACAGCCAGCATCTTTGTCATTTGCATGATGGCTCCCTTGCTTGAGCCGTAGGCCACGCAGTTGGGGTAACCCGCAACGGAGCTGACCGAACCCGCGTTAATGATGGAAGCCTGCTGACTCTTTCTCAGCCAGGGCAAAGCATACTTTGCACAGAGCCATGGGCCCAGGACATTGACCGCCATGACCTTGTCAAAGGTGTCTCGCGACATACTCTCGAGGTCAAGCCCGCCACCCAGAACGCTCTCATGGATGCCCGCGTTGTTATGCAGTACGTCGATGCCGCCGAGCTGCTCACCTGCAGCTTGCATCAGCGCCTGAACCTGACCTTCGTCTGTGACATCGCAGTGCTGGTAAAACGCCACACCGCCCGCGTCTCGGATACGCGCCGCAACCGCTTCTCCATCGGCATCGTTGGTATCCGACACCATGACCCGCGCGCCATAGCCCGCCGCTACCAGAGCGGTACCCGCTCCAATGCCCGCGCCAGCACCCGTAATGACGAAATTAAGACCGTTGACTTGCATTATTGTTGTCTCAACACCTTTCGCGGAAAAAGCATAAGCATATCTTGAACATTGTTCAAGATATTTCTGGGGATAATTCAGGGCAAACACATAGTCGGTATTGTTGTTAGCTGGTAAAGTTCCACCATGACATCCAGCCCCGTCAAGAGCACTTCCCGCGGCCCCGGCAATCCTCGAGCGCCCGCAACCCCGCGCCGCGATACGCGCGGGGAAAAGCGTCGCCGCCGCATTTACAAGTCATTACACGACTGCATCATCAGCAAGGGCTACGTAAAAACAACACTGGCCGACATCGCCGAGGGTGCCGGTATGACCGCCAGTCACCTGCTGTACTATTTCAACGGCAAGGAGGCGATTCTCGAGCAGTACTTCGCCAACGTGGCGGTGCGCTTTCTTGAGCGTATCGAAGGCTTTGCACAACACCCCGCTGAGCAACAGGTGCAGATGCTGGCGGACTTCTGGTTCAAGGGAGAAACCAGCACCCGACTGGAAATCGGGTTCATGCTGGAGTGCTTCGGCAATGCGGTGAACGATGACATCCTGCGCATCACCAAGGCGGATTTTGACAGCCGCTGCAAGGCGCACCTGGCACATATCTTTGCGGCGGCACCCAAGCTGCTGCTGGCTGACGCCAGGGATTCGGCAGAAATTGCCTACTCAATGATGATCGGCCTGCGCTCTGCCGTGTACTTCGATGACGACATCAGTTTGGAGCGGGCGCACACCCTGTTCACGGAAACCGTGAACAGGATGAGCGGCTTCAGCGCCTGAGGCCGGCGGTTTAGCGCAGCCTGGGCAGGACCTTCTCGGCGATATAGTGCAGGCGACGGTTGCCTGACTCCAGTGATTCGCCCGGAAACTGCGCCCAGAAGTGAATGTCGCGGATCATCGGATAATCTGCCACCAGCTTCTTCAGCTTCGTCACTGCCATGTCCGCGTCCCACAGCTCATAGAGGCCATTCTCGATCGCCGAGAATACGTCGTCGTACAGCGTCGCCTGCTCCGGCGGACCAAACGCGCCCCATTGGATGTAGGCATTGGTCTGGTACAGGATATGATCGGCGATGCGGGCAGCTTCGGCTTCCGGGTCCTCGGCAATAATTGCCCAGCAGCCGAGAATCACACTCCCCTGGTCCAGCGACTTGCCCTGGGCCAGCAAGGCCTCGCAGTAGTTATCCAGCCCGAGCCCGCCGGTGGAGAGAAAGCCATCCGCGATGCGGGCTGCCCGCTCGATCGCCGGCGGCGCCATGCCGCCGAGGAGGATCTTCGGCGTGTGTACCGGCGCCGGCAGCACCTTGAGGTCACCGACATTAAAGCGTTTGCCGCTGAAATTGACGGGCTCCCCCGACCAGCAGCGACGCAGCACTTCGATACCCTCTTCCACCAGGCTGGGGCGGTGCGAAAGCTGGCGCCCGAACTGGTCGAACTCCAGTTGGCGGTAGCCGATACCGACACCGAGATCGAAGCGGCCGCCACTGAGCAGTGACACCGTCGCCGCATCTTCTGCCATACGCACCGGATCATGCAGCGGGAGCAACATCAGGTTGGTGCCGATGTGCATGGCGCGTGTGCGTGCGGCGATGGCGGCGGCAATCACCAGTGGCGACGGCGTATAGCCATCCTCACAGAAATGGTGCTCGGTGAGCCAGACTGAGTTGAAGCCCAGGGACTCGGCATCCGCTATCTGGCCGAGGCGGCTGGCGTAGAAACTCTCGAAGTTTTCCTGCCAGGGGGCGGGATTGCGAAAGTCGTACCAAAGTCCGTAGTTTACACTTGATGTCATGAACGAGACCTCCCGGACTCAGGCTAATTCTGCCAGAAAGGCCAGCAGATCACGGTTGTAGTCCTCGGCAACTTCGATAAACGGCGCGTGCCCTACGCCCTCGTATTCCACCAGACGGGCACGGGCGTTGTTGGCGCCCACCCAGCGGCAGATATCCGGCGCAACGAATGCGTCTTCTGTGCCGACGAAGGAAAGAATCGGCACTTCGAGCGCGGCAAGCTGTGCGCGCTGGTCCAGCGGCGCGAGTTGCGCCAGCGTCTGGTGCGCCAGTGGCGAAGCCTCACAGAACACACGCCACATCCAGTCAGTGATGGCAGGCGCAACCTCTTTGGCGCAGACCGCATGCACCAGGCCAGCGAGGAATCCAATACGATCTGCCTGCAGCGCAGCGACGGTGCCGGCCATATCCGCCTCGGTGCCGCCCAGGGCGAGATCGGGCTTCTGCACATAAATGGGTGTAGCACCACCGGTCAGCACGACACCGCTGCAGCGGCTGCCGAGCCGGCTCGCCGCTTCCACCGCGACTGCGCCACCCAGCGACCAGCCGTTCAGGACCACCGATGCCAGGCCTAGCTTGTCCACCAATGCGACAACGTCGCCAGCGATGGCATTGATACCCAGGTCGGCAAAATCCTTGTCCGAGGCGCCACACCCCCGGTGGTCCAGCATGACAACGCGGTGCCCGGCCGCCAACAGCGCTGGCAGGGTGTTGTCCCATGCACGGCAGCTGAAACCCCAACCGTGGATCAACAGCACGGCGCGGCTGCCAACCCCGTAATCCTCGAAGTACACGTTCTTGCCACAATCGGTCTGCAGATAGGACATGAGATTACCCTTTATTGCTGAGAAGTCGTTTTATGGTGGTTTCGTAATCACTGAAGACTGCGTGCAAATCCAGCGCCTCGGCATTCACCAGCCACTGGTAAATGATGCCGAAAATGAAGGCGTTGAACTGCACCGAAAACTGTTCCGGGTTGATCACCGGATCGATCTCGCCATCTTCGATACCCTGCCGCACCCAACGGGCGGCGTCTTCGCGGTAGATGCGGTGATGGTCCGCCAGCTTGTTGCGTATTTTGGAGTCATGGCCCAGCGACTCGTACCAGAGTATGTACATGGCGCGCATGTAACTGGCCTCCGCCGTGAGGAAGTCGCGCAGAGCATGCAGCGCGCCCAGTACGGCCTCGGTGCCGGTCTTACCCCCGACGTAGCTGGTGAGGTGCTCTTTCCAGCGGCCATCAAACCGCACAAAGAGCTTGTTCAGGAACCCTTCCTTCGAACCGAAGCGGGAGTGTGCAAGCCCCCGGCTGTACCCGGCAAGTTCACCGATTTCCTTGAGCGTCGTGCGCTCGGTACCCCGCTCGATAATCAGCTGGATCGCCGCCTCGAACATGCGCTTGTCGGAGAGCGCCGTTCTCTCTGCCTGCGTCCTGCGACGCGTACCGGACTCCACCGCCCGCTTCCCTGCCACTCCCATCCGTGTTCCTCCCAATCCTGCAGCGCTGACAGATCGCAGCGACCGTTATTTCACGTAGTCAACGGAGTATTCTCCGGCTGCGTGGCCCGCGCGCAACACTTTCTTGTCGAGTTTGCCAACGCTGGTCTTGGGGATCTCCTCGACAAACGCCCAATACTCGGGAATCCAGAATTTCGCCACGCGGTCAGCAAGGAATTCCCGCAAATCCGCCGGCGAAACCGCCGACTCCGTCACCACAATGGCCAACGGCCTCTCCTGCCAGCGGGGATCGTCCGTGGCGATTACTGCCACTTCACGCACCGCCGGATGTGCCAACAGGGCATTCTCGAGATCAACCGATGAGATCCACTCCCCTCCGGACTTGATCACATCCTTGGTGCGGTCGGTGAGCTGTACGAAATGCTTCTCATCGATATGCCCGACATCGCCGGTACGCAGCCAGCCGTCCGCCGTGAATGAATCTTCCGCACTGTTCTTATGGTAGCTGCCCGTGATCCAGGGACCGCGTAACTGCAGTTCACCGACATCGCGCCCATTGTGTGGCAAGGCATGACCCTCGGCATCCACTACCCGGACCTGCACACCCGGGACCGGCCGGCCACTCTTGGCGCGCCAGGGGGTTTCTCCACCGGGGCCCGGATCCCGGGGCGGATGTGACAGGTGGCAGAGCGGGCTGGTTTCCGTCATACCCCAACCCTGCAACACGGGCACGCCCCAGCGTTCGCGTGCGGCGTCAATCAGCGCCGGTGCGACCGCGGCCCCACCGCAGACCAGCATGCGAAAGCTGTCCATCTGCAGGCCAGTGTCTCGTGACGCGCGCAGCAGATCCGAGAGGATGGTGGGAACCGTGGCGGTGAAGGTGGGTTTTTCGGCGCGGATCATCGCTTCGATGCCTGCGGCCTGGAGGTGCGGCCCGGGCAGAATGAAATCGCTGCCGCTGAGCCAGCCGCTATAGGGCAAACCCCAGGCGTTGGCATGGAACATCGGCGGCAACAGCAGGATGCGATCACGCTCGTTGATACCGAAGGTGTCGGTGGCGCGGGAAGCCAGTGAGTGGACAAACGTGGTCTTGTGGCTGTAGACAACCCCCTTGGGGTTGCCCGTAGTGCCGCTGGTATAGCACACCGCCGCTGCGGCGGTTTCATCCAGTTCGGGCCATTCGAAGCCCTTCCCGTGCGCCGACAGGGCTTGGGCATAGCTACTTGCAGGAATCCCGCCCACGGACGGCTCATCGCCGCCCACCAGTAGAATGTGCTCCACCGTCGTCAGCAGCGGCACGACCGGCAGAAACAGGTCCAGCAGGCTCGCGTCCAGGATCACCACCCGGTTCTCTGCGTGATTGATAACCCAGGCGACCTGCTCGGCGGAAAGTCGTATGTTGACCGTATGCATGATCGCACCCATGGAAGGTATCGCCAGATAAGCTTCCATGTGCGCCAGATTGTTCCAGCTGAAGGTGGCGACGCGGTCACCTTGCGCGATGTCCAGCGCGGCGAGCGCTCCGGCCAATTGCTCCGCGCGAGCCGCCACGTCGCGGTAGCTGGACCATGTGGTTACCTCGCCATCAAAAACACCCACGCGGCTGTCGGGGAATACTGCCGCACCGTGCTCCATGATCATGCGAACCGTCATGGGCATGTGCATCATTGTTGCCAACATGGAAAAGCGTCTCCTTACCAGTCGCCGCGCGCAGCCGCCGCGGCCTCCTGCAACAGGGCAGGCACGTCGTATTCCAGCCCGCGGGCATAAGCCGAATCGACCTTGCCTTCACAGTACAACGCGTAGGCACCCTCCACGATCGCCGCCAGGCGCCAGAAGGCGAAGCACAGGTAGAAATCCAGATTGGCCAGCGGGTAACCCGTGGCGGCACCCCAGCGTTCGGCCAGCACCCGCCGGGACAAGACACCTTCACGCCGGCTGACAGCCTGGATGTGACTGAAACCCGGAGGATCCAGCTCTCGCGGGCCCCAGAACATGAGGAACAGGCCCAGATCGGCAAGCGGGTCCCCGATGGTCGCCAGCTCCCAGTCGATGACCGCTGCCAATCCGGGGCGGTCCGGGTGTGACAGCGTGTTGTCCAGATGGTAGTCGCCGTGCACCAACCCCACCGGGCCTGATACCGGAATATGCTGCAACAGCCAGTCGGCCAGTTCATCCAGCAGCGGCAGCTCGCGCACGGGGGCCTCCGCTCGGGCCGTGCGCCAGCGGGTAATCTGTCGCTGCAGAAAGTTCTCCGGGTTCCCGAAGCGCTCAAGACCAATCGTCTGCCAGGGCGCCGTATGGATGGCCGCCAGCTCGTCGATCAGATCCTCACCCAGCCGGTTCACGCTCGCGGCCGTGGCCGGGTAAGGCTCGGGCAGGGTGTCAGTAATTGCCACACCATTGACATGCGACACCAGCAGGAAGGGGCGGCCAATGACCGAGACGTCCTCACACCAGCCCACCACGCGTGGTGCCTTGACGTGACCCTGGATGGCGCGCAGCACGGTCGCCTCGCGCTCGATACCGCGGTGCGAAGTGGCGGAGATCGCGTTTTCCGGCGGGGTGCGCAATACCAGCGGGCCGTCATCCGTATCCAGCAACAGCGTGAGGTTTGCATTGCCGCCGCTCAGGGCGCGGGTCACTCGCGCTCCCGTGACGCCGGCCTCTGCTGCAATCCACGTGGCCAGCGGCGCATCAAATGGATGGCCAGCCGTCATCCCGCCACCCCGAAGCTGCTCAGCAGCCCACCATCAACGGGCACGAAAGCCCCTGTCATATAGCGTGCCCGGGCTACGGCCTCAACCACCTGCGCGATCTCCTCTGGCTGGCCATAGCGGCCCAGCGGTATTGTCTGTCGCATGGCTTCCAGGGCTTTTTCGGACAAGCCTCCCGTCATCTCGGTCAGCACCAGGCCGGGGATCACCAGATTCACTGTGATGGCACGGGCGGCATATTCAATCGCCAGCGCGCGAGTGAGCCCGGCCAGTCCCGCCTTCGATGCCGCGTAGGCAGAGTCGCCCGGGAAGCCGCGAAACCCAACGACTGCGCCGATATTGATGATGGCGCCACCCTCACCCAGGTGCGGGTCTGCCGCGCGAATGACATTTACCGCGCCTTTCAGGTTGACATCAACGACCCCTTCCCAGTCTTCCAAAGCAATGCGCCCTATGCGCCCACCGCGGTGCAGGCCGGCGTTGTTCACCAGTATATCCACCCGGCCCCAACGCTCGACTACCGACGCCATGGCCGCCGCCACGGCTGCCGCATCACTGACATCGGCGCGGCAGGCCATGCAGTGACTGCCAAGGGACTCAGCCAGAGCGATGACATCCTCCCCCCGCGCCACCAGCGCGACCTTGTCGCCCGCCTGCAGCGCGCACTCGGCTATCGCTCGCCCGATCCCGCGCGACGCCCCGGTAATGAACCAGATTTTTTCGTCTACCATTGTTTCACTACTACCCGAATGAGTTTATTATTTGCTTGTTTGCATCTAACAAGTCTAAACTAGGCTTCACGCAAGTCAAGCAAAACACGAGCAACAAGCCCAGAGGGCTGTACAGGCTGGCGCAGCTTCCCCATCCCGGTGCCGGGAACAGCAGCCAAACTGAACCAGAAACCAAACCATAAAGGATATCATCGTGAGTTGGAGCTTTGAGACTGACCCCGAATTCCAGCAGCAGTTGGACTGGATTGCCACCTTCACCCGCGAGGAAATTGAGCCTCTGGATCTCGTCTTCCGCGAACCCGGAGATCCGTGGGACCCAGACTCCCCCGCTGCCAGGGCGATGGCGCCACTGCGCGAGATCGTCAAGCAGAAGCGCTTGTGGGCCTGCCACATTGGCCCCGAACTCGGCGGCCAGGGTTATGGCCAGGTGAAGCTCGGTCTGATGAACGAAATTCTCGGCCGCAGCCGTTTTGGCCCCAGCGTATTCGGCTGCCAGGCTCCGGATTCGGGCAACGCCGAAATCCTTGCCCACTACGGCACACCCGACCAGAAGGCACGCTACCTGCAGCCTCTCCTGGACGGGAAAATCGCCTCCTGCTACTCGATGACCGAACCGCAGGCCGGCGCAGACCCGGCGGAGTTCACCTGCACCGCCACGCGAGAGGGTGATGAGTGGGTAATCAACGGTGAAAAGTGGTTCGCGTCGCACGCGCGCTTCTCGGAGTTCTTGTTGGTCATGGTTGTGACCAATCCAGACGTTCCCATCCACGAAGGCGCATCCATCATCCTGGTGGAGAAAGGCACCCCGGGCATGGAAATCCTGCGCAACTCCGCCGTTGGCCCATACGTTGAGCAGGGTGACGGCGTACACGCCTACATCCGCTTCACCAACTGCCGAGTGCCTGCCGAAAACCTGCTGGGCGAAGAAGGCAAGGGGTTCCTGGTGGCGCAGACGCGTCTCGGCGGTGGCCGCGTGCACCACGCCATGCGCAGCGTTGGCGTGCTGAAGAAAGCCATGGACATGATGTGTGAGCGCGTGCTCAGCCGGACCACCAAAGGCGAACTGCTGGCCACCAAGCAGATGACCCAGGACAAGATTGCCGACAGCTACACGCAGATTCTGCAATACCGACTGCACGTACTGTACACAGCATGGCTGATCGACAAGTACAAGGAATACAACCGGGAAGTGCGCAAGGAAATCGCCGCCATCAAGGCCGCGACGCCGAAAATCCTGCAGGAAGTCATTTACCGCGCCATGCACCTGCACGGCAGCCTGGGCATGTCAGACGAAGTGCCGCTGATGACCATGTGGGCGAACATTCCGGAACTGGGCGTAGTGGACGGGCCGTCGGAAGTGCACAAGATTACCGTGGCACGTACCGTACTGCGCGACTACAAGCCCGCGCCCGGCCTGTTCCCGACCTACCATACGCCGACCCAGCGTGAGGCGGCGATGAAGAAATACGGCCATTTTCTCAACCAGAACTAGCAGGCAGCTTAACCACCCCGGGCTATGCCCGGAGTGGCCTATCCCTAGCGCGGTATGCTGATCTCCATCCGCGGCATGGCTTCCGGCATGCCGCCGAGAGCCACGGCACAGCGCGACGATCCATTGAACCAGGCCACCAGCAGTGACAGGTGCAGCAGCTCGGCCTCACTGAATTCCTGCAACAGCGCTTCCTGCAGCCCTTGGCCGATGCCGGCCGGGTCAACGTTGTACTGGTCGACAAAAGCCACCAGCAGCCGCTCCCGGGCCGACAGCTCGGCGTCCGGCTCTGCGCCGCGGATCATCTGGACTTTCTCTTCCGTCAAGCCATCGCTGATCGCCACATCGTAACGCACCGCCTGGCACATCACGCAGCCGGTGTGGCGCGCGTTGCGCAACCGTGCCAGCTCCACTTCCGCTGCCGACAGCGGGCCTGCATCCCATACCGCCGCATTCAATGCAAGGTAGGGTTCCACTGTAGCGGGCACAATGCCCAGTGCGGAATCCCGAATGACGTTACCCGTATTCTGTGAAGGCGCCTTTACGCGCGCATGACTACCCATGTTGACGTACCCCCGCAGGGCTTGCCTGCCAGATCAGGCCCAGACGGATCAGGCCATCAAATACCCCCAGCGCCTGCAACAGCGCCACCAGACCGTCCTCGCCGATATGCGCCTTGACCGCATCAGCCTGCGCATCCGTTATCGCGCTGCAATCCATCGCGTACACCTCGGTAAACGCAAGGCAGGCACGGTGCTCGTCACTGAACAGCGACGATTGCGGCCAGTCCTGCAGGTGAGCACGCTGTGGCGCGGAGACCGAAAACTCCTCCAGAGCAAAATCGGCGTCGCTGCGGTGCAGCTGCGCCAGCCGCAGGCGGCACAGCTCCAGCGTCTCCGCAGACACCTGCGGCAGATTAAAAACACTCTCGTAAAGCTGCCGGAAGGCGCCACTGATCGCCGGTAAACGATCCAGCAACTGCTCCCGGTCAAGCCCCTGTACAATCCAGTTCATCGCTGCCTCCCGCACACGAAGGTGCTCATCACTACTGCCTCAGGCACTGAATACCGCCCCGGCTTCCGACTGCCCCATGCGGATCAGCCGGCTGTCGGCAACTGCTACCTGGCGGTGCACCACGGCTTCACGGTACTCCGGGTCGGTCACCATGGCCATAAATGCGCCAGCGTTGGGGTAAAGCGCGATAAACGCGATATCCCAATGCTCGTCCGCGGGGCCGATCACGACGCACTCGGGTCTGCCGCGCCAGAGAATACTGCCCCCCAGACGCTGGAACACGGGGCCGCTGTACCTGCCGTAGCGGGCATAAGCTTCTGCACCGGTGATGGCCTCCCCGTCCGGATACACCGCCTGGGCATTCAGGCGAATCAGGTTAAGCATCATGATGGGCGTGTCACGCGGGAGCGACTTGAATCGATCAAACTGCTCGCGGGTGGGGTCGACATTCTGGCTCATGCAGGCTCCTTATTGACATTATTCGGGCGCAAACCCACGGGTTCGCGGTGGCAGGGTCTGGACAACGCCCGCCACAAGCTTAACCCCACGGGCACGTCAGGTATAGCGGGCCGGATGTATGCCGGGGCAAGCACAGCACGTCGGTCCGGAAGACCCCGTGAAAAATAGCCGCGTCGGGTAGCCATACTGAACCGGACGGCTGTACAGACAGGGCAGGTGAGCTATGTTTTCCAGTATGCAGAAAACCAGCGACATTCTCTGGCAGGACGCGCAGCACCAGACGCTGTTCGCCATCCTGGAGCTCATTGCCCAGCCGGAGTCCGGCATCGACGCAGTGCGCCACCTGCATGACTATGCGGAGAGCCACTTTGCGCTGGAGGAACACTACATGGCGGCGCTCGCCTACCCCGAGCGCGAGACTCACGTTGCCGCACACAATCAGTTCCGGGAGGAGATTGCGTCGCTTCTGGCGCAAAACGAAGATGACGCCGGCTTTCGCGCTCTGGTGGCAACCTTTCTGACCGAGTGGCTGCGACGCCACGTATTCGGTGTCGACAAGGCGCTGGAAGCGTTTATCCTCGCCTCAGAGCGCAAGTAACAGGCGGCAGTGCCGCCTCTCGCACTTGACTACAGCGCCACCTGCGCGGTCAACCAGACTTTGTCAGTATCCCGATAGGCGGGTTGTCCATCGCCTTCAAAGAAGGCCGCCTTCAGCTCCAGCGACACACTGGGGGTGAGGGTCCACCCAAGGAGCAGGTCCAGCTCCGAACCGAGGCCACGACGGTGCTTGTCGGTGCGGAAGTCGTGGTAGACCGCGCGCCAGTTGAGGCTGTCGCGCCGCCCCGACACGGCAAACCAGGTATCGCGGATACCGTCGCCCGGCGTACCCAGAAACTTGTCGGCCCAGCCCTGGAACTTGTGCAGGGTGGCGAGCGGCGTGCGGAAACCTTCGCCGTTGTCACTGCCCAAGACCTCATAGCCCAGCTCCAGCTTGGCCAGCGGCATGGTCCAGCCCGCATCCACGTTGTAGTAGGTTGCGCGGTAGCTGGCCGGGTTGTCACCGGCATCGGACTGGGTTGCGAGCGCCATATTCAGGTTGAAACCCGACCACTGGCCGCTGTATTCCACGCCCACGGTGTCTGTGGCGTTCGCAATGGTGAGGGCCGGCGCGTAGTTGGCGTCACTGTCGATATCCAGCAGATAGACAAAGCCCGAGAGGCGCTGTTTCTCCGCCGGTGAGAACGTGGCGCGCAAGAGACCGATGTCGCCATCCCAATCCGCAGGCTGTGCGCCATCGTCGGGCCCGAAAATGCGCTGGACGCGGTACACATAGCTGGCATCCAGCTGCAGGCCGCTGGCGGGCTGCCATTGTGCACGCAGGCCGTCGTAGGTCTGTTCATTCTGGCGCCAGACCACGTTGCCCACAAACCGGTGATTGCCGTGCAGAATACGCTGGCGACCCAGGGTGCCGTGCAGCGCACCCGCGCGGTAGTCGAGCTGTGCGCGGTTCACCTCGGTGCCCTCGGGATCCGCCACCACGGGGTAGCGCAGTTCACCGTTGGTGGTGGAGTTGTAGAGGTCATTGCCCAGCGCCGTGACGTCATCAATCTCGAGTTCAAATGACACCCCCGCCCAGGCGGCCGACGCCAGGGTCAGCCGTGAACGCAGGGTGGAGGCCAGCGCGGTATCTGCCAGGGGCTCCTGATCCACGTATTCCAGTCGGTAGCGAAAATCCAGATGGGCACTGCCATCGCTGATCATGCCCACCACACTGTCGGTGCTGTCACCGGCCGCAAAGCCCGGCAACGCAGCAAGGCTGACGGCGCCCAGCAGCAGGCAACGAATACTGTTGGCGAGAACGTTTGGGGCCCCGCAGGGCCCCTTCACGTTGTTGCCGTTTGACAACCGCGAACGCATATCAGTAGATGTCCTTGCGCGTGTTGAACACGTTGAATTTGCCGGTAGGTGTTACCAGGCGTGGGTCCTTGATGACATGCTTCAGCTTGCGCGTCTTGTCATCCACAACCACGATGGCAGACACCTGCTCCATGCCGTTCCAGACCGAGAACCAGACCTCATCACCTGCCGCATTGTACTCCGGCTGCACCACGCGCGCGGGCCCCTCTTCGATCCCCGCCCACTTGGCAATCGGGAGTACTTCATAGCCCGCGTCAAAGTCGTCGATATTGTAGACGGCAGCCGACTGGCTCACGCTCTCCTGCGGGTGCAGGGTATTGTCCACCCACAGGTTACGCGATTTCGGGTGCGTCTTGACGAACAGCGAGCCACCGCCCTGCGCTTTCAGGGTGCGCACGACTTTCCAGGCCTGCTCCGGGTGGTTTTCCGGATCCGTGCCGATGAAGGTCATGTTCTCGTTACCCAGCGCCGAGGTGACCCAGACAGGCCCGAATTCCGGGTCGACCAGATTGGCGCCGCGCCCGGGGTGGGGAATCTTGGTCACGTCCACCAGGGCCTCGATATTCCGGTCACGGGAGTCCACCACCGCAATCTTGTCGGACTGGTTGGCGGCCGTGAGGAAGTAGCGGTGGCTGGCGTCCCAGCCGCCGTCATGAAGGAAACGTGCCGCTTCCAGGGTCGTGACGGACAGCGCATCGAGGTTACTGTAGTCAACCAGCAGGATCTTGCCGGTCTCCTTCACATTGACGATGAACTCGGGATGTTCGTGGGACGCCACAATCGCCGCCACACGCGGTTCCGGGTGGTACTCCTGGGTGTCAACCGTCATACCGCGGGTCGACATGATCTTGGTCGGCTCCAGCGTAGCGCCGTCCATCAGCACGTATTGTGGGGGCCAGTAGGCGCCTGCAATCGCGATCTTGTCTTCGTAGCCGGGGAACTTGGAAGTCTCGACGGAGCGCGCCTCGAGACCGATCTTGACCGTGGCCACACGCTGCGGCGGGTTCATATAAAGGTCAATCATGTCGATCTTGGCATCGCGGCCAATGGTGTACACATAGCGCCCGGAGTGAGAAGCCCGCGAGATGTGCACCGCGTAACCGGTTTGCAGGATCGTGATGATGTCCTTGCTGTCACCGTCGATCAGGGCGATTTCACCGGAATCCCGCAGGGTTACCGAGAAGATGTTGTCCACATCGTAGCTGTGCTGCGGCTTGGAGGGACGCTCGGACTCAGGCACCAGGACTTCCCAGGTGTCCATCATCTCGGCCATGCCCCACTCCGGAGGTGCCGGCGGTTCGTGCTGCAGGAAGCGCGCCATGATGTCGATCTGTTCTTCGGTGAAGTCGCCGGAGGTGCCCCAGTTGGGCATACCGCCGGGTGAACCGTAGTTGATCAGCACTTTGAGAAACTCGGTGCCGCGCTCCTGGGTGATGTCCGGGGTCAGCGGCTTGCCGGTGGCGCCCTTGCG
>DIAF01000047.1:0-325 GCA_002414665.1 Halieaceae bacterium UBA5085
CAGTCCTCGGGCACCTCACGATTGGTTTTGAACGCGGTGATGGGCAGCGTCGGGGTCAACAGCAGATCGTACTTCTGGTGGAAACTCGCCATGCGCTCGCACAGTGCGGCGCGCTCGTTCATCGCTGCCAGGTAATCCAGCATCGACAGCCGCGCCGCCTTCTCCGCCACGCTAACCAATTGTGGATCCATAAGCTCGCGCTTGCGCGCCCCGAGGTCCCGCATCGCATTTGCAGCTCCGCCGTAGAATAGATGACCGAAAGAACCGAGGGGATCGCTGAAACTCGGGTCCACCTCAACCACCGACGCCCCCAGGCTCCTGAACA
>DIAF01000047.1:511-1138 GCA_002414665.1 Halieaceae bacterium UBA5085
CGACGCCCCCAGGCTCCTGAACACCTGGGCCGCCTCGCGCAGGCTCGCCTCCACTTCATGCGTGACCTCAACGTGGCCGAGGTTGGGACTAAATGCGATTTTCATACCGGCGACACCGTCGCGAAGACGGGCCAGATAATCGATACCACGGCGCGGAACCGCATTGGCGTCCCGGTGATCCGCCTCGGTGATCACATTCATCAGCAGTGCGCAATCCTCGACCGTCCAGGTCATCGGGCCGGCATGGGCCAGCGTGCCGAACGGGCTGGCGGGCCAGTGTGGCACTTCGCCAAAAGAGGGCTTGTGGCCAACAATACCGCAGAAAGCCGCCGGTATGCGTATCGAGCCACCGGCATCGGTGCCCAGGCCGATGGGCCCCATGCCCAACGCCACGGCTGCTCCCGTGCCACCGCTTGATCCACCGGCTGTTTTTTCCGGATTCCACGGGTTGTTGGTGGCACCACACAGTGGGCTGTCGGTCACGCCTTTCCAGCCGAACTCGGGGGTGGTGGTCTTACCCAGCGGCACGTAGCCGTGGCGTTCAAGCGCGGCCACACAGGGTGCACTCTTGCCCAGTGTGCTCGCCGGGTCGATGGTACGAGACCCCTTGAGCGTGGGCCACATCGG
>DIAF01000047.1:1269-3092 GCA_002414665.1 Halieaceae bacterium UBA5085
CCCTTGAGCGTGGGCCACATCGGCGTCAGGAACACATCCTTCACGGCCACCGGCACCCCATCGACCAGCCCACGCGGCAACTTTTTCCGGTAGCGCTGCTCCGACGCACGTGCAAACTCGAGGGTCACCTCCTCGTCAAGCAGACAGTAGGCGTTGACAGCCGGATCGAGTGCCAGAATCTGATCCAGCATGGCCCGGGTTGCCTCGACCGGGGACAGCGTGCCGTCTCTGTAACGCGACAGCAGCTCCGTGGCAGTCATGGCGACAATCTCATTGCTCATGCGACACTCCTGTTAAAAACCGATCTTTGGCTGTTCAATGCACCGTTCCCTGACCCTATGCCCGCGAGAACGGGACTGTCAACCTAAGCTCGGTAAAATAGGAAAAACCGGCGCCTCGTCGCGAGCCTGAGTGTCTGGCGCTGCCCAACTGACTTGTTAATCCGTTTTTAATCTTTCTGACAGGTGTTTTTCAGAGACTCCGGATACGCTTGTTCACGGTTAAATGTGACCAGTAGAGGGAGCTTATGAAAAACATCAAACTTGGACTGATCGCTCTGTCTGTGGCGGCTGCATCGCAAGCCGCTTACGCATTTGAGCAAGGTGATATCGTCGTTCGCGCCGGGCTTGCAAATGTTTCCCCCGACGACTCCTCGTCAAACATTTTTGTGGGGGCAGACCTTGGTGTCGACCTCGCGGTGGGCAACGATACCCAGTTGGGTCTCAACCTCGCCTACTTTTTCACGGACAGGCTGAATATCGAGGTGCTTGCAGCCACACCGTTTACCCACGACGTTGACTTTGGGGTCAGCGACCCACTGGGCACGGGCAATCGCCTGGGGGAAGTCACCCACTTACCCCCGACCGTGACCGTTAACTACTACTTCAACGCGCCGTCCAGCGCCTTCCAGCCCTACGTCGGCGCGGGCCTGAACTACACGGTGTTTTTCGATGAGGAATTTACCGGCCCGAACGCCGACGCCGGGCTGGCGAACCTGTCGCTGGACGATTCCTGGGGATTCGCTGCACAGGTCGGCGTTGACTACATGATCAGCGACCAGTGGTTCGTCAATGGATCGGTACGCTGGATTGATATCGACACGGAGGCATCGTTCACCCTCAACGGGGCGCCCGGACGCGTGGACTCCATCGAAATAGATCCGATGGTGTACACACTTTCCATCGGCTACCGCTTCTAGCACGCCATAGGTCGTTAACCTACGGCGCTTTCTCATCCACGTTCTTACAACCATTCACAGGAGTTAACAGATGAAATTCAAAGCAATCGCAGGGCTTTCCGCACTCGTTCTGGCCTCGAGCCAGGCAGCCGCCAGCGCTGTTGTGGTGAATCAGGGGCTTTCCGAGCAGGAGGTTCTCGCCGCCCAGACGGGCTGGTGCAGCGCACTGGTCGATATCAGCAAAACCCATGAGGAAAAAGGCCAGGCAGCGGCCAAGGAGCTCGCTAAAACTGTCATCGACGCAGCTTACGGGTATCAGATGGGCGCGGTGCTATTCAAACCCACTCTGACCGTGAAGCCGCAAACCTTCCGCCCCACCAGTGAAGGGGCGCTGTCGTATTTTGTCGGTGGCGACCCCAATTTCCCCAGTGACTCCGGCTTTGCACTCAAAGGCTGGCAGAAGTGCGAGATTGACAACAATGCCGTATTCATCGCGGGTGACAGTGCGTCCACAATTGGTAAGGTGCACTTTACCGCCAAAGACGGCAGCGTGACGTCAGTCGACAAAACCTGGGGATTCGTCAAGGATGATGCTGGTGACGTGCGAATCGTACTGCACCACTCCTCACTTGAGTACCAGAATTGA
>DIAF01000047.1:3305-3508 GCA_002414665.1 Halieaceae bacterium UBA5085
CCTTGTCAGCGCCCGCCTGCAAGCGGGCGCTGACTGTTTCATCTCACCTGACGCCGCTTCGTCACTCAGGCGTCCGGCTTATCACTGTAGGCAAGACGGTATCCGTTGCCGCGCAAGGTCTGAATCACAATACCCGCGTCACCCACCAATTTCCGCCTTAATCGACTGATATAAACATCCACAATGTTGGTTTGCGGATCGCT
>DIAF01000047.1:3638-4669 GCA_002414665.1 Halieaceae bacterium UBA5085
ATGTTGGTTTGCGGATCGCTGTGTGTCTTCCAGACACGGTTTAAAATGCGCTCTCGCGATAAAACTTTTCCCTGATTTTCAGTCAAGTAAACAAGCAGATCAAACTCGAGCCTGGTCAGCGACATCTCGACGCTGTCCAACCGTGCCACCCGCTCTTCCAGAGCCAGCTCCAGCTTACCGACCTCAAGCCTGTGCCTGACGCCCCGCGGCGCCGGGCCTGCGCGGCGGCGCAACGCCGCTATACGCGCCAGGAACTCGTCGAAATCAAAGGGCTTGCACAAATAGTCATCAGCACCCTCCTGCAGACCCCGAACTCTTTCGCTGACATCGTCCAGAGCAGTCAGCATCAGTACCATCGGGGGCTCAGGCAGCGCCTTGAGAAGATGGATGATGTCCAGGCTATCCTGCGCACCAAACAAGCGGTCGAGTACAACAATCTCCGGCGTATGCCTGCGCGCAAAGGGCACAACCTCATGCAGCTCACTCAATGTTGTGCATTCGTGACCCTCTGCACGCAGGCCGCGCGCCAGAAAATGCAGAAGCGGCACTTCATCGTCTGCCAGCAAAATATTCACGACAGGCGCTCGACCGGCAAGGTGAAAGTGAAACACGAGCCCTGCCCCTGCACTGACTCCACCACAATCTGGCCGCCGTGGGCCTCCACAATGGCTTTTGCGATAGACAGACCGAGCCCCAGGCCCTGGTTGTGCTTGCTGAAACGCACAAAGCGCTCGAATATATTGTCAACCTCCGCTGCGGAGATTCCACCTCCCGAGTCCCTGACCGAAACCGTAATCAGCTCCTCTCCGGCGCGGGCTTCAATTTCCACAGGCTTTCCGGCCTCTGAATATTTGGTCGCATTATCCAGCAAAATGGACACCACCTGCTGAATGCGCAGCTTGTCGATGGCCACGGAAACGTTGTTCAGCTTGGGGTCAACCGCCAGGGTATAGCTGCGGTCGGAATTGAGTTTTTGCCACTTGGCGATTTCCTGCTCAAGGAGCGGCTTTAGCTCATTCCTTGCGAACTCC
>DIAF01000047.1:4813-5282 GCA_002414665.1 Halieaceae bacterium UBA5085
GATGCAACTGACTCATCTCTGCCCGAGTCAACAGCAGCAAGTCGTCCACGAGCCGGCTCAATTTGACCGACTGCTCAAGAATAGCCCGCAGGGTCTCCTTAAAATCTGTTTCGGAAGCTGCCTGCAGACGCAAGGTCACCTGCGCCTCTCCCCTGATGATGGTTAACGGGGTGCGCAGCTCGTGCGACACATCGGCGATGAACTGCCGACGCCGCGAATCAATCTTGGTCAGTTGCAGGTTCGCCTCAGTCAGCTCACTCGTCCTCTGCTTGACATCGAACTCGAGTTTTTGCCTCGATTCCAACTCGTTTGCTTCATGCTCCTGCAAACGAACCGCCAATTGATTGATAGACATCGCCAAGGCCTGGAACTCATCATCCAGGGTAACTGCTATTGGCGTATTGTAATGTCCCGACGCAATGGCATTGGTTGCCCCCTGGATCAGTACAAGCGGTTGATAGAGCTGATT
>DIAF01000047.1:5441-6464 GCA_002414665.1 Halieaceae bacterium UBA5085
AGCGGTTGATAGAGCTGATTGAAAAGCCAATAACAGCCGTAAACTATCAATGGGAGTGACAATCCACCGAGGCCAATCGTGAACCAGACGATAACAATATTCAGCGTGTCTATCCTGGCATTGATCGCAGCCACCACACGGCTCTGCCGTGAGACAGCTGCGTTAATCGACTCCCGGAACTCGTCATCGATAGTCACTTCAAGCAGGTTACGCAGCTTTTCCTGCTGATTGAGCGGCAAGCCGTTGTTACTGACAACCACCGCCTGAAACTCACTGATAATCTGATCAATAAGTCGGACAAGCTCGTCAGTATCCTCGACGCTACCCTGAGTGATATCAACACCCAGGGCTTCGCGTTGCTCAAGCTCCAGCTGCCTGATCCTGTCGAGCGACTCCTGAATCGATATCTGCTTCTTGCGCACGAAAGCCTGATTGGCGTTGCGCCCGAAAATCACCTCATCTGTAAGCTGTTTGAACAGCCGATAGGAGGTCCCGGACAGCTTTTCATGCTCAACGAGCAGGGACTGGGCAATCGTGCTTTGTCGAAGGTTTTCCCGGGTGAGGTGCGCCGATATCGCGGTGCTTATCAGCGCTACCAGCAGGATAAATGCCGTGGTAAACCCGAAATAGAAAAGTTTTCGCTTATACATGAGTCGGTGGCCGTGTGAAGCTGATCAGGATGTCCGTGCACGAGTGGACCGGGCATTGCATGTCAGTATACCGGGCCGATCATACATACGTCTGCGGCGTCCGGAGTGGTTTTACCACCATGCAGGAAATCCGTCCCGACAGACGATAATTACCGCACAGGCGAGGAATTGCATGTCCGGCAGAAAGCCCCACGTGCCTGAGTCGGACCGAACTTTGAGGGCTATTGTTTGAGCGTGCTGCCCCACTGTGGGAGGGACGGTATTATCGATGGGATGCAGATGAGTGCCCGTACCCTCAACTGGATAGGGCCAAAAAAAACCCGCAAGCCTACAGCAATGCGGGTTTGATATGGCGCGCCTGGCACGATTCGAA
>DIAF01000047.1:6670-55890 GCA_002414665.1 Halieaceae bacterium UBA5085
AATTTGTCGGAATTGTAAACGTTGTCGATCGAGCTATTTTCGCAGGCTCAATGCACCGTAAAAATACTGACTTTACAAGGTCCATCCCCAGTATTAATATTTAATACATAGTTTTTCAGGTACGCGCACATGGCCAGAAACACCTCCGTCACCCTCGGTGATCATTTTGAAGCGTTCATCACCAGTAAGATAGAACAGGGTCGCTTTCAATCTGTCAGCGAAGCAGTCCGCGCCGGGCTGCGAAAGCTGGAGGAGGATGAAGCCAGGCTTGATATGTTGAGGACTCGACTAAGGGCGGGGGAGGACAGCCCCGTTGCTGAAAACTTTGATAGCCGGGAATTTCTGGAAAAACTCCATAAAAAGCCTCTTGGGTGAAGAAGCGCTATTTCATTCGCGAACTCGCTCTAAGAGATTTGGAGGAAATTTGGCTCTTTACCCTGTCGGGGTGGAGTCTAGAACAGGCTGATGCCTATACCAGTTCTATCCTTGCCCGCCTGAATTTGCTGGCCGACAACCCCAGCGTTGGCTACTATCCATTGAACAACTGGTTCGTAGCCACAATTGTGGCAATTTAGACCCTTGTAAATCGATCACCTGGATACGGCCCGCCCTCATTACACCCCGTATCGACCCGTGTTCTCTAGTAGATACCCTACGGTTAAGCTTGAGGCCCCTCCTTTCCTTGGCACTTCTTTCAAGCCATTGTCGGTGGCGAGCTCGCTTTGAATACAGATAGGGAATCCTGCTGAGCTGCCGATGAGAATGTCACATCAAGCCGCAACTACCCCCTACTCCCTCTTTGACTGCATCCTCCATAACAAATCTGCTCGTAAACTTTTTGGGAATTTCATAAAGACGCCGCTGTATCTTATGCGACGAGGCACAAGGCATACACGAAGTGCTGCAGAATAGCTGTCTGTGAGCAGGGTAGCTGAAGTATTACCCTGCCCATGGGAGGAGGTGGTATTACATTGAAACTTTGCAATATCCGTCATGACGCCACTTCAAGGGCCCCGACATCAACAGACATCGGTAGCTTTACCCAGCCGCTAAGTATCGGGACAGGAATTCGTTTACCATTCTCAAAATCCAGTTTCATATGAGGAAGTAGATCGATGAGCCATTCGAAAGCGACCTTCGCTTCAAGCCGTGCCAGCGCGGAGCCCATGCAAAAATGTATACCTTTCCCCAACGCTAGGTGATCTTTGTTGCGTCGATGCAGATCAAAAGTCTCTGGGGCTTCATAAGTATCAGCATCGAGATTCCCGGAGGAGAAAAGCAACCAAAGCGTATCACCCTTACTGATGTTTTTGCCTCTGAACTCAACATTTCTGGTTGCAATTCGAAAAAGGCCCATTACAGGGCCGTCATAACGCAACATTTCTTCAACGAAATCAGAAATCAATGTCCTATCATTTCGCAAGTCCGCCAGCACATCGGGATGATTCAATAAGAACACTACCCCGTTGCTGATCAAGTTGGTCGTTGTTTCATTCCCTGCAAGCCACAGCAGTTTGCTTAAACCTAGTATTTCTTCTGTACGTAGATTCTCACCTTCCTCGGAAGCATCAAGCATGGCGCTGATAAGGGTATTTGCCTGTGGATTATGACGCGCCGCAGAGATGATTTCGCTCAAGCCTTCCGTCATCTCTTTACGTGAGCCGAGCTGCTGCTGAATGGAATACCCTTCTCCAGCACCAATGGCCAGGGAATCAGACCACATGCGCAAGCGATGACGTTCCTCCAACGGAATCCCCATCATCTGAGCAATTACATACACCGGCAGCGGACTGGCAAAATCATCTACCAGATCCAGCGCTTCACCATTGCGAATTTTCTGGTGGAGTTCGTCCATTAGATTTGTGGCTATTTCCACCACCGCTGGTTCCATTTCGGCGATGCGTTTTGGCGTGAAAGCCTTTGCAAACAGCGAACGAATTCTGGTGTGTTCTGGCGGATCATGCTGAATCAAGGGTAGGAAACCCATGCCGCCATTGTCATCGCGCTGTTCGCCGTCTTCTCCTGCTACGAGGCCCCCACCGGGTCCGGCTGCGGACGAGTATGTGTATGGGTCCTTGAGCATCTCGAGGATATCCTCATGCTTTGAAATAACCCAAAACCCATACTCCTGCGCATAGTAAACTGGATCGGTCTCTCGAAGATTCTTCCAAAAGGGTTGTGGCCGCGCAGCGTATTCTGCAGAGAGAAATGGAAATTCATTAGACATGGTATATTTCTCCTATTCGGGACAACCACCCACCAAATCGGCTGGCATCTTGTCCAACTTCCAATACTCTCAGTTTTCCGACAGCAAATTCGCATGTACCAATTTGAGTAAACGGTAAAATTCCTTGGCCTCTTTAGCAGACATGCCGCGCGTTGCCGCTCTGCCAATATCGCCTACCAGATCTTCAAGCGACTTCAGCATGGGGTCGATTTTATCCGTAAGGCGAACCATCTTCGCACGGCGATCACTAGTATCCTGATGTCGCGCTATCCATCCCGCTGACTCTAGTCGGTCCACAACTTTGCCCAGTGGTGGTTTCGCCATCATCAGGGAATCGGCAATACTAGTTTGCGTCTGCTCGCCGTTCATGTAGAGCAGGTAGAGCACCTGCCATTGTGTGCGAGTTAACCCCAAGTCCTTTACCTGCCTGTTAAAGAGCCGGGCGACCATCAAACTAATTTCGTGAATTAGCGTACTAACAGGCTGGTCTTGCCGCCTTGATTGTTGGCTTGCTATATCTTGCGTTGACAATTTAGTTATCCTAGTTAATATAACTACAGTTAATATTTTAGTTGTAGGTATCGCGGTTTGTCAATTCATGATGCCTCTCGAACTAGTTGGTAGCGATAGTATGCGTTACATCATGCAGACCGTGGGACCCATTTTGGCCGCAGCGATACTCATGGGCTGCGATGGCGAACCCCAAAATGGCACAACCAGTACTGGGATTACTCCACAGCCCTCGTCACCCGTTGTAGTATCGATTACGAGTCCGGAAATAGCGGCATTATCTGAGCCTATTTTTGTTACCGGCACCATTCTCGCACGCCGCTCCACCAATATTTCGCCGATGGTTGGTGGCCTCATCGAAGAAATCTATGTCAACGTTGGAAGCCGTGTTGAAGAAGGGCAGCCCTTGCTGCGTATGCGCCAGAAAGATTTCGAGATTAATGTCCTGCGTCTTTCTGAGGCTAAGCGCCTGGCAGAGGCAGAGTACAAAGACTCGGTACGCGATCTTGAAAACGCCATCGCACTCAGAGAGAAGCAAGCATTCTCTGTCGAGCAACTCGATGACAGGCGCACACAAGTTGAGGTATCGGCTGCGAAGCTCGGTATTGCAAGCGCTAATCTTGCCGAGGCGCAGAAGGAACTGGACGACTCAATAACCCGAGCACCCTACCGTGGCGTTATCACCCAGAGACATGTGGATGAAGGCGCATACGTCCCATCAATCATGCGCTCTGAGCACCCAGTCCTCCAAATCCAGGAGATTGATGTCATGGTGGCACTGGTGTTCGTGCCCGAAGTTTATTTAACTTCCATTCAGTTGGGTACGCTCGGAAGGGTTCACATACCGAGTATGAATCAAACCTATGAGTCGGAAGTGGCGCTGATCAACGATCGAATAGACCACAAAACTCGCACTATCGATGTAAGACTGGGAATACCAAATGTGGATTATGCGATCAAACCTGGGCTTTTCATTGAAGTCGAGCTGATGCCCATTTCAAGACAGGGGCTAATGTTATCACCCAACGCTACTATGGGACTGGGAAGCAGCCGCTCTGTCCTGGTGGTTGAAGATGGCGTAGTTAGTCAACGCACAGTGCAAGTACGTGAGCTTAGTGATGGTCGGCTTGAGATACTCCAGGGCGTAAGCTCAAATGCGATCCTTGTTGTAGGCCCCAGTATGCACAAGGTTTCTGATGGTTCACGGGTCACTATTTCAGAACATCCCTATGTGGATAGCTGACCTCTGCATTCGCCGGCCAGTGCTGGCGATCATGATGACCGCTGCGCTCATGATGCTGGGCGTGGTCTCCATGGGTCGAATAAGCATCGATCTGTTCCCGAGCGTTGAAGTGCCCATTGTAACGGTTGAAACAATACTCGAAGGAGCCTCTCCCAGCACGGTAGAGACAGAAGTTACCGAGAGGCTTGAAGAAGAGCTAATCGCTATATCTGGCGTCGATACAATGCGCTCGATTAGCGGTGACGGTTTTTCACAGATAATCCTTGAATTCGATATGGAGGAAAATCCCAACCTGAAGGCCCAGGAGATACGGGACAAAATCAGTCAAACTCTGCCGCTTCTGCCTGACACAGTTAGTCAGCCTGTCGTCTCCATACTTGATCCGGATTCTGAACCCATTGTCTCGGTGATTGTATCCGGCCCCTGGCCAGTGGGTGAACTCACAGCCTTCGCCAAAGATGTCGTCAAAGAGCGTTTGCAGAGAGTACCTGGCGTTGGCAGCGTGATTCTTGTCGGGGGCCGCGAGCGGGAAGTACGCATCTGGTTGAAAGCCCCACAAATGCGGGGTTACGGCGTAATTGCGGCCGATGTAATCAGCGCTATCCAACGTGAGCATGCTGACATCCCTGGCGGCCGCCTGGATTACCACAGCGGGTCCACGGAACTGACCATCAAAACCATGGGCGAAGTAACCAGCTTAAAAGAGTTGGGTGAAATCATTATTTCTCGCGATGATAAGGCGATGGTGCGCTTGATAGATGTTGCCGAAGTTGAGGATGGTCTGGAGGATGAACGCAGCTACGCGGAGCTAGATGGTAGAACAGGAGTAAGCCTCGAAATTCGCAAACAATCTGGAACCAATACCACCAGTATTGCCAAAGCAGTTAAGGCAGCGCTGACCAAACTTCAGACAGAAACACCAGCTGAAATCAACATTGTCACGGTAAGGGACAGTTCGCGATTTATCGGGTCCGCAGTGCGAGACGTGTCAAACGATATTTTGCTAGGCATCCTCCTGGTTGTCATTGTCACACTTTGCTTTTTACTCAGCGTACGCGCCACGCTAATTGTTGCAACCGCTATTCCAACGGCAATCATCGCTACTTTTTTCGCTTTCTACCTACTCGATTTTTCTATCAATATGGTATCGCTGATTGCCATATCACTGTGTGTCGGCCTGCTCGTAGACGATGCCATAGTTGTGCTGGAATCTATACACCGCGAAGTTGAAGCTGGGCTCGACCTCAATGAAGCTGCTTCAACGGGCACGCGAAAAGTTGCCACTGCCGTCATCGCATCCACCCTTTGTGTGATGGCGGTGTTCTTGCCGATTTCCTTTACCACAGGTCTGGTTGGTGTGTTTTTCTATCAATACGGTGTCACCATTGCTGTGGCAGTAGCACTATCTCTGTTTGTTTCCGTTACCCTTACGCCTATGTTGAGCTCTCGTCTGCTCAAAAAAAGTTCCGGCCATAGAGGAATGTTTGCGCTACTGGATAAGGGCTATGTACTTCTGGAAACAACCTACGTTAAGGGCGTTCGCTTCGCACTTCGCGCTCGCTGGCTTGTTCTGCTGTTGGCCGCTGCCACTGTCGGTATGGGTGTTTATAATGCGGGTCAGGTTCCCCTCTCATTTACGTCCGCAACTGATAGAAGCGAGTTTCTCGCCAAAGTCGAGCTTCCTCTGGGAACCGGTCTTACCCAGGCCAAGCGTGTTGCCACTCAAGTGAGTAAAACTGTCAGTGACCTGGAACATATTGAATTGGTGTTCACTGTTATTGGCTCCGGCGCTCAGGCCAAGGCAAACGAACTATCATTCTATTTTGGTCTGTCGCCGAAACAACAAAGGAGCAGTCATCAGTATGAAGTGATGGATGACGTCCGCACAGCGCTCGCTTTGGCCATACCCGATGCCAAGCACATCTCTTTGACAGATGTGCCCTGGATATCCGGAGGAGGATTCTTTGGTGCCGACATGGAGATGGCTTTAAGCGGCGATGATTTAGAACAACTTCGAACATACGCGGATACTATCACGAGCCAGATGGAAGAATCTGGCCTCTTCAGGGATATCAAGTCCAGCTATGAGCCAGGCAAGCCTGAATTGCAGGTTACGATAAACCGGCGCAGGGCCGCTGATTTGGGCATTTCGGTTCGAGATATCGCCGCTACTGTTGGAGCCACGATGGGTGGTGTAGATGTTACAAGTTACGAAGAGTTCGGTAATCGCTATGACGTGCGCCTGAGATATGCAGAAACGTACCGCGACGAGATCGGAAAGTTTGACCTCATTCAATTACGCGCGGCAGACAACAGCTTAATAGATTTCCGTAACGTCGCAGAGGTAAGCGTAACCAGTGGCCCGGCACAAATCGATCACTACAATCGGGCTCGAAAGATCGGTATTTCTGCAAACGCTCCCGCTGGGATCGCGACAGGCGAGCTGATGAAAAAAATGGATGAGATTATTAGTGATCTCGATATGGCTACAGGATACGAGAGTTCATATCTAGGCACTTCAGAGCAAATCAATGATATTGTCGAGGCAATATTTTTTGCACTAACAATGTCGATGCTCAGTCTATACATGATTCTGGCTAGTCAATTCAACAGCTATACTCAACCAGTAGTGATCATGCTTACCGCTCCGCTGTCTTTTGTGGGCGCATTCAGCTTGCTCGCATGGACTAACTCCGAGCTTTCAGTCTTGACACAAATCGGTCTGGTCGCGCTGATGGGTCTGGTTATGAAAAACGGCATTCTTCTGGTGGACTATGCCAATCAGGCCATAGAGCAAGGCCACAGCGCAGCGGAAGCTATGATCGAAGCGGCTCATTTACGCTTACGCCCAGTACTGATGACTGCGTTCTCTACCATATTCGGTATGATCCCTATAGCGCTGGCCACGTCTGATGGCGCTGAGTTACGCACTTCAATGGGTATACTCGTAATAGGCGGACTAATTTCCTCAACCGTGCTTACCTTATTTGTTGTTCCAGTGGTTTACACATTACTCGCCGACGCCGAAAGTCAGCTTGCCCGTCTATTAAAATCGGAAATCTGAACAAGATGGATGCACTCCAACTGGAAAAAGTTTACGAGTTGTTCAGCGCCGGGATCGGTGCTCACAGTGATATGTCACTGAAATTTGTTTCTACCGAGGAAAACCGAGTCGTATTGGAAATGCCTTTCCAGGAAAAGCATGCAACAGCGCACGAAAATGGTTCGTTGCACCCTGGCGCTCTGGCAGCCGCACTGGACAGTGCCTGCGGTTTCGTAGTCCTCCAAAGCCTCGCGGTGCCACAGGCCATTGCGACCATCAACCTGCGAATCGACCACATACATTCCGCCCCCGTAGGCACTGATGTTCGAATCCAGGCGGAGTGCTACCAGCAGATTAACGGGTTTGCCTATGTCAGTGCATTCGCCAGCAGCCTGGACGGAAGAAAGATGTTGTGTAACGCGCAAGGTATTTTCAAAATTGGCAGCCCAGGTCCTGCCCTGGATCGAAGCTTGCTCTATCGACGAGGTGATTAATCAAGATGGACAAACATCTACTCCAGTTTCTCGACGAGACGCCCTATGCGAAAAATTACGGGACCGAGCTTGTCAGATGCGAACCAGATGTCGAATGCCTGACTCCTTGGGCAGAGCATTTTACTGGTAACCCATTGTTGCAAGCGTGGCACGGAGGAGTAGTTGTAGGCGTTCTCGAGCTTACCGGTGCGTTGCAAACTTTAAAGGTATCAGCCGACGAAGTGTGCCCACTCCTATCAGCCAACATCAATTTTCTACGTCCCACCAAGGGTGATCTAGCCGTGCATACACGCGCTTACCTTGTTCGAAGTGGGAGGCAGATTCTGAATATCGATGTCATCGCCTGGCAAATCTCGCTGCAAGAGCCCACTGCTGCGGCAACACTGACTTTTGCAAGACGTAGTTAGTCACCATCCTTCTGTTCGATTTAACGCTAAATTCACGAAAAACCACCCCGTACCGCCTGCGTTCCGGCGCGAGCTCATTAGCCGCTCGCCCGAGAGAATTCTCGGTAAGAGTCTGGAAGAACACTCTTCCCCCAAGGCAATGGTGGATTTTTGCGGGTACAAATGTGCAGTTTTCGTCCGGCGTTGATAGGCTTTTCACAGCGGAGCATATCGTTTTCCGCATCAAAACCCCACGTCACTAAGGCGCGAAGCGAGTAGTGACGTGGGCAGCGCGCACATTGCGGCAATCTTGGCAACACCGAGGCTTAACGTCTTTTCAGGGGTGGTTACAGTGGAACCACCCCCTCAAAGGTGGATTGGGTCGTGTAGGCACAGTCAAATATGGCCAAAATTGCATTGCAGAGAGCTTTCAGGGCGTTTGATGGCAGCAAGTTTTCAGCTGCCGGGCAGAAACCACTCCCGATTCAGGTGAAGTTCTCTGTGACACGCGTATTCTGTGTTCCTATAATCGGCCCCAACACTGAATTTTGTCGCTGCCACTGCGCTTAAAGTGGCAAGGAAGACCCCACCTTGCGAAAGCGAACGGGGTAGGTGGATTCAGGTAGTTTTGGAATCTGCTGAACGCGTCACTCAGGACCCTTCTTGACGCAACGGTCAGCGATGACCGGGTCCCTCTTCGAACTATCGCAGTGCCGCTTCGTCTGGGTACCGCACCTTCAAATCCCTCCCGCCTGGTACGGGGATCGGTTCCATAAGCGCTGTGGATGGCCGGGCATATATGCCGGCCTGAAAGACAGTTTCTTCAACCACGCAAACGCACTGGCGGTCAGTGCGCTCTGCTCAACTTAAAAAGGAGAAATCCACCACCAGCCTTTGGCTGGATGACCGTTGGTTTGCACGGGCCAGTTTTCTTGCGAAAACACACCGTGCTGTCTATGGCCAGACACATTCAGGTCAACCGGGATTGGTGTCCCGTGATCGTACCGCTCGTCGGACCTGCGCAGCATTGTTGCCAGGTGATCAGAAACACTCACCGATGGAAACAACACTATGCGAGACCTGAACTACCAACTGAAACTCTTGTGCAAACACAGCCATGAAGGCAGCTTCGAAACCCGCGTAGGCCGTGAGCGCCAGTTGAGCGCAATCGCCAACCAGTTGCACGAGCTGGGCTTCCGGCAATTGAAGGCCTCCTCCCTCAAACAAAAGCATGTCCAGGCCCTGGTGGACGAGTGGCTGAAACAGAACCTTTCACCCGGCACCATCAAGAACCGGATGAGCTGTTTACGCTGGTGGGCCGAGAAGGTTAACAAGCGGGCCGTGGTTGCCAGCTCCAACGACTTTTATGGCATACCGGACCGGCAGTTCGTATCCGGCACCAGCAAGGCCAAGGACCTGAAAAGGGACCAACTCGCCCTGGTGAAAGATGAATATGTGAGGATGAGCCTGCGCCTGCAACAGGCCTTCGGGCTTCGACGGGAGGAAGCCCTGAAGATCCAGCCCCGCTGGGCAGACCGGGGTGATCACCTGCACCTCAAGGCCAGTTGGACCAAGGGCGGACGGGAACGCACCGTCCCCATCCGCACCCTGGAACAACGCGCCCTGCTGGAACAGGCCAAGCGGCTGGCCGGTTTCGGCTCGCTGATCCCCCGGGGCCGGCAATACATCGAGCAGCTCAGGATCTACGAACGCCACACCGCCAACGCCGGCTTATCCAAAATGCACGGCCTGCGCCATGCCTATGCCCAGCAGCGGTACCGGGAACTCACAGGTTGGCCCTGCCCCCATGCGGGCGGGCCCGCCAAAGAGCAATTAACCGGGTCACAGCGTCAGGTCGACCAGCAGGCCCGCCTGACCATCAGTGCTGAAATAGGCCATGTCAGAGCCCAGATAACTGCTGTGTACATAGGCAGATAGGGCATGCAGATCCAACCCCGCCTGATCCGACTCCGCGATGCCCCGGCCTACCTCGGGATCAACAAGAATACTTTTAATCGCGTGGTGCGCCCTGCCCTGTCTGAGGTTTCCCTGGGACAACAAACCATTCTCTTCGACAGACTTGAAATCGACGCCTGGGCGGAGGACTATATCCAACGCAACGGGCGTCGTCCTTTAGGCTCAATTCTGGAGGACGATTTATGTCAAAGCGCAACAAAATGCCGGGGCTCCGCCTCAAAAACGGGATCTGGCATATCGAAAAACGCTCGCAGTACGCCCCCGGCGGCTGGCTCCGCGAAAGCACAGGAGTATCTGGCCGCACTGAGGCAGAGCAAAAACTGATCCGTCGACTGGCGGAGATTCAAGAGGAGGCAAAGCAACAAGCCGCAGCGGTTTATACCTTCGAGGCAGCGGCACTGCGATACCTCGAAGATATTGCACAGTCGTCATCGGCAGAAACGATAGCGATACATCTGGACCAGTTGTTCGTGTATATCGGCGCACTGCCCCTGGAGCAGGTCCACGACGGCACTTTAAAGCCATTCGTGGATGAGCGGCTCCGTCTGGGGAAGGCCCCGAAATCCATTAACAATGCGATTGGTACAGCCAGTGCAGTTCTCAATCGCGCGGCGCGGGTATGGCGAAATGAGCAAGGGCTGCCGTGGCTAAAACAGGCACCGCCCAAACTCAGTCGGCTATCGCTCAAGGGGTGCCAGAAAAGACCGTACCCCTTGTCGTGGGAAGAACAGGACAGGCTTTTTTCAAGGCTCCCCCGCCACCTGGCGGATGCCGCGATGTTTGCGGTCAATACGGGATGCCGGGAACAAGAGGTCTGCCAGCTGCGCTGGGCATGGGAGGTAAAACTGGATGATCTATCCACTTTCGCCTTTGTCCTGCCCGAGTCGATCACCAAGACCAGTACCGAGCGGGTGGTGGTGCTCAACACGGTCGCGAAGGCAGTAGTCGATTCACGGCGGGGGATCCACGAGGACTTCGTGTTTACCTATCGGGGCAACCCGGTCGGGAAGTTACGGACCAGCGCGTGGATCAGGGCCTGGACGAAGGCCGGGTTACCGACGGACAGCACCATACTCAAAGGCGTTCACAATTTGCGCCATACGTTCGGCCGAAGGCTGCGAGGCGCGGCGGTTCCACTGGAAACACGCAAGGCGCTGCTGGGGCATGCCAGTGGTGATATCACCACCCACTACTCGGCAGCCGAACTCGGCGAACTGCTGGATGCCGCGGAGAAGGTGACCGATCGTGGGCGCGCGCAATCGCCCACCCTGACAGTGATAAAGCGGCAGAAGGAGGAAAGTGTCGGAAAACTGCCGGAAATGCGCGGGAAGGTTAGTGGCTGCTAAGCTGCAGACCCTTACGGAATTGGCGCGCCTGGCACGATTCGAACGTGCGACCGCCTGGTTCGTAGCCAGGTACTCTATCCAGCTGAGCTACAGGCGCGTTGAGGGGCGCTACTATAGGTATCAGCGACCTGTTCGTCAAGTCCTCCCAAGCCAAAAACACGTCAATCGCCCAGCACTCCGCCTGCAATCGCGCCACGGGACGGCGTGTCCACCAGAACCCCTGGGTTCATCATGCCATGAGGGTCAAGCACGGCGCGAGCGCCGGCAAAGGCCTCGCGGAACAGCACCGGCACCTGCTCGTCATAGCCCGCCGGACGATGGTCCCTGCCCACGGCGTGATGGTGTGTCACTGTGCCGCCAAGGCCGGTCACCGCCGCGTTGGCAGCGCGCTTGATGTGCCGCCAGCGGTCCAGCATCGCCTGCATGTCGCCCTGGTCGGTACCCCGCGCATAAAAGGTGAAATACGGTGCGGGGCCGTCAGGGTAGATATGGGTAAAGCGGCAGCTCAGCAAGCCATCCGCCCCGGTTGCTTCACGAATCGCACGCGCCAAGGCGGCGCGGACGCCGCCGTAGAAGGCGTCGAAGCGGTCCCAGGTAATGGCGGTTTCAAAGGTGTCAGCCATCACGCCACGAGGCGTCAGATAATTGCGGTAGTACGGCGCGCGCAGGAACTGGTCGCGCCATGCCCCGGCTGCACCCTGCCGGTGTTCGGCCGGCACACTGCCATCCTGGCCGCGCAGGGAGCGCTGTGCGGCCTCGGCGTCCCACTGCCCGCCGTGGTCTGCCATCAACTCAAGCGCCCGCGCCAGCCAGGCATCCAGCGGATGATCGGCCGACTCAAAAGCCAGCACAAGCAGCGCGGTGGTGCCATCGCCAACACCGTTCAGCATGGCTTCTGCCGGGTCCAGCAGGCGGCAGTTGCTGGGAAACAGGGCTGCCTGGCTCACGGCGCGCACCGCATTGGTGGCCCGTGCCATATCGGGGAAGCGCACGCTGGCCGAAGCGCGGTAGCGCGGACGATCCTGCACCCGCATCCAGGCGCGGGTGATCAGGCCGAGTGTACCCTCGGAGCCAATCAGCATCCGGTCGGGGGACGGGCCAGCACCGGAGCCGGGCAAGCGACGGGTTTCCAGCACACCACGGGGGGTCAGCATGCGCAGGTTCTCGACAAAATCGTCGATGTGCGTGTACTGGGTGGCGTAATGACCGCCGGCGCGTGTCGCGATCCAGCCGCCGAGCGTGGAAAACTGAAAACTCTGGGGGAAATGCCGCAGTGTGAGTCCCGCAGGCTTCAGCGCCGCCTCGAGCTCGGGCCCCAGGGCGCCGCCCTCTATCAGCGCCGCCCGACTGCTGTGGTCGATGTCCAGCACGCGATTCATATACTGCAGGTCGACGGACACCACGCCATCGTAGTCACCCTGGACGTCCGCTTCCACACCACCACAAACGCTGGTGCCGCCACCGAAGGGAATCACCGCAGTACGCACACTGACCGCCCAGTCGAGCACAGCTTCGAGTTGCGTCTCGCTATGCGGGAATGCCACCTGATCCGGCACCGCCGGCAGCGTGCGATGCAACAAGCGCAGACTGTCCGCGAGCGACTTGCCCAGGGCATGGGACAGGCGGTCATAGGGCAAGGCAGAGCAGATGCCCTGCAGCGCAGCGGGCGGACTGATACGGGGCGAAGGCAGTTTGAAATCCGACAGCTCAGGCGGAACGACCGGCGAACCGCCTCCCATCAGCGACACGAGCTCAGCCAGACGCGCTTCCTCGGCCGCGTTCAATTCCTCATCGGCATAACCCCAACCCCAGAAGCGCAGCGTACGCCGATGGCCGAGGGTTGCAGGCGAGGCACTCACCTCAGCGGATAAAGCCGGTACTGGATTCCATGTACAAGCGCAACGGCAGGCTGCCGTCGTCTTTCAGGTGGATGATCAACCCGTAGTTGTCGTTGTCGTAGTCCGCGACCCACTCATACCGGAAGTCCGGCAGTAGGTCGATGGGCTCGGGACGGCGCCCCACCACTCTCACCTCTTCCAGTGCGCCAGGGTCAAAGGCCACACGCGCCTTGGGAATGATCAGGGTGATTTTACGCTCACCGGTGGCTTCGCCGGGCTCTACATTGCCGACGGTGATACCGGAGTCAGCATCGAGGTGGCCTTTCACCAGCTGCAGCCAACCACTCTCGGTGATCGCCTTGTCAGCCCAAGACACCGGGGCGGCAAGCATCATACAAAGCGCACTCGACAGACAGACAGAACGAACCAGCATGATGGCCTCCGGCGTAGCTTGCGGGGAAGGTGGGGCAGCTCCTCAAGACCGGACCGCAACGGGCCGGAAAGAGCTGCCCCGACGACAGTTACTGCATGGCGTCCTTGACAGCTGCATTTGCGTCGTCAGCCATCTCGCCGGCTTTTTCCTTGGCTTCGTCCATGGCCTGCCCGGCTTCATGCTGCGCATCTTCAGCCGCCTGACCTGCATCGTGCATGGCATCTTCCGCCATCTGCTTGCCGTCGTGCATGGCATCGTCCATGGCACTGCCTGCGTCGTCCATCGCGTCGCTGGCTGCGCTTGACGCGCTGTCCATGGCATCGCCCGCGGCATCTGCCGCATCGTCCATGGCGTCACCGGCTGCGTCCATGGCATTGCTTGCCGCTTCCGCCGTGGCGTTGCCCGCCTCTTCCGCTTTCTCCGCCACCGTGCTCATGGCATTGGAAGCAGACTCGCTCACTGCCTCGGCGTCTTCCTTGCTGCACGCAGAAAGACCGAAGACCATCATCGTTGCCAGTACGGCACCCGCTACTTTTTGTGTTTTCATACAATCACCCCTTGATTTGGTTGTGTTGTCGCGTCCGCACAGGACCCCTTGAGACTACACAGCTCGCGCTGCGGAGTAAAGCCGGACAAGCGCCAGCATGGACCGCGCACCTACTCCGCGACGATATCCCCGTGCATGGCCGCGAGTCGCTGCAGCAGCGCATTCTGCGCAGCTATCGCGATCCGCTCCTGTTCCATGACCCGGATAAGATCATCGACGAGACGGTTGAACTGGGCGGAGGTGACAGCGAGATGGCGGTGCGTTTCACGCATGCTGTCGCCCGTGTAAACGCAGGGGCCATCACTGACCGCGCAGAGCTGCTCGGCGAGTTTGTCGCGGAAACGCTGAATGTCGGTGTCGGCGAACAGCGCGCGGATCTCCGCGTCCTCCGCTATCTCCCACAGCAGGCCATCGACAATTCTGTCTATACCCGCCTGGCCACCCAGCTGGGTGTAAAGCGGTCGCGGCGAATGAGCCTGCGGCGTGCAGCCCGCTGCCAGCAGGGTACAGGCCAACAAGACTTTCAGCGCATCAGACATCCCCGGCTCCTACTGGCTCAACTGAATTGACAGGTACCAGCCGCTCTGGTCCTCCAGACCCGCAATGTCACCCAGCTCGGTCCAGGCGAGCACGGCGGCGACACGCTTGTTGGGAAACCAGCCCAGGAAAATATCAGCCCAGTCGTCCTCGGCCACGGCCTGCAGGCCGTCGGGCTTTTGCCGATACTCGGCGCCGAGCACCCAGTGACGATCGAAAAACAGCCCGGCGCTGACCTCGGCGACCAGTTCTCGCTGTTCCGCAAACCCCAGCAATCCGGTCTGGTGGGCCGCCGTCCAGCGCAGGCTCCCATTGGCAAACACATTGCGCCCCAGGACCCCGTTGAGCCAGAGTTTGCCGGCGGCGAGGTAGAGATCTGTACCACTGTCACGGGCCGCCCCCAGGGCCAGAGGAACGGTCATGTCGCGGTTGCGCTTGTACTGCAAGCCCGCCGTCAATTGGGGCATGGCGCCGTAAACGAAGTCCCCCGCCAGTCGCACCTTCGCCCCGAATACGTCCTGGCGAATAGCGAGACCCAGCGGCTCAACCTCAAGGTCCTGGCGGCTGACGCTGAACTCCAGGCGGTTTTCGAACCCCAGACTGGCACTCTGCGTATCCAGCTGGAAATCGTCGACCGCAACCCTGCTCAGGCCCAGGGCACCACCCCATTCGCCCGCATCGCCGTAACCACTGATGATCGCCCAGGGTGTGATGCCGCCACCCGCCTGCCCTTCTATGCTGCTCGCACCCCCCGTCGCCAGCAACCGACTGTCGGCCTGCGCTGTGACGGCCAGGCAGAGCGCCAGCGCTGGAATGAGCCCGCGCACTGCCATCATGAAGGCTTCCCCCGAATGGCCAGCACGGGCACAGGCAAGTCACCCAACCAGGCCTCAAGATCAGGCGCTGGCATCGGCCGCGCGATGTAATAGCCCTGCACGGCATCACAACCCATTGCCTGCAGGAGGCGCAGGGAAGCAATGTTCTCCACGCCTTCTGCAACCACCTTCAGGCCCAGATAGTGCGCCATTTCGATAGTTGAGCGAACGATCTGCTGGTCGTCTGCGTCCTGGTCCAGCTGCAGCACCAGGCTCTTGTCGATCTTGAGCTCCTGCACCGGCAGGGTTTTAAGCTGCGCCAGGGAGGAAAAGCCCGTGCCGAAATCATCGATGGCCAGACGTATGCCCACTTTTTCGAACTCGCGGATATTGGCCAGCGCGAGATCCATATCCGACATCATCATGGTTTCGGTAATCTCAAACACTACCGCACTGCTGTCCAGACCGGAGCTGGCCAGCTGTTTGATCGCGTGGCGCACGAAGTCCAGCTGCAGAATGTCGGCCCCCGACAGATTGATACAGACGGTGAGTTCAAGCCCGGCGCGCTCCCAATCCTGGATCTGGCGCAGCACCAGTCGCAGCACAATCATGCTGATATCGGTGATGATGCCGGTTTGTTCCGCCACCGGAATGAATTCGTCGGGATACACCTCACCCAGCTCAGGGTCGTTCCAGCGCATGAGCGCCTCAACCTCCAGCACCCGGTGATCAGCCATGTCGTATTTGGGCTGGTAAACCATGCGGAAGTTCTCCGCGTCTACTGCCGCCTGCAAACGGTGCGCCAGCGTAATCTGGCGGAGGTGGTTTTCATCCTGTCCAATTTCGTAGAACGAGTAGCCGTGCTTGACGTTGCGCGCATTGCCCAGTGCAATCTGGGCACGTCGCAACAGCTCCTCGAACCCCTGCCCGTGCTGCGGTGCGAACACGAAGCCCAGCAACGGTTCCACACGCACCGGGATGCCGTCAATCGACAGCGGCGAGGCAAAGTCGCCGCGCAGCTTGTCCAGTACCAGATCCACGCCGGCGTGGGCCAGGGCGTCGAAGAACAGCAGTATCTGGGAGTCGGCAATCCGGGCCGCCATATCGCCGCGGCGCAGACTGTTGCTGACGCGCTGTGCTACGGCCTGCAACACGCTGTCGCTGAAGTCGTTACCGTAGAGGTCCGTCAGCTCACGCAGGTTGCCGAGTTCCAGCAGGGCCATGGCGTAATGGCTATCTGCATTGGGTTCCGCGAGCCGACTGTTGAAAGCGCCCGCAATGTAGTTGCGATTCGGCAGGCGGGTGAGCATGTCATGCTGCGCCTGGTAGCGGATACGTGCCTCGCGTTCCGACACAGTGTCCTGCATCAGGTTCAGAGTATCAGCAAGCATGCCGAACTCGGCGCCGGAACGCAGTTCAATACGGTGCGTGTAATTGCCATCCGCAATACGCCGGGCAGCACGCACCAGAGCGTATATGGGCTGGGTCACTCCGCGAGCGATGACCAGCGCGGTGAGGAAGGCCAGCAGCAATGCCACGCAGCCAATGATGATCATTTGCTGCCGCAGCGGGGCATAGTTCTGCAGTGCCTGCTCCAACGACTGCGAGAGCAGGGCTGTCAGACGTGCACCGCCCTCGTTCAGCAGCGGCACTTCGCGCGTGACCCAGCGCGCCATCGCGGACGTGGGTGCGGACTCAGGTTGCGCCAGGACTTGCAGCTCCACGCTCAAGGACTCCGGTAACGTGGAGTGCAACACGCGCGCCTGCTCCCCACCATTCTGCGCCAGCAGTGTGATTTCAGCATTGGTGAGCGTGCGCAGGGCTTCCAGCATGGATTCGTCCACCGCTGTACCCAGACCGACCCATCCCATCAGGTCGGGCGCAAACACCGGCACCAGGACCAGTTGAAAGGGTTCCCCGTTAAACAGAGCGAGAATAGCGGTACCGCCTGTGGCCTTCTCGCGCAATGCGGCAGCGGCACTCTCGGGCAAGCGTTTGACATCGTGGGTGCTGAGCAGGATGTCACCTTCACGGGAGAGCATAACGACGAAATCTGCCGCAATGCGCTCCCCGTGGTTGGCCAGAACGCTGAGCATGGTCGCCTGTTCACCGGTGGCAATCGCGCGTTTAAAGGCGAAATCGGCAGCCAGCACCTGTGCCCTGCCGCGCAGCTGCTCCCGGTCAACTTCCAGCAGGGACCGGAACACCCGTTCCACGACCTCGAGTTCGTCGCGCACGATGCTCTCGACCGCCGTGTTGGAGGCGCGCATCACCGCCAGCAGGCTGCTCGCCAACGTCACCGCGAGGAGTCCGCCAATCAGCAGCAGGAGCTTATTGCGAAAGCTGATTCGCATCGCGGCTAAATCGTTTCAGCATGTTTTCCAGTTCAGAGTCTGATTTGCTGCCCTGGGGGTCCTGCCATGCCATGGGCAGTTCCAGGGCAAGCGTTACAGCCCCGTCCATCGGCAGCGGAAACTGCAGCGGCGCGGACAGCTGCGGATGCCACACCTCAATGGCCGTCGCGGTCCCTTCCCAACGCAGCGTCGCACTGCCCTCTGCGTCGGTTACCACCGCGCTGGGGTTGGTACTGACATAGAGGTACGCCTTCATGCTGTCGTGGATATTGCAGCCAAGTGTGACCACACCCGGGGCATTGAACGCCACCGGGGGGGCGTCGTTGGCACGAAAGAGCTTCAGTTCGAAGGCGTTGCCGGGGGAAAATGAATAGACGTGGTGGCGAGTGTCGTCGCTGTTGGGAAAGGTCACCTGCGTGCCAGGCGTAATGGTGGTGACCAGGGGGTCAAAACGCCGTTCGCGCTGGTCCACCGTGGCGCCGTTCTGCGCCACCACAGGCATCGCTTTGGCATCCGGCACCGTCAGCACTGCGAAGGGCACCGGCTCACCATCACTGCCCGCAAGTTGCACCTGCAACTCGCCCGCGATCACTTCGCCCAAACACAGTACCCACGCTACCGCGACTACAGTCGGCGACAATACACCGGCTCGCATACTCGAACACCCTCGCTTCCAGAGGCGCGATGATAGCGCACTCTGCGAGGATTTGGCGTGTTGCAGTCCAAAAGTTCGGAGCCACCCCCGGGCAGCGGTGCGTTTTGCGAAACTGCTTTTGAGCGCTACACTGCTCCCCTTTTTTATTCACAGGGAGACACACCATGTACAGCTTCAGCGCGCAGTCCAATGCCTACCAGGAACAGCTCCAGGCCTTCATGGACGAGCATATCTACCCAAACGAGCAGCGCTATGCTGAAGAACTACATGCCTCCAAGTCCCGCTTTGCCGCCGTGCCCGTGATGGATGAGCTGAAGGCCAAGGCCAAAGCAGCCGGCCTGTGGAACATGTTCATTTCACCCCACGAAGCGCAGTTCTGCGATCACGATGGTTTCAGCAATTTCGACTATGCACCATTGGCCGAAATGATGGGCCGCGTATTGTGGTCGGCCGAAGTCTTCAACTGCAACGCGCCGGACACGGGCAACATGGAGGTGCTGATGCGCTACGGCAGCCCGGCGCAGCAGGAGCGCTGGTTGCAGCCGCTGCTGGCCGGCGAAATCCGCTCTTCCTACGCCATGACCGAACCCCAGGTCGCCTCCTCTGACGCAACGAACGTGGAACTGCGCATTGACCAGGACGGCGACCACTGGGTGCTGAACGGTCGCAAGTGGTTTATCACCAGCGCGATGTACGAGCGCACAAAAATCTTCATCGTCATGGGCAAGTCCGACCCCGACAACCCCAACCGTCACCTGCAACAAAGCCAGATTCTCGTGCCGCGGGACACGCCCGGTATCACCCTGGTGCGTCCGCTCACCACACTGGGCTACGATGACGCGCCGATAGGGCACGCGGAAGTGTTGTTCGAGAATGTGCGAGTGCCGGCGGAAAACATGCTGCTGGGGCCGGGGCGCGGCTTCGAGATTGCCCAGGGGCGGCTCGGCCCGGGCCGAATCCATCACTGCATGCGCCTGATCGGTGCCGCACAGCGCTCGCTGGAACTGGCCTGCGCGCGCGCCGAAAGCCGCACCACCTTCGGCCGCAAATTGAGCCAGCATCAGTCGGTACGCGAAGACCTCGCACGCTGCTTCTCGGAAATCGAGATGGGTCGCCTGCTATTACTGAAAACCTGCGCAAAGATGGACGAGCTGACCCCCCAGGGTTCCCTCGATTATATTGCGGCGGCAAAAAGCACCGTACCGCTGCTGATGCAGAATGTTATCGATCGCTGCATGCAGATCCACGGTGCCGGTGGACTCACTGAGGACTACTGCATGGCGGAGGCCTTCAACTACGCCCGCTGGTGTCGTCAGGCCGATGGCCCGGACCAGGTGCACCAGATGACTTTGGGGAAAATGGTCATCAAGCGCTATGTCGATGCCTGAACTGCATCCGCAGTTGCAGGCCGACTGCCACGACCTGGGGCGAACCGACAGCGGTCGCCTGCTCCTATCCCGCAACGCCAGCCTGCACTGGCTGATTCTGGTGCCGGACACACAGGCCCCCGACCTGCTGGACCTGCCGGACGATGCGCTGGGCCTGGCGCTGCGGGATTGCAGGCGCATCAGTCGGTGGCTGAAGCAGGCCTGTGGCTACCCGAAAGTGAATTTTGGCGCCCTCGGGAATCTGGTCCCGCAACTGCACCTGCATATGGTTGGCAGGCGCCCGAATGACCCTTGCTGGCCGCAGCCAGTCTGGGGCAACCTGCCAGCCGCGGGCGAGTGGTCCGCCGCCGAGATCACCGCGATCAGCGAAGCCCTGACCCTTGACCGCTAGCCAGAGCGCCGTGATCGTGGGGGCCAGCGGCGGCATTGGCCAGGCGCTGGTGAAGCGCTTGCTGGATGACGGCCGCTACCAGAGTGTCATCGGCATCAGTCGCTCGGCGGCCCCTCCCCCGGAGCTTGCGACGCAGGCGCAATTGCGCTGGCTACCCTGTTCAGGCACACCCACATCCATTGAAACAACGGCAGCCGGGCTCGAAGACGTGCTACCCCAGCTCTCGCGCATCGTTATCTGCAGTGGCATCCTGCACGATGCGGCGCACGGTCCGGAGAAGTCGCTGGAGCAGCTGGACGCCGAGTGGATGGCGACCGTGTTGCAGGCCAACAGCATCACCCCGATGCTCTGGCTGCGCGCCCTGGTGAGCAAACTGCAGCGCAAACAGGCCTGCAGGATCGCCGTACTCAGTGCACGGGTGGGCAGCATCTCTGACAACCAGCTGGGCGGCTGGTACAGTTATCGCGCGTCGAAAGCGGCGCTCAACATGCTGCTGAAGACGGCCGCCGTCGAACTCGCCCGCCGCGCGCCTGCATGCAAGCTGATTGCCTTCCACCCGGGCACCACAGACACCGCACTGTCCCGCCCCTTTCAGGCGCGCGTGCCCAGCGACAAACTCTTCACGCCGGACTTTGTCGCCGAACGACTGCTGGGGATCATGGAGCAGGCGACTGCCGATGGCACGCTCTCCTACCTCGACTGGGACAACAAGCCCATAGACTGGTAGCACCCTGCTGGAAAACCGGACCTGCCCCGATCCCGTCGAGGTAGGCGCCCGGGTTTCCTCGACCTCGCCACAGCAAACCGCTATCCTGCCATCGCATTGACTAACTGGCCTGTGCGGCCTACGGGACACGGTGTGGAACTGGTTGTTTTTGATCTCGACGGTACTCTGCTGAACAGCGAATCCGGCATCAGCCGCTACACCAGGGATACACTGGCGATGCTGGCGGAACGCAATATCGCCTATACGGTGGCAACCGGGCGCACCCTGCACGCGGCCCGCGACATCCTCGATGGCCACGGCTTCGCGCTACCGCAGATTTACAAGAACGGCGCGATGATCTGGTGCCCGAAGGCGACAGACTACAGCCACACCAGCTTCCTGACCCAGAGTGAAATTCAGCATGTGCTGGAAGCCGTGATGGCACAGGACGTTACGCCCTTCATTTTCACACTTGCGCCCGGCAACTACCACGCGATTTACCACACGCCCCTGCGCAACGACGTGGAAAAGCGCCTGTCGGAGACCTTCGCTCAGCGTTCTGAGGTGGACGTACTGCCGGTAGAGCACATGCCCGCAGACGCGGACATCACCAACATCAGCGCCCTGGGCAAGCCTGCACGCATCCGGGCGATTGCTGCCATGGTGGAGAACGAGGACAACCTTGTCGCCTACAGTGGCGATGCACTTGAGGGCGCCGAGTTAACCTGGATAGACATTCATCACAGTGATGCCAGCAAGGGCAACGCCGTGGAGGTGCTGAAGCGCGAGTTGGGGATACAGCGTGTGGTGTGCTTTGGCGACAGCGACAACGACCTGAGCATGTTTGCCCTGGCCGATGAATGCTACGCCCCGGACAACGCCAAACCCTATGTGAAAGCGGCCGCGAGCGCCGTGATTGGCCACCACAACGAAGACGGCATTGCGCGTTTCCTCCGCGAGCGATTCGGCCTGCCCGCCTGACGCCGGGCAGGCCTGAAGCGCGTCAGGGTGCCGCCTTCCCGGGCGGGAAGTCACCCAGCACCAGGTTGGCCGCGTCATCGTACTTGCTCTGGTCACGACCCAGCTCACCTTTAAGGCGTGAGCTGGTGACGCTGCGCCAGACTGAGCGGTTCTGTTCCGGGTCGATCATGTCCACTACGAAAGTGCCCTGGGTATATTCATGCACCGACACTTCGGTACGGGTCGACATGCAGGACCAGCAGCTGTACATGCTGTAGGTGTTGTAACGGTAAAAACCGGGGCCATACATGCCCATGGTGGTGGCGGATGGCACTTCGTAGCTGCGCACATCCATCTTGTCCTCGGTCACAAGGTGCCAGCTCAGTAACAGGTCTGCGTCCTGTACGTTATCCACCAGGGTGAAGCCCCGTGTGGCCAGCGCCGACTTCAACCCGTTCTCAATACGGTCGCGCGTCATGTCGCTTATTTTCAGCGGATCTTCACCGGGCGCGGATTCCGCGGCACGATACAGCGCGATGGTCTTCACGGCGCTGAAGTCGTACTCGGGGTTGTAATCCACGGAGGGCTTTGGCGGCGCGCTGGCGCAGGCGGCGAGAAAAATGGCGGCAAACAGAGCGAGAGCCGTGTGGACGTTCGAGCGGTACAACGATCTAGCCATGAGGGGACCCTGTAAAGTCTTCGCAAAGAAGGAACGCAATTGTAGCGCCTGTATGCAGCGAGGTGTAGCGTGAATTTCCGGGCACGCCGCTGCCGGGTAGCTGCACTTTAGCTTGACCGGCGTGCGCGCTATCATTGGCCTCTTGAACAAGGGGCTACCATAATGATCAGAAACCTCCCCGCGTTGTCGATGCTGCTGTTTGCTGCCATTAGTCACGCCACCGATATCCAGGTCATGGACGCACAGGGCAACCCGGTGCCTACCGCGATGGTGACCGCCAGCCCCCTGCGGCTGCCTCCTGCCGATCTCAGTGACGATGGCTATCCGCCCCATGGCGTGACCAATACCGCCGCGGTGACCCTCACCCGCTTCACCGACGCCGAGGGCCGGGCCAGCCTGCCCGACGCAGAGGGTGGCCGGCTGGTGCGTGTACGTGCCCAGGGTTATGTTGACGCCACGCTCACCGCTGCACCCCGTGCTACCGACCTGTCAGTATCCCTGCAGACCATGACGCCGGAACAGTACATCGCCAGCTTTCCCTCCAACGTCTGGCTGTCACAGCTAAGCTTTGGCGGTGACGCTGAGCTGAAGAAAACCTTTCAGCTGAACTGCGCGTTCTGTCACCAGCAGGCCTCGCCGTTCATGCGCAACGAGCGCACGGTGGAACAATGGTTGGCAGTATTCGAGCGCATGAACAGCTACGGCGCGCGTCTGCCCACCGAAGACCACCTGGCGATTGCCGAACATCTGCAGCGTGAGTTGCGCGCGCTGCGGGAGCAGCCTGAGACCGTGCCGGAACCGCGCGCCTGGGGTGAATTTCTGTCCGGGGTGAGCATGACCGAGTGGCCCATCGGCGACGGCTTCTCTCAGATGCACGACTTTCTGTTGCACCCCAACGGCATGGTGTATGTGGGCGACAACCTGTTCGACCGCCTCTACGAGGTAGACCCGAACAGCGGTGAATACACTGTTTACAAAGTGCCCCACCGCGCCGACGACGAGGTCGGCGGCATACTCGGCAATCGCTTTACCGTGTTTCCCAAAATGTACAATTACATGGGGGTTCATTCCTTCGCGGTGTCGCCGCGGGACGGTAATATCTTCATCACCCCGTCCATGCAACAGGCGCTGCTGGAGTTCAATCCGCGCACCAAGGTTTTCACCCTCCACGAGATGGAGCGCGGCTACTACCCGCACACCATCCGCATTGATGCACAGGATCGCGTGTGGTTTACCCTCGCCCTGTCCTCCCAGGTCGCGAGATTCGACCGCGACAGTGCCGAATTCACGCTTTACGACCTTCCCGCGCGCAGTGTCAAGGAGTGGCTGGTACTGAAATCCCTGCCATTGCTGTTCAGTCTGGACCCGGAGGTGCGGCCACAACCGGATCCGGACCGGGAGGGCACCGGCCTGCCCATGCCCTATGGCATTGATGTCGCGCCGGACGGGCGCATCTGGGTAGCGCGCCTGTACGCCAACGACCTCGCGGTGATAGATCCAGCGACCGATTCGGTCAGCATGATCGAGTTTCCCTATGCCGGCCCTCGACGCCTGCGCGCAGATGCCCAGGGCAACCTGTGGATCGTCGCGTTCCAGGACTCACTACTGGTGAAATACGAGCCCGAGAGCGGCCGGTTCAGTGAATACCCCCTGCCGGTACGCAACGAAATCCCCTACGCACTCAATGTCGACCGGGAGCGCGGCGTGGTGTGGGTGAACGGCAACCAGAGCGACACACTGCTGAGTTTTGACATTGCAACAGAGGCCTGGCGCGTCTACCCCATGCCGCGACAGCGCTTCTTCACCCGCGATGTGGAGGTATCGGAGAAGGATGGCGCGGTATACACCAGCAATTCCCACTTCCCCAGCTGGCAGACCGAGGGCGGCCAGCCCACTTTGCTGCGCATTACGCCCCCCTCCCCGTGAACGTGAGTGACCTGCGCACAGGGAGCCTGGTCCTGTGCCTGTGGGCGTTGACCGCGGCGCCGCTGGCCGCAGAGTGGCCGGTCTATGGGGGTGACCCCGGTGGCCGCCACTACAGCGCGGCGAGTGACATCAACGTGGATAACGTTGCGCAGCTGCAGGTGGCCTGGACCTTTCGCAGCGGCGACAGCAGCGCGCACGTGGAAGACATGGCCAAAACCTCGACCCAGAGCACGCCGATTCTCCTGCCGGAGGCCGCGGGGGCCAGCCTGGTCTATTGCACACCCTTCAACCGCGTGATCGCACTGGACCCGGGTAGTGGAGAGCAGCGCTGGAGTTTCGACCCGCAGATCAACCGCGGCGGTGATCGACCCTTTCGCTGCCGCGGCGTAGCCTATGCCGAGGACGCTGAAACCGGAGTGACAGCGCACTGCCGCCACAGGCTCTACCTCTCGACACACGACCGCCAGCTGTGGGCTTTGGATGCGCAGGACGGTAAGCCCTGCACCGGGTTCGGCGAGTCGGGCCGCGTCGCCCTGTACGGCGCCAGCGGCCATGCACCCGGCGATGTCAGCAATTCATCGGCGCCGGTGGTGGCAAAAGGGATAGTGATCAGCGGCTCTACTGTCATTGATTTTACCCGGGCAAAGACGCCGCGTGGCATTGTGCAGGCGCTGGACGCGCACAGCGGCGCACCGCTCTGGCAATTCGACCCTCTGCCGGGTCATCCCCAGAGCGGCAGCGCCAACGTCTGGGCGCCGGTGTCGGTGGATAGTGAGTACGAGCTGGTATTCCTGCCCACCAGTTCGCCCTCCCCCGACTACTACGGCGCCGGCCGCATTGGCGATAATCGCTACGCCAACAGCATCGTTGCGCTGGATCTGAAGACCGGCAAGCTGCGCTGGCATTTCCAGCATGTGCGGCACGATCTCTGGGACTACGACACGCCGGCACAGCCCATCCTCTTCGACTGGCAGCGCGACGGCGTCAGCGTGCCGGCACTGGTGCAACTGACCAAGCAGGGTCTGGTGTTCATCCTCAACCGGCTCACCGGCGAGTCGCTGTGGGAGATGACGGAGCAACCCGTGCCACCCTCGCAGGTACCCGGTGAGCGCGCCGCACTCACCCAACCCAAGCCCATCGCACCGCCGCCCCTGCTGGATTCCTTCCTGATGCCCCATGACGCCTGGGGCATCACGCCGCTGGACCGCGCCGACTGTCGCAACAAACTGGAAAACCTGCACAACCTTGGCCTGTTCACACCCATCAGCGAAACCCCCACATTGATGTACCCGGGCAGCCTGGGCGGCCCCAACTGGGGCGGTGGCGCCCTGCTCGCCGAGCGCGGCCTGCTGCTGGTCAACGTGAATAATGTCGCCTTCAGCGGCCGCCTGGTGCCACTGGGCAGTGACGATACCGCCGGCAACGGGCCGCCCGCGGCTGGCAAACGTTTCCGCGTGGTCATGCAGGGCACACCCTATGCCGTCGAAATCGGCAGCCTGCAGTCTTTCCTCGGCATGCCCTGCAACCCGCCGCCCTGGGGCAAACTGGTCGCGGTCGACCTGTATGGCGGCCGCATACTCTGGGAGACGGCACTCGGCTCGGTGCACGAAATGGGCCCGGTGAAGTCACCGTTTCATATTGAATGGGGCACACCCAACCTCGGTGGCGGCATCGCCACCGCCGGCGGGCTGTTCTTTATCGCCGCCACCATGGATCGCCAGTTTCGCGCCTTTGACATCGACACAGGCAAAACACTCTGGCGCTTCACGTTGCCCGTGGACGCCACGGCCACGCCCATGACCTATCGCTACCGCGGGCGGCAGTATGTGGTCATCAATGCCGGCGGTCACCATATGTTCAACCGCGGCAGCGGTGATTACCTGTACGCATTCGGACTTCCACCATGAAAAAACGCTACCTTCTTCTCCTGCTGCTGGCAGCGCCTACCTACTGGCTGGCCAGCGAAGGTGTCTTTCGCGACCCGGTCAAGGCGGGGGAAGCACTGGTCATGCGCCATGCCGACAAGTTGCCACTGGCCTGGTTCGGTGGGCGACTCTATGACGCGCACTGCGCGGGCTGTCACGACAACCCCGCGATGAAAGCCCCTACCCGACAGGCCCTGGGCAACCAGTCACGAGAGGCGATTCTGGTCGCGCTGGAGTTCGGCAAAATGCAGCCCATGGCGGCACACCTCAGCCAGCAGCAGAGACGCCTGATCGCACTGCACCTCACGGACTCCGCCGAGGGCGTATACGACTGGCTGGCGGATGCCACCTGTGAGCAGCCACTGGAGACAGGCGCTACCCGGGTGGGCAGCTGGGGCCTGGGGCCCCACAACCGCCGCTTCGTGACCAGCGCTGATGCGGGCATCGACCGCAGCAACGTGGGCTCCCTGGAACTCGCCTGGACACTCGCTTTACCGCGCGTCACCGACATGCGCTCGCAGCCCGCGCTGCTGGGCGACACGCTATACCTGGGTGATCGTGCGGGCATGCTCTATGCCCTGGACCGGCACACCGGCTGCATTCATCGCCAGCGCGAGGTGATGGCAGGCGTGCGCTCCGCCATCACCGTGGCAGAGGGTCGCAACGGCGCGCGCCTGCTGGTCTTTGCCGACTCTCTCGCCAACGTATTTGCACTGGACCCGGATTCGCTGGAAACCGTGTGGCAGGCGCCGGCAAAGCTGTTTGAGAGTTCAGTGGTGACGGGCTCCATCAGCCACCATGCGGGCCGCCTCTACGTGCCGGTATCGTCCTATGAGGTTGCGGTGGCGGGCGGGCCGGGCCATGCCTGCTGCCAATCCCACGGCGGTGTGATTGCGCTGGATGCAGCGACCGGCGAGCAGCTCTGGACCTGGCATGCAACACCCGATGCCACGCTACAGGGCCACAACGGGGACGGCAGTGCCCGCTACGGACCCTCGGGCGCCTCGGTCTGGACCACACCGGCCATCGACGCGGCACGCAATCGCCTGTACATCGGCACCGGGCAGAACCTGTCGCGTCCTGCAACCGAGACCAGCGACGCCATCATTGCGCTGGATCTCGACAGCGGCGAAGCCATCTGGCGCTATCAGGCCACCGTGGATGATGTCTGGAACGCCGCCTGCCAGAATGGCGGCGCCAACTGCCCGAGCCAGCCCGGCCCGGATTTTGACTTTGGTGCCTCGGTCATCATCAGCGGAGCAGCCGAAGGCCGCCAGATGCTGCTGGCAGGCCAAAAATCCGGTGTAGTCCACGCCCTGGACCCCGATGCCAACGGCGCACTGCTCTGGCGGCAGCGTGTCAGCCAGGGAAGCACCAATGGCGGCGTGCACTGGGGCATGGGGCTTGCCGGAGCGCGGTTGATCGTGCCTGTAGCCGATCCGGAGCGGGACATAACCGGTTATACACCGGCACCCGGGCTCTATGCCCTGGACGCTGTGACCGGCGAGGTACTCTGGGAGCACCCGGTCAGTCGGGATTGTGAGTTCCCCATGGAACACGCACCGCTGGTGGGCCTGGCACAGGTCCGGACCGGTGGCGGCCAACCCCTTGCCGAGCAATACCGCTGCTCCTACTACTACGGCCTGTCAGCCGCCACAACGGTCACGCCAGAGCTGGCGTTCAGCGGTGGCCTGGACGGGCGCGTGCGTGCATTTGATATTCGCAACGGTGAGCTGCTGTGGCAGGCCGCCACCGCCGTGCCGTTGCGTGGCGACAACGGTGTCGAGGGGCACGGTGGTGCAATCGATGTCAGCGGGCAGGTGGTGTATGGCGGCTGGCTCTACGTGCTGTCGGGCTACAGCATGTTCGGCCAGCTGCCGGGCAATGTTTTGCTGGCTTACCGCGTCACGCGCTAGCGGCGGCTTTCCCGCGTGGCGACAGCAGCCAGGCCAGTGCGGGCAGGAACAGCAAGGCGCCAATCATGTTCCAGAAGAACATGAAAGTGAGCATCAGGCCCATGTCAGCCTGGAACTTGATCGGCGAGAACATCCAGGTCCCCACCCCGACCGCCAGGGTCAGGCCAGTGAAGGCGACCGCCGTGCCGCTGGACTTCAGCGCATAGAAATAGGCGTTCTCCAGCGTCTCTCCGCTGCGCAGGTAGCTCTGCAGCGAGGAGTAAATGTAGATGCCGTAATCCACACCGATCCCCACACCCAGGGCGATAACCGGCAAGGTCGCCACTTTCACTCCAATCCCCAAGGCTGCCATAAGCGCCTGTCCCAATACCGAGGTGAGCATCAGCGGCACGATGATGCAAGTGGTGATGCGCAGCGAGCGGAAGTTGATCAGGCACAGGGCGATCACCACGCCATAAACCCAGAGCAGCATTTTCGTCTGCGCCTCGCGGATGACGATATTGGTCGCCGCTTCAACACCAGCATTGCCCGCTGCCATTTCAAACTGCAGCGTGTCGCTGTTGTGCTGGTCAGCGAATTCGGTCACGGCGGCGACCACGCCGTCCAGCGTGTCAGCCTTGTGGTCGTCCAGGAACAGGATGACGGGCGCCATGGAGCAGTTGGTATTGCGCAGCATATTCGGCGCGCTGCTCAGGGAGTTGTTGAGGATATAGCGGTTGCGGCTGGTCTCATGCCACTTGGGGCTGCCCTCGTTCATCCCCTGGATGGCCAGTTTCGACACATCCACCAGCGACATTGCCGACTGCACCCCGGGCACTGTTTCCATCACACCCTGAAAATAGTTCACGGCGGAGATGAATTCATAGCTGCCACACTGCTGTTCGCCGGTACTCGCCATCACCACAAACACATCGGTGCTGGTACTGTAGTTGGCGGTCAGGAAGGCGTTGTCCTTGTTGTAGCGTGAATCCGGGCGCAACTCCGGCGCACCCGGGTCCAGGTCGCCGATTTTCTGGTACTGGCCGTAGTACAGACCGCCGGCAAACAGCAGCGTGCACACAGCGAGCACCGTCAGCGCCGGGCCACGGTGCGTCACCCGCGCGAGCAGGCGCCAGTGACTGAAGCTGCTGTTTTCCTTGGTTGCCCGATAGCTGACACAGCGATCCGAAATGCCGGTGTAGGTCAATACCAGGGGCAACAGCAGCAGGTTGGTCAACACCAGCACCGCGATGCCGGTGGCGGCCACCACCGCCAGCTCCTGTATCACGGGAATGTCTATTACGCGCAGCGTGAAGAAGCCCACGCCGTCACTGACCAGGGCGACGAAACCGGGCTTGGACAGGCGAATAAACGTCAGCCGTGCGGCCTCGATACGTGAAGTCTTGAAGTAGATGAAGGTACCGAAACGATTGATGATCTGTACCGAGTGGCTCACGCCGACCGCAAACACCAGGAACGGTACCAGCATGGAGTAAGGATCCAGGCCCATACCCATGAGTTTCAACAGCCCCATCTGCCACACCACGGCAACCGTGGAACAGAGCAGCGCGGCGGAAGTCAACCAGCCACAGCGGGAGTAGAGGAACAGCATCACCGCGGTAATCGCGAAGGCGACCAGGAAGAACAGGCCAACCAGGGTTGCGCCTTCGATCAGGTCGCCGATGAGCTTGGCAAAACCGGTGATGCGGATACTGACCTCGTCGGACTGGTACTTGTCGCGCACCATCTCCTCGAGGTCCCGCGAAAACTGTGCGTAATCAAGGCGCTCACCGGTATTCGGGTCTGTCTCAATCAGGGGCGCAACAATAATTGTGGACTGGAAATCGTTGGCGACAATACGCCCGATCTGCCCGGACTTGAGCACGTTTTCGCGCAACTTGGCCAGGGTGCGCTCGCTGCCGTCATAATCGTCGGGTATCACCGCACCGCCGACAAAGCCCTCCTCTGTGACTTCCATCCAGCGCGTATTCGGGGTCCACAGAGACTGCAGCGCAGAACGGTCCACACCGTTGACGTAGAACACCTCATCGGTGATCTGCTTCAGCAGATCCTGGAACTCAGCCGTGAAGATATCGCCCTTGCGGCTTTCGACAATGATGCGCACCGAATTGCCCAGGCCCTTCAGGTCATCCTGCCGGTTGAGGAAATTCTGGATATAGGGGTGCGAAGTGGGCAGCATCTTTTCAAAGCTGGCGTCCGGCTGCAGCTGGCTCGCCTGCCACGCAAAGAATACCGTCGCCGCGGCAAACAGCAGGATCAGGGGCAGGCGCGCCCGCATCAGCAAGGTGCCCAGCAGTGGACGAAGGCGACCGTCTTCCGGTTCGATCGTGGTACTTTCGTGATCAGTCACAGGGATTTTGCCTCGCTCAGTGCCGTCAGGCCTTTCATGCCAACCAGCCAGATATCGCCATTTTTCGCCTGCACCGCCGACGACAGGCTGGCTCGCGACGGATGTCGCCAGGCCTGCCGATTACCACCCGCGTCAAAGGCCAGTACAAGACCACCGGAGCCCACCATCAGTGCGCGACCGTCGGCCAGACGCACGCCGCCGTAGAGGCTGCTGCGCTCGTCGTTCGCCCGTTCAACCCAGCTCACACCCTCATCCGCAGAGGCGAAGACATGACCCCGCAGGCCGAAGGCAAACACGGTGCCCTCACTGACGATGGTGCCGAACAGCGAGCCGTCGTAGAGGTCTTCAACCCGGGTCCAGTTTGCGCCCCTGTCTGCCGAGTAATACAGCAGACCGGCTTCGCCGCTTAAATAGAGGCGACCGTCGGAGCCTGCGGCCATCGCGTAATAGTGGAAGCGGTCCGGATTGGCCACGCCGTCCACGGCGATCTGCCAGTCCTGGCCGGCGTTGTCGGTGCGATAGAGCATGCCATAGGCGCCCACCGCAAAGCCGGTTGTGGCGTCGAGGAACAAGACATCCAGAAAGGGGTCGGCCGGTCCGGTCTCGATGGCCTCAGCGGCATCGTCCACCGCAAACACGGCATCATCCAATGCATATTCCAGCGCGTCCTGCTGCTCTGGATCGTCATTGGTCGCCACGGCGTCTTCCAGCGCAGCAACGCGGGATTCTGCCCAGGCCAGGTACTGCCGGTTCGCATCCCGCCCGTCAAACTGCAGTGACCAGCTGAGTCCGCCGTCTGTCGTATGCAGAATGACACCGGAATGGCCCACGGCCCAGCCCACGTCGGGCTGCGGGAAATGCAGCGCTGTGAGTGTGGCACTGACCGGCACATCGGCCTGCTGCCAGCTCACCCCGTGGTCGTCGCTGAGCACGATAACACCGCGCTCACCGACCGCGACCAGGCGCTCGCCCGCCAGCGCAATGTCCAGCAACTGCGCATGCTGCGGGTCATCCATGCGCACTGCGGGAAGAAACGCAAACTCCTCGCCGGATTGCGCTGGCAGCGCAAGTACCAGCAAGCCCAACAGCCAGGTGAAAGGCCCCGTCAGGGCCCTAACCGCTCCTGCGCTACGCACGGCGGCCTACCTAGCGGCGGCCGGCACGGCGCAGGGCCGCCGGGGTGAAGTCCTCAAAATTACCCACATAATCGAAGTCGTACTGGTAGCCACGCTCCTCGTTGTCGAGGCCGATCACCACGTAACGACCGGAGATCAGGTCGTGCAGCGACTCGGCAGCGAGCCAGGGCACCGCGACCTGGTAATGCATCACCATGTGACCCTCTTTCATCTTCCACAGCTCACCGCGGCCGTCGTAGTGGTCAACCACCGCGATCTGCCAGGTGTCTTCGTCAACATAGAAGGTGCGGCGCGCGTAAATGTGGCGGGCATCCTCTTTCAGCGTTGCCTCCACCACCCACACGCGATGCAGTTCATAACGCAGGTACTGCGGATCCATGTGACCGGGCTTGATGATGTCGGTGTAGGCCAGGTCACCGCGGCGCAGAGCATAGGCGTTGTAGGGAATGTAGAGCTCGCGCTTGCCAACCAGCTCCCAGTCGTAGCGGTCCGGGGCGCCGTTAAACAGGTCGAGGTCGTCCGCGGTACGCAGGCCGTCCGACGCCACACCCGGGCCGTCGTAGGCGATGTTCGGCGCGCGCCGCACTCGCCGCTGACCGGCGTTATAGACCCACGCCGAGCGCGGCTCTTTCACCTGGTCAACGTTCTCGTGCACCAGCAGTACGTCACCCTCAAGACGGGCTGGCGCGAGGATGCGCTGCAGGAACACAAAGAGGCGGTTGGGGTTGGGGTTATCCGGGAAACGGTTGGCGAAAATTGCCTCTTCCTCGAACAGGACAGGCGCGAAGGCGCCATTGGCCTGCACCGGTGCCTGGATGTAGCGCCGCTTTACACCCAGCGGTGTACGATAGCGCGTGATGTGGTTCCAGATCACCTCGATGCCACTCTGCGGTATCGGGAAGGGCACGTTGGCCTTGAAGTCCACGAGGCCGTTACCGCCCGCCACCAGATCGGTTTTGGTCGCCCATTCCTTGATCAGCGTGTACTCGGATTCGGGCAGGCGTGCGCTGCGGCGCGACGGGTAGACCGGCATCTGGTAGGTATCGGGATAACGCCGGAACATGGCGACCTGCCCGGGAGACAATTTGTCCGCGTACTGGTCGACGTTGTCAGCCGTGATGGTAAACAGTGGCTGGTCGTCGCTGAAGGGATCCACCAGGCGCTCGCCCGGTGTGTATCCGGCAGGCAGCTCCTGGTAACCGCCCTCCCAGCGCGGGATGCTGCCGTCTGCGTTGCCGGCGCGCTCCGCACCCATGGGCGTCAATTCTTCGCCGCCGAGGCGTGCGGCCTGCTCAGGGCTGACCTTGGCCAGAGCCAGGTTGCCACTCATGCCGAGCAGCGACGCCAGGCCGATGGCGATCAATCTCTTGTTCATGTGTAACTCCTTTTATCGTTAGATCTAGAACGCCACCGAGAAGCTGAGGGAGACAAAGTCACGATCCTTCAGCTCGTCATAATCTGCCCCGAAGAAACTGGTATAGGACAGATCGGCGCGGTACACGTTGAGGTAGTCTGCCGTAAGACCCACACTCAGGGCTATACGGTCCTCGACAAAGTTCGGTGCCGGCGAATTGCCCCGCACATCGTGCGACCATGCCATATTGGGCGTCAGGTTGATACCCGCCAGGACGTCGGTGTATTCCAGCCCGGCACGCACCCGGTAGCCCCAGGAGAAATCATCGGTGAAGCCGTCATTGGTGCAGTAGTCGCTGTTGCTGTTGGGGCGAATACCGGCAAAGGCTTCTGCCGCGGGGTGGGAATCACAGGCAATGGGGGACCCGGGCCACAGGGCAAAGTTGCTGGCGAAGGGCTCAAAGTCACCCACGCCGTAGTTGGGCGAACGACCGTAGTTGATACTGTCATCCATACCGTTCAGCCACACGGCACCCACTTCACTGGCGAAAGACAACCGCTGGGCCCCGAGCACCTGCTCGAAAAACTTGATGAATGTCATCTGGAACTGGGTGTAGGACACGTCGTCGTAGCCCGCGACATAGCCACCGGGGCCCTGCTCAAGCGAGCGCGACAGCATACGCGACCACTCCGCAGCCGAGCCCAAGGCCACCGCCTGCAACAGGTCCGTGGTGTTGATCTGCAGCGGGAAGTCCGGGCGGTAGCTCAACTCCCCGGACACCGCCCAGTCACCCACATTGGTCGCGAATGTCAGGCCCCAGAGTTCAATATCCTCGGGGAACTCGAAGAAGAACTCGGGGTTGGCACCAAAGTTCACCGGCAGGCCGAAACTTTGTGTGGCGTTGGTGGCGCTGAAGATCGGGGTGCGGCTGTGATAGTTCATGTAGTAAAGGCCGAACTCGGTGCCGTTCAGCTCCTCGACATAGTAGCGCAGTGCCAGACCCCACTGACCGGAATCGGAGGCTTCCACATCGGCGCCCCGGGGCAGGATCAGGCCGGCGGCTTCTGCCTCGCCATCCGGGATGGCGTTGGAGATGGTGAGGTAATCACAGCCGCCACCGTAGGGGTCCGCAGCGTTCCAGTAGGTACCGCACTCATCGAGAATGGTGCGCTGCCAGTCATACTGCACAAAGCCTTCCACGCTGAGGTCGTAGGTGAGACCGTAGTTGGCATAGACCATGCCGACGGGCAGCAGCGCCTCCTTGATTTCCGAACCGGGCTTGCGCAGGGCGGTGACGTCGAAGGGATTGATGACGTTCACGCCATTCTGGATAAACGTGCTTTCACCCCAGCTCAGCACCATGTTGCCGGCGCGCAACTCGAGGGGGCTTTCACCCACCTGGAAACTGCCGTACACGTAATAGTCGAGAAACTCGATGCCGCTGTACTGCGCCAGCGACTCGAAGTCGGAGGTATCGAGCTTGCGGTTGGGCCGGTAACCGTTGGCCGCGTGGCCGTGGGGTACATCACTGGTACCCACCTCGTGGTCATACCAATACTTCACCCGGGTGAACATGCCGTAGTTCTCTGCCGCCAGTTCGAGATCGTGGATACCCCGTACCTGCAGGGAAAACATGTCGCCCTTGTCGTAGTTGAGGTTGCCGTCATCCGCTGTACTCGAGGACGCCCGGCCCTCGCCACCCGTGTTTCCCGGCGACAGCACGCCGAGGTCGGCGGATTCTGTGCGCCAGCTGGCACCCACGGAAATGTTTGACGAGAAATTGCCTTCGAAGGGACCCAACTGAAAGGTTTGGGCCGCCGTGGGGAGCGCCATGCCGGCGGCCGCCAGGGCGAGTATCAACGTGGATTTGCGATGCGGAATAAAGCGTCCGGGCTGTTTTTTCACTGTCAGCTCTCCTGCTGTCTCTTGTTAGGACTTATATAGCACTAGGATAGCAGTATCACCCGGGGCGAGCACGGGTATCTTGTTCAGGATCAATTTTTGCCCATATCGCAATATACCGCGCACAGCCATTCACGGTGGGGTACAGGGGCCCTATACTGCAGTCTGGCATGGAATAGACGATACACATGACACCGACACTGAAGGGCCCCTGGTCCCTGGAAGACACCTACGGCTTTCTGCGCGAAAGCACCTTCCCGCTGAGGCTCGCCAGTACCGGCCATGACGGCTACCCGCGCGTGGTGTCGGTGTGGTATGCGTTTGCTGAAAACACGCTGCTGTGCGTGTCCCACCGCAAATCGGCGCTGGTGAAACTGCTGCAACGCGACCCGCGAGTCGGCTTTGAAATATCGCCCAACGAGCCTCCTTACCACGGGGCTCGCGGGCAGGGTCGGGCCAGCCTTGCCCCATTGGGTGACAGCGATCTGCTGGAAGTGCTGCTGGAGCGCTACCTGGGGCAGCAGGAATCGCGAGTCGGCAACTGGCTGCTATCGCGCAAGGCTGAGGAGATGCTGATCCGCGTGGAACCGGAGCGGATCTTCACCTGGGACTACCGCCAGCGGATGGCCGACATCACACCGGATCAGGCAGCACAATAACGGGTACCGGAATCTTCGCCAGCAGCTGCGCATCCTCATCTGCAAGCGCAATGAACTCTGCGCGATGCAGGAGCAGTGCGCCGCTGCCGGCACGCTGCAACTGGCGTTCAAGCTCCTGCGCTGAACGCGCCTGCAGCGGTTCGACCGCATTGCACAGCGGTAACTGCAGCAGTTCCGGCGGCACCGGTTGTGACAGCACACGCAGCGGTCCGGGGCGCAACGGTGCCTTTTCATCGTAAACAAGCACCATGCAGGGGGCCTGCAACAACAGTGCACGACAGGTCGAGCCAAGCCGCACCCCACCGCAGTAGGCGGACAGCCCGGCCTTGCCCAGCACCAGCATATCGGCAGGGCCGACCTGCGCCAGCGTGGCGGCGACAACACTACCGCGGCTCACCTGCAATGAATAGCGAATGCTGCGCCCGGTCGCCGCGGACTCCAGCGCACGACTGACCTGTCGCAACTGCCGCGCCAATGTCGCCTGCATCGCCGATGCGGTGAGCGGCCGGGCCAGCCCGGTACGTGCCCCGACTTCCCGCGCAAACGGGAAGTCAGCCGAGCGCAGCAGGTTTTCGTCTTCCACATAGAGCGCCACCAGCTCCGCCTGGTGCGCATGCGCAAGCTCTACCGCGGCCTGCAACGCCGCCAGGCTGTGGCGAGACGCATCAAGCATGGCGAGCACCCGACGCGCCTGCTGGCGCTGCAAGGCCTCACTGTTCATCGTCCGCCTCCTCCCCGGGTGACGCAGCGGCCTCGGCGGTATCGTCATCAGCCCGCGCCGCTTTGACCACCGCCGAAAACGCCGCGAGTCGCCCGGTGACCCGCCGATCCAGCTCGGCCTGCGCAAGGCCGGTCAGCAGCGCCAGGGCGTCGTCCACATGGTGAATGGCGTAAATGCGGAAGTGTCCGGCCTCGACGGCGGCACGCACCTCCTGCTTCAGCATCAGGTGCTCGACATTGCTCGCTGGCAGCAATACCGCATTGCCCTCCACAGCACCGCGCGCGGCGCAGACATCGAAGAAGCCCTCGATCTTCTCGTTGACGCCCCCGACAGCCTGCACTTCGCCCCGCTGGTTCACCGAACCGGTCACCGCAAACGCCTGATTCAACGGCACCTTGCTGATGGCCGACACCAGGGCACAGATCTCCGCCACCGAGGCACTGTCACCGTCCACGCCCCCGTAGGACTGTTCGAACGCGAGGCTGGCGGACAGCGACAGCGTGCTGTCCGGCGCGTAGCGGTTCGCCAGATAGCGGGCGATGATCATCACACCCTTGGTGTGTATCCGCCCCCCCATGCGCGCTTCGCGCTCGATATCGACCAGTTGGCCACTGCCCGGTCGCGCCGTGGCTGTAATGCGCGATGGCTGGCCAAAGGCAAAGTCGCCAAGTGACAGCACCGACAAACCGTTGACCTGCCCAACAACCTCGCCCTGGGTGTCAATCATGACGATGCCGCGATGGATTGCCTCATGACTGCGCTCGCGCAGCCGACTGGCCCGCCGCAACTGTTGCGCGATCGCGGTTTCCACGTGTTCGCGCCCAATCGTCGCCGCTCCCGCCTCCTTCGCCCAGTGCTGCGCTTCCCGCAGCAGGTCGCGCAGCTCACGCTGGCGCGCGGTCAGCTTGCGCTGGTCCGAGGCCAGGCGACTGGCGCGCTCGATCACGGCAGCAACACCGCCGCGATCGAGGGGCTGCAGGCCGGCATCCCGGGCCAGTGTCGCAATCATCCGCGCATAGAGCGCCTGATTGGCGGGATCGCGGTCCAGCGTATCCTCCAGGTCTGCCTGCACCTTGAACAGCTCCAGGAACTCCGGGTCGTGTTCGCACAACAGGTAATAGAACAGACGCTCCCCCAGCAGCACCACCTTCACATCCAGCGGAATGGGTTCGGGCTCCAGGCTCACTGTGCTGATCAGGCCGTAGGCCTGTTCAAGGCTCTCGGTGCGGATCTGCCCCGCGCGCAGCACCCGCTTCAGCGTCTCCCAGGCACCGGGCTGGGTCAGCAGCCCGCGCACATCGAGCACCAGATAACCACCGTTGGCGCGATGCAGTGCGCCGGCACGGATCAGTGAGAAATCCGTCACCAGGGTGCCGTTGTGCACATGATGCTCGGTGCGCCCTACCAGATGCTGGTGGCTGGGCAGGTCCTGATAGACCACCGGAGCACCCTTGGTCTCAGCGTTGTCTACCAGCAGATTGACCTGAAAGCGGCTGAACACCGCCTCGGGGGACAACTCCGGATTCTCGGCCAGAAACGCGGCCGCGTGCGACAACACCGCCTGACGACAGGCATCGAGGTGTTCCAGCACCGCGGGCTGCTGCCGATAGCGCTCTTCCAGCTCGGTCAGGGGCGCGCTGATGGCGCTGGTCAGCATCTCGGCATTGAGAGTATCCACCTGCTGACGCAGCTCCCTGGCCAGCAGGGGCATCTGGCGGATGGCCTGGGTCAGCTTGCGCTGCAGAATCTCCACCGTAGCCTCAATGCGCTCCTTGTCCGCCTTGGGCAAGGCGCGAAAATCCTCAGGCGACATCATCGTTTCGCTATCGGCCTTGCCGTCCACTGGCGCGAAGGTGAAACCGTTGGGTGTAGAGACCAGCAGGATGTCCTGCTCGCGCGCTTCACGGCGAATGGCCTCGATGGCATCGCGCTGACGCTCCCCCATGGCCTGGTTCAGGTCCTGCAGGCGATTCTGGTATTCCTCGCTCTCCAGCAGCGCGGGTATGGCCGCCCGAAGTTCGTCGACCAGCTGGGTAAGGTCGGCCACCAGTTGCCGACCCATGCCGGCGGGCAGCGCCAGATACCGCGGTGACGTGGGGTCGTCAAAATTGTAGCGGTAAGCCCAGTCACCGGGCCTGTCCTCCGCCGCCGCGCGCTGCGCCAGAAACTGCTCCACCAGATCGTGACGCCCGTGGCCGGGATCTCCCAGCACGTAGAGGTTGAAGCCGTCGCTGCGAATGGCGGTGCCAAAACTCAGCGCGTCGCGCGCCCGGTCGTGACCGTACAGCAGGTCCAGAGGCTCCAGACCTTCCGTGGTAGTGAAATCGAAACCCTCGCCCGAGCAGGCGCGGTAAATCTGTTCCGCGGCCAGTGGTTCCAGCATTGAACGCCCTCCTTTGCAACATCGGGAGAGGGCATCATAGCAGGCGGCTGGCAAAAAAAACCCGAGGCAAGTGACCTCGGGTTCACCGCTACAGGCAGCGCCTAGATAGACAGTTCCAGCTTGCGTGACAGCCGGTCTTCCAGCTGTTCGTCCAGCTTGCGTGAAATCGCCTCGGCGGACACTGCCAGTTCACGCTCCACCGCCTCTGCCTGCGCCTGCTCTTCAGCACGCGTGGCCGGTTGCCATTCTGCGCTCAGCGCCGGTTCGTTCATGGCCAGCAGCATGCGGCCCTCCTGTTCGGCCGTCTGCGCAAAGGCGGTGCTGCCCAGGGCAGCGGTAAGCGCCAGGGTGCCGAGCCTGGCTGTTGCAGCCAACATTTTCATTTCCACTCTCCTCAGATGCCGGCAAGGGTTGCAGACCATCTGCCACCTCTCGTCTTGCCGATTTGTTACCACACTTCACATATGGTAACGCTTTTACTCGTTTTAAAGGTGAATGGATCATGAATTGTTTGTCATGATCGCCGCTCTAAGGCCAGTAAATTCTCTTTTGGCTCTAGATAGGTATCTTAAATTACTGTTTTATAACGTTTTTTAAATACCCGACTAAATTAATCGGGAAATTGTGAAAATTACCGTACCGGTATTGTCCAGAGTGTTACCTGCGCGTTAGAGCCTCGACAGCAGGTCGCCCATCTTCTGCGCCAGCGGGTAGTCCCCCGCCGTCCAGCCCAGACGCACCAGCACCAGCGCCTGATCGGGCAATACGAGCACCGCCTGCCCCCGGTTACCCAGCATGGCAAAAGCGTTGCGCGGCAGGCCGGGCCAACGGAGTTCAGCGCCACCGCCGTTCAGCCACAGCTGATAGCCGTAGCGTGGGTCGTTCCGGCTGCTATTCGGTCGGGTCGCGCGGACAACCCAGCCCGGCGGCAGAAAGGGCCGCCCGTTGACCAAACCCTGGTCCAGCAGGAGCCTGCCCAGCCGAACCCAGTCACGGGCAGTGGCGTAGACGAAGGAACTGGCGACCACAATGCCAGCCGGGTCCACTTCCAGCACCGCGCCGTGCATCCCCAGTGGCTGCAGCACTTCGCGGTGCAGAAAATCCAGCTGTGCCTGCGGCCCGCCGAGCCGCTCAGCGGCGAAGCGCGCGAGAAGATTGGTCGTGCCCGAGGAATAATAGAAGCGCTCGCCGGGCACGCCCTCAGGCGGGCTGGCCAGTGCCACCGCCGAGGCGCTGGGTGCGTGAAACAGCATCCGCGTGGAATCGCTGCCCGGCACGTAGTCCTCTTGCCAGTCCAGCCCGGAGGTCATCTGCAACAACTGTGTCAGGCTGATGCGCGCGCGATCATCATGGGCCCATTCAGGGAACAGCGGCCCCGGCACATTCCCGGGAATGAGTTCCAGTGCCTGCATGCGGCCGATCACAATCGCCATCAGGGATTTTCCCATCGACCAGCCCAGCAGGCGGGAATCGGCAGTGAAGCCCGGCGCGTAGCTCTCTGCAATCAGCCTGTTTCCCTGCAGCACCAGCAGGGCGCGAGTCTGCAACCCTTCAGCGTTATCGGCCCTGAGCAAGGCCTCCGCCGCCTGTTGCGCCGGATGCGCGATATCCACATCAAGCGGCATGCCAGGTGACGTTGCAGTGGATGGCACCGACAGCGTATCAAGCCGTGTCGTGTCGCCGGTATCGAGGGTACAGCCCAGCCCGGGACGGTAGGTCGCCGAGGTTGACGCCAAGCCAAACAGGCTCACCCGCACACGGTCGGCCGTAAAGTCCAGAGACAGCCTGCGATTTACCCCCGCGTAGCTGGCCAGGTCATCCAGTATGCGCTGGTCGTCAAAGCCGCTGATGAAGCGCCCGGAACAGGCCAGCTTGGCACCGAGTCCGGTGGCGAGCGCGACGGCGTTACCCAGCTGCCAGAGCGGGGTACCCAACAAAAAAGGTGGTGCAACGAACAACAGGGTCAACAACGGGAGAACAATCAACAACACACGTTTCATCGGCGTTTTTCCGTAGCGGCACAGAGAACGGAGCAGCCAGCTTACGCCAGAAAGTGCTGCCCCAGAAACAGGCTTGACGCCGAGCCGCGCGATCAGTTCTACTCGCCTCACCCCGTTACCGAGAGTGTACGCCATGCCCGCCCTGGAAATCCTTGCCCCCGCCGCCCTCCTCGCCAGCTGGTCCCTGGTTATACTGACCTGGATGGCCGCCACCCGCCTGCCCGCCATGAGCAAATCGGGGCTGGATCTGTCCAAGCCACAGCCGGGTGGCCGCCGCGGCGCCGACCTCGAAGGGGTACTGCCCGACCACGTAAACTGGAAGGCGCACAACTATACGCACCTGCACGAACAGCCCACGGTGTTCTACGCACTGTGCTGCATTCTGGCGATCACCGGCATCGACAGCAGCCTCGCGGTGCAGCTGGCCTGGGCCTATCTGCTGCTGCGCATCGCGCACAGCATCGTGCAGGTCACCACCAACTATGTACCGGTGCGTTTCCTCCTGTTCCTGCTGTCCTCGCTGGCACTTGCCGGGCTGGCTGTCATCGCGGTGCGCGCCACGATCTAGGACAACCCCATGGCTTTTCTCCTCAGGAGCATCCTGGCCACCCTGCTGTCAGGCTGCATCACCGTCGTTGCGGCGCCTACCTTCCAGCCGGCCCAGGCGCTGCCACCCGGGCACTGGGTGGATCACGGCGAGGCACTCTGTGACGTCGCCGCCGCGACGGCCGCGTATCTGGCACGCGGTAACGCCTACGATCCGGCTGCGATCCACGGCGGCACCACCGACTGGTTGCAGACGCCACCCGAACGTATCCGCGCCACGCTGGACTTCGTCTGTGCGGTCCAGGCAGAAGATGCGCGCCTGGGGCGCCCCTCGCGCCTTGCCGACCCGGCGTTTGTACAGCGCCATTTCGAACTCCTGCGCTGGCAGCCGGATCGTGCGCGAGCGGCGCAGCTGGCCAGCGGCAAGCCACTGCTGCAGAACCTGCCGGCGGAGCGGCTGCTGATGACCAAGTACTACGTGCGCGTGGCTTCAGGCAGCGAACGGCCATCGGCCGCCACGCCCCACGCGCTCTATGGCCTGCCCCACGATGAAGCCCTGTTGACCCTGGACGCGGCGGACGCACTGGGCAGCGCCATCACCCGCTTCCAGTTCGGCAAGCAGGCCATCGTCGCGCAGGAGACAAACGCCGCGACCGCCAACGCCATGGCCGAGCGCGCGCCACCGCTGATCTGGCTGAGCCGCGCCGACCTGGAAGGTGCCCTGCTGCAGGGCACTGCGGTGGTCGAGGGCGCCAACGGCCAGAAACGCTACTTTAACGTGCACCGCAATAACGGCGTTGCCTACGACCGCACGCGCAAACCCGAGGAGCAGGAGCGCTACTGGTTTTTCAAGGAGGTACCGGGTGTGCTCGGCTATGGCAAGGATGCCGACTACAAGATTCGTGTGCAGCCGCTGGTCACGGTGGCGGGGGACATTTTCCAGCTCGGCCTTGGGCGCCTGGTGCTGCTGCGCACCGAGGAATCGGGCCAGCCCACCTACCGCCTGAATGTGATGGCGGACACCGGCGGCGCTTTTCATGACAATCTGTACCAGCTCGACTGGCTGAGCGGCTACTACCGCGATTGGGCAGGGTATCATGCAGCGAATCGCCACATTGGCGACTATGCCGACGCCTGGCTACTGCTGAAACGGGAGTAAGTTGCAGTCCGGCCCGGCCCGCATCAAACAACGTCAGGAGGTTGTATGGAGTACTGGCTGGCCTGGTTTCACGAAGGTAACGACCAGGTAAAACAGGTTGCCGCGGCGGCGGAAAAAATGGGCTATGCCGGCATTGCGGTGTCGGACCACGTGGCCATTCCCCGCGACTACAGGTCTGTGCACCCCTCCGGGCAGCGCCATATCCACGCCCACACCCGTTTTCCCGACCCCATGATCACCATCGCCACCATGGCTGCAGTCACCGAGCGCCTGCGCTTCATGACCTACGTCTATGTACTCACCATGCGCGAGCCTTTCAGCGCAGCGAAACAGGCGGCGACCCTCGCCATGCAGACCGACAACCGTTTCGTGTTCGGTGTCGGGGCCGGCTGGTGCGAAGACGAGATTGCCGTGCTCGGCCACGACCCGCGCAACCGCGGCAAGCGCATGGACGCGATGCTGGACGTGATGCAGGACTTCTGGGAAGACGGCATGGCGGAAGCGGACAACGCCTTCTACCGCTTCCCGCCCACGGGGCAGTTCCCGGTACCCGGTAAAGTACCGGTGTGGATTGGCGGCAAATCACCTGCTGCCCTGCGCCGTGCAGCACGCCACGATGGCTGGATGGGGATGAACTACCCGATGGCGGAGATCCGCGAGCTGCTGGATCGGCTCAACGCCGAGCGCGCAAGCGTCGAGGCGGAACGCGGTGCAGGGCCCTTCGGCCGCTTCGTGATGCCACAGACCGAGCCGGACCCCGGCATCTATCACCAGCTTGAGGACTGGGGCATCGACGGCACCATCGCCATGGCCTGGACCGTCGACGACCCGGCCTTCCACGGGCTGGAGGCCAAGCTGGAAGCGATGGAGCAGTTTGCCGACCGCTTCATCAAACCGCGCTGAGCGCCACGGTGACCGCAATGGAAGATGGCAGTGTGGTCCTTGGTGACCTGACCTTGCATTACGTCGAGTGTCGCGGCCGGGCGGACCAACCCTGGGTGATTTTCTGCCACGGCTTCCCGGGGCTCGCCTACAGCTGGCGTCACCAGCTACCGGCCATCGCCAGCGCGGGCTTCAATGCCGTGGCCTTTGACCAGCGCGGCTATGGCCGCTCCAGCCGCCCCACAGACCCCGCGCTGTACGACAGCGAACACACCGTCGGCGATGTACTGGGGCTGATGGATCACCTGGGGCTGGCGCGTGCGGTACTGGTGGGGCACGACTTCGGCGCGGCGCAGGTCTACAACGTGGCGGTACGTCACCCGGACCGGGTCATGGCGGTTGCAGGTGTCGCCTGTCCCTACGATTTCGACCTCGCCGGGCGCGGCGGCGCCGGCGCCAACCCGCCCCCGGGCACGGAATACCCGCGTGCCTTCGCCCGCCCGGATAAAGCACCGAGCGCCTGCTTCGCCGAGGTTGCGGCACAGCACTTCTACCACATGCACTACTACCAGCAGCCGGAACGGCCGGAGCGCGAGCTGGCACGCGACCCGCGACTGTTCCTGACCCGCCTGTTCTGGGCGCTGTGTGCGGACGGTCACCTGCTGGACTGGACCCGTTTCTCCACCGAGGGCAACAGCTACCTCGATGTGCTCGCGGACCCGTCGATACCCCTGCCCTGGCCGTGGATGACGGAACAGGACATGCAGACCTACGTTGACGAATTCACCCGCTGCGCGCCAGGCCTGGAGTTCATCGGTGGCATCAACTCCTACCGGGTCGCAGACCGCAACTGGGAGATTGGCCGGAAATGGGCAGATGCCAGGGTGACGCCGCCGTCCCTGTTCATCGCCGGCAGCAAAGACCCGGTACTGCAGATGATTGGCGACGATGCGCTCGCCGTACTGGCGCAGCGGTCCAGCGACCTGCGGGGTATCGAGCTGATTCCGCAAGCAGGCCACTTCGTGCAGCAGGAACAGCCCGACGCATTCAACCGGGCGCTATTGCGATTTCTGGACACGCTAACCGCCGGGACGTAACGCGCTGCGCGGTCAGTCCTGAACGCGCTCCAGGTCGCCCGGGAAGGCCACACCGGCACGCCAGTAGTGCCAGGCGGCCCACACATTGGCCAGCGAACAGATCAGCAGCGCCCAGCGCAGTGAGTGCACCCCGAAGTCTGCGGCCAGCAGATCGCTGATCAGCCCGACCACCGAAGGGCCCAGCGCCAGCCCGATGATATTGATCACAAACAGCAGAATGGCCGAGGCCACGCTGCGCATGCGCAGACCCACCAGGGTCTGGGTCTGGGCGAAGGTGGTGGCCTGGTAGAAGTTGCCCAGCATCACCGGCAGCACCATCAGCAACAGCACCGCGCGAATGTCATCCAGCACAAACACGAACACCCCGGCGGGCACGGAAATCAGCAGTGCAACCGCCACGATCCACAGATACCAGCGTGCATCGCGGGCGCCAAAATGGTCCGCCAGACGCCCGCCGAGCACAATGCCAATGCCGCCGGGAATTCCGAATATCAGGCCCAGCCAGGTACCGATCTCACCCGAGGACATACCGTGGGAGCGTGCCAGGAACGCGGCGGACCAGGAAATCAGGCCGTAGCCCACAAACGCGGTGATACCCCCGCCGAGGGCCATGTGCACAAAGGAGCGACGCGCGAGCAGGTAGCGAAACACGCTACCGATGGCGGGCTGGCGGCCGGGCGCGGTCACGCGGGTCTCCGACATGCCGCGGGCCGGCTCACGCACGGTGAAACGAATCACCAGCGCCAGCACAATGCCCGGAATGCCCACCACGAAGAATGCCACGCGCCAGCCGAACCACTCGTTCATCCAGCCCCCGACGAAAAACCCGAACAGGATGCCAATCGGGATTCCCAGAGAATAAATGCCCAGTGCAGTGGCCCGCTCACTGGCCGGGTAATAGTCCGCCAGCATGGAGTGCGCGGGGGGCGAGCACCCGGCCTCCCCAACCCCGACGCCAATGCGATAGGCGAGTAGTTGCCAGTAATTCTGCGCCAGCCCCTGGGCCGCGGTGAATACGCTCCAGATACCCACCGCGGCAGCGATCAGGTTACGACGATTGGCACGATCCGCGTAGCGCGCGATGGGAATGCCCATCAGCGTATAGAACACAGCAAACCCGAGGCCGGTCAGCAGCCCCATGGCGGTGTCGCTGACACCCAGTTCCAGGCGAATGGGCTCCACCAGTATCCCGAGAATCTGGCGGTCGATGAAATTGAAGGTGTAGGCAATGACCAGGATGGTCAGAACGTAGCGTCGCGTTCCCGCTGAAAACAGCGAAGACGCAGCGCCGGTAGCGGGCGGTGCTTCAGCCACGTCGAGGCTCCTTTTATTATTGCCTGACAGACTATGTGCACAGCGCGCACGGCGCAAGTGCTGTGGGCGCTGATAGTGGCCAGAACGCCAGTCGATGCGTATCCTGCCCCGCATTCATCAAAAAGGAAAACCCTATGTCACCCAGAGTTGCCGTTATTACCGGCGCCGCCAGCGGTATCGGGCGCGCCATCGCTCAGCGCTGTGCAGGCCAGGGCATGACCGTGGTGCTTGCAGACATCAACGCTGCCCGGCTGGCCGATGCCGAGTCTTTTATCGGACGCGCCGGCGGCGACCTGTACAGCCGCGTCACCGACGTCAGTTGTGCCGATTCCGTCGAGGCTCTTGCGCAGGACGTTTTCGCACGCTACGGGCAGGTAAACCTGTTGTGCAACAATGCCGGCGTGCTGCAAACCGGGGTGTGCTGGGAAGAACCGGCCCCTTCCTGGCGCCGCGCCATGGATATCAACTTCATGGGCGTATTGCATGGGGTATCAAGCTTTGTGCCGCGCATGCTGGAACAGGCGCAACCTGCCCACATTGTGAATACCGGCTCCCTCGGCGCACTGCTTGCGGCGCCCCTGATGGGGCCCTACACGGTCTCGAAAATGGCCGTGCGCGGCTTGACCGAAACTCTGCATTACGAACTGCGCAGTATCGGTGCGTCTGTCGGCGTCTCGCTGCTTTGCCCAGGCCCCATCGAAACCTCCATGGCCGCATCCGCCGCCGGACGCGAACACCCCTCCCCCACAGCCCGGGCACTGATGACCGAACTGATGAGTGAGGATATTGTGCCCATGTCGCCCGAAGACTGCGCGGAGATCGTGCTCGAAGCCGTCGCCGAGGGCCGCTTCTGGATTTTCACCCACCCGGAGTTCAAGCGCTACTACCTTGCGCTGGCGGATGAACTGGTTGCCGAGCGCAACCCGCAATACCGTACTGCCTGGTAAAGCCGCTAGCGCCTATTTCGGCGTCAGCGTGATGTCGATATTGCCGCTGATACTCAGTTTCATGCCCGCGGCCTCGGCTTCCTCCACCAGTGCCGCGAGATCCGCCTTGGTCTGACGCAGCTCGTTGATACGTTTGACGCCGGCGGCGTCGGTCTCGCCAAACCGTTCACGCCGGCTCCAGTTGTTGCGCTGGTGGAAACTGATCTTGTCCTCGATCAGCGTCATCAGCAACTGGTTGGCCTCATCGGGGTAGAACACGCCACTGATCAACCGAAAGCGTTGTGCGTCCAACTCGTCTGTCATGCTGAAGTCCTTACAGGTATTTGTCGGTGACCGCGCCTTCCGACGCTGAGGCCACGGTTTTTGCGAATTTTGCCAGCAGGCCGCGGGTGTAACGCGGTGCCGGGGGCTGCCAGCGCGCAAGGCGCGCGGCGATCTCATCCGCGCCCAGGGTGACATCAATCCGTGCGGCTTCCGCATCGATAACGATCTCGTCGCCATCCTCGACAATCGCCAGCGGACCGCCTTCACTGGCCTCCGGCGTGATATGGCCCACCACAAAACCGTGGCTGCCACCGGAGAAGCGACCATCGGTGATCAGCGCCACATCCGCACCCAGGCCCTTGCCCATCAGCGCCGACGTGGGGCTCAACATCTCCCGCATGCCCGGGCCGCCGCGAGGCCCCTCGTAACGAATCACCACCACATCGCCCTTCACCACGCGGCCGTCGAGAATGGCCTGCAGGGATTCTTCCTCCGAATGGAACACACGCGCCGTGCCCTGGAAGCGCAGGCCTTCCTTGCCGGTAATTTTCGCGACCGAGCCCTCTGGCGCGAGGTTGCCGCGCAGAATCATCAGGTGGCTGTTGCGCTTGATGGGGTTATCGAAGGCGCGGATGATGTCCTGCGACTCGGGGTACGGGGCCACGCCGGCCAGATTCTCGGCGAGTGTGTTACCCGTGACCGTGAGACAGTCGCCGTGCAACAAGCCCCGATCCAGGAGCATTTTCATCAGCGGCTGGATGCCGCCAATGGCAATCAGCTCCGACATCATGTACTTGCCGCTGGGCCGGAGGTCCGCCAGCACCGGGACTTTTTCGCCGACGCGGACGAAATCATCCAGCGTCAGCTCCACCTGCGCCGCGTGCGCCATGGCGAGCAGATGCAGCACCGCATTGGTGGAACCACCCAGGGCGATGACGGTGGCGATGGCATTTTCGAAGGCCTCCCGCGTCATGATATCCGAGGGCTTGATATCCCGCTCCAGCAGGGCGAGCACCGCAGCCCCCGCCTGCCGGCAATCTTCCGCCTTGGAGCGGGACACCGCCTCCTGGGCGGAGCTGTTGGGCAGGCTCATGCCCAGCGCTTCAATTGCCGACGCCATGGTGTTCGCGGTGTACATGCCACCGCAGGAGCCCGGGCCCGGGATCGCGGTCTCCTCAATCTGCTTGACCTGCAGCAGGTTCAGGTCGCCCCGAGCGTGCTGCCCCACAGCCTCAAACACCGAAATAATGTCGGTGTGGTTGGCGCCCGGCTGGATGGTGCCGCCGTAGACAAACACCGCGGGACGATTGAGCCGTGCTATGCCAATCATGCAGCCCGGCATGTTCTTGTCACAACCACCCACGGCCACCAGGCCATCAAAGCCCTGGCAGCCGGCCACCGCCTCAATGGAATCCGCGATGATTTCCCGCGACACCAGCGAGTACTTCATGCCCTCGGTGCCATTGGCAATGCCGTCGGAAATGGTAATGGTATTGAACACCACACCCTTGCCGCCGGCCTCATCGGCACCCGCGCAGGCCTCGTCGGCCAGCGCGTTGATGTGCATGTTGCAGGGCGTGACCATGCTCCAGGTCGATGCGATGCCGATTTGCGGCTTGTGAAAATCCTCGTCGGTAAAGCCCACCGCGCGCAGCATGGCGCGGGCCGGGGCTTTCTCGATACCATCCACAACAAGTGACGAGTGGCTACGTTTGTCTTTCACGGTGATGCTGTCCTCCGGTTTTACTGGTTGAGTATACGCTGCAGACAAAAAACTGGCTTGGCGAGCCGACGCAACCCTCAGGGGTTGCACCAGGCGCAATACTGCGGGTCAGCGGTTGCCTGCGCGGGCGGCTCACGCTGCTCGTGCCGGCAGACCGTGCAGCAGCGTATGACGGTGAGCGGCAGCGAGGTGGGCGCGTCGCACTCGGCGCAGGGCAGCCCCGGCTCGAAACGGTGCTCCCAGAAGTCGGGGGCGGCACAAGCGGGACACAGCGATTGCAGACGCTGGGCGAGCTGCTCCGCGGCCTGACGGATATAGGCTTGGCGCTCGGGGCAGTGCATGGCCCTGAGATCCGGCTCAATCATCAGCTTACCCGGATCGACACCCTGCATACGCGGCAACACTGTATCACGCAGCACGCGCAACACGGCTGCTGCGCCGCGCAACCCCTTGCTCACGCCCCCCGAGTGGCGAATGATCCAGCCCT
>DIAF01000047.1:56030-72464 GCA_002414665.1 Halieaceae bacterium UBA5085
AGGCCCAGCCGCGCGCGCCACGATCTCCTGACCGGACCGGCGGTCCCAGAGCAGCAACAGTTCTTCGTCCCAGTTGACCAGTCCCGCCATTGGGCCGCCGCCGAAGCTGCCCTCACTGCCCAGGCCGAGGTCGAGGCCGGTGAGTTCACAGGCCAGTTGCGCTTTGCGCCGTGCACACTCCAGGGGCGAGAGCTTGCGTTCCACTTCGCCAGAGAACGTGCCCAGCCGGTCTGTATCGAAGGCGTCCGTGACCGTCAGCGAGAAGCCCAGCGCCGAAAGCGCTGGTGCCACCAGTTCACCTTTCGCGTGGCGCGTGAGCAGGGCAATCGGGCGGCCGCTGAAGGCGTGCATCTCATCCATCATTACAGAAACGACCGTACAGTCTCTCAGGCAGTCATTCTCGACCGCAGCATACTGAGATCATAACGTGATTTTGTATAACACTTAGTTTCGATAATATCGTTCTTTTTTAGAGAACATTTTTATGCGCCAGCTCAATTTTCACCATCTCTACTACTTTTGGATGGTGGCCAAAGAAGGCCACCTGACGCGTGCGGCAAAGCAGCTGCATGTATCGCAATCTGCCCTGTCATCGCAGATCCGCCAACTGCAGGAGCAACTCGGCCATGAGCTGTTCAGCCGCGACGGACGCTCCCTGCGTCTGACGGAAGTGGGGCATCTGGTGCTGGAATATGCCGAGAGCATTTTCAACCTGGGCAGCGAGTTACTGGCCCTGACCGAAAGCGGTGAACTGCGGAGCCTGCAACGTCTGCGTATCGGTTCAGTGGCCACGTTGTCGCGCAACTTTCAGGAGAACTTCCTGCGCCCGGTCATTGGTGAAGCGAAGGTGAAGCTGGTGATTCGCTCTGCCAGCCTGGAGGAACTGCTGGAACAGCTGCGGGTGCACAAGTTGGACCTCATCCTCTCCAACCGCGCCGTCGCCGCCGACACCTCCACCCCCTGGCGCTGCCAGCAGATCGCCGAACAGAGCGTGTGCATTGTCGGGCCTCCCGGCAAGCCGGCCAGACAATTCCGCTTCCCCCGGGATCTGGGCCGGTTGCCGTTGTTGTTGCCGGGCCCCAACAGCGAAATCCGCAACCAGTTTGACCTGCTGTGCGAAGAGCACGGGGTGGAAGCAGACCCGTATGCCGAGGTGGAAGATATGGCCATGCTACGCCTGCTGGCGCGCGATTCGGGTGGGCTGGCTGTGGTGCCGGAAGTTGTGGTGCAGGACGAACTGCAAAGCGGCAAGCTGCAACGCTATTGTGTGTTGGAGAAAGTGGTGGAGCGCTTTTATGCCATCACCGCCAAGCGCCATTTCGAGCTGGTGGCACTAACCAGTCTGCTGGAGCAAGCGCAAGCGAACGCGCAGCCACCGCCCAAAGCGAGCGCCAAACCACGTCGCACTCGCAAGCAGCCCAGCTAAGCCGCGCCAGGACAGGCGCGGGATTCAGGCTGACCGCTCAAAGGCAATGTGCATTTCCTTGTAACCATCTACAAAGGCAGACAGTGCATTTTTGGGTTCACCCACCAGTTGCACATTGGTCATCCGCGTGGTGATTGCCTCAAAAATCACCTTGAGCTGCAATCGAGCCAGGTGTGCGCCAAGGCAATAGTGCGGCCCTGCGCCAAAGGTGCGGGCGTCCCGCTGTACTCGTTCGCGCTGGCAGCGGGTAATGTCGAAGCGGTCGGGGCCTGCAAACACCCGCTCATCCCGGTTGGCGGAAGCAAGCCAGACGATGACCTTGTCACCTTTGCGGATAGTCTGCCCTCCCAGTTCAACGTCTTCCATAGCGGTGCGACGGTAGTTCATTATCGGCGCCCGAAAGCGCAACATTTCCTCCACTGCACCGGGAATCAATTCCGGGTCATTCTGTAATATCTGAAACTGGTCGGGGTGTTGTATCAAGTCATGCAGCCCATAGGCTGTGGCATTGCGCGTGGTCTCGACGCCACCAATAATGAAGTTGAGAAATAACAACCCGTATTCCAGGTCAGTGAGCTGTTCGCCACCCTCCCGCGTCGCCGCCAGCAGGTCAGTGGTCAGGTCATCCCGCGGATGCAGGCGGTGATTGGCGGCGAGTTGAGCACCGTATTTCACCAGTGCCCGCTGCGCGTCGTAGCCTTCCATGACGCTGCCGGCAAAGTCCGGATCGTCGGCGATCATCATGGTGTTGGTGAGGGTGCAGAGGTGAGTGCGATCCTCATCCGGGATCCCCAGTATCCAGGCGATCACGCGCAATGGCAGCTGTGTTGCGACCGACGTCACAAATTCGCAGCGACCCTGCCCGATCACCTCATCGATGATACTGTCGGCGATTGCACGGATGTGTGGCTCCCGCTGTTTAATCGCGGTGGGCTTGAAGGCCGCGTCCACCAGGCGCCGGTAATCCCGGTGTACTGGTGGGTCCATCAGGTTCAGCGAAACGTGTTTGCCCCTGATGGCCTCCTTCGGTGTATCGACGAGTCGTGGACCTGTGGCATTGCTGAATAGCGCCGGGCTTTTTAATACCGTGTCGATTTCGCGGGTGGCGAACACGTTCCAGTGCCCCGATTGCCCCGCAGTGCCTGCTTCCCAGGACACTGAATGCTGCTGTCTGTTCTCTGCAATCAAGTGATTGGGTGCGCCGTGACTGTAGAGGCCCAGATTCGCGAGGCTGTGTTTCGTCATCGGGCAGTTTTTCATAGGCTGCTGGGTCCTGTATTTCCTGTCATCACGCATTCGCGGGATTAACGCGGCGTCCCTTGGGCATTACCAGTGCGGCTCTCGAGTTGCACCGGCTCCAATCACTGGCTGTTGGAAGGGTCCAACACGGGCACCAGAATCTCGTTCCGCCGCATAAACCACGGCATGAACGGAGGATCGTAGCGGGCCCAAACCGGTTCACCCACCACCGTCAGGGACTGCCCAGCGATCCACGCGGCCAGTTTTTCCCTGTGCTGCTGATAACGTTCTTCCGACCAGAAACCGGAATAGCGTACCGCGGCCATGAACCGAGCAGGCACCTGCCGCAGGTTGACCGCCGGATCCTCCGGCTTCGGAAGCGTTTCCATGGAGTAGGCCGCGGGCATCATGAAACTCACTACCCAGCGGTCTTCTACCCGCCGCTGCCCAACGGGCGACGTCATGTCGATCTTTTCACCGCCCGACTGCTGGCCGACGGGTGAGGTCATGTCGAGGCTTTCACGCGACGTATTGCTGCCCGATATGTAGTTGAACAGCCGGCGAAAGGCCTTGCTACCCGCGCCCTCAAAGTCACCCTCGACAACGGTTTCGGCGAGAATATGTGGCGCGTAGTGGCGCAGCTCGAAGGGCTTATCCTCCAGCACAACAGTGTATTCCGCTTCTTCAACCGCCATAGTGTTCCCTGTTCCTGCCAGCGCGACAAGCGCCGCCAACGCGAGCTGCCTGCACAGCGGCTTAAGCGACTGCATCGTTGCTCTCCCCATTCCTGCACGAGGTGACGGTGTGTACGTTGGGCACACGGCAATTGGCATGGATACAGGCTCCGAAAATGCGTAAAGTGAATTGCCTGTTGGCCGCGGGGCCCTGAAGAGCCTGTCGGCCGGTTTGGGCCTGGATCACTCCCTGCAGGCGCGGTCGCAGCGAGTGGAAACTCTGGACTGTATATCGGGAGATTGCAATGTCGAGCTACTGGCAACGGCTGGCTTGCCTCATTGGCACACTGGTCATGGTGCAGGCGGCATTCCCCGCCAACGACGGCAATGCAGGCTGTGCCGGGCTGCAACAGGCGCTCGCTGCCAATGCAGGCGTCGCCCTTACGGAAACGCCCCAACTGATGCCCGCGGGCGACCTGCCAGCGTTCTGCAAGGTCCGCGGCGAGGCGGCAGGCAAAGTGGGCTTCGAAATGCGTTTGCCGCTTGCCGCAGACTGGAACGGTAAATTCGTACTCGCGGGCTGCGGCGGTTTCTGCGGCCAGTTGCTGCCCGACAAGCCGGGCTACTCCAACAGCATCAACGAAGCCCTGAAGCAGGGCTATGCCGCCATGGCCCACGACAGTGGTCACCAGGCACCCACCTCGGACACCGACTGGGCACGCAGTGGCGACGACCAGGCCGTTGCACTGTGGGCCGAAGAAGTGTTGCCCACGCTGGCCACCCTGGGCAACCAGGTGATCCATGCCTACTATGAACAGGCTCCGAAACGGCGCTACTTCTCCGGCTGCTCCAACGGGGGCCGGCTGGGCCTGGTTGCGGCGCAGCGCTACCCGGAGCTGTTTGACGGGATCGCCGCGGGCGGCCCGATTCTGGACCTGTCCGGCAATGCCGGTGTACAGGGCGCCTGGATGATCCAGCAGGCCTGGACCCCAGAAGGCGCCCCCCGATTCACCGTCGCGCAAATCGATCGCCTGGCCGCCCATGTGCGTGAGGCCTGCGACGCCCTGGACGGCGTGGAAGACGGACTGGTCGCGGCACCGGAGCGATGCCATCCCGACCTCAGCGCGCTGCGTTGCACATCCAATACCGACAGCGGCTGCCTGAACGCGGCACAGTTGCAGCGGGTTGCGGCGCTTTACCGGGGGGCACACGAGGGCGACACCCAGCTGTTCCCCGGCCTGCCGCCGGGTTCCGAGCACCTGTGGCCGTTCTGGATTACCGGCCGAGATGGCCAACCGGCCTGGGGCAGAGACGCCTCCCAGGGCTTCCTCGACATCTACCGCAACGTGCCTGCTGGCCAGCACGTGAACCCGGCGAGCATTGACGTCGTGGCGGAAGCGGCGGCTATGGCGGCTTCGCCACTGGCACAACGCGCCAACGCCACCAATCCGGACCTGTCCGGGTTACGCGCTGCAGGCACGCGGCTGTTGATCTGGCACGGCTGGGCAGACCCGCTGATCCTGCCGCAGCGAACCGTCAGCTACTTTGACGCGGCGCTGGCGGAGAACGGCGGCGCCGAAGCACTGGCTGACTACGCGCGCCTGTTCATGGTGCCGGGCCACGGGCATTGCTGGGAAGCGCCGGGCCAGGCCCCGGACCTGTTCGACCCGCTGCAGGCCCTGGATGCCTGGGTGGAGCAGGCTGAGCCACCCGCGCAGATTGTGGCGCGCGACACCCTGGACCCCGACGCGGCCACAGCAACGGCACTGCTGTGTCCCTACCCCCAACGTGCCATCTATGACCAACACGGGCCGCTGGATGATGCCGCAAGCTACCGGTGCGGCGAATAGCGCAAGCGAGCTTGCCATCGCAGCGAATGGCCAGCCTGCAAGGCGGATTTGCACGTGGCCATACGCCCGGGTTTTCCGTAGAGTAGAGCGCACATGGAGTGGGACGGCGAACCCAAACGCCGCCCCGCCATCATCAAGGAGATTGTTATGGGCGTAGAAGTGGGTGGTCTGCTCGGTCTGATCTGGCTGGTCATTGTTATCTGGGCCGTGATCAAGGTGGCGAAAAGCTCTGCCGGAGGCCTGGCGAAAGTGCTGTGGATTCTGCTACTGCTACTGGCGCCCCTGGTGGGGCTGATTATCTGGGCGCTGATGGGGCCGAAGGGTTAGCGATCACCGTCTGCGTATTGGCCAGCAGCTCGGCCCACACCGGCACCAGATGCCCGGCATACCACGGACTCACATCCACCGGCGATGGCAGCCCCGCCGACAGCCAATCCCGCAGCCGTGACACCAGCGCCCCCGCATCCCCCTGCGGGTAGCGGCAGTGCGGTGGGTATTGCTCCGGATAACACAGCGCATCGGGCACCAGCGGCCTTGCGCCTGCACTCGCCGCCTCCAGCATCGCGAGCCCCTGGAACTCGTGCCGCGCCGTGCTCACCGCAATGGCCGCCTTACCGAGCAGCGCACGGTACGCATCCGCAGGCAGCTGACCATCCGCAACAATCCGCTCCGGCAGGGCCTCGCGCAAGCGTGCCAGCGCCGGCGGCACCTGCCTGGGGCGCTTGCCGAGCAAGGCGAGCCTGAATGCCACGCCCTGCCCTGCGAGCGCGATCATCGCCTCGGCAAACAGCTCCGGCGCCTTGTCGTGCTCCCAGCGGTGGTTCCACAGAATCAACTGCCCGTCGCGCTCCGCCGCCGGCGGTACCGGTTCTACAGGCACCGGGCACAAACCACTCTTCTGCGCCAGCTGGTCGACAACGCCGGGAGGCACCGCATCAGGCATCTGCTCCAGTAGCTGCCGCACGCCCTGCAGATAACTGTCGCGATTGAAGGCGGAGTTGAACACCAGCCGGCTGGCCGCCAGCCCGCCATACAGCTGCACCATCTGCGGCTCCAGCCAGTGGCGCTGGCGACTGCTGAGCGGGTAGGCAAACTGGTTTTCGTGGAAGTAACAGAGCGTGGGCACCCCCGCCAGACGCGGATGCAGGCCCTTGAGGGTGGCTAGGTCCACCATCGAGGTAGCCACAATCAGGTCCGGCTGTTGCGGCGGCAAGGCCTCCAGCCAGGACAGCGGATTGCCGCGAATACGCCAGGCGAAGTGCCGACCGGGCAACTCCAGCCGCTGCCAATTGAACTGAGGCTGCGAGGCCAGCAGCCAGTCTGCCCAGGCAGCGTGGCTGTCGGCGCGGTAGGCGGAGAGTAGCCAGGCGCGAGGCCACGCACCCGAGGTGGCAAGGCTGGCTGAATCAGATGAAGTCTGCATGGACATGATGTACCACAGCCTCATCAGGATTGTCATGCTTGGCGCGGGCGCGTTGGGAGGCTATTCTTGTGGCGAAACTGGCTTTTGATTCACTGCGTTACGCACGCCGCCTCCGGGAGGCTGGCGTGCCTGAACCGCAGGCAGACGCGCAGGCGGAACTGATGGCCGAAGCATTTGGCTTTTACGCAGACAACATCGTCACCCGGGACTACCTGGATGCCGTGGTGCGCGCCGCGTTCGCCGAACAGGAACAGCGTTTTGAGCAAATCGAGAGGCGCTTCCAGCAGATGGATCACCGTCTCGACGGGCTGGACCGGCGGCTCGACGGGCTGGACCGACGGCTCGACGAGCTGGAAAGGCGTCTCGACAAGCTGGGCATGCGGCTCGACAAACTGGAGCCCCTACGCACACAGGCCACCCTGCACTCCTTCATGCTGGGACTGATAGTGGTTGTACAGGTGGTGCCCCAGTTGCAGGCCTGGCTCGTCAATTGAGGCGCAAGCCGCTATCCAGCGAACGTTCAACGCACCACATCCCCTGTTCACCGCAAAAAGCTTGCGGTCTGGCCCGCGGCACTGGACAGTGGCCTTTTGCTCACTGCCCGGGGGAACTACCGTGTATCGACGCATCATAATCAAACTACTGGCCGGGCTCACCGCCACCACAGTGCTGGCCATTGGCGCGCTGGCATTGGTGGCCAGCCACAATGCGCCCTGCGAACCCGGGTCTGCAGTGCCGGAAGGCACTACCGGCTTCAAGGCCAACATGCAGCGTTGCTACGGCGATACGGACGTTATCACGCTGGAAACCGTTGCGAAGCCTGAACTGGCAGAAAGCGACGTGCTGGTGCGGGTACACGCGGCTTCGGTCAATCCCCTCGACAAGCATTTCCTGCATGGCACACCCTACCTGCTGCGCCTGGCCAACGGCCTGAATGCGCCGCAGTCACCGCGCATGGGCGCAGACTTCGCCGGCGTGGTGGAAGCCGTCGGCTCGGGTGTGACTCGCTTCGAGCCGGGCGATGCCGTGTTTGGTGTGGCCAACGGCGCCTTCGCCGAGTATGTGGTGCGCAGTGAGAACGGCGGTATTGCCTTGAAACCAACCAACCTCAGCTTCGAGCAGGCCGCCGCGCTGCCGGTGGCGGCGATCACCGCGCTGCAGGCCCTGCGCGACAAGGCGAACGTGCAGCCCGGCCAACAGGTGCTGATCAACGGCGCGTCCGGCGGCGTGGGCACCTATGCCGTGCAACTGGCCAAGGCCATGGGCGCCACCGTGACCGCGGTGTGCAGCGGCCGCAATGCGGAACTGGTGCGCGCGCTGGGTGCAGACCGGGTGATTGACTACACGCAGCAGAACTACACTGAAGGCGACACACGCTACCACGCCATTATCGATATGGTCGGCAACCATGCCATCTCGGACATCCTGGAAGTCACCGAGCCCGATGGCGTGTTGGTGCTGGTCGGCTCCATGAAGATAGACCCCTGGTGGGGCCCGCTGGCACGGCCACTGCACGCCGTGGTGCGCTCACCCTTCGTTTCACAGCGGCTGGAGCCGCTGCTCGCCATCACCACCGCCGAGGACCTGACGGCTCTGGCCCGCTATGCGGACAACGGGCAACTCACGCCCGTGATCGATCAACGGTTCACCCTGGCGGAAGTGCCCGAGGCGATCCGCTACCTGGAGCGGGGCCGCACGCGCGGGAAGCTGGTGGTGAATGTGGTGCAGTGATGCCGCTTTCAGCTCTGGTGTGAAAAATACGGGTCCAGTTCCATCCCCTCCGGGGGGTTGAAGTACGTGCGAATGTGGCACACCTTGCCATCGTCGTTCACGGTGTAAATCTCGATGCCTTCCACCACCACCGGCTTGCCATTGACGCTGCCGGTGGAACGCACCACCAGCGCCGCCTGATCCAGGCAGACCTGCTTGAGGAGGCACTCCAGCGTCCAGACGTCGCCATTCTTGAAGCTGTTCTCCCAGCTTTGCCGCACCGCCAGCGGGCCCTCTTTCAGCAGGCCGCCGTAGGGGTCTTCAAAGACGATGTCATCGGAAAAGTTCGCTGACCAGCGCGCCTGGTCCTGGGCGTTCCAGGCGTCAAAATGTTCGTTGATAGCGTGGTCGATTTGTTCTTTGGTGGGCATGGGGTGGCTCCGCAGTTTCTTAGAATGGCCAACAGATATTACAGTAACAGCAGATTGTCCACATCAGCGCCCGGGATGCTGAACACCAGCGTCTCCCACTGAAGGTGAGCGCGGGTCTCGTCAGGCTGTGTGACCGGGTCGCGCATAACCACCGCGCGGCGCTGGGCGAAGACGGCCAGCTCCGCTGCGGACACGGGATGGAAGCCACGCTCCCGGTTCTCCAACTCGTCAGTGCCGTGGCGCAACGTGATCACCAGCGTGCCGCCGGGCTTGAGCAGCTCCGTGAGGATACGGAAGGCCCGCTCGCGCTGGCCGGGCGGCAGGTGCTGCCAGACGGCGCTCAGCAGTACCAGATCAAAGCGATGGCCCAGTGCGCGCAGTCGGAAAAGTTCCGGCAGGGAGTCATCCAGCCAGGTGACGTTGGCGTGGGATTTGGGTATGGCCAGTTCGCGCATACCCTGGCTAGGCTCGACTGCGATGACGTCCCAGCCCTTCTCGGCCAGCCAGTTGGCGTCGCGGCCGGAGCCGGCGCCTATGTCGCAGGCCAAGCCGGGGGTAGAAGCAGCAATCTCAGAAACCCAAGCCTCATGTACAGTATCGACATCTGCTGCCCGATACTGGGTTGCCAACGCAACGGCATGCTTGTCATAGAATCCATTGTTGGCCACCGACGATTCCTGCTACAGATTGAAGCAACTAGACTAACAACAAACTGTTTCGATGCCAGTCTAAAAACGCTTTCTGGCCGCTTGAGAAACTACCGACGTTAAATTTCTCATCTATCGGGATACGCATTTTTTGCAACGATTCCCGATGTGCGACAGGAGAAACAATCAGGTCTCCATTGTCCTCAAAACTGATAAAGCCTTTGTCGAAAAGATGGTCTACCGTGGGGGTGAGCAAGAACCCATTCTCAGGATTTAGTCGCTCCTCATTGTCGCAATCTCTCCACGGCTTGGTATGACTGGCGATCAAATGCTTAGGATTATCCACCTTTGTAATGCGGCAGAATTTCTCGAGAGAAAACAACCCCTCTCTGAATGCACCCTGCCCTCTACGGGCAAGAACCAGGGTTTCTTTGACTGTCTCGACGATAGAGGGATCAGACTTGATTCCATTTTCAACGCGATTCTCCCACTCCTCAATGTTTGCCCATGAGCGGTCTACATTCGCGTCCAGAACGTAGCTCCCAGAAACCAAATCGACGACCCACCGGTCAAGGAGATGGGACAATGCCAGCGCCAGCTCCCGGGAAATGCTGAACAGGTACGCCTGATTCCCCTTTCCAGTATCTTTCTGCAGCGGCGCATGCTTGTCTGCAAGAAATGGTTTAAGTGCCGCAATGTGATCTATTGTCCTAACGGGTTGAGTGAACTCCGTAAACTTTACGTCTATACGCCATCCAATGTGGGACCAGTAGTCTCCCACCAAGCCAAACTCGTCGGGCTTAGGAAATTCATAGCAATGTGACCCAACCACACCGACAGCTTTTACTAATGCGTTTGCATAGGAAAAAACAAGATCACCCGGCTTAATCTTCCGCATCAAATCGTAAGAATGGTTGCGATTACCCGACTGGTCGAGCTTAGGTGACCACATATACCCACCCGGCACCTCATGCCGGTAGGTTTGCTTCTGGTTCACCCACCAAAAATTCATTAGATCCGACCCTTTCTAAGAGCGCACTTCTTCAGCGGCGAAGGATGTTGGCGTAACTTTTTCCTACTTATCAAAGGACATGACACCATAATTTTATCCGACTGTGGGAGCTTGTTACGTATTTTCATTTCTATAACTGTACAGGTGGCTATTGCACTTCGGGCACTTCGATTTGCTGGCCGGTCCGACCCATGTATGTCCACATACTCCACATGAGAAACTAGTCTCGGCAAGCCTTTCGGATCTGACAGCACTCAGCCTATTGCTTAGCTCTATTTCTGCTTGCTGCTTCTTTCTCAGGTCTCGCGGATGATGAAGCCACATCTTTGACAGGACATCCTTCTCGAGGAATCTTCTCAAGGCTGCACCGTAAGACTCCTTTTGCAACTTAACACTAGCAAGGTTTTTATAAAAACTGTCTAAAGACACTTTAATAAGCCCACACTTTCCGCCCAATGTAATCTGGTCCCTGAGCGGGAAATCTCTTCCTGGATGTGTGAAGCAAATGGCTAAACTATAATCGCCCACTCTTCCAATCAAATCTACAACAACATCGCCAACTCGGCTCTCTGTCTCGACGTTCAGTAGAGTAACTTCAGTAAGTTCTGTCACTGTAAAATCAATCGCCGATGTTTCTCCCGTAATTTCGTCAATATGGCATACCTGTGATCTAAAGCCAGGCAGCATTATACTTAGAGTTTGATGTACCAACTGACGCGCCATTAGCCGAACAGACACGAAAAACGAGTATTCACACGGCTCATTTATCGCCCCTGTGATCCCCTTGCTTGCATGAGCAAAATGCCATTGATTGATGCTGCCATGGCGAGCAATGAGTTGACCGCCGCACGAGGGGCAAACACATCCACATGCCTTACCTCCAGACACATCGCATACGTCTACGAGATCTAGTGTAGACACATCAAGACCAAATGGAACAAGCGTCAGATTAATTTGCCTATCCTCGCAGGACCCAACGCCCGCAACACCGGGCAATTTGTAGCGCAGCGGAAAATTGATCCGCGTGCTTGTGCTTGTTATACGCTTTGTCACTAATCATTGCACAACTTCGAGCATTTCGTTGTAATGAACTTCATCGACTTCCTTAAGCCAAACAAAAATATCACCAATTACATTTTGACTTTCACCAACAAGGTTTTCTGACGAATCCTCATTAATCTCAATAACAATACTATGAGAATATTTATTGATGAATCGGTATATTTTTTCTTTTGTTGCCTGATCTGTAACTTCACACCCCTTTAAACCACGATCCATTAATTGGGCAATATCGCTTCGATACTTTGGAAACTTGAAACTAAAGAAAGATTCAATCAATTTTCTCGAGAGATTTGCTGTCAAAAATGCTTCGTCTCGTGATAATGATGGACTGTTTCTATATGTATGCAGCCTTGAAAAAATGTAATGATATTCAGAATTGTAATTCACCAAGCTGGAATCAGCGTCTTTATATGTTGAATTACGGGGTATGTCTGTTGATGCTTCAATTGTGTAAAAGAACCCATTCGGGTCTTTAGGTGGGTTCTTTCTTCTCCTATTACGGTTTATTCCTTCGAACCAATCTCTAACTAATTTGAAGTAAGTGAAGTTGTGTGTAAACACAAACAACTGTTTTGCTTCATCACAATTACTTCTAAGGAACGAATATGCATGGAATAAGTGATTCGAATCAAAACTCGATACTGGATCATCAACTACAACAATAGTATCTTCCATATTGTTATCGTTTTCTTTTAGCTTAGTAATAAAGTAAACAAACGCAATGGCAGTTTTCTCACCTTCACTCAGATTTCCTTCTACCAGATCAGAATCATTTCGAAGTATTTCATAACCTTTTTTTGCTGGGTTAAAACGGAGAGTTATTTCACTTCGACCAAGAAACTTGTGAAGTGATTCGTTAAACTGACCAGCCCCCAAACCTTCATTTGACAATGACTCTTCAAGGGATCGAATTTCGGTATCCCGATTATTAATGGTTGTCTTTAATGCATTGTTTTCGGCTGAACGTTCAGCAACCTCGGTTATCTTTTCATGATAGCCAAAATCCTTGACTTCAGTAGTGGCATAATGAAGCTCAAGCTGTTGCTTGGCTTTGTCTGTTTCTTCTTTGAAGTTGGCTGATTTGTGATTGTGCTTTCCAACAGTTGCACTAATAGATGTCATGGCATCGTTGAAAGCCTTTATCGAAAATTCTTTGATGACTTCAACAGCAAGCCCTGTTTCAAGCGGATTTGCAGTCTTCTTCTTCAGGGTAGCATGCCAAGCTGATATTTCTTCGTTCAGGTCTGTAGTGGCTTTGTCCAAAGCTGTACAGGCTTCACTATATTCCTTTTTAAATTCTTCGTAAAAGTCACTTACCGCTGGAAGCATTGGAGCTTGTATGTATTGACTGGAAAGCCAACTATCCGCATTTACAAGCCGGTCTTGGAAGGCTTTGTAATCATCATTGAAATGGGCTTCAAGCTGTTTAGTCCGTTCTTCGGTGATGGTGTTACCGCAAAATTCACATTGGTTGGTATCGTGATGCTTGTGAAGACCAAGGCCGGCCTCCACCCAAGATTTTATATCTCCATGCTCAATAAGCCGTTGAATAGTTTTGCTGACTACACTGGTCTCTAGAAGGTCATCAAGGCGCTCTTTCGCCTTGGTGAAAGCTTCCTGGCTTATGGTCTGTTGGGCGAAACTGATAGGGTTCTTTTCATTTGGTTTGGCCGCATTGGTTAGTTCGATAATTTTCTCTTCATCAAGAATCGCGGCGTCTGTTTTCGTTGCTTGAAGGTTTGAAGCGATAAACGCTTCAAACTTTGTTTTATTATAATTAAGATAATGGCTATCAGACGTATCAATAGATTGGAGGCTCATTTTCAAGCGGCGAGCACTATCAGTTCCAAATTTTGAAATGGCACCTTCCAGGTTTCTTATTTCTACTGCTTCTTTGGTATACGCGTCAGAATCGGTCTTTTGCGTCTTATTTAGCTCTTCCAGCTTTTCGCGTTCTTCAATTTTGGCCTTGTCTACAAGCAAAATACTTTTGACGACGCTATTCCATGAAATGTTTTCGTCAATGAAGTCTTGATTGAAGGTGTATACGTTTAGGTCAGATTGAGCGACATTCTTTTGTGTAATTGCAGTGCCGCCGTCAATATGTATTGTAAACTCAGAAGAAGGAAATTTATCTGAATTAGCTTTGTTTTCGATGCACCTGAATATACCTGAAAGCGTAGATTTGCCACTGCCGTTCCAGCCATAAAACAGATTGTATTTCCCAAAATCCTTTGCACTGGCGTTAGTGTGATTATGAAAGATACCGAACCGCTTTAGTTTTTGTATATTCTTTATTGACATAACATCCCTGATCCAAAAATCACTCAATGCTCGACGGGCGTATAACGCCGAGGTAAGCGGCATTCAGTACGGAGCACTTGCTCGGGCCACAATGGCGAAGCCATGCCCGAGCAGGTGCGGAGTACAGAATGTCCGAGCGAGCCACAGGCGAGCGGCTTGACCGACTTGTTATGCATCGTTGGGTTTGATCAGTAGCTGGGCCTTCCAGCAAAGAAATATCGTTGCTATTCGAGCCGCTTCAGCAACGCCTTGCTCAGAGGCCACTTTGAATGCCTGATTCTGAGTATCCACCCAATCGAATTTGAAGCTGTTCAACTCCGCGATCGAGACCTCATATGCTTCTTTGTGGGCATAATTATTCCTCACATTGTTAAGAGCTTTAAACGCCGAGACATACACTTCCGGGAGCACACCCAAAGCTCGAGCCAAATCGACTTTCAGCTCAAATGCCACACGATTTTTGAAGAATGCTTCTGGATTCACCAGGCTTCGTGCGATCAAAGCTTCCAATACTCGCTCAACAAAGATGTGCCCTTTCAATAGAGGAGACATTTCGTTCGAATCGAAAACCAGCTGCTCCATTGCATGCTGGTCCAGCTCATCATGCGACATGTTCTCAATATCAATACTCAAAAGAAGCTACCCTTTTATTCTGCATAACAGCTTATTAGAAAGACCTCGCCGTATAACACCGCTCCGACTAACTCCCAAACCCCTCGGCCAGAATTCACAGGTCTTTCCCTACATTCATACACATAACGCACTCACCTAACCCAGAATCCAACGGGATTAACCGGCCCTCGTATTGCACCGCATACACTCACAACCTCCTAACCCCCACCTCCCCCAAATACATAAACCGCCCCGGCGTACAGGTCAGCACCACCACCTGCGCATCCCGTCCCGCCGCGGCAATAGCCGCACCCATACTCTGCAGGCGGCTGGGGTCGGAGAAGCCCAGGGCGTCGTCGATGATCACCGGCACACCGCCCTCGTCGGCGACGATGCGGGCGGCGGCCAGGCGGGTGAGGATGCCGAGCTGTTCCTTGGCGCCTACGCTGAGTGAGTCGAAGGGTACGGTCTGGCCGGCGCGGGTGACGCTGAGGATGGTCCAGTCTTCGTCCAGGGCGATGTCGAAGTCGCTGCCGAAGACGATCTTTCCCAGGTTCTGGATGCCTTCCCGCAGGGGGCGCACGTAGGCCTGGCGGGAGGCGTCGCGGTGTTCGTTGAGGGTTTCCCACAGCAGTTTGGCGGCGGCGGCGCGGCGCTCGGTGGCGGCGAGGGTGTCTTCCGCTTCCGCCAGGGCCTGCTCGGCGGCTTCCAGTTCTTCGAACAGGCCGTTGGCCTGGGCGCGGTCCAGGCGGCTTTTGAGTACGGCCTGCTCCTGCTGTTGCTCGATAATGTCCCGCTCGGCCCGGCGCAGGGCGTGGCTGGCGTTGTCCAGTTGCAGCTTTACGGTATCCGGGTCTTCGGCCTGTAGCTGGGCGCGCAGCTGTTCCAGTTCCGCGGTGATGGCCGCGAGCTGCTGTTCCCGGTCCGCTACCGCCTGCTCCAGCGCGGCATCGGGCTCGGTCTCCACCGCTTGCGCCAAACTGCTGCGCTTCTCGTCCAGCACGCTGGTGAGGGCATTGGCCTCAACGCTTGCCTGTTGCAGGCTGGCCTGGGCACGGTTGAGTTCACTGCGCTGTTCCTGCAGGCGGCCGCTCTCCTGGTCCAGCTCGGATTCACAGGCGTCCAGGGCTTCAGTGGCGGTTTCCAGCTGCTGTTTTGCCTCCTGCGCGCTGGCGGGTAGGGGCTGGTTCGGGTCGCGCTGTTGCAGTGCCGCTTGACAGGCCTGTTGCAGGCGCGTGCAATCCGCCTGCAGGGATTCTTCATCCGCGCCCTGCAGCATGTCTTCAATGCGTTCACGCAGGGCGCTCACAGTCTGTTCCGCATCCACCCGCCGTTCGTCCAGGGTGATGGCCTGCTCCACGCTGCGCACCTGGAAGCGGGCCAGCAGGGCATCCAGTTCCTGCTGCCGGGCGTCCACTTCCGCCGCCAGTTCGCCGGCGGAGGCCGCGGGGGCGATGCGGATGCACGCCAGCTCGGGAATCTCCAGCTGCAGGTTGGCCGCCACCTGCCGCTCCAGTGTGTCGCCGGGGCGCAGGCTGACCGGCTCACCATTCAGCTGCCAGTCCAGCGCCTGCAGTGCCTCGATGGTGAGGCGGGTGGCGGCGTTGTCGCGGGTGCGGGTGGCCACGTCCAGGGCGCTGGCGGCTGCCTGGATCTCTTTGCGCCCGGAGCTGGTGATATGGATAGCCGCGAGGGTGTCGCGCGCGGCAGCCAGTTCGCCGCGCTGGGCTTGCACTCTTCCCAGCAGCTGCTCAAGGCGGGCCAGTTCGGCGGCGTCCTGCAGATAGGCGGCATCGCGGCGGGCCTGCTGCACGGCGTGTTGCAGGGCACGGCGCTGGGTTTGCAGTTCCTGCTGGGCAGCTTCGCCGGCCTGTACGGTGCGCTCCAGGCCTGAGGCCTGTTCTGCCAGCGGCTGCAGCGCGGCCTGTTTCTGTTCCAGTTCCTCGGCCCGGCGGGCGATGTCTGCCACCGCTTGCCGGCGCTGCTGCCACTGGTTGCGGGCGTGGGCCAGCAGCGCCTGCAGGGGCTTGCCCTCCTCCTCTTT
>DIAF01000047.1:72687-78639 GCA_002414665.1 Halieaceae bacterium UBA5085
TCCGCGGAGACGCCCTCGAAGCGGCGCAGGTCGTCTTCAAGCTCCCGCAGAGTGGTCTGCAGCTGCTGCACCTGCTCGCAATTTTTTTCCACGCGCTGCTGCTCATCCGCGTAGCGCGGCTTGCCGGTTTTCAGGGTGAAGTAGCGTTCGTATTCGGCCTGCACGGCATCGAACAGGGCACTTTCCTCGCCGCTGAACCCGGCGCCGCCGGCAGCGTTGTCCAGCGCTCGGGCCAGGCCGTCGGAATCCGCCAGTTTGACGCCGCCGATCTCTTTTCCCTGCTCCACCAGCAGGGCGTCCCACAGGGCCATATCCATGTGGCCGCTGAGGATGTCCCAGGCGCGGTTGTGGGCGTCGTCGCCGGTGAGCTGTTCGGCCCGCGGCGCGAGGATGCGCAGCTCGGTGCCGTGCTTGCGGTTGTAGGTTTTGCGGTAGGTGAAGTGGTAATCGCCGCAGCGCACTTCGGCGGCGACGCTGCTGCCCACGTCCTGATCTACGGGCTTAACCGCTTTCACTTGGGCAGCCTGGGAGCCGGACTTGACCTGAAACAACATGCGCAGGGCTTCCACCAGCGAGGACTTGCCGACTTCGTTAGGGCCTTCGATCAGGGTGACGCCGTTATCGAATTCGATGTGGCTGGCGCTGACGCCGCGCCAGTTTTCCAGAGTGAGGCTGAGCAGCTTCATGCGCCGCGCCCTTTGATATTGGCGCCACCTGCCAACCGGTACATCAGGCGCAGGGCATCGGTGGCGGTGTCATCCGTGGCGGCGCGGGCCAGCAGGGCTTTCCAGGTGGCGTCGGCATAGCCGCTCAGCGCTATGGCGTTATCGTCCAGGGCGTCCGGGATAACGGCGAGGTCCGTGGTGCGCTCGCGGCGCTTGAGGCTGGCAAACAGCGGGGCCTGGGCTTCCAGCAGCGCGTCCAGCTGCGCCGCCAATGCCAGGTTGACGCTGCCGGTAAAGCCCACTTTGAGCACCGTGCACTCCTTGCCGCGCACGGCGTCCAGCCACTGGGCGAAGCCGGCCAGGTCCTCGGGGCCATCAAAGTGGCGCTGCAGGGCCTGGAACTCCCAGAAGCCGGTGGCGAGCGGCGTCAGCCGGCACGCGTCGCTGTCGAGTTCCACCAACAGCGCCTCGTTCGGTTCCACCTCATCAAAGTCCGTTACCAGCGGGGTGCCGGAATAGCACAGGCGGCCGCTCGCACCCACCTCGGTCAGGGAGTGCCGGTCGCCCAGCGCCACGTAGTGCACCCGCCCCTCCGCCAGCGCCTGTTCCAGCAGCGCCTGGCTGATGACGCCGGGCTGGCTGTGGTCCGGCGACAGGGAATCCACCTGGCCGTGGCCGAGCAGGATGCGGGTGACGCCGGGGGCGGGCTCCAGGGATTTCAGTGCCTGGGCGCAGAGGTCCACCCCCGGGCGCTTGCTGAACCAGGGCGCGCCCACCACCTCCACATTGGCCAGCCCCGGCACCGGAATCGGCTCGCTGTTCTCCACCACGATGATGTGGCCCCGGGCCTGTTCGCGGAAGGCGTTGCTGCGGAAGATGGAGGAGGCATCCAGCGGGTCGTGGTTGCCGGGCAGCAGGAACACCGGCACTGGCACGCTGTTCAGCGCATCCAGCGCCCGGCTCAGGGTTTGCGCGGAAAGCTGGTTGGACTCGAACACATCCCCCGCCACTAGCATAAAGCGGGCCTGGTGCTCCTCGGCCAGATGGCCCAGGGCACGGATGGTGTCGATCCGCGCCTGGCTGTAGCGCGCCGCGGCCTCCTGACTGAGGAAGGCCCGGGTCATGCCGATCTGCCAGTCGGATGTGTGGATGAATTTCACGTGTTGCTGGACCCCCGGTTACAAGAAGTATGGGGGAAACGGCACCCCCTGCCTACGCACGCTGTGATTGACTTTGACGTGCATCACAGTACTGGCATGAGCGTCAAACAGGATCGGGTGGAGCAGCGCCGGAAGGAAATTCACTGAACTGCGGCAACGCGTCAGAGATCTCGTACCAATCAGCCTTTGAAGATACATGCATGTGGGCCTGGGGCAAGAGGGTCGGGCTGCTGTTCAATACCCCATATCTCACGTGCACCATGCCCGTAGCCGGTTTTTCGCCATAAAGCGTCGAGCCGCAATGCCCGCAAAAGCAAGACACCGTTTCCTTGCTTCGACTGAATCTCTTCAGGTGCTGCTCACCCGTTTTGATTGAGAAAAGTGCCTTGGGAATACCACCTATGGCAGTTCCCGACGCTCCGGATGCCTTTCTGCACAGGGAACAATGACAATAGCCCGAATACACAAATGCATCCTGAACACTGAACACCACTCGTCCGCAGAGGCAACTTCCGCTGATCATTTCCATGTTGGCACCTTTATATCGACTGCAGTAAAGCCAGCAACTTATCAGCGGACTCTCGGTCGATGTTTCTGAGGAGTGACTGTGATTTCGCATCAAGGGTGACGGTGGCGTTCCTGAACAGCTCTTCTCCCGCAGGGGTGATCTTTACCAGGCTCACCCGAGCGTCTCGCTCATTGGTTTCCTTGCTGACAAGGCCGATTTTCTCCATCGGCATCAGCATTCTTGTGATCCCCGATGCCGTTCGCGCGAGGGCTTCAGCAATGTCGATGCGCCGCAGCGCGTGATTGGGCGCCTTCATCAAATTCAGCAGTACCATGTATTCCGCTAACCCGATGCCGTGAATGGCACCCAGACTATTGTCCAGATGTTTAGAGATCACGGCTGATTTCAGCCACAGGCTTTTGCTGATTGCGCCGTATTTGCCTTCAACGTTCATAACGATATACTTACCATATACTTGATTAGTACAGTATATGTGATCATATTATATTGTCAATGTACTATTTCATGAATCCGCCGGGCGCTCGTATCGCAGTGATAAAAAGCAGGGATCTGAAGCGTCGTCAGGTGCATCAGAGGCGCAGGCATCGGACACCTCCCCTCACGTCGCAGGCGCAGCCGTGCGACGCGAGGGTGGCAGTACTGGCTTACAGCGTGGGGGCTTCCACCACCAGGCTGATGGCGCGGTCCAGCTCGAACACCACGAGGTCGCCCACACTGGCTTTCTTGAGGTTTTCCGGATTGCGCGCGGCAAACTCCATCACGTTGCCCTCGGGACCTTTCAGCGAAAAGGTACCGGCCTCAAGGTCGATGGCCTCCACCGTGGCGGTGATGACTTCGATGTCCGCCAGCACCACCCCGGGCTTGTCACCCTCAGCGGCGGTGGCGGCGGCTTGCATGCCACCCTCAACGGCGGCCATTGCTTGATCGGGGCGCACCAGTGACAGACTGATTTCCTCCAGTACCGTCATGGTGACCACATCACCCACCGCCACCTGGTCGAGGTTGCGCACGTTGTCACCGGCAATGAAGGAGACGGATTCACCCCCTTCGGTGTTCAGGGTCACCTCCCGCGTTTCGTGATTGATAGCGGCCACCGAGGCCGATGCCTCGACCATGCGGCTGGCGGACACGGCGGGCAGCGCGTCGTCAGCGACAGTAACCAGTGCGGCGAAGGCGAGCAGCGCCGTGGCGAGTAGCAAGCGGATTGTTGTCATTCGAGTCATCCTGCGTTGAGTAAGGTCTGCGAGCGCGCATCATCGGGCGCTCACTCTGAAACTAGCACATATCCGCGATATTGCCTTGTTCAGAACGTCGGCGCCTGTCGGCGCAGGCAATGCGGTCACTGCGGCTCCACGACCTGTTGGCCATTCTGCAGGCGGTCGGCACCGCGCACGACAATGCGCTGGCCTTCCTCCAGCTCGCCCTCGACAGCGACCAGGCTGGCATCGCCCGTGCCCACGAGAACACTGACCCGCTCGGCAATATCATCCTCGCTGACGCGGTAGACATAGCTGCCCTCGCTGCGAATCACCACCGCATCCCGCGGTACCGCCAGGGTCATGCTGCTGTCCTCGAGTGGAATCTCTACCTTGACCAGCTGCCCGGGCATGATGCCGTCGTTGTTCGCCGACAGGAGATCAATACGCAGCTCAAAGGTTTGCGACACCGGGTCGCCGGCCGCTATGCGAGTACGCACGACACCCGGCTGCACCCGGTCGCCTGCGACAATATCGAGGCGATCGCCCTGCGCCACCCTGGCCCGGTAGCGAATTGGCACGTCCACCCGCACCTCGAGCCGGTCCATGTCAACAAACCGGCCGATAATCTCACCGGGAACCACGTACTCCCCCCCCAGTTTGTCCCGCTCCACCAGAACACCCGGAAAGCGCGCGCGGACTTCAGAACGGTCGATTTCGTCATCCAGCTGACGGATGCGGGCCTCCAGGATGGCCATATCCTTGCGCGCAATGTCCCGCCGCGACAGGGCTTCATCAAGCAGGAACACCGACAGGTTCTGTGCCTCGCTGAGCGCGGTATAACGGTCCACCACTTTGCCTTGATAGGCCGCGTTCACCGCCTCCCGCTCCAGCAGCCCCTGCAGTTCTTCCCGCCGCAAGCGCAACGGTGCCTGGTCGAGCCGAGCGATCGCCTCCCCCGCTGCGAGTCGGGTACCTGGCTCGGCAACCCAGTCCAGTTCACCGGCTACCGCCGCAGTCACTGCCACGTCATTGCGGCTGAAAATGCTGCCATTCAGCGGCAGGCGTGCGCCCATGGCTACGCGCTCCACCCTGCCGGTTTCCACTACCGCGCGATCTTCCGCCAGCCCCGGCAGCGGCAGCAACAGCAACAGCAATACCGGCGCCCACAGCACCCGGTAAATGCAATAATCCCGCAATTGCCTCATGACATCTGACCCCCGGAGGCGTTTGCCGCCTCAGCAGCGGCGCTTGGCAGCGGCGGCACCGTGGCCCCGCCCATCCCCAGTAAACTCGGCATCAACAGCAGGGTAAGCGCACCGCTGGACATCATACCGCCAACGATCACCGCAGCCAGACCGCGATAGATCTCGGAACCCACCCCCGGCATCAGCATCAGTGGCAGCATGCCGAAAATGCTGGTCAGGGTGCTCATGAAAACGGGCCGGGCCCTGGTCAGCACGGCGTCGTGGATCGCCTGCCGGCGCGTTGCGCCTTCGCGCTCCCTGCTGCGTGTCTGGTCGACGAGCAGAATGGCGTTGTTGACCACCAGACCCAGCAGAATGATAAAACCCACCATGGTCAGCATATCGAGAGATTGGTAAGTGAACAGATTGAAGGCCTTGAGGGCCAGTACGCCCCCGGCAACGGCTGGCGGCATGACCAGCAGCACCAGCAGACTGTCCCAAGCGGAGCGAAAAACCGCCGCCATGATCGCAAACAGGATCAGGGATGCGATGGCAAAGTTCACCAGCATCTTGCTCACCGCCTCCTGCAGGCGGTCGGCGCTGCCGCGGTAGGCAATGGACGCGCCCGGCGGCAACATGGCCTGTAGCGCAGGGTCCAGCTCTGCGCGCAGTCGGTCAATGGCTTCCTCCAGCGTCACGTGCTCCGGCGGCAGGACGTTGATGGTAACGGTGCGCAGGCCGTCAACGCGCTGCAACTGCACCGGGCCCACTGTGTATTCAATGCTCGCCAGCTCACCGATGGCCTGCACGCCGGCCAGCGGTGTCGCAATCGGCGTGCTCCCCAGTTCCTCCGGTGTACTCCATCCCGGCCCATGCACGAGCATATCGTAGCGTCGATTGCCGTCGAAATATTCACCGGCATAGAGGCCATCGGTCAGTGCTCGCACGGCGTCGGCCAGCATCATCCGGTCCAGGCCTGCGAGCCCGAGTCGCTTGTCATCGGGCACGATACGCAACTCCGGTTGATCCATGGTCAGTGCGGGCTGCGCGTAGGCACTACCGGTTTCCCACATGCCCATGACCTGCTCCATGCCGACGCTGGCAACACGCATCAGGGTCTCGAGGTCTGCGCCGCGAATATCGATGGCGATGCTGCGACCACCGTCGTCAACCTGGATCATCGAGGCGCGACGCACAAACGGCCCGACGTCGGGC
>DIAF01000047.1:78754-79153 GCA_002414665.1 Halieaceae bacterium UBA5085
CGGCCCGACGTCGGGCAAGCCGGCGAGGATCTCTTCGCGCATGATACGGATCAGGGGGTCCGTGCCCTCCGGCTCGGCCGGATACAGGAATACCGTCCCGTAGCCGGGGCCGACGCCCACGTTGTAGCCGCGCACCCTGGGCTCTCGCTCACCGCTGTAGTAAGGCTGCAGGCGTCGTTCGATTTCACCGAACACTTCACTTTCGATGGTGTCCAGGCTGGTGCCCGGCGGCAGGTCGAGATAGCTTTCCACGGCGTCCACATCGGCTTTTGGCAGGAAATCAACCTTGGGCAGCAGCAGTACCACCACCAGTGCGGAAAAACCCAGGATCGCCAACACCCAGCGCATGCGGTCTCGATCTGTCAGTGTGTGTTGGTCGATCCAGCCCGCGAGCCGTAT
>DIAF01000047.1:79298-90770 GCA_002414665.1 Halieaceae bacterium UBA5085
CAGCCCGCGAGCCGTATCCAGAAACGCTGCAAGGGGTCCGCGGGAACTTCGGTCAAGGCGGCGTGTGCCGTGGCCATGGGGAGCACCGTCAGGGACACCAGCAGTGACATCAGCACAGCAGCGGAGAGCGTGATCGCAAGATCCTTGAACAACTGGCCTTCCAGCCCCTCGAGGAAAATAATGGGCACGAAAATGGCCACCGTGGTGAGGGTCGACGACAGCAGGGCCGGCGCCACCTCGCCGGCACCCGCCTCCGCCGCGTCACGCCGTCCCATGCCTTGCTGCCCGAGGCGCATGATGTTCTCCTGCACCACAATGGAAGCATCCATGGACAGCCCGACGGCAAAGGCCAGACCGGCGAGTGAAATGACGTTCAGGCTGTGGCCGGTAAATTGCAGCGCCAGGAAGGCCCCCATCAGTGACAGGGGAATACTCAGCGCAATCACCAACGTCGCTCGCATGACCCGCAGGAAAAGAAACAACACGACACTGGACAGCAGCAGCCCCAGCAACAGGTTGCTCTGCACCAGCGCGATTGCACGCCGGATATGCAGGGAAGAGTCGAAGCTCAGCTCCAGAGTCAGCCCCTCGGCAGCCAGCGGCCCGTCATTCAGCTCGGCGATCACCGCTTTGAGCGAATCCAGCAATTCCACGGTATTGGCACCGTTGCTGCGATTGAGCCGAATGTAATACGACGGGTGGCCGTTGCGCCGCGAGAAGCTGTTGCGCTTCATGAAGCCCGCCTCCACAACGGCCACATCCCGCAGGTAAACCGGCTGTGCATTGCGCCAACCGACCACCAGATTGCCCAGCTGCTCGATACCGAAACTGCCGGCGATGCGGACGGTATACTGGCGCCGGCCGACATCGGCAAAACCTCCGGACACATTGGTGGCGCGGCGCAGCGCCCGCGACACGTCATCAATCGCGACACCCATGCCCGCCAGCCTGTGGGGATCGATATTTACCGCGATCTCGCGCTCGCGGCGGGACTGCAGATTGACCTCGGCAACCCCCGGCACACGCGCCAGCCGCGGCTCGATGAGCGTGGTTACCAGGTCTTCGTAGGCACTGACGTCGCTGTCGAGATCGTCAGCGCGAAACAACTGCAGCGTGGCCGCGGCGTTACTGCCGGTGGTGCCGGCGCCGGCACGCACGATCGGCTCATCCGCGTCCGCGGGCAGGGGCGGCGCCTGGTTGAGGTTGGTGATCACGTCAATCAGCCCCTGCTGCATGTCCCAACCGATCTCGAAATTGAGTTCAATATAGCCCTGGTCGCGGGCTATGGAGCTGACCATGCTGGTCACCCCCTGGATGTTGGCGAGGACACGCTCCTGGCCCTGAATGATCTGCTCCTCGATTTCCTCCGGCGCCGCAGCGCGCCAGCCGGTGAAAATGAAAATACGCGGAGGGGAAAGCTCAGGGAGCAGCTGGATGGGCAGTCGGTAGATGGCCAGCGCACCAAACCCGAGCACCAGCATGGCGGCAACCAGAGTCGCTGCGGGGTTGCGCACGGCGAGTTTTATTATGTTCACGGTATCGCCCCCTGCGAAACCGAGCTTTGTCATGCAGTATAGACTCGCTCACTGCGGATTTTCAGCCTTTTTTTCCCGTGACTCACGCACCCTGCTTAAAATGCAGGATAACGCTGCAGGATTGCCTCATCCGGCTGCCAGTCAACGCAATCCAGCAAATCGTCAGCGACCTGGGTAATCACATCGCGCAGCTCCAATGGCTCGAGCAGCGCCGCCGGAATCGCCTCCTCGCCCCAGTGGGCGCCCAGCAGATTGCCTGCAATCGCGCCGGTGGAGTCGGAGTCGCCATCGTGATTCACCGCAATCACCAGCGCCTCGTGCAGGTCGGTGGCCACCAGCGCGCAGTAGGCAGCAATGGCCAGTGCCTCCTCCGCCACCCAGCCTTCACCGAGCCGGGCAACGGCCTCGGCATACGGCGTATCCGTCGCGGCCAGGTCTGCCGCGCGTTCCAGCGCCGCGATGGTTTCGTCCGCATCCAGCTGCCCGGCCAGATTATCCAGTGCCACATTCAGGGCATCGTCGATATCGCCCCCATCGCGCAACACGCTGATCATGGCGGCCAGCGCGCCGCCCGCGTACCAGCCGCTGGGGTGGCCATGCGTGAGTGCCGAGAGCTCACAGCCCAGGGTGAAGGCTTCCTCCGCTGAGTCGGCGAACAGGCCCACGGGCGCCATGCGCATCACGCCGCCACAGCCCTTGCTGTTATTGCGCGCCGGCTCGCCCGGTGTTTCGGTGTGGGTCAACGCTGTCAGGCAGGTGTTGCCCGGGCCGCGCCTGTTGTGCAGGGCCGCCACTTCATACAGCCAGCCACAGTCCGGGTGCAGTGCATCCAGCTGGAAGCGGTTGACCTGCCCCTGGGTGAGCAGCCAGCGCTGGTAGGCCCAGGCGGTAACCTGCGGGTATTCGATCAGCCCGCTCTGGCGGTAGCGCATGAGGCCGCGAATCAGGCCCTCTGCGGTGAACAGCGTCATCTGGGTGTCGTCGGTGATAGCGCAGGGCAGTCCGTAGGCCGGCGCATAGTGGCGGATGCCGCCGGGGCCGAAGCGCGCGAGTATGGCGTCCCGGCTGTCGAACTCCACCGCCGCGCCCAGCGCATCGCCCGCAGCACCCGCCAGCAGACAGCCCCTGAAGCGGCTGCGCAGGCTCGGCTGGGAACTGAGAGAGAGGTCATCTTCCATGGTGCTTCTCTGTCTGCAGGAATAGTCCCTATAATAGGGCCCTGCGCACCACACTGCACGCCGTGAGGGACTCGATGCTTGAACAAGCGCTTCAGGACGACCTGAGCCTGCTGGCCCTGCCGCTGTACCTGGCCGCAGTGCTGCTGGAGGCCTGGTACGCCCACCGCCATCACCTCAACCGCTACCGGCTGGGCGACACGCTGGCCTCGCTGTCCATGCTGGTGGCGTCCGGCATCGTTGAATTACTGCCCCGGCTGCTGGCCCTCACCGCCTTCGTCTACCTGCACGAGATCAGCCCATTGCGCGATGTGGTGGGCCGCCAGTGGTGGGCCTGGTTGCTGCTGTTCTTTCTCGACGACTTCACCTATTACTGGTTCCACCGCGCCAACCATGAAGTGCGCCTGCTGTGGGCCGGGCACGTCAATCACCACTCCTCGCAGTACCTGAATTTCGCCACCGCCCTGCGCCAGGGCGTGGGCGAGCGCCTGCACAAGTTCCTGTTCTGGATGTGGCTGCCCCTGCTGGGTTTCGACCCGGCGATGATCATCACGGTCATCAGCCTGAGCCTGTTCTACCAGTTCTGGATACATACCCGCGCCATCGGCAAGCTGCACCCCTGGATCGAGGCCGTGTTCAATACGCCTTCACACCACCGGGTGCACCACGCCTCCAATGTGCGCTACCTGGACCGTAACCACGGAGGGGTACTGATTGTCTGGGACCGGCTGTTCGGCACCTTCGCGGAAGAGCGCGACGACGACCCGGTGGTTTATGGGCTCACCACCAACATCGACTCCGATAACCCCTGGACGGTGCTGAGCCACGAATACCGCGCCATCTGGCGCGACCTGCAGCAGGCGCGCAACTGGCATGAGCGGCTGCGCACGCTGTTTCTGGCACCGGGCTGGTCTGCACACGGGCCCGATAAACGCGCAGCCGTACTGCGCGAGCAGGCCGGCATTCACTAGGCGGAGCGGTTCGGCTCCGCCTCGTCGTCGCCATCAGACTTGGCGACGCCCAGTAAATCCGCTTCAGACTCCGCCGTCAGGTTCTGCAGGCGCTTTTTCCAGCGCCGTTTCGCGTGGCGGCGGAGGTTGGGAATGTCGTCACTCTCGTCCATGATTGGCTGGCCGATCAGGGCCTCGATCACATCCTCCATGGTCACCACACCCAGCCAGCTGCCGTACTCGTCGTACACCAGGAACATGTGCTGACGCTCGCGAATAAAGCGTGTCATCACCGACTCCACGTTGGCGCGGTCGGTGACGATGGTGGCGGGCTTCATCAGGTTCGCCACCCGCTGGCTTTCATCGGCGCGAATGACGTCGTGACGGAACAGGATACCCAGCGGCGCTTCATCTTCATCCAGCACCGGATAGCGCGAGAACTGGTGCTCCTGGATCTGCTCGATAAATTCCGCGACCGTCTGGTCTGGCGACAGCGTCTGGCACACCACGCGCGGCGTCATGATCTGGCGCACATTGACTTCGTGCAGGTCGAGCACATTGGAAATAACCCGCTGCTCGTCTTCGTCAATCTTGTCCAACTCGCGACCGAGCAGGGACAGTGCCTTGATCTCCAGGCGGATATCATGCTCTGGCGGCTTGCCACCGAACAGCTTCATGATCTGGTCGGACATCCAGATCGCCGGCTTGAGAATAAAAATCAAGCCATTGAGGATGGACGGCAGCACCGGCGCCATGAACACCCAGTAGCGGGCGCCTATCGTCTTGGGCATGATTTCCGAGAATACGAGGATGAGCAGCGTCATGATCGCGGACGCCACTCCGAGAAAGCCATCGCCGTAGATCTTCACCACCTGTGCGCCCACACCGGTCGCCCCCACCGTATGGGCCACGGTATTCAGGGTGAGGATCGCCGCCAGCGGCTGGTCGATATGATCCTTCAGCACTTTCAGCTGCTCCCAGCGCTTCGGGTGCAACTGCTTCTGCTGTGCGATATAGCTGGGTGTGATGGACAGGAGCGCCGCTTCCAGGATGGAGCACACAAAGGACACGGCGATGGACAGAATGGCGAAAGCGAGTAGCAGGGTCATGGAAGGGTGTTGGATTCCAGCAGCGGTTGGATCGGGGATAGACGGGACTCTACGCACTTCCCCCGATGGCGTCCAGAGCAACCGCCAGTCGGTCAGTCGACGGCGGCGCGCGCCTCGTCCACCGCCTGTGCCACCAGCCCATGCCGTTGGGCACACCAAATTCACCACCCCGGTCGACCTGCATAAAGGCCACCGAGTCCTCCGACATGACACTGTTGTCGCCGCACAGCCCGCCATTGAGATGCATGAGCAGGATTTTGGCGTAGTCCTGCAGGGAGGAGATGGCGCCGCCCTCGATATTCGGGTTGTCCAGCCCCTGCAGGCTATCCGGGCTTCCAGTCCAGGTTTCGAGGTTGGACCACATGTTGCCAAACTGGAACACCTCAAGGTCACAGGGCTCCGCAACGTAAGCATCAAATGCCTGGCGCCAGGTGCTGTTGCTGACCTGCGCCGCTACCGCACCAGCCAGTTGCCACTGGGAACCGCCGTAGTCAAACCGGGTGCCGGGCGCGACACTGCCCAGGCCGGGAATACCGGAGGTATTGCTGAGCAGCTGGGTGACTGTTCGATCACCGTACACACCCTCCCAGGGCAGGTATCTGGCGACGGGTTCATTCACCGAGAAATTGCTCTCGGGGTCATCGTTCAGCGCCATCAGCAGCATGGCCAGTGCCATCGCTGCAACCGGCGAGAGCGATCAGCAGCAGTGGTAACAGCAGCCGAACCTTCAGAGCGTGCGTGCAATTTTCCTTCTTGTTATTCGATACCGGACATTGGACCGCAGAACATCAGGCGGGTAAAGGCAGCTCAACGCCGAAAATCTGCCGTGCTGTCTGCTGCCAGCCAGGCAAACACCACGTAGGCCGCTACATTCTGGTCCAGTGCTACCGGGTCGATCTTGTCCAGCGTGTCATCGTGGGTGTGGTGCAGGTCAAAATAGTCCATGCCGTTCTGCACCAGGCGCAGCGATGGCAGGCCTGCCTCCACCATGGGAATCAGGTCCGGGCCTGAGCCGGCGGTGTCCATGTCGCCCCGCGCAATCCCCAGCGGCGCCAGCAGTTCGGCCATAAGGTCGACCACCGCCTGCCCGGCGGGCGACACCTGCGCCGTGAGTTTCCAGATGCGTTCCGCCCCGAAGTCGCTCTCGGTGCCAATCACGTGCTGGGCAAGCTGCTCGCGATGTGCCCTGAGGTATTCGTGGCCACCCAGCAGCCCCACTTCTTCCGCGCCCCACAGCACCAGACGAAGGGTGCGCCGTGGCCGCTTGCCGGAGTCCAGGATCATTTTTGCCGCGGCCGTGGTGATGGCTACGCCGGCGCCGTCGTCGATCGCGCCGGTGCCCAGGTCCCAGCTGTCCAGATGGCCACCGATGATGACGACTTCCTCTGGCCGCTCACGGCCGACAATTTCCGCAATCACGTTACCGCTGGGCGCGGCGGGGCTGCTCTGCGGACGCAGCAGGAGACGCACGCGTACCGGCACCTCACGCTGCAACACCCGCTCAATCTGGTCGGCATCCGGGTTTGACAAGGCGGCCGCCGGAATCTGCGGCACGTTCTCGACGTAGCGCATCTGGCCGGTGTGGGGGAAGCGATGGCTGTCGGTCCCTATAGAGCGGATAAGTATTGCCTGCGCGCCCTTCTCCGCCGCGACACTGGCACCCACACGCCGCAGCTCACCGTAATAGCTGTAGGATGAACCGTCCTGCGTGCGCTGCATGGCGTGGCTGACGTAGGCAATCTTACCTGAAAGGCTACCCGCCTCCGCCGCACGCAGCGCCTGCAGGCTGGGGAAGGCAACCAGATCGGCCTCGATCCCTTCTTCCGGAGTGGCCACCGAGCCGCCCAGCGCAGTGATGGACAGTGGCTGGGGGAACGGCGCCAGCAGGGCCGCGCTCTCCTCGCCGCGGCGCCAGCCGGGAATCTCGAAGGGCTCAACGCGCACGTTGGCAAAACCCATGCGCTGCAGACGCTGCACGGCCCATTCGCGGGCCCGGGCCTCGCTCTCGCTGCCGGCCAGGCGCGGCCCCACCTCGGTGGTCAACGCCTCGACAATATCCCAGGCCATGGTGCCGCCGAGTGCACGATCGCGCAGCGCCCGCGCGTGCTCAATGCTGGCCTCGGTGAGGCCAACGGCGTCCGCGCGGGGCTCCGCAGCAACCGGCAGGGAGATCAGCAGCGCCAGTATCACAGCCGCCGCGCAGCTTGTTCGCCCTGAAAATGCTGTAAGTTTCATCAATAACGCCCTAAAAACGCGAATTTGCCAGCATTATCGCGCAATAAGGCGTCCACCGCACGTGTCGATGAACAACACTGCGCACGGCCAGCAAAACCTTGTGCTAAACTTTGCCGATTCAACAAGACCCCGCACGCCGGGGCTGCCGCCATGACAAGTACACCTGCATTACTGCGCTGGATTGGGATCTGGCTGCTGGCCTGGACAGCCTGCCAGGCTGCATTTGCCAGCCAGCCGATCACGCTACAGGCCACCACCGAGACCGCCGTTCGCCTGCAGCCGGAAAACCTCGAGCTCTTGTTCGATGCGGCCCCGGACGGCGCGCCGGCGGGCATTGCGGCGCGCTGGGCCGCGGGCGACTTCAGCCCGGCGAGCGCGCTCAATCTCGGCCTGCAGAACCACGGAGTGTGGGCACGCCTGGTGATCGACAACACACTGGAACAGCCTGCTGCCATTGTGCTGAGCCACAATTACGCGCCCACGGACCTGGTTGAGGTGCGCCACCCCCGCCCCGACGGCAGCTGGTATCAGCAGCGCAGGGGCGATTTGCAGCTGGCAGGCCGCCGGGAAAGCACCAGAACACCGTCTTTCCTGCTGCAAATCCCGGCACGCTCGGCAACACCGGTCTACGTATTCGTGGAAACACAGTCCAACCTCAACTTCGACATGTCGGTGTACGCGCCCACCGCTTACAACCGCATTGAGCAAACCCTCACCCTGAGCTACGGGGCGCTGTTTGGTGCCGTGCTGATTTCCGCGTTCTACCTGGTCCTGAGCGCGGCCATGGTGCGCAGTACTCTGGCTGTCATTCTCGGGAGTTACCTCGCAGTCTACGCGGCCTATGTCAGCTTCCTCATGGGCTTTGCTCATTACGCCATCCCCGACACCCTGACCCCCTGGACCAACCAGTTGCACATGCTCTCACTGGCCCTGCTGATGCACCAGGGAGCTCGTTTCTATCGCGGTTTCCTGGACCTGAAACACAAGGCAGCGAAAGCCGACAGGGCCGTTGCAGTGCTGCAGTGGCTGGCGCTGGGCCTGGCGCTAATGCATGACATACCGACCGGTCTGGCGCTGGCGCTGAGCCTCGTGGTGATTGTCATCGGGCCCATCTGCACCACCCTCCTGGCCCTGTACCTTTGGCAGCGCGGGGTCAGGCAGGCCGGCATCTTCACCCTTGGCTGGGTGCTGGCACCCACTGCGGCGGTGTTGAGCACACTGCGGGTGAATGGCCTGCTGCCCAACGCCGACTGGCTGATTCATCTGCCGGCGATCGGGCTTCTCATGACACTGGCCTGCTTCAGCTTTGCCGTCCTGCGGCGCTTCTCCCTGGAGCGGGACCTGGTATTCATCGACCCCCTGACCGGGCTGCTCAACCGCCGCGGCCTGGATGCGCAGGCGGCCGAGGAATTCGAGCGCCGCGAGCGGTTTGGCACATCCCTCACGCTGCTGGTGCTGGACATCGACCATTTCAAAGTGGTCAACGACACTCACGGCCACGATGTGGGCGACAAGATTCTCTGTGCGCTGGGGGATTGCCTGACCCGGGTATCGCGGGACCTCGACCTGGTCGCACGCCTGGGTGGAGAGGAGTTTGCGATCCTGTGCGTGCAAACCGACCTGCGCGAAGCCACGGTGCTGGCGGAACGCCTGCGACTCGCGGTCAGTGCACTGGAGGTGGCGGGCCAGCGCTTCACCGTCAGCATGGGTGTGGCACCGGTGCGCGATAACGACAGCAGCGTCTGGGATACGCTGGTGCATGCCGACGACCTGATGTACCAGGCCAAGCACGAGGGGCGCAACAAGGTCGTTGCCGCGGGGCAGGCGGCCTGAGCCCGACGATGCCCGCTAGCGCGTGCGCTGTGAGGAGATAGTGCCCCCGTCCACCACCAGCTCTGCGGCGGTGATGTAACTGGCATCGTCAGACAGCAGAAAGCGCACTGCGGCCGCAACTTCCCGTGGCGCCCCCATTCTGCCAAGCATCACCGGCCGCTCGAAATGGCCGGGTTCCAGGTGATCCACCACAGGCTGCATCATGGGCGTGAGAATATAGCCCGGCGTTACCGAATTGATGCGAATGCCATCGCGCGCCAGGTCATCCGCCAGAGAGCGCACCAGCGACAGCATGCCGCCCTTGGAAGCCGTGTAGGCCGGGTTCATGTGGTTGCCGAGCGTCGCGTTGATGGACGCGATGCCGACCACCGCCGAGCCCGGTTGCTTCGCAAGGGCACTGCGCAGCTGCTGCACCATGAACGGCAACGCCTTCAGGTTCACGTTCAGCACCGCATCCCACTGCGCTTCCGTGAGCTCCTCGACGGGAACCGCAAGCGAGATACCAGCGGCATGCACCAGGCCCCCGATAGTGGGCAGCGCCGCGCGTGTTTGCTGCAAGGCGGGGGCGATGTTGGCAACCTGGCTGAGATCAACGCCTACCCCCACAGTCGCAACCCCAAAGCGCTGCGCCAGATCCGCCGCGACCGTTGCACTGCGTTCCGCGTTGATATCCCATATCGCGACCGGGCGACCGACTTCCGCCAGGGCCTCTGCCGTCGCCAGCCCAATACCCGACGCACCGCCGGTGACAATCACGCCACTGTCGGGAGTTGCTGATTGGCTCATCTACGTCACCTCGTTCACACATTCACAGCCAATCTAGAACACTGGAGCACGTCAACCTAGCGAATTGGCGAAGAAAGCGCCCGACAGTTCAATTGTGTAAGCCTGCCGAATTCCCCGGCGACCCCGAGCGCCTCGCAGCGCAACTCCGAAACCTGTACTGTGTGCGCTTCAACATGATCGAGGACATCACCGTGGCAGATGCACCCGCCTACATCGTGGCCAACTTTATCGTTCACGACGCCGCTGAATACCGCAAGTACGAGAAAGGCTTCTTCCCGATTCTCAAGCGCCATGGCGGCAGCTTTTTCACCTACGATGACAACCCGGACACCCTGGAAGGCCCCGAGCCCCGCGAGGGTCGCATGGTGCTGTTCCAGTTCCCCAGCGAGGCGGCTGCACGGGCCTGGTACGCGGACCCTGACTACCAGGCACTGTCCGAATTTCGCCGGGCCGGGACTGAACTAAAATTCCTGACGCTGCTGCACGGCCTGCCGCCGCGCGCGTAATCACGAAATAATGACGATTCCAGACCTGCCCATCACCAACCCGGACTACGGTACGGGAGTCTATCGGCGCCGCATCCGGCTGGTGCCCGGTGAGGGCACGATGCTTGCCGAATTGGAAGACAACAACCACGGCTTTCGCGTGTGCATTGAACACGATGGACAGCGTATCACGCGGGTCACTGGCGATGCGTTGCGCACGCCGCTCTCCACCTGCCCGGGCGCCCTCGCCCGATTGCAGCGGCTGGTGGGCGCTGATATCCACAGCGATGCCACGCAACTGAGCCGGCGCGCGGACCCGACAAGCAATTGCACGCACTGGCTGGACCTTTGCATACTCGCGATCAACCATATCCCGCGTGGTGCCGCTGTCCGGCAATACGATGTCGCCGTCACCGATGAACGTGACGGCGTTTCGGAGCTCAGCGTGCACTGTAACGGCAGGGTCGTGCACCGATGGTACGCCAGTGGCCTTGCGCTGGCAGGCCCGGAACCGTTAGCCGGGCACACCCTCTTCCGCGGCTTTTCCAGCTGGGCGCGAGACTGTTTCAGCGGCGATGCCCTGGAAGCGGCGCTGGTGTTGCAGCGCGGCAATTTCGTGGCACAGGCGCGGCGCTTTGCCGACGTGCCCGGAACGGCAAATGAGCCGGTTGCAAGCCACCGGAATGGCAATGTGTGCTACAGCTACTCACCGGAGATTGTCAAGCAAGCGATCTACCGGTCAAGCAGCGTGCGGGACTTCACCGAAACGCCGGAGTTGCTGTTGAAGTTTGTGTGACAAGCGGGTGGTCACGGCCGCTGGCAAGCTGCTGCGGCCCGATGATTGATCACACCGTCTCTTGCGCTTCGCGCTGACGTGCGCGCGCTTTCACTTCCTCCATTTCCTCAAGGTACGCGCCCTCGCTGATCACGTTGGACAGCTCCGGATAGTCCACCGCAAGCACATTGCGCATGCCGATCGCCTCCCGCGCCGCCTCCGGGGTGAGGTGCAGGATGTCCTCGTATTTCAGCATGAAGTAGGGCTCGGAGGTTCGGCCGATCAACAGCCCGCGCTCCATGCGCTCGATGATCGCCGTCATGCACTCAGGGTAGTGCAGCGTAGCGCGCATCAGCTGACTCGACACCAGGGTGCTGTTGATGATGGTCAACTTGCCCGCGAGCCCCGGGCTGAGAACGCTGTGGACATTGGTGATCTTCATCGCCGTGGGCACCATTTCATTGATGATGTCGAACGGTGCCGCAGCGAGAATGTGCTCAAAGACGTCGTGTATCTGGGAGCTGCGCATCTGCCAGTAATCCAGGTCGCTTTCCGGCTCGTGCAACTCGATGATGTTGGGTTCGAACTG
>DIAF01000047.1:91020-161109 GCA_002414665.1 Halieaceae bacterium UBA5085
CGTAATCCTCCACTGCACCCAGTGCCTCGTAAAGGGCGGGCAGGCTGTAGGTTGGAGGCAGGTCACGCCCGTTGCGCCCGAGCATGCGCAGGGCGATACCTTCGCGCACCCGCGCATCGTTCAGATACCTCGAAGAGCTGATCAGGATGGAGCTCGCCGAGGTGGGTGCCGCCGCCCCTTTCATCAGGTAGGGTATTTTCTTGTCTGTCATCGGTGCCTCCGTCACATTGCCGGGAAAAGCCATCGTCTCAGGCCGCGGCGGGACTGAGCATTTCGCCGGGAGCAGCACCGGTGGACTTGCCATCGGCAAAGGTTACCTCGCCGTTGACCATGGTCAGGCGCATCGGCGCCGGGTCACGGGTGAAGCGCCAGGTCGTGCCACCATTTTCGTCGGGCACATCAAACGCCTTTCTCATGGGACGGCGATCCACCTCTTCAAGGTTAAACACAGTAATATCTGCACGTCGACCTACCTCGATCCGGCCCAGCTCCTGCAGGCCAAAGAAGTCCGCGACTTTGCCGGTCTGGGCGTGCACCGCCTCCTCGACGCTGATCCAGCCTTTCTCCCTGCAGTAGTAGCTGAGCAGGCGGATGTTTTCCCCACCACCACAGAGCATCTGCCCGTGGGCGCCGGCATCGGAAATATTGGGAACCGTCCACGGATCCTTGATCAGCCGAACCACCATCTGCTCGTCCTGCGGGAAGGGCGCCATGTGCACCGTGGAGTGCACGGAGTTGTTAACCAGCCATTCGGCCATGGCATCGGAGGGATGCACACCGAGCTGTTGAGCGTAGTCGGCGAGGGAGATATCCACCGGGCCCACGCCGTTTTCCGAGTTGATCAGCAGCAAGCTCTGGGGGTTGGCAAAAGGCGAATGCTTCCAGACTTTCTCGTCCCAGCTGGCCCGCGCGCGGCTGCGCCACTCAGCGTCCTGCAGCAGCTTCAGCTTTTCTTCCTCGCTCTGCGCGAGCACCACTTCATGCCAGACGTAGTCATTTGACTGAGCGAATATCAGCGATTTTTTGATGCTGATGACACTGGTCGGTGGCACGTGGGCAAAGCCCGCCCGGATATCCCGCCGCTCGTGCTTGAAGCGCTCGCGCAGGGGGCCGACCTTGTCCTCGATGTCTTTCTGAAACGTCAGTGTTGGCGCCATGCCCGCCACCTGGGCGCGAATCGGCCGATCACCGATCAGGCGGTCGATGCGCGCAATCGAATCCGGAGCCGTCTTGCGCATGAAGGTATCGACGATCACCTGCAGCGTCGCCCCGGGGTACTTCGCCAGCACATCCAGCAGGGCCTCCCATTCGGCATCATCCGCTTGCAGGGTCGGGACAGGACGGTCCTGGCCGTCATGATCCAGCAGGTTGGACGACATGCCCAGGGCACCTGCGGCCAGCGCTTCATCCAGCATGGCACACATGCGCTGCACCTCGTCAACGGTTGCGGCGCGCTCCCAGGCTTCCAGGCCCATCACCACCAGGCGAATCGCGAGATGCCCGACAAAAGCACCGTAGTTCGCCGGCACCTTGACCTTGCTGGTCATGGACGCCTTGTACTCCGGCCAGCTGCGCCAGTCCCAGGGCAAGTGTTCCAGGAACGGTGCCACAGGGATATCCTCGAAGAAGGAGAAAATATTGATCATCTCCATGCGCACTGCGGGATCATCCGAAACCGGCGCGGCAGTGAAACCGCAGTTGCCGAGAATGGTGGTGGTTACGCCATAGCCCGGCAGCGGATCAAGGTCCGGCTGCCACCACATGTTGGCATCGAAGTGGGTATGGGTCTCGATGAAGCCGGGGGCGACGTAGCAGCCGCTGGCGTCTACCACCTGCTCATCGCCCTCGGGCTGCAGGCCACTCGCCACCTCCACAATGCGCCCGTCACGCACGCGCACATCCGCCGCAAACGCGGGGGCACCGGTGCCATCAACAACCATCCCGCCAGAAATCAGGGTTTTATTATTCATATCATCATTCCTCAAAAGATGAATTCACGCATCCATAGGGCACACACGCACACAGGAACTTTCGGTTTACGAAAATGCGCCGTGAACGCCGGGCTCGAGACGCCAATGAGCATATCGAATATTTTTAGCAGTGCTTATTAAATATCGTTGAGAATAAAAGGCCAGTGCGATGCGGGTCAAGCTCGCTGAGCATGTCTGTGCACCTGTGCACGGAGCCCCGCCGATTTGGTGCAAACTGCTCCGAGAAGTCACAAGAGCGCGTCAAAAGCTCCTTTTCGAAAGAACTGAATGAGCTGTTTTGTCTTGGTGCGTTGAACATTGCAGCCAGGATGCTACTTTGCTCAATTGTATGCCAATTCCGCTACCAACTGGTTCCAACATGCTTGATATCACAGTCTCAGCCCACGAAAAACGAATTCAGCTACGCACCATGTTGGCGAGTAGCCGGCTACTGCAGTTCCCGGGAGCTCACTCGCCACTGGTTGCCCGCCAGATAGAACAGCTGGGCTTTGAAGGAATCTATATTTCAGGGGCTGCACTGGCAGCCGAGCTAGGCCTGCCTGACATTGGCCTGACGACTATGACCGAGGTTTCCCAGCGCGGCTACCAGATCAGTCGCTGTACCAACCTGCCTGCATTGATCGACATCGACACCGGATTTGGTGAAGCCATGAACATGGCGAGAACCATTGTCGAGTTGGAAAACCTCGGGCTTGCGGGCTGCCATCTCGAAGATCAGATCAATCCCAAGCGCTGCGGTCACCTGGATGGCAAACAGTTGGTTCCTGTGGCAACGATGCAACAGCGAATCCGTGCCGCTGTGGATGCAAGACGCGATCCGAACTTCCTGATCATGGCGCGTACTGACGCACGTGCCGATGAGGGGCTGGAAGCTGCGATTGAGCGAGCAAAGGCATACGTCGCCGCCGGTGCCGATGCAATCTTCCCAGAGGCACTTCAGGACATCGGCGAATTCGCCGTCTTTCGTCAGGCAATAGATGTGCCCCTGCTGGCCAATATGACTGAGTTCGGTAAATCACGCCTGCTCACTGCCGAAGAGCTTGCCGGAATTGGCATCAATATGGCCATCTATCCGGTATCGACGCTGCGCAGCGCCATGGGCGCCAGCCGTCGTCTTCTGCAAACTATACGAAGTGAGGGTAGTCAGGTCGCTGTGGTCGATGACATGCTAACCCGGGCCGAGCTATATGAGATGCTGGGTTACCAGGAATACAACCGCTACGACCGTTCCATTTTCAATTTCAATGTGAGCGATCAGGCGCAGCCTCAGGGCGAATGAGCGGCCTTCAGCCCGGCCCCAGCGCCTCGAGCAGGGCGGGCAATATAGTCTCCCAGTCGTTGACCACGCCAACGTCCGCTACCCGGAAAATGGGGGCTTCAGGGTCGCTGTTCAGAGCCACAATACGCGTGTCTGCAGAAATGCCAGCCAGGTGTTGTGGGGTACCGGATACACCCACAGCGAAATACACGTCGGGCCTGACAAACTTGCCCGACACTCCGACCTGCCGATATGCGGGCACCATGCCCGCATCCACCGCCGGCAGGCTTCCCGCCAGACTGCCGTCCAGAGCCTCTGCCAGCCGCTCCAACAGTGCAAAGCCCGCTTCGTTTACCCCTCGCCCACCGCATACCAGGGTTTTCACTGACTCGATCGGCGGTAATTTTTCACTGGTTTCGCGGTATTCGATCTGACGCTGGGGGCGCGGCGCCGGCTCGTGCTCGAGCGGCATTAAGCGAGCCTCCATGCGCCTTCCCGGATAACTCGGCTTGTCGGCGCGCAGACAGGCACAGAGATCATTCGCTGCCGTGATCAGCGACAGGCTCAGACGCCCGCCCCAACCCTCCCGGTCGAACTGTAATTGACCATCGAGGACTCTGATATCTTCACAGCGCCCCGCGGCAACGCTGCCATTGCCAGCTGCAATTCTGGCGCACAACTCCTCCCCCGCGGCACCGGGCGGCAAGAGAACCACGCGGCGAGGTGTAGACCAAAGCTGACTGCTCTCGAGTGCCGCGAGGGCCACAGCAGCCCACATCTCGTAGTCCTCTGCGTCTGCTTCACCAGGGTCCAAGGTCCAGACCGTACATGCACCGGCCTCCAGTGCGAGACGTTCGCGCTCGGGCTCAGGGTGGCCCAGAAGCAGACATCCGAACCGTGCCTGAGCGCTCCCGCCCACCCGCTGTGCAGCCGCAAGCACATCTTCCAGCGCAGACACTTGCCAGCGGTTGGGGGCGACTGCAATGACTGTCAGATCATTCGACTTCACGGCACATCAGCTCCTGAGCCAACTAAACAGGCCCGAAGGCTCTCTACCTGTTGACTGACATCACCTGTCAGCAGGGTGCAATGATCACCGCGCTGGCGCTCAGCCGGGATCTGAAGCGAACCCAACTGCAGCCCTGCAGCGCGGGAAATCTGCACCCGACGCGATGCATAACTTGCCTTGCGGGCGAGCATGACGTTTTTCATCAAGGGGTGCCGAAGTTTACTGCGCTTATCGTTGCTCACACTGACAAGACACGGGGTTTCCACCAAAGTCCATTCCTCCTGTGTACCTCGTTCCCGGAGGGACCAGCAACGTCCATCACTGTCCCAACGCAGATACTGCACTCGGGACAGCAGGGGCAGCCCCATTTGTACTGCCAGCGCCGCAGGAAGATTACCCCCGTCGAGATCACCAAATTCGCGGCCTACCAGCAACAGGGAGTGGTCATCAAGTTCAGCTTGCAGGGCGCTCGCCAACTGACAGGCTGTCAAACAGGCATCCCAGGGCGCGCACGGCAGCAGTGCCAAGGCCTCAAGGTGGTCTGGTTTGTGTGCCGCAACGGTCTGCAACAGGCGCTCATCATTAGGACCAGAGAGCAAATGTACTACGAGTCTCAGATCGGGCTCACTGTCCCGCAGTTTCAGTGCGAGTTCCAAAGCGGATTCATCGTATGGGCTTAAAATGCGGCGGGTATGCCCGGTTTCCTCGAGGCGATCCACATCGGCCACAGCAATCGCGTGCAGGGGATAGCGAATATCCGCCACTCCGGCCAGCAGCAGATGAATATTCACTCCTGCCCTCCACACCGGTCGGCTGTTTCAGTACCGGCAATGACACTGCGGGCCGCGACCTGCCCAAAAATCGCTGCCTTGCCCAAGGCAGATCCTGTCATATATGCCGCGCCGTGCAGACCACCGACAACCTCACCTGCAGCATACAGTGCAGGTATGATCTCGCCGAAGACATCCCGGACGCGCATATCTTCGTCGACACAAAGGCCGCAATAGGTGCCAAAAACCGCTGCTGTAGAGGGGTAGGCATAAAAAGGCGCTGTCCTTATCGGGGTCAGAGCGCCGTGATTATGCACAAGATGACGTCTTCCGAAGGCTGGTAACTCGCCAGCCTCGACCGCGCTGTTGTAAGCTGCGATTTCACTCAAGAATGCGTCACAAGGTACCTCAATCATCCTCGCAAGCTGTTCCAGCGAGTCGGCTTCGAGAAACAGGCCCTCTTCGAGCCGGCGCTCGAAATCCAGTATCCGCACACGGTTCTCACCACTGCGCATGATGTCCGCATCGAGAATCTGGTAAGTCACGCTATAGGGCTGCTCCATGCAGGCGTCTCCCAGAAGCTTGTAGGATATCGATTCATCGACATACCGCCTGCCTTCCTGATTGACAGCTATTGCCCCTTTGTACACCGCGAGACAGGCGTGATGATTGGTTTCATCCAGCGGGTGCTTACCAAAGGTTCCTTTGATATAGGGCATGTCCCTGATATCCGCTCCCAGGGCCCGGGCCATGCGCAAACCGTCGCCAGTATTGCCCTCTCCGCCGATGAAAACTGCTTCGTCGTACTGGGGTGCGAAACGGTGCACCAAATCGCGATCATGCACAAAACCGCCACTGGCCAGTATCACCCCATGAGTCGCGAGGCAATTGATGTCGCCGTCAGCTGCCTCACAGATAACCCCGGTTACGTGGGCACCGTCTCTTAGAAGTCTTTTCGCCGCTACATTCTGCCGCAGGCTAATTCGCTTACTGGCACCGGCAACACGTTCGAGCTGCCGGATCATGTCAGCCGGATCCACATTGTGTACACGTGGTACCGATTGTCCCGAGGCCGCCTCAATTACCGGGAGAAATACAACACCCTGATCTAGCAGCCAGCGGTAGGTTGCCAGTTGGTTCCGCGTGTAGGCGCGCGCGACAGCCTCATCACACTCACCCTTGCCCACCGCGATCAGATCCTGCAAAAGCAGCTCCTCGCTGTCCTCGATACCCTGCGCCTCTTGCAGTTCCGAGCCGGCAAACGCCAGGCAGCCACCGCTCATGGCGGAGGAGCCGCCGTTGCTGTCGGTTTTCTCCAGGACAATGACGTCAAGCCCGCCTTCCGCTGCGGTCACAGCGGCGCACAGACCTGCCAAACCGCCGCCCACAATAACCACGTCTGCTACCCACCTATGTGTCTGCACTGTCACCGTCCTGTCTCCTGGGACTCCAGCAAAGATCCCAAACCATAGAAATCGATCACTTCCAAGAGCCTTGCCATCTCAGGATGTGCGTCAAAATAGCCACCACGTTGCACCACGTAGTGATTCATACGCTGCCGGTCTACAAGCATTTCTGCCTGCTTTATCCAGCAAGCGAGCGAATCCAACACGGGGACACCATCGACCTCTTGAATACCTTCTCTGGCCAACAGGACATTGAGCGGTGCCTCTCCCGGAATGATGACGTTCGCCCCTGCGCGCACAAGATCACGGGCGGCCGCCCTGAAACGGTCAATCAACCGCGCCGGCGATGCAAAACCCTCCAGGACATCTGCAAAGCGGAAGCCCGCATGTCGCGCCCCAGAAAAACGTGATGCAAGTCCCAAACGCCCAACGTTGCAGGCGACAAGCTCAGCCAATTCATCAATAAACACCAAAACCCCGAAGCGCTCTCCAAGATCACACGCCGAGAGCATTGCTGACTCTCCATAGCCTACAACCGGGATACCGAGAGCACTTCGTGTTTCGCGCAAAGTCGGTTCCGGCAGTGTGCTGATGGCGTAGGCATCGTAGCCCTCCCGTTCCGCGCGAATACCATTGAGCAGAAACTGGAGGCCGTGAAGGTACTGCAAGACGCCGTACTTGATATCATCCCCCGGATAGTTGGATTGATAGCTGCCAGGGCGCATACCATGCATGTCAATGATGGTTCCGGGGCGTGAAACGCGGGCAAAATGCTCGCGCAGAGCTTTATCGTAGTCACCCAGATCGCTGAGAACGGTGAAACTCTGGTGCCAGATACGTATGTCGGTCATGTCCAATCTCCGCTCAAGCTGGCAGGTTGTGCTGCGGCAAGTGCAGCATTTCTTCCCGCAACCCTGCCCAGCACAGACCCGCTGGTCAGACCAGCTCCACCGGCATATTTGACGTAGTAAAGATTTCCCACCAACTCGCCTGCCGCATACAGTCCAGGCAGGGCACATCCCCCTTCATCAAGAACGCATGCCTGTTCGTCAACGCGCAAGCCCCCGTAGGTAAACGTAATACCGCAGGTCACTGCATAAGCCACAAACGGCGGCTCCTGCAGGACCATGGCCCAGTTAGATTTGGGAATAGCAAGTCCCCGCGTGCAGCGGCCATCAAGCACCGTGGGATCGAAAGCGACCCGTGTATCGACAGCCGCGTTGTAGCGCCGAATCTCTTCGAGAAAACCGAGTGTATTTATGCCCTCAAGCTTTTCGGCAAGCTCTTCCAGACTACCAGCTTCAATCCGCGACGCGCCGCGCGTTCTATACTCGTCCGGGAGCAGGTGGATGGTTTGTTGATCAAATACCTGCCAGGCCACGGCGCCCGGTTGCCGAAGGACCTCGCGACCCATGGTAGAGTAGGTGTAATTGCGGAAGTTGGCTCCTTCATCGACAAAGCGCTCGCCGTTGCTGTTGACCACGACTCCAAGGTGGAAATAATTTTTTTGCATGTTCAGCAGACTGAGATCACCTTCCATTGGCGCGTTCAAATCATAGAAAACCGCATGACAACCAGACCAGTTGCCATGGGCGGCAGCGCCCGCCTCTAGCGCCAGGTGAATCCCATCGCCAGTGTTGTAGCGGCAACCCCGAACCTTGGCCAGATCCCAACCGGGACCGAGATACTGCGCGCGCCAGCGAAGGTTGGCATGGAAGCCTCCGGTGGCGATCACCACAGACGAGCTGCTAAAGCGCTTGCCATCACAACAGATCACCGTCCAGCCCCCATCACTGCCGCGAAAGAGATCGACCGCCCCACTTTCGTGACGAATATCCACCCCCAGAGCTTCGGCTCGACTACACAAGGACTGCACCAGTCCCAGGCCACCCCCAGATGCTTCAATGGTCAGCCCCCCCCAAAACCTGAACCTACCATCGGTCTTCACTGCCTGGCGCCCATAGATTGGAAGAAAGCGCACCCCTTGGGTGACCATCCACTGCAGCGTGGCAAGGCTGTCATAAGTAACCTTGTAGAGCACATCTGCATCCGCCCGATACTGGCTGAGCGCAGCCAGGTCATCGAAAAACTGGTCTGCTGGATAGCTCCCGAAATCGCTGACTTCTACCTCAGCGGGTGACAGATCAGGCATCAGGGTCTGCAGGTCTTGAACATCCTTGTAAGCGACGCGGAATGCCCCACCGGTATGCGCAGAATTCCCTCCCGTGTGTTCGGCAGGCGCCTTTTCCAGCAGTAGGACGCGCGCGCCACACTCAGCTGCGGAGATCGCCGCACAGAGACCGGCATTCCCCGCGCCAAGTACAATAACGTCTCGTTTATCCATGATTTCCGTGTAGTAGCTGGCAATGAGCCCGCATTATTGACGCTCCTGTGCGATGAAAAAACAGGTCATGGATGAACAGACTATTCACGATTATCGCAAAGTATCCGGGCTCGGACCGGGCGCTTGCATCTCTGTTACAGACGCTTGAAGAATCAAGGACGGTCGACTAAAGGCTCTGACCGTCAACCGTTCATCACGAGTTGATTCCGTTCCTGATGTATCAACATTCCAAGAGCTGGCAGCACGCGGATACGCACCGCCTGTCGTGAAATAAATGTCACTGACTGGCGAGCCTCAGACCATCAGTGATTTTTCCTTTTAGGAATAAATTCCAGCTGATGTTTGCGATTTCCCCGCGCCCCGCATATTCAAGGCACTCGCTGAATTTAATTTTAGCCCGTGATGAGTCGACCACCAGTGTCATCGGGTTAAACCTGAACTGCATGACAGGTTGATTCCCATCAAGCAAAGTTAGGCCGGCGAGAGGGTGGCCTGGATTGTCTTGCAGCGAGTCATCGAGAATAATCTTTCTGGCGAGTCGCAGCACTTTGGCGTCGCCAAGGCAGCCGGTGTTCAGGCTTAATAGCGTTGGCATCCCGTGGACAAGTGCAAATGCGGTCATGAAAGGGATACTGTACTTTGCATCCTGAATTGTTGCGGGACATCGTCGCCCAGGCAGAGGCTTGCACAGGCGAGCCGCGGAACTATTGATTGAAATCTTAATGTTTGCAGCTGGATATTCCTGCAAGACCTCGCGTGCCTGAAGCGCAACCTCCACATAGGGTTGCGAAAGACGACAACATGGCCATGGTTTCATATCAGTCTGCAAGCAGTGCCAATGGCCGAAGTCACAAAGCATTTTTTGCTTGTATGACGATGGCACCTTGTCCAGATAAATCTCGAAAAATCCGGCATCGCCTTCCAATACAGTGGTCGGCGTCGTCAAGCCAGAGAAAGCGAGAAGTGCTGCCTGCAAACCACATTGTGCGGCGAACGCGGGATAGATAGAACGGGCATTTGATCCGGTTCCAAAGCCAGCCTCCTTGCCACCTGCGGCCTGCATGTAAGCAAGTCCGAGGCTATTGACTGTTTCCTCCCTTGAAAGTCCCAGCACGATTGACGCTGCCAACGCCGCCCCAAAATAACCAAAGAGTTGTGTCAGAAACCATCCAGAGCCGGACCCATCACCTTTCGGTGAAAACTGCACACCAAGCTTGCACATCAGCTCGCTGCCCAACGAGACTGCATCAACGACCGTCTTGTCCCCGGCACCAACGAGGTCAGCTGCCGCTAAGGCAGCGGGCAATACTACAGCGGAGGGATGAAGTCGGGCAAAATCATGTATGTCATCAAAATCAAGCAAATGGATAAGCGCTGAATTTACGAAAGCCGCAGTCGTTGAAGTTGTTTGTCCACCCCCCAATATGCGACTGTTTCCTGTGCCCTGACTATCGAAAAATGGACCCTCCAGTATTGTCTTGGCCATTTCATGCGACCTTGCCGCAACGCCAATACCCACCGCATCAGCAATGTGTAGCCGTGTTTTCTGAGTAACCATGGCAGGGATCCCCGAGCAATGCGTTGCAAAGATCTGGTCAACGAGCTTTTCAGTTAGAGATCGTTTTTTCTTTGGGTTGTTCGCCATTACACTTTCGGTCTGTCAATGATGTTAGATAATTAAAGGGTGTCCATATGCGATTTTTGCGGGTACTTCCCGCGAAAATTTCCCTTCGATCAATCGAATTCAATTCGATCGCCCAGTTATTTCTCGTTTCGTCTGGCAAAGAGAATCTATTATTGAGCGCTATTCCAGATGCTTGAATGCATCAGGTGTTACAACGCCATACCGTGTGACATACGTCTCCCAAAGCAGAAGCAAGTTGGCAACCCGATCAGGATAATCCGCTGCCAGATCGCGGGTCTCACCTCGATCAACAGAGAGATCGTACAATTGCCAGCGATAGGCTGTGCTTGGAAATGGCGGACCACTAGCGGGCAAAGCAGAGGACACCAGCTTCCAGTCTCCTGCTCGCACATAAGCTTGGCCAAACAATTCGCCTGCAAGGATTCTGTCCCGATTGACAGGTGAGGTTCCCAGCAATTGGGATGCCAGAGAACTGCCCGTGAAGGGCAGCGACGTGGTCACAACCGTTGGTGAAATTTTCACATTGGCTAGTTCAAGCAACGTTGGAGCAAGATCATCAACCCGGGTTACCTGTCGAAGCAGCGAACCGGGTGCCAAAAGTGTTTCCGGCAAGCGCATAATTGCGGGAGAGCTGATGCCACCCTCTGCGGTAGTACCCTTGACCAGTTTGAAAGGCGCTGCGCTAACCTCTGCCCAACGAAAGCCGTAGTTGACATTCGACCCACGCCGTCCAATGTTCTCCAGGCTATTGTCTTCCCTTGCTGTATTCGGTGAGTATCCACGCGCATGGTCCTCTCCCGCAGCACCGTTGTCAGAGAAAAAAAGAATAATCGTGTCATCGTATTCCCCGATATCGCGCAAGTACTGCAACAACCTGCCAATACTCGTATCCAGACTGTCGACCATGGCCGCATAAACCGCCATTTTCTTCGTCTCAAGGTCTCGTTCCTCGTCGCTAAGGGCCTCCCAGAGCGGCGCCGCCTCATTCAAGACCGACAGTGCAACAGTGCTGTCAGGAAACAAGCCCAGCCTCTCTTGAGCTAACAGTCTCTCAGCCCGGATCGCGGCATATCCGGCCCGGTATCGATCTGAGTATTTATCGATAAGCTCGTCGGGCGCGTGCAAGGGCCAATGGGGCGCTGTGTACGCAGCATAGGCAAAAAACGGCTTCCCCGTTTCGATCCCGCTATCGATGTACTCGATCAGCTTCTGGGTGTAGAAGCTTGAAGAGTAAAAGTCATCGGGAACACCGACCGCCGCACCATCTTCACGATAGCTGACATTCTCCACGCGCAGTTTGCTGTCGGACCTCGGTTGGAAATGGGAAGCACCACCCTCCAGGAGTGCAAACGACCGAATAAAACCGCGAAGGTGAGGCCCTTGCTGTTGCTCGACTCCAAGATGCCATTTCCCACTCATGTAGGTGTTATAACCCCCGGCGCGAAATACCTCCGCCAGAGATAGCGCCCTGTGTGAAAGATACCCCTCATAGCCGGGGACCTTTCCCAGCGATGGCTTTAGTGACACAACTTCAGCCATGGTACCCAAGCCCGCCACATGAGGATCAGTTCCGGAAAGCAGCATTGCACGCGTGGGCGAACAGGTGGGTGCTGTGTAAAAATCTGTGAGACGGACTCCTTCTGCAGCAAGCGCATCAAGGTTCGGTGTGTCTATTTCACCTCCAAATGCACCAAGATCGGAAAATCCCAGATCGTCCACCAGTATGATCAGCACATTGGGATGGTCTTCAGAGGCAGCTCCGACCGGCTCCATCGTTATTAGCGCAAGGGCAAAAAGGACACAGATACGCAACTGTCTATCAGACCAAAGTGCTGGAACCATATCCCACCTTCTTCTCTTAGATTGGTCTGAACACTACCACTCACGGTCACGACTGCCGGCTGTAATAAATGAAAAGGCCTTTTGCCTCGAAAGCTACCCAATTTCTGTAGCACTGATATAAGAGCCAGAGCGAGCACCCGCAACAGCATCAATAAACCGGAAGAACACCCTAAGGAGATCACATTGAAGAAACTAATGAGCTTGCACGTAGTAGCCCTGAGCCTGAGCATGAACGTGCAAGGAATCGCAGGGCCAGATACCGAAACCACATTATTGCCGGTACCCGCACTCCCTGAGGATATCGTGGTACTCAACGGCTCGCCGTGGTTGTTAATCAGCGCAATGGCACCGCAAGGTGTCGGCCAGAGCGGGCTGTATGCACTCCATGCTGAGTCCGGGGCCGTCATAGGCTTACTTCCCGCGGCAATAGACCACGATCCAAATACCTATCCTGAGTGCTCTGCCGAACCTGTCAGCATGTTTCCCCATGGTATCAACTTGCGCACGAGCGACGGCGGGCTCGAATTACTGGTAGTTAATCATGGAGATCGGGAAGCCATTGAGGTTTTCGGCATTGATTACACCGAGCAGCCCAGCCTTACTTGGCGTGGCTGCGTACATCTACCCGATTCTGTATTTGCTAACGGTGTTACGCCGATGCCTGACCGAAAAATCGCCGTTACGAACTTCTTCGACCCGTCGAGGCAGACGGCAGAGCAAGAGATGCTGAATGGTGACATCAGTGGTGACGTACTGCTTTGGGAGGCAAACACAGGCTGGCAGTCACTAGACGGCACAGCACTGGCCGCCCCCAATGGTATCGTCGCATCGGATGACGGCAACGTTCTCTATGTTGCCTCTTGGACAAGCAGCAGAGTCTATCGCTTTACCCACAATCAAGACGCAGGAAATTGGCTGGCGACCTCTGTGGAACTGCCGTTCTTGCCAGACAATCTCCGCTGGGACACTGACGGCTTTGTTCTGGTGACGGGGCAAGCATCCACACCGAATGACGTTGCCAGCTGTGCGCATAAAGCTGAAGGCTGTTCTCGTGGAGTGACAGTTGCACGGCTACATCCAGACTCACTTGCGGTAGAGACACGGTTCGATGGCAGTGACCTGGAACTGGGCGATGCGACAGTCGCTGTGGATCGTCAGGGCATACTCTTCATTGGCAACCTGCAGCGGCAGGCGGTATTAAAGGTTGGAAATCCCTGATAGAAAAAGGCGGACCCCTCGAGGGTCCGCCGAGTGAGAAGCCAGAACGCTGCCTAGAAGCGATAAACCACCTGACCGGAGATCCAGCGTGGCGGGTCCGGGAAGGCCTGGGCAGAACCACCGCCAAAGGCCGCGGCATTGGAAAAACCGAGCGTGGTCTTGTCGCTCAGATTCTTGCCGATGACGGAGAATGTCCAGTCCTCAAGCCGGTAGCTGACCGCGAGGTCATACTTTACATAGCCTTTCTGCGAGAGCAGTGGATCTGCTGATGCGGAATGGAAGAAATCATCCGTGAAGTAAATCAGCGGACGCACAACAAGCTCACCAGCTCCCAGCTGCTGGCTCCATTCAGCACCGATGCTGCCGCTGTATTCCGGCGCATACGGACGCTGTTTGCCGGACATATCCTGAGCACAGCCAGCACCGGCCGATTCGAACAGTTGTAAGGTAGTGCAAGTGCCGGACTCGTAGTTATCGTACTCCGAGTTGAGATATGCGACATCCGCAAACAACATCAACTCCGAGCTGGCTTGATAGGTCAAGCCCACTTCAACACCCTCTGCAATGGATTCAGCGGCATTGCGAACCACGGAACTCACAGATCCACCAACAAACTCAATCACTGTTTCCTGAAGATCGGCATATTCGCTTCGGAAAAGCGCCATATTCACCTGCAGTGACCCATCCAGATAGCTACCTTTCATTCCCAGTTCATAGGCATCAACAGTTTCAGGATCAAAACTCTCCGGCGCTGCCGCCGCGCTGTAACCTCCTGCCTTGAAGCCCTTAGTGTAGGAGCCATAGACCATGGTGGACTCACCGAGGTCATACTGGACATTGAAGGATGGCATGACATCGCTGTCTTCCCTGTTGGGCTCGGGGTGAGGGCTTAAATCCGATCCAAGGATGCGGGATAACCACATCGAATGGTAGGCATCGTATTCGCGATAGGTACTCATGTCTGCATCAACACTCTCGCCAAAGCTGCGAGTACGTTCGGCAGATTTCTTCACCTGGGTATAGCGGATACCCGCGTTGGCGCGCAGACGCTCACTAATGGAGTAACCGACCGATGCGAACGCGGACAGCGTTTCATCCTTGTTGCGAGTATTGTTCAAGCCGGTCACGGGAGACCACGGATCCTCTGTGATGGGTGGCAGTCCAGCCCCGCCAGCATTGAGACCGTTGACCACATCTGCAGCAATGGCCATGAACGGCAGGAACCAGAAGCCGAAGTCGGACTCGAGCTCGTAATCGATCTCGGCGTAGTATCCTCCCACCATCCACTCCAGTGGACCATCACTGTTTGAAACAAGGCGCAACTCTTGGCTGAATTGTTCGGCATCCTCGAAGATAGGCGATGGAGCACCCAGATAACCCTGACGACTGGGATCAGGATTCGGCGCTCCCCACGGATTGCCCATTTGGAAAGCCCAGGGATTGGGAGTACCCGGCACCGCGGTTGGCAATATGTTGACCCGGGCTTCGAGATCGTGGCTGAAATAGCCGGTGGAGGCCACGAGGGTCATGGTGTCGAAGTGGAAGCGGTTGGTCCAGCCAATTTCATCGAACTCATAGTCCATAAACGAATAGTTACCATCGCCCTCATAGTTCACCTTGGACTCGACCTGACCCTGATTGAAACCGAGGAACATGCCGCATCCTTCAGCCGGAACTATCGGCGCTGGGGGTGGACAGTTAATCAATTCAGGGGTGGAAAAATTCTCGACATCAAGACTACCTGTATCGAAGCGCAGATGAGAGCTAAAACTCTCACTGGGCTCCCAAAGCAGTGAAACTCGAGCGACCGACTCCTCCATGTCGGGAAAGTCGGAATCTGTGGTGCGGCTATAACTGTACCCATCCTGCCCACCGACGCGCCCGGCAACGCGAACTGACAGGTTTTCACTTAGCGGGACAGAAACAGCGGCATCCAGCTGATGCTGCCCATACTCCCCAAACACCGCACGCACCTCACCTTCAAGCTCCTGAGAAGGTTTACGCGTAGTGATATTCAGCGCTCCCGCACTGGTGTTATTTCCAAAGAACGTTGTTTGTGGACCCTTCAGGACCTCAATCTGCTCAATATCGAACATCGCTGCCTTGCTGGCACGAGACCGACCACGGTAGAAGCCGTCGACGAAGGTTCCTACCGCCTGTTCAAAACCGGCATTTTGACCAGAGCCAACACCCCTGATCGTCATAAAATCTGTCAACGGATTTGAATTGATGCTGACATTGGGCATACGAGCAGTAACCTCATGCAGTGAGGTCAGGTTCATTTCCTCCATGACGTCACCCGGCATTACAGAAACAGAAATCGGCACATCCTGGAGACTCTGATCTCTGCGTTGGGCAGTAACAAAAATCTCCTCAAGCTGTGCTGCTGCAAGGTCGACCGTGAACAAGACTGACGCAAGCGCAACCACCAGCGGGGTCCTGCGAAGTCCGGGATACTTTTGATTGGCGATCATTCGGTAACTCCTTTCAAGGCTATTATACTTTTCAGACCCTGCAGGTTTCTGCCTGGCGCCTGACGCTAAAGTGTCAGGTTCATAGTCTGCTACAACTTCACGCGCAGTTGCTCCAAGCACGCATGAATGACCATTTCGGAAATACTAAACCTGGCGCCGCAGGCTGCGGCACCTTGCGAAGAACTCAGTGTTGGAGAAAATCGATGACCAGACGGTTGAAGGCATCCGCGTGCTCCCACTGCGCCCAATGCCCACACTGACTGAATACATGCAGCCGAGAATCAGGAATCATGTTCAGCAACTTGAGGCTCCAGTCAATCGGAACAAACCGGTCGTCGCGGCCCCAAGTAATGAGAGTTGGCGATTTGATTTCGGGTAACTGTTCCGTAAAGTCGCCCATTTTGAATCCGCTGATTTCCACACTCTTCAAATAATTCTCAAGGTGTTGCGGATTGGCAAGAATAGACTGGTGACGCAAGCTGATCAGTTCATCTGTCAGTGCTGAGGGATCGTAGACGAACACATCCAGCATTTTGCGCAGGTTTTCCATGCTTGGATCGCGATAAACGTCAAAGAGAAGTTTGATACCTTCCATCGGTAGTGGCGTAAAAATACTGGTGCGCCCAACACCGCCAGACCCCATAAGAATGAGCTTTCCGACGCGCTCTGGCTGCGCTGTCGCCAATGCCAGCGCGCTCCCGCCCCCCATCGAATTGCCGACAAGGTGGGCTTTCTCAAGTCCGATTGCATCCATCAATGCCGCTATGGCCCGACCATTAAGTACAAATCTCGCTTCCCCGGTGACCACTGAATCAGATTTTCCGAAGCCCGGGCAATCGATAAGTATCACGCGGTAGCCAGCTTCAACGAAAGCGTCCACATTGCGATGGAAATTTGCCCAGCCCGTCGCTCCGGCACCCGAGCCGTGGATCATGATGACTGCTTCTCCTTCGCCGATATCGTTGTAGTGAATGCGCCATTCCGGGGTCACCGCATATTGGCTGGTATTATCCTGATTGTAGTTACTCATTAGAGTCTTCCTTCGTGGGGTATTGATGTTGTGTTTAATGCGTGTTTCTTTGCAGATCGAGCGCGACATCTACGATCATGTCCTCTTGGCCGCCGACCATTCGGCGGCGACCAAGCTCGATGAGTATGTCCATTGTCTTCAGTCCGTAGCGTTCGGCAGCGACCTCCGAATGTCGAAGAAAGCTGGAATAGACACCGGCATAGCCTAGCGCCAGGGTTTCGCGGTCGACCCGGACCGGCCTGTCTTGCAACGGTCGAACAATATCGTCAGCGGCATTCATCAGGGCATGCACATCAGTACCATGCTCCCAGCCCATCCGTTCAATTGCAGCAACAAAGACCTCCAGCGGTGCGTTCCCGGCGCCCGCCCCCATTCCAGCCAGGCTCGCATCTACCCGGTCACAGCCCTCCTCAACCGCCACGATCGAGTTGGCCACGCCAAGACTGAGGTTGTGATGGGCATGAATCCCGGTCTCGGTTGCGGGATCCAACAGGTCCTTCAAGGCGCGGAAGCGATCGCGGACATCATGCATGCCAAGCGCACCACCCGAATCGACCACGTAAATACATTGAGCGCCGTAGTTCTCCATGGATTTTGCCTGCGAAGCCAGATCTGTCGGACTGATCATGTGGCTCATCATCAGAAAGCCCACCGTGTCCATCCCCAGAGAACGGGCATGTTCTATGTGCTGACGAGAGATATTTGCTTCCGTGCAATGCGTTGCGACTCGTACGGTGCGTGCGCCTGCGGAATAGGCCCGATCCAGGTCATTGATGGTGCCGATCCCAGGTATCAGCAAGGTCGCAACACGAGCATGCTTTACTACGCCTGCAACGGCTTCGATCCACTCAATGTCAGTGTTGGCGCCAAACCCGTAGTTAAAGCTGGAACCGCACAAGCCGTCGCCGTGCGCCACTTCAATGCTGTCAACCTTGGCAGCGTCGAGCGCGGCGGCAATCTGCTGCATGTTTTCCACGCTGTATTGGTGTCGAACCGCGTGGCTGCCGTCCCTTAGAGTCACATCGGAAATGTAGACTTTCTTATCTGGTCTAAACATGACGGAGCTGTCCTTAATCTGTGTTGCGGCCGGCTTGAGCTAGTCGGTCTGCGGTTGCCATTGCCGCAGACGTCATGATGTCAAGATTTCCGGCATACGCGGGCAGATAGTGCGCGGCGCCCTCAACCTCGAGAAAGACTGTCACTTTCAATCCGCTACGCGGCCCCAAACCTGGTATTTGTAGTGGCCGTGATCGAGGTATGGTTTCAAACTGAACTTTTTGTTTAAGACGATAGCCAGGAACGTAGTCCTGAACACGATTGACCATGGTCTCAATGGATTGCTCAACTGCATTTGCGTCCGCATCTTCACAGAGCGCATACACGGTGTCGCGCATCAGCATTGGCGGTTCGGCGGGATTCAGAATAATAATGGCTTTTCCGTATTCCGCTCCACCCACGGTTTCTATGGCTCTGGACGTGGTAACCGTGAACTCATCAATGTTCGCTCTTGTACCCGGCCCGGCAGAAACGCTACTGATGGAAGCGACGATTTCAGCCGCATGGATTTGCGCCACGTTCGCGATCGCCGCGACAACTGGAATGGTTGCCTGCCCGCCGCAAGTAACCATATTCACGTTCAGCGCATGTAGATGCTTATCCAGGTTCACTACCGGGACACAGTAGGGACCGATCGCTGCAGGTGTGAGATCAATCATTCGGATATCGGGCCTGACGGATCGCAGCACCGAGTCGTTATGCTGATGCGCGGCAGCCGAGGTTGCATCCAGAACGATGTCGATATCGGCCATTTCCTGCATGCGACAGAGACCTTGAACGCCATCGCAAGTCGTCGCCAGACCCAGACGCCGAGCGCGCTCAAGCCCGTCCGACTGTGGATCAATGCCAACCATCGCAATCAATTCCAGACTCTGGGACTGTCGCAAAATCTTGATCATCAAATCCGTTCCGATGTTACCCGAACCGATAATCGCTGCTTTCATTTTTCTCGTCATGATCCACCTTTACTCAAAGCGAACCGAGCAGTCGCCTACACCCTGAATGGCCATGCGCAACTGGTCACCACGGGCGACAGGAACCATAGCGGACAAAGCACCAGACAGGATCACTTCACCCGCCTGCAGCGAAATACCTAGTCGCCCTAGCGTATTGGCCAGCCATGCCACGGCCGTCACCGGTGACCCCATAGTTGCCGCTCCAGCGCCAGTACCGACCACTCTGCCATTTTTCTCCATCACCATACCAAGCAGGCGAAGATCCAGTTCATTCGGGCGCACCATCTGGTCACCCAACACAAAGAGCCCACACGAGGCATTGTCCGCGACCGTATCCTGAATCTTGATCCGCCAGTCGCAAATACGCGAATCCACGATCTCAAAACAGGCCATTACCCCGTCCGTTGCTCGCAGCACGTCAGCCGTGGTAACACCGGGTCCCTGCAGATCACGCTTGAGCACGAAGGCCAGCTCACCCTCGGCCTTGGGCTGAATAAGCTTAGCAATATCCACTGCGGAACCTTGATTGATCACCATATGGTCAGTGAGCATGCCAAAATCCGGCTGATTGACCTTCAGCATTTCCATGACTGGATCACTGGTCACACCGATTTTCTTGCCGATGATTTTTTCACCGGCACTAACACGTCGATGAATCAATGCACGCTGGATGGCATAGGCATCTTCAACGCTCAGACCCGCCTCGGAATCCGTGAGGGGTTCGATGGGTTTACTCTGACACAGCGCCTGATACAGACGCTCGGCCAGGTTCTCTATGACTGCATTTTTCATTTTCACCTTTCTTGTTCCTTGTCGGCAGGACAGAGCACAGCCGCTGCCGGCTCCGCGACGGCCGCCTCCGTTGACGCCCTTAATCCTGCGCGAGATTGAACATTAATGGTGGGAGCGGCTGACCGAGGAGATACCCACCCAGAACACCCGCTGAATCATCAGCGTTCTGGGTAATGTGGTTGGCACCAGCGATAATATCCCGCAACCAGCGCTGTAACGGATTCTGGTCGTAGAGACCACGGGCCCCGACAGCCTTGAACAGCAGGGTTACCGCTTCCTCACAGTCGCGCCCGACTCTTGCGATATCCAGCATATGGGCTACTCGTTCGGACTCAGGCACTAGCTCACCGCGAATCGCATAATCCATGGTTTCGTCCATCATCTGCAGAATACGAGAACGCGCGGAACGCACACGCACGACCGCATTCCCCAAACGGTCCTTTGTATAATGATTGAGAGCTGTGAGCTCACCTGTTGCTGTGTTCCGGCGTGACTGCATCTGCTTGATAAATTCATCGATGGCACCCTGCCCCATACCGATCATCTGGGCAGATACTGCAGCGAAAAACACCTGATTGAACGGCAGCAGATATGGCGCTGGACGATCGCCCGCGTGATAAGCAACCATACTGTGTGCACGGTGGGCAGGCACGAAAGCATCATCAATCACCAGCGTCTTGCTACCAGTGCCTTTGAGACCAAATACGTGCCAATCGTCCACGATACGATAGTCGGAAGCGGGGACGAGAAGGGATAGGCGATCAACAACCTGGCCAGCCTCGTTCTTGACCAGCGCTCCCATAAACGACCACTCCGCGTGGTCGCAGCCACTGGAGGGCCGCCAGGTTCCACTAAGCTTGTACCCGCCCTCAACGACTTCGAGAACACCCATTGGTGGATAGCAGGAGCCGACAATCACTGTATCGTCTTCACCCCAGACATCTTCACCTGCCTGCGTATCGAGTATGCCGAACTCCCACTGGTGTACGCCAAGAATCATCATGTTCCAGGCACTGGCCCCACAACCCCGGCCAAGCTCCATGAGAACTTTGTAAAATGTCTTCGGATCCATTTCCCAGCCGCCGAAACGGCGCGGCTGCAAGATCTTGAAAAAACCCGCCTCAACAAACGCCTGAATCGTTTCAGCCGAGACCTTGCGGTTTGCCTCAACGGATGCGGCCTTTTCTGTCAGCATTGGGATCATGTCTCGTGCACGACTCACAAGTTCCCACTCTGAGGGAACGGCGCGATCCCGATCAGGAGTCCTTTGTTGTTGTGTCATGGTATGTGCCTCTCGTGTCTAATGGTCTTATTGATGGATTCAATGGCTATGGCTGGGTATTGCGGCAAATTTTCCGGCGAAGTACAGCAGCGGCTCTGCCTGATCAAGGGTGCCTTTGACATCCTGAACTTCGCACAGAAAGAGATCGTGAGTTGCAGCCGGAATAATCTCGACCACGCTGCAATCAAAAACTGCCAGTGCCTCTGCAAGAATGGGCGTCCCGTTGCAACCCTCTCTCCAATCACCATCAACAAAGCGTTCGCCACCTGACACGCCCGGAATCATCCCGGCAAAACGGCGCGCCACTTGTTCTTGACTGGCCCCAAGTACATTAATGCTAAGCCTTCCACTGCGGGTAATAACGCCGTGGGCAAATACATCGCGATTCACGCAAACAAGGAGACGCGGGGGTTCCGCAGTCACAGAGCAGACCGCCGTCGCAGTCAGACCCGCTCTGCACTGCCCGTCGTTGGCTGCGATAACAACACAGTGTCCCGCGAGGTTGCGCATGCCGTTGCAGAAGTCTTCTTTGCTGACTGGCCCGGCCTGCTGTGCTGACTGCAGTTGCTGTATCTGATGAAAATTCATTATGTTCATTGTTTTTTCTCTCTTGATGACAAGCGCAAAAATGTCAGTTGAGGGGGTTGCGGCGATGCCCCCAGTCACTCATTTCGGTATAGGTTTTGATATCCCAGCGTTCTTCATCAATCACAATGCCACCCCAGCCCAATTCGAAGTTGAATCCAGAGGGTGTCTGCGCGTAAAAAGAAAACGCGCGATCATTCGGATGGTGTCCGAGCTCCAGCGCAACGTGGATGCCGGCTTCAACGACACGATCATAGGCCAGGCCCACATCGTCCATATCGACGAACTCGAGCATAAAATGATTGAGTACTCGCGGTACCGGTGCCTGCGCCGTGGCAATGGAGTGGTGCCGGCCGGTTCTGGTATGAAAGAAGGTTGCATTGACGACCATACCGGGTTGCACCTCTTCGGTAATGTAGTCACTGATACGCAGACCAAGATCATCTCTGTAGAAGCTCACGGTCTGCTCACGGTCGCGGCAAAACGGAAGAATATGGCCGATGCCCAGATCTCCCGTCAGGAAACTGCCTTTCAGAACCTTCGAACGAAATGCATTTTTCAGCTCCGCAACCTGATGATCCACGAAGAACTCATGAGCAAAACCACTGGGGTCAATGCATGAATACGCCTTGCCGATATGCCGCTTGGCAAGCTCATCCGACCCCAGGGGCCTGACACTGATACCCCGCTGTTCAAGCCTCGCGACATAGCTCTCGAGCTCGGCTTCGGTGCCAAACTCCCACCCCGCCGCCAATAGATCGTCTGTGCCGTCTTCTTCGAGAAAAAAACGCTGAAGATGCTCATCCATACGCAACGTCATGAAGCCAGCTTCGCGACGCCCCAATTGGAGGCCGATGATGTTTTCGGCAAAGTCTTGCCAGGCATCGAGGTTACTGACGCCGAGGCCGATATACGAAAGGCATTTGATTTCCGCCATGATATTTCCTTGCTTACGCGATTTATTGGTTTAATACCCCGGAGAAAGCAGATACCGTGCCAACCTGGAAATACTTGATTTTATTTTTATTTTTCAATGTGTTATGGATATTCGCCAACCTAAACCGAAACTTCGGGGTAGACCGAAAATCATGAAATCGTAGAATTTCATTAATTTTTTTATTCGAATATCTTGGGGTACAGGGTATGCTTGTTTTGATTGAGCGCATATTGAACACCCCGGGGATACACGGATGAGCAAGAGCAAGACGCGTAGGTCAGCCGGCGGCGAAAGCCCGAGCGTCATCACGGATCTGCGCTTTCCAGACATTGAGGACCTGGCCCAGACCCTGTTCCTCAACGCCGATGAAGGCTTCATCTGGCTAGGAGAGCAGCGCGCATTGCTGCTCTACGCGGACGTGTTCGGCGCGCTGCGACAGGAGTTGCTGCAAACAGCTGGGGCTGAGTACACGCGCGGGCTGATGACACGAATGGGGTACCTCAGTGGCACCTTGGACGCGGAACTGGCACTGAAGGTCCGGGGTTCGGCCGAGCAACTCGCTATTCTCGCTTCCGGTGGCCAACTGAGAGCCCTGTCCGGCATGGTGGCACTGGAGCCCGGCAGAGTGGAGTTCGACCGGTCCCGCGGCTTTCTCTACGGCGAATTCAGCTGGAAGCACTCGGTCGAAAGCGAAGTGCATGCGCGCATCAGCGGCGGCGATTACCGCTCCGTTTGCTGGATGGAAGTTGGCCACAGTTCAGCGTTTCTCACGCGCCTGATGGGCAAACAGATTCTGGTCAGAGAGGTGGAATGCAGGGCAGCTGGCGGCGAGGTTTGCCGCGCCGTGGCACGACCTCTAGATGACTGGGAAGACAGCGCCAGCGATCTCAAGTATTTCCAACCACGCTCGACAGATCATATCCCGGTCCGCACAGAATCCAAGCCAGCGGGAAAGAATGCGCGGCCGACTCACGGCACTCACACCGCCAGCGATTCACACTCGCATGAACGCATCGTCGGGCGCTCGGTTGCCTATCATACGGCGCTGCACAAGGTCTTAAAGGCTGCTACGACTGACGCAACGACGCTACTGCTGGGTGAAAGCGGTGTAGGCAAGACCATGTTTGCCTACGAAGTTCACCGCAACAGCAGTCGCGCCGGCGGCCGTTTTGTGGAAATCAACTGCGCGGCCATTCCGGAACAGCTGATGGAATCGGAACTGTTTGGCGTGCAGCGGGGCGCATTCTCGGGTGCCAACGAATCACGGCCCGGACGCTTCGAAGCCGCCGACGGCGGCACGCTGTTTCTCGATGAAATAGGCACATTAAGCATGACGGCGCAAAGCAAATTGCTGCGCGTTCTACAAAGTGGCGAGTTGGAGCGGCTGGGGTCGAATCGGACAACCCGGGTAGACGTACGCGTCATTGCAGCCACCAATGAAAGCCTGGCAGAAGCAGTTGAGCAAGGGCGTTTCCGTAGCGACCTCTACTACCGGCTGAATGTATTCCCCATACTCATTGCACCACTGCGGGACCGCAAGGACGACCTGCCACTTCTGCTGGAATCCACCCTGGAACGCCTCGCTCGCCAACATAGAAGAGACGTGGCGGGGATCACATCTCAGGCACTGCAGAAGCTGTTGGACTACCACTGGCCGGGTAATATCCGCGAATTCGAGAACGTCATTGAGCGCGCCGTCATCCTTATCGAGGACGGCGACATGATTGACACCCAGCACCTTTCCGGCATTGATGATGCAACCCGGCGGCGGACACAGGGAACCATTTCCTGGGATTCCGCCCCCGGAATCGGAATTCGGGTACCCAACGTACAGACTCAGAACGACGACAGTGTCAATATTGCGAACACACTTGAATCAATGGCTCGTGACGCGCTGCGACTCGGAGCCTTAACCCTGACGGACGTCGAAAATGCCTTTATCCACGTTGCGCTGTCACTGAACGACAACAACGTTACCCGTGCTGCCGCGCAACTGGGCCTGACCCGCGCGCAGCTGGACTACCGCCTCAAGAAACTCGACGCAGAATCCAGCTGAGCCCGATCATCTCAACCAAAGGCCTCAGCCAAAGGTACCACACTGCAGAAGCGCGCAATGCTAGCGAGAGAGTTGGCGTGTTCCTGTGCAGTCGGAGCGGCACAACAGTCCTCAATGACAACAACATCAAAATCGCGGTCATGTGCATCACGCACGGTTGCCTGCACGACCGCCGGAGTGCTGACACCGCTGCAGTAAATGCGGTCCACTTCCAAAGTCTTCAACAACAGCTCCAGGCGTGTCTGATAGAATGGCGAGACCCGGTGTTTGACGATATCCCACTCGTCATCAGACTTGCCAATATCCGCATGAACCTGGCCACCCCAGCTGTCTTTCTTCAATATCCCATTCTTGGCGATAGGCCCGAAAACCTGTGAATGGAGGTTGGCTTCACGATGATCATCAGAGAATGCCACTCGTACAAAGGCAACAGGAATACCCTTCTCGCGCGCCAGCTTTACTGCAACGGCGGTGTTCGAGACCACACTACGCTCCCTGACTTGCTCCCCCAGTGGCGACTTGCCGCTCGCACCTTCGGGGTGGACCAGGTCATTCTGCATATCCAGAACGAGGTAAATACTATTCATTGAGAAATTCCTTCTGTTTAGGGGTGTTTGTAGTCAGTCGCACCAAAGTGCGCCGTTGACATCAAGAGTTTCGCCGGTAATGAAACTTGCCTGTTCAGACAACAGGAATTCGATGGCGGCAGCCACCTCATCCGGTTGCGCCATCCGGCCGAGTGGAATGAGCTTACGCAGCATTTCCGGAAACTGGCGGGTCATTGGCGATACAACCGGCCCGGGAGCAACCGTGTTAACTCGAACCCCCGCTGCAGCAAATTCTCGTGCGAGGAATCCTGTGAGCGCGTGCACCGCAGCCTTGGCAGTGCCATAGGCAACACCCGCGGCCGCCACAGACTCGTCCGGATTCAGCCAGGGACGCGCGTTGCCAGCGTTCTTGCCAACCACCGAACCAATATTGACGATGGCACCCTGCTGGCGGGCCACCATACCGCGTCCCACCAACTGACAAGCGTTAAAAGTTCCCAGAAAATTCACCCGCCAGACACGCTCGATGACCGAAGGATCAGCATCTAGCGCAGCACCGCAGGCGAGGATCCCCGCCACATTCACCAAACCATTAATGGGGCCCATGCCAGTTTCCACAGCTTCAATAGTGGCCTGCAATGCAGCGCGATCTGTCACATCACAGGAAAAGGCCTGCACACCGGCCAATGGTACTGACTGCAGGTCCACGGCGGCGATCGCAACACCATTGGCGAGCAGACGTTGACACACCGCAGTGCCGATATCACCACTGGCACCGGTCACCATTACTACACGCGGATGATTCATGTCGCTCATATGGCTGCCGATGCGGAGGACGGCTGAGCGCCGTTGCCCGCTATCCGGCCAAACACCAACCCCCTCAGAACCGAGGTACCGCCACAGTAATTGCCAAAATATAGGGCAGCCGTTTCACCTGCCGCATAAAGCCCATAGATTGCGTCGCCATCAGCGTTGATGACCCGCGCCTGCTCGTCAACCTTGAGACCGCCAAACGTAAACACATTGGAAGCGATAATGGGATAGGCCAGGTAGGGCCCAGTATCCAGCGGCAGGGCCCAGTTGCTCTTGGCCGGCTCGATACCGTTAGTGCGTAGACCATCTAACTGCAGCGGCTGGTAGTCGCCGGGACAACAGGCGGCATTGTAGCCATTGACCGTTTCTTCCAGCGCCGCCACCGGCAGATCCAGCCGGCGGGCGAGCTCGGCGATGCTCGCCGCTTCTATTGGCGGCTGATCCGTGCGAATACCGAGCCGGTAGTTGGGAATGTCCTTCACCTTCTGATCCAGCACGACCCACGCAATACCCTCTGGCTGTTCGAGAATGCGCCGGGTAACACGCTCGTACCAGGCATCGACGGTGCCCGGCGCCTCATCCGTGAAGCGCTGACCCTTGGTATTGACCAGGAGTCCGTAGGGAAATATGAATATGGATGGTTCGGAAATGCCGGAGCGTGGATCCACCGGCTCGGCATGAAAGCTGCTATAGTCACCGGCCCCGGCAGCACCAATGGCAAGCGCCATTTGTATCCCTTCACCGCGGTTGTAGTACCCACCCTTACACACCGGGCGGATAAAGGCAGCTTTCCGTCCCATATACCGCGCAAGCATCTCCTGATTGCCCTGAAATCCGCCACAGGCCAGGACCACTGCGCCCTGTAGCGTGAGATCCCCAATCTGCCTGGACCAGGCCCTTAACCCGGTAACCCGGTTGGCACCTTCAGTACACAGTGCGCGCGCGGAAGTTTCGTAGAAAAACGTTGCCCCCATGGCCTCTGCTCGCCCCGCCAGCGCTTCGACAATGGCCTCGCCGCCACCGACCGGTAGCAAGCGAGGCTGGGTGCTGGTCAGGAACTGTGTTGGAAGGAAATCAAATCGCACACCGTTGCCCTGCAGCCAGGCAATCGTGGTCGGCACGTTCTCTGCGAACGCGGAGATGATACCCGCATCAATACCACCCTGGCTGCGTGCCTGTGCCGACCAGCTTGCACGTTCGCTGAAACTTTCCTTGAGAAAGTCCGGATCTGGATAAAACCCGGAGTTTTCCGCCAGAAACGCCTCAAAGTCGTCGGTAACCTCTGTGTAGCTCTTCATACGCAAGTAAGCTTCCGTCCAGCGACTTTGACCACCGCGCTCCTCACGCACGGATCGCTCAAGAACTGCGACACGCAAGCCTCGTTCAGCGGCGGCGACCGCCGCCGCCAGACCGGCGACACCACAGCCCACGACTACCAGATCAAATTCCTGTGTTGACATTTGCCGTCTCCTCAAAGCAGGTTATATTGTAGAGGCGTGACGTTGTGTATCGACGGCAGCGCGACTAAAGGGGCATTAGAAAATAATGAAGAACCGAATGGATCTCCTGTGGGCAATGCAGGTGTTTACACGGGTGGTCGATTGCGGCAGCTTCTCGCGCGCCGCAGAATCGCTGGACGTTGCCAATGCCACGGTCACCGCCAGTGTTCGCAACCTTGAAAAGCATTTGGGCGTTGCCTTGCTCTCACGGAATACCCGCACCCTGCGCTTGACGGATGCCGGTGAGATTTACTTCAAACGCTGTCTGGAGATGCTGAAACTCGCCCAACAAAGCGAATACGAAGTCAAAGGACGAGAGGCAGCAGTAGAGGGCCTGCTCCGCATCGAATCACCAGCAGCGTTTGGCAAGGAAGTGATTGCACCGGTACTGCCGCAGTTCACGGTAAGACATCCCGAGGTGTCCGTGGCCCTGAGATTTACCGACTATCCGGAAGATCTTATTGAATCGGACACGGATCTAGCCATACGCATGGACAACCTAAATGATGCCGACCTCGTAGCACGGCCCCTATACCAGGCGCACTACATTCTGTGCGCGACGCCGGCCTTCATTGCCAGGTCAAGCGTTCCGAGTCACCCTTCGGAGATCGACCCCCGCCACTGTCTGGGTATATTCCGGCGCGGCAGTTATACCTCATCCGCCTGGCATTTCAGCCTCGACAAGGAGCAGCATGTGATTCAGCCGGCCGGCAGCCTGCACTTCAATTCCACCGATGCGCTCATTTCCGCCGCCCTGGCGGATCAGGGCCTGGTACATGTGCTTGATGTCTTCGCCAATGAATTAATCGCATCCGGCAAACTGGTTGCGCTGCTGCCTCAATGGCAAACTAGTGTACGGACGTTCTTTGCCGTTACTCCTGGCGCGCGCTATGTTGCACCCAGAACCCGCGCGTTCATCGACTTCATACTGGAAACCCTGGATACCAGGAGACGCCCCCCGATAGGCACCCAGGTCGGTTTGCACAAATAACCTGACGGATACCTCTGCTTAGTCAACCAGCTCCACTCGATGATTCTGCTCACCTAGCCCGCTAATACCACAGATGAGTTCATCACCGGGCTTCAGGTATGGCGGCGGCTGCATGCCCAGGGCGACCCCAGCTGGCGTACCGGTAATGACGAGATCACCGGGTAACAATGTCTGATAAGTACTCAGGTGGGAGACCAGCTCCGCGATGGAGAACAGCATTTCAGACGTCGTGCCACGCTGACGAGGTTCATCGCCCACATTCAGCCACAAATCCAGACACTGCGGATCAGGCACCTCGTCCCGCGTTAGCAACCAGGGACCGACGGGGGTAAAACTATCATGGCTCTTGCCCTTGCCCAGCTGCCCCCCGCGCTCGAATTGCCAGCAGCGCTCCGACACATCAATGACCGTGCAATAGCCGGCGACGTACTGCAGCGCATCCTCTACGGCAACATTCTTCGCTTCACTGCCTACCAGAAAACCCAACTCAACCTCCCAGTCAAGCTTTTCAGCGCCGGCCGGCACGGTGATAGGGTCTGTGCAGCCGGAGAGGGATGCTACTGACTTTGCAAACACCAACGGATACTCGGGCACTGGCATGCTTGCCTCTTCGGCATGGTCGCTATAATTCAGCCCGATGGCGATGATTTGGCGGATATCAGCCACCGGCACCCCAAGCCGTGGCGCTCCAGCAACCAGAGGCAGCTTTTCCACGTCAATGGCCGCGAGGGCCACCTGCCACTCCGGTGTAAACAGCTCCGTGGTGATGTCCTTTACCAGCGGTGACAACGCTCTGATGCTGCCGTCCCCATCGATGATGCCAGGCAACTCTGCACCCCGGCTGCCATAGCGAACCAGTTTCATGTAAAACTCTCCCGATTAGACTCATTCGACGAGCGGCCTCATTGTACGACGAAAATGAAAACCGCGGTCCGTTCGCGTAGCACCAGGTCCACGACCACTATACTCTGCGTTGAATCGTTCCCCACCCAAATAGAACTTCCTCAAGCTGTCCGGAAGCTCAGTGGACGCTTACTGAAGGCCTGGGGCAACATCACGATGCGGAGGGGCGCAAGAACGGCATTAACAGGGGATGGTGGACATCGGAGCGCCCCCCGTTAATTGGGGAGAGCCGGATGGCATTATCAACCGAGTTTAGTGAGAACCGGTCTATCCCCCGTTAATTGGGAAGAGCCTATCAATCGAGTTTAGTGAGAACCGGTCTATCCCCCGTTAATTGGGAAGAGCCGGAAGAGCCTAGAGCCGGAGAGCCAACACTATTAAATGGCGGAGAGAGAGGGATTCNNCAAATTACCTGACGACGGACACTCTTCGCTAAGCTCGATACCGACGCAGTCGCGATCCATTTCATTGCAAACCACTCCGGTAGTTCCGGATCCAAAAAACGGATCGAGCACTCTATCGTTAGGTCGGGACCCCGCAGCAACGCAAACTCGGACGAGAGCACGAGGGTAGACTGCAAAGTGCCGCTCTGGAAACGGTTCTGTATTAATGTTCCAGACCGTTCGACGGTTCTTCAATGGTTTCTTCGGATCCGATGCTGGCTCTTTAACCGCCTCCCAATCGTAATAGTATCTCTTCGACTTCGACAGCAAGAAAACGTATTCGTGGCTACGTGTCGGTCTATCTTTAACGCTCTCAGGTTGGCAGTTCGGCTTATTCCAAACAATTTCTGTACGTAGATACCAACCGTCCGCCTGGAGGGCGAAAGCAAGTCTCCAAGGAACACCAATCAAATCCTTCGGTTTTAGGCCTTCCGGTGTCGGAGCTCTGTAGCTCATGGCGCGACCTTTGTTTTTTGCATCGGAAGCGCGCCACGTTCTTCCGCCTGACGTGTAACTATCTCCAATATTTAGCCATAGCGTTCCATCATCCGCTAAAGTTCGGCGAGCCTCCCTGAACAGCGCCACCAAATCCGCTATATAATCTTCAACTAGTAGTTCCGCTCCAATTTGACCATCAATGCCGTAGTCTCTCAGCCCCCAATAAGGAGGCGAGGTAACGATGCATTGAAAATGTCCTTCAGGAAAACCCTCGAGAATGCTGCGAGCGTCACCAACCAGAATTTGTGCGCGATTATTCAAGCTGAGACCAGTGTCAGGCTGATCCACCAAAAACAGATCCCGCAGTTTGCGTGATGTATTGTCCATAATTTCCGTCCTCGTAAAAAGGATAGGGGAAGCCGAACGAGAATGTAAATGTCTTCTCGCATGTTCGCCTAGTTCGTTTGAATTCGATCTTAGCAAGTAGAAAAAAACCGGGAACATATGGCAAATAACGATTGCCGCGACACGATATGATTGAGGCTTCGGAACTCGAGCACTTATTGTCTTCGACACTGGAGGCCGGTTTGCATTCAGTCACACCGCTGGATAACTCGTGCCGCCGAGCATTATCTCAACTAGTCTTTTCTCCAACGAGGTTTTCCGGGGTGTCCGCAGTCGGCTCGATGTCCAGACTATAGCGGACGATTCTCTTTTGTTTCGTTTCCACCAAGCGCGCCCAGAATACGATCTACCATCTTCCAAGTCGCCTCATCACCTTCAATGGGTTTGTTACTCGCTAGCTCGATACGCAACCGGCGCGGCGAAGTTCGGACCGTGACATAGATAGCTGTTTGAACATAGTCCAATCGCGAATGCGAAGCGGGACAATGGGAATTGGACAGCTAGCCACTGGTAGTTATTTGCCGAATCCGAAAGTGATAAAACGAGTGACGCTAATCCAGCAGAAGTGGTGTCGCGCCAGCTGTCCTACAATATTCGCTTTTGGCGTCCTACACCTCAAAACGGCGCCGGACTACTACATTGTTTTAATTGAGCAAATTGGAATCAGACGGTTGCTGGCGGAGAGAGAGGGATTCGAACCCTCGATAGGTTTTACCCTATACGCCCTTAGCAGGGGCGCGCCTTCAGCCACTCGGCCACCTCTCCGTACAGACCGCACCCGGGGTGGTTGCTGCGCGCCGGCAGCCCCTCAGGAACGGCGCGCATCATACCCCACACTGGTGGTAAATTCAAAGGCTCGAAGCAGCACCCCGCCGATTATCGGGGCGCAGTGAGCGTGATGCGCGACTGCGCGTCCGCCTCCACGTCCTGCCGCTGGAACAGCACCGGGCGGAACGCCTTGTTGCGGTAGAGCTCGGTCTGGTCGGTGAAATGCGGCGAAGCGGGGTCACCGGACTGGCTGTAGGTGAGCAACGCCTCGGCAACCGGGCCCCTATCGTCGAAGCCGACGGTCAGCACAAAACTGCTGCCGTGAACCACCGGATAGCCTGCATCGGTGAGCAGGGTGCTGCCATCAATCGGCGTGGGCGTCAGCATGGCGATGGGGTGGTCGGGAATGTCGGAGACCATCAGGTTAGCCACGCCCTCGTAGCGGTTGCCACCGTGAACAGGGATACCGCGCTCACCGCGGTAGGCAAACTGGGCTTCACGGAGCGGGGCATTGAGGGGGTACCCTGCAGACTCCAGCACCGCCGCAGCATGTGCAAGTTTTTGCAGAGCGAGGTCGCTGTCGGCCAGGGTGTTCGGCGTGGTTACCGGCGCAGCGGCATCGAAGGGGACGGCAAACAGCTCACCCTGGCGCATGCCGTCTTCGTAGGCGTAGCCGGTCAGCCATTCCCTGAACAGCACGGCACCCCGGCTGTCGAGATCGAAACGACCATTGAAGCCACGCAGTGCCGCACAGGCATCCGCCAGGTCCGCGTCAGCGCTACAGGCCTCCAGCAGGGCAGGCACCAGCAGCAACGCCGCCATGCTTTCGTTTTCGAACAGGAGTTCCTGCATGCGCGCAACGGTGAATGTGCCCTCCGCAATCAGCTGCGCATTCATGCGCGTGCGCAGACTGCGGGCAGAGGCCTCAGGCCCATACAACGGGGAATAACCCGTGAGTGGCGCGCTGACATTGCTCAGCCAGTAACTGTCGTTGGCATTGAACACGTAGTCCTTGCGTTCCAGCAGGGGACGGCGCTGGAAGGGTTCGGTGCCGGGAATCGGTGCACCGCCCGCCTCCACCCATTCGAAACGGGGGTCACTGCCGTCGAGCAGTACAAAGCCTTTGCTTTCATACACCTTCGCTGTCAGCGGATCATCCTTGAGCTGCTGGCGCCAGAGTGCAATCGCCTCGTCACTCAATCGACCCACCGTGGAATTGTCGAGGTAAACAGCGCGACCATCGGCGCTCGCCGCGATGGTGTTGACCCAGGGCATGGCGTTCCAGCGTCGATGCGCCGCGATGAAACGGTCCATATCGGTCGCCTGGTTCATGTCTCGCCATTGCGACAACAGCGCATCGTTGCCAACGTTGGCATCGCGCGCGGTGAACGCAACGCTGCCGTCCCACGGCATGCCGGGCAGGGTCAGGACCGGCCCGTAGTGGCTGAAATACAAGGTATGGGCTTCAGACTGCAGGCTGCCATCCGCCTGCAAGACCGGCACTGACACCGCCACTTCACGCATGGCCCGCTCTTCGCCGTCATAACGGTAGACCGTGGGCTTACCCGGCACCAGCTGCAACCGGTAAAACACCAGACGCTGGCTGGCAGACACGGTATGGCTCCAGGCCACGCCACGATTAAAGCCGATCGCCACGCCCGGCGCGCCGAGCAGGTGCCCGCCATACACATCCAGCCTGCCGGGGATGGTCAGGTGTTTTTCCCAAAAGCGGTTGTCGCCGTACCATGGATAATGCGGATTACCGAGCAGCAGGCCGCGGCCATTCGCACTGCGTTCACTGCCAAATGCCCAGGCGTTGGAGCCCATGCCCTGGAGGGCAGCGGCATCAGCAGCGCGCGCGAGACGCTGCTCGCTCACCACGCGCTCGGCCGTGTCAGGGGCCGTGGCTGGCGGCTGCGCAGCCAGCAAGGCATCGGCCATGCGCGGCAGGGTTTGCGCCATCAAAACCATGCGCGCCATCAGGTCGGTATCGGCGATCGGCTGCAGCCAGACGGCCCCATCGCACCAGGATCCAACGCGGCCTTCGGGGTGTTCTGCCAGGTAGCGGTTATAGCCGTCTGCATAACCGCGCAGCCAGATGCGGTTGTCCTCGTCCTGTCGCGCAAGCGCCGCCACCGCCTGCTTGTCTATGCCCAGCGCGGCGACGACCGCATCGCTGGCCACGTTCGCGTTCTCTGTGCCGGGGCCCAGATAGCGGGCCAGCTCACCGCGTGCGGCAAGCAACGCATGACTGATATTGCAGATGTGGTCCTCAGCCGCCGCGTAGCCCTCACCGTAACCGAGGCTGGCAAAATCCGCCGCGGTGATATGCGGGACACCGTAACTGCTGCGGATTATTTCCACCTCATAGCCCGCGGGTGTTACGACGGATGACTGGCGCCGGTCCTGTAACCCGGACTGGGCTTGTGGGTCATTCGGGGGCGGGGATGCCGGCGTCTGGCACCCGGCAACAATCAACAGTGCCAGAGCGGCGAGGGGGCGAATACAACGCATCATGAAGGATGCACTCCTGTGCAGTGAAACACGGGGGTGCGGGTTACTCCCGGGAGTCGTCCTCCGGAACCGCTGCCTCGTCACCCTCCTGGATGCGATTGTAGATTTCTTCACGGTGAACTGCGACATCTTTCGGGGCGTTCACCCCAATGCGCACCTGATTGCCCTTGACGCCCAGCACGGTGATCGTGATGTCGTCGCCAACCATCAGTGATTCACCGACCCGGCGGGTCAGTATGAGCATAACTCCTTGCCTCCTGTCGCCCGCCAACACGCTGCCGGACGGCGCTAACCATGCGCTGCTGAGCCCTAAGTGTTAGCCGAGAATGGGGAAAACGCAACTGCGGGTTTGTATCACTTTGCAATGTCGGTGGCAGGGGCCTGGTCAAGCTCGAAGGCCGAATGCAGCGCACGCACTGCCAGCTCCATGAATTTTTCCTCGATGATCACGGAAATCTTGATCTCCGATGTCGTGATCATCTGGATATTGATCCCCACCTCAGAGAGCGCGCGGAACATGGTGCTGGCCACGCCGGCATGGGAGCGCATGCCCACCCCGACGATAGACACCTTGGCGATTCGGCTGTCGACGCGCACCTCGCGCGCGCTGAGGTCTGCCGCCACCTGTTCCAGCACCGCCTGGGCCCGCGGCAGATCCGCGCGGCCGACGGTGAAGGTCAGATCCGTGGTGTTGTCTTCGGCCACGTTCTGCAGAATGACATCGACCTCAATGTTTGCCTCACCGATGGGACCCAGTATGCGGTAGGCCACACCGGGCATGTCCGGCACGCCGAGGATGGTGAGTTTGGCCTCATCGCGATTGAAGGCGATGCCGGCGATTGTCGGGGTTTCCATCACAGACTCATCCTCCAGAGTGATGAGGGTACCGGGGCCGTCCTTGAAGCTGTGCAGCACCCGCAGCGGAACTTTGTACTTGCCGGCGAATTCCACCGAGCGAATCTGCAGCACCTTGGAGCCCATGCTGGCCATTTCCAACATTTCCTCGAAGGTGATGCGGTCCAGACGGCGCGCATCATCGACCACCCGGGGGTCGGTGGTGTAGACCCCATCCACATCGGTGTAGATCTGGCATTCGTCTGCCTGCAGGGCCGCCGCCAGGGCGACGGCGGTGGTATCCGATCCGCCGCGCCCGAGAGTCGTGATGTTGCCCTGCTCATCCACCCCCTGGAAGCCTGCCACCACCAGCACAAGACCCGCCGCCAGGTCTGCTCGCAGGCGGCTGTCGTCGATGTCGCGGATACGCGCCTTGGTGTGCGCATCGTCGGTGAGAATACGCACCTGGCTGCCAGTGTAGGATTTGGCGGCGATGCCGCGCTGATGCAGCGCCATGCTGAGCAGCGCGGTGGTCACCTGCTCGCCGGTGGACAGCAGCACGTCCAGCTCGCGCGCCAGGGGCTGCGGCTGGATCTCCCGCGCAAGGCCCAGCAGGCGGTTGGTTTCGCCGCTCATCGCCGACACCACGACGACCACCTGGTGGCCGTCGGACCGGAAGCGGGCTACTTTGTCGGCCACCTGCGCAATGCGCTCAATGCTGCCGACGGAGGTGCCTCCGAACTTCTGGACAATCAGCGACATGTCAGGCGTTCTGGGCCAGTGTATCCGCCACCCAGTCAGGCACTGCGCCCAATGCAGCGGGCAAGCCGGCCACATCACTGCCACCGCCCTGCGCCATGTCCGGACGGCCACCGCCCTTGCCACCGAGGCGCCCCGCAAATTCGCGCATCAGGTTGCCGGCACTGACCCTGTCGGTAAGATCCTTGCTGACGCCGGCCGCCAGCGCCACCTTGTCGCCGTCCACGGCTGCCAGCAGCACCACGGCACTGCCCAGCTTGTTCTTCACCTGGTCGAGGGTATCGCGCAGCGATTTGGCATCGGCACCCTCGACACTCGCCGCCAGCACCTTGATACCCGCGACCTCGACGGCCTGGTTGGTCAGGTCGCCGCCGGCAGAGGTGGCCAGTTTCTGTTTCAGCCGCGCGAGTTCCTTCTCCAGCTCGCGGTTCTCGTTGCGCAGGGCTCCCACCCGCGCCGCCACCGCATCGCGCCCGGCCTTCACGACGTCGCACACCGCGTCCAGCTGGGCTTCGGTGTGGGCGATGGAGGCCAGCGCACCGGCGCCTGTCACCGCCTCAATACGGCGCACGCCGGAGGCGATGCCGGACTCAGAGAGGATACGGAATACCCCGATGTCACCGGTGCGGTCTACGTGGGTGCCGCCACAGAGCTCCACCGAAAAATCATCTTCACCCATGGTCAGGACACGCACTTCGTCGCCGTATTTCTCGCCGAACAGGGCCATGGCGCCCGCCGCTATGGCGTCGTCCATGTTCATCAGGCGGGTGCTGACCGGCGTATTGGCGCGAATCTGTGCGTTAACCTGATCCGCGATCTCGGCCAGCTCCGCCGGGGTCACAGCTTCGAAATGGGAAAAGTCGAAGCGCAGGCGCTCGGAATCCACCAGCGACCCCTTCTGGGTGACGTGCTCGCCGAGCACACGACGCAGGGCGGCGTGCATCAGGTGCGTGGCCGAGTGGTTCAGGCGGGTGCGCTGGCGTACGCTGGCATCCACGCTGGCGTACAGGCTGTCGCCGACCTTGACGCTGCCCTGCAGCACCTTGACGTGGTGCAGGTGCTGGCTCTGGGCCTTGGTGGTATCGGTCACTTCCAGTCGCACGCCGTCGGCCTGCAGATAGCCGGTATCGCCCGCCTGACCACCGGATTCCGCGTAAAACGGCGTGCGATCGAGCACGACCACGCCCTGCTGATCAGGGTGCAGCGCCTCGACCTCGGCGCCATCGCAGAGCAGTGCAGTCACCCTGCCCTCGCCTTCCACATGCTCGTAGCCGGTAAACTCGGTGCTCCCTTCCAGCGTCAGCACGGCGTTGTAATCCACCTTGAAGCTGCCGCCTTCCTGCGACCGGCTGCGCTGCGCCGCCATCGCGGCCTCGTAGCCTGCCATGTCCAGTTCCAGGCCGCGTTCGCGCGCGATGTCATTGGTCAGGTCAACCGGAAAACCGTAGGTATCATAGAGCTTGAACACCACATCACCGGGGATAACGCCGCTGCTGATGTCGGCGAGCGCGTCCTGCAGGATCTGCAGGCCGTTATCCAGTGTCTTGGCAAACTGCTCTTCCTCGGCCAGCAGCGCTTTCTCCACCTGCGGCTGCAGCTTCGCCAGTTCGGGGTAGGCATCGCCCATCTCGGCGGCCAGTGTGGCCACGAGTTTATGGAAGAACGGGGCGCTGGCTCCCAGCTTGTTGCCATGGCGTATGGCGCGTCGAATGATGCGGCGCAGCACATAACCCCGGCCCTCGTTGCCCGGCAGCACGCCGTCGACAATGAGGAAGGCGCAGGAGCGTATGTGGTCGGCAATCACCCGCAGGGAGTTATGCGTCAGGTCGTCGACCCCTAGCAGCTCGGCGGCGGCGCGAATCAGGGCCTGGAACAGGTCGATTTCATAGTTGCTGTGCACGCCCTGCATGACGGCGGCAATGCGTTCCAGGCCCATGCCGGTATCGACCGAGGGCTTGGGCAGAGGGTGCAGTTCGCCGCTGGCGTCGCGGTTGAACTGCATGAAAACGAGGTTCCATATCTCGATATAGCGATCGAGGTCGTCGCCTTCACTGCCGGGCGGGCCGCCTGGAACCTGCGGGCCGTGGTCGTAGAAAATTTCGGAACAGGGGCCACAGGGGCCGGTGTCGCCCATCTGCCAGAAGTTGTCTTCGTCGAGGCGCGAGAAGCGTTCGGGGCTGACGCCCATCTCCTGCAGCCAGATGTCTGCCGCCTCATCGTCGGACACATGCACCGTCACCCACAGGCGCTCGGCCGGCAGCCCCAGCGTTTCCGTGAGAAATGTCCAGGCAAACTGAATGGCCTCACGCTTGAAGTAGTCACCGAAGCTGAAGTTGCCGAGCATCTCGAAAAACGTGTGGTGGCGTGCGGTATAGCCGACGTTTTCGAGGTCGTTGTGCTTGCCGCCGGCACGCACGCAGCGCTGGCTGCTGGTGGCGCGCACGTAGGCGCGTGGCTCGGTGCCCAGAAAGGTGTCCTTGAACTGGTTCATGCCCGCGTTGGTGAACAGCAGCGTGGGGTCATTGCCCGGCACCAGTGAACTGCTGGGCACCCGGGTGTGGCCCTGGGCCTCGAAATAGGCCAGGAAAGCTTCGCGTATGTCGCCTGTTTTCATTGGAACCCTGCCATCTGTCCTTCAGCAAATCCGCGGCCCGCGAGGATATGCAGGTGCAGGTGGAATACGGTTTGGCCGGCGCCGGCACCGTTGTTGATGATGAGGCGGAAAGCCTCTGATACACCCAGCTGCTCCGCAACCTTGCCGGCGGCGAGCAGCAGATGCCCGAGCAACGCCTGGTCCTCCGGGGCCGCATCCACGAGCCGTGGAATGGCCTGCTTCGGAATCACCAGCACATGCACCGGAGCCTGGGGATTGATGTCGTTGATGGCGATGCAGTGCTCGTCTTCGTAAAGCCGCTCGGAGGGAATCTCGCCGCTGATGATCTTGCCGAAAATGGTCTCCGTCATCGCTCTACCCCAGCTTCTCGTCAGCGGTGAGCTGGCGCGCCTCGCTCTCCAGCATCACCGGAATCCCATCGCGCACCGGGTACGCCAGGCCGCTGGCCTTGCAGATGAGTTCGTCTTTTTCCTTGTCGTACTCCAGCGGGGCCTTGGTTACGGGGCACACCAGAATACTCAGCAGCTTCTCGTCAATCATGACCGGTCCTGAGGCAAACGAAGGGCCTGCATTATACGGATTTTTCCGGGCGGTAACATGCCACTGGCTGCGCTGGCCGGGCCGCGCTCAGGGCGAGGCAGGGGCCTGCGCCGCGCGCATCGGCGGTACCAGCAGCTGCGGATCAATGCGTGCACTGCGCCAGGACATGCGCCAGTCGAGGTGCGGGCCCGTGGCGCGCCCCGTAGCGCCTACTTCGCCGATGATATCCCCCACCGCGATCTGGTCCCCGACCTGCACACTCACCTTGCTCAGGTGCAGGAATGACGAAGACAGGCGGTAGCCGTGGTCGAGGATGATAGTGCCACCGGAGTAAAAGAGGTCGGGCTCGGCCAGCGTCACCACCCCGGCGGCCGGTGCGCGCACGATCGTGCCCGTGGGCACCGCCACATCCACACCGTAGTGAGGGCTGCCGGGCTGCCCGTTGTACACCCGCTGGCTGCCGTATACCCCCGAGATGCGCCCCTCCACCGGCCACTGGAAGCCGGCCAGGGCGCCGGCCAGCAGGTCCGGGCGCTGCAGGTTCTGTGCCTTGGCGGCGTTCACCAGCTCCCGCTCGCGGGCGATGCGCGCCAGCTGCTCTGGCGGCGGCGTGACCGTGCGCTGCGGCACACCTTCCACGCGCTGGATATTGTACTCGCGCGCCGCAATGTTCAGGGTCTGGCGGCACTCACCCACCTGCAGCAATGCACTGCTTGCGGCATCGCGGCTGAACCCGGCGACAAACGTGCCATCGTCAAGCACATCCAGCGCATCACCATCCAGGAGAACCCGGGCACCCGGCGCGGCCTGCCCCCAGACCAGCCCACCCTGCTGCAGGTCACCCTGCAGGTCCACGCAAGCCGCCAGCGCGCCATTTGCACTCGATGCCACCAGGGCTGCCATCAACCAGGCTTTCATGCTCACACTCTCCTCGCCAAACAGGGCCTGCGCGCTAGTGTAGTGAAACCCGCGCCGTTAGAATATGTACCATGAGCCGTTATCGTCCACCCCGCCGCCGCGGATCGCCCTACATCACCCCCGAAGGCGAGGCAATGTTGCGCGCGGAGCTGCACCAGCTGTGGAAAGTGGAGCGCCCGCAGGTGACCGACACGGTCCATGAGGCGGCAAAAAATGGCGACCGTTCGGAAAACGGCGACTACATCTACGGCAAGCGCCGGCTGCGGGAAATCGACTCGCGGGTGCGCTTCCTGAGCAAGCGGCTGGAGGAACTGACCGTGGTCGACCGCATACCGGCCGACACCGGCAAAGTGTTCTTTGGCGCCTGGGTGACACTGGAAGACGAGGCCGGCAACGAGCGCCGTTACCGCATCGTCGGCCCGGACGAGTTCGACCTCGCAGCGGGCAAGCTGAGCATGGACTCCCCGCTGGCCCGCAGCCTGCTCGGCAAGCGCCTGGATGACGAGGTGCGTCTGCAAAGCCCCGCAGGCGAGCAGCACTTCGTTATCGCGGACATCGAGTACGGCGACCCCGCGGCGCGCGCGACCTGAGCCCCACGCGCCGTTCGCAGGTCAGCCCCCCGGCGAATAGCCGTTGGTGAAGCAGGGCTGGTCTGGCGCGCAGGTATCCACAAAGCGACCCTCGCCATCCGGACGCAGGAACGCCGATTTCTGCGCCTGGGCCGCGGGTTCACGGCGCGGCAGGCTGTGCGGGTCGTTGCCGAAGTCCGGTTCGACCGGCGGCGTATTGGTGATCGGTGGCGGCGCCGTACCACCCTCCAGCGCACCGCCACCCACCGGGCCATCGTCCCACAGGGTCAACACCGAAGCGGTGAAGTCCCCCGCCGGGACGGGCTCCAGACCTACATAGGGATTGCTGTCGGGATGACGCCCTGTCTCCAGTGCGGGAATCCGCAACCGGGCGCCGATGCTGCGCGCCATGAACTCCGCCGACCACATGCTCACCTGGTGGTCACCGTAGGCCACCTGCAGCAGCACAGCGTGCTGCGGTGTGTTGGGCAGCGGGTCGCGTTCGATATGCACCGCGTAGCCGCTGGACTCGGCGCGGTCCCACAGCAGTTGCGCCATGGACAGCAGGAAGCTCTGGTCTTTAACGCTGGGGTAGCCGCCGCCATCAGCGCCGGTGCCACTGCCGCTGAAAAACGGCGTAAACGCATTGAAGTCGACACTGCGGCGCAGCAGAAAGCTGTAGGACATGCCTGGCACCCCGAGGACGCCTCGGGTCACATCCTGAATCACGCCCATGAGGGCACCGCCGAGAATGCCTCCCTGGCTGTTGCCGTCGTAATACACCGTACTGTTATCAAACACCGGCTGGCCGGCGGCCTGGAAGGCGGGGTCGGCGACAAAGCCGGCATCGCTCTTCAACAGTCGGGCAAGGAACATGAAGTTCAGCAGGCCCTGTTGCTGGCGATCAAAAAATGCCTGCATCAGACTGAAGTCCTGCAGCACCTGAATCGCGAACGGCACATCGGCACCGGCGAAGCCCGCCCAGTCCGTCGCGCAGAACATCATCTGGTGATCCAGCGCCATGATGTCGACGTTTTGCCGAGTGCCACCACGTGCTTCGTTGGCGCTGCCGAGCAGGCCGTGACCATACAGCGAGGGCCGCGCCTGCGCCTTGGGCGGCTGGCTGAAGTCCTCCGCCACAGACCGGGGAATGCGACAGACGAAGTTGGCGGCAAACAGGTTGTCGCCGTTCAGCCGGTCTGGCAGGCCATCGTCCGGTGTCGCGTAGTAGAAGGCCGAGCCCGGCGCGCCGTCGTCGGAGTTGAGGAAGTTCGGCACAAAAAACGTGCCGGCGATTTCCCGCGCAATCTGCTCGTCTTGGCCGTCGGCGCAACCCGCGGGGTCGCAGGGTGCGTAATCGGTCAGGGTGCTGATGACATAGTCGGGGGCCGCTGTGCCCAGGTCGGCGAAGGCCTCATCCCGGATGTGCAGCAGGCGCTCGGTGATGTTGCGCGCACTGGCCACGGTAAAGTCCCAGGCCAGGTAGAGTTCGCTGCGCTCGACGCCCGCCTCCTGCAGCTCGCTGAACATCGCCTCCATCGCCGCACGGCGCTCCTCAATGGCGGTATTGTCGGTCAACGTGTCATCGCGGAAGGCACGGAACACATCGGGCGCGGGCAACAGATCGCCGTTGCTGTCACGCAGGTTGCGCAGCGCCACGATATAGCGCTCGCCCCGTTCGAACTGCACCATCGGGCGAATGATAAACGTCTGTTCTGCCGGGTCATCGGTGTTGGCGTCGAGCTCGGCGAACACCAGATGCTGCTCTCCCGTACTGGCGCGGATCACCACCACCGGCGAGTCCGGCTCCAGCGAAGCGGAAAGATCGGTAATCCGCGGTGCGCCGGTTTGCGCAAGATCCACGCCGGGGACCTGGGCAAGAATCATCTGCGACGGCGAGAAACCGTCGTTGCGGTTCCACTCGGAGGGGTCCACCCGGTCGCCGCGCCGGTTGGCCGGCATTGACGCCTGATTCAGGTTCACCCGACGCCCGGTGTCGAGGCTGTCATCGGCCACCGTGAACACATCACTGGGCCAGGGGAACATGCAGTTGTCAGCATCGAGCATCTCGCAGCGGTCGGCGTTGGGTGTATCAATGCTGATCGGCGGTGGCTCGGGGGGTGCGGGGCTGGTGTCGGTGCCATCGGAGCAGGCCGTCAGGCCCGCCAGCAACGACAGGGAGAGCACGCTGCGCAGGAATGTCATGTAAACCTCCGGGGTCTCTTTTTATTATGCGATCCCCGGAGCCTAGCGCAGCCGCAGTGACTCAGTCCAGCGCGGCGTAGACCATGGATTCCAGCTGTCCGCGCAGGTTGAAGGTACTGGAGGGCATGAGCTGGGTCATGAAAATCACCACCAGTTCCTCCTCCGGGTCCACCCAGAACAGCGTGCTGGCCAGACCGCCCCAGAAAAAGCTCCCCATCGAGGCCAGGTTGCCGTTCTTGACCGGGTCAATCCTGTTGGCGAACCCCAAGCCGAAACCGACGCCCTCATATTCGGTCTCGCTGAAGCTGCCCATCGCGTATTGCTCGAGATCGACATCGCCGGGCAGATGATTGGCGGTCATGTAGTCCAGGGTGCGTGAGCCCAGAATGCGCACACCATCCAGAGTGCCACCCTGCAGCAACATTTGGCAGAAACGGAAATAGTCGCCGACGGTCGACAGCAGCCCGCCGCCACCCGAGTAGAACACCCGATCGCGGAACTGGCTGGCCTGTCCGTCGTCGTTGCAGACCAGCTTTTTCGCCGCGTCACGCTCGTAGCAGGAGGCCAGACGGTGCACCTTGTCGGGCGTGATATTGAATGCGGTATCCACCATACCCAGGGGGCCGAACAGGTGCTCCTGCAGGTAATCCGGCAGTGACTGGCCGCTGATCACTTCAATCAGGTAGCCCAGCACGTCGGTCGCCACGGAATAGTTCCAGCGCGTTCCAGGCGAGAACTCCAGCGGCAGCTGTGCCAGTTGCTCGATCATGTGCTGGAGCGTGTAACCCGGCGCCGGATTGGCGACCTGCAGCTTGCGGTAGGCGTAATCCAGATTGGTCTCGCGAAGAAAATCGTAGGTCAGGCCCGAGGTGTGGCGCAGCAGGTCGCGGATGGTCATGGGCCGCTCGCAGGGGGCCGTGGCAAACAGCGGAAACGCGCCCGCCGTACGCACCGCCAGGTTGCGCCACTCGGGGATAAAGCGGTGTACCGGGTCCTCCAGCGAAAACAGCCCGCGCTCGTAGAGCATCATCAGGGCCACCGACGTGATGGGCTTGCTCATGGAGTAGATGCGGAAGATAGTGTCCTCGCTCATCGGCGTGTCGCGCTCGAGATCACTGAGCCCCGCCACATCCAGCAGCCCCACGCGACCGTAACGGGCAACCAGCGTAATGCTGCCGGGCAGCTTGCCGGGCTCGATGTAGCGGCCGCGCAGATGCTCACCAATGCGCGCCAGTTGTGCGGCATTGAGGCCCAGAGTTTCGGGGTTTACCTGTTCCATGCAGTCTCCTGATCGCGAGGCGGATAGCGTTGCCCGGCAGTGTGCCAGACTGGTCACAAGGGGTACAGAATATTGCCGCTCGGGTGCCCGGCTGCTACCATTCGCGCCTTCCTTCATACCCTGCTGCCACGCCCGCCCCGGAGCCCCCATGACCCGTCCTTCGCTGTCTGAACTGGAACATTCCCAGGAGTTTCTGGGGCGCCATATCGGGCCCACACCGGAGCAGCAGGCGGAGATGGCCCGCACCCTCGGCTTCGACAGCCTTGAGGCACTGATTGACGCCACGGTGCCGGCGCGCATCCGCAACCAGGCACCCATGAACCTTGCCGCACCACAGACCGAGCAGGCGGTGCTGGCACGGCTGCGCGCCATTGCCGGCAAGAACCGTGTGCTCAAGTCCTACATCGGCACTGGCTACCACGACACCTACACGCCGGCAGTGATCCAGCGCAACGTACTGGAGAACCCGGGCTGGTATACCGCGTATACGCCGTACCAGCCTGAAATCTCGCAGGGCCGCCTGGAAGCGCTGCTCACCTTCCAGCAGGCCATTATGGACCTCACTGGCATGGAGCTGGCCAACGCCTCGATGCTGGACGAAGGCACCGCCGCCGCAGAGGCCATGACCCTGCTGCAGCGGGTAAACAAGAAAAACCGCAGCAGCACGTTCATTGTCGCCGAGGACTGCCATCCCCAGACCATCGCCGTGGTCCGCACCCGTGCAGAGGCCCTGGATATCGACGTGGTGGTGGGTGACCCCGCGCAGCTCGTCGGCAGCACCGAGGCCTTTGGCCTGCTGCTGCAATACCCGGGTACCTACGGCCATGTGCGCGACCTGGAGCCCCTGATCGCCAAAGCGCGCGATGCCGGTACGCTGGTCACCGTGGCCGCCGATCTGATGTCCCTGTTACTGCTCAAGTCACCCGGCGCGCAGGGCGCCGATGTGGTGGTGGGCAATTCCCAGCGCTTTGGTGTGCCGATGGGTTTCGGCGGGCCACACGCCGCCTTTTTCGCCACGCGGGACGCCTTCAAACGGTCCACTCCCGGACGCATTATCGGCGTATCCATTGATCGCCACGGCAACGAGGCGCTGCGCATGGCCATGCAAACCCGCGAGCAGCACATTCGCCGGGAAAAGGCCACGAGTAACATCTGCACGGCCCAGGCGCTGCTGTCCATCATGGCGGCGTTTTACGCCATGTACCACGGCCCGGTGGGCCTGCGGCGCATCGCCGAGCGTATCCACTACCTCACCGGTGTGCTGGCCAGCGGCCTGCAGGCAGCGGGGCTGCCGGCAGACAACGACGCCTATTTCGACACGCTGACGATCAATGTGGGGGACCAGCAGCAGGCCATCCTGCAGCGGGCCCTGGACGCCGGCATGAACCTGCGGATTATCGGCACGCACACGCTGGGCATAGCGCTGGATGAAACCACCACGGCCGAGGACGTGGACCGTTTACTCGCCGTCATCACGGGCAAGGAGCCCGCCAACCCCTGCCGCGAGCAGCCCGCCCCCGCCTCGGGCATTCCCCAGCCATTGCAGCGCGCGGTGGATTACCTGCAGCACCCGCTGTTCAACGACTACCACTCCGAGACCGAAATGCTGCGCTACATGCGCCGCCTGGAATCCCGCGATATCGCACTCAACCAGGCGATGATTCCGCTGGGCAGCTGCACCATGAAGCTCAACGCCACCACGGAAATGTTGCCTGTGACCTGGCAGGAGTTCGCCGGTATCCATCCGTTTGCCCCCGCCGATCAGACCGAAGGCTACCGGGAGCTGCTGACGGAGCTGGAGCACATGCTCAAGGAGTGCACCGGTTACGATGCCATTTCACTGCAGCCCAACGCCGGCTCGCAGGGGGAGTACGCCGGGCTGCTGGCGATTCGCCGCTACCATGAGAGCCGCGGCGACGACCAGCGCGACGTGTGCCTGATCCCCTCCTCGGCCCACGGCACCAACCCCGCCAGTGCCGCGCTGGCCGGCATGCGCGTGGTCATTGTGGAGTGCGATGCCGATGGCAACGTCGACCTGGCTGACCTCAGCGCCCGCGCCGAGCAGTACAGCAATGAGCTCGCGGCCATCATGATCACCTACCCCTCCACCCACGGCGTGTTCGAAGAAACCGTGATCGATGTCTGCGACATCGTGCACCGTCACGGCGGCCAGGTGTATGTGGACGGCGCCAACCTCAACGCCCTGGTGGGCCTCGCCTCTCCCGGCAAGTTCGGCGCCGACGTGTCGCACCTGAACCTGCACAAGACCTTCTGCATTCCCCACGGCGGCGGCGGCCCCGGTATGGGGCCGATCGGGGTGGGCGCGCACCTGCAGCCCTTCCTGCCGTCACACCCGGTGGTACCGGTGCCCGGCCTGCCGGAAAGCAACGACGTGGTGTCCGCAGCGCCCTGGGGCAGCGCCTCCATCCTGCCGATCAGCTGGGCCTACATTGCGCTCATGGGCGCCGAGGGCCTGACCCAGGCCACCCGCGTCGCGATTTTGAGCGCGAACTACATCGCCCACCGCCTCAAGGGCCACTACCCCGTGCTCTACACAGGCCGCAACGGCACCGTGGCACACGAGTGCATCGTGGACATTCGTCCGTTGAAGGAGGCCAGCGGTATCTCCGAGGAGGACATCGCCAAGCGTCTGGTGGACTTCGGCTTCCACGCACCGACCATGTCGTTCCCGGTCGCAGGCACCTTGATGATCGAACCGACTGAATCTGAGTCCCTGGCGGAGCTGGACCGCTTCTGCGACGCCATGATTGCCATTCGCGAGGAAATCCGCGCGGTGGAAGAAGGCCGCCTGGACGCCGAGGACAACCCCTTGCGCAACGCCCCGCACACCCTGCTGGATGTCACCGCCGAGCACTGGGACCACGCCTACACCCGGGAACAGGCCGCCTACCCCCTGCCCTCACTGCGCCAGCGCAAATACTGGCCACCGGTGAACCGGGTAGACAACGTGTATGGCGACCGCAACCTGGTGTGTTCCTGCCCGAGCATTGATGCGTATCGGGAGCCGGCGGGGGTCTAGAGAAGCGGGTAGATTGAGCGAGCCGACCCGAGTATTCCTACTTTGCGGGGCTCTCTAACGGCGCGAATTGGGGTGCTTGGGTCAACTCATGCGGGCTTTATCCATGCTTCCCCTGAGAGGTTGATCTCGATTGTTGATAACCAAAGAACGACGAGGATGTTAAATATCACCGTCAACCAGAATGTCACTCTGAACGATGACTTTTGGGACTTATGTCGAAAAAATCTCTGAGCGAGAACAGCTCCCGGCCACCCTCCCAAAAAGGCCAAACAGTGCAAGATATGCTCGGATGTCCTCCACCTGCCGCTGCGAGCCGCTGATTTATCCACCCCATACACGGCAAATGTCAGCGCGCTCACGAACACGTATACGAGCAGCAAAGCCGGGGCTAGCATTGTAGCCGCCGCAATGAAGAACGCCCCGACGGCCAGCAGCGGCAAAGTGATACTGCGACTGTGCTTGCGGTTGCGCCGCTTCGCACCGGGGAGCAAGACGTGCGCGGCCCGATAACGACCTTGCCTGTCTACACCTGCCTCATACGTAACGATCTGGCCTACCTCGGGACGGCGACTGCTCTGGCCACATGCAGAAATATGCAAGAAGACATCTTTCTCGCCCGTCATCGGCTCAATGAACCCGAAACCCTTCTGGTCATTCCATGACCGAATCTTTCCCTTGTGACGCATTAATTTTCTTCTTGGTGGTTTTTTATCAAAGTAGATGGCACATCTGCGGTAACAGTCAAATATATCTGCGCCGTATTCACTGCGGCAAACCTCCGCAAACGTTGCCCTGCAATGCATCTGGCTTCCATTACTGGTACATCACCACCCGCCTCCCTCAAACCCATAGAAAAACTGCGACCACCAGAACCACAGCAGCCACAGAAACCCAGCGCGTATGCCGGCGGAATAGCGTCTCCGCCTGATCACCTGCCCAGTAAACCAGCAGAGCGAGTCCGAAGTAGCGCAGGCCGCGGGCCAGCGCAGAGGCCAGCATAAACAGCGCGAAGGAATAACCGGTGGCACCCGCGACCAGCATCGCCATCTGGAAAGGTACCGGTGTCACGCCTACGCTCAGCACAAACCAGAAACCGTGGTCGGCCATCGCCGTGCGTGCACGCTCGAACTGATCCGGTTTGGCGAACCACTCAAGCAGCTGATCACCGAGAGCGTCGAAGAGCCACAAGCCGACGCCATACCCGACACTGGCGCCCAGCAAACAGCCGATCAGGGACAGCAGGGCAAGCAGAAACAACTGATGTCGCCTGGCCTGCATCAAGGGGATCAGCAGCGCTTCCAGGGGAATCGGCACAACCGTGGACTCCAGAAACGAGGCCAGCGTCAGCCCCCAGAGCGCGTGTCGCGACTGAACCAGACGCTGACCGAAGCGGCGCAGTCGGGAGCTTTCAACCGGGCCTCGCTCATCGCTCACGGCTCCGGGCGCCACCACAGCCAGGTGAGTACCACCACAAAGACCGTGGTGATGATAGCGGCAAACATGACCGGCGCTCCGGATAGCCACAGCAAGGTGGTGCTACCGCCCAGCATCAGCGTTGCCAGCCATTTTGCGCGGCGGGAGACGGCGCCGTTGTCCTGCCACGCAATGATGTGCGGCCCGTAGTCCGGGTGGTTGAGCAGCCAGTCATTGAGTTCCGGCCAGCCGCGGGACGCGGCCCAGGTGGCGACCAGCAGGAAGGGCACTGTGGGCATGATGGGCAACAGTATGCCCACCGCCGCCAGCAGCAGCGCGATAACCGCTATGGAGCGCCAGAAGAAACTGTACATTGCGCGCGCCCGGGTGGACGGACTAGCCAAACGCCGTGGCAGCGATCTCGAAGGACCTGAGCCGCTGCTGGTGGTCATGGATTGAGGACATGAGCATCAACTCATCGGCACCCGTGGCAGCAACAAAGGCCCCCATGGCCTCCGCGACGGTGTTGCGATCCCCCACTGCCGAGCAGCGCAGCATATCCGTCAGCATGTGCTGCTCCTGGGGCGTCAGCGTGTCGAAGTAGCCCGCCTGCGGCGGCGCGAGTTTGCCCTGGGTGCCGCGACGCAGACGCACGAAGGTTTGCATCATCGTGGTCTGCAGCACCTGTGCCTCTTCATTGGTATCCGCCGCAAACACGTTGTAGCCCAGCATCACGTAGGGTTTGTCCAGCTGTTCCGAGGGTTCGAATTTTTCCCGGTAAAGCGCTATCGCCTGTTCCATATAGGCGGGGGCAAAGTGCGAGGCAAACGCAAAAGGCAGGCCCAGCATCGCCGCCAGTTCGGCACCGTACAGGCTGGAGCCCAGAATCCAGAGCGGCACCTCGGTGCCCGCACCAGGGGTGGCCACCACTGCCTGCCCGGGCTGCGCCGGCTTCAGGTAGTACTGCAACTCGAGCACGTCGTTGGGAAAGCTGTCGACGCTACTGTTCATATTGCGGCGCAGCGCCTGCGCCGTGCGCGGGTCCGTACCCGGTGCGCGCCCCAGCCCCAGGTCGATACGGCCCGGAAACAGCGTGGCCAGCGTGCCGAACTGCTCGGCAATCACCAGCGGCGCGTGGTTGGGCAGCATGATGCCGCCCGAACCAAGACGTATCGAGGTGGTGGCATTGGCCAGATGCGCAATCACAATGGATGTTGCCGCGCTGGCGATGCTCTGCATGTTGTGATGCTCTGCCACCCACAGGCGATGATAACCCCAGCGCTCCGCGTGCTGCGCCAGGTCGCGCGCGTTCTGCAACGCGTCCGCGGTGGTGCTGCCCTCGGGAACAGCGGTAACATCAAGTATGGAGAGTGGAATCATCGGCGGAGTATAGCGGGATGTATCACCCTGCGTCATTCCGCCCGAGGCAATTCGCCAGCGCATGCGTTTGCCTCCTGGCATCGCCTCCTTGCGTGTCGCCCCCTCAGCTGCCCGTTTCCGGAAAAGGTCCCTGCCATGCCGATCAGCAACGCACTGCAAGCCATCATCGACACCATACCAGCGGATTTCGCCAACCCGGCTGCCGACTTTCAGGCCGTGCGTGCAATGTTTGCGCCTTTCCATGGCCGTCCGGTCAGTGATGACCTGCAGATTACGCTGCGCGACTACTGCGGCGTTCGTTGCGGTGACTATGTCCTCAAGGGCCACCCCAGTGACCGCATCGCCTTCCACTGCCATGGCGGTGCTTTCGTGTCCACGCCGCTGGATGAATACCATTTTTACGCGGAGATGATCGCGCGGCAGATCGACTGCCGGGTGGTGATGCCCGACTACCGCCTTGCGCCAGAACATCCCTACCCCGCCGCGCACGATGACTGTTTCAGAGCGTATTGTGGACTGCTCGACACCGGCGTCAGCCCCGGGAATATCGTGCTGATTGGCGAATCCTGCGGCGGCAGCCTCGCACTTGGGCTGTTGCTGCGGCTGCGCGACGAGGGCCTGCCCATGCCCGCCTGCTGCATATCGCTGACCGGCTGGTTCGACCTGTCGGTTGCCGAGTCTCCGACCCGCGGGCGGGATCCCTTCCTGACTCCGGAGTGGGTGCGCAACCGGGGCCGGGACTATGTCGCCGGTCAACTGGCGCTGGATGATCCCCGAGTGTCCCCGGCCTTCGCCGATATGCAGGGCCTGCCACCTCTGTATTTACAGATTGGCGAGTACGACACCGTGCGCGAGGGCGCGCTTTTACTCGCAGCAAACGCCCTGCGCAGCGGCGTGGAGGTCACAATGGAAGGTTGGCCTGGAATGATTCAGGGCTGGCATGGGCTGGTGAACGAGAAGGTGCCGGAGGCGGTTGCCGCGTGGGGGCGGATTCGCGACTATGTTTCCCAAAGGACCGCTTGAAGCGGACTGATGACTTGGGGGACAGTTGCTCATCTTCCCAGTCAAGCTAACCACTATACTGCCACGTGAGTGACAAACGCAGCATTCGACCCGGGGCCGGAAAACCCACTGCCGTCTCGTAGTTTGCGCCCAACAGATTGTCGACCGCCAGCTCGGCACTTAGCACAGGAGCCGGCTGCCAACTCAAGCGCCAATCGAGCCGGTGATAATCATCGATAACACTGACAACCGATTGCCCTGTGTGCAAAGAAGACGCTGGCACCGCACCATTCCACGCATAGTCGAAGCCGGATCTCCACTTTGGCGTGAGCTGCCAGTCGAGCCAGGCCCCTGCCTTCCACTCAGGGCGCCCCAGTAGCTTTACGTCCTCGCCCACTACGTCAATGTCCGTATACGTGGCATGCATTTTGACAGTGACGGGAGCAGCGGGTCGCCAGCTGACAAGCCACTCTGCGCCTTTGCTCTCCACCCGTCGGCGATTCACATTGGTAAATGCCTCAGCATCGAAATCGATCAGATCTTCATATTCGTTGAAGAATGTGGAGGCGGTGATTTCAAGGGAGTGCAGGGCTTGCCACTCGAATCCGGCATCCCACGCACTCACAGTTTCCGGGAGCAGTTCCGGATTACCGACCAGCCCGTGCCCCAACGCAAAAAAACTGGGCAACTTGAAACCCTCTCCCCAGTTCGCCAATAGCGTCACCGAGGAGGAGAGGGCAAAGCGTGCGCCCAGTCTCACTGTCGTTTCGTCGTCAAAGGCATCGGGGGAGTCATGGCGCACGCTGGATTGTAAAAACAGCGCATCCAGGGGTTGCGCGCGAAGCTCAAGAAAGGCCCCCGTGGTCTTGCGCGCAAGACGGTAGTCAGTGGGCAGTTGCACACCAAAATCTACATAGCCAGCGCTGTTGCCGCGTTCATCGCGATAATCGGCTCCCAGGTTAAGCTGATAGCTTTGTGCCAGTTTCAGGGTATTCACCCAGCTCAATTGGTCGCGTTCGAAATCGGTCTCACTGCCGTTCGCCGGTACGCTGCTGTAGGGAAATACGCCCGGGGAGCGGTAGTCTTCAGCCTGAGAAAAATAGCTCCCGCTCAAACGACTCTGCCACCGCGGGCCAAACTCACGGTCCCAGCCCAGCGCCACGGTACTCTGCCGAAAGTCGCCGGCATCCAGTGCATCGCTCACTGCGAACAGGGGGCCACCACTCTGCTCAGGATAGCTGCTGCGCTCGCCCTCAAGATGACGAACTTGCAGGGTGAACTGATTTTTCTGGGAGGGTTGCCAACGCGCTCGCACTCCACCAGCGTTGATGTCACGCCGACTGCCTTCGATCACCTCACCACTTTCGCGTGAACTGAGATCGATCGCCACACCAAGTTGATCCATGTTGCTGGAGGCAGAAAACCCGTAGTCGCGATACCCCCTCTCGCCCACTTCCATTCGCAGTGTTGCCGGCCTGGATTCCCGCGGGTCGAGGCTTATGATGTTGATCACACCTGCCATTGCGTCCGACCCATAAACCGCCGACTGGGGCCCGCGCACAACCTCGATGCGCGCCACACTGGACGGATTGATGTTCCGCAAATCATGACTACCGCCCCGAGAGTTGGTGGGGTCGTTCAGCGCTATACCGTCCAGCAGTATCTGGGTGAAGTTTGCTTCACCCCCGCGGATCGAGACGGACGTTAAACCGCCACCGCCACCCTGCTCTTCGATCAATAGGCCGGGCACCGTGCGCAAAACGTCGCTCAAGAGCTGCTTGTTCAGATGCTGCAGCTCTTCGTGGTCGATAACGGTGGTCGACGCTGTCATTTCCGCCAGCGGCGACGGGCTGAAGCTGCCCGTTACGACCACGGTTTCCAGCCGATCCTCCGCGCGGCTGAAGATTGGCAGCACTACAAGGATGAAACACAGCCAGACACCTTTTTTCCAGCGCGGATTATTCAATCTGACACCTGCGCCCATGCTACCCCGCCCACATGCTTGAATCAGCTGCCTGCACGTCGCATTTTCGAACTACCGAACCACTCTTGATCACAATCTGTACCACCACAATCCATCAACCACTGCATCAGCCCTACAGATCACGGCACCTTGAAGTCCGCGCAAGCATCAGCCTGGCGCCATTGTAGCGGACTGCACGGAACCGGGGCGACAGTCGCCACGCAAATAGCCGGGATATAGACTTCCGAGCGCGGGTTCGACTTCACGTTGGCAAGGGTATTGCTGTAGATAGACACCTCGACAGCAGCCCTACAAGCCCGTATAGTGCCCGCCCGCTGTACGCCACCGCCATTGCCGCGCTGGCAGATCCACGCCCCCTAGCACGCTCGCAGGAATACGCCCTTGATTACCACCGCGAACATCACCATGCAGTTCGGTGCCAAGCCGCTGTTTGAAAACATTTCCGCCAAGTTCGGCAACGGCAACCGCTATGGTCTGATCGGCGCCAACGGCTGCGGCAAATCCACATTCATGAAGATCCTCAGCGGTGCGCTTGCCCCTACCGCGGGCAACGTATCGATCGAGCCTGGCTGCACGGTGGGCATCCTGAGCCAGGATCAGTTCGCCTTCGAGCACTACAGCGTGGTCGATGCCGTGATCATGGGTGATGCAGCATTGTGGCAAGTGAAGCAGGAGCGCGAGCGCATTTACGCCCTGCCGGAAATGAGCGAAGAGGACGGCATGCGCGTGGCTGAACTGGAGGTGCAGTTCGCCGAAATGGACGGCTACACCGCGGAAAGCCGCGCCGGCGAACTGCTGCTGGAAGCTGGGATCGACGAAACGCTGCATTTCGGCCTGATGAAGCAGGTCGCACCGGGGTGGAAACTGCGCGTACTGCTGGCACAGGCACTGTTTGCCGACCCGGACATCCTGTTGCTGGACGAGCCGACCAACAACCTCGACATCCATAGCATCAACTGGTTGGCCGGTGTGCTGAACCAGCGCAAGAGCACCATGATCATCATTTCCCACGACCGCCACTTCCTGAACGCGGTGTGCACCCACATGGCGGATATCGACTACGGTGAGCTGCGCATCTACCCCGGCAACTACGAGGCATTTGTAGCCGCCTCGACCCTGATCCAGGATCAACTGCAGGCCGGGAACGCGAAAAAATCCGCGGAACTGGAGGAGCTGCAGAGCTTTGTAAACCGCTTCTCGGCGAATGCGTCCAAGGCCAAGCAGGCCAGCTCGCGGGCCAAGAAGATGGAGAAAATCAAGCTGGACGAGATCAAGCCCTCCAGCCGGGTGTCGCCCTACATCACCTTCAAGCAACACAAGAAACTGCACCGGCAGGCCCTGGTACTGGAAGGGCTCGCACACGGCTTTGACAGCACGCCACTTTTCAGCGGTGGGCAGATGATTCTGGAAGCGGGAGCGCGCCTCGCCGTGATTGGTGAAAACGGTGCGGGGAAAACCACCTTCCTGCGCTGCCTGTTGCAGGAGATCCAGGCCAACAGTGGCCAGGTGAAGTGGTCGGAAAATGCGGTTGTCGGTTATTGCCCTCAGGACAGCAGCGCCGATTTCGAAGGAGACCTCAGCATCTTCGAATGGATGACCCAGTGGCGTATGCCCCGGCACGACGACCTGGCGGTACGCGGCATGCTGGGCCGACTGCTGTTCACCGCCGACGACGCCAACAAAAAGGCAAGTGTGTGTTCAGGGGGCGAAAAGAACCGACTGATGTTCGGCAAGCTGATGATGATGGACAGCAACGTACTGATCATGGATGAGCCTACAAACCACATGGACATGGAATCCATCGAAGCGCTGAACAAGGCCCTGGCCAACTACGACGGCACGCTGATCTTCGTCAGCCATGACCGGCAGTTCGTCTCTTCCCTCGCGACTCGCGTGGTTGAAATCAAGGACCAGTCCCTGGTCGACTTCCAGGGCACCTATGATGAGTACCTTTCCGACAGGGCACGGGCGGAGGCCAGGGCAGCCTGAGTAACACGGCGAGCCCTCCTTCAACTGCATCATCCACAGGCGACAACATGAGAACCATTGATATCACCCGCGAACCGGTCGAGCTTTACAAAATCCTTAAATTCGAGGGACTGGTGGCGACCGGTGGAGAGGCCAAACTGCTGATTGGCGACGGCCAGGTGCGCGTTAACGGCGAAACCGAAACCCGCCGGCGGCGCAAAATGCACGGTGGCGATGTTATCGAGTTTCGGGGGGAGCGCTTTACCTTGCGTCTGGCATAATAGGCCGGGCGCTCGCGGAACACCTTCGCCAAAGGTCGACCTCGGCACACACCTTCCCTTCCGACAGCATCAGGGGGCATACCGTGTCTCATCAACACCTGCAGCAGTTGCGTCAACTGATGGCCTACGAGGCTTCACGGAACGCTCCTCCCACAGATTTTCCCATGCTGCCTCCCCTGCCTTCGGCTCGCTACAGCGATGCGGTATTCCACGCTCTTGAGCGGGACGTCCTGCTGCGTAAAACCTGGCTTCTGGCTGCGCATCTGGACGAGATCCCTGAACCCGGCTGCTTCCAGCGCTGGGACATAACGGGCGTGCCAGTTGTTTTGGTACATGCAGAGGGCGGTGACATCCACGCGCTGATCAACCGCTGCAGCCACCGTGGCGCGCCGGTGGCCGTGGATGAACGGGGAAAGAAGAAGCGCCTGACATGCCCTTATCACGGCTGGAGCTACAGCCATAATGGCGAGTTGCTGGCTGTGCGTGAATCGCGGGACTTCGCTGCTCTGGAAACAGAAGCCCTCGGCTTGCAACGCTTGCGCTGCGAGCGGCTGGGCAATCTTATATTCGTCAATTTCGATAGTCAGGCGGTGAGCCTGCGTGAAAGCCTTGGGCCGCTCGTGGAAGAATGGGCCGAGTTCGACCTGGACAACTGTCGTCTCTCCCGGCGTGATCGATTCTCAGTGCGCTGCAACTGGAAGATCGCCATGGAAGCCAACCTCGAGGTCTACCATGTACCGAGTATTCACGGCAAAACAGTAAGCCCGGTGCTCGATTCCAGGCGCAACGTCAACACCTTCTACCCTGGTGGCCACAGCAGAATGGTCGCCCCCATTCCCGAGGGACACGCACAACCGGCATGGACATCCAGGTGGCCGGAAATTCCGACGGCGGGCGAAATTGCCAGGTCCTGCACACAGTCCTATAGCGTGTTCCCCAACCTGGTGATGCCACTCAACCAGTTTGTCATACCGCCCATCCAGTTCTGGCCTGACGGTCTTGACCGTTGCATTGTCGAGACCTGGACCATGGCGCCGGATTGGGGTTCCAGCGATTCCCACGGGCCCGACATGTGGACCGAGGACAGCGGCGCACGGCCCAGCCGGGTCCTGCGCGAGGACATCGACATGTCAGAAGCCATTCAGGCAGCCTTGGACCCGCTCTCAAACAGGGGTATTCCATTGAGCTACCAGGAGGCGCGTATTTATCACTGGCACCAGTCCGCCGATGCGGTAATCGGCGCCGCGGAAATACCCGAGGGCCTCAGGGTGCGCCCTGTTCTCGGAGGCGCATGGCTGCACCCCAATGAACCGCGCCTGCGCTGACCTGCTGCCTAAGACCTTGCGCGCCAGCTCTGCCCGGCCTCCGGGTCAGCGATAATCTCCTTGCTCTTCGCACACACTGCCGCGACACGCTCGGCAGGCAGCTGTGTGTGTGCAGCAATCGCGGAAGCGTGGTGATGATCAGGCGCGCCCTCCTCTGCTGAATCGCGCAGGAACTGCAGAATCACGCCCTCCTGAATCTTGAACTTCACCCACCGGTACAAGGCAACGTGCGCGACTACCGCCACCGCGACGACCAGCGAGACAATCCATTTGGCTTCCATCAAAACCTCCTGTCTGATTGGTGATCTTATCGGAAAGCAGCCTTTTACCGGACCCATCGTTCCCTGTATCTTAGACGGGCACATCCGCACACTGTGAAGGAGTTCGTGGCATGGCTGACTACATACCCCCGAAACTGGATTGGGTACGCGAGCACGTAGAGCTGTATGAAGGCAGCGGCGGCACGCAGGGCACCACCCTGCTCGACACCGGCATGCCCTGCATTCTGGTCACCCACACCGGGCACAAAACCGGCGGCATCCGCAAAATCCCCCTGATGCGCGTGGAAGTGGACGGGAACTATGTGCTGATCGGCTCCATGGGCGGGCAACCGCAGGATCCCGCCTGGGTGACGAACCTGCGGGCCAATCCGAACGTGCAGATCCGCGACAAAACAGAGGTCTTCGACATGCGCGTCCGCGAGGTGACAGACGCGGAGGAGCGGGGGCGGCTGTGGGCGGCAAGCGTGGAGGCGTATCCACCTTATGACGACTACCAGGCCAAAACCAGCCGCGTTATCCCCGTGTTTCTGGCAGAGCCGCGTTAGCCCGGCCTCAGGCTTTCGTCGCTACCCGAACGCCCTCTTTGCTTTTCGCTTCGTACATGGCTTCATCGGCCCGTGCGAGAGCGACTTCCAGGGTGTCACCCTCCTTGATGGCGGTGATACCCAGGGAAATTGATACATCCAGTGGTTTGCCGTTGTCATTGAAACCCGCATCCAGCACTTCATTGAAAGCGCTGACTGCGTAGGTCTCGGCACCCTCCGTTCCCGTATCCGGCAGCAGGATGACGAACTCGTCACCGCCAAAACGACACACCACGTCCGTGACCCGGGCACGGGATTGCAGAATGTCGGCGACCTTGACCAGGACCAGGTCCCCCGCAGCGTGCCCGTAAGTGTCGTTGATCTGCTTGAATTTGTTGCAGTCGACAAAGACGATGGAAAGCTTGGCGCCGCTGCGTTCCCAGCGCGCAAACAGCTCCGCTGCCCGCTCGTCAAAGCCGTTGCGGTTGTACACTCCGGTGAGTTGGTCCTTGATGGCGAGGTCGGTTTTGTTGCGGATTTCCGTACGCAACACTTCGGCCTCGGTTTCCAGCCGGGTGAGCTGCTCGGACAACGCATCCACTTTTTGCTGCGCCTCCTTGTGTTGCTGCCGCTCGGCCTCCACGTGTTCCGCCATATGCTGTGTAATGTTTTTCAGGGTCTCTTCAAACGCCTGACGCATGGCGTCCATATCGCCGCTGCGACTGGCCGTGCCGAGCACACCGACATCAGCAACCACCTGGCTCTGCAACGACTCGGACCGTTCCACTGAACGTTCACCGCCGCGGGTAACATCGACCACCAGCTCCTCAAAGCCACCGAGACGCTCACGAAGGGTGTCCAGAAAATCGCTGGTTTGCAGGCGCTCCTGGCGAATCCGGCTGTCGATGCTGTCCATTTCGCGCGTGACTTCACGCATCAGCGACTGTGCCTGCTCCACGATCGTGACGTTGGGCAGCGCGTCGCGCAGGGCCTTGCTGCGCACCTGCGAGCCGTTGATGACGTCGATGTGGTCCACCAGCCTGTGCACAAGACTGTTAAACAATTCGAGGAAATGATCGTAATCGGCACTGTCAGAGGCGCGCCGCTTGAACAGGCCACGCACGCCGCCCTCGGAACGCGACTGCCGCGCCGCCACTTCCTTCAGCGCCTCCGTGGCAGAGGACAGCAATTCGCCCAGCGCCTGCTGGCGAGCGCCCTGCGAAGACTCACCGGAGATCTTGCGCACAAGGTCTGTCATGCGCTGATGATCTTCAGTGCGCAGGGGCATGGATTTGATGATGGAGGAAAGACCGGAAAGATCGTGTGAGGCCGGTAACCCGCTACCGTTGTCCGGCGATTCGCCGGTGACGGTCATGACCACCTTGGCCAGGTGATCGGAGGCAGCGGCCAGATCGCGGCCGTCGGCGTTGTCGTGAATCAGGCGCCGAATGCGCGCAAGAGCTTCATCAATGCTGTCGCTGTTGCCCTCTGCCATACGCGCCAGGCGCAGAGTCAAACGTGTGAGAGCTTCAGTGCGCTGCATAATTTTTTCCGTTCTGTGCTTCTTTTTTACACGCTCTCATCAAGTGAGACGTCCAGATAATAAATAAAAGCGAGAATCTCAGCGACAGTAATATAAAGGCTTTCGGGTATTTCGTCACCTATGGGGATCTGACATAGCAGTTCCACCAGCTTCTGGTTCTCATACAGCGGAATATCGTGCTCTGTCGCCAGGGCCCGAATCCGTTCGGCCAGCACACCCTCGCCACTCGCCACCACCGTCGGCGCGCCGATACCGGTGTAGCGCAATGCAGCCGCACGCGACGGAGGAAGATGGTCGTGCGAATCTTTCACGCGCGCAGATCCAGCGAAGACGACGGCGCTGGCGACACAGCGGGCACATTCGCCGGCGCGCGACTGATCAAACCGGCCAGCATGAGACCCCGATTTTCCAGCGCAGTTTCCAACAGCCCGCTGCTTTCCTGCACAAGGCGCCGCACCGCCGGCTGGTCGCTGATCACCTCCACCGCCAACTGACCCTGGGTCAGCCGCGCCTCCACAGCGATCTGGCCAAGCCTTGGCAGCTCGAGATTCAGCTGCAGGCGCCAGCGTTCCTGCTCGTCAGGATCACCCGGCTGCGGCGCTTCACGCTCGAGCTGCAACTGCAGCTGTCGGTATTCCTCCTGCCACAGAAAAGGCAGGGTGAACAGCCAGCTACGCGCAGCGGCGGTGTCCCCCGGCAGGGACGCCAGTTGATTGGTGGTGATGGCAGTCAATGCGGATTCGAGCTCCTGCCGCAGTGCAAGCAGCGCCGCTGCATCGGCAGCCCGCGTGGGAATCGCGTTGACCCGCTCGAGCCGTGCATCGACATGGGCCAACACGCGGGCAAGGCTGGACTTCATATCCACGGGCGGTGGCTCCGTGCCGGGCGGCTTGCCGGCGCTGCGTAATAAGTGGGCCTCGCTGAAGGTTCCCGAGGTGGTCACCGCTGCGCGCAGGCCTGAAGGCTGTACCAGCTGCGCGGCGCGGGGAACAGAGCGCAACAACTGCCGCACCAGGGCCAGGCTCTCTGCGGGCAGTGCACGCACGGCGCCGTCAGTTGGCTGCAGTTGCGCCACTACGCGCGCCACAGCGTTTACCGTTTCGAGGCCCGGAGCCGCGGCTCCCAGCAGGCGCACATTGCCACTCTGTTCCGGCGCCGCCGCGCCACCGGAAGGGGCGATAATACGCAGCACCGCCTGCGGCTGCAGCTGGCGCACCTCAAGCAGCAGGCGCGCACCCTGCTGCACGGGAATATCGGCGGTGGCGGTGATTTGCAGCCCGCCCACCCGCAACACCAGTTCACCGGAGGGCCGCTGCCCGGAGACCAGCGCTGACAGGGTCTGCCCCACCTGCCAGTTCTTCAGCCACAAGCCGAAGTTTTTCTGGTCCGTGCGGGCGGCGGTCAAGGCCAGCTGGATCTCTTCCACGTCGTCGCTTCACCGGGTCGGGAGTCGTCCCGAATGTAGCATGAAATCCGGCGGACTCGCACCGCGAGAGTGCTGACGCAAACGTAGGGTTGTCTGTATACTCTGTTACACAGGGAGTTTGGTGTTACAAACGGACTTGAGGCGCTTCGCCTCCTGAAGACCCCGGAGATACGGCTTTATGGATCTGGCTACACTACTCGGACTGGTGGGCGCCATGGGTGTGGTAATGGCAGCGATCATTACCGGTGGCTCTCCGATTATCTTCATGAACGTGCCCTCCATCCTGATCGTTCTGGGTGGAACAGCACTCGTGGTCATGATGAAGTTCACTCTGGGACAGTTTTTCGGCGCGTTCAAGGTGGCGGCCCGCGCGTTCATGTTCAAGCTGGACGAACCGGAAGACCTCATCGCAACCGTGGTTGAACTGGCGACCATCGCCCGCAAGGAAGGCATGCTGGCGCTGGAAAACGCCGAGATCAACAATGAATTCCTCCGCGACGGCGTGCGCATGCTGATCGATGGCAACAACCGCGAGGTGGTCAGCGCGGTGATGAGCAAAGATCTGCAGCAGACCATCGACCGGCACAAGTGGGGCTCCAAGGTGTTCTCCGCCACCGGCGATGTGGCGCCGGCGATGGGCATGATCGGCACCCTCATCGGCCTGGTGCAAATGCTCTCCGCCATGGACGACCCCAAGTCCATCGGCCCTGCCATGGCCGTCGCCCTGCTCACCACGCTCTACGGTGCGGTACTCGCCAACATGGTCGCCATTCCCATTGCCGACAAACTGGATCTGCGCAAGGCCCAGGAAGGCCGCATCAAGGCCATGTGTATTGACGGCGTGCTCGCCATTCAGGAAGGCCAGAACCCGCGCATCATCGAGTCCATGCTGAAAGCCTATCTGGAGCCCAAGGAGCGCAACAAGGAAGCCGCCGAGGCATGATCGACTTCGAGGAAGAAGAAGAGTCCAAACCAGGAGCGCCCATGTGGATGGCGACCTTCGCCGACCTCATGTCGCTGCTCATGTGTTTCTTCGTGCTGCTGCTTTCCTTTTCCGAGATGGATGTACAGAAGTACAAGCAGATTGCTGGCTCGATGAAGAATGCCTTCGGCGTGCAACAGCAGGTGAAGGTGGAGGACATCCCCAAGGGCACCAGCATCATCGCCCAGGAGTTCAGCCCCGGCAAGCCGGACCCAAGCCCGGTAGACACCATCCAGCAGGTCACTGCGGACACCACCAGGCCGTCACTGGAGGTCGGCAACCCGGACGCGCCTCCGCGCGACCTCAGCGACGAAGAGGCCCGAGAGATCGTCCAGCAGGAAATCGAATCCCTGTTGCTGGAAACCCAGCAGGATGCAGAGAAACTGCGCGAGATACTCAAGGAAGAGCTGGATACCGGAAAAGTCGACATCGAGACCAACCAGCGCTCCATTGTCGTCCGTATCCGCGAGAACGGCTCCTTCCCGTCAGGTTCGGCGGTACTGAACCAGGACTTCCTGCCCACCATGGAGCGCCTGCGGGATGCACTGGCGACCATTCCGGGCAAGATCTCCGTCGAGGGGCACACCGACGATGTGCCCATCAGCGGCGGCCAGTTCCGCTCCAACTGGGACCTTTCCGCCAGCCGGGCCCTGTCCGTGACCCATGAATTGCTAGAGGGCGACATACTCTCCGACGAGCGCATTGTGGTCGTCGGCTACGCCGATACGCGCCCCTTCACCTTCAACGACAATCCCGCCGGCCGGGCGCTGAACCGGCGCGTGGAACTGGTGATTCGACAGGGTGCCGAAACGGCTGCGGAGACCGGCCTTGACAACATCCTTGAGGGCAACCCGGAAATACTGGATATACTCGGCGTAGGCGCCGGGCGCTGAATCAGACCCCTATCTCATGTGGACAAGCCGATCATGACAACATCCAACAGCGAGCGCAGAAAGTATTACCGGATCAACGATGATGTCCTGCTCCACTACCACGTCGAAACCAACAGCGATGAGGATACGTCGCGCGGCGTTCATCTTGAGGTGGCCACAGGGGCCATTCTTGCCGAGATCGACCGCGAACTGAACCACACCATCAACCGTGTGTGGACCCACGACCCCGATGTGGGCCGCGCACTTGGCCTGCTCAACCGCAAGATCTCGGTGCTGGGCTCGCTTGCAGCCTCAGCGGAAGGCGGCCCTGGCCCTGTCTCCTACCAGCGCACCACCGTGAGCCTGAGCGGCAGCGGCATCGCCTTCGAGGCCAGCGAAGCTCTGGCGGCGGGCACCGCTGTAGTGATCGAAATCGGCCTGCTGCCCTCACAGTCGACCCTGCGCCTGCGGGGCCGCGTTGTAACATCTCCGGAAACAGTGGCCAGCGGCAACGGCTACTGGACACGTGTCGAGTTTGACGAGGACCTGAATCAGCAGGAGGAGCTGATTCGCCATGTTGTGCAGAAGCAGGGGATGCTGCTGGCCGACAGCCACTGATCAGCAGCGCTCATCAATATTGCCGCCGAGACGCTTTTTCCGCGGCGCACTCTTCGCCACGGGGGTTGCGTCATCGTCCTCCTCAGGTGTCGGCAAGACCTGCTTCCTGGGCTTGTCATCGCGCTTGATCGGGCGTATTCGCGTCAGGGGTGTCAGCCCCCGGTCGTCCACCGGTTCCACCATGAGACTTCTCCCACTGGCAACAGCCCAGCCTTAGCGGGCCTGTGATCGCTCGTCGTTGATGCCGGCGTCCAGCGCCAGCACCACCAGCACAACACGCCGGTTTTCGGCGCGTCCGGCTTCGGTGTCATTGCTCGCCGCCGGGTTCTGTTCGCCAAAGGCTACCGCAGAGAGACGGGCGGGATCAATGCCACTGCTTTCGAACAGGCGCACCACCGAAGAGGCGCGGGCCGCGGACAATTCCCAGTTGGACGGGAACAGATCATTGCGTATGGGAACATTGTCGGTATAGCCCTCCACGCGCACGCGATTGGGAATGGGGGCCAGTACGCCGGCGATACGGCTCAGTACCGGCACCGCGCGCGCCAGCAGCACACCACTGCCGCTGGGAAACAGCAGCGTTGAGTCGATCTCCAGCGCCACCCATTCCTCATCCACCGATACCCGGACCTGCTGCGACGCCAGTTCGCCTTCCACCTCGTCGCTCAGGGAGCCTGCCAGGGTATCGAGGTCTGCCCCACCCTCTGCCGCCTCGTCCGCGCCGGAGGGCACACGCAGCGGCACCGAGATGGAGTTTTGCGCCAGAGCCACCGGCACCTGTTCGGCGGGTACTGTACTGCGCACCAGCTCCCCGACCTGAATCGGGTCCAGCGAGCGCTGCGGTGCACCGAAAGCGGTAACGATGGAGTCCGACAGCACCCGATAGCTGCCCTCATTGGCCGAAGACAGTGAATACATCACCACGAAAAAGGCAAACAGCAGGGTGATGAAATCCGCATAGGACACCAGCCAGCGATCCTGGCTGTCGGAAATCTCTGGCGGCCGGCGTCGACGCATAGGCTACTGCAGATACCCTTCCAGCTTGCTGCGAATGGCGCGCGGGTTGTCGCCATCAGCAATCATGACGATGCCATCGATCACCATTTCCTGATACTGCAGCTGATCCGCCGAAATCGATTTCAACTTGTTGGCGATAGGCAGGAAAAACAGGTTGGCGAAGCCGACCCCGTAGATGGTGGCCACAAAGGCCACTGCGATGCCCGACCCCAGTTCCGCTGGGTCCGACAGATTCTGCATGACGTGAATCAGGCCCAGTACCGCGCCGAGAATACCGATGGTGGGCGAGTAGCCCCCCATCGCTTCATAGACGCGCGCCGCCCGCGCCTCGCGCACATGGGCGTTGTCTACCTGCACTTCCAGCACCCCGCGTATGACATCGGGGTCGAAACCATCCACCAGCAGGCCAAGGCCCTTGTTCACAAAGGCATCGGAACCACCGGCGCTGAGTTTTTCCAGCGCCAGCAGGCCGTCGCGCCGTGCAGTCCGGCTCCAGCCCAGCACCTCTTCCATCAGGGCCTCTCGCGGGAACTTTGGCGGAAACAGTATCCAGCGCAGGCGCTGCAGGGCCAGGGCAAAGTCTGCCAGCGGTGTCTGCACCATCACGGCCCCGAGGGTACCCCCGGCGACAATCATGAAGGCCGTGAGCTGCATCAGGGCGCCCACCTTGCCGCCCTCGAGCATGTTGCCGACCACAATCACGCCAACCGCCAGCGTCACCCCGAGGAGGGTGAGCATGTCGAACGATACTCTGGGCGAACCGGGTGTCCCCGCCACTAGACGCTCCTCACTCTTTCCAGGCTTCCAGGGTGATGCGCAGGCGGGCGACTGCCTGCCCGTGCAACTGCGACACCCGTGACTCGGAGACGCCGAGCACCAGGCCGATTTCCTTCAGGTTCAGGCCATCACCATAATACAGCGACATCATCAATTGTTCTTTTTCCGGTAGTTGCGCAACGGCCTGCTGCAGCGCGTCGTGAAAACCTGCCTCGCCCACCTGGCGCAGGGGGTCACCGTGCTCGTCACCGGCAGAGGACGCCACATCGTCATCCAGCTGGCACATGCGGGCACAGGCCAGCTCGCCGGCCAGGCTCTGGTATTCCTCCAGCGACAGAGACAGTTCCGCCGCAATTTCCGCCTCGCGGGCCGGCCGCCCTTCGCGCAGGCTCACGCTGTTTATCGCCTGGGCGACCCGACTGAGATTGCTCTGCACGCTACGCGGCAACCAGTCGCTGCCACGCAGCTCATCAAGCATCGCACCCTTGATGCGAATACCGGCATAGGTGGCAAAACTGGCACCCTGCTCCGGGTCATGCTGCTCGCGGGCCTGTAACAGGCCTATCAATCCGGCCTGCATCAGGTCATCAAGCTCAACGCTGGCCGGCAGGCGCGCCGCCAGACGCAGGGCAATCTGCTTGACCAGCGGCAGATACTCCCGCACCAGCCCATCGACACCGGTCTGCGCTACGTGCTGATAAGCCGCTGTACGATCCATAAGCCGGCGTCAGCCCGTTTTCTCCCGGGCGGCCAGCAGGCGCTCGATAAAAAAGGCCATGCCGCCCCCCACCTGTTGTGGCGGTTCGGCCTGGATGCGCCGGGCAATATCCTGCAGCGCACGCGCCGAGGGGGAGCGCGGATACTCAAGCACCACGGCACGCTGGGCCTGCACGGCTTTGCGCAGAAAATTATCGCGCGGCACGCTACCCAGCCAGCGCACACTAACATCCAGGTAGGCATCGGTGGCGTTGCACAGCTTGGCCAGCAGTTGCCGACCCTGCAACTCGGAATCCATCATATTGGCCAGGATATCGAAGCGCTTGACGCCACAGTCGCGGTTCAGCACCTTGATCAGGGCGTAGGCGTCGGTCAGCGAGGTGGGCTCGTCGCAGACCACGACAATCACACGCTGGCAGGCACTGGTGAAGGTGAGGACGGCGGTATCGATACCGGCGCCGGTATCCACGATCAGCGTATCTACGGGCTGTTCCAGTTCGCTGAATGCCTGCACCAGCCCGGCCTGCTCCGCCGGTGACAGGTTGGCCATACGGGCCACACCTGAGCTTGCCGGCACCACGGTGATGCCGCCGGGGCCGGTGAGCAGGATATCCTGCAGGGTTTTTTCGCCGGACAACACATGGCTGATATCCCAGCGCGGGCGCAAGCCCAGTGCAATATCGACGTTGGCGAGACTGAGATCGGCATCAAACAGCAGGACTGACTGGCCCTGCCTGGCGAGTGCCACGGCAAGGTTCACGGAGACGTTGGTCTTACCCACACCCCCTTTACCACTGGTTACTGCAATAACATTCGTGGGGGCCTGCTCGCCCATGTCAGGTTTTCCTGTTGTTCATCAACTTGCCATGGCTGTCATGCCAGTTCTCGATGCGGGCACCGCATCTGCGCGCCGCCGCTGCCGCAACCAATCCGCGGCGAGAGCGATCAACTCCCCTGCTCTCGCCGGTTGCAGGTCGTCCGGCACGCGCTGGCCGCTGCTGGTATACGCCACCGGCAACTCCGCGCGCATCAGGGTGTCCAGAGTACCACCCAAACCCGCTGCTTCGTCCAGCTTGGTGATGATAGCACCGCTCAAGCCCTGCCTTCCAAGAGAATGCACCAGTTCCCGGGTCTGGGCCACACCGGCGGACGCCGACAATACGGCCAGTACCGTCACGGGAACGGGGCTCGCCCGCAACAGCGCTATCTGGCTCAGGAGACGCGGATCGCGCTGGCCCATACCCGCGGTGTCGATGAAGATATGGCGGCGATTGCGGAAATCACGCAGTGCCGCATAGAGTTCGGGCCCCGTGCCGACGCTGAGCACGGGCACATCCAGCAATTCGGCGAAGGTCGCCAGCTGTTCCTGGCCGCCAATGCGGTACTGGTCCATGGTGATCAGTCCCACCTGTTCGCGCCCATCGGTGAGCGCGGCGCGGCCCGCCAGTTTGGCGATGGTGGAGGTTTTGCCAACGCCGGTGGTGCCGACACAGGCGACCACCCGGGTACCGCCCGGCAGGCCGTCGGGCAGCGTCAGCAGGCGCGCCTCCAGCGCTGCCAGGGTGCGCTGCCAGAGCGCGTCCAGGCCGCCGCTGGACGGCAGGGCGTCGGTAATGCCCTCGCTGAGGGCGCGGGAGAAGCCCATGCGCGCCAGACGCTGGTTCAGGGTCGCTCGCACCGGTGCCTTGTCGGCACTGTCGCGCCAGTTGCGCTGCTGCAGCTCAGCTTCCAGCAGAGAACGCAGGTTGGCCAGCTCATTCTGCAATTGCACCATGCCCAGCTCGTTCTCGACCGGGGCCGACGGCGCCGGCGGCCGCTCGCTCTCGGCGGCGGCCTGCTCCACCGCTTCCAGATTGCAGGCTGCGACCACCTCGACACCATCGGCAACCCGGCGATTGCTGAGAATCACCGCCTCCGCACCAAGTTCCTCGCGCACCAGCGCCAATGCGCTGCGGCTGTCACGGGCACTGAATCTGCGTATGTTCATTGTTTCTCTCCCTGTAGCGCACCGGCGCTACCGCCAATGGTGGCAACCACCTTGATCGTTTTCGTCGACGGTATTTCGTCGTAAGCCAGAATGTAGAAGTTCGCCATGCGCCCGCGCAGCAGACGCGACAGGAACAGCCGGATATTGCCCGCCACCAGCAGTACCGGGTTCTTGCCCTCGGCTTCCAGCTTCGCCGAGGCCGCCAGGACCTGGCGAATGACGCTGTCCAGCAGGGACGGTTCCAGTCCCCCGGCACCCTGCTGGATAGACCCCAGCAAGATCTGTTCCAGTTTGGAGTCAAGCGCCATCACGGACATCTCGTCCCCGGTACCATTGATGTTCTGGAAGATGGAGGGCCCGAGGGCGATGCGCACCCTGGCGGTCAAAGCGTCAGAATCCTGACCCTTGCCCGCCTGATCCGCCAATGCTTCGGCGATGGTACGCATGTCGCGCACGGGAATACCCTCTTCCAGCAGGTTCTGCAGCACCCGGGTCACTTCACCCAGGGACATGGCGCTGGGCACCAGGTTCTCCACCAGTTTCGGGGACGAGCGGGCCAGTTTGTCCAGCAGCTGCTGCACGCCGTCCTGCCCGATCAGCTCGCGGGCGTGGTTTTTCAGCAGCTGACTCAGGTGCGTGGCGATGACGGTGCTGCTGTCTACCACGGTGTAGCCCTTGGTCTGGGCATCGCCACGCTGGCCGGGGTCAATCCAGACCGCGTCGAGACCGAAGGTCGGGTCGCGCGTGGCGACCCCTTCGAGGTCACCGAAGGTCTGCCCCGGGTTGATGGCCAGCTCGCGACCGGGGAAAACCTCGCCCTCCCCGACAACCACGTCGTGCAGGCTGATCCGGTAGGCGTTGGGCGAGAGATCCAGGTTGTCGCGGATGTGCACCGAATGCACCAGGAAACCGAGCTCCTGCGACAGCTTCTTGCGCACGCCCTTGATGCGGCTCAGCAGGTCACCACCCTGGTTGCGGTCGACCAGGGAGATCAGGCGATAGCCCACTTCCAGGCCGATTTCATCCACTTCGGTAACATCGTCCCAGCTCAGCTCGGTGTTCTCCGGTGTGCGCTCGGGGCGCACGGGCTCCGGCTCGGCCTCCCCTACCTGCTGCGACTGCCAGCGCAGGTACCCCATGACGCCGAGCAGCAGGGCAATGGGCACAAACACCACACCCGGCATGCCGGGGACAAACCCGATCAGGCCAATTATGCCCGCGGCAACGAACAGGATGCGCGGGTTGCTGGTGAGCTGCAGTGTCACCTCCGCACCCATATCCTGGGCGCTGGACACGCGGGTCACGATAATGGCCGCGGCGGTCGACAGCAGCATGGAGGGGATCTGCGCCACCAGACCGTCACCGATGGTAAGCAGGGTGTAATTCTGTGCCGCGTCCGTGGCGCTCAGGTCGTGTTGCAGCATGCCGATGGCGATACCGCCGAGCACATTGATCAGCAGAATGAGAATGCCGGCGATGGCATCGCCGCGGACGAACTTGCTGGCACCATCCATGGCACCGTAGAAATCTGCCTCGCGTGACACTTCCTCGCGCCGGCGCAGGGCATCATCCTGGCTGATCAGGCCCGCGTTCAGGTCGGCATCGATCGCCATCTGTTTGCCGGGCATGGCGTCCAGGGTGAAGCGCGCCGTCACTTCGGAAATGCGCCCGGCACCCTTGGTAACCACCACGAAGTTGATCACCACAAGAATGGTGAACAACACCAGGCCGACGGCATAGCTGCCACCCACCACGAATTCACCGAAGGCCTCAATCACCCGGCCGGCAGCGGCAGTGCCTGTGTGGCCCTCCAGCAGAACCACGCGGGTCGAGGCCACATTCAGGCCCAGCCGCAGCAGCGTGGCAATCAGCAGCACCGTCGGAAACGCGGCAAAATCCAGCGGTCGGGAGGAGTACACCGCGGCCATGAGGACAATAATCGCCAGCGCGATATTGAAGGTGAACAGCAGGTCGAGCACCAGCGGAGGCAGTGGCAATACAATCATCACCAGCATCAGCATCAGCACGACTGGCGTGCCGGCACCGGTCAGCAACGCCTGCCAGGACATACCCGGCGCGCCCGCTGCGACCGACGCTGCGTTCTCAGTCGCCATCCGCGGCATCCTCATCCATCAGGTCTTCGTACTCGGGCGGAATCTCCAGCGCGGTGGGACGCGGCACATAGTCGGTCGGCCCTGCCCGGCGCAGCTGGAACAGGTAAGCCAGCACCCGCGCCACCGCGAGGTACAGGCCGCGCGGAATTTCCGCGCCGATCTCGGTAGAGGCGTACAGGGCCCGGGCGAGCAGCGGCGCTTCGAACAGCGGCACCTGGTGCGCGCCCGCCACGCTGCGGATCTGCAGGGCGATCAGGTCGCGGCCCTTGGCCACCACCCGCGGCGCGCCACTGCCCTCGGCACTGTAGGCGATCGCCACCGCGTAGTGTGTGGGGTTGGTAATCACCACATCGGCCGAGGGGATGTCGCTCATCATGCGCCGCTGGGCCACCTCCCTCTGCAGGGTGCGAATGCGCTGCTTGATTTCCGGCCGACCGTCGGTCTCCTTCATTTCGTCGCGCACTTCCTGACGGGTCATGCGCAGTTTGCGGTGGAAGTCCCACAGTTCAAAGGGCACGTCGAACAGGGCAATCAGTGCCATGGAGGCGCTAAGCAGCAGCAGGCTCCAGGCCAGCAGGGCCGCCGTCGACTGGCTGGCAGCACCGGGCGACAGGCTGCTGAGCTGGAGGATGTCCCGCTGCAGCAGGCCGAACAGGGCAAAGGTCACCGCCAGAATGAGCAGGAACTTGATCAGCGCCTTGGCCAGTTCCAACAGGCCCTTGAGCGAGAACACGCGCGCCAGCCCCTTGACCGGGTTGATCTTGTCGAAGCTGAAGGTCATCGATTCAGCGGAGAACGCCCAGCCCCCCATCAACAGCGGCCCGGCGAAGGCGGCCACCAGCGACACGAGCAGGAAAGGCGCCAGCAACACTACCGCTGAGGACATCATGTGCATGAAGTGTACCGGCAGGTGCACCGCGTTGAACGCCAGCTCCCGGTCTGCCGCAAACGCCTCCGCGGCCAAGCGAAACAGGCCGTCCACCATGGCCGGGCCGAGGGTCAACAGGCTGGCGGCGGCGGCCAGTAGCGTGATGGTCGTGTTGAGTTCCTTGGAGCGCGGCACCTGCCCCTTGCGCCGCGCTTCCTGTTTGCGGCGCTCGGTGGGTTCTTCTGTGCGCTCCTGACCGGACTGCTGCTCGTCTGCCAT
>DIAF01000016.1:0-25515 GCA_002414665.1 Halieaceae bacterium UBA5085
CACGCGACCAGCAAAGCTGGCGCGTGAATAAGGGCGTTAATAAGCAATAACAGTCCATTGAAATGAAAAATTATCGAGTAACTAATGCTTGAATTTCTTAAAGATCTGGTAAAGGAAGTCATTGGCGCGATCGTAAAATTCGTGATTGCTTTCGGTGTAGGCACTGGGGCTGGCGCAGTTATTTGCTGGTACTACGGCATTCCGTTAGGATTTTCTGTTATTGGGGGTATTCTCGTGCTTGGGGTTGCGCTTGCATTAATGTCGGAATCAGGTTTTCTTTCTTAAAGGCTTCAAGCATCCGTTTATCAAAAACGCGATTTTCAGCATCATATGCTATAAAAAAAACCGGTACCAGAAACCATGGTGAAGGCGAAAAACATAACAAGTAGGTCAAGCCATTCGTATGCGGCTCACTGGGACGTTCAGCACTCCGCGCCTGCTCGGGCATGGCTCCGCCATTTTTCTCGGAGCAAACGCTCCGTGCTGAACGCCGCTTACCTTGGCGTCAGCTTGCGGCTAGTCACGATGGACATGAGTTGATAGTTATGATTTTGAGAGGTGTTGTACTCGCTTGCATTTTACCTTTGGCCGGGTGTTCATCGGCGATATCTAGCTATATTTCTAGTCAACAAAGCTTTGGTTACGAACAGATTGCAAGTCGAGAAACATTGCGCGAACAAGGATTCTATGAATCTGAGTTTTGTTCCAAGAAAACGGAATTGTGTATCAGTTATTTGACGGCAAAGCCATTGTCCGACAAGCAAAAATTGAGCTATCGCGTTGAGCTTCAAGTAAATGGTCAGAATGAAATCAATCAGCTAGAAATCCAGAGAGAGTCTACAAATATCTACTCTGGTTTAGTTGTTTTAATACATGGATTTCGGGCATCTAAAGAATACATGGTGAATTCCGCGTTATATTTCAGGTTTCTTGGTTTTGATGTTTTGCTTCCCGATCTTCTTGGTCACGGAGATTCTTCTCCAGGAATACGATTTGGTGTAGAGGATAGCAAAATTATAAACGAGCTAATCGAGAAACTGGATCATCCGGAAGAAAATATTCTTATTGTTGGTAACTCATTAGGTGCAGTTGCTGCAACCCTATTGATTGACATGAGAAGAGATATAGGTGGGATAGTGCTTCAAGCCCCAATGGTTAGATTTGATCAGGCAGCAGTAAATTATATAGATGCTTACTCTCCCTTCTTGTCCACTTTGATCCCTAGAGCTTCAATACAAGAGGGTGCTGGTAAAGCGTTGAAAGACGCAGGTGTAAAATTGGAGCAAACAGATATAATCCCGTTGCTGGTTAGAAACAAAATACCAACACTTATTCTAGTTTCGAGTACTGATCCAGTCGCTCCGCCGGAAAGCTATAAGGACATATCTAACGAGTATATTTCAGTGGCTGAGGTTTCGGCAAGAAGCCATCCATCCATGGCTGTCATTACCCAACAAGATGATGAGATAGTTCAGGATTGGCTGGTCGGTAAAGCTAACAAAGCGGCGCATTGGGGCGGCTAATCTTGTGCGCCTTTTGCGCAGTCGCTACGCTCTCATTTTTGCGCAAGAATGCGCCCAAGGTAAACCGCACTTGAGCGCGGCGTTATGAGCGTTTCACGGAGTCCCGAAGATGAGTGAATCTACCAGAGTTGCAATAGAGGGTATGATGGGAAACCTGATTACCTTCATGTTGCTAATAGTTGGTTGTTACGTTGTGACTAGTTTGATCGTTCACAAAACATCTGTGTTTTCTGGATTTAGCCGTAACAGTAGGAACGCGATAGTTTCTCTTGTATCGGTTATGATTTTTGTTTTTCTTGGGTATTATTTTTCTGGTCTTGTTCACATATCGGGCTGAAACACTCATAACTAGGCGTTGAACTGCGCGCCTTATGGGACCGGAAAACCTAAACGTGGATTCGCGGTCCCACCCGGTTAACGCGACGTAAGGTGCAAGAAGTGAATCGATGAAGAACGAAATTATCGTGTTGGCCTGTTTGGTTCCTCTACTCCTGGTAATGGCATATGAAATGTATAAAGAGAATGACTGTATGTCAGAGCAGGAAGCTGAAGTTATATTCAGCTCTGCTCTCTACAAGGAAAGTGTCGGAATAAATTCTGAGGCTTACAATTTATATAGGCAAATCGATGCATATGCGTGTGAAAATTATGAGTTAAGAGAGAAAGCCTTCGTAAAATCGGTTAGTTTAAAGAAAAAGGTCAGGACTTAGACTGAAAGCACCTAAAAGATTGCAGAACGTAAAGCGATGCTACCCCGCTTAGGCCTGTGTAAGCTTCGCTTGCTCCGGCCCGTGTGAAAGGTCCTATACGCAAAATGGAGATGTAATGACACCAGAAGAAATTAATGTCAAAACTGTTGAATATCAAGCGGCTCAAGAAATGTTACGCCACTATGATTCTTTGAATTGGCAGATTGGGGCTATTCTTATTGCGGCTGTCATAGTCCTAACTGGCTTCACGTTAAACAAGGATATCATTGATTTAGCATCGTCCTCCAATAGCACCCGAATTACGATTTTAATTGGATTTCCTTTGCTGTCTTTTTTTGTTCTTGGGGTTTGGCTTTTATGGTTTCGTCGTCATCGAAATATGTATAACTACAGAAATGAAGTACTACATAGGATAGAGCTCCAGCTTGGAATGTATCACCATCTTTTGAATGTAGAAAAATACAGCAACAAAGGTGAATGCCTCAAGTCGGCAAAAGAAAATGCGGGTTATGGAGAAGGGAAATATGTACCATTTTATAACCCAAAACCTGTTGGGCCGTCAGGGTATACCCTCGCTAAGGTCATCACTCTAGGAATACCATTCTGTCAATTTATTATTGTCTACAAAATTTATTGTGTATGACAATAGACTCCACAGGGTTGGCTCACCTCGTTCGCTCTCCAGTGAGCCCAGAAGTTAGGCGTAGAAGAGGGGCCGATTGATGCTCGGTGAAGAGATCAGAAAATCGATCCAGGAGAGCGTACTGTGCTGGCTCGCGACTACTACGATTATGGCGGCCCGAACGTTTCGCCGAAGGAAATGTTCCTGCCATAAGGCGATGATAGTGTCCCGATTGCAAATATTGCCTCACGAATAATTGTCGAGAACATCGAATCCAACTCAGTTGTTTGTGTGAGCGTCGTGGAAGTTTTTTAAAGCAAAAAGAGTTCAAGCCTTGAAGAGGCATGCGCCTGGGGAGGAATATAGATGTTTGTCGCCGTTTATGAGTTTGAAGTTAAGGAAGGCGCAGGGTCGTCATTTCGCGAAGCCTGGCTTGAGGTGACCAAAGCGATTTATGAGCATTGCGGTAGTTTTGGTTCAAGACTGCACATCTCAGACAAGCCGAACATCCTGGTTGGTTATGCTCAGTGGCCTGATCAGGAGGCCTGGGAAAGGGACCGTAATATAACCGACGAAGACTACCATAGAGCACGTAGTGAAATGCTCGACTGCTTGGTTCAATCGAAGATTGTGTATCAATTGGAAGTCAGTGACGATTATTTGCAGCCCATTTTGGCTTCACAGTGCTAACAAGTCGCAGGATCGGGCGCGCGAGGCGCGCCGGCGTGTTTGGCGTTCTGAGCTGAATCTATGAACACCGAAATACTTCATGATCGCCACCTGGATTTATTGCTGAGGTTTGAGGCGGAGAACAGGAATTGGTTTGAATCACTTATTGCCTCGCGAGGGTCAGAATTCTACTCTCGAGAAGCTGTGATGGCGCATATAGATCAGTGTCGGTCTTTGTATGCAAAGAATGGGCTTCTTCCAATTGTCATTGTCGAGAGAGGGGAGATCATCGCCCGGGCTAATTTGAAGAATGTTTGTATGTCATCGAGATCCGCAGAGGTGGGGTATCGAGTTGCGCAGAGCCATACAGGTTCCGGTGTCGGAACATACTGCCTGTCAGAGCTGATCCGTGTATCCCAACTGAGATATGGGCGGTTGATGCTTAGAGCTAAAGTGCTGGAGAACAATCCGGCATCAAGGCGTATACTGGAGAAACATGGGTTTCTTGAGCTGTCGTGTGAGCCAGAGTTTATTAGAATAGGCAGTATCGATTTACGTTGCACAACAATGGAGCGAGCAGCATGCGCATAACAAGGTGCTGCATATCGAAGTCCGGTTTTGTGCACTTTAGGCGCGCTCGCTACGATCCTCCCGGTTGAGCCAGCAGAGGTTGAGGCGCACTCTTGAATCTCGCGTTTGCTCAGTTATGTTGCCTCTTCTCTTGTTAAGTTCATTCCCTGTGGGGCTATGCAATTGCCAGAAAGATGGGAGGCAGGGGCGTACTGGGTGTCTTTGCGATTACTTGGTTTTGTCCCTTTTGGAAAGCAGGCTGTAGTAATCTCATATCCCGATTCACCGAGCAGCTTCAAGTTCTGCTTGTCTGTGCCGGCGGCGTCAGCCGTAATAGGAGGTTTCGAGCGTTGGTCTCAAAATTGCCGAAATGGGTAGAGCTTGGGGCCTTTATTCTGGCCCTGATTGCAGGCTATGTTAATGCAGTTGGATTGCTTGGATTCGAACATCAATCTGTATCCCATTTGTCCGGCACAGCAACCTTGCTTGGCACCGGAATCCTGAATTCTGCATCGACAAATGTCTTGCACCTGTTAGGCGTGTTGCTGTCATTTTTGGTTGGCGCTTCAATCTCAGGATTTTTATTACACGACTCTGCACTAAAGCTAGGCCGTCATTACGACACAGCATTATTCATTGAGTCCGTTTTACTGTTCGGTTCTGCATGGCTTTTAGTATCAGGCTCATTTTACGGTCATTTCCTCGCCTCGGCTGCCTGCGGTCTTCAAAACGCATTAGCAACAACGTACAGCGGCGCGGTCATTAGAACCACTCATGTTACAGGCATATTTACAGATCTGGGCATAATGATAGGCGCAACCTTTCGGGGCGAGGGTCTTGATGCGCGCAAGGCAAAACTTTTCCTTTTTATAATTGCTGGTTTTATCTCTGGTGGTACTGTAGGTGCCATGTTTTATTATAACTATCAATTTATGGCATTGGTTATTCCTGCGTCCATCTGTCTAGCAATATCGGTTGCTTATCGTGTCTATGCAAGAAGTCGCAGCTAACAGGTCAGAGTGCTCGGACGCAGCTACGCTGCGCCGGTGTCTCAGGCATTAGGTCGCAGGAGATACGCCGTGCCAGAGTTCCACTATGAATCTCATGACTGTCTGCCCGCGGAAGAGAGCGCCATCGTCGACCGAGGCCTCGGTGACTTCAATGACCAGGCTGCGCCACTGCACGAAGTGCAAGCGCTGTCCTGCTTCGTGCGAAATGAAGGTGGCGACATCATCGGCGGCGCGACCGGCCGCCGCTGGGGCCAGCTTTGTGAACTGCAGCAACTCTGGGTGGAAGCGAGCCACAGGGGAATGGGTCTTGGTATCGGCCTGGTCCAGCAGTTCGAGCAGCACGCCATCGAGAAGGGCTGCACGTCCTTCTATCTTGAGACACTGAGCTTTCAGGCGCCAGAGTTCTACAAGAAGCTGGGCTACACGGTTGCGTTTGCCCAATCAGGGTATCCACACGGCATTGGCAAGTACCACATGGTCAAGGAACTCGGGGTTTGACCACTGGTCGTCCCCGGGAAGGAGATGAGAGGTGCTCAAGAGCGTATTGCGTCAACGGGGAGAGGAAGTGGCCCTGATCGTCACTGCTCATATGGAGCAGGGAAAGGCGGTTCCCCTGGCGTTTGCGCCTGCCAAGGGTGTCGCCAGCTTTGGACTCGCTACAGCGGCCTCGAAGGGCTGGCGAATGTGAAATACAATTCCTGGAAAGGCACATGGCAATAACAGGCAAGCGACGCCACGGAGCGGCCCGCCTGCTGTAGGCGTAACTGCCAGGGAGAAAGCGCATATCGACAACTTGACCTGGATCGTCATTGGTGGATTTCTCATGAGCGCCATCGCTTTGGTGGGCAGTGTCACCGTCGTGCTCAATCAGGCTACCCTGGATCGTCTGCTGCTTCCCTTTGTCTCCCTTGCCGCGGGAACACTGATGGGCGGCGCCTTGTTTCAGATGATTCCGCAGGGGTCCGCCGCCTTCGACCCGTTGGTGGCAAGCGTCTGGGTCGCCTCTGGTTTTGTTACCTTTCTGGGCTTGGAACTGTTTCTGCATTGGCATCACTCACACAGTTCCCGGCGCACAGAGCGTGAGCCAGTAACGTATCTGATCCTTGTTGGCGATGCCGTTCACAATTTTCTCGGTGGTCTGGGCATTGCCAGTACCTTCCTGATCAATCCCGCTGCCGGCATTACCGCCTGGGTGGCGGCGGCAGCCCACGAGGTGCCACAGGAGTTGGGCGACTTTGGGATTCTGGTGCGCGGTGGCTTTCCTCGACGCCGTGCTTTGCAGTGGAATTTCCTCTCGGCACTGACTTTTCCCTTGGGAGCCCTCATCGCTTACTTTGCAGCCCAGCAGTTCGATGTGTCCGGGTTTGTGCTCTTTGGTGCAGGTAATTTCATTTACATTGCCGCTTCTGACCTGGTGCCGGAGATCAAGGCAAATAAAAACTTCCGTGCTGCAGTCACGCATTTCGGCCTCTTTTCATCCGGCATGGCGCTGACGCTATTTCTTGCGGTATGGAATGCATGAGCGAGCTAGCTAACGGGGCGTTAGCCATTTGGAGACAACTTCATGAGCGTTGACCAGGCATACAATTTCCGAACTATCGACGAAGCAGTCTCTACCTCAGGACTGCTGAGTGAGGAGCAGCTATCGGAGTTGCGCGATAGTGGCTATGAGGTTGTAATCAACCTTTTACCGCGGAATAGTGAGCATGCCATAAAGAACGAAGAAGATATCGTCATCGGCCAGGGTGTTGAATACCTCCATATTCCGGTGGATTTTTCAGCCCCTGCAGAGCGCGATTATTCGGAATTTGTTAACGCCATGAAGTCCCGCGAGGGCAAGAAAGTGTTGATACATTGTGCTGCAAACTACCGCGTATCGGCATTTTACGCTATGTACGCATATGAGCATTTGGGTTGGTCTGCTTCCCGGGCGAAGGAGCATATAGCGTCAATTTGGTGTCCAGAAGATAACCCTCCGTGGGATCAGTTTATTGCAAAAGTTGTACCGGCTGATGGCTAGCGAGGCGCAGCAATCGCCCGTTGGAAAGCGGCCAGGCTGGGACGCTTTACCCTCCGCTTCGCTCTGGGAAAGGCGCCCTTTGGTGCAAGTTTGGGCGGTATTGAATGCCGGTAGCGCGTCGAGCTTTCAATGGTCAATCGATGCTTTGCCGGGATTTTTCCAGCAACCAGGGCCTAGGAGCAGCCATGTCTGATGAGCAACCGGAAACACCTGCAAATGATGAGGTAGACACCGAGCCTGAAGCGCAGCTCTCCAACACAGATCGAATTCTTGTGCGTTTGTCTTTCTGGCAAACGATTCTTTCCGTCGTAGGCGTATTCATCGCGGTCGTTGCACTTTACGCCGCGCTTACCGAATCCGAGGCGGTACGTCGTCAAACCGCCGCAGCGGTTTGGCCCTTCGTACAGCTATCTGTCGCCGATTACGATACCGGGGAAGTTGCCGGCTTCACGCTCTCGCTCACCAATGCGGGTGTGGGTCCAGCACTCGTTCGGTCCCTGCGCTTGATTGTTGACGGGGAGCCCATGCGTGATTGGGAGCAGGTCATCGCGCATCTTGATGGCACAATCGATGAGCACGTGGGCAGAAATAGCATTGGCGACAGAGTTCTCAGTCCCGGACACAAGGTGGATTTGATTTCGGTCACAGACCCCATGCTGGCTCGACGGTTACAAGCTGTGGTTCGGAGCTCGGAAACCTCTCTGACTTATTGTTATTGCTCAATTTTTGCTGAATGCTGGCTAATGAACAGCCAGTCACAGGCATTGGATCCTGAGCCGACGGAAGCCTGCCCAAGCTTTGGCAACCAGGCATTTCTCAACTAGATGTTCCCGATCGACCTCTGCGGCCCAACATGTCGCTGCACCATGTGTTTGACTCGCGGGTCGGAATGGCTACGCTAAACCCTTGTACACATTCAACGGCCGGTGAGCTCAGACCTTAGTTGACTGCGCAAGCCACTGCGAAGCGAGGTAAAGGTATGAAGGATGTCAGGTACGTCGTGTTTCACCTGCCAGGTCCGAACTGGCAGGCAGGTAAGTCGCTGCTTGAGCAGCCCGGTGTCATGGAGCACGTAGGCCATTACAAGAAGTTTCTTGAAGCTGGAAAGCTGTCCATGGGTGGGCCGCATCTCGACGAGCGGGGAGGGGGGATGATGATTCCCGCTGCCGGTGCTGGCCTAGCCGAGATTGAAGCATTCGCTGCGGAGGATCCGGCGGTTAAGTCGGGCCTGTTGCGCTTTGAAGTCAGGGCTTGGGTTGTGGGAATGAGTGGATAAGGGCAGGAAAGTGGACGAATTTGAACTACTCCTGGATCTACATAAAGGCGCGTATCGTCAAGGCCCGGGTGGTGATGCGGAGACTGAAAAGGCAATCGGGCTGGCGGGCATCGACCGGAAGGCGCCAATAAGAATTGCCGATATCGGTTGTGGCACGGGCGCCTCAACGCTGACGTTGGCCCGCCTGCTCAATGCCAAAATTACTGCTGTCGACTTCCTTCAGGATTTTATAGACGTTCTTGCGAACAGGGCTGAGAGTAATGGCGTCGGTGACAAGGTTACGCCACTTTGCGCTTCAATGGAGCAACTACCGTTTGAAGACGAAGCGTTTGACGTGGTCTGGTCCGAAGGCGCCATCTACAACATTGGGTTTGCGAAAGGCGTAGCGGCGTGGAGGCGTTACCTTAAGCCCGGTGGGTTACTTGTTGTCTCGGAGATTACGTGGCTTACAAGCTCTCGTCCTTCCGGGCTTCAGGATCACTGGAACCGTGAATATCCCGAGATAGACATGGCATCAGCAAAGATCCGCGTTCTGGAAGACAGTGGCTATACGCCTGTTGGATATTTTGTCCTGCCAGAGCATTGCTGGCTGGATAATTATTACGAGCCCATGCGCAGGGGTTTTGATGGCTTCCTGAGCCGGAACGGGAATAGTAAAGAGGCCCAGGCAATCGTCGAGGCGGAGCGGCACGAGATGAAGCTCTACGAGGACTACAAAGCGTACTTCAGCTATGGTGTGTATATCGCAAGGAAGGCAGACAGTTGAAAGCCATGACAGCTACTGTCAGTTCAGGCGATGGTTTTCCTGGTGTTATGTTTGACGTTGAGTCCTGGCGATGACTGGCGCCTGGAGCATTACCGCAGTGTTTCTTGTATTCGTAGCAGGACTGTACCCCTTGGGTGTGTGGCTGCTATTGCGGGTTCAGAGTGCCAGTCCGTTGATGCTCACCGTCGGATTGGCAGCCGTTGGTGCGTGTTTGGTTTGTAGACGTGACCTCCGCGCTCTTGGCTGGGGCTGGGGCGAGTGGAAGTATCAGTACCATAGCTATCTGATACCTCTTCTATATTCATTTGTTGCGTATCTTGTGATTTGGGGACTCTCTTTCGGGAGCTGGTATGACAGTGGCTTTGTCGAGGAGCTACGAGCGGGCTACATGCTGGAGTCGTGGTCCGATGGGGCCATCATTGCATTGCGGTTCGTGCTTACCGCTACAGTCAGCTTTACGCTTCTCTTGCCGGGTGTTTTGGGTGAGGAGATGGGGTGGCGGGGTCTCCTGGTACCCGCACTATCGAAAAACCTTGGCTTCACCCACGTAGCACTTCTGAGCGGTTTGCTTTGGTCGATGTTTCACTGGCCGCTCATGTTTCTCGGCTTCTACGGAAACACCGAAACCCCGCTGCTGTTTCAGCTCGCGACTTTCACGGTCTGTCTCGTATCGATGTCAGTTGTAATGGCGTACATGCGTTACAAGACAGACAGCCTGTGGCCGGCGGTGACCTTTCACATGAGCCACAATGTATTTCTGCAAAAGTTCTTCACCCCCATAACTGCAGAAAACGACACCACCGTGTGGTTTGCCGATGAGTTCGGGCTTGCGGTGCCTCTGGTGGCAGCGTGTTTCGGCCTTCTCTATTGGCGCAAGGGGGTTGGGGAGTTTGGGCGTGTCGAAACTGACAAGTCATTGCGGCGGCCCTGTTAGCCGCGGCGCATGGCCGGCATTCCGGCTCTGGCAGCCTGGTTGGAGTCTGTCTACGTGATAAAAGGTGTATGTCACTGTTGCAGAATCAGAGTTGAGCTCTCGGGCTCGCTTTTTGATGCAGATTGCTGTCATCGCGTTCACCGTCGACTTTCGGCAGCCCTGGCCTTTACGGTCTCGATGCTTGATGACCCAGGTGTTGCCGGGTGAAAGTCATCCTGATAGGAAATGCCGGAGCCGGGAAAACCACGCTTGCCAATGCATTGATGGCCAAAGGCGGTGCTTCTCGTCTTTCACTCGATAAGGTCGCGTTCGCGGAGGCTGCGGAACGCAGGCCCCTGGCAGAAAGCATTGAAGCGGTACAGGACTTCATCCACGCGAACGATCGCTGGGTCATTGAGGGTGTTTACTCGGATATTGTCCAGCCTCTTCTTGTGTATTGCGAAACCCTGGTATTCCTCAATCCGGGGACCGCAACCTGTATTGAGCATTGTCGCCGACGCCCTTGGGAGCCGGAAAAATTCGGTTCTGAATCCGAGCAGCTGGAAAATCTGTCGAACCTGATAACGTGGGTATCCGATTACGAAACCCGAAGCGATGAATACGGGTTGAACAGGCACCGGAGGCTGTTCGATGGGTTTCCGGGTAGAAAACTCGAGTTCACCAGCGTAGTGCCAGATGCGGCCGAACAAATTCTCTCTGCACCGTATGATCCGCCCGCCAGCCTTCCTCACTGTGATTCCTGACCAGGTTTCGCTTCGTGGGGCCACCGAAACGATGCCAGCCGTGATGCGTCAGGCCCGCAGGCGAGTTGTACAATGGGGGAATGGTCATGACGCTATCAATCAGGAGCCAGGATGACTGAGCATGCCGGATCTTGCCTGTGTGGAGCCGTGAAGTTCGTGGTAGAGGGCGATTTTGACAGCTTTTACCTCTGTCATTGCCAGCGCTGCCAGAAGGACACGGGGTCTGCCCACGGGGCGAATCTCTTTTCGCAGTCCGCCACATTGACCTGGCTGGCCGGTGTGGATCGGGTGACCTCCTTCACGCTCTCCGGTACGCGGCACAGCAGAAGCTTTTGCAGCCGCTGTGGTTCGGCGGTACCGGGCGTGCAGTCTGCAGGCTTGCTCGTTGTTCCGGCAGGGTGTCTGGACACACCGCACGCGCTGCGGCCAACGGCGCACATCTTTACCTCCAGCAAAGCCGCCTGGGATGGCCTGTACGATGACGTGCCAGTATTTAAAGGGCTCCCAACCCATGTTTAGAGGCCAGGGCCTGGCCTGGCCACGATTCTCGTCGTTGCTCGGTGCGCTGGTGCTTGCCGTTGTGCTTGCAATCGGGTCGCACCTCTCCCCAGTGCTGGGCTATCTGTTTGCTCTGCTGGCGCTTGTCATGATTATTGTTGCATTGCACATGGAGTCTGTCTGGCCCACACAATCGCGACAGGAGCACGGCGTTGTTTTCGCGCTGTTCTGGGGAACAATGCTCGGGGTTGTGGTACCTTTTCTTGTGGCAGCGTTCCTGGAAGGCGGTGTGGCCGCGGTGGTGGATATCTTCGCCTCGTAGGCGCTGCACCCGCGGTGCTGCGGAATTCCGGGGTAGCGAGTCAAGCCAGTGACCGTGCCCGTAAACCATGGCGGTGAAGCCCATGTCAGATATTGCCAATACTCCCAGGCCTCCGTATTACGCGGTGATCTTCAGCAGCCACCGCACCGAGGGTGACAATGGCTACACGGAAATGGCGGACCGCATGGTCTCCCTGGCTTCGGAGCAACCCGGGTTTCTGGGCATCGAGTCCGTGCGCGACGGGCTGGGCATCACTGTATCCTATTGGGACAGCGTTGAAGCGATACGGGACTGGAAGCGGAACGCGGAGCACCAGGCGGCACAAGAGCGGGGTCGGAGCGCATGGTATGCAGCGTTCAAGGTCAGGATCGCCAGGGTAGAGCGGGACTACGGACTTTGAGCAGGCAGTGGCGCCACAGATTCACGACCATGATGTGGAGAGCACGATGAAGCAACAGGCCCTGCGAATCTGGCCGCTGCTGACGGGCACGCACCGTTATGAAAAGGTTGTATCAACCCGCAACAGGGGCCACGGCCAGTTCATTACCGCGCCCATCCTGGCCTACCTGATCGAGACCCCGAATGGCCGCATTCTGTACGATGTAGGCTGTGATTATCAGAAAATCGCCACCCCGGAGCTGCGCTCGAAATACTACGACCCCATGCGTGATTTCTTCGATCCGCCGGTGATGGAGGAAAGCCAGCGCATCCCCAGTTACCTGCGGCGGCTCGGCCTGAGCGCCCGTGATATCGACCTCGTGTTTCTCGGTCATCTGCATTTCGACCATGCGGGTGGCCTGTGCGATCTTCCGGGCTGTGAGGTCCACGTGCATGCAGACGAGGTGGCGGCGGCCGCGACGCGACTGGACAGCGGCGTCTTCGCCGACGAAGTCGCCGGTGCCAGTGAGTGGAACCTGCAGCGTGGGGAATACGAGGTTGCTCCCGGCGTCCATGCCCTGTGCACGCCGGGGCACACCGCCGGCCATATGTCGCTGTTTATCGAGCTGCCCAAGGGTCGGCCGGTGATTCTGTGTGGCGACGCGGCAGACCTGACCGAGAACCTCACCGATGAGGTCGCCCCGGGCTATTGCTGGCAGGACAACGATGCACTCGCGGTCAACAGTATCAGACGCATGAAATCGATCGCCGAGCGTGAGGGCGCAGAGCTGTGGCCGAATCACGATTTCGAGTTTTACCGGGAGCTGCCGGCGTTTCCGGCCTGGCGAGAGTAGGCCCAACGGCGCAACCCCGCCGATGCCGAGCCGAATACAATGTTTCTGCGTATACCGATGACCCGCCGCCGGGCGTGGGTTAGGATAGGCGCACGGCGCAGGCGACAGGCCGCAAATTAACGGATTTCAGAATCTACACGGAGATTGCACGATGCTGAATCATGTCATGATTGGCTCTGACGACATCGAAAGGTCAAAGCGCTTCTACACCGCCGTACTGGGCGTGCTCGGCGCAGGCGCACCCATTGAGCACAAGAACGATACGGGTCAGACGCGCCTGTTTTTCATGCACAATGGCTCCACGTTCAGTGTGAGCGAGCCCATCAACGGCAAGCCGGTAACTATCGCAAACGGTTCAACGATCGGCTTCGTCTGCGATTCGCCGGAGCAGCTCAAGGAGTTTCACGATGTCGCCGTCGCCAATGGCGGTACCAGTGTGGAAGATCCACCCGGTCCTCGCGAAAGCACGATGGGCGTGATGCACCTGTGCTATTTTCTGGACCCGGACGGGCACAAGATTTGTGGCATTCACCGGCCCAGCTGAACCCTTCCAAACCGCTATACCCGGGAGGCGAATATGGTAGAGCCCTGCGATGAAGATGTTTTGGAATCCTCGCTGACGGCGCTTAACGAGCAGGCATCGGCCGAATGGCGTTTGCAGAACGGGAAGTTGCACAGGGAATTCAAGTTTCCTGATTTCGTCTCGGCCTTTGCCTTCATGACGCGGGTGGCGCTGCTTGCCGAGCGGGCGAATCATCACCCGGAGTGGTCCAACGTCTACAACACGGTCGTGATCGACCTGACCACGCACGATGCGGGCGGTATTTCCCCGAAAGATTTCGATCTGGCGCGGGAGATCTCGCTTGCTGTCTGAAGACGCGTAACCGGCCGGGTGACGAAGCATGCCAGATTGCGGGCACCCGGTGTCTCTCGGGGGTACTGCCCTACACAGTACAAGCCCCGGTAGTCGCTGCGGCGTCGGTGGTTTCACCGGTTCGCGGCCTGTACCATAGGCGATACCGCTTCTCGGGCGATGGCTTTTGACTACAACCAGACAGCAACCCAATAACCCACTGCATGGGGTCACGCTTGAAAAGGTGCTGACCCGGCTCGTGGAGCATTACGGTTGGGACGGCCTCGCGCAGAGGATCGATGTGAATTGTTTCAAGAGCGATCCCTCTATCAAGTCATCGTTGAAGTTCCTGCGCAAGACCGAGTGGGCGCGCAAAAAGGTTGAGCGTCTCTACGTTTCGACCTTCGATACGCAATCACCCTGGGGACATTCCCGGCGCTGAAATCAGGAGCAGTGTACGAATGAGATTTATCACTACCGTGGCGATGTTCGCGATGCTGGCCGCCTGCAGTAATGAACAGATTTATTCCGCAGTGCAGCAGAACCAGCAACTCGAGTGTGCCAAGCTGCCACAGAACGAGTATGAAGAATGCATGCGTGAAACCGGAACGGCCTACAGTGAGTACGAGCGGAAACGCCAGGAACTCCTCAAGGATGACTAGGCCCCCGGCAGGGTCCCTTGCGGATTTCTGACATGCTGCATATAGCGCTGCATTTTCTTGTTCCGCTGTTGATAGCGGTCTTGTTCTTCCGCCGCCGTTGGCAGGTCGCCTGTCTGGTCATGCTGGCCACCATGCTGGTTGATCTCGATCATCTGTTGGCAAATCCGATCTATGACCCGGGGCGCTGCAGTATTGGCTTTCATCCTTTGCATCAGCTGTGGCTGATTGCAGTGTATGTGTTGCTTGGCCTGTTTCCCGCAAGCCGCCTTGTGGGCCTGGGATTGTCGGTGCACATGCTGCTGGATGCGGCGGATTGTCAGGTCACGAATGGAGTGTGGGTCCACCCGGGGTGATCTCCCTCTGTTGTCCGCGTTGGTCTGCCTGGTCTATCCTCCCTCTTTTAATTGGTGTCCTACGGGGGCAGTGTATGGACTGGCGGGGCAGGCGACGCAGCAGCAACGTTGAGGACCGGCGCGGCCAGTCGGTCCGCACCGGCGCTGTGCCGGGCCTTACGCTCTTGCTGCGTGTTCTGCCCTGGCTGCTGCGCAGCAAGTTCGGGCGCGTCATGCTTGGGGTGGGGGTGGTCGCGTTTGTTGGTGCCCGGTTACTGGGTATTGATGTGTTGCAGGTTGCGCCCGGCTCGGCCCCGGCGTCCACAGCTGCGCCCGTCAACGCGCAGGAGCAGGAGCTGGCCGAGTTTGTCGCGGTTGTGCTCGCAGATACCGAAGCCACCTGGCAGGCGATATTTGCCGCGTCCGGAGCCACCTATGAGGAGCCGGTGTTGGTGCTCTTTCGCCAGCGGGTCGCCTCTGCCTGCGGTTCTGCCAGCGCCGCCGTTGGCCCTTTTTACTGCCCGGCGGATCGCAAGGTCTATCTGGATTTGAGTTTCTTTCGTGACCTCGATCGCCAGCTGGGGGCGCCCGGTGACTTCGCCCAGGCCTACGTGATTGCGCATGAGGTGGGTCATCACGTGCAGACCCTGCTGGGCATCAGCCAGCAGGTGCGCGCCAGCGGGGAGGGCAGGCCCGCCGCCGAAGTGAATGCGCTGTCGGTGCGGCAGGAGCTGCAGGCGGACTGTTTTGCGGGAGTCTGGGGCTATGCGGCGCAGCAGTTCCGGCAGATGCTGGAGCCGGGTGACCTTGAGGAGGCGCTGCGCGCCGCGTCCGCCATTGGCGACGACCGTTTGCAGCGTCGCAGCGGTGGCGACGTGGTTCCCGACAGTTTCACCCACGGTACGTCGACGCAACGGGTAGCGTGGTTCCGCCGCGGTTTCGAGAGTGGCGACATGGGGCAGTGCGATACCTTTGCCAACCCCGTATAGCGGCGTCTGCGCGATCAACCATGCATCAGGAGGAGCGGATGCCGGCTTTGCACCAACAGCACATAGACTGTCCCTATTGCGGCGAGGCCATCGAGGTGCTGATCGACGAAAGCGAGGCGGGGCAACAGTACATCGAAGACTGCCAGGTCTGCTGTCGCCCGATTCTGTTCCAGGTTGCCATCACTATGGATGGCGAGGTGTCGGTGTCAGCCCACGACGAGAACGAAGCGCTCTGACCACATTGGCGTGCTGCCGACTTGAGCGGTGCTGCTGCCCGCGAGGACAATCATGTTTGAAATTCTGCTGACGGAAGAGATTCAGGCCCCCCCTGAGGTGGTTTGGGAGGTGATCACGACGACCGCGGCTTACCCGCAGTGGAATACCTTCGTCGTTGCCTGCGAGTCCACGTTCCAGGTGGGAGACCCGATCCACATGAAGGTCCGGGTGCTGCCGTTCATGGTACAGCCACAGACGGAAACAATCTGGCGCAATGAGCCGGGCAGGCTGCTGGACTACGGTATCAGGGCCCCACTGGGCGCACTTGCCAGTACGCGCCAGCATCGCCTGTCAGCGACAGCCTCGGGGGGCACGCATTACGAGTCCCTGTTCCGGCTGGAGGGCTGGTTTTCGCCCGTGGTGGGGTTGCTCTTCGGCGCCCAGTTGCGCCGCGGCTTTGGTGAGATGACCCGCGGCATCGCGAACCGCGCCGTGGAGGTCAATGCTGCGGCCCGGGCCTGACGCTCAGGTGAAGAAAAAACCGTGCAGCAGCCGCCCGGGCATAGCGATCGCGCCAATCGCGGCGCCCACCGTACCCAGGTAGGCGCCGACGGCAAAACCCCGGTGACGCCTGATGTTGCCGCGCTGAACCGCCATGACGGACACCACAACGCAGATCAGCACCCAGATGGACAGCAGATGGATCGGCCCGTAGCCCATGAACAGGTTGTTGGGGCTGGTCAACCAGAATGATGAGATGGCTGCCACGACCATCGCCAGCATCCAGGACCAGCCGATCCAGCGGTGTGATGGCGTGCCCTTGGCAGAGGCCAGCTGCAGGCCTCCGAGTGCCAGCACCCAGAGTGCCGCGGTCAGGTGTATGTAGGCACTCATGGCGTGGCGGAGTTGCTTCCCGGGTTGTTGCGAACACGCATGATCTACGCCTCCTGACGATGCTGTGAACTGCATGGTAGAGTGCCTGCGCTCACGCGGCAATGGCCTTGCTTGCGGCCACTCAGCGCCTCCCGCACAATGCAAGCCCATTACGCTGCAACCCGATACCGCATAGCCGTGGCCACTGACGGAATTCTCTACATTGTTGTGCTGACCTTCGCCGCAGGTGTCTGTATGCCTTTGGGCGGCTGGATTGCCAGTTTCGAACGCATCCAGCGGCGCTGGCTTGAAAGGGAGGTGCGCCACTTTCTGATTGCTCTGGGTGGCGGCCTCTTGTTGGGGGCGGTGTACGAGGTACTGCTGCCGGAGGGCCTGGCCCGATTTGGCAATTCCGTTTCTGCGGTGCTGTTGTTTGTCGCGGGCGGCCTGCTGGTGTTTTTGCTGGAGCGGCTGCTGGCAGCGCGGCGCCGCGAGGCGCCCCAGTTACTCGGTATGTTGCTGGACTACGTGCCGGAATCCATTGCACTCGGGGGGTTGATTGCCACCGATCCCTCGCTCGGCCTGCTCCTGGCCATTGTGATCGGCCTGCAGAACCTGCCCGAGGGTTTCAATGCCTATCGCGAGCTTGCGGCGGCGGGGCGCTACTCCTCTGCGAAAGTCCTGAGCCGGATGTCGCTGCTGACCCTGCTGGGTCCTTTGGCCGGACTTTCCGCGTATTTCTTTCTGGCCGATCTGCCGGCGGTGCTGGGCGCCATCATGCTGTTATCGGCCGGCGGTATCGTCTATCTCATGTTTCAGGACATCGCACCCCAGGCGCACCTGAACCGCCATTGGGCTCCACCGTTGGGCGCGGTGTTGGGGTTTGCGTTTACACTGTTAACGTCTCTCTGGTTGGGGCACGGTTAAGGGGTCATGCCATGTATCGTTTCCTGAGTTGTATTTCGCTGCTGCTTGTCACGACCGCCTGCGCGGGGGTGGGCAGCCCGGCCCCGTCAATAGCGTTGTGCGCCGCTGGCTGGGCACAGGGCGTCGAGTCGCAGTTGCAGACTGGTGATGGGCGGGGCCACGGGCCGGATATCGGCTCTGACGAGTGGCAGTCCGTTGTCGAATTCCGGCTGGGTATACGCGATCTGCCCGGGCTGCCGGAGCGGGGTTCAGCGGCGTGGTGTGCCTATGTCGAGGCGCTGGCGGACGACAGAATGCCGGTGATATTCGCCTGTGACGACGACGCGGCGACGAAGCTGGCCGTGCACTTCCTGCCCACCGAGCCGCGCACGCTGATCGCCCGGCGGGGCGACCGCCTGGCATTGATGGCCCAGCAGCGCAGCGCGAGCGGCGCGAAGTATGCGGGTGACGATGCGGCCCTCTGGGAGCATCATGGCGAGGCCACCGTAACCTGGGGAGCCGACGCGCCGGAGATGCGCTGCCGGGTGACGCGATGAGTGTCGGTAGCCTCTGCGCGACGGTGGTGACCGTGCTCGCCAACCACCGTTTACCGGTCAGCGCACTACACCGTGTGGCGCTGCTCGCTGTTCTGGCCCTGTTGACCGCCTGCAGCAATTATCCTGTGGGCAATCCACAGGCTGAAGTGTCCTTTGACCGCTCCGGGGGCGCGTTGCCGCTCTCCCCGGTGCCCCTGTTCCCCGTGGTGGAAGTCACCGTCAACGGAATGCCGGGCTTCCGTTTTATTGTCGATACCGGTGCCACGCCCACGGCGATATTCCTGCACCAGGGAACCCGTCGCCTGGGTCTGCAGGGCACGGAAACGATCGGTGTGGGTGGTGCCGGCGGTGACGCGGAGAGAGCCCAGGCCTTTCTGGCCACCGATGTCGACCTCGAGATCGGCCCCGTCGCCCTGCGGGGCATGACCGTCGCCGTCCTGCCCGCCGCCACCTTGCCGCCCCTGGGTACCGATGCGGATTTTGCGGTTGATGGCGTCATCGGTTACGACCTGTTCTCGCGCTTTGCGATCGAGGTGGATACCGCGGCCGCTACGCTGCGTTTCCTCGATTCCGGCGATCTGCAACGCCCGTCGTCAGCGGTGGAGCTGCCTTTGGAGGTGCGTGCCTATGATGCCTATGTGCAGCTTCCTGTTGTGCTGGAGGAACAGCGGGAGGTGCTGGCTGACCTGCATCTGGACACCGGCATGACCGGGTGGTTGTCGTTGATCCCGGATAGCGCCCCCGCCCTGAAGCCGCCCGAGTCCGGTTGGCTGAACACCGGGCGCGGCGTGCAGGGCGATATTCAAAGCCTGCAGCAATTCGGCAACGCGGTTCGGCTCGGGGACAAGGTGCTTGGCCCGTTTCTCACCAGCTACTCCGATGATGGCACCAGTATGGGCCGTCAGGGCCGGCTTGGCTCGCGCCTGCTGTCCCGTTTCACCTACACGGTGGATTACCCTGGCCAGCGTCTGCTGCTCGTTCCGCGTGCCGACAGCTTTCGTGAGCCAGAGCGCGGCTACCTGGGGCTCTGGGGCGTGCCGCACCAGGGCGGTATGCGGGTATGGGTGGTGCAGCCCGGCTCCCCGGCAGACCTCGCAGGCATGCAACCCGGACATTACCTCACGGTAAATGGCGAACCCTTTGCCGGGATGAGCTGGCCGGCGATGCATGACGCGCTGAACGGCACACCGGACACGGTGATCGAGCTCTGCCGGGCCACGGCTGCGGCGCCGGATTGCCGCACAGCGGTATTCGCCGATGCAGCCGTTGCCCCGCCATTGGTGCCTGCGCAGACCCCGGTGGTGGTGCGTGACGTGTCGGTGCTGAATTTCGGCGCGGAGGGAGCGGTACTGCAAACGCATCAGTCGGTGGTGATTGCTGCAGGTGCGATCCAGGAGGTGGGTGCAACGGACAGTGTTGAGGTACCCCCGGGGGCGCAAGAGATCGCGGCTAACGGACAGGTACTGATGCCCGGGCTGGTCGATATGCACGTGCATGTGTGGGACGAAGCCGAGTTGCCAGCCTACCTTGCCTACGGTGTCACTACCGTGCGCAATGCTTCGGGTATGCCCTTTTTACTGGACCTCGGGGCGGCGGTAGCGGCGGGCCATCTGGCAGGGCCGGACATTGTGACAACCGGGCCGATTCTCAACGGTAGCGGCCCCAACGCGCAGCCCAATCATGTAATCGTGGACACAGCGGCGGATGCGCGTGCCGCGGTGCTGCACCAGTATGCGCAGGGATTTCGTCATCTGAAGGTGTACTCCAACCTCGCCCCGGAAGCCTACGCAGCCATCCTTGCCACTGCGGCGGAGCTGGGCATGAGCGTCATGGGCCATACGCCCGAGGGGCCGCGCCTCGACGGCATACCGGCGCAGCGCCCTTTTGTGATCCCCTTCGCCTCTGTTCTGGATGACGGGTTGGCCAGCATTGAGCATGTGGAGAGCATCGTCTGGCATGGACTCGGCGAGCGACTTGATGAAACCGCGATGTGTCAGCTCGCAAAGGACATTGCCGCTGCCGGTGTGCCCGTGACCTCGACGCTGGTGGCGCACCATAATCTCCTGCGCGTTGCACGCAGTGATGGTGCCTATCTGCAGCGTAGGGGTGCAGACACACTGAATCCGTTCATCACGCAGCTGGAACAGCCGGTTTATCGCTTCTGGAGCGCCCAGCCGGCAGATTATCGGGCGGAGCACGATGCGTTTTACCTGAGGGCGACAGACTGCCTGTATCGGGCAGGTGTGACCCTGCTGGCGGGTTCCGACGCGGGCATTTTTGTCAATGTGCCGGGCCTGTCGTTGCTGGATGAACTGGAACTTTTGCAGGCGTCCGGGCTGCCGTTGGCCGACGTGCTGCGCGCTGCCACAGTGAACCCGGCGCAGGCGTTGGGCCGTGCCGACAGCAATGGCCGCGTTGCGGCCGGTTTCGAAGCCGACCTGATGCTGTTGCCCGGCAACCCGCTGCAGGACCTGTCGGTGCTGCGCCAGCCGGTGGCTGTGATCAGCGATGGCCGCTGGTATGATCGCGATGCGCGCCAGCGCCTGCTGCAACAGGCCACCGCAGGGCGCTCGGTGGCGCGCAGCGAACAGCGCGTTCTGCAGGCGATGGCAGCGCAGGGTACGTCACTGGAAGGAGTGTTAACGCCATGAGCAACTTGCCGGCCTGTCCCGAATGCCAGTCACCCTACGCCTACGAACAGGGCGCGTTTCTCGTGTGCCCGGAATGTGGACATGAGTGGAATCCCGCCGAGGCCGCTGATGCCGCCGATGAGCAGCAGGTTGTCTGCGATGCCAACGGCAACCCGCTGGCGGATGGCGATACGGTCACGGTCATCAAGGACCTCAAGGTAAAAGGCTCTTCGCTGGTGGTGAAAGTCGGGACACGCGTGAAGAATATTCGCCTGGTGGCGGGTGACCACGACATCGACTGTAAAATCGACGGAATAGGTGCAATGAAGCTGAAATCCGAATTTGTGAAGAAAGCATGACGGCCCCGCCTGATGCCGAGCGCTTCATGCGCCGTGCCCTTGAACTCGGTCGCCACGCGGCGGACACGGGGGAGGGTGGTCCGTTCGGCGCGGTGATTGTACGTGACGGGAAAATTGTGGGTGAGGGCTGGAACCGGGTAATTGCGTCCAGCGACCCCACCGCACACGGTGAAGTGATGGCCATTCGCGACGCCTGTGCACAATCGGGGTTGTTCAGCCTGGAAGGTTGCGACATCTACACCAGCGGCGAACCCTGCCCGATGTGCCTCGGCGCCATTTACTGGGCCCGCCTGCGCCATGTGTATTTCGGGTTTTCCATCGAAGACGCGGAACGCGTGGGTTTCGACGACAGGCGTTTTTACGCCGAGCTGGCACTGCCGCCCACACAGCGTGCCGTGGGCCAGACGCAGGTTCTCGGCGAGGAAGCCTGCGAGGTACTGGACGCCTATCTCGGCCAGCCTGATCGCGTACGCTACTGAGGAGGCAGCCTGTGCCAGACCTTATCCTGCACCACTATGCGCTGTCGCCCTTCAGCCAGAAGATTCGCAGCATGCTCGGTTATACCGGGCTGGCATGGCAGTCTGTCCTCACGCGAGAGATGCCGCCGCGACCGGGGCTGGCGCGGCTGGCGGGTGGTTACCGCAAGATTCCGGTGGCGCAAATTGGCGCCGATGTGTTCTGCGATTCACGGACCATTGCAGCTGAGATTGCCACCCTGGCAGGTAACCCGGCTCTGGCGCTGGAAAACCTTGATGAGGCAGGCGCCGCCTGGGCAGCGCGGGCGGATGGCGAGCTGTTCTTCCCCTGTGTGCTGACCGGCGGTACCCGGGCGCTGCAGCGCAAGGTGCGGGAGCAGATGTCCTGGCTGGACATCGGGCGTTTCATGCTCGATCGACTGTCCATGGGGCGCAAGGCGGCGGTCAGCGTGCCGGGGCGCAGGGAGGCCCGGGGGTTGGTGATGCAACACCTCGCGGCGATCGAGGCGCAGTTGCAGTCCCGCTTCCTGTTCGGTGCCGAGCCCAATCACGCCGACTTCTCCACCTACCATGGTCTGTGGTTCATGCATGAACTCGGTGAGTCGCCGTTGCTGGATGCTTTCCCGCGCACCCTTGCGTGGATGGCGCGCATGGGGCGCTTCGGTGATGGCAGCCCTCACGAGATTACTGTAGATGAGGCCCTGCTGGCGGCCGCAGCGGCGGAGCCGCGCCCGATTCCGGCGGCGCAGCGGCGCGGCGCAGATGTGGGCAAGCCGGTGCGCATTGCGCCGCAGGATTATGGCCAGACGCCAACGGATGGCGTGCTGGTGGGTGTTACGGCCCAGCGCTGGATTCTGGCACGAGAGGCGCCTGGTCTCGGCACTTTGCATGTACACTTTCCACGGCAGGGTTATACCCTCACGCGCGTGTAAGCCCGGACAGACGAGCAGGCAATGGATGACAGGAATACAACCCGGCTGCAGCACAGCCGCGCCTACGCCCGCGCCAGCCGTCGGGCGCGGGTGGTTATGGAACAGCCGGGCGGGCTGTCGGCGCTGGCGGCGTCCGCCGGCAGGAAGGCGGCGGCCCGCAGCGGCGCACTTTCCGGGATATGGCAGTCGGTCCAGGATGCCCTGCGGCTGGTGCGCGCCTATGCCAGTGGCACTTACCGGGAGATACCCTGGCAGTCATTGCTGATGCTGGTCGCCGCTGTGGTGTACTTCGTCATGCCGGTGGATGCTGTGCCCGACATACTGCTGGGCTTTGGCTTGCTGGATGATGCCGCGATCCTGGGCTGGACGCTGCGCACACTGGACGGTGACCTCAAACGGTTCCGCGCCTGGGAGGCACGCAGCGAACAGGCGGCGTCCAATCCGGGCGCCGATGGAAGCGTGCCGGGGGATGCCGATACCTGAAGCGTCGGGCTTGCTCACGGTGCTGCCAATCTATTGAACCAGCCGCCGGTGATGCGCCTGCATGCGCGACACACGTAATCGCCGCTGGCTAACATGGGGGCTTCACGCCGACAGGACTCCACTATGACACTGGCTATGCTCCGCCCCGTTCGCCTCGGGGCGATAGACCTCAAAAACCGCATCCTCATGGCGCCGATGACCCGTGCCCGTGCGCCTTCCCGCGTGCCCACGCCGTCGATGGCCGAGTACTACCGTCAGCGGGCAGGCGCGGGCCTGATCATCACCGAGGCAACGCAGATCTCACAGCAGGGCACGGGTACCCTCGCCACACCGGGGATCCATACGCCGGAGCAGATTGCGGGTTGGCGCGCGGTAACAGAGGCGGTGCATGGCGCTGGCGGTCGCATTGTCTGCCAGATATGGCACTGCGGGCGCGTGTCGCACAGCGTATTCCAGAAAGAGGGTGCAGCGCCTGTGGCACCCTCTGCAGTACGGGGAACCATTCGCACCTTCACGGAAGAAGGTTTTGTGCCGACATCGCAGCCGCGCGCACTCACACTGGATGAAATCCCCGCCGTGGTGAACGACTTTCGCCAGGCCGCCCGCAACGCCCTGGACGCGGGTTTTGATGGCGTACAGATCCACGGCGCCAACGGTTATCTCATCGACCAGTTCCTGCGCGATGGAGTTAATCAGCGCGACGATCAATACGGTGGCAGTATCGAGAATCGCTGCCGGTTCCTGCTGGAGGTCACGGACGCTGTCATCGACGAAGTGGGCGCCGACCGCACCGCGGTGCGCCTGTCGCCCTTCTCGACCACCTGGGACTGCCACGACAGCCAGCCCGCACCGCTGTTCCAGCATGCCATTGCACAACTCGAGCCACGCGGTCTGGCGTTTCTGGAAATTGTTGAGCGCGTGTATGAATCCTCCGTCAGTGGCAGCGCCGTAGAAGCGCAGGAGGGTTTCGGCATTGATGACCTGCGGGCGGTCTACGGCGGCCGGCTGGTACTGAACGGCGGCTACAATCGCGAACGCAGTGAAGCGGTGCTGGCGGCGGGCGGCGCGGCGGCGGTGTCCATTGCGCGGCCCTATATGTTCACGCCCGATCTGGCGGAGCGCTTTGCGATCGACGCGCCGCTCAACCCCCCGGGTGATGACGCCGCGGTCTACGGTGGCGGCGATGCAGGTTACATCGATTTTCCGAGCCTGCAGGGCTGAGTACCGCCACGCCGGCTCTGTCGTCGCAGGGGAGCTGAATGGCAGCGGTGTTTGAGGTGTTTTGGCGCTTTCTGCTGCTCGGCTGTGTCAGTTTTGGCGGGCCGGCGGCGCATATTGGCTATTTCCAGCAGGTTTTTGTCCAGCGTCTGCAATGGCTGAGCGCCGCTGACTACGCGCAACTGGTCGCCCTGAGCCAGTTTTTACCCGGGCCGGGGTCCAGCCAGGTCGGCTTTGCGCTGGGTCATCGGCGCGCCGGATTGCCGGGCGCAATGGCGGCATTCGTCGGATTCACGCTGCCGTCCTTTGTGCTCATGTTGGGCCTGGCCCTGTTTGCAGCGCAATCTGCGGAGGCCGACTGGCTGGATGGCCTGGTGCGGGGCCTGAAACTCCTGGCCGCGGTAGTGGTGGCAGAGGCGGTGCGCAGTATGGCGGGGATGTTCTGCCGTCACTGGCTCGGGGCCGCCCTCGCGGTTGCCACGGGCCTGTTGCTGCTGTGGAGTGCGACGGCGTGGTTGTCGTATCTGGCGCTGCTGATGGCTGCCCTGTTGGGGGCTGCATTTCTGCCCGCACAGGTAGACTCCGGGCCGCGGTTGGCGCCGTCAGCGACTGGCCTGCGCTGGTTGCCGCTCGTGGCGTTTTCCCTCTTGTTCGCGCTGCTGCCCGTGCTGGCCGCTGTCAGCGCGGAGTGGCGGCTGTTCAGTCAGTTCTATCACAGCGGCAGCCTGGTGTTTGGCGGTGGCCATGTGGTGTTGCCCCTGCTGCAGCAGCAGGTGGGTGACGCGCTGAGTGAGGACCGTTTCCTGTTGGGTTATGCCGCGGCGCAGGCGGTGCCCGGACCGATGTTTTCCCTGGCGGCATTTCTGGGTGCTGAATTGCTGCCTGCGAGGCCAGTATGGGGCGCATTGTTCACTACTCTGGCGATTTTCCTGCCGGGATTTTTACTGGTGTTGGGCTTGCAGACCGCCTGGAGCGCGCTGGCGGCACGCCCGCGCGTACTGGGCCTGGTCGCGGGTGTCAACGCGGCGGTGGTGGGCCTGCTGGCTGCCGCCTGGGTGAACCCGATTGCCGGCAGTGCCCTGCACGGCTGGCTGGATGTGCTGTTGGTATCGGCGGGATGGGCAGTGCTGTTGC
>DIAF01000016.1:25653-25870 GCA_002414665.1 Halieaceae bacterium UBA5085
GGCAGTGCTGTTGCGCTGGCGCCCGCCGATACTGGTGCTGGTGGCGGCGTTTGCCGGCTTCGGCCTGGTGCTGGGGGCCGCATGAGGCGCTGTCTCAGCCCTTGCTTTGGCTCTGGCTGCATCCCGCGCTACACTGGCCGGGTATGTTGGTGAGCAGCGTTTGCTGTTGTCTTAAATTCTACAGGAAGCCCATTATGTCCAATGAAGGTTATCACGA
>DIAF01000020.1:0-11743 GCA_002414665.1 Halieaceae bacterium UBA5085
GCCAGCCCCTTGACCGGGTTGATCTTGTCGAAACTGAAGCTCATGGACTCGGCGGAAAATGCCCAGCCCCCCATCAGCAGCGGCCCGGCAAACGCCGCCACCAGCGACGCCAGCAGAAATGGCGCCAGCAACAGCAACGCCGTGGACATCATATGCATGAAGTGCAGCGGCAGATGCACGGCGTTGAAGGCCAGTTCCCGATCAGCGGAAAACGCCTCTGTCGCTAACTGGAACATGCCGTCGACCATGGCAGGACCGAGGATCAGCAGGCTTGCCGCAGCGGCCAGCAGGGTGATGGTGGTGTTGAGTTCCTTGGAGCGCGGCACCTGCCCTTTGCGCCGCGCTTCCTGTTTGCGTCGCTCGGTGGGTTCTTCGGTGCGTTCCTGCCCGGACTGCTGCTCGTCTGCCATCAGAAGACCATCAGAGTCTGTTCAATGCCGGCTTCCAGGAAGCGCCGCATTGCGGACAGAAAAGCGGGCATCCCCAGCAACAGGAACACGAAGCCGACCAGAATGGTGACCGGGAAGCCTACGGCAAAGATATTCAACTGCGGCGCCGCCCGGGTGATGACGCCGAGCGCGATATTGGTCATCAGCACTGCGGTCAGCGCCGGCAGGGCGAGCACAAGCGCACTGGCAAAAATTCCGCCACCCAGCCCTGCCAGGTTGGCGAAGGTGCCGGGATCAAAGCCCGGCTGGCCCGGTGGCAGCAGCACCAGGCTGTCGCCCAGGGCGGCCAGCAACAGCAGATGACCATCGATAGCCAGGAACAACAGCGTGGAAAGAATGACGTTCAGCTGGCTGACCACCGGGACCTGTACCCCGTTCTGCGGGTCTATCGACATGGCAAAACCCAGGCCCATGCTCATGGCCAGCGTCTCGCCGGCCACCACCACCGCGGCAAACACCATCTGCATGACGAAGCCCATCGCGGCGCCGATGGCCACCTCCCGCGCGGCGAGCAACAGACCCTCGCCACTCAGGGGGTTGGCAACCGGCGCCGCGGGCATCAGCGGCGCCACCAGCGCTGCGATCAACACCGCCAGCAACACCCGCACCCGCACGGTAATGTTCGCGGCACTGAACACCGGCGCCACGAGCATCAGCGCCGAGACGCGCAGAAACGGCCAGTAGTACAGCTGCATCGCCGCCAGCACCTGGTCGATGTCGAGTGGCAGGCCGCTCATCCGAGCATTCCCGGAATTTCCGTGTACAGGCGCTGGGTGAAGGTGATCGCCACCTGCAGCATCCACGGCCCGGCGACGAACAGTGCCACCACCAGGGCGATCAGCTTGGGGATGAAGCTCAGGGTCATTTCCTGAATTTGCGTGGCCGCCTGGAAGATACCGATCAACAGGCCCACGGCCAGGGCGGAAAGCAGCAGCGGCGCCGCCAGCAGCACCGCCAGCCACAGCGCGTCCATGCCTACATCCAGTACAGTTTCCGGCGTCATCGGTGGTTACACCACGAAACTGTTGACCAGCGTGGACGCCACCAGCGTCCAGCCGTCAATGAGCACAAACAGCATGAGCTTGAAAGGCAGGGACACCAGCATCGGCGACAGCATCATCATCCCCATGGACATCAGCACGGACGCGACCACCAGGTCGATGATCAGGAACGGCACGAACAGCAGAAAGCCAATCTGGAACGCGGTTTTCAATTCGCTGGTGAGGAAGGACGGCAACAACACCACCATCGGCACCTCTTCCGGCGTCTGGAACGGACCGTAGCCACCGAGCTCGGCGAACAACAACAGGTCGTTTTCACGGGTCTGGCCGAGCATGAACTCGCGAAAGGGATCCCGCGCCGCCGCCAGTGCCTGGTCGAAATCGATGGTTTCGTTCATGTAGGGCAACAGGGCGTTCTGGTAGGCCACGTCGAACACCGGTGCCATGATGAACAGGCTGAGGAACAGCGCCAGCCCGAGAATGATCTGGTTCGACGGTGTCTGCGCGGTGCCCATCGCCTGGCGCAGAATCGCAAGCACAATCAGTATCCGCGTGAAGGAGGTCATGGTGATCAGGGCTGCGGGCAGCAGCGTGAGCACCGTCATCAGCAGCAGAATCTGGATATTCATCGAATAGTTGCTGCCACCCCCCGAGGTGGGAGTGACCGATACCAGTGGGATCGTGGCCTGCGCCTGCGCGAGCCCGGGCATCACCAGCAGACCGAGCAGCACGGCAGCAGCCGCCCACAGGACATGCAGTCGCGACCGCGTCATTTGCGCGCTCCCAGCGGATTGACACTGTGCAGGATTGCGGAGAAATCAGCGCGCTGCGGCGCGCTCGCCGCATCGGGGACCACAGGCTCTGTAAATACGTGCAGTGTCCTCACGCTCCCCGGCGCCACACCGAGCAGGATCTGCTCATCCCCTGCACGCAGCAGCACCACGCGCTCCCGACTGCCGACGCTGGCACTGGCCAGCACCGCCAACCGGGCATTGTTGCCGCTGCTCCCGCGACTGAAGCGGCGCATCAGGTAGAGCATGCCGAGAATGCAGCAGAACACCAGGAGCAGGGAGCCAAGCACCTGCACCAGGTAACCGGCGCTGAATAGCTGCGGACTGTTCACCGGACCTTCTTCAGGCGTTCAGAGGGGCTGACCACATCGATCAAGCGCAGACCGAAGCGCCCCTCGAGTTCCACCACTTCGCCGCGGGCAATCAGTGTGCCGTTGACCATCAGGTCCAGGGGTGCATTGACCTCGCGGTCCAGCTCCACCAGCGCGCCCTGATTCAGCGCGAGCAGGTCCTTGATCGACATGCGTGTGCGCCCTATCTCCACCGACAGCGTCACCGGCACGTCCAGCAGCAGATCAAAATTGATCTCGCCACCGGCACCGCCGGATGGGCCCGGGGACAGCTGCTGCAGCGTCTCGCCTGCGGCTTCGCCGGCGCCCTGTTCGTCCTGTTCACTCATCGTCTCATCCTGTGCTTTTACCCGCCGGCGTATCGGTGCCGGCAAATCCCGTGATCTTGATCGCCTTGTGCCCCTCGTAGGCGCCATAGCGGCCGCTGGCCAGACGCACACCCTCCACGCAGAGATCCACCTCGTCCGGCACTGCGATGTCGATGACCGAGCCGACCCGCAGACCAAGCACCTCACCCAGCGTTAGTTCGCGGCTGGCGAGCATCACCGCGACGTCCACTTTCACCGCAGGCAGCTCGCGCCGCAGGTGCGGACCCCAGCCCTGCCCGGCATCCTCCGCCGCGGATTTACGCGGCGCGCTGAAACGCTGTTTCCAGGGCTCGAGAGCGGCAAAGGGCAACAGCAGGGCGATGTCTGTCGTCAACTCGTTGAGGGTGACGGCAAACACCATCTGCACCAGCTTGTCGCCAGAGGGCAGCGAGGCAATGGCATCCACATGCGGGGCGGTGTGCGCTTCGCCCGGCTCCAGCGGCAGTTTGTCGGCCCAGGCGGTCACCAGAGACCCGATCACCTGCTCTGCCACACGCTCGGCGAGTCGCAGCTCGCTGGGTGTCAGGGCCGTGCGCGGCAGGTTGGCGACGCTGCCGCCGCGCACTCCACCGAAATAATCATTGACCAATTGGGACAACAGCGGTGCCGGGCACACCACATGACCGTGGCCGGCCAGCGGTACCAGTTCCAGCGTGGACACCGCCACGCTCTCCGCCAGCGAGGCCAGCAGTTCCTCACAGGAGAGCACCCGCAAGCCTGCGGCTGTCACCTCGAACTCACTGCCGAAAACATCCTCCAGCCTCTGTGCCAGCTGTTCTGCCTGCCTCTCCTGCAGGGGAGGCAAGAGCGTCAGCTGGTTGAGCAGCGATTGCTCGCGGGCGGTGAAGTCGAAGGCGCGATACCCTGTGCTGGTAGCGGCAGCGCCGCCTGTCAGTGCATCAAGTTCGCCTTCGGAAAGCAGATCGCTGCCAGCCATACCCGACCTATTGCAACACGAAAGAAGTGAAGTAGACGTCCTGCACGGCATCCGGCCCGGACAGTTTGAGCACTTCGTTCACAGCCTTCAGCACGTCCTGGCGCAACGTCTCCTTGCCCTGTACGGTGCGCAGTGCGTCGAAGTCCTGGTCGCTGAGCAGCATGATCAGACGGTTGCGCACCGCGGGCATGTTGCGCTGGGCGTTTTCCAACGCCGCAGGCTCATAGGCCATCAACTGGATATCGGTCTGGATGTAGCGCATGCCCCCTTTGTGGTCGAAATTGACCAGGAACTTCTCCAACGGCATGTAGGCCGCCTCGCGCTCCTCAACCTTGGGCGCTGCAGGCTCCGCGCCGGCGACATCGGCCGCTGCCTCGTCATTGTTGCCGAGCAACATGAAAGCGGCAGCCGCCCCGCCGCCGATCAGCACGACCACCAGCGCAATGATGGCAATCAACTTGCCCTTGCCGCCCCCTGACGCCTTGTCGGCATCACCCGCGCCATTACCCTTGCCGAGATTGAGATCTTCTTTTGCAGCCATGCTTGCTCCTCGCAACTGACCGGCAGCCCTGCCGAATGCCGCCATAGGTCAGCAACATCCCCTGAAGCAAGAGCTATACCAGAAAAATTATTTCTAATAATTACAAACAGTTAAGGCGCTGAGTGTACGGCGAGTGCCAGTATTTTGACACTCCGCGCCCGCGTGGCGGCCCGGGGGCAGCCTGCGGGCATACTAGACTGAAAAAGGCGGGAAGTTAAATGTAGTAGTCGACCAGCCGCGCGCCGGCACCAACGGGTTGGGGAGCGGATTCCGCGGCGCCGGACAGAAGCCCGTTACCGGTGTCGTCAGCTGCCGCCTGGCGCGACCCGCCGACAGCGTCGCGCTGGCTGTCGCCACTGCCCTGGGACTGGCTGGACACGTCACTGTGAGCCAGTTGCAGGCCGCTCTGGGCGAGCATTTCACGCAGGCGCGGCAGGGACTGTTCAATGGCATCCCGGGCTGCGGCCGAATCCGCCACGAACAGCACACGCGCCTGGTCGCCATCGGTGGAGATGGACACCTGCAATCGACCAAGATCGGCGGGGTGCAACTGCAGCGTTGCCTCGTGACCACCGTTGCGGGCAAACACCTGCAGTCGGTTGGCCAGCTCGCCGGTAAACTCCGGGTCCTGGGGGGCGTGTGTCATCGCCAGCTGCGCAGGTGTGCGCGGAGCGGCAGGGGCCGGCGCATCGACCTGTGCGGCGGCACCCTGAGCCGCGACGGTTACCGGTGCGTTAGCCGAAGGAACATCCGCGCTGCCAGCAGCGAGCGCCAGCCGTGGGCCATCAGCGCCCCCTTCCACGGCACGCTGGCGCAGGCCCTGAAGCACTGCCGCTTCTTCGCCACGCGCGCGCTCAGCGGCTGCCAGCAGTCCGGACTCTTGCGCCGCTGCAGCGGTTGCTGCAGGCGCGACCATCCGCTCTGCCCGGGTATTGGGCTCGCGCGTCGCCGCCTCCGCCAACAGGTCACCCGCAGCTTCAGGCGCCGCCGGCAGTGACGAGACCAAAGGCATTGTAGCCCCACCGGTGGCATTGGTGCGGGCGCCCCCCTCCAGGGTCCCGGGAGCACCGTCGCGCAGCACCGTCCCGGAGGTCGCGACCAGCGTTGCAGCGGGTGCGGGGAGGACCGCGTCAGCGGAAACCGGCATGGCAGCTCCGGGCGGTGCCGCTTCAGCAGAGCCCGCAGCCAGCGGGTCACCCCTGCTGACCGGGGCCTGACCGCTACTCTCCAGTCCGGGTTCCGCGAGCGCTTGCAGGGCGAGGGTGAAGGGTTGCCAAGCAGCCGTGGGCGGCTCCGCCGTATCGCCTGCGGCGGCGGGCTGCGGCAGGTCAAGCGCTGCCTCTGCGGCGTCAGGCGGCAAGGGGCTGCCGCCGGAAGGTGCGGCATTGCCGCTTTTGCCATCGGCGGGCACGTCAGCTGCTGCCGCCTGAGCGGCCGCGAACATCTGCGAAAATCCGTTTTCAGAGCCATTCTGCGCCGTGTTGCCTGGCGCAGCGGTGGCGTCCGAGCTGGCAACAGGCAGGCTTTGCAGTACCGTGATCATGTAGGGTCTCCCGTGTTACAGGAGATTGAGCAAATTACGTGCCAGAGCCGGGGGGCTCCTGACCGGGTGGCACAAATCCGGCGTTGAACCGCTCGTCCACAGCACGCTGTTCCACGCGCTCGGCGTGTTCCTGGGCGAGAATGCGCCGGCGCGTTACGAAGTCCTCAAGGGTGGAGGTCTGCAGCGATTTCTGCATCCAGTCCTGGCGCTGCTGCTGCAGTTTCTCGGTACTCTCTGCAACGGTGCTGAGTTGCAGGCGAATGGCATCGTTCAGGTTGGAGAGGAACTGGCGATAATCCTGCAGTTGCGCCGCAGCCATACCCGACGCCGACATCTCGCGCAGTTGCTGTTCGTATTCGTCCGCGAAGCGACGCAACTGATTGAGCTGGTCGTTGTTGCGGCTGTGGTGTGCCTGTTGTTCCTGCAGGTTGCGCGCCGCACCCGCCTGGTCGGCGCGGGCCACCGTGACGACCTTGTCGAGTTTATCCGGAGCGGTCATGACTGGCCCCCAAGGCCTGCAGCCCGGGCGGTGTCGAGGAGTGCGTTAAGGCTGTGCTGCATATCCCGTTTCTCATTCCAGGGTTGGCTTATCAGCGCACGCAATGGGCCTATCGCGCCCAGGGCCCGGTCAATGGCCGGGTCGGTGCCGCGTTCGTAGGCACCGATCGTTATCAGGTCTCGATTCTCCCGCCACACAGAATACAACTCCTTGAGCTGCCGTGCCAACTGTAGCTGTGCCGGGTCCACCACGTTGACCATCGAGCGGCTGATGGAGGCTTCGATATCGAAGGCCGGAAACATGCCGGAGTCCGCCAGCTGCCGCGACAGCACAATGTGACCGTCGAGAATGGCGCGTGCCGAATCGGCGATCGGGTCCGCCAGGTCATCACCTTCGACCAACACCGTGTAGATGGCGGTGATGGAGCCCTCCTCGGTATTACCCGCGCGCTCCACCAGTGCCGGCAGCAGCGAAAACACCGAAGGCGGATAGCCCTTGGCGACCGGTGGCTCGCCGGCGGCCAGGCCGATTTCACGCTGCGCCTGGGCAAAGCGGGTCAGCGAATCCAGCAACAGCAGTACGTTCTTGCCCTGCCGGCGGAAGTGTTCTGCGATGGCGGTGGCGCGCCAGGCGCCGTGTACCCGCATCAGCGGCGGGTCATCCGCCGGCGTCGCCACAACCACCGCACGCCGCAGCCCCTCAGGCCCGAGGATCTCATCCACGAACTCACGCACCTCGCGCCCGCGCTCGCCGACCAGCCCCACCACAATGACATCCGCGGCCGTGTGCCGGGTCATCATGCCCAGCAGGGTGCTCTTGCCCACCCCGCTGCCGGCGAACAGACCGAGGCGCTGCCCCCGGCCAATGGTCGCCAGCGCGTTGATCGCCTGCACCCCAACGTCCAGCGGTTCGCGCACCGAGCCGCGTGCCAGCGGGTTGATGGCACCACCGCGCAGAGGCGCGTAGTCACGGAACATCACCGTGGGGCCACCATCGAGCAGGTGGCCAGCGCCGTTGATGACGCGACCCAGCAGGTGCTCGTCGACACCGACCCGATGACTGAAGCCCAGCGGGCGCACGCGCGCGCCGAGCATGACACCGTGCAGGCTGCCCTCCGGCATGAGAATCAGTCGGCCCTCGGAAAAGCCCACCACTTCGGCTTCCACGCTGCGCTGCTCTTCCGCCTGAATGCTACAGCGGCTGCCCACCGCGCCGGTGCAGCCGGCCACTTCAAGCCGCGTGCCGACCATGCGCACGAGACGGCCCTCGCGGATCGGTGATACCGCATTCACCCGGGCAGCCAGGCCGCCGATCTGGCGCTGCAGACGGGTCGCCCGCTCGGCCTCCAGGTTCGCCGCAGCACTCATGTCTCTGTTGCCCCACCCACGGCGCCGCGACTCTCGCGCAGCGCTCGCAGCACGTCGTCAAGGCGCCGCTCGGTGGAGGCATCCACATAGCTCTCGGCGGTGGCCACGCGGCAGCCCCCGCGCAGCAACGCGGCGTCGGTGTGCAGGGTTACCGCCAGCTTTGGCAACTCATTCGCCAGCCACTCCCGTACCAGTGCGGCATCGGCCGGGTGCAGGTGCACGTCCACCGGCCCCTCAACCGCTTCAAGAATTTCCAGCGCTTCCGCCAGCACGGTTTCTATCGCACCTGCTGAGGTTTCCAGCTCACGCCGCACCACAGTGGTCGCCACACGCACCACGAGTTCGGAGAGCTCACGCAGCAGATCGGCTTCCTGCTGCCGAAACGGCGCGGCCATATTGCCCAGCAGGGCGGCCAATTCGGCCGCCGTGGCCGCGGCCTTGGCACGCCCTGCGGCAAGCCCCTCAGCGTGCCCGGCAGCATAGCCCTCGGCACGCGCGCGTTCGGCGAGGGCGGCGGTATCCGGCACCGCGACCGCCGGCGCCGCATCCTGCAGTGGCGGTGGCTGCCAGCTGCGCGGGCGACCGGGGTCAGACAAAATCATCGCCCCCTTTACCCAGGGTAATTTCGCCTTCGTCCGACAGGCGCCCCGCCACCGCGAGAATCTCCTTCTGCGCCGCCTCCACTTCGGACAGCTTCACCGGGCCCTTGGCCTCAAGGTCCTCGCGCAGCATATCGGCGGCGCGGGAGGACATGTTATTGAAGAACTTGTCCTGCAGGCGGTCGTCCACGCCTTTCAGCGCAATCACCAGACTGTCGACGGCAATTTCGCGAATCAGGCGCTGCATGCCGCGGTCGTCGAGTTCCATCAGGTTGTCGAACACGAACATCAGCTCGCCGACTTTTTCACCGAGTTCCGCGTCGGCCTCTTTGAGCGCACCGAGCAGTTCTGACTCGACATCTGCCTTGACGTTATTCAGGATGGCGGCGGCGCTGGTCATGCCATTGACCGAGCGCGGCGGGGTTTTGCGCACCTTGCCCAGCTGCTTTTCCAGCACCTTGTCCAGCTCTTCCATCGCCGCCGGGTCAATCACCTGCAGGCGTGCCACACGCAACAATGCCTCACTGCGCACCGGTTCGGGAATGTTCACCAGCACCTGGGCCGACTGTTCTTCGTCCAGCGAGGCCAGCACGATGGCGATGATTTGCGGGTGCTCATCCTCCAGCAGTTCAGCCACAGCACCCGGATCCATCCACTTCAGGGCCTCGATGCCGGAGGTTTGCTGCTTGCCGGGCATCACCTTGGCCAGCATCGAGCGCGCCTTGCTCTCGCCCAGCGCATTGGTCAGCACCCTGCGGGTAAACTCAGGCGCGCCGAGGCCCAGCGGGTTCAGCGCGCTGGCGTCCTCGTGAAACGCCGCGAGCACCGCCTCCACCTGTTCATTGGAAATGGACGCCAGCGAGGCCATGGCCTCGCCAATCCGCTGCACCTCGCGCGGTTCCATATGGCGCATGATGGCGGTCGCGGACTCCTCGCCTACCCCCAGCAAAAAAACGGCAGCGCGCTGCGCGCCGCTCAACCCGGCTCCCGCGGCATCAGCCATCGCCCGCCACCCACTGTTTCATTACGTGTGCCGCCCGCTGCGGTTCACCTTCCGCAACACTGCGCGCCATCTGCAATTGCTGCTGGTAGCCGGTGTTGCCCGGCAGCCCACGGCGGTTGCCCGCCAGGGTCACCTGGTCGTCGCTCATCAGCTCACCCGCGGCGCCCTGCGCGTACCCTGCGTCACCGTAGCCGTCGTTGCCCAGGGCGCGCTGCCCCGGGCCAATGGCCGCCGGTACCGGTGCGACGGAAAACTGCATCAAGGGACGCACCACAAAGAACAGCAATGCCGCCAGGCCCGCCGCGACGCCCAGCCCCTTCAACAGCCGCCACAGCCAGTCCTGCTCGAGAATCGAGGGTTCCGGGGGGGCTTCCAGTGCCGGCGGTTCGACGAAAGAAGCGTTGATCACGCTCACGGTGTCACCGCGCTCCTCGCTGAAGCCCACGGCTTCGCGGGCAAGACGCGTAATCTCCTCCACCCGTTCCGGCGCCAGCGGGGCACGCGCCACCGAGCCATCCTCGGCGGTGGTTTCCACGTGGTCCAGTACCAGTGCAATCGACAGCTTGCGCAGGGTGCCGGGTGTTTCACGAATGTGACTGATGGTCTTGTCCATTTCGTAGTTGCGTGTCTCGCGACGGGTCGAGCGGGTCGGCGCGGTGTTCTGTGCCGCCGCTGCCTCCGGCGGCTGGGCCAGCACATCCGGGTCTTCCGGCGGCTGGTTGGCCAGGGTACCGGGCACACCGCCCTCCAGCAGCCGGGTAGTCATCTCCTCCGAGGTCTGCTCACTGCGCAACACCGTGTCCGGGGCATACACTTCACTGGTACGCTCGATGCGGGTGAAGTCGATATCGGCAGAGACCTGGGCGTGCACACGACCCGGCCCGAGGATGGGCTCCAGAATATCGACAATCCGCTGGCTGTAGCGCTGCTCCAGTTGCTGCGCCATCTGGAACTGTTCCTTGCTGTAACCGAAATCGTCCGGGTTGCCCTGGGAGGACAGCAGGCGGCCCTGCTGGTCGACCACCGAGACGGTCTCCGGCTTCAGGTTGGGGACGCTGGCGGACACCAGGTGCACGATACCCGCAAGCTGGCGCTCGGAGAGCACCCGCCCGCCGTACAGGTGCAACACCACGGACGCGGCGGGCTCCTGGCGCTGGCGCAGGAAAGCGCTCTGCTTGGCCATGGCCAGGTGCACGCGCGCACCGCGCACGCCGTCCAGGGCGCTGATGGTCCGCGCCAGCTCCTGCTCCAGCGAGCGGTGATAGCGCGCCTGCTCCATAAAACTGCTGACGCCGATTTCCTGTTCCTGGTAGATGCTGTCGAAACCGATATCGCCAGAGCGCGGAAAGCCCTCGGTCGCCAGCAACAACCGCGCGCGGTGCACTTCGTCGGCGGCCACAGTCACCATGCCCGTGCGGTCGTCCAGACGGTAATCAATACCGTTGGCGTCCAGGGTGCTCATCGCCGACGTGGTGTCCTCGGCCGCCATGCTGCCGAACAACGGCTTGTAGTTCGGCACCAGCATCCACTGCACCAGGCCAATGCCCAGGGCGATAGAGGCGGCGAGGCCGACGAGCAGCGCAATCTGCCGGGAGACCGGCTGGCGACTGTAACCGTTGAAGCGGGCGACAAGTCCGCCGCTGTTCTCTGCCATGAATCAACTCACTCCTGAGGGGGCTATGATAAACCAGCAGGCATCAGACCTGCATGCTCATCACTTCGCGGTATGCGGTGAGCAGTTTGTTGCGTACTTCACTCAGCGCCTGGAACTCCAGGCTGGCTTTCTGCGCCGTCACCATCAACTCGGCCAGCGACACACCCGGCTGGCCTTCCTCGAAGGCCGTGGCCATGGCCCGCGAGGTCTGCATGGCCTGATTCACATCGTCGATGGATTGTTTCATGAAGCTGGAAAAGTCGGCGCCGCCCGCCGCAGCGGCTGATTCACCGCCCGCCTCGGCCGCCATGCTGCGCATTTGCGCCAGCACCTGGTTGATTGCCATTTCGCTCATGGTATCTCCTCTCCTACTGTGCGTGGGGTACAGCCAACCCCAGTTCACGGAAGCGCGCCAGCTTGTAGCGCAAGGTGCGCGGGCTGATGCCCAGCCGCTGTGCGGCTTCCTTGCGATTCCCGTCGACCGCGGACAACGCGGCGACGATCAACTCGCGCTCCCGTTCTTTCAAGTCGCCCTCCAGCTGCGGCTCGGCCGGCGTCTCGGACGGTGCCACCAGGGAAGGCCCCGGCACTGATGCTGCCGCAGGCGCCATGGCGGCGACAAAATCGATATCCTCGGGGCC